>NZ_BBRH01000012.1 GCF_002090055.1 Demequina sp. NBRC 110051
GTCCCGCAGCGTCCTACTCTCCCACACCCTGGCGGGTGCAGTACCATCGGCGCTGGCAGGCTTAGCTTCCGGGTTCGGGATGGGACCGGGCGTTTCCCTGCCGCTATGGCTGCGGTAACTCTATGGAGATTTTGGTGTGGTTCACCCGTTTCTCGGGAACCGCATAGTGGACGCGTAGTATCTCGCAACATTACATGTGTTGTGGTGAAGTTGTTGGCCTATTAGTACCGGTCAGCTTCGAGGGTCGTTAGTCCCCTCTTCCACATCCGGCCTATCAACCCCATGGTCTGTAGGGGGCCTTCACAGATTAAATCTGATGGAAATCTCATCTTGAGACCGGCTTCCCGCTTAGATGCTTTCAGCGGTTATCCGTTCCGAACGTAGCCAACCAGCCGTGCTCCTGGCGGAACAACTGGCACACCAGAGGTTCGTCCATCCCGGTCCTCTCGTACTAGGGACAGATTCTCTCAAATTTCCTGCGCGCGCAGCGGATAGGGACCGAACTGTCTCACGACGTTCTAAACCCAGCTCGCGTACCGCTTTAATGGGCGAACAGCCCAACCCTTGGGACCAACTCCAGCCCCAGGATGCGACGAGCCGACATCGAGGTGCCAAACCATGCCGTCGATATGGACTCTTGGGCAGGATCAGCCTGTTATCCCCGGGGTACCTTTTATCCGTTGAGCGCTGGCGCTTCCACATGCCACCAGCGGGTCACTAGTCCCGACTTTCGTCCCTGCTCGACCTGTCAGTCTCACAGTCAAGCTCCCTTGTACACTTGCACTCGCCACCTGATTGCCAACCAGGCTGAGGGAACCTTTGGGCGCCTCCGTTACTTTTTGGGAGGCAACCGCCCCAGTTAAACTACCCACCAGGCACTGTCCCTGATCCGGATTACGGACCGAGGTTAGATATCCAGAGTGATCAGAGTGGTATTTCAACAATGACTCCACCATGACTGGCGTCACGGCTTCAAAGTCTCCCACCTATCCTACACAAACCACACCGAATACCAATACCAAGCTATAGTAAAGGTCCCGGGGTCTTTCCGTCCTGCTGCGCGTAACGAGCATCTTTACTCGTAGTGCAATTTCGCCGAGTTCGCGGTTGAGACAGCGGAGAAGTCGTTACGCCATTCGTGCAGGTCGGAACTTACCCGACAAGGAATTTCGCTACCTTAGGATGGTTATAGTTACCACCGCCGTTTACTGGGGCTTAAATTCAGAGCTTCGCCTTGCGGCTAACCCTTCCTCTTAACCTTCCAGCACCGGGCAGGCGTCAGTCCGTATACATCGTCTTGCGACTTCGCACGGACCTGTGTTTTTAGTAAACAGTCGCTTCTCCCTGGTCTCTGCGGCCCTCAAACGCTCACAGCCGCTAGTGCTGATCACGCCTCAGGCCCCCCTTCTCCCGAAGTTACGGGGGCATTTTGCCGAGTTCCTTAACCACGATTCTCTCGATCGCCTTAGTATTCTCTACCTGACCACCTGAGTCGGTTTGGGGTACGGGCGGCTAGAACCTCGCGCCGAGGTTTTTCTTGACAGCATAGGATCACCGGATTCCCACTAATGTGGTCACCATCAGGTCTCAAGCATATGAACGGCGGATTTGCCTACCGTTCGCCCTACACCCTTAGACGTGGACTACCATCGCCACGCTCGGCTACCTTCCTGTGTCACCCCTGTTAATACGCTTGACTACTACAGACTCGGGTCGCGCGCTACGCCACCGATAGATCCCGAAGGATCAGGAGGTGGTTTCGGGCGCTTAGCATCGTCTGATTCGTCAGGGACGGTTCTTCGCCGGTACGGGAATATCAACCCGTTGTCCATCGACTACGCCTGTCGGCCTCGCCTTAGGTCCCGACTTACCCAGGGCGGATTAACCTGGCCCTGGAACCCTTGGTCATTCGGCGGACGGGTTTCTCACCCGTCTTTCGCTACTCATGCCTGCATTCTCACTCGTGTAGCGTCCACAGCTGGGTTCCCCCGCTGCTTCACTCGCCACACGACGCTCCCCTACCCATCCACACGCTTGGACCCGAAGGCCAGGCAATGTGTGAATGACACAACTTCGGCGGTGTACTTGAGCCCCGCTACATTGTCGGCGCGGAATCACTTGACCAGTGAGCTATTACGCACTCTTTCAAGGGTGGCTGCTTCTAAGCCAACCTCCTGGTTGTCTGTGCAACTCCACATCCTTTCCCACTTAGCACACGCTTAGGGGCCTTAGTTGGTGTTCTGGGCTGTTTCCCTCTCGACTATGAAGCTTATCCCCCACAGTCTCACTGCTGCGCTCTGACTTACCGGCATTCGGAGTTTGGTTGACGTCAGTAACCTGGTAGGGCCCATCGGCCATCCAGTAGCTCTACCTCCGGCAAGAAACACGCAACGCTGCACCTAAATGCATTTCGGGGAGAACCAGCTATCACGAAGTTTGATTGGCCTTTCACCCCTATCCACAGCTCATCCCCTCGGTTTTCAACCCAAGTGGGTTCGGTCCTCCACGCGGTCTTACCCGCGCTTCAACCTGGCCATGGATAGATCACTTCGCTTCGGGTCTAGACCCGGCGACTCAATCGCCCTATTCGGACTCGCTTTCGCTACGGCTGCCCCTCACGGGTTAACCTCGCCACCGAGCACTAACTCGCAGGCTCATTCTTCAAAAGGCACGCCGTCACCCCTGCTAGGGAGGCTCCGACGGATTGTAAGCACACGGTTTCAGGTACTATTTCACTCCCCTCTCGGGGTACTTTTCACCATTCCCTCACGGTACTGTTCCGCTATCGGTCAGTAGGGAGTATTTAGGCTTATAGAGTGGTCTCTACGGATTCACACGGGATTTCTCGGGCCCCGTGCTACTTGGGATGACTCTTCAGAGTCTGGAAAATTTCGTCTACGGGGGTCGCACCCTCTATGCCGGGCCTTTCAATGCCCTTCGACTATCAACCAGATTTCTTACTCTGCTCACAAGCGGCAGCTTGTGACAAGAGGTCCCACAACCCCACACACGCAACCCCTGCCGGGTATCACACGTGCATGGTTTGGCCTGATCCGCTTTCGCTCGCCACTACTCACGGAATATCTCTTCCTGTCGGTACTGAGATGTTTCACTTCCCGACGTTCCCTCCACACACCCTATATATTCAGGTGCAGGTCACTGGACATGACTCCAGCGGGGTTTCCCCATTCGGACATCCTCGGATCACAGCTTGTTTGCCAGCTCCCCGAGGCTTATCGCAGGCTACAACGTCCTTCATCGGCTCCTACTGCCAAGGCATCCACCATGTGCTCTTAAAAACTTGACCACAGATTACAAAGATGCTCGCGTCCACTATGCAGTTCTCAAGCAACGGACGATCCATACCCTCCACCCACAGCTCCGTATCGATCACAACGATCAACGAAACTTCCTTGGGGCTTCGGGCAGGTCCACCAGAAAGAATCTGGACCTGTCCTTGCGTGTCGGTCCCGATCTTTCAGGACCCAACAGTGTGCCTCGCTACCCACTCCAACCAACACTGTGCTTTCCAGCAACCCGAAGGTCACGTACTCGCTAGTGCCGGCCACAGTAAGCAGCCATGTCGATGTTCCATCCATGAGCCCCACCCCTACAACGAACGTGTAGAGCGTGGGTCCTGACACCATCCAGACAAGCTGGAGATGTAGGTGCTCCTTAGAAAGGAGGTGATCCAGCCGCACCTTCCGGTACGGCTACCTTGTTACGACTTAGTCCCAATCGCCAATCCCACCTTAGACGTCTCCCTCTCAAAGAGTTAGGCCGACGGCTTCGGGTGTTACCGACTTTCGTGACTTGACGGGCGGTGTGTACAAGGCCCGGGAACGTATTCACCGCAGCGTTGCTGATCTGCGATTACTAGCGACTCCAACTTCATGAGGTCGAGTTGCAGACCTCAATCCGAACTGAGACCGGCTTTTTGGGATTCGCTCCACCTTACGGTATCGCAGCCCTTTGTACCGGCCATTGTAGCATGCGTGAAGCCCAAGACATAAGGGGCATGATGATTTGACGTCATCCCCACCTTCCTCCGAGTTGACCCCGGCAGTCTCCTATGAGTCCCCACCATTACGTGCTGGCAACATAGGACGAGGGTTGCGCTCGTTGCGGGACTTAACCCAACATCTCACGACACGAGCTGACGACAACCATGCACCACCTGTATACGGCGAAAAAATCACTCCCTATCTCTAGGGATAGACCGTATATGTCAAGCCTTGGTAAGGTTCTTCGCGTTGCATCGAATTAATCCGCATGCTCCGCCGCTTGTGCGGGCCCCCGTCAATTCCTTTGAGTTTTAGCCTTGCGGCCGTACTCCCCAGGCGGGGCACTTAATGCGTTAGCTGCGACGCGGAAACCATGGAATAGTCCCCACATCTAGTGCCCACCGTTTACGGCGTGGACTACCAGGGTATCTAATCCTGTTCGCTCCCCACGCTTTCGCTCCTCAGCGTCAGTAGTGGCCCAGAGACCTGCCTTCGCCATCGGTGTTCCTCCTGATATCTGCGCATTCCACCGCTACACCAGGAATTCCAGTCTCCCCTACCACACTCTAGCCTGCCCGTACCCACTGCAGACACGAGGTTGAGCCTCGTGCTTTCACAGCAGACGCGACAAGCCGCCTACGAGCTCTTTACGCCCAATAATTCCGGACAACGCTTGCGCCCTACGTATTACCGCGGCTGCTGGCACGTAGTTAGCCGGCGCTTCTTCTGCAGGTACCGTCACTTTCGCTTCTTCCCTGCTGAAAGGGGTTTACAACCCGAAGGCCTTCATCCCCCACGCGGCGTCGCTGCATCAGGCTTTCGCCCATTGTGCAATATTCCCCACTGCTGCCTCCCGTAGGAGTCTGGACCGTGTCTCAGTTCCAGTGTGGCCGGTCGCCCTCTCAGGCCGGCTACCCGTCGTCGCCTTGGTGAGCCATTACCTCACCAACAAGCTGATAGGCCGCGAGTCCATCCCAGACCAAAAAATCTTTCCCAACACTCACCATGCGGTGGTGCCGCTTATCCGGTATTAGACCTCGTTTCCAAGGCTTATCCCAGAGTCTGGGGCAGGTTACTCACGTGTTACTCACCCGTTCGCCACTGATCCACAAGAGCAAGCTCTCGCTTCACCGTTCGACTTGCATGTGTTAAGCACGCCGCCAGCGTTCGTCCTGAGCCAGGATCAAACTCTCCGTAAATGCTTTATCAGAAACCTGCAAACAGGCTCATCAACAAACGAAGTGGTTCCAAAGAACCGGTTTAATCTCTAGCAAGAGAACAAATGTCACTGACATTCATTTCATTACCAAAGGAATCCTACATCCAACCCCAATTTTAGGGCAGATGCCGGAGATTTTGGCATCGACTATGTGGCACACTGTTGAGTTCTCAAAGATCGGAAGCTCACCTCCCGCGGACCTTCCGGCCGGCGTTTGGGGCAACTCGTAAAAACTTACCCGATGTCTCCGGCCTTGTCAACTCGCCGTTTTTCTTGGCGTGTTGGCTTGCCCGGAACGGGCTCTCCATCCTACATCCTCTTGGGCGCGCTAACGACCGTGGTTCAGAGGTTGGAGTTGCTGTCTCGTGGTGCTCAGTGAGGCCCCTCAGGACCTTTCGAGCGCTTCCCTCGTCGGCAGCGAGAAGAACATTACGGGGATGTGAACCCCATCGTCAAATCGGCGTCAGCCCGGGCGTGTCGCGACTGAACTACCTGGTAAATGATCGGTTTGCGCTCCCATTGTCCGTCATCTGCCCGAAACATAGCCAAAATTCGTGTGAAGTTTTTTCTGATCCGCACCGCGAACGGAGTCTGGAAGCGCCACCTACTCGGACAGCGCCTCCACACCCCCGTCGAGGAGGCGCACAAAGGCGGCTTCGTCGAGGATCGGGACGCCCAACTGTTCGGCCTTGTCCGCCTTCGATCCCGCATTGGCTCCGGCGACCACATAGGACGTGTTCTTCGACACCGACCCGGCCGCCTTGCCTCCACGGGAGATGATCGCCTCCTTCACCGAGTCACGCGTGAACCCGTCAAGCGAGCCCGTGGCGACAATGGTCAGACCCTCGAGGGTGCGCGCGACCGTCTCGTCCCGCTCGTCCTCCATGCGGACGCCGGCGGCGGCCCACCGCTCGACGATGTCCACGTGCCAGTCAACGGCGAACCACTGCACGACGGACTGCGCAATGACCGGGCCCACGCCGTCGATCGCGGCAAGCTGCTCCTCACTGGCGCCCCGGATCGCGTCCATGGACACCAGCTCGGTCGCGATCGCGCGGGACGCGGTGGGTCCCACGTGCCGGATCGAGAGCGATACCACCACGCGCCACAGCGGTTGAGAGCGCGCCTCTTGGAGATTCGCGATGAGTTTGCGCCCGTTTTCCGCGACGTCGCCGGCCTTGCGTCCGGACTGTCCCGCCTCTACCTGCTTGCGGGTCAGTTTCTCGTCCACCTCGTAGACGAACATGGGCACCGCTCGCAGCGACTCCTCGGTCAGGTCGAAGAGCCCCGCCTCATTGGTGAGCACCCCGGACTCCACCAGCGCGGCCGCGGCCTTCTCCCCCAGCACTTCGACGTCGAAGGCGCCGCGCGAACCGATGAAGGCAATACGGTCCACGATCTGTGCCGGGCAGCCCTGGGCGTTGGGACACCGCAGGTCCTTGTCGCCCTCCTTCTGCTCGACGAGGGGCGTGCCACAGGAGGGGCAGTTCTCCGGCATCTCCCACTCGCGCTCCGCCCCCGTGCGTGCCGCCTCGACCGGTCCGACGATCTCGGGGATCACGTCGCCGGCCTTACGCAGCACCACGGTGTCCCCGATGAGCACACCCTTGCGTTTGACCTCATGGCGGTTGTGCAGCGTCGCGTAGGTGACGGTCGAGCCGGCCACGGTCACGGGCGTCATCACGCCGTACGGGGTGACCCGCCCCGTGCGCCCCACGTCCACGCGGATGTCCTCAAGGACGGTGTGGACCTCCTCGGGCGGGAACTTGTATGCGATCGCCCATCGGGGTGCCCGGCTGGTCGAGCCCAACTGGCCCTGCATTGCACGGTCATTGACCTTCAGCACCGCTCCATCGATCTCGTGCACCAGAGAGTGACGCTTGTCCTCGAGCTCGCGCAGGTACTCCTCGATCGCGCCCAGCCCGCGCAGGGTGCGCGCATGCTCCGTGACGGGGAAGCCCCAGTCGGCAAGCACCGCGTAGATGCCGTCCTGTTGCGCCAGCCGCGGGTCGGGTTCGCGGTCCCCCCACTCGAGCGCGCCGAGCGCGTAACAGGTGAGATCGAGCGGACGCTCGGCCGTCACGCGTGCGTCCTTCTGCCGGAGCGAACCCGCGGCCGTATTGCGCGGGTTCGCATAGGTGGGCTTGCCGTCCTCCCGCAGGCGATCATTGAGCTGCTCGAACGCCGCCACGGGCAGGAACACCTCGCCACGCACCTCCACGACAGACGGCACGTGCGCGCCGCTGAGCCGGCGCGGGATCGTCGCGATGGTCAGCACGTTGGCGGTCACGTCCTCGCCCGTGGTGCCGTCGCCGCGGGTGACGCCCCGTACTAGCTCGCCATCCTCATAGGTCAGAGATATCGACAGCCCATCGATCTTGGGCTCGCACACAATCTCTTGGTCGCCTGCCTCTTTGCCCACGCGCGCGAGCCACGCCTCCACATCCTCGAGCGAGAAGGCATTGTCGAGGCTCATCATCCGTTCGCGGTGCTGCACCGACGCGAAGCCCGTGTCACCCCGCGCGGCGCCCACGACCTGTGTCGGCGAGTCGGGCTCGACCAGTTCCGGATGTGCCGCCTCAAGGTCGCGCAACTCACGCTCGAGCGCGTCGTACTCGGCGTCCGAGATCGTGGGTGCGTCGTCACCGTAGTAGCGGGCGCGGTGCTCCTCGACCTGTTGGACAAGGTCCTGGTGACGGGCGCGGGGATCGTTCACATCGCTCACGCCACCTATCCCACCACGAACCACCGACATCGGGCGCCCCCTGCATCGGGCGTCTTCCCGGCAGGGACCACGGTCACTACCCTGGCCGCATGTCGACGCGCGCGATCTCCCTCACCCTCACGGCCGCCGCAGCGGGCGGGCTCCTCACGGGATGCTCGCTCCTCGACCGTGACGAGCCGGCCCCGCTGAGCGTCACGACAACGGCGACGACGACGGCGACCGCGACGCCCGCACCCCTGCCCGCCGTCACCGTCACGGCCGAGCCGGTCGAGGACGACTCCTATGCGCGCCCGCTGTGGCTGGGCCAGGTACCGCTCGAGATGGGCGATAACAACCTGGGCGTGCCAGGCGACACCCCCGACGCGCTCGAGGATCGCCAGTTGGAGCCGCGCGAGTGGCTCGCCGATCCCGACGACGACTCGTGGTTTGTGGACATCTCGATGGACGTGCCCGACGACGTCGCCGCGCGCTCGTCGTGGGAGGAGGGGTGCCCGGTCGACATCGGCGACCTGGCCTACCTGGTCATGCCCTATTGGGGCTTCGACGGCGAGGTGCACACCGGCGAGATGATGGTGCACGACGACGTCGCCGAGGACGTCGCGGGCGCATTCGAGCGCGTCTTCGCCGCCCAGTTCCCCATCGAGGAGATGCGCGTCATCTCCCGCGAGGAGCGCGACTCGCCACCCACCGGCGACCTCAACGTCACCTCGGGCTTCACGTGCCGTCAGATCGTGGGCGCGGTCTCGGTGTGGTCACAGCACGCGTACGGCAAGGCCATCGACATCAACCCGTTCCACAACCCCTTCTACCGGGGCGAGGAACTGTTCCCCGAGCTGTCGGAGGCCTATCTCAACCGCGATGACATGCGCACCGGAATGATCGACGAGGCGACGGAGGTGTACGCGGCCTTCACCAGCATCGGCTGGGGATGGGGAGGCACCTGGACCGGTCGCGAAGACTGGATGCATTTCTCGGTCAATGGTCACTAGGCCGTAGACCCCAGGACGCAAGAATGGCGACGCTCCCCCCTCCGGAGCGCCGCCAAGGATGACGGTAGGCGGAGTCGATTTCCGCCGCGGTGCCCTCCGTGTTACCGCTCCGTAAATTCCGCGCAGAATGGTCATGGCGCCCGCGAACCCCGTGGCAGATTGTCGAGGACGGGGCCCGTGCCGAGGCCGCGTGGGAAGCCCGGGCCACCCGGGAAGAGGGAGGCGACGATGGACCTGGCCGGGGTACGCACCATGCGTACGGCGAGCACGCGCGAGGATCTCGCGCTGGCACCGGGAGAGACGTTCATGGCCGGAGCCACCTGGCTGTACTCGGAGCCTCAGCCGGGCCTCACCGGCCTCGTCGACCTCGCCGGCCTGGGGTGGGACGAGCTGGAACTGACCGCGGCGGGCGACCTGCGCATCGGCGCCATGGCCACCATCGGCGACCTGGCCGCCTGGGCTCGCCTCTCGGAGTTGCCCGCGGCGCCCCTCATGCATCAGTGCGCGGAGTCGCTGCTGGCCTCCTTCAAGGTGCAGGCCGCGGCCACGGTGGGCGGCAACATCGCGAAGTCGTATGCCGCAGGCGCGATGATCGCGCTGGCCGCCACCCTGGACGGCGTCGCGGAGGTGTGGCGCGCGGACGGCTCCATCGCGGACGTTGCGGTCGCAGACATCCCCGCCGACAACGGAGCCTCGCACCTGGGCCATGGCGACGTCATTCACGCCGTGACCGTGCCGGCCGCGGCCCTTGCGGCCCGGACGGCCCACCGCCGCATTGCGCTCGCCCAGAACGGACGCTCGGGTGCGCTGCTGACGGGACGGCGCGACGCGGACGGATCGTGCGTGCTCGTGATCACCGCCGCGACCCGTGTCCCGGTGGTCCTCCGCTACCCGCAGGTTCCGACGGCCGATGCCGTGGTCGCCGACGCTCGTTCCGCGCCTGGGTACTACACGGACCCGCTCGGCACGGCTGACTGGCGGCGAGGAGTCTCGGCGACGCTGCTGGCCGAGGTCGCCGAGGAGCTCGCATGACGTATGCGGTGAACGGCGCACAGGTCGACGCCACTCCCGAGCCGGGGCAGTGCCTGCGCACATTCCTGCGCGACGCGGGCCACGTCGAGGTGAAGAAGGGCTGCGACTCGGGCGACTGCGGCGCGTGCTCGGTGCTGGTCGACGGCAAGGCCGTGCACTCCTGCATCACCCCGGCGCAGCGCGCCGCGGGGCGCGAGGTCACAACCGCGGCCGGGCTGGGCAGCGACGGGCTCACGCAGGTGCAGGAGTCGCTCGCCGACCACGCCGGTTTCCAGTGCGGCTTCTGCACGCCGGGCATGGCCGTCACCGCGTCCGCCCTGACGCCCCAGGACCTGGACGACCCGGAAGCGTTTGCGAAGCGCATGCGCGGCAACCTCTGTCGCTGCACGGGGTATCGGCCCATCCGCGAGGCGCTGACGCACGGCATCTGCGGATCGGGCGAAGGCTGCGGGGGATGCGCACGGACTCTCGAGCGCGGCGCCGCGGCCACCACTGAGGAGGCTGCGGGCGTCGGCGCCTCCGTGGTGCACTCTGCCAAGGACCGCGTCGTGGCCGGGCGCGAACCCTTCACCTTCGACGAGATGCCTGCGGACACCGTGCACCTCTCGGTGGTCGGCTCGCCGCACGCACACGCGCGGATCGTGGCGATCGACGCGTCGGCCGCCCTCGCGATGGACGGCGTGCTCGCCGTACTCACTCATGAAGACGCGCCCGACGTGCTGTATTCGACCGGTCGCCACCAGCACCGCACGGACGATCCCGACGACACCCGGATGCTCGATTCGGTGGTGCGCTTCATCGGCCAGCGCGTCGCGGTGGTCATTGCCGAGACCAAGCGCCTCGCGGATCTTGCCGCGAGCGCGGTGGTCGTGGACTACGAGGTCCTGCCGCACGTGCTGGACCCCGAGGCCGCCCGCGCCCCCGGGTCCCCCCTGCTCCACCCCAAGCGCACCCCCGCGGACCGTGTCGCCGATGCTTCGCGAAACGTGGTCGCCTCGGTACACGAGGCGACGGGCGACGTGGAGGCCGCGCTCGCGGAATCGGCGGCCACGACCGACGGGACGTGGTCCACCTCGCGCGTCTCGCACGCGCAGCTCGAGACCCACGGCGCCATCGCCTGGGTGGCCGACGACGGACGCCTCACCGTGCGCACCAGCTCCCAGGTGCCCTTCCTCGTGCGCGACGAACTGGCCCGCGTGCTGGGCTGGGACGCCGATCGCGTGCGCGTGTTCACCGCGCGAGTCGGTGGCGGGTTCGGCGGCAAACAGGAGATGTTCTGCGAGGACATCGTCGCGCTCGCGGCGCTCGCCGTGGGCCGCCCCGTCGCGTACGAGATGACGCGCGAAGAGGAATTCACCCGCACCTCCGTGCGCCACCCCATGCGCGTGCGCGTGCGTGCGGGAGCGGGCTCCGACGGACGCCTCACCGCGCTGCACGTCGACGTGCTGAGCGACACGGGCGCGTACGGCAACCACGCCGTGGGCGTCATGTTCCACGGCTGTCACGAGTCCATCGCCGTCTACCGCGCCCCGGTCAAGCGCCTCGACGCCGAGGCCGTCTACACCAACAACATCCCTTCCGGAGCGTTCCGCGGCTACGGGCTGGGACAGGTGATCTTCGCGATCGAGTCTGCGATGGACGAGCTCGCGCTGGACCTGGGGATCGACCCGTATGAGATGCGGCGCCTGAACGCGGTGCGCCCTGGCGACCCGTTCATCGTCGCGGGCGCTCCCGACGAGGACCTGAAGTTCGGCTCGTTCGGCCTCGACGAGTGCCTCGACATGGCGCGCGACGAGCTCGCGGGCCCGGACGACGTCCCCGCGCCCGAGGGCTGGGCCGTCGGCGAGGGTATGGCGGCCTCGATGATCGCGACACTCCCACCTCGCGGCCACGTCGCCGTCGCGTCCATCTCGGTCGGTGCTGACGGCATGTTCCACGCGCGCTCGGGCACCGCGGAGTTCGGCAACGGCACCACCACGGTCCACACCCAGATCGTGGCCGAGGTGTTCGGCGTGCCGCGCTCGCGCGTGCGCCTCACCCACGCGGACACGGACGCCGTGAAGCACGATACGGGCGCGTTCGGCTCCACGGGCATTGTGGTCGCAGGTAAGGCGCTGCACGCCGCATGCGTGGAGTTGCGCGAGGCCTTGCTGGCCTCGGCGGGACATGTCGCGACCGACTCCCCCGTCGACTGGGGCGCGCTCATCCCCGGCGTGGATGCGTCGCATCGGCGGGGAGACGAGGCCTGGGCGGAATCGTTCCTGGACCAGCGTGAGCGGTCGGTCGCGTTCAACGTGCAGGCCTTCCGCGTGGCGGTGCGGCCCGACACGGGCGAGGTGCGGATCCTCCGCTCGGTCCAAACAGCGGACGCGGGTGTGGTGATGAACCCGCAGCAGTGCCGCGGCCAGATCGAGGGCGGCGTGGCCCAGGGCATCGGCTCGGCCCTGTACGAGGAGGTCATGATCGACGAGCGAGGCGCGGTCGCGAACCCCGCGTTCCGCCAGTACCGCGTGCCGCAGATGGCGGACGTGCCGCTGACCCACGTGCGCTTCGCGACCACCTCAGACGACCTCGGCCCGTACGGAGCGAAGTCCATGTCCGAGTCGCCCTACAACCCCGTGGCCCCCGCCCTCGCGAACGCCATTCGCCGCGCGGTGGGCGTGCGACCCATGTCGATCCCGATGTCGCGCGACCGCGTGTGGAGGATGCTGCAGGCCTAGCCGCGAGCGTGGATGGCCGCCGTGCGATTGGCGAGGTGGCCGCCCTCGCGTCCGCGCGCGTCGGCGACGATCTGCGCGACGATCGAGATCGCGGTCTCCGCCGCCGTCACGCCTCCCAAGTCGAGGCCGATGGGACTACGCAGGCGCGCGAGGTCGCCGGCGCCCACGCCGGCCTCCGCGAGCAGCTCGCGCCTGCGCACGTCCGTGCGGCGCGAGCCCATCGCGCCGACAAAGCCGGCGTCCGACGCGAGCGCGGTGACGAGCGCGGGGATGTCGAAGCGCTCCTCGTGGGTCAGCACGCAGATGACATCACGGGGGCCGATGCTCGTGGCGGCCAAGTAGTCGCCCGGCCAGGCGCGGATCACCTCGTGCGCGTCCGCGTGACGTGCCGAGGTCGCGAATGCCGGGCGCGCGTCCACCACGGTCACCCGGTATCCCAATGGGCGCGCCGCGGTCGCGAGCGCGGCCGAGAAGTCGACGGCACCCACGATGATGAGCCGGGGCGAGTCCTCCCGCTCGATCCGCAACGTGCCTACGGGGGCGGCCACGGCATCGGCCATCCCCACGGAGCCGGTCGCGAGGTCGATGTCGAGCCGGGCAGACCGCCCGGCGGCGGCGCGGCGCAGCTGCTCGCGCACGGCATGGTCGCCGGGCTCCAGGACGGACGCGACCACACTCAGGTGACCGCCACATGACAGGCCGGCCGCGAGCGCATCGTCGTCTGACAGACCCAGCTCGGTCGAGGCGACTCCCACCTCACCGCTCAGCGCGGCGCGGGCCAGCTCGTACGCCTCGGACTCGACACAGCCGCCCGAGATCGCGCCGATGACCTCACCCGTATCCGTCACGGCCATCGACGATCCGACCGTGCGCGGCGCCGAGCCGTGCACCACGGCCACGGTCACGACGCCCACGCGGCGGCCCGCGGCGAGCGAGCCCTCAAGCTGGTGCGCGATCTCCCACATGAGCCGACTGTACGGCTGCGGCGTTTCGCGCGTGTTGCCCGCGCGGCCACGGCCCGGACACGCGCGCGCAATATTGGTTGCCTAGTGTCGGGGCATGAAGGACTTTGATCTGGTGGTGCGCTCGCGCCGCGTGTTGGTGGGCGACGAATGGCAGCCGGCGTCGGTGGCCGTGAGGCACGGGGTGATCCGGGCGATCGGCGATATCGCCGCCGAGTACGACGCCAGCGAGGACGTGACGCTGCCCGACTCCCAGGTGCTGCTGCCCGGCGTGGTCGATACCCACGTACACGTCAACGAGCCCGGACGGACCGAGTGGGAGGGCTTCACGTCCGCCACCCTCGCCGCGGGCGCCGGCGGCACCACCACGCTGCTCGACATGCCGCTGAACTCCATCCCTCCCACCACCACGCTCGAGGCGCTCGTGCTCAAGCGCACCGCCGCGTCGCCCCAGGTGTCGATGGACGTGGGCTTCTGGGGAGGCGCCGTCCCGTCCTCGCTGGGGCACCTGCGCGAGCTGCACGAGGCGGGCGTGTTCGGCTTCAAGTGCTTCCTGTCGCCGTCGGGCGTGGACGAGTTCCCGCACCTTTCCCGCGCGCAGCTCGTCGAGGCCGCGGCAGAGATCGCCGCGTTCGACGGCCTGCTCATCGTGCACGCCGAGGACCCCGACACGCTTCTCGATCACGCGGGCGGCGCCGACTACTCCGACTTTGTGGGCTCGCGCCCCGAGGCCTCCGAGATGGCGGCCATCGACGCCGTCATCGCCGCCTCGCGCGAGACGGGGTGCCGGGTGCATATCCTGCACCTGTCTGCCGCCCGGGCGCTGCCGGCGATCCGCGCCGCGAAGGATGAGGGTGTGCGGATCACCGTCGAGACGTGCCCGCACTACCTGACCTTCGACTCCGCCTCCATCCCCGACGGCGCAACCCAATACAAGTGCTGCCCTCCCGTGCGCGATGCGGCCAACCGCGAGGCTCTGTGGGAGGCGCTGCTCGACGGCACGCTTGATCTGGTGGCCTCCGACCACTCCCCCGCGACCGCCGAACTCAAGGTGGGAGCCGGCGGCGACTGGGCGCGCGCGTGGGGCGGAATCTCGGGCGTGCAGGTCATGCTGTCCGCCGTCGCCTCGGGCGCCGCCGCGCGTGACATTCCTTTGGCCGATGCGGTGGCATGGGTCACGTCCCGGCCCGCGACCTTCGCCGGGCTCGCCGACAAGGGCTCGATCCGTGTGGGCGCGCGCGGCGACCTGGTGGCGTTCGACCCTGCTGAACGCTGGACCGTGGTCGCATCGGACCTGTCGCACCGCAACCCGGTCTCCGCTTTCGACGGCCACGAACTCACCGGCCGTGTGCAGCGCACGTGGCTCGCTGGCGCGCAGATCTTCCCGGTGCGCGCCAACGCCGAAAACACCGGGCGGCTCCTGGAGCGGCACTGACGCTGCCAAGCCGGCCACGGCATCGGCGCTCCGAAAGCCGTAAGAAACGCCTGCGAAATGCCGGATCGCTAGCGTGAACCCATCCGACGCGCGACGTGCGCGTCCCGGCGAGAAAGGGGCCGCCATGGCCATCACCCTCGGACCTCACCAGTACGGCAAGGCGGAAAACCGCGTGGTGCGCATCGTGCGCGACACCGCACGCCACGAGATCACGGACGTGAACGTCTCGACGTGCCTGCGCGGCGACTTCGACGACGCTCATCTCACCGGCGACCAGGGCACCGTGCTGCCGACGGACACGCAGAAGCAGACCGCCTACGCGTACGCCAAGACGGTGGGGCTGAACCCCGTCGAGGACTACGCCCTCGCGCTCGCGCGGCACTTCGTGGACGACGTGGAGCCCGTGCGCGGCGCCCGGATCGAGGTCGAGGAGTTCGCGTGGCAGCGGGTCACCGTCGACGGCGCCGAGCACGACCACACGTGGGTGCGCTCGGGCCAGGAGGTGCGCACGGCGGCGATCACGGTGGACGGTTCTGGTGACGAGCGTGTCGAGCACGTCATCCAGGGGCTCAAGGACCTCACCATCCTCAAGTCCACCGGCTCCGAGTTCCACGGCTTCCTCAAGGACGAGTTCACGGTGCTGCAGCCCACCGACGACCGCATCATGGCCACGTCGCTCGTGGCGCAGTGGCGGTTCGCGCCGGGCACCTCGGCGGACTGGAATGCGGTCTACGCGACGGTCAAGGGCATCCTGACCTCGGTGTTTGCCACCCACCACTCGCTCGCACTGCAGCAGACGCTGTTCGAGATGGGCAAGGCGGCGCTCGAGGCGGTGCCGGAGCTTGTCGAGATCCGCATGTCCGCCCCCAACAAGCACCACTTCGACTACGACCTGGGCCGGTTCGGCATCGAGAACAAGGGCGAGGTGTTCCACGCGGACGACCGTCCCTACGGCCTCATCCAGGCCTCCGTGGTCCGCGACGAGGAGCCGGCCGCTCCCCTCGCGTGGAAGCAGTACTCGGGGCTGGTGTAGGCCCGCGCCCGCCTGTCGCCCCAGCGGCTCGCTCCTTGCGCCCCAGTGGGCACCCAGTGCGCCCTCGCGCACGTGCGTGGGTTCTAGCGGACAGTGAGTGTGGTGGGACGCCCCCAACGCAGTGAGGGCCCCGCACCGGTGATGGTGCGGGGGCCTCGCTACGTGTGACGCGGGGCTTAGAAGTCCCAGTCGTCGTCCGTGGTTTCCTCGTGCTTGCCGATCACGTAGGACGAGCCGGAGCCGGAGAAGAAGTCGTGGTTCTCGTCGGCGTTGGGCGACAGGGCCGACAGGATCGCCGGGCTGACGTCGGTCACCGTGGACGGGAACAGCGCCTCGTAGCCCAGGTTCATCAGGGCCTTGTTGGCGTTGTAGTGCAGGAACTTCTTGACGTCCTCGGCCAGGCCCACGCCGTCGTACAGGTCGTGCGTGTACTGGACCTCGTTCTCGTACAGGTCGTACAGCAGGTTGAAGGTGTACTCCTTCAGCTCCTCGCGACGCTCAGGGGTCTCCTTCTCGAGGCCCTTCTGGTACTTGTAGCCGATGTAGTAGCCGTGCACGGCCTCGTCACGAATGATGAGGCGAATCATGTCCGCCGTGTTCGTGAGCTTGGCGCGGCTCGACCAGTGCATGGGCAGGTAGAAGCCCGAGTAGAACAGGAAGGACTCGAGCAGGGTCGAGGCCACCTTCCTCTTCAGCGGGTCGTCACCGTGGTAGTAGTCCAGGACGATCTGCGCCTTGCGCTGAAGGTTCTGGTTCTCGGTCGACCAGCGGAACGCCTCGTCGATCTCCTTGGTCGAGCACAGCGTCGAGAAGATCGACGAGTAGCTCTTCGCGTGCACCGACTCCATGAACGCGATGTTCGTGTAGACGGCCTCCTCGTGCGGGGTCAGCGCGTCGGGGATGAGCGACACGGCGCCGACGGTGCCCTGGATCGTGTCAAGCAGCGTCAGGCCCGTGAAGACGCGCATGGTGAGCGTCTGTTCCTCGGGCGTGAGCGTGTTCCACGACTGGATGTCGCCGGAGATCGGGACCTTCTCGGGCAGCCAGAAGTTCGAGGTGAGGCGGTTCCACACCTCGACGTCCTTGTCATCCTGGATGCGGTTCCAGTTGATGGCGTCGACGTGGCTGACGAGGGTCAGCTTCTCGGTCATGTCGGTTCCTTTACGTGACGAAAGAGATCTGGGGCGGACGCTAGAGCATGCAGCTGACGCAGCCGTCGACCTCGGTGCCCTCGAGCGCCAGCTGGCGAATGCGGATGTAGTAGATGGTCTTGATGCCCTTGCGCCATGCGTAGATCTGCGCCTTATTGATGTCGCGCGTAGTGGCGGTGTCCGGGAAGAACAGGGTCAGCGACAGGCCCTGGTCGACGTGCTGCGTCGCCGCGGCGTAGGTGTCGATGACCTTCTCGGGGCCGATCTCGTAGGCATCCTTGAAGTACTCAAGGTTGTCGTTGTCCATGAAGGGCGCGGGGTAGTAGACGCGACCCAGCTTGCCTTCCTTGCGGATCTCGATCTTCGACGCGATCGGGTGGATCGACGACGTCGAGTTGTTGATGTACGAGATCGACCCGGTCGGCGGCACGGCCTGCAGGTTCTGGTTGAAGATGCCGTGCTTCTGCACCTCGGCCTTGAGCTCGCGCCAGTCCTCCTGCGTGGGGATGGTGATGCCCGCATCGGCGAACAGCTGCTCCACACGCGAGGTGGCCGGCACCCACTCCTGATCGGTGTACTTGTCGAAGAACTCGCCGCTCGCGTACTTCGAGTCCTCGAAGCCCTCGAACGCCGTGCCCTGCTCCTTGGCGATGCGGTTGGAGGCCGCGATCGCGTGGAACAGCACCGTGTAGAAGTAGATGTTGGTGAAGTCGATACCCTCCTCGGATCCGTAGTGGATCCGCTCGCGGCCCAGGTAGCCGTGGAGGTTCATCTGACCCAGGCCGATGGCGTGGGCGCGGTCGTTGCCGTACTTGATGGACGGCACCGAGTCGATCGACGACTGGGTGGACACGGCGGTGAGGCCGCGCACGGCGATCTCGACGGTCTTGCTCAGGTCGCCGCCGTCCATCGCCAGCGCGATGTTCATCGAACCCAGGTTGCAGGAGATGTCCTTGCCGGTCTCCTCGTAGGTGAGGTCGTCATTGAACACGGACGGGGTGTTGACCTGGAGGATCTCGGAACACAGGTTGGACATGTTGATGCGGCCCTTGACGGGGTTCGCGCGGTTCACGGTGTCCTCGAACACGATGTACGGGTAGCCCGACTCAAACTGGAGCTCCGCGACCGTCTGGAAGAACGAACGCGCGGAGATCTTCGTCTTGCGGATCCGCGAGTCGTCGACCATCTCGTAGTACTTCTCGGTGATCGAGATGTCACCGAACGGCACGCCGTAGACGCGCTCGACGTCGTAGGGGCTGAAGAGGTACATCTCCTCGTTCTTGCGCGCGAGGTCGAAGGTGATGTCCGGCACCACGATGCCGAGGGACAGCGTCTTGATACGGATCTTCTCGTCCGCGTTCTCACGCTTGGTGTCCATGAACTTCATGATGTCGGGGTGGTGCGCCGAGAGGTACACCGCGCCGGCACCCTGACGCGCGCCCAGCTGGTTCGCGTACGTGAAGGAGTCTTCCAGGAGCTTCATCACGGGGATGATGCCCGAGGACTGGTTCTCGATGTGCTTGATGGGGGCACCCGACTCGCGGATGTTCGACAGCGACAGCGCCACACCGCCGCCGCGCTTGGACAGCTGCAGCGCGGAGTTGATGGAGCGGCCGATGGACTCCATGTTGTCCTCGATGCGCAACAGGAAGCATGAGACGAACTCGCCGCGCTGGGCCTTGCCCGCGTTGAGGAACGTGGGGGTGGCGGGCTGGAAACGGCCCGCGATGATCTCGTCCACCAGGCTGGTGGCGAGTTCCTCATCTCCGGCGGCGAGGGCGAGCGACACCATGACGACGCGGTCCTCGTAGCGCTCGAGGTAGCGCTGGCCGTCGAACGTCTTCAGCGTGTACGAGGTGTAGTACTTGAAGGCGCCCAGGAACGTGGGGAAGCGGAACTTCTTGCCGTAGGCGCGGTCGTGGAGTTGCTGAATGAACGCGAAGTCGTACTGCGCCAGCACCTCGGGCTCGTAGTAGTTCTTCTCGACCAGGTAGTCCAGACGCTCCTTGAGCGAGTGGAAGAACACGGTGTTCTGGTTCACGTGCTGCAGGAAGTACTCGCGGGCCGCCTCGCGGTCCTTGTCGAACTGGATGTTGCCCTCGGTGTCGTAGAGGTTCAGCATCGCGTTCAGCGAGTGGTAGTCCATGCCCGTGCGGGGCTTCTCGATCACTGTTGCTTCCACAACTCATCCAATCCATCGCGGACCGCAGTGACATCGTCCTGCGTTCCGAAGAGTTCAAATCTGTACAGGTGCGGCACGTGGCACTTCTGAGCGACGATGTCGCCAGCGATGCAGTAGGCCGCGCCAAAGTTGGTGTTGCCCGCTGAAATCACCCCCCGGATGTACGAGCGGTTGTGCTCGTCGTTCAGGAACTTGATGACTTGCTTGGGCACTGCACCCTTGCCGTTGCCTCCCCCGTAGGTAGGAAGGACGAGCACGTAGGGCTCGTCAACCTTCAGGGGGGCTTCGGTGGGCAACAGTGGGATTCGCTCGGCGGGCACCCCCAGCTTTTCGACGAACCGGTGGGTATTGCCGGACGACGAGCTGAAGTAGACGAGCGAGGCCATCAGGGGCTCGCTTAGGAGGCGGCCCGCTCGGCGAGCGCGGCGATGCGGTCGGGCTGGAAGCCGGACCAGTGCTCGTCGCCAGCGACCACCACAGGGGCCTGGAGGTAGCCGAGCTTCATCACCGTGTCGTAGGCGTCCTGGTCCTCGGTCACGTCAAACATCGTGAACTCGAGCTCGGCGCGCTCGAGCGCCTTCTTCGTCGCCGTGCACTGCACGCAACTGGGCTTCGAGTAGACCGCGATCGTCATGAGGACTTCCTTTCGAAGGGTGTGGGCCGTGCTGGCTGGCCATCACTATATATGGGGGTGGTGCCCCGATCCACCACTACATGGTGTGTTTCTTCCACAATTTTCTGCACAGGCCCTGTGGGCATCCTGTGCACAGCGGTGGACAGGGTTCGCAACACGCCGGGGCCGTGTGCGGACACGCCGGAGCGACACGCCGACACGCCGTTTTCCACCGAGATTTCACCTGTGAAATGTGGCAGAAACCGGCGGCGACTAGCGTGTCGAGGCAGAGCAGTCAGCGGGCGATACCGACCCGCCCCTCGGGCGCCGCCCGAGTCCTTGAGGAAGGCCCCGACGTGTCCCCCACCGTCTACCGCGCTCACATCTTCCACATCGCCGGTCACCCGGACCAGGCCGATGTCACGCGTCACCTGGTCTCGCTTCCCGACGGCGCGCTCGTGGTCGACGCGGACGGCACGGTCGCGTGGTGCGGCGACTTCGCGTCGCTTCCCACCCAATGGGCCGATGCGCCCGTCACCCGGGCGGACTACCTCCTCCCGGGTTTTGTCGACAGCCACGTCCACTTCCCGCAGGCCTATGCGACGGCGGCCCACGGCGGCGGGCAGCTGCTTGAGTGGCTCGACCACTGCATCTTCCCCACCGAGGCTCGCTACGCCGACCCCGACTTCGCTGCCCAGGGGGCGCGCTACTTCACCCGGCGGCGCATCGCCGCCGGCACCACGGCCGCCATGGTGTTCGGGTCCGCGTTCCCCGTCGCCCAAGATGCGTTGTACCGCGAGACGCTCGCGGCCGGCCTGCGCGTGGTTTCCGGACGCGGCGTGCAGACCGTGGGACCCGACACCGCGGCCGCGCTCGTGACGAGCGAGTCCGCCGCGATCGAGATGGTCGCCGATGAGATCGACCGTTGGCACGCCGTCGACACTGGCGACGCGCGGACCGCGAAGATCCAGGTGGGCATCGTGCCCCGCTTCTCGCTGTCGGTGACCCCCACCACGCTCGCGGCGATGGGTGAGCTGTACGACTCGGTGCGCGGGCGCGGCGTCTACTTCCACTCGCACCTGAACGAGAACAATCGCAAGGGCGACGGCGAGATCGCTGCCGTGCTCGGTTCCTACGGCGTTAACTCCTACCTCGATACCTACGACGGGCACTTCCTGCCCGGGTCCAAGCATGGCGGTTCCACGCTCCTGGGTCGCCGCTCCACCTTGGCGCACGCCGTGCACTCGCAGGCGGGCGAGCTGGCCCGCATGGCAGAGACCGGGACGTCGATCGCTCATTGCCCCACCTCCCAACTCTTTCTCGGCTCTGGGACGATGCCGTGGCGGGCGACGATTGCCGCTGGAGTCAACGTATCTCTGGGGTCTGACATCGGCGCCGGAGACGAATGGCTCATCTCCCGCGTGGCCGGCGACTGCTACAAGGTCCACATCTCCGAGGAGGGCGACGCTGGCACTGCCCTGCACCCCGCGGAACTACTGTTCGCGGCGACGCTCGCCGGCGCACGCGCGCTCGACATGGAGCACGCGTTCGGCAACTTCGACGAGGGCAAGGACGCCGACTTCCTGCTCATCGACAAGAAGCTGTGGGAGCCGCTCGACGGCATGCTGTCCATGGGCATCCGTTCCGACGACGAGGACGAGGCGACGCTGGAGGAGCTGTTCACCCTGCTCGTGGGCCTGCGCCAGCCCGCCATCAGCGGCGTGTACGTCCAAGGAAAGCGGGCCGTCGCCCCGCGGTTATGACCTCCGCTACTCGGCGCCGCCACCCGCACCCAGTTCGCGTGCCGCGGCGTCCACGCGCTCCGCCTCGCTCAGTTCCCACACCTCGAACGCGGCATGGACGGCGAGACCCGTGATGATGACGCCCAGCACGACGTCCGGCCATCCCGACCCGGTCCACGCGGTGAGGAGCGCCATCGCGATAATCGCCGCGTTGACCAGTACGTCATTGCGCGCGGACAGGAACGCGGCGCGCCCGAGCGAGCCCCCGTGGTGGTGCACGCGTGCGAGCAACCAGGAGCTCACTCCATTGACGACGATCGCGCCCGAGGCCGTCAGCAATACGGGAAGCACATGGGGCACGTCGGGTTCCCACAGCCTGCGCACCACCTGGAACGCTGCGACGAGCGCAGGGATGAGGATGATGCCCGCCATCACCTTGGCCGCAAGCGCACGGCGCGCCAGCGTCATGCCCAGCGCCACCAGGAGCAGCGCATTGACCGCAGTGTCCTCTAGGAAGTCGACACTGTCCGCGAGCAGGGCGACCGACCCCGCCGCGAGCGCCACCGAGAACTCGACAAAGAAATAGCCAAAGTTCAGCGCGGCGACAATGGCGACGGCACGCCGCAAGCGAGCCAAGGATGGGTCTGCGCGCATCCCCTCAGCCTAGGGACCCGCCCGGACTCTCGACCGTGAGAGGATTCCCGCCATGGCAGTGGTGAGCGACCGGGTCCGCGAGCGCGTGATGGAGGACTTCGGCGTTTCCTCTCACCGCGCCTTGAGCGCACTGGAGAAGATCGCGCTGCCCGCCAGCATTGACCCCGAGCGAGTCCATGCGGCCGTCGTCCTCGTCTCGCGCCGGAGCGTCACTCTGTTTGATGACGCCGTCGAACACGCCCACGACGATTGGCGCGACCTGCTGGATCGCGCGGGGCTGGCCGATGGGAACTGGGCCGAGGCGGTCACCAACCGGTTCGGTCCCGCCTAACCCAGCCGCGGCATCGGCCGATCCCAAGGTCCCAGAGACGCGCGCGCCGGACGCGACTAGCCTGGGAGCCGTGAACGCACCCATCGATGCCACGACCACGTCCGCCTGGGCCGAGCTCACGTCCGCCAAGGACTGCTTCGCCCCCGATCTGCGCGCCTGGTTCGCGGCCGACGCCGGCCGCGTGGAGCGCTTCTCCTTCCCGCTGGCCGACCTCCACGTCGACCTGTCGAAGAACCTCGTCACCGACGAGATCCTGGCCAGCCTCGTGAAGCTCGCCGAGGAGACCGGCGTGGCCGAGCGCTACGCCGCGATGCTCGCCGGCGAGCACATCAACACCACCGAGGACCGTGCCGTCCTGCACACAGCGCTGCGCCGCCCCGCCGGCGCCGAGCCCGCGCTCGTGGTCGACGGCCAGCACGTCGACGAGGACGTCCAGGAGGTGCTCGGTCGCCTGAGCGAGTTCGCCGACCGCGTCCGCTCGGGTGAGTGGACCGGCGTCACCGGCAAGCGCGTCGAGACGGTCGTCAACATCGGCATCGGCGGCTCCGACCTGGGCCCCGTCATGGTCTACGAGGCACTCGAGCCGTACGCCAACGCCGGCATCACCGCGCGCTTTGTGTCCAACATCGACCCCACCGACATGGGCCAGAAGGTCAAGGGCCTCGACCCCGAGACCACCCTGTTCATCGTGGCGTCCAAGACCTTCACCACGCTCGAGACCCTCACCAACGCCCGCATGGCGCGCGACTGGCTGTGGACCACGCTCGCCGAGGCCGGCGTGGACCTCTCCGATGAGGAGAAGAAGGCCGATGCCGTGGCGCACCACTTCGTCGCCGTCTCCACCGCGCTGGACAAGGTCGCCGACTTTGGCATCGACCCCACCAACGCGTTCGGCTTCTGGGACTGGGTGGGTGGCCGCTACTCGGTGGACTCGGCCATCGGCCTGTCGCTCGCGATCGCGCTCGGGCCGGACGTCTTCGGCGAGTTGCTCGAGGGCTTCCATGCGGTGGACCGCCACGTCGCGGAGACGCCGCTGGCCCAGAACGTGCCCGTCCTCATGGGCCTGCTCAACGTCTGGTACGTCAACTTCCTGGGCGCGCAGTCGCACGCCGTGCTGCCGTACGCGCAGCAGCTGCACCGCTTCCCCGCGTACCTGCAGCAGCTCACCATGGAGTCCAACGGCAAGTCCGTGCGCTGGGACGGCACCCCCGTCACTACCGAGACCGGCGAGATCTTCTGGGGCGAGCCCGGCACCAACGGTCAGCACGCCTTCTACCAGCTGATCCACCAGGGCACCAAGCTGATCCCTGCCGACTTCATCTCGGTCGTGAACCCCGCCTACCCGCTCACCGACGGCGACCAGGACGTGCACAGCCTTTTCCTCGCGAACTTCCTCGCGCAGACCAAGGCTCTCGCCTTCGGCAAGACCGCCGAGGAGGTCGAGGCGGAGGGCACCACGGGCCCGCTCGTCGCGGCGCGCACCTTCGCGGGCAACAAGCCGACCACGTCGATCTTCGCTCCCTCGCTCACCCCCGCGGTGCTGGGTCAGCTGATCGCGCTGTACGAGCACATCACGTTTGTGCAGGGCGTGATCTGGGGCATCAACTCCTTCGACCAGTGGGGCGTGGAGCTGGGCAAGAAGCTTGCGCTCGAGATCGCGCCTGCGATTGAGGGCGACGACGCGGCGCTCGAGGCGCAGGACGCTTCGACGCAGGCGCTCATCGCGTACTACCGGGCCAACCGGAAGTAGCCACACTCGACCAACGCTCAGCGCCCCATAGGACGCACCGATCGCTTCAAAGCGACGGTGGTTGTCCCATGGGGCGCTGTGGCGTGGAAGTGAGGCTCAGACCATGTCGAAGGTGTCAGGGTCGGGGCCCTGACGGCCCGCGGCGCCCTGGTCGAGAACGTCGATGCGCTCCATCTGCTCCGGCGTCAGCGAGAAGTCGAAGATCGCGAAGTTCTCCTCCATGCGCTCGCGCTTCATCGACTTGGGGAAGATGATGTCGCCGCGCTCCAGGTGCCAGCGCAGGATGACCTGTGAGGGCGCGCGACCGGTCTCCGCCGCAATCTGGGCGACCGTCGCGTCGTCGAGCACCGCACCCTGGCCCAGCGGTCCCCAGGCCTCGACCGCGACGGCGTGGTCGTGGGACGCCTGGCGCGCGGCCTCGTTACGGAAGTACGGGTGCACCTCGATCTGGTTGACCACGGGCGCCTCGCCCGTGGCGTCGACGATCTGCTGGAGGTGGTCGGGCTGGAAGTTCGAGACACCGGCCGAGGTGAGTCGACCATCCTCCTTGAGCTCTAGCATCGCCTTCCACGTCGACACGAAGTCGCCGTCATACCTCGTCGGCAGCGGCCAGTGGATGAGGAACAGGTCGAGCCTGTCCACCCGCAGCTTCTCGAGGGTCTCCTCGAAGGAGCGGATCACGTCGTCGCGGCGGTGGAAGCCGTTGTGAAGCTTGGAGGTGAGGTAGATCTCGTCGCGCGAGATGCCGGAGGCGGCGACGGCCTCGCCCACCTCGGCCTCGTTCTTGTAGCCCTGCGCGGTGTCGATGTGGCGATATCCCACCTCGAGCGCGGCGCCCACCGTGGCGGCGGTCTCTTCGGGAGGCACCAGGTAGGTGCCGAATCCCAGTTGGGGAATGGTGGTGCCGTCATTGAGTTTCACTGAATCAACCATGGTGAGGGCAACCTACCGGCGTCCGTGTTCATTCCGGGCGGCCGATGCGTCAGTTCAGACCCGGTCGAGGTATCCGTCGAGCACGGGGCCGAGTTCGTCGAGCAGCACCTCGCGCGGGATCGACACCATGTAGGGCACCCGCACCACAAAGCGCGTGAGCGCCACGCCCAGCATGTGGGAGCCCACGAGGGCCAGCCCCGTGTCGTCCGGCGCCCCGGCGAACTCCCTGTCCATCACTCCCCCGCCCATCACCTGGCGGAGGGCCGCGGGCACGGAAGACCCCGCCACGCTCGAGCGCACCAACGCCATCAGGATGGGGCCGGTCTCGTCGTCCTCCCACAGCCCCAGATACGCGTCGGCAAGGCGGCGACCGCGCCCAGGCGATGCGTCGGCGAGCACCGACGCGAGCCTTCCCACCAGCGGCGTGCGGTCCGCCACCGTCGCCGCGACGAGCCCTTCCTTGTCGCCAAACCAGTGACGGATCATGCCGGGGTCCGTACCCGCCGCCGTGGCAATGGCGCGCATGGACGCGCGCTCGAAGCCCCGCTCGGCGAAGAGACCCGCCGCGGCGTCCAGGATCGCCTCGCGCGTGGTCTCGTCGCCCGGGCGACGGCCGCGCCCGGCGCCACGCGCGGGCCGATCGGGAGCATCCATGCCCGCATCGTAGCCATTCCAGTTGCACAATTCCACACTTGTGGAGTTCACTGGGATCACGACGTCATCCCGACGAGAAGAGGCCACCGCATGTCCGAGTCCACACCCGTCATCGACGTTACGGGGCTGACCAAGTCCTTCGGCAAGTTCCGCGCCCTGAACGGCCTGGACCTCACGGTCACCAGGGGCGAGGTCCACGGCTTCCTGGGACCCAATGGCGCGGGTAAGTCCACGACCATCCGGGTGCTGCTGGGCCTCCTCAAGGCCGACGAGGGCCAGGTCAGCCTGCTGGGCGGCGACCCCTGGAAGGACGTCGTCGCCCTCCACCGACGCCTCGCCTACGTCCCCGGCGACGTGTCCCTGTGGCCGGGCATGACGGGAGGCGAGGCGATCGACCTACTCGGGGCCCTCCGCGGCAGTCTCGACGAGGCGCGCCGTCAGGAGCTCGTGGAACGCTTCGAACTCGACACCACCAAGCGCGGTCGCCAATACTCGAAGGGCAATAAGCAGAAGGTGGCCCTCGTCGCCGCACTCGCGTCCGATGCCGAACTGCTAATCCTCGACGAGCCCACCTCGGGCCTCGACCCCCTCATGGAGCAGGTGTTCCAGGACACCATCCAGGAGGCCAAGGACCGCGGCGTCACCGTGCTGCTCAGCAGCCACATCATGTCCGAGGTCGAGACGCTGACCGACCGGATCAGCATCATCCGCGAGGGCAGCATCGTCCGCACGGGCACGCTGGACGACCTGCGCACCGACACCCGCTCGACCATCACCGCGACGCTCGCGCGGACCCCCGATGCCGCCCTCCTCGCGGCCCTCGACGACGTCACCCTCAGCGGCCACGACCTCACCGCGACCGTCGAGCCCTCCCAGGTGGGCGACGCGATGGCGCTCCTGACCCAATACGGCCTGAGCGATCTCGCTGTCCAACCCGCGAGCCTCGAGAAGCTGTT
This sequence comes from Demequina sp. NBRC 110051, assembly GCF_002090055.1. Lineage (GTDB taxonomy): Bacteria > Actinomycetota > Actinomycetes > Actinomycetales > Demequinaceae > Demequina. The sequence goes on from NZ_BBRH01000012.1 coordinate 27,086, forward strand.
CCTCGAGCTGTACGACCAGGCGACGCGATGACCGCCCAGCCGGCCACGACATCGGCCGGTCCGAAGGCCACCGGCACCCGGCTGCTGCTGCGTACGTCGCTGCACCATGACGGGCGCCGCATGGCGCCGTGGCTCGCGCTCGTCACGCTGCTGTCCGTGTCCTCGGTGCTGGTCTACCCCTGGGTCTTCCCCGACCAGGAGGACCGTGAGGCACTGCAGCAGGCAATCGACGCCAACCCCGCGGTGGGCCTCATCTTCGGGCCCGCGAACGACCTGCTCACCACCGACGGCTTCAACGCGTGGCGCACCCTCGCGCTCGGCGGGTTCCTCGCCGCGATGGGCGCCATCTTCACCGTGGTGCGCGCCACGCGCGGCCAGGAGGACTCGGGGCAGGCAGAGCTGCTCGCCTCGGGCGTCATGGGACGCTCCACAAGGTTGCTGACGGGCGTCGCCATGGCGCTGATCGGCGCGCTCGCCACCGGAATCATCGCGGGCGCGCTCACCATCGTGTGCGGCGGCGGCACCGAGAACTCCCTGCTGCTGGCCTGCACGTGGACGGTGACGGGCTGGATGTTCACCGGGATCGCTGCCGTGGCCGCGCAGATCGGCGCCGACGCGCGCACCTCGACCGCCATCTCCGTCGGGACGCTCGGCACGCTGTTCATCCTGCGCGGCTTCGTCTACTCGGTCGAGGGCCCGGCGTGGGGGATCTGGATCAATCCCCTGGGCTGGATGCAGGAGACCGCGCCCGCCGGCGACAACCAATGGTGGCCGCTGTCGCTCGGCATCGCGCTGACCGCGGTCCTGCTGGCGGGCGCGTTCGCGCTCGAGGGCGGGCGCGACTTTGGCCAGGGCCTCATCAAGCCGGGACCGGGCCCCGAGCGCGGCCGAGCCCGCGGCCCGTGGGGCTTGGCGTGGCGCCTGGCGAAGGGATCGGCGATCACGTGGACCATCGCGTTCGTGTTGCTCGGCTTCGTGTTCGGCTACTTCGCGACGTCGATCACGGACCTCATCCAGGAGGGCAGCCCGCTGGCGGCGGCGCTCGCCTCGGGTGCCGTCAACCCCGACGATCTGGTGGGCGAGTTCCTCGTCTCCGTGCTCTCGCTCGTATCGATCTTCGCAGCGATCCCGAGCGTCCAGGTGATGCTGCGGGTGCGCAGCGAGGAGATGGAGGACCGCGTCGAACCCATCATGGCCACCGCGACCGCCCGGCCTCGCTATTACGCGGCCAACGTGGTGCTCGCCCTGCTCCTACCCATCCTCTATATGGGGCTCGCGGGCGTGGTGATCGCCGCGCTCGCGTCTGGGGCCGAGTTGGGCGTGGACGTCGGCGAGGTATGGCTGCAGGCCTTCATGATGGTGCCGGCGATCTGGACGATCGTCGCTGTTTCTGTGCTGATCGTGGGCGCGCGGCCCAAGGTGGCGGTCGCGGCGTGGGCCGGCGTCGCCGCCACGTTCGTCATCACCCTTCTGGGACCGTCCTTCAAGTTCCCCGACTGGGCGCTCGGCATCAGCCCGCTGTGGCACGCACCCAATGTCATCGTCGCCGACACCGACTGGACCGGCTTGGGTTGGGTGACGCTGTTCACGCTCGGCTTCGCATTGGTGGGCTTTGCCGGGTTCCGCCGGCGGGACCTGGCGGTGGAGTAGGCCGACAAACCGGGGCCGATGCCGTGGCGGGCCTCCGTAAGGCCGCTCAGCTCCCGCGGTAGGTCGAGTAGGCGAACGGGCTGAGCAACAACGGCACGTGATAGTGATCACCGTCACCCACGGTGAAGGTGATCAACACCTCGGGATAGAACGAGTCGACGTTGAGGCGCGAGAAGTACATGCCGGTGTCGAACCGCACCTGGTAGTCGCCGGGCGCGAGGCGGTCGGGACCCAACTCGCCGATGCGGCCGTCTGCGTTGGTCACGCCCGAGGCGACCGGCTCCCACCCGCCCTCCTCTCGTGCCGAGAGGGTGACGGCGACGCCCGCGGCGGGAGTGCCCGTGACGGCGTCGAGGACGTGCGTGGTCAGGTGGCTCATGCATTCTCCCAGGTGGACTTCAGGCGCAGCGCGGCGATCAGCCGCAACTGCTCGGACGTCTCGTTCAGTTCGGTAAGCGGATCGTTGGCGAGGCGGCGCTCGAGCTCGGCGAGGATCTCCTCGCGCGAGCGCCCGGCGGCGCGGATAAGGAACACCCGCCCAAAGCGCTCCTCGTAGGCGGCGTTGCCAGCCGCGAGACGTGCGGCGAGGGCCGCATCGGGGTCCTGGCTGGCCGCCTGTTCGGAGGCGGAAAATGCCGCCTCGGCGCCCTCACCCGCATGGCGCTCGCCGATGCGAGGGTGGGCCGCGAGCGCCTCGTCGACCTCGGCCTCGGTGAGGTGGGCCGCAGACCTCTCGGAGGCCTCGAGCAGTGCTTCGAGGGTGTCGAACTTCTGTCCGACGATCTCGTCAGCCCACCGGCGAATCCGCAGGCACGACAGCAGTTGGTCACGATTCAAGCTCATCCCGCCATCCTAGGATGGCAAGCATGGATGTCACGGGAGTGGTGCTGGCCGCAGGGGCGGGAACACGGGCCGGAGGGCCCAAGGCTTTGCGCACACGCAAGGACGGCAAGCCCTGGATCGCGATCGCGGTCGAGGCCCTCCGTAGTGCTGGCTGCCGCGAGGTCATCGTGGTGCTCGGGGCTGAGGCCGATGCGGCGGCTGCGCTGGTACCGCGCGGCGCCCTCCCGGTGGTGGCGACCGACTGGGCCCAGGGTCAGTCGGCCTCCCTCAAGGTGGGACTCGCCGCGGCGGCGACCTCGAGCTCCGACGGCGTGCTCCTCACACTCGTGGACTTGCCCGGCCAAAGCGCCGCGGCGGCAGCACGGGTGCTCGCGGCCGTCACCGACGACCCCCGCGGCACCCTCGCCCGCGCGCAGTACGACAGCGCGCCTGGCCACCCGGTCTACCTGGGACGCGACCACTGGGGCGAGATCGGTGAGGCCGTCAGGGGCGACACCGGCGCTCGCGAGTACCTTGACACGCATCTCACGATCGCGGTGGACTGCACCGACGTGGGAGGCGGCGAGGACGTCGACGCTTAGGGCGTCTCGGAGAAGCCTCGCCTGGTCATGACGCCCCATGACGCCTTTTCGCCGCGCAAGGATGCGATGAGGCCGCGCACACGCCACCACAGGTGGAGCGGACGGAACCAGAACGGCTCGAGGACTGCCGCGAGGGCGAGCCCCGCCATATCGGCCAGGCGCCGGTAGCGTCCGAACGCCACGACCTCCACGAGGAGCGCCGCGAGCGACACCGCGATCGACAACAGGAACGACACCGCGACAAACACCACGAAGACCCACGGCGCGATCCATCCGAACGCGATGCCGACGATCGCGGCGGCAAAACCGATCAGTTCGATCACCGGGCCCCACAGCTCGTAGAGCCAGAAGTACGGCATGGTGAGCACGCCCAGACGCCCGTAGCGGGGTCGCCCGATCATGTCGCGGAACTTGCCGAGCAGTTCACCCAAACCGTGGGACCAGCGCCGGCGCTGGCGGGAGATCACTGCGAGGGTAGAGGGGGTTTCTGACCAGCACACGGGCTCGGCGACGAACACCACGCGATAGTCCTGGTGGCGTTCTTGGAGAAGCCGATGCGTCGCGACCACCAGGTCGGCGTCCTCGGCGAGCGAGGCTTCGTCGAGCCCGCCCACCTCCGCCATGACGTCGCGGCGGAACACGCCGAAGGCGCCGGAAATAATCATCAGGCCGTTCGCGGCGGACCATCCAGCGCGCCCCACCAGGAAGGCGCGCATGTATTCGAGCACCTGAGTGCGCTCAAGCATCGTGGACGGGGCCTTCACGTCGACCACGCGTCCGCGCTCCACCGTCGAGCCGTTCGACGGCAGCACCACTCCCCCGGCGGCGACCACCATCGGGTCGTCCACGAAGGGTTGCGCGACGCGCAGCAACGCGTCGGGCTCGAGGATCGAGTCGCCATCGATCATGCACACCAGCGGCTTGGAACAGAGCCGGAACGCGGCGTTGACGGCGTCGGAGCGACGCCCCACCGACTCCTTGCGCAGCAGCACCAGGCCGGGGTGACGACTCGAGCGATAGGTCTCGATGGTGCGACCCACCTGCTCGACCGACTCCTCGACGGTGGGGACGTAGCGTTCCTCGAGGTCGAAGGCGTCGATGAGACGCTGGGCTGTGTTGTCCGTGGAACCGTCGTCGACGACGACGATCTCGAGGCTCGGATACCGCGCCTCGAGAAGCGACTGCACCGACTGAAGAATGCCGGCCTCCTCGTTGTGGGCGGGCACGATGACTGACACCCCCGGCGCGAGGGGATTAGAAAAGGTCAGCGCCTGCGTGTTCTCGTCCTCCCATCGCTGCTCGCGGGCCACGTGTACGGTCGCACCGATGATCACCGAAGCGAAGATGACGTGATGTGTCAGGTAATACAGCGTCAACGCGAGGGTGACGGCTGTGAAGATCCATTCGACCGGACTCATGGTTCAAGCCTCACGTGATGGAGTTCGGCGTAGGCGCCGTGGAGTGACCGTTGGGTCAGCACCGGCAGGTCGTGTTTGCGCAGGCGTTTCTCGATAGGCGTCGCGGAGCGCGGGTCTCCCAGGCGCGCGAGGGACCAGGCGGCTGCATCGGCCACCGCAGGATCGTCGTGGGCGACCGCGTGCTCGAGCGGCACGCGCGCATCCGTCAGGTGCAGAAAGCCCGCAACCTCGGCTGCCATCGCCGCAACCTCGGGGCGATCGGACTGCCACGCGAGCCCCAGGGAGCGGGCCGAGCGAGGCGCGGCATGGACGATCGACATCGCAGCGACTGACACCGGCAGTGGAGCCTCGTCGGACTGCGCGGCGCGCACCAGGAATGGCACGGCGGTGTCAATGCCACACTCGCCGAGGGCACGGGCAGCGGCGGAGCGGACCCGCACGTCCCGGTCACCCAGCAGGTCCAGCAACGGGCGCGTCTCGCGGTCCGCGAGGCACGCGACGAACATCCGGGCCCCGCGGGCGCGTGTGAGGGCCACCTGGCTGTGCATCATCTCCACCGCATGCTGGCGAAAGCCCTCCTGGGTGAGCCACGTCGCGAGCGTCGCGCGGTCAGCGCCGCGCAGCTTTGTCGACAGCCTCGCGGCGGTAGCCGCGAGCGCGTGCCGGCGGGCCCGCCGCCAGGGCGCACGGACGTCGTCCCCCTCCAACACGCGGAAGAGCACCTCGCGGGCCCATGTCGAGCGGCGCTGGTCAGCGGCATCGGCCACCCATCGCAGCACCCGGATCACGAGCACGGCGACGACGAGCACCACCACGAGCACCGCAGAGCCGAGCAGGAGCCAGGCCGCGAGAGATTCTGCGCCAGCGGTGGACAGGTCAGGCATGCAGCAGCCGGGTGACGCGCACCATCAGCTCACGCGTGGAGAAGGGCTTCTGGATGTATTCGTCGACGCCGACCGCGTAGGCGCGCTCAAGGTCCACCTCGAGCGCCTTGGCCGTGAGCATCAGCACGGGGATCGACGCGAGCGTGGGGTCGGTACGCATGGCCTCGCACACCTCGATGCCATTCATACGCGGCATCATCCAATCGAGGATGACCAGATCGGGGGTCGAGGCGACCACGGCGGCAAGTCCCGCCCTGCCATCGGACTCCACCTCGACATCGTGGCCGCCCGCGCGGAGTTTGTGCGCCACCAGCAAGGAGATGTCGGGGTCGTCCTCGATCACGACCACTCGTGCCACGCTCACTCCCTTCGTCACGGCGCGCCGGCCTCTCGCAGGGTCGCCTGGGGTCCACCCTAAACTGTCAGGCACGACATGCTCGGAGGTGAATCGGTGCCCGTCGCTTCGCCCCCGCAGTCGTCACGGCTCGTGCTCATGGTGAGCGGCCTCGTGGCGCTGACCCTTGTGTTGGGTATCGCCGCAGTGGCCCTCGCCACTTACGGAGAATCCACCTCGGCGTGGTGGCCGGCAGCCGGCACCGCCGTGATCGCCGTCCTCCTCGCTCCGCGGCGCACGTGGGCGTGGGTGATCGCCGCGCTGCTGGTTGCCACTGCGGCCTCCAACCTGGTGGCGGGGCGCGACCTGGGCCTGTCCCTGGCATTCGCCGTGACCAACGCCCTCGAGGCGTGGGTCGTCGCGTGGTTGCTCACCCGCCGCGGTGCCGCGCCAAGACTCGCCACCGTGCGCGAGGTCACGACGCTCATCGTGGCCGCCATCGCCGGCGCGGCCGTCGCCGGGGTGGGCGCAGGCAGCGCGGTCGCTCTGATCGAGGGCGAGCCGTGGTGGTCGACGGCGTTCTCCGTGTTTCCGAGCCACCTCTCCGCGGTGCTCACCGTGGTGCCCATCGCGCTTGCGCGCCGCAGCGAGGCGCGCTCCACGGGCTCGGCGCTGCGTTGGATCCAGCCGTGGGCGCTCGGCATCGCGGTCGTGCTGGTGTTCGGCACGCCCGCGCAACTGCCCATCACCTTCGTCCTCTTCCCCATGCTCATGTGGGGCGCGTTTGCCCTGTCGATGCGGGCGCTCGCGATCGAGCTGGTCGTCACCGCCGCTGCGGTCACCACGTTCACGATGCTCGGGACCGGGCCGTTCGCGCTCGAGGACTGGGGCGTCCTTGAGCGCCGCATCGTGGTCCAGGGCTTTCTGTGGACTTTCGTCGCGTCGACGCTGTATGTCTCCGCCGCACGCATCGAACAGCTCACCGCCGTCACGCGCGTGCGCCGGCGAGAAGAGTTGCTGCGCTCGGGAATCCTGGGTGCTCCCATCGGCATGCTGCTGTTGCGAGAGGACGACAACGGCCGCCTGTGGATCATCGAGAGCAATGCGCGAGCCAGGCGGTCGCTGGGCCTCACCGCCGCGACCGGTAGCGGCATGGAGGCCCCGATCGATCTCGCGGCCACCGACGAGGGCACTCAGGCTGTGGTCGAGGCAGTGCACGCGTCGACGGGCTCCGACGACGCCGACGACGGTGACCGCGCTGCGAGCGTCGACGTCAGCGTCGCGGGCCGCATGCTGGAGCTCACGGCCACACGCATGGACCCGGAAGACGAGGACACCCTCGTCATCGTCCAGGTCGGCGATGTCACGGAACAGCGCCAGCACCTCCGGGCCGTGCGCCAGGCGCTGGCTGCAGAAAAGGAGGCCGTGGCGACACTGCGCGCCGCGGACCGCGAGCGCGAGGAGTTCGTCGCGTCGGTCAGCCACGAGCTGCGGACGCCCATCACGAGCATCGTCGGCTTCGTCGAGGTCCTGCTCGACGAGGAAGACGTGAACCCGGTGCAGCGCCGTCATCTCGAAATCGTCGAGCGCAACGCGCGGCGACTGGGCGGGCTCGTGGAAGACATCCTCGCCCTCACGGTTGCTACGACGGCCCGCCGCGCCGCCTGCGACGTGTCACGCCTCGCCGCCGACGCCGTGCAGGACGTGAGCACCGGCGCCGAGCAGCGCCGCGTGTCGATCGTGATGCGCGACAGCCCCGCCACCTTCGTCGTCGGAGTGCGCGCGGACCTCGAGCGCATCCTCATCAACCTCCTCAGCAACGCGGCCAAATTCAGCCCACCCGGCTCGACGGTGCACGTCGCCATCGACCGCCAGGGTGACCCGGTGCGGCTAACGATTACGGACGAGGGGCCAGGCATCCCGGCCGACCAACTTGAGCACGTCTTCGGTCGCTTCCAGCGCGGGACGTTCGCCACCGAGAACCAGGTCCCTGGCGTGGGACTAGGACTCGCCATGGTGCGCGAACTCGCCCACCGCAATGACTTCACCGTCCGGCTCGTCTCCGACGGCGAGCACGGCACCACGGCCGTTGTCGAAATGCCCCGCTCGCCCTCGCCGGACTTCACGACGTAGCCCGCCCCGCAGTAGCGTCCTTTCATGGCGATCTCGCTCAACAACGTCGGCATCGCGGTACGCGACCTCGACGCCGCTGTTGCCTTCTTCACCGACCTGGGGCTCACCCTCGAGGGCACCGACACCATCAGCGGCGAGTGGGCAGACACGGCAGTGGGGCTCGACGGCAATCACGCCCGCATCGCGTTGCTCGCGGCACCGGACGGCCACGGCCGCGTGGAACTCTTCGAATACCTCCACCCCAACGCCTTCGAGACCGCCCCCATCGAGCCGAACACCATCGGCATGCACCGCATCGCGTTTCAGGTAGACGACATCGACGCCTCGCTCGAGGTCGCGGCCCGCCACGGCTTCGCGCCCCTCCGTGGGGTCGCGAACTACCAGGACGTCTACCGCCTCACGTACCTGCGAGGGCCCAGCGGCATCCTGGTCATGCTCGCCCAGGACCTCCGCGCGCCTCAGGACTGACCGAACGTCTCCGGGTTGACGGGGCGCTGCACGCGCGGCAACCCCGCGACGACCAGCAGATATGACTCGGTGACGAGGTCGTCGACAAACTCGGGGTCGAGCGCGCCGTCCGGGTACAGCGAGATCCAGTGCTTCTTATTCATGTGATACCCCGGCCGGATATCCGCGTAGGCCTCGCGAAGCGCGTGCGAGTCCTCGGGGCGGGCCTTGAGCGTGACGTGAGGCTCACCCGACTGGGCGGACTGCAGCATGAACACTTTGCCGCGCACCTTGTAGACGTCCCATTCCTCGCCAAACGGATGGGTAAGGCCCGACCCAGGCAGCTCGAGGGCCCGCGTGGCGGCGCGCCGCTGCAGCTCCTCGCCGTTCATGAAGCCGAGCTGCGCTCGCCGGGCCGCTCCGCCTCGCACACGTCTGCCCATAGCTCGTCGAGCGACAGACCCACGACGGTCGCGACCGCGGCGATGGTGGGAAACGACGGAGTCGCCACCCTGCCCGACTCGATCTTGCGCAGCGTCTCAGGAGAGATGCCTGCCGCAAGCGCCGTCTCAAGCAAGGGACGCTCACCGCGCGCGTGCCGCAACGCCACACCCAAGCGCTGTCCGCGCTGGAGCTCGTCGACGGTCAGGGGAAGGCGCACCATGCGGCCAATAGTAATACCGGGATAGTGTTCTGGGATAGTTATTGGCACACCGAAGGAACACCCGATGATCGAGATCCTCAACCCGGCCGAGATCGCCCGCGCCCGCCGCACCGGCACCCTCGTCGCGGACATCCTCGCCTCCGCGCGCGAGCGCACGGTCGCGGGCACCAACCTGCTCGAGATCGACGCGTGGGCGCGGGACATGATGACCGAGGCGGGCGCCCAGTCCTGCTACGTCGACTACGCACCATCGTTCGGCGACGGACCGTTCGGCCACTACATCTGCACCTCGGTCAACGACGCCGTGCTCCATGGCCGCCCGCGCGACCAGATCGTGAACGACGGCGACCTCGTCACGCTCGACCTGGCGGTCTCTCTCGACGGGATCGTCGCGGACTCGGCCGTGAGTTTCGTGGTGGGGCAGACGGCCGATGCCGCGAGCGCCAAGCTCATCGAGGCCACCGAGCGTGCGCTCGCCGCGGGCATCGCGGCGGCGGGGCCGCGCGCACGGATCGGCGACATCGCCCACGCCATCGGCGAGGTGCTCACCGGCGCGGGCTACGGCGTGAACACCGAGTTCGGCGGTCACGGCGTGGGCTCCACCATGCACCAGGACCCCCACATCCCGAACCTCGGCCGGGCAGGCCGCGGCTACCGCCTGCGCGAGGGGCTGCTGCTCGCGATCGAGCCGTGGGTGATGGAGGACACCGACGAACTCGTCACGGACGCGGACGGATGGACGCTGCGCTCCGCGACCGGCTGCCGCACGGCCCACAGCGAGCACACGGTGGCAATCACCAAGGATGGCGCGGAGATCCTGACGCTTCCAAGCGGGCGCTGACCCCCGCACCGAACGCTAGTCGCGCGGCACCCGCACCTGCAGGGCGGCCGGCTGCACCGAGAACGTGATGCGGGCCGTCTCGCCCACCTCGTCCCCATCGAGTTCGAGCATGCGCGGCTGCTCCAGGTCGACCACGACCTCGGTGAGGCGGCGGTGATCCACCGACTCGGAACTCTCGGCCTTGTCACTCGCCCCCACCAACCGCTTCAGCCCGTTGTCCCAGACCATGGAACGCAGGGTGTCGAGCCAGCCAGAGACCCCGTCGGCACTGAGGACGAGCATGTCGAGTTCGCCGTCGTCGGGCGTCGCGTCGGGCAGCAGCGTCACTCCCCCGGTCAGCAGTCCGCAGTTGCCCACGATGAGCGTGTGCGCCTGGTGCCGCTCGGTCTCACCACCGTCGACGGCCAGCCCCATCGCGATGATGTCGCTCGCGGAGACGGCGCGGCCGAGCGACTCGACGTACGCGAGCCAGCCCACCTTGCCCTTCAGGTCCTCGTCGGTCTCGGTGATCATGTGGGCGTCGATACCGATACCTGCCATGACGGTGAACGCGAGGCGGACGTCGCCGTCGCCGCAGTCGGCCTGAGCCCACGCCAGGTCGACAGTGCGGGTGTCGCCGCCGAGCGCGGCCGCAAAGGCATCCGGCAACGAGTTCAGGGGGACCTCAAGGTTGCGAGAGAGCAGGTTGCCCGTGCCCATGGGGACAATGCCCAGGGCGGACTCGGTCTCCGTGTCCGCGAGGCACTCAGCCACCGCGCGGACGGTGCCGTCCCCGCCCGCGGCCACCACGACATCCGCCCCCGCGTCGAGCGCCTCCTGGGCCTGACCGCGGCCAGGGTCCTCCACGGACGTCTCGTACCAACTGACCCGCGGTGCCTCGCCGTCGCCGATGGCCTCAGCGAGCGCCTCGCCAAGATCCTCCTTGCTGGTCTTCGCGGGGTTCCACACGATACCGACGTGCGTTGCGTTCACGGCGAGTCTCCTCAGTTCGCGGCTACGGTTGCCTGTCGCGCGCCACCCCCGCGCGTCCAGATCAACGCCGCGTCATGCCTGGATAGTCCCGGCGACCGCGACGTGGGTGAGGCCGCCTACCCAGGTCTCGCCGGCATCGGCCGTCACCGCCACGCGCCCATCGCGCCCCATGACGGTGCCCTGGCGGGCGACGTAGGGCGCCTCGATGCGCCCGGTCTCGGTGAGCCACTGCGCGAGCGACGCGTTGAGCGAACCGGTGACGGGGTCCTCCCACACGGGAGCGCCGGCGTCGTACACGAACGCGCGCACCTCGAGCGCCACGTCCTGCGGATGGCCGATGCCGTGGCCGGCTCCGTATGGGCCTACGATCCCGTAGAACCCCCGTTCCGGGCGAGGGCTCGCGTCGGGTTCGCAGTCCAGGACCCGCTGGGCGTCGGCGAGCAGCAGACCCAGCCAGCCCGGGCCGTTGTCGACCCAGGCGGCATCGACCACCTCGTCGCGAGGAATGTTGAGCCTTTCGCAGGCGGCCACGAGGTCGGCCTCGGCGACCGCCCCCTCACGGATGCGCGGCGGCGCGGCGAAGGCGAGCGACTCTCCGTCGATCCGCACGGGCACCAGGCCCGCGCCGCATTCCTGGATGACGACGCCTGACTCGCGTGGCGTGTGGCCCGCATCGAGCCACGCTCGCGCCGTGCCGAGAGTGGGATGTCCCGCGAACGGGAGCTCCTCGGTCACCGTGAAGATCCGCACACGGTAGTCGGCGGCCTGGTCCGTGGGGCTCAGCACGAACGTGGTCTCCGAGAGGTGCGTCCAGGTCGCGATGCGCTGCATCTGGGTGTCACTCAGGCTGTCGGCGTCGAGGATGACGGCAACGGGATTGCCGCGGTAGGGGCCGGAACCGAAGACGTCAACCTGGCGGAACGGGTGCGTGCTCATGCCCGTCAGCGTAGGCCGCGGCGGTGGGGCCACCGCCGCCTACGGTGGCCCCTCGCGCAGTACCCGGGTGGGGTCAGCGCGCCTCGAGGACGTCGACCGTGAACACCAAGGTCGAGCCGCCGGGAATGGGGCCCATGGTCTGGAAGCCGTAGCCGGACTCCGGCGGGACCACCAGCAGCAGCTTGGAGCCCACTGGCTGACCGACGATGCCGTCGACCCAGCCGTCGATGAGTGCGCCGTACGCGATGGGGAACGAGATCGACTCCCCGCGGTCCCAGGACGAATCGAACTTCGCGCCGTCCCACAGCCAGCCGCTGTAGTGCACGGTGATGTGCTGGCCCTCCTTGACGGGGGCGCCGGCGCCAGCCTCGTGAACCTCGACGACGAGCTCGTCGGGCATCTCGGCCCCGGCGAAGTCGATGCTGGGCGCGCCGTTCGCGTCGCGGGTGACGGTGGGCAGGGTCATAGTCGCTCCTTGAGGTGGGGTGTCCTCCACAGTAGCGTCCGCGCCTGGCTCGTCGCCCTTCGCAAGCGCGAGGACAGCGGCCTCGAAGGCGTCGAGCGCGACGGCGACGTCGTCCGCCCTCACCGCCTCGTCCTTGTGGTGCGAGATGCCGTCCTTGCAGCGAATGAACAGCATCGCGTAATCACACAGGTCCGCGATGGCCATGGCGTCGTGGCCCGCCTTCGACAACAGCGTCATGGGCTCGGCGTCCCCGGTGGAGCGAATGCCCTCCTCGATCGCGGCGGCCAGTCGTGCCCCCACCACGGTGGCCTTGGCCTGGTGCTTCTCGTCGATGTGGAAGTCGAGCCGGCGAGCGGCCGCGGACTTCAGCGCCTTCTCCTCGATGTCCAGCCACACTCGGTCGCGGAGGGCATCGGTCTCGGCGCGCAGGTCCAGCGTGAATTCGGCGCGGCCGGGGATGACGTTCTGGGCACCGGGATAGGCCTGCATGCGACCCACGGTGCCCACGGCGCCGGCATCCCGGGCGAGGCCTTCGACGGCGACGGCGACCTCCGCGGCGCCCAGCAACGCGTCGCGGCGGCGCCCGTACGGCACGCCGCCCGCGTGGCCCGCCTCGCCCACCATGGTCAGTTCGAACCGCCTGGCTCCCATGATGCCGGTGACCACCCCGAGTGGCTTGTCCGCGTCCTGCAACAGAGGGCCTTGCTCGATGTGTGCCTCGAGGTAGCCGATCACACGGCGCGGATCCATGGCGGCGTCGCCCACGCGATCGGGGTCGAGGCCGAACGCCACGAAGGCGTCCCTGAGCGTGGTGCCATGCGGATCGGTGAGGTCCCACCAGGACTCGTCCCACGTACCCGCGACGGCGCAGGATCCGAGCAGGGTGCGACCGAACCGCGTGCCCTCCTCGTCCGCGAAGCCCAGCACCTCGATGGCGAACGGCAGCCGCTCGCCACGCGCGGCCAGGCGTCCGACGACGGCGATCGCCATGAGCGTGCCGAGGATCCCGTCGTAGCGGCCGGCGCCGGGCACCGTGTCGAGGTGGGAGCCGAGCAGCAACACCGGGGCGTCCTCGGTCAGTCCTGCATACGTGCCCCGCTGGTTGCCGGCGGCGTCCTGCCAGGGGGTGAGGCCGGCATCGGCCATCCACTCCCCCACCGTCCAGTTGGTGCGGGCGTGCTCGGGGGTGAGGTACGCACGGTCGATGCCGTCGTTGGCCGCCGTGTGGGTGGCGAGGACGTCGCAGCGGGCGAGGACCTCCGTGGCGTCGTGGGCGCTCATGCTGCCGCGCCGTACACGTCGTACGCCGCCGCGACACCGGCGCCGGCCTCCATGCGATGCCCGGCCCTGCGCAGCACCGCCTCGAGCGCCGCGAGGGTGGTGAGCACGGCATCGGTCCTCGCGTTGAAGCCCATGGTGCCGATGCGCCAGATGCGGCCGTGAAGCGGGCCGAAGCTGGTGCCGATCTCGATGCCGAAGTCGCCGAGCATAGCGGCGCGGGCCGCGTCGCCGTCGATACCCTCGGGGATCTCGACGCCGACCACGTTGGTCATCTTGTATGCGAGGTGGCCGAACGGCGTGAGACCCAGTGCCTGAGCGCCGGCGAGCATGGCGCGACCGTGCAGGTCGTGGCGGCGCCACGAGGCATGCAGCCCCTCCTCGAGCAGGATCCTCGCGCACTCGCGGGCGCCGTAGAGCATGGTCGTGGCCTCGGTGTGATGGTTCAGGCGTCGATCGGACCAGTAGTCGAAGATCTGCGCCATGTCGAGATAGTTCGAGCGTATGGGCTCCTCGAGGACCGGGTCGTCGGCGTCGCGGATGCCCTCCTCGACGCTCTTACGCCGCTCGATGACCTCCGCGGCCTTCGCGGAGAACGTCACGGGCGCCGAGCCCGACGGCCCGCCGAGGCACTTCTGGAGCCCGGCGGTCACGACGTCGAGGCCCCATTCGTCGGCACGTAGTTCGTTGCCGCCGATCGTCGCGGTGGCATCGACGTACAGCAGCGCGCCGTGCCGCTCGCACAACTCGCCCAACCCCTCGAGGGGCTGCGCCATGGTGGTCGACGTGTCCCCGTGGACCACGGCGAGCACCTTGGGCTGCACCTCGATGAGCGCCGCCTCGATCGCCTCGTCGGTGAAGACCTCGCCCCATTCGGCCTCGATGGTGTGCACCTCGGCCCCCACCCGGCGGGAGATCTCGGCGAGCAGGTGTCCAAAGCGCCCGAAGATCGGCACGAGCACCCGGTCGCCGGGCTCCAACAGCGACACGAGCGCCGCCTCGATGCCCGCGCGCGACGTGCCGTCGACCAGCATGGTCTGGCGGTTCTCCGTGATGAACACCTGCCGGTAGAGGTCCATCACCTCGTTCATCGCGCCCGTCATCGCGGGGTCGTACTGGCCCACGAGCTGCGCACTCATGGCGCGCAGCACGCGAGGGTCGGCGTTGATGGGGCCGGGGCCCATCAGTAGGCGGGGCGGCATGTTCACGGGACCAGGAATGCTCACGGACCCATTCTGGACCGCGGTGGTTACGCAGGCATTTCGTGCCAGCGGCGTGTGTCGCGGGCGCCGAGGTCTAGCGTGGCCGTATGAGCGAACCGGCCGCCCCTCGGACCGTCGAGGTTGCACTGGGAGTGCTGGTGCGCGCGGATGCCTACGACCTCGACGAGGGACCCCGGTGGGAGGACATGGACCTGTCGGGGCTGTCGTGGGCGGGGCGCGACCTCACCGCCATGGCCTTCAGCGGCTGCGACCTCACCGCGGTCGACCTCGACGGCGTGCAGGCGAGACGCCTCGACGTCACCGACTGCGTGGTCGACAGGTGGTCGCCCTCGGTACTCGACGCCCCCGACTCACGCTGGGCCC
Organism: Demequina sp. NBRC 110051; assembly: GCF_002090055.1. GTDB lineage: Bacteria > Actinomycetota > Actinomycetes > Actinomycetales > Demequinaceae > Demequina. The sequence goes on from NZ_BBRH01000012.1 coordinate 42,119, forward strand.
GCACCGCGATCGCCCATTCGCGCATCGGCGCCGCCACGGCGCACGGGAGCGTGTGGGACCAGGTCACCGTCACGGGATGCAAGGTCGGCTTCTTTAACCTGCGTTCGGCCCGCCTTACCGACGTGCGCTTTGTGGACTGCGTGTTCGACGATCTCGACCTCATGGACGCCGCCCTCGAGCGCGTCGCGTTCGAGGGCTGCACGGCCCGGTCACTGACGGTCCGCGGCGCCCGTCACACGGACACGGACCTGCGCGGCCTCGACTTCCACGGCATCGACGAGACCGCGGGCCTTGGCGGAGCGACCATCTCGGAACAACAGTTGAGCGACCTCGCTCCCGTGATGGCCGCGGCGGCGGGAATCCGAGTCGAGCCGGCCTAGCCCTTGGGCGCCGCGAGCCACTCCAGCGCCGTCTCGATCAGCGCGAGGTCGGAGCCGCGCGGGCCCACCAGGCACAGCCCGACGGGACCTTCGTCGATGTCGAGCACAGGGACCGACAGCGCCGGGCGCCCGGTGATCCCCGCGACCGCGGTGAGCCCAAGCGTCGCCTCCCGTACCGCTTGAAGCCGCTCCGCACTCGCGTCGCGCATGGGCGCGGTCGAGGATGCCGAGGGCAAGAGCAGGATGTCGTCGCCCAGCGCCAGATCGATCGCGGCGCGTGCCTCCTCCTTGGCCTCGATCGCCGCGGCCTCCTCGTCCGCCGTGACCGACGCGGCCCACGCGAATCGCGCCGTCACGTCGGGGGCGAGAGCGAGGGGATGAGCGGCGATCCACTCCTGCCAGTGACGCGACGCTTCCGCGGACTGCGTGTAGCGGAAGATGCGGAACAGGTCGGCGGGGTCGGGAAGGTTCACGGGCTCGAGGCTCGTGAAGACGCCCGCGTCCGAGAACGCGTCGATGACGGTCCCCAGGTAGAGGGCGACGTCATCGTCGGCCGCGAGGAACATCGGTCCCGACACGACGGCGACGTCGCGCGCGACGTCGCGCTGACTCTCGGAAGGGAGCGAAGCGCGGGCCGCCGCCAACAGCGTCTCTCCGTCCCGGGTCAACCACCCCGCCGTGTCGTACTGCGGCGCGAGCGGCAGTGCGCCGTTGAGGGACACCAGGCCGTGGGTAGGCCTCAGCCCCCACAGCCCCTGGTACGACGCCGGCACCCGGATGGAGCCCGCGGTGTCGGTGCCGAGGCCGATGCTCGCCTGCCCCTGTGCGACGGCGCTCGCGGGCCCCGAGGACGAGCCGCCGGGGATGCCCCCGGGGACCGCGGGGTTCGGTGGCGTGCCGTACGCCTCGTTCATCCCCGCGATCGAGTACGCGAACTGGTCGGTCTGGGCGATGCCCACGACAGAGGCACCGGCGCGCGTGAGAGCGGCCACGGCATCGGCCGACTCCTCTTCAACCTCGGACTCGGCGAGGAAGGCGGGAACGCCCGCACCCAGGTGCTGGCCCACCACGGCGAAGACATCCTTCACGGCGACAGTGTGGCCAGCGAGCGGACCGGTGGGCGCGCCGGGCGCGAGCGGGTTGCCGACGACGCGCCAGACGCGGGTGTCGATCGCGGGCGCGGGCGCGCTGACGTGGGCGGCCTCGATGACCCAGCCGCCGGGAGTGGCGTCCGACTCGGTGCGCCGCCACAGCTGCGTCACCATGCCACGCCCGCCCTTGGCGGGCGCGTTGACCGACGTGAGGTAGGCGTGGGTGTCGCTCAGCACCCGGATGTGCGTGTCCGTCACCTCGCGCGCGGGGGCGCCGCCGCGCGCGCCGCGGAAGCGGTCGATCTGCTCGCGGCCCACCAGCAAGCCGCCGGCGTCGCCGCGCAGGGCGTCCGCGCCGTCGACGAAGTAGTGGCCGAGCGCATCGATGTCGTTCTCCGCGAGCGCGACCTCGTAGCCAATAAACGCCTCCATCAGGCCGGCAGGAACCTCGACCCCGTCGGGCACGTGGACGCGGGTCATGGGCGCGCCACCTGGAAGTCGGACTTGCGGATCATGGCGTGCACTCCTTGAACGAGGTCGACCACCTGCGAGATGCGGAAGTCGGTGGCGGCGGACAGGTAGGCATACGCGAGGTGAGGCTCCATCGCGTGGCGGGCACCCAGGATGGCGACGGCCTGACGCACGCAGGCACGCATCGCCTCGTCGAGGTCGGCGTCCATACCGGTGGGGATCAGAAACTCGGCGGTCTCGCCGAGCGGTCCCGCGAGCTCGCCGAACGCGCGCAGCGCCTGGCGCTCGCCGATGAGTTCGAGGGAAACGGTGGCGCGCAGCGAGGCCTCGAGCGCGGTCAACGCGACCTCGCCGTCGCCCTGCGCGAAGTGCGGGTCGCCCGCGTAGAACAGGGCACCGGCCACCTGCACGGGCAGATACACCGTGGAGCCCACCGTCAGTTCCTTGACGTCAATGTTGCCGCCGTGAGGGCCGGGCGGAACCGAGTGGGCGCGCTCGTGGGTCGCGGTCGCGACCCCCATGATTCCCAGGAAGGGCGCGAGCGGGAAGCCTGCCACGGCGGGCCCGCCATCGCGGTCAGGGAGCCAGCCTCGCCAGGTGCCCGCGGCATCGGCCGCAATGGGCGTGAAGACGGAAACGTTGTCGGGACCGGAGGGCATCTCCCCTGGTAATGCGCCGCGTCCGTGGCGGTTGGAGATGACGCCGTACGGCACGCGGGGCGTGAGGTCCACGACCGTGACGGCCAGGAGGTCGCCGGGGCGGGATCCGGAGACGGCGATGGGACCGGTGACCACGTGCGGCCCGTCGCGCTCGGGGTCGCGCGCGGCCGATGCCGTGATCTCCTTGGCCTCGTCCAGCACCTCGTGCGCGGGGACGCCGTGAGAGGCGAAGAAGGCCGCGGGGTCCGAGCCTTGGTCCGGCAGCAGGCCCTCGTGCGACAGCGTGTCGACGACGACCGTCGCGCCGGGCTCGACCGTCATCACGGGAGCGTCCGCGCGGCACGGAAGCCTGCCCCACAGGGTGGTGGCGGGTGTGACGGGCAGGTAGTTTCCCGTGTCGACGCCCTCGCCACGGCGCAGCACTCCCGTGTAGTCGCCCACGTGTCTCCTCCCCGGTACCCCGGCCGGGGTGCCCTACTCTTGGTCGAGACTACCGGCGGTCATCGACCAGCCTGGTCGAGCGCCACGGCCCTGCGAGAGGATCCCCATGAGCGAGCGTCTGCGCGCCAACCCCGCCGCCACCCACCTGGGTCTGATGCTGGCGCTCACGTTTTCGACGGGCGTCATCGATGCCGTGGGCTACCTGGGACTCGACCGCGTGTTCACGGGCAACATGACCGGCAACGTGGTCATCCTCGGCATGGCACTCACCGGCGTCGACGACCTACCCGTCGTGGGCCCGGTCATCGCTCTCGTCGCCTTCATGTGTGGCGCGGCCGTAGGCGGTCGCACCCTGCGGACCTTCGATGCGGGCTGGTCACACAAAACCACGGTGCTGTTCACCGTGGTCGCGTCGGTGCTGACCGCGGCGGCGATCGTGGTGATCGTCGACGAGGACCCCGTGCACTGGCTCGCACTGACCGTGACGGGCGCGCTCGGTGCCGCGATGGGACTGCAGGCGGCCGTCGCCCGGCACATCGCCGTGAAGGACGTCACCACCGTCGTGGTGACCTCGACGATCACGGGCTTGGCCGCGGATTCCGCCGCGGGCGGCGAGGGGCTGAACTTCTGGAAGCGCCGCATGGGCGCGATCCTGCTCATTGGCGCCGGAGCTTGTGTGGGGGCCCTGCTGCTGCAGTGGCACCTCGGTGCGGGCATGCTGCTGAGCGCGGCGATCACCACTGTCGTGGTGATTGTGGGACACCGGTCGCGGCCGGTGGTGTAGGCGCGCGGGCACTTTCAGCGCCACTGCGCGGCTGCTCGGGCGCCCTCACCGGTGCCGTCGGATCGTGCCGCCACCGACGTGACGAGTGCGACGATCCCGTCGAACGTGAGCGAGACGCCCGCGGCCTCGGCCGCCGCCCAAGCCTCGCGGCCCATGTGCTCAGCGGCACAGGCCGCGATGCGCGCGGTGTCGCACGGCACCCTCCAGCGGTGCGTGGGAGGGGTCGCGCGTGCGGCGGCCAGCAGCATGGAGGTCGACTCGGGGTCGCGTGCGTCGTCGAGAACCGCCACTACCTCCGCCGCCGATCCGAGCGCACCCGACCACCCGATCGCCCCGCACGCGGCCGCGCCCTCCCACGCGTACCGACACGCCGCGTCCAAGTCCTGTGCGAGCAGAGCCACCCGCGACGTCACCACGAGCGCTAGGGCCAGCCGCGCCCCGCGCCCGATGGTCCGCCAGCGCTCCACGGCGGCCACGCAGCTGACAAGCGCCTCATGAGGCTCGCCGGTGAGGGCGCGCACCAATGCGAGGGTCATCTCGGCCCGGGCGCCGGTCTCCTCGAGCCCATGAGTCTCGGCCAACGCGGCGGCCGTGCGCTGGCTGTGTGCGATGGCATCGGCCACCTCGGCCAGCGGGCGTGCGCCGTCGACGTGCCACGCGAGCAGCACCTCTCCCCGCCCCACCTCGAGGTGCGCTTCGAGGGACGGAAGCGACGCGCTATGGGCGAGCCCGTTCACCGCGCGCGATGCCGCCTCCTCGAAGTTCCCCACATCGGCGAGAGTGGTCATACTCCAGTAATCGCACCACAGCATTCCCTCGAGGTCATCAACACTCACGCACAACTCACGCGCCCGCTCGAGGAGGGCGAACCCCTCGTCGGCACGGCCGTCGAGCCCCGCGATCGCGCCTGCCATCCTGAAGGCCGCCCCTCGCACATGCGGAGGAACATCCGTGCTGTCCATGTCCGTCGCGATACGCGACCACGTCACCTGCAATTGGAAGCGTCCGGTGTTGATGAGGGCCCAGCTCGCCCCCGCGGAGAGCCGCATCACGGTCACTGCATCAGCGTTCAAGCGCGCTCGCTCGAATGCTGCTCGAGCGTCGAGCATGACCGAGTCGAGAAGCCGGTACCACCGTGGGGTGTCACCCACCAGTTCGTGTCCGATCTCTTCAACGAACTCGGCAATCCACCGGGTGTGGCGGTGTTCAAGCTCGGAACGTTCACTCCCCCACTGCTCACGGCCGAACTCTCTGACCGTCTCCAAGAGGCGGTAGCGGTCGTCCGACACCCGTTCCACCACGCTCTTGTCCACCAGGTCGGCCACGGTCGCCGGCACCGTTGCCACTGGCACCCGGCTATCGCCGCACACGGCGGACGCGTCCACCATGCGGAAGGGTCCGGCGAAGACAGCGAGCCGCTCGAGCACCACACGCTCATCGGCGCTCAGCAGCGCGTGGCTCCATTCCGTGGCGGCGCGCAGCGTGCGGTGGCGGGGATCGTCGGTGTAGTCGCCCGATGTGAGCAAATCAAACCGAGCGGCCAAACCCGCGTCGATGTCGGCGACTCCCATCGCGCCCGTGCGCGCAGCCGCCAGCTCAAGCGCGAGCGGAATCCCGTCGAGCCTGCGGCAGATGCGCGCGACCGACGGCGCGACGTGAGAGTCGAGGCGAAAGCTGGGGCTGACGAGCGCGGCCCGCTCGGCGAAGAGCGTCCCAGACGCGCTGGCCCGCACCGCGTCCACCGTGGAGGCCTCCGGAATCGTCAGCGCCGGGATGCGCCAGCGCCGCTCGCCGGCCACGCGCAGGGGTACGCGGCTGGTGGCAAGAACGGTGAGATCGGGGCACGCCGCGAGCAAGTGGTGACACAGAGCTGCGACCGGTCCGACGAGGTGCTCGCAGTTGTCGAGCACGAGCAGCACCCGGTCGCCTCGGAGGCGGGCGGTGAGGGCCGCGAGGGGGTCGCGATCAAACGGATCGGCGCCGCCCGTGGCCCGCAGGCACAGCGACACCAGTCCGTCGTCGTCGTGGAAGCCCTGGAGCGCGACCCAGCGCACGGGGCGGTTGTCGCGGCGCGCCTGGGCGAGGGCCAGCGCGAGACGCGTCTTTCCGGCGCCGCCGGCGCCGGTCACCACGACCAAGCGCTCGGCGTCGACCAGTGCGCCGAGTTCCTGGAGCTCCGCCTCGCGGCCGATGAGGCGGGTGCGCGCGACCGGCACCTCGTCGTGTTGAGGGGAGCGCTCGGTCTGCGTCGGCGTAGCGGTGACCGCCGAAGACGACGGGGGCGGTTCTTCACGGAGAATTCTCGCGAAGAGCTCGCCGAGCTCGGTACCGGGATCGACGCCCAGCTCGTCCGCGAGCGCCTCGCGGACCTGGGCGTGGAGCCTGAGCGCCTCTGCTCGGCGACCGAGGCTCCACAGGGCCTCGATCGCGGCCAGGGCGACGCGCTCGTCCGTCGGGTCGCGGTGGACCCTCTCGCATAGTTGCACGACCACCTCGCCCCACCCGCCACCACGCCCGATTCCCATCCACAGGCGCAGTTCGAGATCGTCGCGCAGCCGGGTGAGACGCTCGGCCTCGCGCATCGCGAAGTCACGATCGATGCCGGGATACGGCTCACCACGCCACAGGGCGAGAGCGGCACGGGCGGAGGCGATCTGCTCGGCACTGTCGATCACGCCAACGGCGTGGGCAGCGGCCTCGAAGGCGGCGACGTCCACGGCGTCGGCTCCCAGCGCGAGGCGGTAGCCCGCCCCGTGGGTGGCGAGCAGACCCCACCGGCCGTCCTCACCCATCGCGTCACCGAGGACGTGGCGCAATTGGGAGACGTACGTCTGGATGACCTTGGCGGCAGAAGCCGGTTCACGTTCCGGCCACAGTGCTTCGTGGATTGCGTGCAGCGGGACGACGGTGTCCCGACGGCTCGCGAGTAGCGCCATCAGCGTGCGTCGCCCCGCTCCGTGAACGGGTTCCGTCTGCCCGCCACGCAGCACGGCGATGTCTTGAAAGACCTCGACCCTCGGGCCGTCGGTGCGCGTTGACCGATCGTCTACCACCCGTCGACTCCCCCCGGTGAGACTCGACTCACGCCGTCAAGGAGGCCACGATGTCCCGCTTCGCCGTCCGCCCGTCCCCGCCGTTCGCCGCTGCTGCTGCTGTCACTGTACCGAGGCTGCGCCGGGGGCGTCGGGACAGGGCCTCCCGCGGTGCGGGCACGGCCCGCTTCTTGGCGGCGCGGTACCCACAGCTCACAGCGCCGCCACCGCTCGGGATCGCTACACCACCGGCCCGCCCTGGCGACGGACACGATCGAAGGAGAACGTCATGACCACCCTCGTTACCGTTCGGCTTGCCATCGTTGGTGTCCTCACCGCGATCGCCCTGATGGCAGCCACGAGCCCCGTCATGGGCCTACCTGACGCGGGCGACATCCTGCCAGCCGTTCACGATGACATGTCACCCCTCGGTGGCCATGTGGTCGAGTCTCACGTCCGATGACCGCGACCGAGGCGGTGTCCACGCCCACACCCACCGCACCGCTCGCCACAACCGCCGTCATGCTCACGGAGATGGCGGCCGGCTATGTGGGAACCCGGACACTCCAGATCGGCCTCGAATCCGGACTGATCGAGGCACTCGCCGCGCACCCAGACTCGGCAGCGTGGACGCTCGCGAGCGAGGCCGGAACTGACCCGTTCTACACGCGCGTATGGCTCACCGCAGCGATTGCTCACGGCCTGGTCGAGCGCAGCGGCGACGAAGGCGCTCGCCTCGCCGACAACGTTTCCACCCTCCTTCTCGCCGCCGGACACCCCGCACATATGGGAGCGCTTTTTCGAGTCCTGGAGGAGCCCGAGATCTTCGCTCGATTTCATGACCGCTTGGCCACGGGCACTCGGACGTGGTGGGACGAATGCGGCCCGCGCTTTATCGACAAGGTGGCGGGTACGGGACTCCCCTTCTATGTGCGCCTTGTTCGCGACGGGCTCGCTGCCGCGGGCGAGGCGCATGAGCTTCTCGACAGCGGCGGCGTGGTGCTCGATACCGCATGCGGCGCCGGCGCAGGGCTCGTCGAACTCGCGCAGGCCTTTCCCCGAGCCCGCGTCGTCGGAGTGGACGGGGACGCGCACTCGATCGCGCTCGCGCGTGACAGGATCGTGGACGCCGGATTGGACGGACGGGTGAGCGTCACACAGACGGCGCTCGAGGATCTCGCACTCGATGCCCGTTTTGACGTCGTCATCAACAACATCGCCATGCATGAGTGCCGCGACATCGACGAGGTCACGCGGCGTGTGCGGACGCACCTGAAGCCTGGCGGCTGGTTTGTGATCTCCGATTTCCCGTTCCCGGACAACGACGAGGCTCTTCGGTCGCTGCCCGGCCGGGTCATGAGCGGGATCCAGTTCTTCGAGGCACAGATCGACGATCAACTGCAGCCCGTTGGCGCCTATCTCGAGTTGCTGTCGCGCCACGGTTTCGATCGTGTCGGGACCGTGGCCCTCACACCCATGCACGCCATCACCTTTGGGCGCCGCCCCTTGCCACCGGGCTGAGCCACGTCACGCCTAAGGGGCCTTCGCGGTCGACCGAAATCGACCGCGAAGGCCCCTTAAGCGCCGTTTCTCCGCCGTGTATCGACCGCGCGGAGAAGGGGGGGGTCGCTAGACCGCGGACCAGCCTCCGTCGGAGGGCAGGATCACACCGTTGACATTGTGGCCGTCGTCCGACAGCAGGAACGTGATCGAGGCCGCGAGCGACTCGGGGCCCACGGGCGTGGGCAGCACCGCCATCGCCGTCTGGATCCGCTTGGCCGCCATCGGAGAGTCGAACGATGCCTGGATACCCGTGATGACGGGTCCGGGCGCGACGGCGTTCACGCGAATGCCCTGCGGGCCGTAGATGAACGCACTCGACTTCGTGATGCCCACCACCGCGTGCTTGGACGCCGTGTAGGCCAGACCTGCCGCGGAACCGCGGATGCCGGCCTCCGAGGTGATGTTGACGATGGAGCCCGCGTGACGCTCGAGCATGAACGGGATCACCGCGCGCGAGAGCTTGAACAGGCCGGTGGCGTTGACCGCCATCACCTTGTCCCACATCTCGTCGCTGACCTCGTGCAGCGGGGTCATGTTGTCCATGATTCCCGCGATATTGGCTAGTCCATCGATGACGTCACCTGCGGCCTTGACGATCGCGTCGACGTCCTCTTGCTTGGTGATGTTGCCCACCACCTTCACGATGTCGAGACCGGCGTGCTCGCCCATGAAGTCGTCGAGGCCCGCCTCGTTGAGGTCCACCGCGATCACGCGGCCACCCTCGCGGGCCACGCGGCTTGCGGTCGCACGGCCGATGCCGGAGCCGGCTCCCGTGACGATGATCGTCTTGCCGGTGAAGCGCCCCTCGGTCACCTTTTCTTCGAAGTCGGGCAGCTCGATGGCCTCGTCCTCATCCGCGGGGGAGGCGGGGACGGTCTGCGCCGGCTCAGCACCCTCGGCGGCGGGGTCGTAGGCCTCGGCCATGGCGACCAGCTCGGCGATCTTCTCCTCGGAGAACTGTCCCTTGCTCATGGGGATGAGGCGCTTCATCGCGAAGCCCTGCACGGGCTTCAGCTGCGAGGCGTCCTGGCCCGCCTCGGCGAGCATCTTGCGCAGGATGGGGCCACCCTGGGGGTGCGCCAGCCAGTCCTTGATCTTCGTGTCGCCGCTGAGGCCCGTGGACCCCACGCCCGAGGTGCCTGCCGCCTCCGGGGCGACCGAAGCATCGGCCGCCTTGTCCTTCTTGCCGAACATGTCTCTCCCCTACTTGGTGATGCTGGTGAGTCGCCCCGCCGCGTGCTTCGCGCCGAGGTAGCCGAAGACCGTCGCCGGTCCGATGGTGGAGCCTGCACCCGGGTAGGTGCGGCCCATGACCGATGCGGTGGTGTTGCCCGCCGCGTAGAGCCCCTCGATGGGGGCGCCGTCGGTGTCGAGCACCCGGGCGTGCTCGTCGGTGAGCAGGCCGCCCTTGGTGCCCAGGTCGCCCGGCACGATCGTGAAGGCCCTGAACGGCCCCTTCTCGATGGGGCCCAGGTTGGGATTCTTGAGGCTCGGATCGCCGTAATAGTTGTCGTAGGCGGTGCGCCCGCGGTCGAAGTCCTCGTCCACGCCGGTGGCGCAGAAGCCGTTGAAGCGGGTCACCGTCGCCTGGAGCACATCCCAGTCCATGCCCAGCTTGGCCGCGAGCTCCTCGAGGGTGTCGGCCTCGACCACCGAGCCGGCCTTCTTGAGCTTGCCCAGGCCCTGGAGCGCAGCGTTGTTGAGGAAGCGCCTGGCGTGGCGGCGCTCGGTGATCATCCACGAGTGGATCGCCGGCACCGTCTTGTGGCGCTCGAGGATGGCGTGTCCCACGTCGATGTAGCTCGCCGACTCGTTGCAGAAGCGCTGGCCGGACTGGTCGACGATGATCGAGTACGGGTCGGAGCGCTCGTTCACGCTGAATTGCGCCTCGCCGTTGGGCATGAGGATCGAGGCTCCCCACCAGGCATCATCCATGAGCGCCACGTCCGCGCCCGCGTCGATACCTACCTGGATGCCGGTTCCGAGGTCGCCTTCGGGAGCAGACGAGTACCCGTCGATGCCGTGGTGCTCGCGGCGCCACTCGGCGTTGCGCGCAAAGCCACCTGTGCCGAGCATCACCCCCGCGCGGGTCGCGATGCGCTTGATGCCGCCGGGGGTGGCGACCTCGGCGCCGATGACGGCTCCGGCGTCGTCCTTCACCACCGCGGTGATGGGGGTGCGCAGCCGCACCTCCACGCCCAGCTCCTTCGCGGTCGCCATCAAGTGCCCTGTGTAGGCGCCGCCAAGGCCGTAGTACTTCTTGCCCGTCGCGACGCCCTTCAGGGTGCGGCCCACGAACTGGGCGCCGCGGGCGAACCCGTCCCGGCTGGACCACGCGCGGGTGAGCAGCCACACGTCGTCGGTTTTCAGGGGCGCGGGCATCATCGCGCGCGACGACTCGAACCAACTGCCCAGGCGCTTGGCGTCAAACGGCTCGGTCTCGATGGCGCGCCCGCCGTCCATGCCGCCGGGCTTGTCGGGGTAGTAGTCCGGGTAGTCGGCGCTCAGCGCCCATCGGATACCCAGGCGCTTCCAGTCGTTGAAGACTTTCGGCACGGTCGCGATGTAGGCGTCGCGGCGCTCGTCCGAGCTCGCGGGACCCACGTCGCCGATGGTGACGTCCATGTACTCGCGCACCTTTGCGGGCGAGTCCTGCTTGCCGAGTTTTGCCATTTCGGGGTGGTTGGGCATCCACAATCCGCCGCCGGAGATGGCGGTGGTCCCACCCCACTTGTCGGTGCTTTCTACGACGAGGACGGTCAGCCCCTCGTCCGCCGCGGCGATCGCCGCGCTGAGCGCGGCGGCGCCGCTACCCGCGACCAGCAGGTCGACCTCTTCGTCCCACGTCTGCCGTGCCATCTGTGCCTCTCTCTCGCACGCACTACCGGACAACTTTGTCCGGTCTCTAGTCTAGGCACATGACCAAGGTCCCACGCACCAATCGCGGAGGTGTCGCCGCGGGGCGCGAGAACCGCGCCGCGCTGATCGCCGCCGCGCGCGTGGAATTCGAGGCCAACGGCATCGACGCTCCCCTGTCGGCCATCGCGCGCCGCGCTGGCGTGGGCCAGGGAAGCCTCTATCGCCACTTCCCCGACAGGGTGTCGCTCGCCGTCGCCGTGTTCGAGGAGAACATCGAGGAGATCGAGGCCCTCGCCGCGGACGGCACGCCGTCGCTGCGCGCGGTCACCGACCTCGTCACTCACCAGGTCGAGGGCGCGACGGCGCTCATTCAACTCATCGCGACGGAGCGGGCCGACGCCCGGGTCGAGCACATTGCCGAGCGCCTTCGCGCGGTGGTTGCCGCCGCGTGGGAAGAGCACGCCGCGGATGCCCCCGCAGGCATCACCGACGACGACATCATGCTGGCCATCAGCATGGTGGCGACGACCGTGAGCCTAGCGCCGACGGCGGAGCGTCACCGCCTCGCGCGGCGCGCGTGGCGCCTGCTGGGACCGGGCATTGGGCGAGGCTCGGCGCCTGCCGACGACTCCTAGGCCGACTCGCGCTCGACCAGCCGCGTCGACAACACGGTAGTGCGCTGGCGGCCCGTCTGCCCCGCAAGCACGTCGAGCAGGATGTCCGCCATCTCGCGGCCCATCTCCACCGACGGCTGACGGACGGTGGTCAGGGGCACCTCGCACGACTGTGCCGCCGGGCTGTCGTCGTAGCCGACCACCTTGAGGTCATCGGGGATGCGGCGCCCACGGTCGATGAAGACCGGCATGGCGCCGCTGGCCATGAGGTCGGAGGCGACGAAGACGCCGTCGACCTCGGGGTACTCATCGAGCAGCGCACGGGCGGCCCGTGCGCCGCCGACGACGGAGTAGTCACCGTCGATCACGGGACCGGGCGTGAGTCCGGCGGACTCGAGCGTCGAGCGCCAGCCCTCCACCCGGTCGAGGGCGCTTTGCATCGAGAGAGGTCCGGAGATGGTCGCGATGTTCTGGCACCCGCGATCCACCAGGCGCTGTGTGGCGGTGACGGCCCCGTCGACGTTGTCGACGTCCACCACCCAGCAATCCACGCCCGCGAGCCCAGAACGGCCGCCGAAGACCACCGGCAGCATTTGGCCCACTTGCGTCAGCGACGTGTCCGAGGTGTGGTGGGAGACGACCACCACCCCATCGACGGCACCACCTGCCAGGTAACGCAGCATCTTTCCCTGCGGGGCGTGGTCGGCGATCATGAGCGTCAGCACGTAATCCGACTGCTCAAGCCGGTCGTTGATGCCCGCGATGATCGAGGCGAAGTAGACGTCGCCAAAGAAGCGGGTGGTGTCCTCAGGAACCACGAGAGCGATGGCGTGACTCTGCTGGCTGACCAGCGATCTCGCGGCCCTATTGGGCACATAGCCGAGCGTGGTGATTGCCTTACGCACGGCATCGGCCGACTCGGGATGCACCTTGGGTGAGCCGTTGACCACCCGCGACACGGTCGCGCGCGAGACGCCCGCGAGTGCCGCGACGGCCTCGAGGGTGGGCGCATGCTGACGCGTGAAGGCGCGCTCGCGACTCCCGGTGGAGGCGGGGGCGGCATTGCTGCCGTCCCCGCGCTCCCCGGTGAGCTGCGAGACCTTCGAATCCGTCGCCATCGGGTCAGCCCTTGACGGCTCCCGCCATGATGCCGGAAACGAGCTGGCGACCCGTGAAGATGAACAGGATCAGCAGCGGCACCGTCGCGAGCAGCACACCCGCGAGCACCAGCGAGTAGTCGACAAAGTAGCTGGCCTGCAGGATCGACAGCGCGACCGGCAGCGTGGGGTTGGACTGGTCGAGCACGATGAACGGCCAGAAGAAGTTGTTCCACGACTGCACGAACGTGAACAGGAACAGCATGGCCGCGGCCGGGCGCACGGCCGGGACGGCCACGTGCCAGAACGTGAGGATCATGTTGCAGCCGTCCACACGGGCCGCCTCGATGAGTTCCGTCGGCAACGACTGCTGCATGTACTGGGTCATCCAGAACACACCGAACGCCGTCACGAGCGCGGGGATGATGACCGCCCACAGGGATCCGGTCCAGCCGTAGCGCGACATGATGATGTACAGGGGCACCACGCCCAGCTGGACGGGGACCGCCATGGTCGCGACGACCGCGACGAACAAGCCGTTGCTGCCCTTGAAGCGCAGCTTCGCGAACGCGTATCCGGCGAGCGTGGACAGCAGCACGGTGGTGATCGACACGGTGGTCGAGACGATGAGCGAGTTGCCCAGTGCCTTCCAGAAGTTGACCGCGTCCGCGTTCATGACGGTCGCGGCGTTCGAGAAGAAGTTGCCGCCAGGCAGCCACGACATGTTGGGGTCGCGGATGGTGGTGGCGTCGCCCGATCCGATCAGGAAGGACCAGTAGAACGGGAACAGCGATGCGATCATCACTGCCGCGAGGGAGCCGTAGACGAAGAACCCCGGGCGGCTGAGGTTCACCATGGCCTTGCGCTTGGTCGCCATCACTTGCTCCCGGACTGGTCAGACGAGATGAGTTTGCGTGTGAGCCAGAAATTGAGCAGGCCGAACGCGAGGATGATCAGGAACAGCAGCCATGCGATGGCTGCGGCGCGGCCGAAGTTCAACTGACCCCATCCCGTGTTGTACATGTACATGGTGATCGTGAGCCACTGCTTGTCCGCGCCACCGGTGCCGGTGGTGTCGAACATGCGCGGCTCGTCGAAGATCTGAAGGCCACCGATGGTCGACGTGATGATCACGAAGATCGCGGTGGGGCGGATCTGCGGCAGCGTCACCGAGAAGAAGCGGCGGGCCTTGCCCGCGCCGTCGATCGCGGCGGCCTCGTACAGCTCGCGCGGGATGGCCTGCATGGCGGCGAGCAGGATCAGTGCGTTGTAGCCGATCCAGCGGAAGTTCACCATCGAGGCGATGGCCACGTGACTCGACAGCACGTCGACGTGCCAGCCGATGGGGCCGATGCCGATGTAGCCCAGCCAGTGGTTGATGAGCCCGTAGGTGTCGGCGAACAGCTGGGAGAAGATCAGCGCGACGGCGACCGGCATCATGACGTAGGGCACGAGGACGCCCATACGCCAGAAGGTGCGCGCGCGGAGGTTGTGGTCCAGCATCGCCGCGATGAAGGTCGCGATGATGACCTGCGGAACAGACGACAACAGGAAGATCGAGAAGGTGTTGCGCAGCGCGATCCAGAACTGGCGGTCATTGAGGACGAACTGGAAGTTGTCCCACCCGAGGTACTCACCCGTGTTGCGGATGGTGTCCCAGTCCATGAAGGAGATCACGGCGGTATAGATGATCGGGAACAGCCCGGTAAGGCCGAACACGATGAAGAACGGTGCGATGTAAAGGTACGGAGACGCCTTGACGTCCCAGTGCCCGAGCCTGTCTCGCCACGTGTACTTCACGCGGCGGGGCTCAACTTCTGTGGTGGCCATGAGGATCCTTCAGACGGTCGCGGCGAATGCTGAGGTGAGCGGGCCCGGGGCGCCTCCGTGAGGAGACGCCCCGGTCCGTAAGGTATCGGCTAGATCAGCCGAGTGCCTCGATGTCGCTCACGGCCTGGTCCCAAGACGCGGCCGCGTCGTTGACGTCCGTGTCCACACGGGTCAGGGCGTCGGTGATGGCGGTGTTCACCTGGAAGTAGAACTCGCCCTTGAACGGAGCGGCGGGAACTGCCTCGGCACGGTCGGCGAACAGCGTGCCGATCGGGGCGTCGTTGAAGAACGCGTTGGTCGCATCCGCGACGGCCGGGTCCTCATAGGCGGCCGGCTGGCTGGGGTAGGTGCCCGCGTTCGCGAACGCCTTGGCCTGCTGCTCGGGAGCCGTCAGCCACAGGGCCAACTTCTTGGCCTCGTCGACGTTGGCGCCGTTCGACGGAACGGTCAGCCAGGATCCACCCCAGTTGCCTCCACCGTTGGGGAAGACGTTGGCGATGTTCCAGTCGTCAGCAGCGTCACCGACGTTGCCCTCGATGACACCGAGCATCCACGGCGGGCACAGCATGGTCGCGTAGTCGCCGTTCGACATGCCCGCGTTCCAGTCCTCGGTCCACTGCTGGTAACCGGTCGACTGGTCGGCCGCCGCGGCGGTCAGCTGGTCGTAGGCGGCCTTCACGTCGGCGTTCTCGGTCGCAATGATCTCGCCCGTGTCGGCGTCCTCGAACGCGGGGTTGATCTGGCCGATCATGCCCTGCCAGATGCCGGAGGTCGAGTCGAAGAATGCCTTGCCGGTGGCGTCGGCGTACTCCTGGCCCACCTCGAAGAAGTTGGCCCAGTCGCCGTCGAGCAGCGAGGCAACCTCGTCGGGAGCGCTCGGCAGACCGGCCTCCTCGAACAGCGAGGCGCGGTAGCAGATGGCCTCGGGGCCCACGTCGGTACCGGCGCCAATGAGGCGGCCGTCGGCGTCGGTGGCGTCCGCCACCTTCGACTCGAGCCAGCGACCCTCGGTGTCGGCCGAGGTGAGGTCCTCAAGGAGGTCCGAGTACTGCATGACCTCGGGCATCCAGTCAACCTCGATCATCTCGACGTCGGCGAGGCCACCGGGGCCAAGCTTGGTGAAGAAGTTCGTACGAGCGTCACCGGACTCGGCCTTGCGGTCGTAGGTGATGGTGACGTTCGGGTTGAGGTCCATGTACTCCTGGATCAGGTCGTACTCGTAGTCCGCGTTGGGCTGCTCGACGCTGTTGTAGCCAGGGGTATTGAAGGTGGCGAGGGTCAGGGTGACGGGCTCACCGGAGCCGGCCTCCTCGGTGGTGCCCCCCGTCGCGGAGCTGGTGGGCTCCTCGGTCTCGTCGTCGCTGCTCGAGCAACCGGCGATGGTCATAGCGAAGATCGCGGCACCTGCGGTGAGGGCCAGCGACTTCTTGCGGCGTGTGAAGCTCACGTTCACTCCTTTGTGAGTCCTGATGATGGTGACCTAACCCGGGAGAGCGCTCTCTCATGCGTGGGAGCGCTCTCACGAATCGTTACGAACGTACCCCTGGTCGGAATGTGGTGTCCACAAAAACGGGCCTTTCAAAACGTTTCGATACCGATTCGTGACCTTGCGTGATCGAAACGTTGCGATGAGTCCCGTGGGGGCTTGCGGAATGTCTCGAGCCCCTGGGCGGTTCCGCCCCTGTGAGAGCCATCGCATACGCCTCCTACGGCGACCTCGACGTCCTCGACCTCACCGAGGTGCCCGATCCGCACCCCGGTCCCGACACGATGGTGGTGGAGGTCCACGCGGCGGCCATCAACCCGGTGGACGCGTATCTGCGTGCGGGCCATCTCGACGGGCTACTCGATGCACACTT
Organism: Demequina sp. NBRC 110051; assembly: GCF_002090055.1. Lineage (GTDB taxonomy): Bacteria > Actinomycetota > Actinomycetes > Actinomycetales > Demequinaceae > Demequina. Next base: position 58,799 of record NZ_BBRH01000012.1, read on the forward strand.
CCCCGTCGTCCCCGGCTGGGACGTCGCCGGCGTGGTGACACACACCGGGCTCGATACCCCCGAGTTCTCCGTGGGCGACGAGGTCTACGCCTACGCCCGCAAGGACGTGGTCAGCGGCGGCACCCTCGCCGATAAGGTCGCAGTGCCCGTCCGCACCGCGGCCCTCAAGCCGCGCTCGCTGTCCTTCGCGGAAGCAGCAGCTGTGCCCCTCACAGGGCTCACCGCCCTGCAGACCCTTCGCCGCGCCGGCGTCAGCGAGGGCGACAAAGTACTCATCCACGGCGCCGCGGGCGGCGTGGGGACCTTTGGCGTCCAGATCGCCGCGCACCTGGGCGCGCACGTGGTCGGCACCGCATCGGCCGCCAATCACGACTATCTCTGCGACCTCGGCGCCGAGCCCGTCGAGTACGGCGAGCACCTCATCGAGCACGCGTCGGTCTACGCCCCCGAGGGCTTCGACCGCATCATCGACTTCGCCGGCGGCGCGTCGCTCGACTCCGCGGCGGCACTGCTGTCCCCCACCGGCACGGTGGCGTCGATCGCCGATCCGCGCGCCGCGACCGAGCTGGGCGGCCACTACGTGTGGGTGCGTCCGGATAGCGCGGATCTCGCCACACTGGGTCGCCTGATCGACGACGGCCACGTGCGCGTCGAGGTCGCGGCAAGCTTTCCCCTTGAGCAGACGGCCGATGCGTACCGCGCTTTGGCGAGCGGCCACACCCGGGGCAAGATTGTGGTGACGGTCCGTTAGGCGGGCCGTCACGGGTTGGCGGGGTTAGGCCTTCCGGCTCGCCAGGGTGGCCTGCCCGAGCACGCGCGTGCCCTGATAGATCACCAGTGACTGCCCCGCCGCGACGCCGCGCATGGGCTCGTCGAGGGTGACCGTCAGGCGGTCGCCGTCGCGCACCACCGTGCCCGCAGTGGGGGCACCGTGAGCGCGCACCTGCGCCTCGCAGGCCACGGGCATGGCCGCAGGGACATCGGGCGCGAGCCATACCGTCTCCTCGCCCACAAGCGTCGTGACCGACAAAAGGGTCTCGGGGCCCACCGTCACGACGTTTCGGGACGTGTCGACGCCCGTGACGTAGCGCGGTGCGCCGTCGGCCGCGGGCCTGCCGATGCCGAGGCCCTTGCGCTGGCCCACCGTGAACGCGTACGCGCCCTCGTGCGAACCCACCACAGCCCCGTCCTGGTCCACGATGTCGCCGGGGCGCTCGCCGAGCGAGCGCTGCAGGAAGCCCTTGGTGTCACCGTCGGCGACAAAGCAGATGTCGTACGAGTCGGGCTTGTTGCTCACTCCCAGCCCACGAGCGGCAGCCTCGGCCCTCACCTCGGCCTTCGACGCCATGTCTCCCAGCGGAAACATCGATCGGGCGACCTTCTCGGGCCCCATGACCGCGAGCACGTACGACTGGTCCTTCGCAGCGTCGCGGGCGCGGTGCAGCTCGCGTGTGCCGTCATCGCGGATCTCGATGCGCGCGTAGTGGCCCGTGGCCACCGCATCGAAGCCGAGCACCTCGGCACGCTCGAGCAGGGTGTCGAACTTGATGTGTTCGTTGCAGCGCACACACGGATTGGGGGTGCGTCCCGCCGCGTACTCGTCGAGGAAGTCCTGCACCACGAGATCGTGGAACTCGTCCGAGAGATCCCACACGTAATACGGGATGCCGAGCTTGTCTGCGGCGCGGCGCGCGTCGTTGCTGTCCTCGATCGAGCAGCAGCCACGCGATCCCGAGCGGAACTCGTCGCGGTTGCGACTGAGTGCCATGTGCACGCCGACTACATCGTGGCCGGCATCCACTGCTCGGGCGGCGGCGACGGCAGAGTCGACTCCGCCGGACAGGGCAGCGAGCACGCGCATGGGGGACCTCCTGGAAAGACTGCCCGTCCATCGTAAGCGAGGGACGCTACGTCTCAGGCGCGTCCGAGCTTGCCCCCCCGACTACGACAGCAATAGCCGGGCACGCAGCCGCGCCACCGCATCGGCCTCTCCACCGTGTGTGGCGAACCACGCTCCGGCCCCGCCCTCGGCCTCCCATCGGTCGAGCACCACCTCGATCGCATGCGCAGGCGCCTCGAAGACTTCGGGCGGCATCTGCGCCATCGCGGCCTCACGGAAATCAGCCGTCACGCCGCGCATCATGCGCTCGATCACTCCGTGCATGTGCTCGCCGGTCGCGACATAGTCAGCGACGACCGCGGCGCGTGGCACGTCGAGCAGCGTCTCGAGGAGTGCGGCGAGGACGCCGGTGCGGTCCTTGCCCGCGGAGCAGTGGACCAGAACAGGCCCTTCGGCCTCGGCCACGAGGTGCACCGCGCGCACCAGCGCCGCGGCAGGCGCGCCCTGGGTCATGTGGGTGTAGAGCACCTCGAGCGACATGAGAGTCTCGCGCGCCTGAGCTCCGGTCAGCGCCGCATCGTCGAGGACGGGGATGTCCACAATGGTGGCAACGGCGCCGAGCGCGTGAGCGTGCGCCTTCTCGGAGTCGCCGCGGAGGTCCACCACGGTGCGCGGGGGCCAATCCTCGAGATGGGAGGGGGCCTCGTCGCCAGGCGATGGTGCATCGGCCCGGTAGACCACGCCGGGACGAACGCCGTGCCCCACCGACGCAAGATCGCGTGCATTCGCGAGGCGGCTGGCGGGCGTGACGGGCGGCACGGTCATCGGTTCTCCTTGGGATGGCTACGTCTAGCCTGGCAGACACCAGTGCCGCAGCGACCGCGCGCCACACCCCGTGGAACAATGACGGTCATGCGCCTTGTCCCGCCCGCACTTGCCACGGTCACCGCCGTGACCGCTGTCGCCCTCGCCGGCTGTTCCACGCACGTGGACCCTGTCGACGCCGCCGACCCGCGCACGGACGAACAGTGGGGACTCGATGTCGTGAACTCCCGTTCGTCGTGGGAGTACGCGACGGGCAAGGACGTGGTCATTGCCGTCATCGACTCGGGCGTGGATGGCGGTCACCGCGACCTGCGCGCGCAGATGGTGCGGGGCTACGACTTTGTCGATGGCGATCGCAACCCCAAGGACGAAAACGGCCACGGCACCCACGTGGCTGGCATCGCCGCGGCCGCGGCGAACGACTACGGCATCATCGGCGCCGCGCCGGAGGCCAGGATCATGCCAGTACGTGCCCTCGACGCCAGCGGCGCGGGCTCCAACGCGACGATCGCGGAGGCCATCGACTGGGCAGTCGAGCACGGCGCCAACGTCATCAACCTGTCGCTCGACGAGACGGGCCTCTTAGGCCGCATCGAGAAGGGCGGCCCCGTCAACGACGCCATCACGCGGGCGGACGAGGCCGGTGTGGTCGTCGTCGCGGCCTCCGGCAACGCCGGCGAGGTGGGCCAGCAGTATCAGTTCGGCGTGCACGTGTTGGTCGTCAACGCCTCGAACAAGGTCGGCACCGCCACCTATTTCTCCAACGTGGGTGACGCCCGCGCCGTGGCCGCCCCCGGCATGGACATCCTGTCCACGGTCCCGACCTACGCCACCACCCTGTTCCCCGACGGCACGGACGGTTACGCCACTCTCGCGGGCACGTCGATGGCCGCCCCGCTCGTGGCGGGCGTCGCCGCCCAGCTCATCTCGGCGGGCGTCCCGAGCGAGGAGGTCATCGACCTGATCACCGAGACAGCGTCGAACCCCGACGCCCGTCCCGGCCTTGGCAACGGCATCGTCGATGCTCACGCCGCGCTCGTGGAGGCAGTGAACCGCGGCTTTATCGCAGTCGACTGACCCCCGAGTCGCGCACCTCGATCACCCCGGGCGCCTCGTCCAAGAGGTCGATGGTGACCTTGGCCGCCGTGTCGATATGCACCCGGTCCTCGGACCGAGGCGCGGTCTCGTCCCACGTGCCCGGCCCGTAGAACAGCCCATAACGGATCGACAGGCCTCCCACCGAGTCGACGGCGTCCTCGAGGTAGGTCACCGCACGCTGCGCCGCACCCGGCAACGGGAAGGCGACGGACTGCGCGATGAATCGCGCGTCGACGGCCCGTGCCGCGGCCACTAAGGCGTCGGTCCCCACCGTCCGTATGCGTCCCAGTCCGCGGACCTTGAACAGCAGCGCGGAGCGGCGATCGGGCAGGTCCGTCGCCTGATGCATGATCAGGTCGGGCCGATGCTCGTGGGCGACGGTGAGCATGGCCGCGGCATCCATGACGTCCTCCACCACGGGTGTCGCACCCGCGGCGGACAGCAGCGCCGCCTTGGACGGTGTGCGCGTGATGCCCACCACCTCGTGGCCCGCCTCGTGCATCAGCGGTACCAGGCGCGCGCCAATCACCCCGGTCGCGCCCGCCAGTAGGATCCGCATGCCTCCACGATATTCCCCGCCGCGCGCCGGCGCGCGAGATAGCAGGGGTGTCAGCGGGCCCGCACGCGCAGCGCGCGGTCGACGGCATCGGGCAGGACGGCCATGAGCGCGTCCACGTCCGCGTCCGTCGTCGTGTGCCCCATCGAGATGCGCAGCGTCGAGGAGGCATCGGCGTGCGAGTACCCCATGGCCTCCACGACATGGCTCGCCTGGACCACGCCAGCGACACAGGCCGAGCCGTTGGAGACCTCGACGCCGTGACTGTCGAGCACATACAGCAGCGCCTCCCCGGGGGCGCCGGGGACGATGAGGTGGACGATGCCCGGCAGGTGCGCACCGGCCGCAGCGGGGCCCGACACCCATGCCTGGGGGATGTCGGCGTCGATCAGCGCGACGAGCCGATCCCTGAGCGCGCCCAGCCGAGCCTCCTCGGCGGCGCGTTCCGCCACGGCAGCCTCAACGGCCACGGCCGCGGCGATCGCGCCGGCAGGGTCGAGCGTGCCGGAGCGCACCGATCGCTCCTGTCCCCCACCGTGCGTGAGGGGCGTCAGCCGCGCGCGGCGAGCCAGCAGCAGGGCGCCCACGCCCACGGGGCCGCCCACCTTGTGAGCGCTGAGCGCCAGCGAGGTCAACCCCGACGCGGCGAAGTCGACCGCGACGTGACCCACCGCCTGGACGGCATCCGAGTGCACCGGGATTCCGTGAGCGGCCGCGAGCGCCGCGACCTGTGCGACCGGCTGCAGTGCGCCCACCTCGTTGTTGGCCCACATGACGGACGCGAGCGCGATCTGGCCCGCATGCTCCGCTAGTTCCCGCTCGAGCGCGTCGAGCCGCAGCACGCCCGTGCGGTCCACAGGCAACTCGACAGCCGTGGCACCCTCAGCGGCGGCGAGCCACCGCACCGGGTCGAGCCCCGCGTGATGCTCGACGGAGGTCGTCACGACCCGGGTGCGCGCGGCATCGGCCCCCCGCCGCTGCCAAAAGTGACCCTTGATCGCGAGGTTGTCCGCCTCCGTGCCGCCGGAGGTCCAGATCACCTCCGTGGGATGGGCGCCGAGAGCCGCTGCCAGGCGTTCGCGCGCCTCCTCGACGATGGCCCTGGCACGCCGTCCGGCGCCGTGCAGTGCCGACGCATTGCCGACCTCTGCACTCGCCTCGAGCCACGCCGCGCGCGCGGCCGGCCTGAGCGGCGTGGTGGCGGCGTGGTCGAGGTAGGTCACGGCGCCCAGTCTAGAAAGCGGCGCGCTACGGTGGCGCCATGACGGAGATTCCCGGCAGCCAGCGCCTGCACCAGCTCGCCCTCCTCACGCTCGACCACGGTGTCGCCTCGGCCGCTGACGGCCCCGTGATCGCGTTCACCGTGGAGGAGGACGCTGCGGGAAAACGGTCGCTGAACCGCTTCGCGTCGGACACCCTCGAGGAGGGGCTCATCCACGCGCGTGCGAGCCTGCGCGAGTCGCCCGCGGACCTCATCGCCGTGTGCTTTGACGGATTCGTGACGCTCGAGGAGGGCAAGTTCGACGCCATCTGGGTGATGGCGCAGGAGCGCGGCGAACTGCGCTCGCAGTCCTTCTTCCAGCGCTACCAGCCGGCCGATGCCGAGGGCGGTTTTTCCCCGATCGGCAACGCCGGGTGGGGCGGCTCGGCCGACCCGTTGTGGCGGCCCGACAACGACTGATGGCCGATGCGGTGGTTGCCCACCGCATCGGCCATCCCTTGTCGAGCGTTACGCGACGCGCACGCGGCTGCGGCGTGCAGCGACGGCCGCGAAGGCGGCGCCGAACGTGAGCAGCAGAAGCGCCGCGGTGATCGAGGCGCCCACCTCGGGACCCGTGTTGGGCAGCGAGCCCCCGTCAGTCGCGGCGGCTGTCACCGTGATTTCGTAGCGGGCGATCTCGTTGCCCGCCTGGTCGAGCGCGACCAGGTGGTGCGTGCCGGGCTCGAGGTCGGCGGGGATGGTCACCGTGGCGGTCGCGGTGCCGTCCTGCACCATGACGACCTCGAGGCGCTGGTACACGCTCTCGACGCCGAACTCGACGCCCAGGACGTCCTCAGGCAGGTCGGTCAGCGTGATGGTCACGCTGGCGCCGGGCGTGAAGGTGCCCGACGGAACCGTCCACCGCGGACCGTTGCCCTGGCCGTGGCCACCGGCGTTGCCGTTGCCGTTGCCTCCGGCGTTGCCGTTCTGGCCGGCGTTACCGCCTGCGTTCCCGTTGCCGTTGCCTCCGGCGTTGCCATTGCCGTTCCCGTTGCCGCCGGTGGTGCCGTCGCCGTCTCCGTCGCCGTCACCGTCGCCGTCGCCGTCGCCGTCGCCCGGGTCCACCGGCTCGTCGCCGAGGCTCAGGCCGATGAGCACGGGGTCGTGGTCGGACGTGCGGTACATGTCCGGCGCGTAGAGCGACTCGACCTGCGACGCCGACTGGAAGTCGGTGTTGTAGTCGAGCACGGGAACCTCGTCGGCGTTGATGTGGAAGTGTGCCGAGTCGGTCACCTGCTCCACGAGCGACGCCGAGCCGAACGCGTAGTCGAGCGATCCCCACTGGCCGTCGAAGACGTACGAGTAGTCGTCGGCGAGGTCCACGTAGCCGGCGTCACGCAGGACGTCGATGGGGTCCTCCTGGGCGTAGGAGTTGAGGTCACCCATGATGATGACGTCGCCGTCCTCCACCCCCGTGGGGTAGGTGGCGATCCAGTCGACGAGCGCCTCCGCGCCCAGGCGACGGGTCTCGTTCCAACAGCTCGCACCGTCACCCTGGTCGGCGTCGAGCCCGCTGTCCGCGCAGCTGCCCTTCGACTTCCAGTGGTTTGTGACGACCGTGAAGGTCTCGCCGGAGGCGGTCTCCTCGAAGGTCTGCGCAAGCGACGGACGGTTGCGGTCATCATCGAAACGCTCGTCAACCGTGGAGTCGAGCACCGCGAAGGTACCGGCCTCGGTGACGACGTCGGCGTTGTAGAGCACACCCACCCGGATGGTGTCGGTGCCGATGACGCCCGTGTCGACGTAGGTCCACGCGTCGCCGCCGGTCGCGGTGTTCATCGCGTCGGCAAGCACCGCAAGCGGCTCGGCGCCGGGGGTGTTTTCCATCTCCATGATGCCGATGACGTCGGCGTCGAGCTCCGTGAGCGCCGCCACCAGCTTGTCGGTCTGGCGCTCGAGTTCCTCGGCGGTGTCCGCGCCGCGGCAGTACTGCTTGTAGCCCTCGGGCCCACAGATCATGCCCGAGCCGTCAATGGTCGTGAAGAAGTTCAGCACGTTGAAGCTCGCGACCTGGATGTCGCCGCCCACCTCGGGAGCTTCGGTGGGGCGCGGGTTGTTGGCGACGAACTCGCCCACGTGCGACTCGGTGCTCACGGGGCGCACGCGCCACGTGTTCGAGTCCGAGTAGTAGCCGTCGTACGACCACGTCATCACGCCGGTCATGCCGGTGATCGAGTCACCGCCACGCAGCGGGTTGTCCGCGGACAGGGGCTCGGAGCCGCCACCGTAGATGATCGGGTCGGGGTTCTGGGCGTACGTCGCGTCGTCAAGCTGAATGCGCGCGATGTCGTTGGCGGCCTGCAACGCGTTGGCGGCGTCACCGGGCTCCACGACCGCGGTGGGCTGGTCGAGACGGTCGTTGACCGACAGAGACAACTCACCGAAGCGAGCAAGCTCGTAGTACTCGGTGACGTACAACTCCTGCGGGAAGGTCACGAGCATGCCCTCGTAACGCTCCGCGACATCGGCACTGGCGAACGGCAGGGTCACCTCGGTGGGCTCCACCGCCTGGCCCTCGGCGATGGGCGTCACCGTCGCGTAGCTCATCTGGGTCTGGCCGTAGTACTCCGACACCTCGCCGGTGACCGACACGAGGTCACCGAGCTCCACCTCGTGGGTGCCCGCGTTGAAGACAAAAATGCCGTCCGAGGTCGCGGGGTCTCCGTCGGTTTCTCCATCGGGCGACTGCAGGTAGTAGCCGCGCAGCGAGCCCTCGGCGGAGGTGCCCGGGTAGTTGCCGACCACCACACCCGTGGTGGTCACCGTGGTGCCCGCATAGGGCGACGTGTCGGTCGTGCCCTGGATCTCACCGATGGTGATGGGGCCCGGGGTCACCGTGAAGGCGAAGGCGCCGTCCTCGGCCATCTGGTCCGCGGTCTCGCCATCGCGATCGGTGACGGCCGATGCGTCCACGGTCAGGGCGCACTCCTCACCGTTCGCGAGGGTCACCTCCGGAGTGAAAGTGTAGGTCGCGGGGCCGCCGGCCTGAGTAAGGGCGACGTCTCCGGTCTCAACACAGGTGAGGGTGACCGCACCCTCGGCCAGATCGACATCTTCGGAGAAGGCGATCTCGATGGTCGGGTCTGTGCTCACACCCATCGCGCCGTCCGCCGGCGTGACCGACGACACCGTCGGGGCCACATCCACTACCTCGCCGCCACACTCCATGGTGTGGGTGCCGAGGCCGTCGACCGTATCAACGGGGAAGCTCTCCCACTCAAGGGACGCGTCGAAAGCATCGTCGGGAACGGTATCGCCGGCGCAGACCGTCGAGAGGCGACGCAATGTCTCGTTCTGCCCCCCGCCGACCCACTCCGACCCCGGGTCATAACCGACCTGACCGAAGCTGTCGACCACATCGTCGCCATTCTTCAGCACAATCGCATCGTCACCGCTGAAGAAACTTGCACCCGACTCCTGATCGAAGTCCACGCTGGTCTTGTCGGTGAGGTCGTTGTCGATGAGCACAAAGGCGTCCCCTATTGCGACCGTGCCAGCAAGTTCGATCGTGGTGGCCGCGCTCGTTGCGCCGTTGAAGTAGAACTCGAGCAAGTAGCCGTCGAGGTCTATTGCAGCGTCGGTACCGTTGTACAGCTCGATGGCCTTGTTGTTGCTCGAGCCCTCGACATACTCACTGATGATGAGGTCGCTGGCGTAGACGGTCTCCTCGGCGGCAGTCGCGGGGAGGGCTGCTGCGCCCACCCCCAACGCTGTCACGGCCGCGACCGCTGTGGCGCGCATGCGCATGAATTCTCCCTGCTAGTAGGTGCCCAGCCACGCTAACTGGACACAGCAAAGGGGCCGTTGCGAGCCGGAAAACACTACGTAAACACTGCGTGACATGCGGGACCAAGGGGGTCCACCAAGGCTGCCCCTGTCCACCTAGGCTGAGGTGAGGACAGCGAAAGGACTCCCATGGCCACCTGGTTCATCTCCGGCTGCTCGACGGGCATCGGTCACGCGCTCGCCGCCGCGGCCGCCGACGCGGGCCACACCGTCATCGCCACCGCCCGCCACCCCGAGACGCTCGACGAGCTCGTTGCCGCGCATCCCGATACCGTCACTGCGCTCGCACTCGACGTGACCGACGCCGACAGCATCGCCGCGGCGGTCGCCGCCGCCACCGCACGCGGCCCGATCGACGTGCTCGTCAACAACGCAGGGATCGGCTACTTCTCGACGATCGAGGAGTCGGACCCCGCCGAGGCCAGGCGCGTGCTCGACACCAACTTCTGGGGCGCCGCGGACCTCACCACGGCGCTGCTGCCGCATCTGCGCGAGCAGCGCCGGGGCCACGTCATCACCATCTCGTCCATCGCGGGTGTGCGCGGGTCGGCAGGCATGGGCTACTACTGCGCGTCCAAGTGGGCCGTGTCCGGCTTCATGGAGTCGCTCGCCAAGGAGGTGGCGCACCTGGGCATCAAGGTCTCGATCATCGAGCCCGGGCCCATCGTGTCGCAGTGGATCCCCTCGGGCGCCAAGGTGCGCCACATCCACCCCGACTACGCCGAGGTGATGGAGCCCTACTGGGAGCGCATCGACCACCTGCCGGGCAACCAGCCCGGCGACCCGCACGCGCTCGCCCGCGTCATGCTGCAGATCGCCGAGATGGACGCTCCCCCGCTCCACCTGCTTGCGGGCAGGCATGCACTCACACAAGGCGCGGCCAAGGCCCAGGCGCTGGCGGACGAGGCCGAGCGCTGGGAAGAACTGGGCCTGTCGGTCGACACCCGGGGCTGACCGCCGACGCGGCACGCGCTCCCGCCCGTCATCTCGCCGATCGACGGGCTGTAGTGCAGAATCCTGCACTACAGCCCGTCATATGACGGATTGACGGGAACGAGCGCCAGCGATCAGCCCGCGCGGTGCTCCTTGATGCGCTCGATCGCCTGCGGGATCACGTCGAAGAGCGAGCCCACCACCCCGAAGTCGGAGATCTCGAAGATGGGGGCGTCGGGATCCATGTTGATGGACACGATGGTGCCCGAGGCCTGCATGCCTCCGCGGTGATGCACGGCGCCCGAGATCCCGGCCGCGACATACAGCGCCGGCGTCACGGTGGTGCCGGTCTGGCCCACCATGTGCTCGTGGCTGATCCAGCCCTCGTCCGTGGCGTCTCGCGAGGCACCGACAGCGCCGCCCAGGAGTTCCGCCAGCTCCGTCACAAGCGTGTAGTCGCCGCCCGTGCCGCGACCGCCGGAGACCACCACGGGCGCCTCGGCAAGCGGGACACCCTCGTCCGCCTCGCCGGGCTCCACGTGGGTGACACGCTCACGGATCTCGGGAAGCTCGACGGTGATCGGCACCAGGGTGGCCGCCGCCGCTGCGTCCGCTGGCACCGCCTGGGTCGTGTTGGGCCTGATCCCCACGATCGCCCGAGCGGACTCGATGCGCGTGCGCACATTCCAGGTCGCCGCGAACACCGTCTGGACGGTCTCGACGCGGCCGTCGACCATCGCGGCGCCGGCGGCGTCGACGACCACGCCCGCCCCTGTCGCCATCGCGAGTCGCGTCACGATCTCCTTGGTGACGAACGTCGAGATCACGACCACCACGTCCGCATCCTCCGACGCGGCACCGAGCGCGGTGGCCGCGTGCGCCGAGAGCCGCGCGTCGGCCTCGACGGCTCGCACCTCGGTGGCGCCGTAGTCGCCCAGGAGGGCCGCGGCATCGGCCGACGGGCGCTCCCCCAGCCACACCGCGACGGGCGTGCCAAGCGAGCGCGCGAGGGTGAGGGCCTCGAGGGCCGGGCGCGTCACCACGCCTGCGCGGTGGTCGATCAGCACAGCGACGGTGGTCATGCGAGCCCCTTCTCGATGAGGAAGTCCGCGAGCCGCGTGCCGGCGTCCCCGGTGTCGGTGATCTTGACGCGGTTCTCGCGCGGTGGCGCGGGCGAGGCATCCACCACCACGGTCCTCGCGCCGGCCTTGCCCACGGAGGCGGGATCGACGCCGAGGTCGGCCAGCGACCACTCGGTGACGGGCGCCTTGCGCGCGGCCATGATGAGCTTGAAGTTGGGATAGCGCGGTTTGTTCGCCTCGTCGGTCACCGACACGACCGCGGGTAGCGGCGCCACGAGGGTCTCGTGCGAGTCGGCGAGGTGGCGCTCGACCGTGACCTCGCCGTCTGCAACCGAGACGGCCGATGCGAGGGTCGCCTGCGACCAGTCGAGCTCGGCCGCGAGCGCGGTCGGCAGCATGGAGGTCAGCCCGTCGAGGGCCGCCATCCCCGTGATGATGAGGTCGAGGGGAGCCTCTGCGTGCACCGTGCGCACGGCGGCCGCGATGACCTCCGCCGTGCCGAAGACGTCGGAGTCCGCGATGGCCTCGTCGGTGACGTGGATGGCGTGCTGCACGCCCAACTGGAGGGCCTTACGGACGGCCGCCACGGCATCGGCCCCACCCACGGTGAGGGCGTAGACCTCACCCTCACCCGCGGCTTCGACGAGCTGGAGCGCAGCCTCGACGGCATGCTCGTCCAGCTCGTTCATGGTGCCGTCGTCCGCGGTGCGGGTGACGCGCCCGTCAGTGAACGAACGCTGCGACTGAAGGTCGGGGACGTGCTTCACGGTGACCAGGATGCGCATGGCTTCCACCCTACCCACGCGGTCCCTCCTCAGTCGCGGTGCTGGGCCGCTCTCGACGCCTGGGACGCGAGCGTCGCGACGATGAAGAACACCCCGCCCGCGATCGTGGCCGCGGCGATCCACTCCGCATACGGCCGCTGCTCGCCGGGCGGCAGGCCGTAGTCTACGACCGCGGCTGCCGCGAAGGCCAGAGAGCCGGCAAGTGTCAACCACGCGGTCGCGGGGGTGCGCGCCCGCGGGTCCCACAGTTGCTCGCGCTTGGACACCGCCACCAGCGCGAGGATCGCGGCACTCACGTAGGCAGCGGAACCCCACGGTGCGCTCGTCCACACGATGTCCGCCGCGTCGACGGCGGTCAGGGCCGCGACGAGCGAACTGAGGATAGACGCGACGAACGCGCCCGCTCCCAGCAGCCGCATCGCGGCCGCCCACCAGTCGGCGATGTTCCCGGGCGTGGATCCCTGACGCGGTACGCGACGCCCGTCGAGGCGCAGTTGCTCGATGGCGGCCCACAGGAACAGAAGCGAGCCCGCGAGATACAACGCGTTGGTCGCGATGACTCCGATCGCGGCCAGGGTATGGGGATAGGCCGCGACGATGAACAGCACGGAGCCCGCCGCGAAGCCCCAGGCCTCGCGGCGCATCCAAAGGAGGCTTCGCGCACGCATCGCGGCCACCGTACGCACGGCCCCCGTCTCAGACTCAAGCGGACCGTGTTCGCTCAGGGCGACACGCCCGCAACATGGCGCCGACACACCAGCCAGGCACAATGAGGACATGAACATCGAGGCAGTTGTGCCGTCCCCCACACCGCACCGCATGGGAGTCCACCTGGTCGACGACGGCGGCGTGGTCGGCGTCTACGCCGGTCACGCCACTGGGGTGGACCTGTGCCTGTTCGACGACGAGGACGCCGAGACCCGCATCCCACTGTTCGGGCCGAAGGCGGGCGTGTGGCACGCGTTCGTGCCGGGCCTGACGGAGGGGCAGCAGTATGGCTTCCGCGCCCACGGCCCGTGGGCGCCCAAGAAGGGCCACCGCTACAACCCCGCCAAGCTGCTGCTCGACCCCTACGCGCGCGGCATCGAGGGCCACCTCACTCCCATGAACGACCCCGCGGCGCAGGCCCTGCTGTCCAACAAGGACGAGACGGACACGGCGCCGCTGGTGCCGCGCTCGGTGGTGACGGCGGAGCCGGGCGGCTCGTGGCAGACCCCGCGACCCCAGATCCCGTGGGAGGACACGGTGGTCTACGAGCTTCACGTCAAGGGCTTCACGCAGCAGATGACGGACGTGCCCGAGCACCTGCGCGGCACCTACGCGGGCCTGGCACACCCCGCATCGATCGACTACCTCACGTCCCTGGGAGTCACGACGGTCGAGTTGCTGCCGGTGCACGCGTTCGCGTCGGAGCCGCACCTCGAGAACATGGACCTCACCAACTACTGGGGCTACTCGACGATGGGGTTCTTCGCCCCGCACGCCGCGTATGCGACCGAGGAGGCGAGGTCGAAGGGCGCCCAGGGCGTCCTCGACGAGTTCGTGGGCATGGTGGATCTGCTGCACCAGGCCGGGCTCGAGGTCATCCTCGATGTGGTCTATAACCACACGGCCGAGGCGGGCTGGGGTGACCGCACGCTCTCGTGGCGCGGCCTCGACAACCACGCCTACTACCGCCACCAGCCGCACTCGCCCGGCCACTACGACGACACCACGGGAACGGGCAATACGCTCGACTTCTCACACCCGCGCGTGGTGCAGATGACGATGGACTCGTTGCGTTACTGGGTTCAGGAGGTGGGTGTCGACGGGTTCCGCTTCGACCTCGCCGCCACGCTGGGCCGCACGGGCCACGGGTTCTCGACCAAGCATCCGTTCCTCGTGGGCCTCACCATGGATCCCCTGCTGGGCGGATCGAAGCTGATCGCCGAGCCGTGGGATGTCGGCATGGGCGGGTGGCAGGTGGGCAACTTCCCGGCACCCATGGCCGAGTGGAACGACCGCTTCCGCGACAAGGTGCGCTCGTTCTGGCTGGGCGACATGGCCAAGGGCGGGCGTAGCCACCCCACCGCTCCCGAGTTCGCGACGCGCCTGGCCGGCTCCTCCGACCTGTTTGGGCACTCCGAGCCGCCGCTCATGCGAGGACCCATCGCCTCGGTGAACTTCGTGACGGCTCACGACGGCTTCACGGCCTACGACCTCACGTCGTACAACCACAAGCACAACGAGGCCAACGGCGAGGACAACCGCGACGGCAGCGACAACAACCGGTCCTGGAACCACGGGTTCGAGGGTGAGACGAGCGACGCGGACATCAACGCGATGCGCCGGCGCGCCATCCGCAATCTGCTGGGCACCACCCTGCTGAGCGCGGGCACGCCCATGCTGCTGGCCGGCGACGAGATCGGCAACACCCAGGGCGGTAACAACAACGCGTACTGCCAAGACAATGAGATCTCGTGGCTCGACTGGGCCATGCACCCGTGGCAGGCGGATCTGCGCGCCTCGGTCCAGCACCTGGTGGCGCTGCGTCGCGGGCACCGGGTCCTGCGCCCGGCCGAGTTCTACGAGGGGCGCGACCCGCACCCCGACGGGGACAACCCGCGCGCGGATTCCGCGTGGTTCACGGCGGGCGGCGAACCCGAGAGCGAGGACTGGTGGGAGGACCCGGCGACCCGCGTGCTGCAGTTCATGCGGTCGCTGGCGGACCGTGAGGAGCCCGACGCCCTGGTGATCGTGAACGGCTCGAACGACCCCGCGACCGTCATCACTCCCCCGGACGACGGCCCCGACTGGGAGATCGTGTGGGACTCCGCGTGGGAGTCACCCGTGGGTGTCCCCATCGAGATCGTGAAGCCCGGCGAGGAGCAAGTACTCGAGCCGCGCACCATCCGCGTGCTCGTCTCCCGGCGCTCCTAAGCGACAGGCGGCCGATGCCGTGGCGGGCCCGCGTACGGGCCTCGCCACGGCATCGGCCGTGTTTCGTGTCCTACTGAGTGACGGTGCACGACGAGTGGTTCAACACCATCTCCTCGATGTCCCGCGCATCATGCGCAGCGCCATTGAAGCCGAAGGTCAGCTTCTTGCCAGGCCGGATGATGGAGTTCCAGGGCATCGCTTCGACGGTGACGTCACCGCCGATTTGATGTGCGGTTCCACTCCACAGATTCGTGATCGTCTCGTCACCCGCGAAGGTCCAGGACAGGTTCCAATCCTCGATGGTGTCGTCTGAGACGTTGGAGATCCACACCTGCGCGTTGAAGCCGCCCGGCCAGCGCCCATTGACCTTGTACGAGACCTCGCAGATCGGCTCCGCGTCATACGCGAGCATGGTGGTCGCGAAGGCGAGGTCGTGCACCGCGGCATCGACCGCGTCCTGGGCGGAGCGCGGCGAGACCATCAGGATCGCTCCGCGCTCGGTGGCCAGGTCGAGGCGCACGAGGCTGGCCTCGGTGTAGGCCGAACGGTCCACGCTTGCAGCGTCGGCAAGCGCGTCTGCGAGGGCGCCGGTGTCCGCCACCGACTCCTCCACGCGCACGAGTCTCACGTCGTCGACGTATGACCAGTCACCGGGAACCAGGTCTGCCGAGACCCACACGTCGACCGCGGACGGCTCGGCGAGGGTGAACGTCACGCTCGCCTCGTCGTGGAGCGGCCAGCCCAGCAGAGCCAGCTGGTCCGTGTGCGTGGCGGTGCCGTCCCACACTCCCAGCTCGTAGGTCGTGTCCGATGCCCCGTTGGCACCGCCACCCGCCGAGCGTGCGCTCAGCGCGTAGGTACCCGCAGGCATGGTCGCGGTGGTCTGCGTCGCCGAGATCCAGAAGCCCGACGCCGCCGTGCCGTTCGACCATCCGTTGAGCGCGTAGGAGCCTTCCAGGTCGCTGTACTCGCTGACCCAGGCCGTGCCCTGGTCGGCCGAGGGCCACTCGTCGCCGGCCGCGATGGTCCATGGCGAGGGGTCGTCGACTCCCGCCTCGAAGCCACCGTTGCCGACCCAGTTGCGCTCGGTCACGGTGACGGTCGCGGTGGCGAGCCAGCCGTTCTCACTCTCGCCGTACACGGTGTACTCACCGGGTCCGTCGATGAGGCTCAGCACATCGTGCCAGGCGACCGACTCCGTGCTCGTCGAGTCGTCGTAGGCGACCACCGTGACAGTCGCGGGGAGGGTGATCTCCTCGCCGTCCACGACATTCACGGTGACGGGCCGCACGGTGGGATCGGGGATGGTGTTGTCGCCCTCGGTCAGTCCGTCGACGGCGTCCCTGAGCGCCGTCGTGGCCGCATCCACCGAGGCCTGGCTGGGCTCGGGCGAGCCCAGGATCAGGTCGGCGCGGTCCAGGCCGCGTCGCACCGCCAACGCCGAGACGGCGGTGTAGCCGTCGAGGTCGATCGCGGCGGCCTCCGCGGCAGCCTCAGCGAGCGCGGACGTGTCGACCGGTTCACTGGCAACGACCTCGGCGAACACGACCTCGTCGACGGTACCCCAGGCGCCCGCGGCGGCGTCGACCGCGATGGAGACGACCGCGGTGCCGTCGGAGGCGACGTTCAGCGGCGCCGTGGTGGGGTTCTGCCAGTTTGTCCAGTCGTCGAGGGTGGCGGTCGCGGACACGGTCGAAATCCCGGAAGACGCCGAGATCACCACCTGGTCTCCCCTGCGGCCCTGGGCCTGAGCGGCCATCCGGTACTCGCCCGGAGCGAGACCCGTGATGGTCTGCTCAACCGTGAACCGCACCGTGCTGGAGCTGTAGAAGTGCAGCGAACGCGTGCTGTCGGGGAACGGGTCCTCGGACGACGAGATGGTGTAGCCGTTGCCGCTGCCGGTCCACGGCTCGACGCCGTCCTCGAAACCGCCGTTGACCACCATGGTGGTGCCAGCGCCGCCCTCGGGCAGCACGGTCACGGTGGCGGTGGCGTCGACGCCGGCCGAGGTGACGCCGTGCACGGTGTACGTGCCCGCACCCTGGATCCAGCCGTCACGGTAGGTCCAGGTCACGTCCTGAGTCTCGGTGATGCCGTCGGTGTAGCGCACCTGCACGGTCGCGGGAAGCGTGATCGTGTCACCGTCGGCGACCGTGAGCTCGGGCGCAATCACGCCGTCGAGCTCGCGTGGGCCCACGGTGCCGTTGACGGCGTACTGGTAGACGTTGAGGGACTCGAGCGGCGTGCCGTCGAAGGAGAACATCGCCTGGTTGTCCCAGGCCGAGCCACCGTAGCACTCGTCGTGGATGTACTCGTAGGAGGCCGAGGTCGCCCAGCCGGAGCCGTACTGCTCCCACAGCAGGGAGTTGGCCTCGACCTGGTCCGCGGGTCCCACGGGCAGCCATGCGGGCTCCCAGTAGAACGTGCCGATGCCGCGCTCCTCGTCGACGTTCGCGACGGCCTGCATTACGTCGCGCACCGCGAGCGCCTGGCCCTGGACCGACGTGGAGTACTGGTCGTAGTCGCTGTAGATCACGTTCGTGTGGCCGTCGCCGTCCTCGAGCGTGTGGGCCCACGAGACCTCCGCTACCGCAACCTCCTTATCAAAGGTCGTCGCGACGTCCGACAGGGTGCTCGTGAGGTTCTCGAGCGTGCCGTGCCAGTACGGGTAGTACGAGCTGAGGAACACGTCGTAGTCGACGCCGTTGTCCGCGAGCCTCTGCGCGTAGCCGGGGTAGGCACCGCGCTCGGGGTTGGTGAAGTGCACCGCGACCTTCGCGTCCGGGTAGACCTCGCGCACCGCGCTCGAACCCGCCTGGAAGATCTGCGAGGTGTTGGACCAGGTCGAGTTCGAGGTGGTGCCTGCGATCTGTCCGCCGGTGGTCTCGTTGCCGACCTGCACCATGCCGACGTCCACTCCGGCATCGGCCATCTGCGTGAGAGTCGCGGCCGTGTAGTCGTGGACGTCGGTCACGATCTGGTCGAGGGTGTCTCCCTCCCAGGCCTTCGGAAGGATCTGCTGGCCCGGGTGGGCCCAGAAGTCCGAGTAGTGGAAGTTCACGAGGACGCGCATGCCGGCGTCGGTGGCGCGCTCGGCGATCTCGGTGGCGCGGTCGGCGTCGACGTTTCCCGCGCCGTAGCCCTGCCCCTCGGCGTTGAAGGGGTCGTTCCATACGCGCACGCGCACCCAGTTGACGCCGTGGTCCGCGAGGACCTCGAAAAGGTCTGCGGGCTCGCCGGAGTCGTCGCGGAACACCACGCCGGACTCCTCGAGCGACAGCACCGACGAGACGTCGACGCCGTTGATCCAACCTTCTCCCATGCCCTCGACCTTGGGCACGGTGATGCCCGCCTCCGCGGGTTCCTCGGCGGCGAGCGCCGCGCTGGACGCTCCCGCCGCGGTGAGAGCACCCGCCACGGCTGCCGCCGTGACCGCTCCCAGTCGTGATCGCAACATTGCCATCCTGCTTTCCTTTCGATCCTCTTTGATCTGGGGTACTGCCATGGTGCGGCCTGAGGCGCTGATGCGCCTACTGCGCGGGGAGTGGGGCGGCGCCTGTACCGCCCCGGAAGCCGTCGCGACGGCACACGACGCTCCTGGGAGCAGTCACCTCTGTGACCGCTCCCAGGAGTGGGAACGCTGCAGTGCGCGAGAACGGAAGTGGCATCGGCCCTGGGTTATCCCTTGACCGAGCCTGCGGTGAGGCCGCCCACGATGTACTTCTGGAGCGACAGGAAGATGACCAGCACCGGGATCGACGCGATGACCGCGCCGGCCGAGAACAGGCCCCAGTTGGCGCTCAGCTGGTTCGACACCCACTGGTACATGCCGACGGCCAGCGTCCACTGGTCCTGCGAGACCAGCACGATCTTGGCGAGGATGAAGTCTCCGAATGCCGAGATGAAGGCCAGCAGTCCCACCACCGCGAGGATGGGGGTCACGAGCGGCATAATGAGCCTCCAGAAGATCTGGGCGTGGGTGGCGCCGTCGACCTTCGCGGACTCGTCGATGTCCTGCGGGATGGTGTTGAAGAAGCCGTACATGAGGAACGTGTTCGCCCCGAGTGCGCCGCCCAAATACACGCAGATGAGGGCGATCTTCGAGTTGATGCCGAGCGCGGGAATCACGTTGCCCAAGGCCGTCAGCAGCAGGAAAACGGACACGAACGCGACCGTCTGAGGGAACATCTGGACGATGAGCAGCGTGGTCAGTCCCCCGCGGCGGCCCTTGAAGCGGAAGCGCGAGAAAGCGTAGGCCGCGCACGCGCCCATGAGGACGGCGCCGAGGGCCGAGGCTCCGCCGACGATGAGCGTGTTCCACACCCATGTCCAGTACGAGGTGTCCGACAGTGCCGCGTAGTTGCTGAAGGACAGGTCGGAGAACAACGCCGATGTGCTCGACAGCGTGCCCGATGACGACAACGACGCCGACAGCACGTAGACCAGCGGGAAGGCCGCGTAGAAGATGATGATCGCGGCGACGGGATACTTCCAGCCCACCTCGCCCCACCAGCGCGAGCGGCGGCTGGGGTTGCGACGGACGGGAGCCTGGGCGGTGACCTCACTCATGGCTAGATCTCCTCAAGCTTGCGGGTCTGACGGAAGGCGATCGCCGAGATGATGCCGACGACGATGAACACGATGATCGACAGTGCGGAGGCCAGGCCGTAGTCGGCCGATCCGCCGGAGACGCCCGAGATGTTGTAGATCGCGGAGATGAGGATGTCCGTCGATCCCAAGCCTGAGGTGCCGGGGAAGGGCGGCCCTCCCTCTGTCAGCATGTAGATGATCGTGAAGTTGTTGAAGTTGAACGCGAAGGACGAGATCGCCAGCGGCGCGGTCGACACCATCAGCAGCGGCAGGGTGATGGAGCGGAACTGACGCCAGCGGCCCGCGCCATCCATGCGGGAGGCCTCCATGGTCTCGCTCGGTAGCGCCTGCAGCGCACCGGTGCACACGAGGAACCAATAGGGGTAGCTGAGCCACAGGTTGACCCACAGGATCGCGAACTTCGCGAGCCACGGGTCGCCGAGCCAGTTGATGTCCGCGCCGAAGAAGAACCAGTCGTTGATGATGCCGAACTCGCGGTTCAGCATGCCGCGCCACAGCAGCGCGGACATGAACGCGGGGAAGGCGTACGGCAGGATGAAGACGGTGCGCATCCACTTGCGGCCGCGGATGCGGTCGTCGTTGTAGATCAGCGCGAACAGCAGGCCAAGGCCAAAGCTGGTGAGGACCGTGAGGACCGCGAACGCGAATGTCCACAGCGTGACCTTCAGCAGCGGGCCCGCGAGGTTCTGGTCGGTGACGGCGCGCACAAAGTTGTCGAAGCCGACTGTCACGGACCAGCCGGTGGGCAGGCGCGAGCCGTCGTCCGCGACGAAGTTGCCGACTTCCTGGTCCGCGTAGTAGACCGTGCCGGTTTCCTTGTCGGTGAAGGTCTGGGCCTCGTCGTCCCACTCGATGGACGACTGGTAGATGGCGCCAGAGGAGCCGTCGCGGGTGCGCATGGAGCCGTCCTCGGCCTCGTCAGAGACGGGGACGCGCAGGTCGATGACGTCCTGCTGCAGGTCCTGGTCGGAGAACAGTTCGTTCTGGGAGACGACCTCCCAGCCGGGAACTTCGGTGGGGCGGCTGTTGGTGTCGACCACGGCACCGCTGACGGGCTCGAGCACGTCCTCCTCGGTGCCGACAGAGACGATGCCATCCTGGGTCACGGCGAAGCCGAGCGTGTCGCCGTCGCGGACGATGCTGAGCGGCACCGTGGGCGTTCCGTCGACGCGGCGTTCGTTCTGGATCAGGGTGGCCTCGACGGCCTGCTGCTGCGAGCCCGCGTGGCCGGTGCCGTAGTTGGTGAAGGCGACGTAGCCGGTGTAGGCGAGCGTGAAGAGCTGGAAGATCGCCAGGAAGATGAGGCCCGGGTACAGGTACTTCAGCGGCAGCGTGCGCTTCGCGAAGTAGATGATGTCCGCGCCCACGATGAGCACGATCGACAGGGTGAGGATCGCCCACGCCTCGGCGTTCCAGGCCGACATGATGATGGTGAGCGCGAGAGCGTTCACCAACGCCATCAGCAGGAGCTTGGCGATGAAACCTCCGCCCAGTCCGCTCCAGCGCCGCGCGTGCGACTCCCGGGGAGCCTTCGGCTCCTTCACCGCGACCGCGTCATCGTTGGCCATTGTCTCTCCTGCTGTGTCGTCGTTGTCAGAGCCGGGCGTACCCGGCGGGGAGAGGGAGGACGAGCCGGCGAGCCGACCCGCCCTCCCTTCGGACCTTAGCCGATGGCGGCCTCGAGCTCCGAGACCATCGAGTCCCAGGTGCCGGCGGGGTCATCCGCGGTACCGGTGATGAGCTGGATCTCGGCGGCGTTCCAGAAGTCCCACACGTCACCCATCTGCGGGATCGACGGCATCGGGACGCCCTGGGCGGCCGAGGCGACGAAGCCGGCGGTGATCGGGTCGGCCGAGAACTCCTCGGCGAGCGCGGTCAGCGCGGGCAGGCGCGGGTCGGCCTCATACAGGGCGCGCTGGGCGTCCTCGGTGGCCATGTAGTTGGTGAGGAACTGGTTGGCCAGCAGCGTGTTCTCCGACTGCGAGGACACGTAGAAGCCCTGCACACCCACGAACGGGGCGGCGGTCTCGCCACCGGCGGAGACCATGGGCGACACGACGAGGTTCATCGAGTCGTCGTCGAAGAACGGCATCCACGGGCCCTGCAGGATGAACGGCGACTCGCCGTCAGCGAAGAGCTGGTTCGAGGTGTCGTAGTCGATGGTGTCCGAGAAGTAGCCGGTGCCGGCCGAGCCGTTGTCGTACAGGAACTGCGCGAAGGCCTGACCGGCCTCGCCACCCATGCCGACCTCGGTGGTGTAGGAGCCGGACTCGTCCTGGACGAACACGGGGGCGCCGAACGAGGTCTGCAGCGGGTACGCCGAGTAGCCGTCGCCCGACGTTCCGTTGGTGAACAGGATGAACGGGCGGTCCTCGAAACCGGCCTCCTCGGACATCGCGATCATCTCGTCCCACGTGGTGGGGGCGGTGTCGCCGACGAGGTCAGCGTTCTGGATGAGCGCGATCGCCTCGGTCGCATACGGCAGGCCGTACAGCTGGCCGTCGTAGGTGAAGGCGTCGATCGCGACCTGCTCGAAGTCGTCGGCGGTCTCGCCGAGGTCGACCGTGTTGACCACACCGGCCTCCACGAGCGCGCCGGCCCAGTCGTGCGCGCCGACGGTGATGTCGGGGCCCTCGCCGGTGGGAACCTGGGCGATGAAGTCGTTGCGAAGGTCCTCGAAGTTCTTCTGGACGATCTCGACGGTCGCGCCGGTCTCCGCCTCGAACGTGTCGGCGACGGTCTGGATGGCGCCCTCACGCTCGGCGTCGGTCCAGATGGTCAGGGTCTGACCCGAGGCGTCGATGGCCTCGGGCGCTTCCGAGGTCGACACGGTCGGCTCGGCGCTGGTGGTCTCAGCGGTCTCGGCGGGCTCGGGGTCCGAGCTGCACGCGGCCAGGAGCGCAGCGGTCGCGACGAACGCGGCTCCCATTCCGATCTGCTTGCGCATGATGTTTCCTTCCGAAGTGGGGGTCGTCATCCGCCTCCGCTTCGAGGCGGGTCCATGACGACCGTTGTGCTGACGAGCGGCACCGTGCCGCTCGCTGATGGTGCTGGTCCGGGGTGTGTGCGCCGACGACTGCGTCAGCGCACGCTGGAGGTGGCGATCAGGCACCACCCCCCGGGTTCTCCCTCGCGACGCGGACGACGGCGACGTCGCCGGCCGGGAGGTGGAGCTGTCCCTCGATCGTGGCACCGTCCAGCAGGTTGGTGCCCGTGATCGACAGGCTGGTGTCCGTCTCGCGGTGATTCACCGCGATGACGAAGTCGTGAGTGGCGCCGCGGCGGGTCATGGTCTCGAGCCCCTCCGGTGCGCCGGAGGGCACGATGCCCGCGTCCGCGTACACCTGGTCCGCGACGGCCTTGAGCGACTCGACACCGAAGCGCGTACCGACGTACCAGGCGGCACCCTTGCCGTGCGTGTGGCGCGTGACGGCGGGAAGTCCCGCGCCGGGCCCGCCGACGAACGTGCCGCGCACCTCGGCGCCCGCGAGCGCGATGTCCTCGGCCCAGGCATCCGTGGGCAGCTGCGTGCCGTCGAAGGACACAGCGCAGGTCTCGCCCTCGCGCAGCGGCAGGAACTCCTCGACCGTGAGGCCCAGGGCATCCTTCAGCGGAGCGCCGAACCCGCCCTCGTGAACGGCGTCGTTCTCGTTCACGATGCCCGAGAAGGCGCCCACCAGCAGCGTGCCGCCCTCGGCCACGTAGGTGGTCAGGTTGTGACCGGCCGATGCCGTGAGCAGGTAAGAGGTGGGTGCCACCACGAGTCGGTACGCGGAGAGATCCGCCTCCGGGTGCACAAAGTCGACGGCAACATCGTCGCGCCACAGGCGCTCGTAGTAGGCACGCATGCGCTCGCGGAACTGCATGTCGTCGCTGGGGCGCCACTCGAGGTCGTGGGCCCACAGCGACTCCCAGTCGTACAGGACAGCGACGTCCGCGACCACGCGCGATCCGCGCAGCTCGGCGATGTCCTTGAGGTCCTGGCCCAGCTGCGTGACCTCGCGGAAGACCCGCGAGTTCTTGCCCGCGTGGGGAAGCATCGCGGAGTGGAACTTCTCGGCTCCCGAACGCGACGCTCGCCACTGGAAGAAGAGGATGCCGTCGGCGCCGCGTCCCACGTGGGTCAGCGCATTGCGCCGCTCCTCCCCCGGTCGCTTCGCGATGTTGCGGCCCTGCCAGTTCACGGCCGAGCTCGAGTGCTCCATGAGGATCCACGGGTTGCCGCCACCGACCGACCGAGTGAGGTCCGCGGACAGCGCGAGTCCCACGTGAGCGTCCGGGTCGGGCGACCACAGGTAGTGGTCGTCGGAGACCACGTCGACGTCCTTGGCCCACTTCCACAGGTCGGTGTTCCACGACTGGTGTGCCATGAAGTTGGTGGTGACGGGCTTGTCGGAGTACTGGCGGATCGCGTCGCGCTCGATGCGGAAGCACTCGCGCAGCTGGTCGTCCGTGAAGCGGGCCCAGTCGAGCTTCATCGCCGGGTTCGCGATGGTGGGGGTCGCGGCGGGGGCCACCACGTGCTCCCAGTCGCCGTAACGCTGGCCCCAGAAGGCCGTCCCCCAGGCCGCGTTGAGCGCCTCGAGGGTGCCGTAGCGGCGCTGGAGCCACTGCTGCCACGCCGCGACCGAGCGGGGGCCAAAATCCTCGCCCACGGGCACGCCGTACTCGTTGTGCACGTGCCACATGACCACGGCGGGGTGGTCGGCGTAGTGGCGCGCGAGCTCGGTGGCCATGCGCGCGATCGCCTCGCGGTATTCGGTCGAGGCGTGGGAGGCCATGCCGCGCGAGCCGAAGCCCATCACGGTGCCGTCCTTGGTGATGACCCGCGACTCGGGATACATGTGGAAGAACCACGCGGGGGGCGACACCGAGGGGGTGCCGAGGTCGACCGCGATGCCGTTGGCGTGCAGCAGGTCGAGCAGCTCGTCCATCCAGGAGAAGTCGTACAGACCCTCCTTGGGCTCGAGCATGGCCCACGAGAAGATGCCGACGGAGACCAGGTTGACGCCGGCCTCGCGCATCAGCGCGACGTCCTCGTCCCACACCTCGCGCGACCACTGCTCGGGGTTGTAGTCCCCGCCGTAGGCCAGGCCGTCAAGTGCGGGCCAGGAATACTCCGTCATGACACTCCATTGGATCAGGCGACCTGAGGTCGCATACGTGCTCGGTCACCTCTGTTCGGGACTGTGACCGGTCCCAGTTTGACTCCTCCCTGGCGGATTTGCAATCCGGCGGCACCATCGTGACGAAACCGTGACGAAACATTCGCACTGCCGTCGCCGCGCCAATGGAACCGCTTACATTCTCACCCTGCATCCGGCGGCGTTGCCACCGCGTGACAGGTTTGTGACCCAACTGTAACCGCTTGCATTGCGGCGCCGCATCCGCGCAGGGCAGGAGCGCTAGGCTCTGTATTCGTGGAACAGATCGAGGGAGCACCCACGCGCGCAGTGCGGCGAAAGCCGACCATCCGTGACGTCGCTGCGGAGGCAGGCGTGTCCCGCGGCACGGTCTCCCGGGTGATCAACGGCGGCCACTGGGTCTCACCCGAGGCCCGCGCCAAGGTGGAGCAGGCCATCGAGGCCACCGGCTACTACGCCAACACCCATGCGCGCTCCCTCGCCACGGGACGCTCCGACTCCGTCGCCTTCCTCCTCACCGAGCCGCAGCACTTGCTGTTCGCCGACCCCACCTTCGCCCTGCTGCTGCGCGGCGCTGCCGAGGCGCTCGCGGCTCGCCGCAAGACGCTCGTGCTGTTGGTGGCCGGAACCGCCGAGGAGCGCGAGAACGTCGCGCACTTCGTGGGCGCCGGCCACGTCGACGGCGTCCTCCTGATCTCGTCTCACGAGCAGGACCCCCTGCTCGACACCCTCATCGCGACAGGGATTCCCACCGTGTCCTGCGGCATTCCGCTGGGCCACCAGGGCGAGATCCCCACGGTGTCTGTGGACGAGGTCGACTCGGCACGCGCCGCCACGCGCCACCTGCTGGACACGGGGCGCTCCAGGATCGCGATGATCGCGGGCCCCGAGGACACGCCAGGCGGGCGTTTCCGCGTGGACGGGTTCCGCGAGGTGCTGGGCGACGCCTTCGACGCCTCCCTCGTGGAACGCGGCGATTACTCCTCGGAGTCCGGCTCGCAGGCCATGGAGGTCCTGCTTGAGCGTGCCCCCGCCATCGATGCCGTGTTCGCCGCCTCCGACCGCATGGCCGCGGGAGCGATCGCGACGCTGCGCCGCGCAGGACGTTCCGTGCCCCAGGACGTCGCCGTCGTCGGCTTCGACGATTCCGGCTTCGCGGAGTCCTTCGAGCCGCCGCTGACCACCATGCACCAGCCCTTCGACGAGATCTCCGCACACATGGTGCGCCTGTTGCTCGAGGCGATCGCGGGACGCCCCGCCGAGTCGGTCACGCTGCCTGCCACCTTGGTGAGGCGAGCGAGCGCGTAGGTGACGCGTATCGCTACCCCGCCACGGCATCGGCCGTCCTTCATCGTTGGAAGGCCGCCGCAGGCCCGGAACCTGGGGCGACCCACCCCGCAGCGGGTATCGGCGACGCCCGATCACCGGTAGGTTCGCTGTATGGCCTTCCCAGGTGAATTGTCGGTTGGACGGATCCCGGTTGTGGGCGTGAGCCCCGCCCTCGAGGAGGGGCGTTGGCCCGCCAAGGCGGTTGTCGGCGAGGCCGTTCCCATCACCGCCACCATCTTCCGCGAGGGCCACGACGCGGAGGGCGCCACGATCGTCGTCACACGCCCCGACGGCAAGCGCGACGTGCGGCCCATGCCGCTGAAGGACTTCGGCAACTCCCTGTACGAGGGGATCTATATCCCTTACCTCGAGGGCATGCACACCTTTCGCGTGGAGGCGTGGTCCGACCCGTACTCGACGTGGGCCCACGCCGCCGAGGTGAAGGTCGCCGCGGGGGTCGACGTGCAACTCATGCTGGACGAGGGCGTGGTGGTGCTCACGCGAGCGCTCAGCGAGGTGCGGCGTAAGGCGGCACGCAAGGAGCTGTTGTCCGCTGCCGTCGACGCGCTCCAGGACCACTCGCTGGCCCCCGACAAGCGGCTCGCCCCGGCGTTGGCCGATGCGGTGAGGGACGAGCTCACGGAGCGTCCGCTGCGCGATTGGGTGAGCCCGTCACGGGAGTACCCGCTCATGGTGCAGCGCGAGAAGGCGCTGGTCTCCGCGTGGTACGAGATCTTCCCGCGGTCGGAGGGGGCCCGCTACAACGCGCGCTCAGGTCAGTGGAAGTCAGGCACGTTCACGACCGCCGCGAAGCGCCTTCCCGCGATTGCCGAGATGGGCTTCGACGTCGTCTACCTCACCCCCATCCACCCCATCGGCCTCACGCACCGCAAGGGCCGCAATAACTCGCTGACGGCCGAACCCACGGACCCCGGCAGCCCCTATGCGATCGGCGCGGCCGAGGGCGGGCACGACGCGATCCACCCCGAGCTGGGCACCATGCGCCAGTTCAAGAACTTCGTGAAGGCCGCCGCCGACAACGGGCTCGAGGTCGCCCTCGACCTCGCCCTGCAGTGCTCCCCCGACCATCCGTGGGTGACCGAACACCCCGAGTGGTTCACGCAGCGGCTCGACGGCACCATCGCATACGCCGAGAACCCCCCCAAGAAGTACCAGGACATTTACCCCCTGAACTTCGACAACGACCCCGAGGGCATCTACCACGCGATTCGCGACGTGCTCCAGGTGTGGATCGACGCGGGAGTGACGCTGTTCCGCGTCGACAATCCGCATACCAAGCCGCTGACCTTCTGGGAGCGACTCCTCGCCGATGTCGCGCGCACGCACCCCGAGGTGATCTTCCTGTCGGAGGCGTTCACGCGGCCGGCCATGATGCACACGCTCGCGAAGATCGGCTTCCACCAGTCGTACACCTACTTCACGTGGCGGCCCACCGCCGAGGAGATGGGCGAGTACCTCGAGGAACTCTCCGGCGAGGGGTCGTTCTACATGCGTCCCAATTTCTGGCCCACTACGCACGACATCCTCACCCCCGACATGCAGGCAGGAGGCGCGCCGCTGTACCAGGCGCGCGCCGTGCTCGCCGGCACCGGCTCCCCCTCGTATGGGATCTACACGGGCTACGAGCTGGTCGAGAATGTCCCCCGCCCGGGTGTCGAGGAGCAGATCGACAACGAGAAGTACGAGTTCAAGCACCGCGAGTGGGCGGAGGCCGATGCGCTCGGGGTACGCGACGTGATCACGCGCGTCAACGCGGCCCGCGGTCGCCGGGTGTCGCTGCGCCGGCTGCGCGGGCTGACGGTGCACGAGAGCTCGAACCCCTTCATTCTTTGCTACTCCTGCCACGTCCCCGCCGACCAGTCCCCCACCGGCAAGGCGGACACGGTCATCGTGGCAGTGAGCTTCGAGCCCCACGTCGCGCACGACGCGATCATCCGGCTCGACATGGAGGCCATCGGGCTGGATGAGGATGCGCGCATCGTTGTCGATGACGCGCTGACGGACGAGACCTTCACGTGGGGACGCGAGTTTTACGTCAGACTCGACCCGGCGGTGACGATGGCGCACGTGGCCGAGGTGAGGACGCCATGACGTCCCTCGCCCACCACACGACGAACGGAAGGCGGTGAACCGTGGCTGATCGCAACATCGACGCGGTGGTGCTCAAGGAGATCGCGGGAGGCACGCATCACGAGCCCCATGCGGTGCTGGGGCCGCACGTGCACGATGCGGGCGTGTCGATCCGTGTGCTGCGCCCGCTGGCACGCTCGGTCAGCATCGAGACGCTCGACGGGACGTTCGAAGCCATCCACGAGGCCGACGGCGTGTGGCGCACCGAGGTGCCCGGCGACGAGGCACCCGACTACCGCGTGCACGTCACCTACGAGGACACCACCCTCACGCAGGACGACCCCTACCGATTCCTGCCCATGCTCGGCGAGCTGGACCTGCACCTCATTCGTGAGGGGCGCCACGAGCGCCTGTGGGACGTCCTGGGCGCCAACGTGCGCCGCTTCCCGTCCGTCCTAGGCGACGTCGAGGGCGTCTCCTTCGCGGTGTGGGCCCCCAACGCGCGGGCCGTGCGCATCGTGGGCGACTTCAACTACTGGAACGGCACCGCTCACGCCATGCGGTCGCTGGGCTCGTCCGGCGTGTGGGAACTGTTCATCCCCGGCATCGGCGCGGGCACCGCCTACAAGTTCGAGATTCTGGGTAAGGACGGCACCTGGCGCCAGAAGGCCGACCCCATGGCCCGCGCCACCGAGGTGCCGCCGCAGACCGCGTCCATCGTCGCCGAGTCCTCGTACACGTGGAGCGACGACGACTGGCTGACGCGCCGCGCTCAGTCCGAGGCCCACCGCGCGCCCATGAGCGTGTACGAGGTGCACCTGGGCTCGTGGCGCCAGGGCCTGGGCTACCGCGAGCTCGCCGACCAGCTGGTCGAGTACGTGACGCGGCTGGGCTTCACCCACGTCGAGCTGATGCCCGTCATGGAGCACCCCTTCGGCGGCTCGTGGGGCTACCAGGTGACGTCGTACTACGCGCCCACCTCCCGCTTTGGTTCCCCCGACGAGCTGCGCCACCTCATCGACACGCTCCACCGCGCGGGAGTGGGCGTCATCCTCGACTGGGTGCCCGGCCACTTCCCGAAGGACGAGTGGGCGCTGGGCCGCTTTGACGGCACGCCGCTGTACGAGCACCCCGATCCGCTTCGCGGCGAGCAGCCCGACTGGGGCACGTTCGTGTTCGACTTCGGCCGCCCCGAGGTGCGCAACTTCCTCGTCGCCAACGCCGTGTACTGGCTCCAGGAGTTCCACGCCGACGGCCTGCGTGTGGACGCCGTGGCGTCGATGCTCTATCTGGACTACTCGCGTCGTGCGGGTCAGTGGCGTCCCAACATCCATGGCGGGCGCGAGAACCTCGACGCGATCGCGTTCCTCCAGGAGGCCAACGCGACGGCCTACCGGACGAGCCCGGGCATCGTGATGATCGCCGAGGAGTCCACCGCGTGGCCGGGCGTCACCGCCCCCACCAACGGCGGCGGCCTGGGCTTTGGCCTCAAGTGGAACATGGGGTGGATGAACGACACCCTGCGCTACCTCAAGGAAGAGCCTTTCAACCGGCACTACCACCACCACACCGTGACGTTCTCGCTCATGTACGCGTTCTCGGAGCAGTTCATGCTGCCCATCAGCCATGACGAGGTGGTCCACGGCAAGGGCTCGCTCGTGCAGCGCATGCCCGGCGACCACTGGCAGAAGCTCGCGGGCGTGCGCGCCCTGCTCGCCTACCAGTGGGCCCACCCCGGCAAGCAGCTCATCTTCATGGGCTCGGAGATTGGCCAGGAGTCCGAGTGGTCCGAGGGCCGGTCGCTGGACTGGTGGCACCTCGACGACCCGCTGCACCAGGGCGTCCAGGACCTCGTACGCGACCTCAATGCGTTGTACCGCGCCACGCCCGCCCTGTGGGAGCGCGACACCGATCCGCAGGGCTTCACCTGGATCGATGCCGACGATGCCGACCGCAACACGCTGTCGTTCCTGCGCTGGGACTCCCGCGGCGAGCCCGTGGCCGTCGTCATCAACTTCTCGGGCAGCGCCCACGAGGGCTATCGCCTGGGGCTGCCCGCGGGGGGCACCTGGGATGAGGTGCTCAACACCGACTCCGAGCTGTACGGCGGCTCCGGCGTGGGCAACCTTGGCCGGGTTGAGGCCGAGGCGATCGCGGCGGGGTCGCAGGACCACAGCGCGATCGTCCGCCTGCCTGCCTTCGGCGCCGTGTTCCTGCGCCCGCACCGGGACTGACCCGGCGCGGGGCAGGGGCTCCGTCTAGAAGAGCGCCGCCGACAGCGCTCGGCGCGCCTCGCCCACGCGGGGGTCGGTGGGGCCCACCACATCGAACAGCTCGATGAGGCGCAGGCGCACCTTTTCGCGCTCGTCCCCTGCGGAGCCGCGCACGGCGTCGAGGAGGCGGCGGAACGCGTCCTCGACCTGTCCGCCCATGACGTCCATGTCCGCGACGGCCATCTGCGCGTCGACGTCCGCGGGGGCATCGGCTGCGGCCTTGCGTACCGCGGCAAGATCCGCCGTGCGCGTACGGTGCATGAGCGCGACCTGGGCGCGCCCGGCCTTCGCCTCGTGGTCCTTGGGGTTCTCGCGCAGCGCCTGGTCGTAGGCCGCGATCGCCGCCTCGAAGTCCTCGCGCTCGATCGCGTCGTAGGCCTCCTGGTGCAGCGGGGGCAGCGGCTCGGGCTCGGGCTCCGCGGTGGGCGCGGTGGCACCGATGGTGCCGGTCACGCCATGCTGCGCAGCCACCTGGAGCACTTGGTCGAGCACGTCCTTGATCTGCGCATCCTCGGCGTTGCCCTGGAACAGGGGCGCGGGACGGCCAGCGATGAGCGCGACAACGGTGGGCACCGCGGTGATCTGCAGCGCCTGGGCGATGCCTCCCTGAATGTCGATGTCGCATCGGCCCACCACAAAGCGGCCCTGGTACGAGCCTGCGACGGTGCGCACCCGCTCGACCAGCTCGCGAGACGCGGGCGACGCCGACGACAGGAACACGATGACGACCGGCACCTCGGTGGACTGCTGCGCGAGGTCGTTGAGGTTGGCCTCGGTGACGTCCACCGGTGCGGGCAGCGCGGCAGCACCGCCGCCGGAGGCCCCCGCACTCTCTGCGGGCGCGGCGGGGGCGGGCTGAGCGAACTGGGACAGGTCGGGGGCGCCGCGCAGCGGCACCTCGGGGTTCTGAGTCATCACTTCCTAGCTCTCGGAGACCTTGATCAGGTTGTGGTCGGCCGCGACGACCGTGGGCTGTCCCTCGGCATCGGGCCCGGGAATCGATAGCACGATCATGTCAAGGTAGTGGTGCGTGACCTTGTCGTCGAGTTCGCCGTCCAGCAGGGGCTCATCGGCCTCGGAGATCGACACGGTCGCGTCCTCGACCGTGAAGGACGAGGTGATCTCGAGGGGCGCGAACACCAACGCACCGCCGTCGGCCGTGCCCATCACGTATGTGTCGTCCGTCACGGACTGGATGGTGTCGACGTACTCGCCGTCCTGCTCCTCGGCCGCATCGGTGAGCGTGTCCCGCGCGGTGAAGAGCTGCTCGCGGTAGGAGTCGGCACCGAAGGCATCATTCAGCTCGGAGTCCGTCCCCTCACGCAGCAGGCTGAGGTAGTCGTCGAGCACGGACTGCGCCGTGGGGTCGAGCGACGCGTCCTCGAGGGTCAGCTGCTCGGCCCCCGTGGTGGTGCCCGGCATGGCCGGCACGGTCGCGCCGGGGATCATGTGGGCCCAGCCGCGCAGCTGGTAGTCCTCGTCGATCGAGTCCTGCACCCACAGGTACATCACGGGGGTCTCGTCCTCGGAGGCCTGCTCCGAGACGGTCGCGAGCGTGCGCGGCCATGTCTCGGCGGCAGAGGAATACACGGCCTGCTGACCGCTGGGCAGGGCCACGGGCGTCTCGTCGTCGCCGTCGGCGCGGGTGTACTGCGCCTCGCGAATGGTGACGGCGTCGCCGCCCACACGATCGGTCAGCAGGTCGGCGTCCTTGTCCGCGTCGGCGGCGGCAAGCTCGTCCATCGTGGCGTCGATGATCGCGGTCGACTGCGGGTCCAGCAGCGCGGCGGTCTCGGCCATGGGGGGCGCGGACATCACGGGCGCAGGCACGTCCGCGACACAGCCGGTCAGGATGAGCCCAGACGCCGTCGCCACGGCGCCGGCGGTGATCACGCGGTTCATGCGCGGCCCTCCTCGTCGTGGGGGTCGGGGGTGGGGGCGGCCGATGCCGTGGCCGGCTCCTCGTCGAGGCTCGCCTCGGGAAGGTGCTCGCCTGCGGCGCGGCGGGCTCGGCGCGAGCCCGGGCGGGCGTCGTCCTCGTCCTCGCCGGTGCGCTGGCGACGAGCGATCCACTCCTCGTACTTCGCCTGCAGCGGGCGCAGGTCGACGAAACGCAGAATCAGCGCGATGACGCCCACGGCAGTGAGGACGATGCCCCACCAGATCAGCGGAGTGATCCAGCCGTCGTTGACCTCGCGCACAAAACCCACGTCGGTGCTCGCGAGCGCCTCACCGCTACGGTCCATGACCACGAGGACCTCGCCGGCGGGAACGTCGGACGCAAGGATCTCGAGACGGTCGGTGCCCTCCCACTGCTCACGCCAGTGGTCGGACGACGTGTCGGTGAGGAGGTCGACCTCAGGCTCGGCGCTGGGTGAGGCCGATGCCGACGGGCTCGCCTCTGCCGAGGCTTCCTCGGACGGCTCGTCCGAGGGCTCTTCGGAGGCCGATGCCGACGGCGACGGGCTCGCGCTCGCGGCCGTTTGGGGTTCGTAGGCCTCGGTCGCCAGCACCTCCCACTCGGGCAGGCCCGTCACCTCGGTCGCCTCGTGCTCCGCAAGCCACGCGTCGGCGTCGGCGGGGCGGGCGGTCACGGCGACAAGGTCACCCTCGCCCTCGATGCCCATGGTGCTATCGGCGGCAAAGGCGATCATCTCGGGCTCATACACCAGCACGGAGGTGCTGAGCGTCGCCTCGGCGATGACATCGCGCGGCGGCCGCTGCGCATCGGCGATCAGACCCGCTGCTAACAGCAGCACTCCGATCACGCCCGCGATCAGCGCGGTCGTCCTCACAGTCACGTTGGTCCTCCTTCTTTCCCGTCCACTCTAGGAGACAGAGGGTCCAACGTCCCAGTTCGCGGCTTTGTGCCTCACGCCGCGCCCATTACCCTGGAGCGGACTGCGCACGCCATCCACGACGGCCGCGCCCAAGGAGTGACAATGCCAGAGGACAACCTTCCGTTCCCCGTTGCCATGCGTGGCTACGACCGCGAGGCCGTCGCCGCCCATGTGGCGCGACTCGAGGATGCGGTCAAGGAGGCGCGCGAGGCCGCCGAGCAGGCGCGCCAGGACGCGGACGCGACCCGGTCGTCGCTCGACGAGGCCCAGAAGAGCCTGCGCGAGTCCGAGCAGCCCACCTACAAGGGCCTCGGTGCTCGCGTGGAGCAGCTGCTGCGCTCAGCCGAGGAACAGTCCTCCGACGTGGTGGCGCGCGCCAACACGCACGCCCAGGACACCGTGGCTCGCGCCCAGGTGTCCGCACAGCAGCTGCGCGCGCGTGCCGACAACGAGGTCGCCGAGATTCTCGCGCAGAGCCGTCGCGAGGCCGAGGAGATCCGCGCCGCCTCCGAGCACGAGGCCACCGGGGTCAAGGAGGCCGCGCAGCGCGCCGCCGCCGAGACGGTCGAGAAGGCTCGCCGCGACGCCGAGCGCGTGAAGGCCGGCATCGACGCCGAGGTCGCCGAGCTCAAGGCCGGCGCCGACCGCGAGGCGCACGCGCTGCGCGCGACGGCCGAGCGCGAAGCCACCGAGATCCGTGTCGCCGCCCAGCGCGAGGCCGACGAACTCCTGGAGTCCGCGCGCTCCGAGGCCGAGGAGGCCATCGCCAACGCGACGGCCGAGGCGGACCGTGTGCTCGCCGAGGCCGAGCAGGAACTCGCCGACGCGCGCGCCGAGGCCAAGCGTCTCGAGGGCGAGGCCCGCGACGCGAAGGCGGCGGCCGATGCCGAGGCGTCCGACATCCGTGCGACCGCCGAGGCCGACGCCGCCAACCTTCGCAACGAGGCCCACTCGTTCCTCACGCAGGCGAACCGGGAGGCCGAGGCGACCCGTGCATCGGCCGATACCGATGCCAGGGACCTGCGCGCGACCGTTGCCGCCGAGGTCGCGTCGCTGCGCGCCGACACGGATGAGTACGACGAGGCCATGCGCGCCGACGCCGAGCTGTACGCGACCGGCACGCGCGACGAGGCCGACGCCTACAGCCGTGCCACTCGCGACGAGGCCGACCAGTACTCCGCCTCGACCCACGCGGACGCCGATGCCTACGACTCCGCGACGCGTGAGAGCGCCGAGGGCGACGCCGCCCAGGTGCGCGCCGACGCGCAGGCGCACCTGGACGAGGTGACCGCGGCCGCGGCCGCGCACCGTGCCGAGGTCGAGGCGGGTGCCGACGAGTACGACCGCGCCACGCGCACCGCGGCGGATGACTACGCCGCGACCACCAGGGCCGAGGCGGACGAGGACGCACGCGACGTGCGCGAGGCCGCCGATGCCTACGACGAGGCGACGCGAGCCGACGCCGAGGCACACCTCGAGACCGTCCGCTCGGAGGCCGACGAGTACCGCAACGTCACCCGCGCCGAGGCGGACGACTACCGCACGGTCACCACCGCCGATGCTGACAGCTACGCGCTCGAGACCCGCACCAATGCCGACGCCTACTCCGACGCCACGCGCGCCGACGCCGACGCGTACCGCGAGGCGACACAGTCCGAAGCGGACGCCTACCGCGAGGCTACCCAGTCCGACGCCGACCGCTACGGCCGGCGCACGCGTGCCGAGGCTGACACGTACTCCGAGGACACGCGCGCAGCCGCGGACGAGTACGACGCCGCCACGCGCGCCGACGCAGACGACTACCGGACGGCCACGACCGCGGAGGCTGACGGCTACCGCGAGCGCGTGCAGGGCGAGGCCGACGCCTACTCGGAGACCACGCGCCGCGAGGCCGACGAGTACCGCCACGCGACCCACGGTGCCGCCGACGCGTACAGCGCCGAGACCCGCGCCGCCGCTGACGACTACAGCAGCCAGACCCGGGCCGAGGCGGACACCTACGACGCGGACACCCGCGGCGCCGCCGACGAGTACGACGCCGCGACGCGCAAGGGCGCCGAGGACTACGCGGACGCCACCAAGTCCGCTGCGGAAACCGCGAGCCGACAGGTGCGCAAGGACGCCGACCTGTACGACCAGGCCACGCGCCGGGCCGCCGACGAGTACGACGCCGCCACGCGCACGTCCGCGGACGACGACGCCGCCACGGCTCGCCGGGAGGCCGACGACTACGCGGCCACCACACGCACCGACACGGACGCGTACGCCGAGACCACGCGCCGCGAGGCCGACGCGTACGCGCTGTCGACCCGCGAGGGTGCCGACAGGGATGCGGCTCGCACCGTGCAGGCGGCGAGCGACGAGGCCGAGGAGCGCCTCACCGCGGCGCAGCAGGAGGCCAAGCACGTCATGGGCATCGCCCAGCGCGACGCCGACCAGGCACGCGCCGAGGGCGCCGCGGACGCCGACGCCGCCCGCGAGGAGGCCCGCCGCGCCCGCGAGGACCTGCAAATCGAGATCGCGCAGCGCCGCGAGGCGGCCGAGAAGGACCTCACCGCGCGTCACGAGGAGGCGAAGGCCGAGACCGCCGCGATGGTCGAGGACGCGCGTGTGCGCGCCGACGAGGCCGAGGAGCGCCTGTCCAGCGCCCTTGAGCGCGCCGAGGTCACCCGACGCGACGCCGAGGTCCACGCGCAGACCCTGCTCACCAACTCGCGCAACAACGCCGACGAGATCGTCTCCGAGGCACGCGAGCACGCCGAGGCGATCATCTCCGAGGCCGTCTCCGACGCCGAGCGCGAGCGCACCATGGCGCAGCGCGAGGTCGACGAGCTGAACCGCCAGCGTGAGTCCATCACCGGCTATCTCGACGAGCTGCGCAACCTCCTGGGTGCGGACCCGATCGCGGGCCTGGCCAAGGCATCGGCCCTGCGCCAGGAGCACGAGGCTGCCGAGGCGGGCAACTAGGCCGCGCTCGGCTGACTGCTCACGGACTGACGGCGATGGACGGCAACCGCGACGAGGACACGGCGAGGCGCCTGGCGCAGGCCAACGCCCTCGAGCGCCGTCGGCTCGCCGAGGTCGCGCAGGCGGCCACCTTGGTGCGCCAGTTCGCGGCCGATGCCGCGGCCGCCGGAATCGTGTCCGAGCGGCTCACGGCGCGCTCGTACGACGGTCGCTCGCGCTACCGCACCGACGTGACGGGCTGGTACCTCCGGCGCGACCATTCGGTGGGGGTCGGTACGGACGGCGAGTTCTACGTGCTGTCCGTGCCCGCGAGCCTGCGGGGCCGGCTCACGGGTGTGAGCGTGCCGCCGGCCGAGCCGCCGCTTGAGCTCGGCAAGGGCGGGCGCGACGGCGAGTCGATGCCCATGGCCCAGGCACTCCAGCAACGCCTGGACGCGGGCAACTCCTGGCGCTAACCGTTACTTGAGCAACGGGGCCAATGCCCGCGCCACGGCGGCGGGATCCTCGAAGGCCGCGAGGTGGCCCACGCCGGGGATGACCACGGGCTCGACGCCGAGAGCATCGGCCATCGCATCGATCGCCTCGCGCGGCACCACCGCGTCCTTCTCCCCCGCGATCACCACGGACGGGCCGTCAACGGAGCGCAGCACCTCGGTGCGGTCGGGACGCTCGGCCATGGCTCGCTGGCCCCACGCGATCCCCTCGCCGTGGTGGCGGGCGATGTTGCGGGTCACCCACTCGACGAGCTCCTCGCGCCGGGGGCCCTCGGTGCCAATCAGCGGCTCGGCCATCGCGGCAGGGTCTTCAGCGCCGTCGCGGTTCTCCACGGCATCGGCCAGCGACCGGCGCTTGGCAGCCGCCTCCTCGGTGTCCGCCACCGCCTTGGTGGCGATGAGACCCAAGCCGGCCACGGCATCGGGATGCCGTTCGGCGACCGCCATCGCCACGTAGCCGCCCATCGAGCAGCCGATCCAGTGGGCCTTGTCCTCGCCGGTGGCCTCTCGCATCGCGAGCACGGCGGCATCGGCGATGAGCTCGAGCCCGGGCTCGTCGTCGGGCAGCGGCATCTCGCCGATGCCGGGCATGTCGAACGTGATCACGTCGCCGCGCACGTCGGAGCCGAGCACCGAAAGGAGCCCCTCCCACTGCGCGCGGTCGACGGGGAAGGCGTTGAGGAGGACGATGGGCGTTCCGGTCATGCGAGCACCTCGTTCGGGACGGCGGTGGGCAGCGGCGCGACACCAGGGGCGACACGGTCGACGATGGCGTCGAGCACCAGTCTGACGTACTTCTCCCCGACCCACAGGTGTTTCGCGCCGTCGACCGCGACAAGGTCGAGTTGTGTGAGCGGAGCGAACCGCTCGCGGGCCTCGTCTGGCTGGAGGAAGTCGTCGAGTTCGGGCACCAGGGCCGTGACGGGGCGGCCGGTGGCGGCCCAGCGCTCGAGGTCCTCGGGCTTGGCGCGGTGCAGCGGGGGGCTGAGCAGGATCGCGCCCTCGACATCCTGGTCGGCGCCGTGCATGAGCGCGAGCTCGGTGCCGAACGACCAGCCCACGAGCCAGCGGCGTGGGAGCCCTCGCTCGACGGCGAACGCGACGGCCGCGCGCAGGTCGGCGGCCTCGGTGACGCCCTCGCCAAACTCGCCCTCGGACGTGCCGCGCGGCGAGTGGGTGCCGCGCGTGTTGAAGCGCAGCACGGCGATGTCCGCGAGGTGCGGCAGTCGCCATGCGGCCTTGCGGTACACGTGGGAGTCCATGAAGCCGCCGTGGGTGGGCAGCGGGTGCAGCGTGATGAGGGTCGCGACGGGCGGGCGGCCATCGGTGGGCAACGCGAGCTCGCCCACGAGCGTGAGTCCGTCCTCGGTGGTCAGGGTGATGTCCTCGCGCTCGGCCGGCAGCACCGTCATGGCGCGGATCTCTTCCATGGCGTCCTCAGCCACGTGTCCTCCCGAAGGTATTCCAACAGTGGGTGTGCCAATGGCGGCGCTGGGCCGCGGCGGCCTCTGGTCCGAAGAGTCCGTCCGCGGGCCACGCGACCACGTGCACGGTCTGTCCGTCGATCTCCTGGGAGCAGCCGGGGCACGTGTAGGTCTTCTCGCTGGGACGCGGCGTCGCGACGAGGTATTCCTCGCCACCGGGGCCGCTCTCGCGCCGGCCCCCCATGCTTCCCGAGAGCCTCTCGACGTCCAGTTCCTCGTGCGGCTGCCCGTACGGGCGCTTGCGCGAGCGACGGGACTTCGGCATGCGGCCAGTCTACGGGCGGCATGGTGCGCGGCTCACGTGCCGGTGCCGACGCGTGCTCCCGGCCCGTCTTCCTGCGACAGCCCAGCCCGTCAGTTCACAGAACGACGGGCCTGAGTGCAGAAATCTGCAGTCAGGCCCGTCGGTTCGCGATCTATGCCCCCACTGTGAGGGCGGCTCCCTAGAAGTGACGCGGCGGGGTCTCGGCGAGCGCGTCCGCCTCCGCGGCGGGGATGACCTCACGGCGTCGCAGCACCTCGCGGTAGTAGTACGCCGAGTCCTTCCAGCGGCGCTCGAGGGTGTCGTAGTCCACGCGCACGATCCCAAAGCGCTTGGCGTAACCCTGCGCCCACTCGAAGTTATCCATGAGCGACCACGCCATGTAGCCGCGGACGTCGGCACCCTCGGCGACGGCGTCCAGGACGGCGCGCAGGTGGCCCTCGAAGTACTCCACGCGGTCGGTGTCACGCACGCGACCGTCGGCGTCCACGACGTCGTCCCATGCGGAGCCGTTCTCGGTGACGTACAGCGGCTTGCCGGTCTCGCGGTAGGTCTTCAGCAGGTGGGCGTGCAGCGCGGAGGGGTCGACGTTCCAGCCCATGGCGGTGTGCTTGCCGGTGAGCGGCATGAACTCGATCTCCTCGTCGCCGGGCCACGGCGAGTTGGCGCCCGCCTTGTGGCCGTCCGCGAGGGTCGCGAGCTCGGACTGCGCGGCGGCCTTGTGAGCGTTGTGGCGCACCAGGTGAGACGCGTAGTAGTTGACGCCGAACCAGTCGATGCGGCCCTTCATCTCGTCGAGGTCACCGTCATGGACGAAACCCCAGTCGGTGAGGTGCGCCGTGTTGGGCTTCAGCACCGCGGGGTAGGTGCCGTGGATGAAAGGCTCGTGGAAGAACGTGTTGGCCAGGGCGTCGATGTGCGCGGCGGCCGCGAGGTCCTTGGGGTTGGACGGGTCCCACGGGCGCGGCGTGTGGCAGTTGTTGACCAGGCCGATCTGGATGTCGGCGTTGACGGCCTTCATCGCGTCGTAGGCACGGGCGTGTGCCAGGTTCAGGTGG
Organism: Demequina sp. NBRC 110051; assembly: GCF_002090055.1. Classification (GTDB taxonomy): domain Bacteria; phylum Actinomycetota; class Actinomycetes; order Actinomycetales; family Demequinaceae; genus Demequina. The sequence continues at coordinate 98,437 of NZ_BBRH01000012.1, forward strand.
TGCGCCGCCGTGAGGGCCTCGACGTCGTCGGCGTGACCGGGGGCGTGTGCGCCCGCGCCGTATCCCACGAAGGAGCTCACCCACGGCTCGTTGAAGGTGGTCCACATCTCGACGTCCGCGCCGAACTCCTCGACCATCCGCACGGCGTACGGCACGAATGCGTCGACGGTGTCGCGGCTGAGCCAGCCACCGTTGTCCTCGAGCTCCTGCGGCAGGTCCCAGTGGTACAGCGTGATCAGCGGCGTGATGCCCTTGCCCTTGAGGCGGTCCACGATGCCGCGGTAGAACGCGATGCCCTCGGCATTGAACTCGCCGGTGCCACCCGGCTGCACGCGAGGCCAGGCAATCGAGAAGCGGTAGGCCTCGAGCCCCAGCTCGGCCATCATGTCGATGTCCTCTTCCCAGCGGTGGAAGTGGTCACAGGCCACGTCACCGTTGTCGCCGCCCACGACCTTGTCGGGGGTGGCGCAGAAGGTGTCCCAGATCGAACGGCCGCGGCCGCCCTCATGGGCGCCGCCCTCGATCTGGTAGGAGGCGGTCGCGGCTCCCAGCAGGAAGCCGTCGGGGAAAGCAGCTGGCGTCGTTGTCATGCCAGCCAGTGTAACGAAACGTTTCGCTATTTTCTACCAGTCGGTAGGGCCGATGCTGTGGGCAGCGCGCGCCGGAGGCGAGGTGAGCGACGGACCCGGCCGTCGCATCGGCCGTTCGCACCGTGGCCCGCCCTCCGTACCTTTCGGATGGCCGATGCGCCTGGCAGACTGCCGCCAGGAGGTCACCAATGGCGCTGCTCACCTGCCGATACTTTTCCGACACCCTCGGGCTGTCGACGACCGCGACGGTCATCCTGCCCGAGCCCGCGACCGAGGCGGGCGCGCCCGCGGCTCCCGCCGACGGCGCTCCCCTGCCGGTGCTGTACCTGCTGCATGGGCTGTCTCAGGACGACTCGTCGTGGACCCGGTTCACGTCTCTCGAGAGGTACGTGGCGCACCGACGCCTCGCGGTGGTGATGCCCGCCGTGCACCGGTCGTACTACGCGAACCAGGACGATGGCTACCGCTATCGCGACTTCCTGGTCGACGAGCTCCCGCGAGCGATGCGGGCCTTCTTCCCCCTGTCGACCCGGCGCGAGGACACCTTCATTGCGGGCCTGTCCATGGGCGGATACGGCGCGATGAAGGCCGCGCTCACCCGTCCAGAGCGCTACGCGGCCGCCGCGAGCCTTTCGGGCGGCCTGGACGTCACCGCCAAGCCCAACCTGGCGCCCGAGGAGTGGCGACGCACCTTCGGCTCGCCCGAGACGGCACGGGAGGCGGGTGAGGACGTCGTCGCGCTCGCGCGCGCGGCCTCCCCCACGGACGTGCCGCGCCTGTGGGCCTGGTGCGGTACGGAGGACTTCCTGCTGGAGGAGAGCCGCACGTTTGCGCGGGCGTGCGAGGAGTCCGGGCTGGGGCTCGAGTACTCGGAGTCCCCCGGCGCGCACGACTGGCCGGCATGGGACGAACAGATCCCCCGAGTCCTCGACTGGCTGGACGAGGTGCGCGGGAACGACTAAAACAGGCGCGTGGTGGGGTCCTCGGCGCCGCGCATGGCGTCGTAGTCGAGGATCAGGCAGCGGATGCCGCGATCGGTCGCGAGGACGCGCGCCTGGGGCTTGATCTCCTGCGCGGCGAACACGCCCTCCACGGGGCTCAGCAGCGGGTCGCGATTCATCAGCTCGAGGTAGCGCGTGAGCTGCTCCACACCGTCGATCTCGCCGCGGCGCTTGATCTCGACCGCCACCGAGCCGCCCGAGGGCGACTTCGCCAAGATGTCGACCGGGCCGATGGCCGTCATGTACTCGCGCCTGACAAGCGTGTGGCCGTCGCCCAGCAGCGCGATCTGCTCCGCGAGCAGCTCCTGCAGGTGAGCCTCGACCCCGTCCTTGATGAGGCCGGGATCGGTGCCGAGTTCGTGCTCGGTGTCCGACAGCAGCTCGTAGATCTCGATCTCGAGGCGGTCGTCCGTCTTATCGTGCTGGACGGTCCACACCTCAGCGACGCCGGCCTCGACCTGGGCGTCCGAGGGCGCGACCTCGCGCGTGGTGCACGGCGGGCTCATCCAGTTCAGCGGTTTGTACGACCCGCCGTCCGAGTGGAGCAGCACCGAGCCGTCGGCCTTGAGCATGATGGCCCTCGTCGCCAACGGCAGGTGGGCGCTGAGCCTTCCTGAGTAGCGGGCGGCGCAGCGGGCGATCACGACTCTCACGCCCACCAGGATAGGCGCTAGAGCACTGACCTCAGCCCGCCAGAGGCGCACCGCAAAGGGCATGCAAAAGGCCGCCCGGCATTCCCGGGCGGCCTTTCACAAGGGAACAGGATCAGTCCTCGTCAGCCACCACAGGGTCAGCAACAATCGTGATCGTGTTGTGGTCGAACGACACGAAGCCACCGGTGACGGGGAACTCGTGCTTCTCGTTCTCGGAGGTCACGCGGATCGTGCCAGCCTTGAGGATGGACAGGATCGGCTCGTGGTTCGCGAGCAGTCCGATCTCACCCTCGACGGACGGCGCGATGACGCGGCTCGCCGTACCGGACCACATGACGTGGTCCGGCGCGACGATGTCGACGGTCAGCGCATCGGCCATAATCAGCCGATCTCCTTCTGAATGCGGTTCCAGGCCTTGTCGAGGTCCTCGAGACCACCAATGTTGAAGAACGCCTGCTCGGCGATGTGGTCGTACTTACCGGCCACGATGCCACCGAAGGCCTCGATCGTCTCCGTCAGCGGCACGGTCGAGCCGGCCACACCGGTGAACTGGGTCGCCATGTAGGTGTTCTGCGATAGGAACTGCTGGATCTTGCGCGCACGGGCGACGATGATCTTGTCCTCTTCGGACAGTTCGTCGACACCGAGGATCGCGATGATGTCCTGGAGCTCCTTGTTGCGCTGCAGGATCGCCTTGACGTCCGACGCCACCGAATAGTGCTCGGCACCCACGTAGCGGGGGTCGAGGATACGCGAGGACGAGGTCAGCGGGTCGATCGCCGGGTACAGACCGCGCGACGCGATCTCACGCGACAGCTCGGTCGTGGCGTCGAGGTGCGCGAACGTGGTCGCGGGCGCCGGGTCGGTGTAGTCATCCGCGGGAACGTAGATCGCCTGCAGCGACGTGATCGAGTGACCACGCGTCGAGGTGATGCGCTCCTGCAGCTGACCCATCTCGTCCGCCAGGTTGGGCTGGTAGCCCACGGCCGAAGGCATGCGGCCCAGCAGGGTCGACACCTCGGAACCGGCCTGGGTGAAGCGGAAGATGTTGTCGATGAACAGCAGCACGTCCTGCGCCTGCACGTCGCGGAAGTACTCCGCCATCGTGAGGGCCGACAGGGCGACGCGCAGACGCGTGCCCGGCGGCTCGTCCATCTGGCCGAAGACCAGGGCGGTCTGGTTGATGACGCCCGACTCGGTCATCTCCTCGATGAGGTCGTTGCCCTCACGGGTGCGCTCACCGACACCGGCGAACACCGACACACCGTCGTGGTTGTTCGCCACGCGGTAGATCATCTCCTGGATGAGGACAGTCTTACCGACGCCCGCACCACCGAACAGGCCGATCTTTCCACCCTGCACGTACGGCGTGAGGAGGTCGATCGACTTGATGCCGGTCTCGAACATCTGCGTCTTCGACTCGAGCTGGTCAAAGGCCGGGGGCTTGCGGTGGATGGGCCAACGCTCGGTGATCTCGACCGTCTCGCCCTCCTTCGCGTTGAGGACCTCGCCGGTCACGTTGAACACGTGGCCCTTGGTGACGTCGCCCACGGGCACGGAGATCGGCGAGCCGGTGTCGGTCACCTCTGCGCCGCGGACCAGGCCGTCGGTCGGCTTCAACGCGATCGCGCGGATCATGTTGTCGCCGAGGTGCTGGGCGACTTCGAGGGTCATGTGCAGCACGCCCTCGTCCTCACCCTGTGCCGACAGGTCGATGTCGACGGTGAGGGCGTTGTAGACGTCGGGGATCGCGTCCGCGGGGAACTCGATGTCGACGACGGGGCCGATGACGCGCGCAACGCGACCGATGACGGGCGTGTTCGCGGCCTCCTGCGACGCCGGGGCGTCGGTCTTAGCGGTGGGGGTCATGGATATGCCTTCCGGTCACGAGGCCGCGAGCGCATCGGCGCCCGAGACGATCTCGCTGATTTCCTGGGTAATCTCGGCCTGGCGCGCCGAGTTGGCGAGCCGGGTGTACTGCTTCACGATGTCTTCCGCGTTCTCCACGGCGGTGTGCATCGCGCGCTGGCGGTTGGCCAACTCGGATGCGGCGCCCTGGAGCATGCACGCGTGGATGCGGGACTCGATGTAGCGCGGCAGCAGAGCATCGAGCACCTCTTCGGCATTGGGCTCGAACTCGTAAAGCGGCTCCACGTCCTCGTCCCGCTCCGCGACGCCCGAGACGAGCTCGATGGGCAGCAGACGGATGACGCGGGGCTCCTGCGACACCATGGACGAGAAGTGCGTGTAGACGATGTGAAGCTCGCTCACACCACCCTCGTCGGCCGATGCCGTGAAGGCTCCGTACAAGGCCCGCGCGATCTCCTGGGCGGTGGCGAGGGTCGGGGCATCCGACTCTCCCTGCCACTCGCCCGCGAGCTCGCGCTTACGGAACTTGAAGTAGCCCACGCCACGGCGACCGACCGCGAACGGCACGATCTCCTTGCCCTCGCCGCGCAGACGCTCGGCGAGGCGCTCCCCCTCACGCAGGACGTTGGCCGAGTACGCGCCCGCCATACCGCGGTCGGCGGTGATGACGAGCACGGCCACCCGGTTGGTGTCCGTGCGCTCGGAGGTGAGCGGGTGATCGACGCTCGAGTGGGTCGCCACGGCGCTGATGGCCCGTGTAATGGCACGCGAGTACGGGGCGGCGGCGGTCACACGGTCGCGAGCCTTGCCGATGCGTGAAGCCGCAATGAGCTCCATCGCACGGAAGATCTTCTTCAGCGACTGTGTCGACCGGATCCGCTGCCGGTAGACGCGCTGCTGTCCACCCATCGGCTACTTCTTCTTCTTTGCGACGATCTGCTCCTGCTCGACCTGAGCCTCGCCGCCGCCCTCGATCGAGGCGGAGGTGGTGAGCTCGGTGCCCTCGGACTCGAGGAACGTCGAGACGAACGAGTCGACCTCGGAGTGCAGGGTCTCCTCGTTCTCGTCGGAGAGCTGGCCGGTCGAGGCGATGTCGGACAGCACCGAGGTGCCGCGACGCAGGTGGTCGATCATCTCGCGCTCGAAGCGCAGCACGTCCGCCACGGGGATCTTGTCGAGCTTGCCCTTGGTGCCGGCCCAGATCGAGACGACCTGCTCCTCCACCGGGTACGGGGTGTACTGGGCCTGCTTGAGCAGCTCCATGAGGCGAGCACCACGCGTCAGCTGCTGGCGCGACGCGGCGTCGAGGTCGGACGCGAACATCGCGAAGGCCTCGAGCGAGCGGTACTGGGCGAGGTCGATCTTGAGCGTTCCCGAGACCTTCTTCATCGCCTTGACCTGCGCCGAACCACCCACGCGGGACACCGAGATACCGACGTCGATGGCGGGGCGCTGGTTGGCGTTGAACAGGTCGGACTGCAGGAAGATCTGGCCGTCCGTGATCGAGATGACGTTGGTCGGGATGTACGCCGAGACGTCGTTGGCCTTGGTCTCGATGACGGGCAGACCGGTCATCGAGCCCGCGCCCATGTCGTCCGACAGCTTCGCGCAACGCTCGAGCAGGCGGGAGTGCAGGTAGAACACGTCGCCGGGGTAGGCCTCGCGGCCCGGCGGGCGGCGCAGCAGCAGCGACACGGCACGGTAGGCCTCGGCCTGCTTGGACAGGTCGTCGAAGACGATGAGGACGTGCTTGCCGTCGTACATCCAGTGCTGGCCGATGGCCGAGCCGGTATACGGGGCGAGGTACTTGAAGCCCGCGGGGTCCGAGGCGGGGGCGGCGACGATCGTCGTGTACTCGAGAGCGCCGGCCTCCTCGAGGGCGCCGCGCACGGAGGCGATGGTCGAGCCCTTCTGACCGATGGCCACGTAGATGCAGCGCACCTGCTTGGTCGGGTCGCCCGAGTCCCAGTTGGCCTTCTGGTTGATGATCGTGTCGATCGCGATCGCGGTCTTACCGGTCTGGCGGTCACCGATGATCAGCTGGCGCTGGCCGCGACCGATCGGGATCATCGCGTCGATCGACTTGAGGCCGGTCTGCAGGGGCTCGTGCACGGACTTGCGGTCCATGACGCCGGGCGCCTGAAGCTCGAGGGCGCGGCGGCCCACGGTCTCGATCTCACCCAGGCCGTCGATGGGGTTACCCAGCGGGTCCACGACGCGGCCGAGGTAGCCGTCGCCGACGGCGACCGACAGGACCTCTCCGGTGCGGTGGACCTCCTGGCCCTCCTCGATGCCGGTGAACTCACCGAGCACCACGACACCGATCTCGCGCACGTCGAGGTTCAGGGCGAGGCCCAGGGTGCCGTCTTCGAAGCGCAGCAGCTCGTTCGCCATGCAGCCGGGGAGGCCCTCGACGTTCGCGATGCCGTCGGCGGCCAGCGTCACGCGGCCGACCTCTTCGCGCACGACGCCGGACGGCTCGTACGACTTCACGTAGCTGTCGAGCGCACTCCGGATCTCCTCCGGACTGATCGTCAACTCAGCCATGTCTTTTCTCCTGTCACTACCGCCGGGGAGGCGGTGGTCGTCTGTGCTAGCCGACGAGTCGTCGTCGTGCGTCGTCGAGCTTGCTGAGGATGGTGCCGTCGACCACCTCTGACCCGACCTGAACTCGGATGCCGCCCAGGACCTCGGGGTCCACGGCGACGTTGATCTTGATATCGCGACCGTACGCCTTCGCGAGGATGCCCGCGAGACGCTCACGCTGCGCCGCGGAGAGCTCGACCGAGGCCGTCACGGAGGCAACGACGCGTCCGCGACGCTCGGCGGCCTGCTCGAGCAGCGCGTTGATCGCCGGAATCAGGCGACGTCCGCGCGGCACCCCCACCACACGCGACAGCAGCGCGTGCGTGGTGGGCAGCAGCTTCCCGCCCAGGGTGTCCTCGAGCAGCTGCAAACGCTGCTCCTTGGTCGCCGAGCGGTTCGAGCCCGCGATGAGCAGCTCGCGGTGTGCGACGAGCAGTCGCTCCACACGGAACAGCTCCTCTTCGACCGAGGACAGCGTGCCCTGGGACTCGGAGTAGGCGAACAGGGCCATCTCGCCGGCGTCCTCGATGGACTCGGCGAGGTCGGCCTCGCCGGACCACCGGGACTCGGCGAAGGCCGCCACGATGTCGACCGCACGGGGCTCGAGAGACCCGAACAGCTGCTTCACCAGCGAGGCCTTGTCCTTGCCGGGGCGGGCAGGGTCGGTGAGCGCACGGCGCAGCGAGCCCGACGAGTCGAGCGCGTCGACTACGACGAACAGGTGCTCAGCAATCGTGAGCCCATCCTTGCCCGCCGCAGTAACGATCGGGTCGAATTCCCGAATCACCGCGTCGTGCGAGGCCTGACTGGTTCCACGCATCGGGCTTATCCCTCCGCCTTCTGCTTGCTGTCCACCTGAGACTCGAGGTCGTCCAGGAAGCTGTCGATGATGCGCTGCTGACGTGCGTCGTCGGCGAGCGATTCGCCCACGATGCGCGATGCGAGTTCGGTCGCGAGCGCGCCGACCTCGGTGCGCAGCGACACGATCGCCTGCTGGCGCTCGGCCTCGATCTGCTTGTGGGCGGTCTCGACAATGCGCTGGGCATCGCCAGAGGCCGACGTGCGGCTGTCGGCGACGATCGCGGTGGCCTCGGCTCGGGCATCCTCGCGGATGCGCGCGGCCTCGGCACGGGCCTCGGTCAGCTGAGCGGTGTACTCCTCGAGCGCCGCTGCTGCCTCGGACTGCGCCTCTTCGGCCTTCTTCAGCCCACCCTCGATCAGCTCGGCGCGCTCATCCAGCACCGCCTGCATCTTGGGCAGCAGCACCTTCATGAACACGACGACGATGATCACGAAGATGATCGCCGACCACAGGATGTCGTACGGGGCCGGGATCAGGGGGTTGGCAGAGCTTTCCCCGTGCTCCTCGGCCGCGACGACCAACTGGTTGAGGACGGTCATGGCTTAGGTGAAGAGGAAGCCGGTGACCAGGCCCAGGAGCGCGAGCACCTCGACGAACGCGACACCGATGAACATGGTGGCGCGCAGCTGGCCGGCGACCTCGGGCTGACGCGACATGCCCTCGATGGTCTTACCGATCAGGATGCCCAGGCCGATGCCGGGGCCGGTCGCGGCGAGGCCGTAACCGATGGTCGCGACGTTGCCCGAGACCTCGGCGAGAGTGGTGGTGTCCACTGTGTTTCCTTCCGTTGGATGCGCGCCTCCCGTGAGGCGTGCACGTCTTCTTGGGGGGTGAGTTTTTAGTGCTCTTCCTCGATCGCCATGTTGATGTACACGGACGACAGCATGACGAACACGTAAGCCTGCAGCGCCGCGACGAAGATCTCGAAGAGCGTGAAGGCGAAGCCTGCGACGAAGGTGACCGCACCCATGGACTTCATGAATCCGGCGGCCTCGAAGAAGAAGTACTGGGTGGCGGCGAAGCACAGCACCAGCAGCAGGTGGCCGGCCATCATGTTCGCGGCGAGTCGCAGCGCGAGCGTGGCGGGCCTGAGGATGAACACCTGCAGGAACTCGATGGGGGTCAGCAGGACGTAGATGCCCTTGGGCACGCCAGCCGGGAAAAGCGACAACTTGAGGTAGCCGCCCAGTCCGTGCTGCTTGATGCCCACGCCTAGGTAGAGCACGTAGACCCAGACCGCCATGATGATCGGCAGACCGATCAGGGAGGTGCCCGCGATGTTGATCAGCGGGATCACGCCGGTGAGGTTGAAGGCGAGAATCGCGAAGAACAGCGTGGTGAGGAACGGCAGGAAGCGCTTGGCGTTTTCCTTGCTCATCACCTGCTCGACGATCTGGGTGCGTACGAAGTCGAGCATGAACTCGAAGGCGCCCTGGCCGCGGCCGGGGACGAGCTTGGCGTTACGCACGACGAGCCACACCAGCAGCATGAGCACGACGGCCGCGATGACGCGCGCGAGCTCGATGCGGTTGAACTCGAAGAGGGTGCCCTCGAACAGGAGGGCCGGCGGGTAGAACTCGTCCACCGTCGGGGCGTGAAAGCCGTCGGAGCCGAAGAGCCATCCGAAGAAGCCGGTCGACGACTCGGCATCGGACGAGGTCTCGGTCGCGGCAGTCATCGCCGCAGCCAGGGCCAGATTCGCCACAGAATTATCTCCTGGTGTTGTGGAGCACGCGCGGGCGGGGCTGCCGAGCACGCCGGGGACCGTGATGCGTAGGAATCCTAACGCATGAAACGTCCTACTTCGACCGCCCGTCGACATACGGGATGCGTGCGGAACGGATCACCCAAAAGTCAACCACAAGCGTGGCGAGGACGCCGCCCACACAGAACGCCGCGAACAGCACCTTGTGGAATCCGTCGATGCCCTGAAGCACAATCAGCGCGATCACGATGATGAGCATTTTCGCGAGCCAAGAGCCGCCCACGTAGCCCGCCATGACGTGCGCGGGCTTGTCGTGCGCGATGACCATCGCGATCTGGGTGGTGAGACCCGCGAGGGCCGCGACCAGCACGCCGATCTCTGCCGCGACGAGGCCCGCGCCGCCTGCGACAAGAAGCCCCACAGGGGCGGCAATCACCGCGAGCGCAGCGATGACGATGGCGGTGACGCGCAGGGCGCGGCGGTAGGTGAGCGATTCCTCGTTCACGATGTCTCCTGAGTCTTGGGGTGAGGGGCGGCCGATGCCGTGGCGGGGTTGTCCTCGTCCGTCTCGCGGTCGTGGCGACCCTCGGGCGTGAGCCGCTGAAGCGGCTTCACTCCCCTGCCGGCCGCTCGCCAGCCGCGCGACAGGCGGCGCCTCAGCGGCGGGGAGAACGTCACGATGAAGGCGACGGTGAGCCCCACTCCCGCGAGCACGAGCGCGGCGCCCAGCGGCAGGAACACGATCGACACGGTGCCGAACGACAACACGAAGGTCCACAGGTACAGCACCGACACGGCCCAGCGGTGGGAATGCCCTGCGCGCAGCAGCACGTGGTGCAGGTGGTGGGCATCGGGCATGAACGGGCTTTGACCCTTGAGGGTGCGCCGGATCACGGCCGCCGTCATGTCGATCAAGGGCACCGCGACCACCATGAGCGGCAACACGATCGGGATGAAGGCGGGGATGCGCTCGCGCTGCGAGACCACCTCGGGGTCGATCTGGCCGGTCACGATGATCGCCGCGCCCGCGATGACGAGGCCCAGCACCATGGATCCCGAGTCGCCCATGAAGATGCGTGCGGGGTGCAGGTTGTGCGGCAGGAAGCCCAGGCACGCCCCCACGAGAGCGGCAAGCACGAGCGACGCGAGCGAGGAGTAGTCACCTGGCGACGCGGAGCGCGCGAGCACGTACGTGTACGTGAGGAATGCGGCGCCACCGATCGCGATGACACCGGCGGCAAGGCCATCCAGGCCGTCGACGAAGTTCACCGCGTTCATGGCCACCACGACGACGATCACCGTTGCCGCGAGTGAGAGGTACGAGCTGCCGATGGTGAGGCCGAAGATCGGCACCGACACCAGCTGCACGCCGCCCCACGCCATGACGAGTGCCGCGAGGACCTGGCCCGCGAGCTTGGCCATCCAGTCCAGGTCCCAGATGTCATCGGCGAGCCCGAGCAGGCACACGAGACCCGCGCCGGCGAGCACGCTCCAGGCGCCCGACGAGGTCTCGAACACCGGCTCGAGGAACGGGATGTTGCTCGACAGGGCGATCGCACCGGCCAGGCCAAGGAAGATCGCGACGCCGCCCAGGCGCGCGATGGGCACCTTGTGAACGTCGCGCTCGCGCACCGCCGTGACGGCTCCCACGCGCGCCGCGAGGTGCCTCATCGCCGGTGTCGTGGCGTATGTGACAAGCGCCGCGATCACCAGAAGCGTGAGGTAGACCTTCACCCGTCGGACTCCTGGGCGTCGGGCTCTGGCGCGAAGGCGTCCGCGCCCGCAATCTCGACGAGGCGCTCGCGGCTGATGCCGCCGTCGCGTACCACCCTGAGGCCCTCGGGATCCGTCGCGTCGACGATGGTCGACGCCGTGCCGAGCGGCGCGTCGCCGCCGTCCAGGTAGACCGCGACGGCGTCGCCCAACTGCTCGAGGGCATCCGATGCCGTGGTCGCCGCGGGTTGCCCGGTCTTGTTCGCGCTCGTCACGGCCAGGGGGCCGGTGCGCTTCAGCAGCGCCAGCGCCGCGGGGTGATCAGGCATGCGCAGCGCGACGGTCCCGTGCGTGTCCCCCAGGTCCCACGCGAGCGACGGCTGCGCCTGGACGATCACGGTGAGCGCGCCCGGCCAGCAGGCCTCCATGAGCGCGCGGGCCGAGGCCGGCACCTCGTAGCCCAGTCCGTCGACCGTGCGTGCGTCGGGAATCAGCACGGGCGGCGGCATCTGCCGCCCCCGGCCCTTGGCCGCGAGCACCGCCGCCACGGCATCGGCGTTAAACGCGTCGGCACCCACGCCATAGACGGTGTCGGTGGGAAGGACGATGACGGCGCCGCGACTGACCGCGTCGACGGCGGCGTCGAGGCTGGGACCCCAGGTGGCGGGGTCGGAGCACGGGTAGATCACGAGAGGTAGTGTCTCAGACTCCCACGCGAGTCACGATGAGCATGCGGTCGCGTCCCGTGAGGTCCTGCTCGGTGCGCCCACCGTCCCAGAACTCGGAACGCTCGCAGTGAGCCCTCAGGGCCGCGCCCTGGTTCTCTGCGTGCTCCATGATGAGCGTGCCGCCCACGCGCAGCAGTCGCGCGGCCTCGTCGATGATCGCGCGCGGCAGGTCCAGCCCGTCCTCACCCATGCCGTACAGCGCCTCGGGCGGATCGTATTCGCGTACCTCAACGTCGCGGGGCACACCGTCCGGTGGAATGTACGGCGGGTTGCTGACGACGACGTCCGCGCAGCCCTCGAACAGGTGCAGACAGCGCTTGGCGTCGCCCAGAAGCGTGCGGGTGCGCTCGCGCACGTCGGCGCGCATGCCGCGCGCGTTGATCCGCAGGTAGACCAGGGCACCTTCGGAGGCCTCGACCATGGAGACCTCGGCGTTCGGCACCTCGTCGGCGATCGACAGACCGATGGCGCCCGAGCCGGCGCACAGGTCCGTCACGCGCACCTTGCCGTCCTTGCCAGGGGTTGCGGCGCGGGCCGCGTCGATCGCGGCCTGGGCGACGATCTCCGTCTCGGGCCGGGGCACGAACACGCCGGCACCCACCTGGAGGTCGATGTTGCGGAAGAACGCCTTGCCCGTGATGTGCTGCAGCGGCTCGCGGCTCACGCGGCGGGCCACGCGCGCCTCGAGGAGGTCGTGGTCCAGGGGGTCAAGAGGCCAGTGGTCGTCACGCGCGGCAGCCGTACGGACGTCCCCCGGCTCCCACTTGAAGGTGTGCGCCATGAGGGCCACGGCATCGGCCTCCGGAGAGGGAACACCGGCATCGGCCAGACGACGGGTGATCTCTTTGAGACGTGCCCCGACGGAAGGCAATTACGCCTCGTGAGCGGCGAGGCGGGCGGCCTCGTCGGCATCGATGGCTGACTGGATCACGGGCTGGAGGTCTCCTGCCAAGACGTGGTCAAGGTTGTAGGCCTTGTACCCGGTGCGATGGTCGGCAATGCGGTTCTCGGGGAAATTGTAGGTGCGGATGCGCTCCGAACGGTCGACGGTGCGCACCTGCGACTTGCGCATGTCCTGGGCCTCGGCCTCCGCCGCCTCCTTCTGGGCGGCGAGCAGGCGGGCACGCAGGATGCGCATGGCCGACTCCTTGTTCTGGAGCTGGCTCTTCTCGTTTTGGCAGCTCACCACGATGCCCGTGGGAAGGTGCGTGAGGCGCACGGCGGAGTCGGTGGTGTTGACCGACTGGCCGCCGGGGCCAGACGAGCGATACACGTCGACGCGCACGTCGTTCATGTCGAGCTCGACGTCCTCGACCTCTTCGGCCTCGGGGTACACGAGCACGCCCGCGGCGGAGGTGTGAATGCGGCCCTGCGATTCGGTCGCGGGCACGCGCTGGACGCGGTGCACGCCGCCCTCGTACTTGAGGTGGGCCCACACGCCGTCCTCGGGCTCCACGGAGCCGCGCGCCTTCACGGCGACGGACAGGTCCTTGTAGCCGCCCATGTCGGTCTCGGTGGCCTCGAGGATCTCGGCCTTCCAGCCCTTGGACTCCGCGTACTTGAGGTACATCTTGAGCAGGTCGCCAGCGAACAGCGCAGACTCCTCGCCGCCCTCGCCGGACTTGATCTCGAGGATCACGTCGCGGGCGTCGTCGGGGTCGCGCGGGATAAGAATGCGGCGCAAGGTCTCGGTGGCCTGCTCTGCCGTCGTCTCGAGAGCGGGGACCTCGGCGGCGAAGTCGGGGTCCGCATCGGACATTTCCCTGGCCGCCTCGAGGTCGTCCTGGGCTGTCTCCCAGGCCCGATGCGCGGCGACGACGCGGCCGAGCTCCGCAAACCGACGGCCCAGCGTGCGCGACTTCCCGGCATCCGCGTGGATGGAGGGGTCGGCGAGCTGACGCTCGATATCGGTGTACTCGTCCAGCAGGGGCTGGACTGCTGCGAAGGCTTCGGCCACGTCGTCGTCGTGTAAAGCTTCGGGTTACTTCTGGTTGCCGTAGCGCTTCTGGAAGCGCGCGACGCGGCCACCGGTGTCCATGATCTTCTGCTTGCCGGTGTAGAACGGGTGGCAAGCCGAGCAGACCTCGACGTTGATGGCGCCGGACTTCACGGTCGAGTTGGTCTCGAACGTGTTGCCGCAGGTGCACGTGACAGTGGTGGCCACGTACTCGGGGTGGATGTCCTTCTTCATGATCTCCCTTAAGAGTGCCTCCGGGTCCTTGCGCGTACTTCGCGGTCGGTGAACCGGACGGCCAGCGTTCTATTGTGCCACGGGTGTCAAGGGGTGGCGAGCCGCGTGTGACGTCAGGCACGGCGGGCAACCAAGCCAGCAACGGCATCGGCCGCCTGCTGTTGCCTTGCCCTGTGCGCGACGGGAGCCACTGAGTGCCCAGTATCTGCGGATTCCGGGCACTCAGTGGCTCCTAGGAAGCGGCGGCTACGAGACCGCGACCGTCATCGACGTACCCTTGCTCTTCAGCACCTCGATCTGAGTACCCGTCGCGGGGAGCTTGACGCCGTGGTTGTGCAGCTCCTCGAACCAGTACTGGTCGGTGTCGTCGAACACCGGGTTGCCGGCCTGGCCCTTGACCTTGCTCTTCACGCCATCGACGTGCAGGGTCATGCCGTCGGTCCGCTTGAGGCCGAACGGGGCGTCGTACACCTGCACACGGGCCCTCCACAGGTCACCGTTGACGTCCGCAAACGGCTCGGGGTGGGCGTCGATGTAGAGGTTGCGACCGCTGCCGGGGTGGGCGAACGTGTCGTTGTCCGAGTACGAGGTGTCCCAATACGAGATCAGGAGTCCCTCCTGGTAGGCGTAGTGATCCACCAGGTCGGGCTTGTCCTCGCCGTAGCCAAAGAAGTACGGACCGGTCTCCAGGTACTTGTCGTACGAGGTGTAGGTGCGGTTCGCCGCGATGTAGTAGTGCGGGTAGTCCTCGGTGGACTCGGAGCCCACGATCGAGAAGCCGTCCGCGACCCAACCGTTGTCGCCGCTTTCGGCATCGTCCGTGAAGACGCCCTCGACCGCGATGTCGTCGAGGAAGATGCCGTCGACCACGTCGGGGTCATCGCCCGCGACCGCGCCGTCCGTCATGTAGCGCAGGCGCAGGCTCACGTCCTGTCCCGCGAAGGCGGTCAGGTCAAAGGTGGCGTCCGTCCACTCCGCCTGCGTCCCGTCCGTGGCGAAGATGTCCTCGGTCGTGGTGAGCGAGCCCTCGATCGGCACGTAGCCCGAGCCCGAGTCGACCTCGACGTAGAAGTAGTCGTAGCCGGTCTCGATGTCGTAACGGGCTTGGAACGTCAGGGCCGCGCCCTCGGCCGGGACCGTGAGGTCCCGCGTGAGGGTGTTGCTCAGGTCGTCACCCGTGCCGGAGTACCACTGCGACTCGCCGCTGACCGGCGCGCCCAGGTCGACCGTGACGGTCTTGGGCGGAAGGCCCACGATGAGGGACTGGGGCTTGGTGGAGTTGTACTCCGCGGGGCCCAGGTCGACCGTGGTCTCGGTGCCCGCGGTGACGTACTCGTAGTCGAGCCAACCCAGCTGGAGCTTGTTCCACGCGCCGAGGTCTCCGCCGCGCTCGCCGAGCCCGCCGTCGCTCTTCGCGTTCAGGCGGCTCTGCGCCATGAGCGTCCAGTGCTCGTTGTTGTTGTCGCCGCCGGACAGCACGTTGTAGTCGTCCGGCAGGCCCAGGTCGTGGCCGTACTCGTGGTAGAACACGCTGCGACCGCCGTTTTCGGGCTGGATCGTGTAGTCACCGATCCACACGCCGGACGTGCCGATCTCCGTCCCGCCCAGCGGGTTGGTGGCGGGGCCGTTCATGCCGATCTGGTTCGCGAAGGCGTACCAGCGGTGCGACCAGATGGCGTCCGAGCCGTAGATGGGGTCGCCATCGGCCTGGTCTCCACCGGCGTGGACGATCTGGAAGTGGTCGATGTAGCCGTCCGCCTCGTTGAAGTCGCCGTCGCCGTCGAAGTCATAGCGGTCCCACACGTCGAAGGACTGCAGGTCAGCGTTCACCTCCTCGACCGAGCGGCCCTGGGCGAGCTGGTCCTCGTACCAGACGTTGGCGGCGTCCTTCACGAGGTCCCACACGGTCGAGCAGACGTTCGAGCCGCACGCGTCGGTGCCGTAGCGCGCCTGCGAGTAGTCGACCTTGACCCAGTCGGTCACGGTGCCGTCCACGCTGTAGCGGCCCGAGGACTGCGTCTCGTAATACTCGCGCAGCGACTCGTCATCGCCGAAGTACAGGTCCTGGTAGTGGTCCTGCGAGTAGTCCGCCTGCCACACGGTCGAGTTGTCGACCTTGCGGTCGGGTGCCGGGATCTCATTGTGGAGGGGGCCCTCGGTGCGCTGCGCATCCTCGGCGGGCTCAATGCCCTCGAGCTGCTCGTCGCCGAACTCCGCGAGAATCACGAAGATGCGGTCCGTCGCCTCGCGCTCGAGTTCGACGTACTGATCCTTCGTCTTGGTACCGCCCTTGGCACCGCGCGCGTTCGGGTTGGTGGCCGCGACGGTCTCCTCACCCACCTTCGCGACGGTGCTCGCACCGCGCTTCTCGGTCTGCAAGTCGCCGCTGAGGACCTGCGTGATCGCGGTCTCTCGCAGCGCCGATCGCTTCTCGTCGAGCGGGTTGGGCATGTTGTCCGTGTGGGGCGCCTCGCTTGCGAGCGGATCCTCCGGTGGAGCCGCAGTGGTGCTGGGCGCGGCGTGGGCCGCGGGGACGGCGAACATGCTCCCCCCAAGGAGCGCTGCAGTGGTCGCCGCCAGCATGGTCTTTCGCATCCATTCCTCCGTGCGTATCGGACACCAGGGCCGCTCGTGGTGGTCCCGGCGTCGTGCCAGGCGGGTCCGGTTGGCCCGCCTTGGTTCGTGACGCCTCGACGGCGGCGCGGTGGCCGCCATCGGAGGTCGCATCGTCACGACCTGGGGAATAGGAGTAGCACTGTTGGAGGGTAAATGTCCTGGTTTGTGGGGTTGTCGACATCTGACTTGCGCTCTCAGAAACCTCACAGCGGTGGGGTTCGCGGGTGGCCCGTGCGGGTGGCTCGCGGGCCGGCCTGGCGACCCGCGTGACCCGTTCGAGCCACCACGCACCAGAGCCCCGGCGCCTCCCGCAAAGGGAAGCACCGGGGCCCTGGTGAGCGGCGCGCGAACCACAGAGTCCGCGCGCTCCGCTTACTTCGTCGTGAGCTCGTTCTCGAGGTCGTCCTTGCCCGGCGTGGTCTTGGCGACCTGCATCAGGAACTCGGCGTTCGACTTGTTCTCGCGCAGCTTGCCCAGCAGCAGCTCGGTCGCGGCCTGAGCGTCGAGCGCGGTGAGCACGCGGCGCAGCTTCCACATGACCTTGAGCTCCTCGTTGGAGACCAGGATCTCCTCGCGGCGCGTGCCGGACGCGTTGACGTCCACGGCCGGGAAGATACGGCGGTCGGCGAGCTGACGCGACAGGCGAATCTCCATGTTGCCCGTGCCCTTGAACTCCTCGAAGATGACCTCGTCCATCTTGGAGCCGGTGTCGACCAGCGCGGTCGCGAGGATGGTCAGCGAGCCGCCGTTCTCGATGTTGCGCGCCGCGCCGAAGAACTTCTTGGGCGGGTACAGCGCCGCCGAGTCCACACCGCCGGACAGGAT
This sequence comes from Demequina sp. NBRC 110051, assembly GCF_002090055.1. Taxonomy (GTDB): domain Bacteria; phylum Actinomycetota; class Actinomycetes; order Actinomycetales; family Demequinaceae; genus Demequina. Next base: position 115,776 of record NZ_BBRH01000012.1, read on the forward strand.
GCGACCGGACGCGGGCGCCGACAGGTTGTAGGCGCGACCCAGGCGGGTGATGCCGTCGAGCAGCACCACGACGTCCTGACCGAGCTCCACGAGGCGCTTGGCACGCTCGATCGCGAGCTCGGCAACCTGCGTGTGGTCGGAGGCGGGACGATCGAAGGTCGAGGCGATGACCTCACCCTTCACGGAGCGCTGGAAGTCCGTGACCTCCTCGGGGCGCTCGTCGACGAGGACGACCATCAGGTGGACCTCGGGGTTGTTCGCCACGATCGCGTTGGCGATGTTCTGCATGATCAGCGTCTTGCCGGCCTTGGGCGGCGAGACGATGAGGCCACGCTGACCCTTACCGATGGGCGCAACGATGTCGATCACACGGGTCGACAGCAGGCGCGACTCGGTCTCGAGGTGCAGGCGCTCCTGCGGGTACAGCGGGGTGAGGTCGCCAAACTCCTTGCGGTTCCTGGCCTCCTCGGGCGTCACACCGTTGACGGTGTCGACGTGGGCGAGCGCGTTGAACTTCTGACGCTGGCCGCGGTCGCCCGGACGGGGCGGGCGCACGGCGCCGGTGATGGCGTCACCCTTACGCAGGCCGTACTTCTTGACCTGGTTCATCGAGACGTACACGTCCGACTTGCCCGACAGGTAGCCGGTGGTGCGCACAAAGGCATAGTTGTCGAGGATGTCGATGATGCCGCCGACGGGAGTCAGTTCCTCATCGTCGCGGACGTCGTCCTCGTCCTGGCGCAGGACGGGGCTGCCCTGTCCGCCCTGGCCGGCGGGCTGCTCGTCGCGCTCGCGTCCGCGCCCACGGCCACGGCCGCGTCCACGGCGGCGGCGACCGCCGCGCTCGTCATCGTCATCGTTCTGGCGGTTCTGGTCGCTGCGGCCCTGCGCGTCGTCCTGGCCGTCCTTCTGCTCGGGCTTGTCCAGGCCGGGCAGCTGGAGCGCCTCGGCGGCGCGGCGCGCACGCTCGGAGCGGTCGTCGTCGTTGTCACGACGCTGGGGCTCGCCTTCCTGGCGAGCGCTCTGCTGCTGGGTGTTCTGCGGCTGGCCGCCCTGAGACTGGCTGCGGCGCGAACGCTGCGCGGGCTTCTCCGTTGCAGGGGCCGATGCCGCGGCGGGGGCCGATGCCTCGGTCGCCTGGGCGGCGGGGGCCGCCTCGGCGGCCTGCTTGGCAGCCGAGCCAGCGGCCGGGGCGGCAGGCGCGCTCGCTGCAGCCGCATCGGCCTTGGGAGCCCGCTCCTTCTTCGGGGCGGGGGCCGCCTTGGCAGGCGTGGCGCCGCCGTTCTTGATGGCCTCGATGAGGTCGCCCTTACGCATCTTCTTGACGCCGGAGACTCCAAGCTCGGAGGCGAGTGCCTGCAACTGGGGGAGCTTCATGGCGCTGAGGGCCGCGCTGTTATCCGCGCTGGCCACGGTGGTGTCGGTCACACTGTTCCTTCCCTCGCACGAGCCGGGGCGGCTCTAGAGAATGTGAATGCGAGTGATCCCCTCAAAGCATCCGGGTATGCGCGTACGCCGTCGTCCGCTGACGCTTCAAAGTCTGGGAATCGTTCCTCACCCGCGACCTGTGTCTGCCGGGAGGAACGCCCTCAGGTTAGCATCCGGCCGTTGACCGGCTCAACCAGCACGGATCCCGGGCGTGGCGCTCGCGCGAACCCTCGGGCGGCAGCCCCGGGGCCACAAGTCCGCTACTTCTTTGCGCGCGCCCATCTTGCTGGCTCCGATGCCGGGCAATACCCTCAGCATGACGGCCACCGACGGTGCGTCGAGAGACAACGAGAGGATGTGCGGTCCATGACCTTGGGACCCATCGAAATCGTGGTGATCGGCTTCGAGTCCGGCACCTTCAAGGGCGAGATCGTCCAGGAGTTGGGTGCCCTCGTCGACGCCGGCACCATCAGCATCGTCGACGGGCTGTTCGTGCGTCGCACCGGCGAAGATGAGCTCGACTACCTCGAGCTTGACCAGGTGGGCGACGACTCCGAGGTGTCGCGGCTCGCGGACCTCGCGGACCGCATCGACGGTCTTGTCTCCGAGGAGGACGTCGACGAGCTCGCGGCCGGCCTTCCGGTGGGTGGCGCCGCGGCGATCCTGGTGTTCGAGCACACGTGGGTGAAGCCCCTGCGCGACGCGGTGTTCGCCGCCGGCGGCGAGCTCGCCGAATCCATCCGTGTCCCCGGCCCGGTCGTCAGCGAGGTTCTCGCCGAGATCGAGGCCCTCGAGAACGAGGAGAACTGATATGCCCCGCAGGATGGGCCGTCCCGGCCTCATCGGCACCATGGCCCGCACGGCCGTGATCTCCGGCACCGCCACCGCGGTCTCGGGCAACGTCGCGCGCCGCCAGGCCGGCCGCGCGCAGGCACGCCAGGAGCAGCAGTACGTCGAGCAGGTCCAGGCGCAGCAGGTGCAGGACAACCAAGCCCAGCTCGCCGCGATGCAGGCCCAGCTCGCCGCGCAGCAGGCTGCCCCGGCCGCCACCCCCGCGCCCTCTGCCGGCGACGGCCTCATGGCTCAGCTGTCCAAACTCGCCGACATGAAGAACGCAGGAATTCTGAGCGACGCCGAGTTCGCTGCCGCGAAGGCGAAGCTCCTCGGATGACAGGGTGGGCTTCCCTGATTCGGGAAACTCGCTGGTCAGGGAAGCTCAATAGCGTCGACTACATGCGCGACGCGGTCCTCTTCACAGGGGACCGCGTCCGCGCGCAGTACACGCGTTTCTGGCTACTCCTCATCCTCGCCGCGGCGATCGCGACGGCAGGCATCGCCGCCGATTCGACCGCCACCGTCATCGGCGCGATGATCGTCGCGCCCCTCATGCGCCCCATTCAGGGCACCATGCTCTCCACCGTCCTGGGTGACCGCCGTCAGCTCATCCGCTCGATCGCCACCATGTGCGCGGGAGCCGCCGCCGCGGTAGGCGTTGGTTTCCTCCTGGGCCTGCTCATCGTGCAACCCATGCTCGCCTCCACGAACGGCCAGATCGCCGGCCGCGTCTCGCCGGGCCTCATCGACCTCTTCGCCGCGCTCGCCACGGGTGTGGTGGGATCGATCGCGCTGGTGCGCTCGGATATCTCCGACACCCTTCCCGGCGTCGCGATCGCGATCTCCCTGGTCCCGCCGCTGTGCGTGGTGGGACTCACGCTCGAGTCCGGCGCATGGTCGCAGGCTCTCGGCGCGCTGCTGCTGTTCGTCACCAACGTCGCGGCGATCCTCGCGACGGGCGCGATCGTCATGGCCATCTACGGCTATTCGAAGCTGCGCCTGCTCGATGTCGAGGACATGGAGGCCGAGCGGCGCCGCCGTGTCCGGGTCTACCTCACCACCGCGACGCTCGTCTTGCTCGTCTCTGGTCCCCTCGCGTGGTCGACCGCGAAGGCAATCGAGGACCGCGGCCGCATCGCTTCAGTCCAGTCCTATCTGGAGGACCTCACCGAGGACACCCGGTGGGCGATCGTGTCGGTCACTCCCCGCGAAGACAACGTCATCTACGTGGTGGTCAAGGGCACTCCCCCGCTACCCGATGTCGACGAGGTCTACGCGGGCATGGAGGCCGAGGGACTCGAGGCGGAGGACATCGTCCTCGAGTTCATCCCGTCGTATACCTACGACATGGCCGGAGAGCGCGACAACTTCTAGTTTCAGGGCCTTGCGAGCCGCGTCGGATGGCCGATGCAGTCACTAGGCCCGCGTACCGTCCTCGCCCTCGCTCGGCGCGGGGTTCGGGGTCGCCTGTTCCTGCGGCAGCACCGCCTCGGGGACGACCCCCTCCTCGACAGGAGCCGGGGGAATCGGGGCGACCGCGGCACCGGCCCCCGCCTGTGTGAGGTCCTCCTCGCTGATGCCGCCGCCCAGCGGGTCGTCCACGTCCTCGACGGGCGCAGAGAACTGCGCCTCGTACAGGCGCGCGTAGGCGCCGTGCGCGGCGATCAGCTCGTCGTGGCTGCCCTGCTCGACGATGTCGCCGTGCTCCATCACCAGGATGAGGTCGGCGTCGCGGATGGTCGACAGGCGGTGGGCGATGACGAAGCTGGTGCGGTCCTTGCGCAGGTCCGCCATGGCTTGCTGTACGAGCAGCTCGGTGCGGGTGTCGACCGAGCTGGTGGCCTCGTCGAGGATCAGCACGCTCGGGCGGGCCACGAAGGCGCGCGCGATCGTGATGAGCTGGCGCTCGCCCACCGACACGTTGGTCGCGTCGTCATCGAGCACCGTGTCGTAGCCCTCGGGAAGGGAGTGCACAAAGCGGTCCACGTACGCGGCCTTGGCGGCGTCGAGGATCTCGTCGTCGGTGGCGCCGGGGCGGCCGTACGCGATGTTCTCGCGGATGGTGCCGCCGAACAGCCACGCGTCCTGCAGCACCATGCCCGTGCGCGAGCGCAGGTCGTCGCGGGTCATGAGCGCGATGTCCGTGCCGTCGAGCGTGATGCGGCCCCCGTCGAGCTCGTAGAAGCGCATGATGAGGTTGACCAGCGTGGTCTTGCCCGCTCCCGTGGGGCCCACGATCGCGACCGTCTTGCCCGGCTCCGCGACCATGGACAGGCCCGTGATCAGCGGCTTGTCCTCCTCGTAGGAGAACTTCACGTCCTCGAACTCGAGCCGGCCGCGGAACTGTTCGGGGGTGTCGGCGGGGTCCGGGTCATCGCTCTGGTCGTCGGCGTCGAGCAGCTCGAACACGCGCTCGGCGGAGGCGACGCCCGACTGCAGCAGGTTGAACATCGAGCCCAACTGGCTCAGCGGCTGCTGGAACTGGCGCGTGTACTGGATGAACGCCTGGATGTCGCCGATGGGCAGCGCGCCGTTGGCGACCATGACTCCACCGACCACCGCGACGGCGACGTAGACGAGGTTTCCGATGAACATCGTCGCGGGCATGATGATGCCGGAGATGAACTGGGCCCCAAACGACGCCTGGTAGAGCTCGTCGTTCTTGGCGTCGAACTCCTCCTGCGTGCGAGCCTGGCGGCCGAACACCTTGACCAGCGAGTGCCCCGTGTAGGTCTCCTCGATCTGGCCGTTGAGCTCGCCCGTGTGCTTCCACTGGGCGACGAACTTCACCTGCGAGCGCTTGGCGACCTGGGTGACGATGATCAGTGTCAGCGGGATCGACACGAGCGTCACGGCCGCGAGCAGCGGCGAGATGACGACCATCATCACGAGCACGCCGATGACCGTGAGCACCGACGTGAACAGCTGGCTCAGCGTCTGCTGGAGCGTCTGCGAGACGTTGTCGATGTCGTTGGTGACGCGGCTGAGCAGCTCGCCGCGCTGGTGCTTGTCGAAGTAGCTCAGCGGCAGGCGGTGAATCTTGGCCTCGACGCGTTCGCGGAGCCGGTAGACCGTGCGCTGGGTGACGCCGTTGAGGATGTAGCCCTGCGCGAGCGACAGCAGCGACGAAGCGACATAGATGCCGACGACCCACAGCAGGATGCGGTGCAGGTTGTCGAAGTCGATGCCCGTGCCGGTGACGAGTCCCTCGAAGATGACCGTGGTGGCATTACCGAGGATCTTGGGGCCGATGACCGCGAGCGCAACCGACGCGGCGCCCAGCAGGATGACGACGCCCACGAGCGTGCGCTCGGGACGTAACTCGCCGAACAGGCGCTTCAGCGAGGCCCCGAAGTTCATCGCCTTCTCGGTGGGCATGCCAGCCCCGCCCATGGGGCCGGGGCCGCCGCCGCGCGGGCGTGCGCGGGCCGCGGCCTTGGTGTCGGCGTCCTGCACCGGCGCGGTGGTCTTCTCGTGCTCGGCCATCACGCCTCCTCCGCCCTCAGCTGGGTACTGACGATCTCTTGGTAGGTAGGCGAACTCGCAAGCAACTCGTGGTGCGTGCCGCGGTCGACGATCTCGCCGTCCTCGATGACGAGGATGAGGTCGGCGTCCTGAATGGAGCTGACGCGCTGGGCGACCACGATGACGGTGGCGTCAGCCGCCGCCGTCTTCAGCGCCGCGCGCAGGCGGGCATCGGTCGCGGTGTCGAGCGCACTGAACGAATCGTCGAACAGCAGGATCTCGGGCTTGCGGATGAGCGCACGGGCGATCGACAGGCGTTGGCGCTGGCCGCCCGACACGGTCGTGCCGCCCTGCGCCATGGGCGTGTCAAGCCCCTCGGGCATCGCCTTCACGAAGTCCTCGCCCTGGGCGACGCGCAGCGCCTCCCAGATCTCCTCGTCGGTCGCGTCCTCCTTGCCGTAGCGAAGGTTGGAGCCGACAGTGCCCGAGAAGAGGTAGGGACGCTGCGGTACGAGGCCGACGCGGGTCCACAGTGCCTCGAGGTCCGCGTCGCGCAGGTCCACGCCGTCGATGCTGACGGTCCCCTCGGTCGCGTCATACAGGCGCGGCACCAGGCCCACCAGGGTGGACTTGCCCGCGCCGGTCGAGCCGATAATTGCGGTCGTCGTGCCTGGTGTGGCGGTGAACGAGATGTGCTTCAGCACCGGCTCCTCGGCGCCAGGGTAGGCAAACGTGACGTCGTCGAAGACCACGGTGCCGCGCTGCGAGAAGGTGCGTGTCGCATCGGCCGTCTGCACCACGGTGCTGTCGGTCGACAGCACCTCGCTGATGCGATCGGCCGAGACGGACGCGCGCGGGATCATCACGAACAGGAACGTCGCCATCATCACGGACATGAGGATCTGGATGATGTACGTGAGGAACGCGGTGAGCGCCCCCACCTGCATTTCGCCGTTCTCGACGCGCTCGGCGCCGAACCACAGCACGGCGACGGACGAGACGTTCATGATGAGCATCACGATGGGGAACATCGCGGCCATGAGGCGGCCCGCCTTCAGCGCGGATTCCGTGACCTTGTCGTTGGCCTGGGCGAAGCGTGCGGTCTCCTCGCGCTCGCGCACGAACGCGCGCACCACGCGGATGCCGGTGAGCTGCTCACGCATGACCCGGTTGATGGCGTCGATGCGCTTTTGCATGCGCTGGAAGTGCGGCACCATGCGCGAGATGATGAGGATCACCGCGATCAGCAGCAGCGGGATTGCGATGACGAGAATCCACGACAGCGTCGCGTCCTGGTGCAGCGCCATGAACACGCCGCCGATCGCCATGAACGGCGCCGTCACGAGCAGCGTGCAGCCCATGAGGACCAGCATCTGCACCTGCTGCACGTCGTTCGTGGAGCGCGTGATGAGGCTGGGCGCGCCGAAGCGCTGCACCTCGTTTTCGCTGAACGCGCCCACGCGGCGGAAAATCTGCGCGCGCAGGTCACGGCCCACGGCCATGGCGACCTTGGCGCCGAAGTAGACGCCGACAATGGCGCAGGCGATCTGCAGAAGCGACAGGGCGAGCATGATGCCGCCCACCTGCCAGATATACGCGATGTCGCCGGTCGCGACGCCGTCATCGATGATCGAGGCGTTGAGGCTGGGCAGGTACAGGTTGCAGACGGCCTGGGCACCCTGGAAGATGACGACTCCGAGGAGCAGCTTCCAGTAGGGCTTGGCCGAGGCCACGAGCAGGGGCCACAGGGCACCCTTGGTCTTCTCGTCGTCGGTCGCGCCGCCTGTCCGGGCGGACGTGGCGACGGCCGTCATGCGGCCGCCTCGCACTTGCGTGTGATGGTCATGAGTTCACAGTAGAACTGTCGGGCCTGGTCCGTGGGCCATGCGGGGCATTCGTTCGCCACCGGCGTTACGCGTGCGACCGTTACGGTGAGGCGAGACGGCGCAGAAAGAGATCCTCGCTCGCACCTACCGTGAACCCCACCCGTGGATAGAACATGCGGGCCCCGTCGTTGCGGGGATCGATGCCGAGGTGGACGCCTGCGGCCCCGCGTTCGGCCAGCAGCGCGCAGGCTGCCTCGATGAGGGCACGCCCGGCTCCCCTGCCCTGGGACTCGGGAAGCAGGTCAATGTGGAGGTGCGCCGGATAGCCGTCGGGAAGATCGTCGAGCATCCGGTGGCGGTTCGCGGCGCTGCGCAGGAGCTTCTCGTCCGCCTCGGTGACCAGTGCGTGGTGGTCGGCAACAGCGGGCCACCAGTGCTCGCTGAACCACGTTTGGAAGGCCACCGTGTCCTCGGTTCCGAGCACGTAACCCAGCGGCCCGTCGCCCTCGGCCCACACCAGGGCGAAAGCTCCGGGACCGTGAAGGTACGGAGTCGCATAGACGTCCGCGAGCACGGTGTCGTCGCCGTACATGCCCGTGGCATCCGCGCCCGCATCGCCGGTGAGGCGGCAGATGCGTGCGATGGCGTCGTGATCCGCCGGCGTGGCGGGACGGATCGACGAAACGGTCATGGCCGCGCCTGCCGGGCGGCCCACTCCATGCCACGCAGGACAACCGTCTCCACCTCGGGACGGCGCAGTGTCGTGAGGTCGTGACCCAAGGTGTGAACGAAGATCCTGCCGGCTCCCCAGCGCCGGGTCCACACGGCCGGCATCGTGGCGGGACCATGCCACGCGTCCCCTTCTTCGGGCGCAAGCGTGCTCGTCGCGAGCACGTTGTTCAGCCCATCCGCCAGGACCCAGTACTGCTCCGTGACGACCTCGAACTCCGCGACGCCCGCAGTGATCGGGTGTGCGGCGCCCAATGGGGTGGGTGTCACCCGATAGCGCCGGTACTGCGGTTCGTCGGGCGTCGCGCGGCTTGCCGGATGTGCAACAAACTGGGCGCCGAGCATCTGTAGGTAGTCGAGTTGACCTCGATAAGCGGCGATCAGCCCCCCGTGCCACCCCGCAAGGCCGGCGCCGCCCTCGACGGCGGCGCGCAGTCCCGCCGACTGGGCGTCGGTGATGGCGCCGTTCGTGACTGCCTGGACCACCAGGTCATAGGTGGCCATCCGGGTGGCGTCGGCGTACACCTCGGGAGAGTCCTCCACATCGAGGGCGAAGCCCCTACGCTCGAGATGGGGGCGCATGGCGTCGGTCTGTCCCACGGGGTCATGACCGGACCAGCCTCCGCGCACGATCAGGCACGTTGCCGTCATCGTTGCCCCCGGGTGGCCGCACGCTGAGACCACGACCGGTCTAGCCTCGCGACGATCAGCCCCAGGGCGACGGCGGCCAGCCCTCCCACGAGCGTCAGGAGCGCGCGCTGGCCGGCGACCTCCCACGCAGCCTCGGACGTTGAGACCCCTGCGATCAAGACCACAGCCGCCGCGACGAATCCCGCACCACGAGCCTGATTCTTGGCGATGATCCACGCGATGCCCCACACCAGGAGTACCGCCACGAGAGCCAGCGAGATGACCGCGGGCAGCACCATACTCGCGGCCGAAGCCACCACCGTTCCCACGACAGTACCGAGCACACGCGCTCGAGCGGCGCGGACGGTTTCGCCCGCCACAGGCAGCAAGACAGCACTCAGCGCGACAATGACCCACACCCCGTGGGGCACCTCCCATGCGACGATCAGCCCCGCTGCCAGTGCCGATCCGAACGCCACCGCGCCGAGGTACACCACCAAGACGCGTCGCGACGGCGTCGGAGGCGCGGGCGCGCGCAGGCGCAGCAGCCGGACGACACCGATCGTCAGCACCGCGGCGAGGAGTATTCCCGCCAAGGCACCCTCCGGACCAATCGCGACGGCATCGGTCCCCGCAAGCGCGACGACGACGGGCACACTCGACACGACCGCACCATGGCGCAGCACGAGGGGGAAAGTCGCGAGGACGGACGCCGCCACCACGGCCGCGAGCCCCCAAGGGGACGGTGCCACGAGGGTGGCGCCCGACGATCCGACGGCGACGATTACTCCGAGCGCGAGGACGTGCGTGGCCGGCGGCCGCCTCAACGCAAGCATCAGCACCGCGATCACGCCCAGCACGGACGCGACGCCTGCGGATGGACCTCCCCACCACCACACCACGGCACCGATGCCTCCTGCCGCGGCCACGATGACGCAGACCAGCCGCACCACAGCGCTCGGCGGGAGCCAGGTCGAGAGCGACGACATGGCCACGACGCTACCGCGCCGGTGTCTAGACCCGGTGAGTCGAGGCGCCGGGAACCCGCTCGACGGTGTGCACCACGCGCCAGTTTTCGTCGCCGATGCCGCGTGCCCACTGAGGCATGCCCGAGGCCAACCCGTGAGACGCGAGGTCCGTACCCAGCACCAAGACGGAGGGCCCGGCCCCCGAGACGACGGCGGCCAGGCCCTGAGCGCGCAGGTGCGACAGCATCGCCATGGCGGCCGGCATCACGTCGGCGCGGTAGCCCTGGTGCAGGCGGTCCTCGGTGCCCTCGAACAGCAACTCGGGCTGGCCGTTCAGCGCGGCGACCAGCAGCGCCGCGCGGCCCACATTGAACGCGGCGTCGGCGTGCGGGACCTGCAACGGCAGCACGGATCGCGCCTGCTTGGTGGGAAGTGTAGAACCGGGGATCAGCACCGCGGCCTCGATTCCCTCTGCCATGGGCAGCGTGGCGGCCTTCGCGCCGTGCTCCCCCATCCACGCGACCGTCGCGCCGCCGTAGATGGCCGGCGCGGCGTTGTCGGGGTGGCCCTCGAACTGGGTGGCGATCTCGAGCGCGACCTCGGCGGACAGCGCCTCGGGCTCGGCGATCAGACCGCGCGCGGCGGAGATTCCGGCGACCACCGCGGCGGCCGACGATCCCAGGCCGCGCCCGTGCGGGATGCGGTTGACGGCGCGAATCGCAAGACCCGTCTGCGAGGCGTTGACGTGGTCGAGCGCGGCGCGCAGGGCCCGCACTACCAGGTGGGACTCGTCGCGCGGCAGCGAGTCAGCACCCTCACCCTCGATCTCGAGTTCGACGGCGGCCGATGCGACGGCGCGCACCTCGACCTCGTCGGCCAAGCCCAGGGCGAGGCCCAGCGAGTCGAAGCCCGATCCAAGGTTGCCAGCGGTGGCCGGGACGGTCACCACCACATGGTCGGCGCCCAGACGCATCGCTTAGAGCCCCAGTACCTGCGCCGCGGCGGCGACGTCGACGGGGATGACGGTGGGCTCGACCTCGCGGCCCGCGAGCGCGGTCGCCGTGTCCTTGAGTCCGTTGCCGGTCACGGTGCACGTGATGGTGGCGCCCTTCGGCACCTCGCCCAGCGCGGCGGCGGCGAGCAGGCCGGCGATCGGCGCGGCGGAGGCGGGCTCCACGAACACACCCACGTCGGCGGCCAGCCGGGCCTGCGCGTTGAGGATCTGCGAGTCCTCGACGGCGCGGATCCAGCCGCCGGACTCGTCACGCGCGGCGACCGCGAGGTCCCACGAGGCGGGCTTGCCGATCCGGATCGCGGTCGCGACCGTCTCGGGGTCCTTGATCGGGTGCCCCGCGACGAACGGCGCGGCGCCGGCGGCCTGGACTCCCCAGATCTTGGGGCGCTTGGTGGCACGGCCGGCCTCGGCGAACTCCGTAAAGCCCATCCAGTACGCGGAGATGTTGCCCGCGTTGCCGACGGGCAGCATGTGGATGTCGGGGGCGTCGCCCAACTGGTCGATGATCTCGAACGCCGCGGTCTTCTGACCCTGCAGGCGGTAGGGGTTCACCGAGTTGACGAGCGCCACCGGGTACTCCTCGGACAGCGATCGCACGATGTCGAGGCATTCGTCGAAGTTGCCGTCGACCTGCACCAGCTTGGCGCCGTGCACGATGGCCTGCGCCATCTTGCCCGCCGCGATCTTGCCCTGCGGGATCATCACCACACAGTTGAGGCCCGCATGCGCGGCGTAGGCAGCCGCCGACGCCGACGTGTTACCCGTCGACGCGCACACCACCGTGTGGTCGCCGTCCTTGACGACGTGCGTGATCGCCGAGGTCATGCCGCGGTCCTTGAACGAGCCGGTCGGGTTCATGCCCTCGACCTTGACGTAGACCTCGGCGCCCACCTCGGCGGAGATCGACGGGGCGTGCACCAGCGGCGTGCCGCCCTCACCAAGCGAGATGAGGCGGTCGTCCTCGTCGAACGGCAGGTATTCCAGGTACTCGCGGATCGCTCCGCGCCACACGTGAGCCACTTACTCTCCCTCGATCCTCAGGACGGACCAGACATCATTGACGGCGTCGGACGCGCGCAGGTCCTCGACGGTCGCTCGCAGCGCCGCCTCGGACGCGCGGTGCGACGACAGGATCAGGCCCGCATGGCCCTTCCCGGCCTGCTGGCGGACGGACTCGATGCCCACGCCGTGGTTGGCGAACATCTGCGCGACGGTCGCGAGCACGCCGGGGCGGTCCGGCACGCTCATGCGCACGGCGTAGCGGGTCTGGGCGTCGTCGATCGGCAACACGTCGTGGCGCGCATAGTTGGACTCACGCGGGCCGCGGCCGCCGCCGGCCACGTGGCGGGCCACCGAGACCACGTCTCCCAGGACGGCCGATGCCGTGGGCGCCCCGCCGGCTCCCTGGCCGTAGAACATGAGCTCGCCGGCCGCCTCGGCCTCGACAAAAACAGCGTTGAACGCTCCGCGCACGCCGGCCAGCGGGTGGGACACGGGCAACAAGGTGGGGTGGACACGGACGCTGACGCCGGCATCGGCCTGGTCCGCGATCGCCAAAAGCTTGATGACGCGACCAGTCTCCGCGGCCGCCGCGATGTCGTCCGCGGTGATCTCGGTGATGCCCTCGCAGTACACGTCGTCCAGATGGACGCGCTGGTGGAAGGCGAGGGAGGCGAGGATCGCGGCCTTCGCGGCGGCGTCGTGGCCGCCCACGTCCGCGGTCGGGTCGGCCTCGGCGTAGCCCAGGCGCTGCGCCTCGGCAACCACGTCGGCGTAGTCCAGGCCCTTGGTGGTCATCTCGTCGAGCACGTAATTGGTGGTGCCGTTGACGATGCCGAGGATGCGGGTGACGTGGTCACCCGCGAGCGACTCGCGCACGGGTCGCACCAACGGGATGGCGCCGGCGACGGCGGCCTCAAAGTACAGGTCGGCGCCGGACTCGTCGGCGGCCTCGTACAGCTCCGCGCCGCGGGTCGCGAGGAGCGCCTTGTTCGCTGTCACCACGCCCTTGCCCGCCGCGAGCGCGCGCAAGATCAGCGAGCGGGCGGGCTCGTCACCGCCCATGAGCTCGACCACCACATCGGCCGCATCCACAAGGGACTCGGCGTCCGAGGTGAGCAGCGCGGTCGGCACCACCTCGTCGCGCGGCACCGACGTGTCGCGCACGTAGACCCCAGCGATGTCGACGGGCGCGCCCACGCGCGCGGAGAGGTCATCGCGCTGCTCGGTGAGGAGTCGCACCACCTGGGTGCCGACGGTCCCGCATCCGAGGATGGCGATCTTGACGGGGCTAGCGGCGGTGGACACGGCCCCAACTCTATACGGGTCGCAGGCGACGGCCCGTGCGGTGCGCCTCTTGCCGTGCCGCCCGCCTCTGGTGCTGAATGGGCGGGTGACCGCCTTCACCGCCCGCCCCGCGATGATGCGTGCTCACGCGGAGCTACGGCTCCTGGGGATGTTCGTGGCCACACAGTTGCGCTGCCTGGTGTTCGCGCTGCTGATCTTCGCGGCGATGGCGGTGACGGAACTGGTGGACACGGGTATCGGCCGCTACGACCTGCTGCTCGCGTGCGGCCTCGCCATCACGGCCGTGCTCTGGTGGACGGGCTACGAGACCACGCGCGAGGTGGGCGTGATCTTCGCCTTCCACCTGCTCGGTCTCGGCCTCGAGCTCTTCAAGGTCAGCCAGGGCTCGTGGACCTACCCGGCCGAGGGCGTGACCATGATCGGCGGCGTGCCCCTGTACTCGGGCTTCATGTACGCCGCGGTGGGCTCGTACCTGTGCCAGGCGTGGCGGCGCTTCGACCTGCGGATCACCGGCTACCGGGCCGGCGCCATGACGGCGCTCGCCGTCGCCGCGTACGCCAACTTCTTCACCCATCACTGGATCTGGGACCTGAGGTGGGTGATCGCCGCCCTGTTCGTCGCGGCCATGTGGGACACCTGGGTGCATTACAGCCTGGGCGAGACCCGGCTGCGGATGCCGCTCGCGATCGCCTTCGTACTCATCGGCTTCTTCCTCTGGCTCGCCGAGAACGCCGGCACCTTCCTGGGCGCGTGGACGTATCCGGATCAGGAGGCGTTCTGGCAGGCGGTCCACATGGGCAAGCTCGGCTCGTGGGCGCTGCTCGTCACTTTGAGCTTCGTGATCGTCGCCTCCCTCAAGCAATTCGAGGGCACGTTTTATGGCCACCCCGGCGACGAGGCGTCGGTGACGAGGCTGTGAGACGCCCGCAGTGACGTAGCCTGCGTGCCATGTCACGAGCCGCCCGCGTCACCATGGTCTGCACCGGAAACATCTGCCGCTCCCCCGCGATGCACTATCTCGCCAAGCGAGAATGGGGCGACGCCGCCGAGGTTACGAGCGCCGGCATCTACGCCGAGATCGGGATGGACGTCCCCCAGCCCATGCGCCGCGCGGCCGAGCGTCATGGCCTCGCCATCCCCCGGCATCGGCCCACGCAGTTGGACCGCGCCATCCTCACGCAGGCGGACCTCGTGCTGGTCGCAACCGCGCAGCACGCGCGCTGGGCCGAACGTGAATGGGGCGAGCGCGTGCCGCACGTGTTCGGCATCAAGGAGGCGGCGGAACTGGCGAGAAGGGCAGAACGGCCAGCCGGGGACACGGCCACCGAGCGGCTCGCGAACGCCGCCGCTGCCCTCGACGCCGCCCGCCAGGCCGTCCCCGCACCACTGCGAAGCCTGGACGACCCCTGGTCGCTGGATCAGGCCACCTACGACCGGGTCATGGACGAGATCGTCGACGACCTCGTGGCGATCACCGAGTGGGCTGGGCTGGGCCGGACACACGAAAGCGGCGGCCCGAAGCACTGAGGGGGGTGTGCTCCGGACCGCCGCCGTGGCGGAGCGTCAGTGGCCGAAGGCCTGAACCGGAGGCAACTTCTCGCCTCCCGGATCGACGTCAGTGTCGCCGACCTCCTCGTTCACCTCGGCGCGCGTCTCGCCCGTGGGACGGTCCTCGGACTCGTCCTGCGCGTCAAAGGCGGTGCGTCCCTTAACGCGGCGTTCCTCCTCGACCTCCTGGGCGAGGTGGGTCAGGGCGTCGGTGCCCTCGTGGTCCTTGAGTGACATGGCGGTCTCCTTTCCACCGTGCCCGGCTGAACCGGTCACTTCAAGGGAACGCCCGCGCCCCACTCAGAAACTTCTCATTTAGGGCCGTATCCGGGATTGGCTGCCGCGGGTGGCACATCGAGACCGACTCCGTCGTCGAGATGGTCCTCGCGGGTCTCACCGTCGTCCGCGAGCGTGTCATCGTCGGGCATCACGCCCGCGCTGCCCTTCTCGCGCTCGGCCTCGACCTCGTCTGCGATCTCCTGCAGGGCCTCGGTGCCCGCATGGATCTCCTGCTCGGTGGGGTCTGACATGATCTCGCTCCCTCCGTCGGGTGGGCGGCGATTTACCGCCTCGGTCGCGTCAACACACGTGACGCGCGAGACCTTCCCTGCGGCCGATGCCGTGGCCGGCCCCCGCTGTCGCGTCGCCCCGGCAGGGTTCAGGATCCGTAGCGCTCCCGCGCCTCCTCGATCTGGGGCACGGCACCCTCGAGCAGATCGGCGAGGTCGCGTAGGCGCACGGCGACCTGCGCCCCCAGAGCCGTAAGTGCGTAGTCCACCCGGGGCGGGGACTCGGCATACGCAGTGCGCGTGATCATGCCGTCGCGCTCGAGGGTGCGCAGCGACTGCGCGAGCATCCGCTCGCTGACGCCGCTCACTCGCGCACGCAACTGTCCGAAGCGTTGCGTTCCCTCGCCCAGCGCGATAAGGATGAGGGACGGCCATTTGTCGGCGACGTCCTCGAAGGTCGACCGCGAGGTGCAGTCGCGCGCGAAGACATCGGCCACCAAGGCCTGATCCGGCGCGGAGTCGAGTGACATGCTCCCCAGGATACGTCCGAAACTGCGGAATAAGCAGTCACTTACGGAACGTTAGTGTAGGCGACTGACGTACGGACCAGCAGGTCCGCGCCCCCCTACGAAAGGAACCGTCATGACCACCTATGCCGTCACCGGTGCCAGCGGCCAACTGGGCCACCTCATCGTCGAGCACCTCCTCAGCCGCGGCGCCGCCGCCAGCGACATCGTCGCGATCGCTCGCACTACCGACAAGGTGGCGAACCTCGCCGAGCGCGGCGTCACCGTCCTTCACGGCGACTACGACGCGCCGGACACCCTCGACTCCGCACTCGAGGGCGTAGACCGCTTGGTCCTGGTCTCGGCCTCTGAACCCGGCAAGCGCCTGCCCCAGCACCAGGCCGTCATCGCCGCAGCCGAGAAGGCTGGCGTGAACCGCATCGTGTACACGTCGCTTCTCAAGGCGAGCGACACCTCGAACCCCCTCGCCCCCGAGCACGTGGCGACCGAGGAGGCCCTTGCGGCATCGTCCATCCCCGCGACTGTCCTGCGTAACTCCTGGTACCTCGAGAACTACACGGGTCAGATTCCCGGCTACCTCGCCCAGGGCGCGATCACCACAGCGACCGCCAACGCGCGCCTGTCGGCCGCGACGCGCAGCGACTACGCCGAGGCCGCCGCCGTCGCTCTCCTCCAGGACGCCGAGGGGGCGACCTACGAGTTGGGCGGCGATACCTTCACCATGACCAACCTCGCCGAGGCCATCACGACCGCGGCCAACACCGACGTGCGCCACCACCTGGTGAGCGTCGACGAGCTCGTGGGCGCCATGGTGCAGGGCGCGGGCATGGACGAGGACACGGCGCGCTTCTGGGCCAGCGTCGACGCCTCGATCGCCAAGGGCGAGCTCGAAACCGACTCGACGGATCTCGCCGACCTCATCGGCCACGAGCCCACGTCGATGCAGGACGCCGTGCGCGCCGCGCTCTGACACCGCCGGGGCTCGCGCCCGCCCGCACCGCGTCACGAAGTGACGGTCGCTGTGAGGACACGCCGGTTACGACCACGATCGGTCCGGCGTGTCGTCCAGACCACCGTCACTTTGTGACGCCGCGGCTTGCCGGGCCGCGGTGTGTGAGGCCGATGCGGGGATTCAGTCCCCCGCCACGTCCCAGCTGAGCAGGTCCTCGAGGGTGTCGCGGCGCACCAGCACCTTCGACTCGCCGTCGCGCACCGCCACCACCGCAGGGCGCAGCGCGGCGTTGTACGTCGACGCCATGGAGCGGCCATAGGCGCCGGTCGCCGCGACCGCGAGCAGGTCGCCGCGGCGCACGTCTTCGGGCAGGTCCACGTCGCGCACCACGATGTCGCCGCTCTCGCAGTGCTTCCCGACCACGCGCGACAGCGTCATGGGCGACGAGGACAGCCTCGAGGCGACCTCGGCGTGGTACTCCGCGCCGTACATGATGGTGCGCGGGTTGTCGCTCATGCCGCCGTCGACGGCGACGTACTGACGCGAGCCGCCGTCCTCCAGCTTGACGTCCTTGGTGATGCCCACCGTGTAGAGCGTGAGCCCGGCGGGCCCGGCGATCGCACGTCCGGGCTCGATCGAGAACCGCGGCCACGCGCCACCGATCGGGTCCATCACGGCCGCCACGGCATCGGCGATCTCGTAGGCGGCGACGGAAGGCTCGAGTGCCTCGGCATCGGCCGTATACGCGATCGCATACCCACCGCCAAGGTCGACCTCGGGGAGGTCGGCGCCGGTGTCCGCGGTGAAGGCGGCACGCAGGCGCAGCATGCGGTCAGCGGACTCGCGGAACGCCGCGACGGACAGGATCTGGCTGCCGATGTGGGTGTGGATGCCCAGCAGCTTCAGGCCCGGGGCGTCGTGGCACGCGAGCAGCGCGTCGTAGGCGGCGCCGGACGCGAGCGACAGGCCGAACTTCTGGTCCTCGTGGCTGGTCGCGATGTACTCGTGCCCGCCCGCGTGCACGCCGGTCGTGACGCGCACCATCACCGGTGCGATCACTCCCATCTCTCGCGCGAGGGCGTCGAGCACCTCGATCTCCGTGAATGAGTCGACGATGATGCGGCCCACGCCCACGGACAGCGCGCGGCGCAACTCATCCTCAGCCTTGTTGTTGCCGTGCAGGCCGATGTGCTCGGGCGGCATGCCGCCGCGCAGCGCGATCTCGAGCTCGCCGCGGGACGCGACGTCGAGGCACAGGTCCTCCTCGCGCATCCAGCCGGCCACCTGCGAGGCCAGAAACGCCTTGCCCGCGTAGTACACGTCGACCTTGGCGCGGTGGCGGCCGAACGCGGCCGTGAAGTGGTCGCGGAAGGCGGCCGCGCGGGCGCGGAAGTCCGCCTCGTCCACCACGTACAGGGGCGTGCCGTGCTCGTCCGCGAGGTCGCGCACGTCGATGCCCCCCACGCTCAGCGCGCCGTCGTCACCGCGGGCGACGGACGAGGACCAGACCGCCATCCGCGTCACATCCGCTCGGGCGCGGAGACGCCCAGCAGGTGAAGGCCGTTGCGCAGCACCTGCTGCGCGGCATCGTTCAGCCACAGGCGCGTGCGGTGCAGGTCGGTGACCTCCTCCTCGCCCTGCGGGGTCACGCGGGTGCGGTCGTACCAGCCGTGATACGTCGACGCGAGCTCCTCGAGGTAGCGGGCCACGCGGTGCTGCTCGCGGAACTCGACGGCCTGCGTGACGATACGCGGGAACTCACCGAGCACGCCCAGCAGTTTCGAGTCCCACTCGTGCTCCAGCTGGGCGGCGTCGAAGCCGTCCTCGCGTGCAATGCCGTACTCGGCAGCGTTGCGCTGCACGCCGCATGTGCGGGCGTGGGCGTACTGGACGTAGAACACCGGGTTCGCGTTGGTCTTCGACGCCAGCAGGTCCAGGTCGATGTCGATCGACGAGTCCGCGGAGGAGCGCGCAAGCGAGTAGCGCGCGGCATCCACGCCCACGGCGTCGACGAGGTCCTCCATCGTCACGACGGTGCCGGCACGCTTGGACATGCGCACAGGCTCGCCGTCCTTCACGAGGTTCACCAACTGGCCGATGATGACTTCGACCAGGTCGGGCGAGTAGCCCAGCGCGGCCGCGGCGGCCTTGAGGCGCGCGATGTAGCCGTGGTGGTCCGCGCCCAGCAGGTAGATGCACAGGTCGGCGCCGCGCTCGGCCTTGTCACGGATGTAGGCGATGTCGCCCGCGATGTACGCGGCGTTGCCGTCGGACTTGATGACCACGCGGTCCTTCTCGTCGCCGTGGTCGGAGCTGCGCAGCCACCACGCGCCGTCGGCCTCGTACAGCGCGCCGGACTCCTTGAGTTCCTTCAGAGCGTGCTCGACCTTGCCCGACTCGTGCAGCGAGTCCTCGTGAAAGTACACGTCGAACTCGACGCCAAAGTCCTTCAGCGAGTTCTTAATCTCGTTGAACATGAGGCGCACGCCGCGCACGCGGAAGAACTCGATCGCCTCATCACGGGGCAGCTCGAGCGGGTCGGTGTCGCCGTTCTCCATGGCCTCGACCATGACCTCGTTGGCGATGTCCTGGATGTAGTCGCCGCCGTAGCCGTTCTCGGGGGCGTCCTCGCCCGCGACGACGGCGTAGAGAGAGCCGGCGAAGTTGTCGATCTGGCTGCCGTGGTCGTTGAAGTAATACTCGCGGGTCACCATCGCGCCGTGGAACTCGAGCAGGCGCGCGAGCGAGTCACCCACGGCGGCCCAGCGGGCGCCGCCCAGGTGCACGGGTCCGGTCGGGTTGGCGGAGACGAACTCGAGGTTCACGGACGTGCCGGTCAGCGACTCGCCGCGGCCGTAGTCCGCGCCGTACTCGACGATGCCGCGCGCGAGTTCGCCCGCGGCGCCGGCGGCCAGGCGGATGTTGATGAAGCCGGGTCCTGCCACCTCGGCGGCGTCGATGCCGTCGATCTCGGCCAGGCACTCGACGAGCGTGTCGGCAAACTCACGCGGGTTGGTGCCGGCCTTCTTGGCCAGCTGCATCGCGATGTTGGTCGACCAGTCGCCGTGCTCGCGCTGGCGCGGACGCTCCACGCGGATGTCCTCGGGGACATCAAACGGGGACAGCTGGAAGTCGCTGTCGTCGATGCCCTGCAGCAGGGCGGCACGAATCTGGGCGGCAAGTTCCTCGGGAGTCACCCCGCGAGTCTATCGGCGCACACACCCTGCTGCCCTCCTGGGTAGTCTCGCTCACGGACGGCCGATGCCATGGCCGGGTGCCGTACGGACAAGGGAGTCGCGATGGGGTTCGAGGAGGCGCTGGGCTGGGCGCGCACGCAGGTCGAGACGGGCGCGGTTCCCGGCGGGGTGTTGGGACTCGTGACCGCCGAGGGCGCGGTCGAGCTCGACGCCGTCGGCGACGCCGCCCCCGGTGACGCCTATCCCCTGTTCTCCATCACCAAGGCGCTCGTCGGACTCACCGTGGGGCGCCTGATCGAGGCCGGCTCGCTCTCGCTCGACGATCGATTGGCCGATGCCGTGGCCGGCTTTGGCTCCGACCGCCCCGACGAGGTGCGGCTGCGCCACCTCGTCTCGCACATGGCCGGGATCCCCGAGCCCGCGCTCGACTTCGCGGGCGACCTCGACGAGGCACTGCTCGCGCCGGGCCGCGACTTCGAGGCCGGCACGGTGTCGCGCTACTCGTCGATCGGTTATCAGGGCGTGGTGCGCATGATCGAGCACGCGACGGGCCGGGCGTGGGAGGACGAGCTCGCCGCCACCCTCACGCCGGTGGGCGCCACCGGGGTGACGATGGAGACCGACTCCTCGACGCATCGGCCGGTCTTACGCGGTGACGCCGCGCTCGACTGGGACGCCTTCGCGCGGCTGCGCCACCCCGGTGCGGGCGCGGTGGCGACCGCGGAGGACTTGCTTGCCGCAGGCCGCTCGCTGCTGGCCGACGACGGCCTCCTTGTCTCGCCCGCGACGCTCGCGCTGATGCGCACGTCGCTCACGGAGAGCGTCACCACCATTGACCCGTACCCGCCCGAGCGCGGCTGCGAGTGGGGCGTCACCTTCTGCCTGCGCAGGAGCGTGTCGGGGCTCGTCGCGGCCGACGGCTACGGTCACGCGGGCTGGGCGGGCACCGAGTTCTGGGTGCACCCCGAACGCGGCGTCGCGTTCGTGTGGCTCACCAACGTCGCGGGCGCGGAGGGCGAGGGGATGGATCCCATTGCCCTGGCCAACGCCGTCTTGTCCTAGGGGACCAGGCGGGTCTCGCCGCGCGCAAGCAGCGTGACGCGGTCGCTCGCGCCGGCCTGGGCCACCGCCGCGACGAAGTCCTCGCGCGGCTGGGTGAAGTGCGCCCAGTCGTCGATGTGGGCCGGGATGAGGGCGGCGCGCGGCCAGCGCGACGCGATCTCGAGGGTGCGTTCAGCATCGGCCGTCAGCATCATGTCGTTCAGGCGCGGCGAGCGCGCGGCGCCGGCGAAGATGACCGCGACGTCCACGTCCGGGAAGCGGTCGGCGACCCTACCGGCCTTGCGCACCGACGAGTTGTCACCCGAGACGTAGAGCGTGGGCCAGCCCTCGGCCTCGAGGACGAAGCCCGTCACCTGGCCCGCGAGGTGCTTGATCACGGACGGCCCGTGACGCGCGGGCACGGCCGTGATGGTGACGGCCGTGTCGCCGCCAGGAATGATCGCCTGGTCCCAGCGCCGCATGCCCTGGGCCGCGGCGAGTCGCACGCCACCCTCGGGCGTGGTGAGAATGTGGCGGACCTCGTCGAGCATGGCGCGTCCCGAGACGTCGAGGTTGTCCTCGTGCTCGTCGTGGCTGAGGAGCACCACGTCGATGTGGCCCACCTCCTCCCGCGTGAGGGCGGGGCCGGCGAGCTTGGTGAGGTTGCCGACGGGACCTGGCTCGTCGAACGTCGGGTCGGTGACGAGGCGCAGCCCGGCGTACTCGATGAGCACGGTGGGTCCGCCGATGAGGGTGAGCTGCGCCTGCGCCGTCATGGCGCTAGTCAAGCACCTCTGCGCACCTCGACGGCCTCAACCTGGCACTGCACGGGGAACGACTCGGCGCATGCCCCCGTCCATACGCTGATCGCGTCGCCCTCCATGATGTCCGCGGCGCTATCAACGGCACCGCCGACCGCCACCTCGGGGCCCAGTACAAAGGTGGTGCCCTCGAAATACTCGTAGCCGGGCGCCGTCCCGAACGACACCCGTGTCGTGTCCCCCTCGGTGACCACGGCATCGGCCGCCCCGACGGCCTCGGGCTCGCGCTCGGGCAGGGTCGAGCCGCATCCGGCGAGGACCAGGGAGACGCCGGCGACGGCGAGCAATCGCTTCATCCCCACAGTGTGAACCGGATCGGCATCCAATACCCGGCGTGTCGCCCCATTCTTGGCGGTGGCCCCGGCGTGTCGAGCCGCGATCCGGTTCAAAGTGTCTGACGTCAGGAGGGCTGGGTGGAGGCGCGGGCCACGAGTTCGGGCTGGAACACCACGTGGTCGCGGGTGGCGCCCTCGACGGCCTCGCGCTCCGCGAGCAGCAGCTCCACAGCCGTGGTGCCGATGGCGCGGCGAGGCTGGCGGACCGACGTAATGGGAACCACCGCTGCCGCTGCGAACGAGATGTCGTCGTAGCCCACCAGGGCGACGTCGCCGGGAATCGACACGGGGTGGGGCCCCGACAGCAGCGCCTGCTGGACTCCGATCGCCAGCAGATCGTTGGCGGCGAAGACCGCGTCGATCTCGCCCGCGGCGACCATGTCGCGCACCTGAGCCCCCACGCGCATGCCTTCCTCAAGCGTGAGCGCCTCGGTGTCGAGGCGCACCATCGAGGAGCCGTCCACCTTGGCGATCGCGAGGTCGGCGCCGGCATAACGGTCGGCGACCTGATGGATGGAATGCGGGCCCCCCACGAAGGCGAGGCGGCGGCGCCCGCCCTCGAGGAGGTGCTCGGCCGCCATGCGGCCCCCAGCAACGTCGTCGACGGCGACCGAGGCGACCGAGGCATCGGCCGTCGAACGGTCCACGAGCACCACGGGGATGCCGTGCTCGCGTAGTCGCGCCACGGAGTCCCCCGCATCCGCGGTGGGCACCAGCAGGACGCCGGCGACGCGCTGGGTCTCGAACTGCTCGAGGTGCTTGCGCTCACGTGCGCCGGACTCGTCCGAGTTGGCGAGGGTGACGGTGAGCCCGGCCTCCTCGGCGCGGGCCTCGGCGCCGCGCGCGACGTCCGTGAAGAAGGGGTTGGAGACATCGAGCACTACGAGGGCGAGGGTCGTGGACTGACCCGCACGCAACTGGCGCGCGGCGGCGTTGGGGACGTAGCCGAGCTCGGCGATCGCCTCCCGCACGCGCTCCACCGTGGTGGCCTTGACCTGGTCGGGACGGTTGAGCACGTTGGACACGGTGCCCACGGACACCCCCGCCCGCTGCGCGACCTCCCGCACACTGACTGCCATCGCTTCCACCCTCTCGTCCCGCAACCCATGAATCGTTACACACGGTCACGCACCAGCGGGGACGCTCGCGGGGGTCGACCCGCGCGACGGCCCCGTTGCCGCCGTCGACGCACGCACCCCGCCAACTGGTCGGAAAGCGCTATCCGTTGACTCCAACGTAGCAGGAGACAGCCCTCCTCCAGGAGCCGAGGCGGGGCCAGGCTCGCTGTCGCGAGCTCCCTATCCCGCGACAGGAGCAGGGAGGTCCGCTACGTTGGCCCCACAGGCACCGGTTTCTCGCGCGTCGACAGCATGGTCGTCGCGCTTTCGTATCACCGCAATCTCGCTGAGGAGACTCGTGATGAACGTCGCCCGCACCCTGCCCACGATTCCTCGCAGTGCGATAGCGGCCCTCACGGCCCTCGCCATCGCACTCACGACCCTCGTGGTGGCGGCACCCGCCAGCAGCGGCGCCGACCAGCCGGGGGCACCGGTGAACGGCACAGCGAGCTTCCTCGAGTCCCCCATGACGGTGGACCCACAAAGCCCGCCGACCTTTCGGTGGCAACTGCCCGACGACAGCCCGCAGACCGCTTACCAGGTGACAGTCTCCGCGGCCCCGAGCGACGACATCGCCTGGGACTCGGGCAAGGTTGAGGGCAGCGTCTCGGAGGCGACCTACGCGGGTGGGACGCTGGACGAGTCGCAGCGATACGCGTGGCGGGTCCGGACGTGGAACGACGACGACATCGCCTCCGCGTGGTCGACGCCCGCCACCTTCGGCACCTCCCCCGACGGTGACTGGTCGGACGCGCAGACCATTTGGGCGGCCGGACCCCAGACGTGGGGTGGCGACTTCGACCTCAGGTTCCGCGCTCAATTCGTCCAGAAGCACGTCACGGTCGCCTTTCGCGCCGAAAACGGCGACAACTTCTACCTGTGGCAGTTCCGCGGCGACGGCGTGAACGAGCTCGCGGTCCACCGGAAGGTCGACGGCGACTCGGCGCCCGCGGTGCTGAAGACCGCACCCTTGGGCGTCTCCATTGCCAATGGCGACGATGCCCCGTACTACACCATTCGCCTAGTCGCCGAAGGCAACCGCATCAGCACCTACCTCGACGGAGAACTCGTCGACCGGACCGTCGACGACACCTTCTCGAGTGGAGGGTTCGGCTTCTATAGCGGCGGCACAGAGTCGTACCGGATTGACGATGTCCTCATGACGAACCTCGGCGGAGACGTCCTGTACGACAACTCCTTCGACGACACGGCCTACAACGACTTTGGGTGCGGCGAGCTCACCGGCTCCGAGCTCTACATCCCCAACGCGCAACGCGCGGGCTGCGTCTACTACGGACCGTGGAGCGACTACGACGTCGACTTCGACCTCACCATCGCGGAAGTGGCCGTAGGCGTCATGTTCCGAGGGCAGGACGGCAGCAACAATCTGATGTGGCAGATTCGCGGCGACAACTCGCGGATCGTCCCCCACACGAGGGTCAACGGCTCGTTCACCGCACTCAGCCACGCCACGGTAAGCCCGGCCATCGGCATCGGCACGACCAACCACGTGAAGGTAGCCGCCCGCGGCAACGATTTCACCACGTACATCAATGGGGTTGAGGTCGACAAGCGCACGGTAGCCGCTCCGGCGCTGGGCTCGATCGGCTTCCGTACCGGACGGACCGAGAGTGGCACGGTCTCCAACATCACCGTCACCACTCCCCACGGCGACGAGGTGTATCGCGCCGACCCCCAGGAGCGACCTCGGGACTTCCCTTGCCTTCCCGTGAACGCCAACGGGGATGGCTTCACCGTTCCACGGAGTGCGGACTGCCTCCGCGCCGACAGCAACGCCGAGGCCTCGGACTGGGCTTTCTTGCGCACCGAATTCGACGTGGCCGACAAGCCCGTTGCGTGGGCCACGCTCTACGCGACAGCAAGTTCAACCTCGCCCGCGCGCCAATACGTGCATCGTGTCCTTCTGAACGGCGAGTTCGTTGGCATTGGCCCCGCCTTTCCCGTGGACGACGAGCACCGCTTCGACGGCTGGGACGTCACCACCGAGGTGCGCTCCGGGGAGACAAACGCGATCGGCGTCATCGCCCACGCCACATCTGGAAGGCAGTTCCTCGCCACGTTGGTGGTCGGATACGAGGACGGCACTCGCTCGCGCACGAACACCTCGACCGAGTGGACGAGCCTACCCGAGCCTACGGAGGTGTATCCGGATGCGGGCTCGGTCGGCACCCAGTACTTCTCCGCGCCGGTGGAAAACCTACAGGCGGGCGCGTACCCGTTTGGGTTTGCGCAAGCCGGTTTCGATGACACCGGCTGGGACGAGGCTGACGCCCGCCCTGCGCTCGTCGACTTGGCGGGCTCGTCCACCGCCAATGTCGTCGAGGAGCTCCACGCGCCGGAACGCATCGTTGAAAAGGCTCCGGGCCATTACTTCATCGACTTTGGACGCACGTGGATTGGTGGCGTTCGCCTCGATTTGGACGGTGGAACAGGCCAGACGGTCGAGATTCGCTATGGCGAAGAGCTCACGGACCGCACCACCACCGCGAACACCGTCCGCTGGCAGATGCGCACCGGCAACAATTTCCGTGACCGGTACACGTTGGCCGGCAACGGTGAATCGCTGCAGAACTGGGGATTCCGAGTCTTCCGATACGTCGAGATCATCGGCGCACCGGAGCCGATCACGGAGGACACGATCGCGGCCGCCGCGCTCGTCTACCCCATGAGCGACGACGCAGCCTTCTCGGCAGACGACAGCAGTCTTGAACAGGTCTGGGAGCTGTCGCGGCACACCATCGACTCCCAGAACCTCAACGCGTATGCCGACTCGTGGACGCGCGAACGCGCCCCCTACGAGGCCGATGCGTTCATCCAGCTCCAATCCCACATCTACCTCGATGCGGACCCCACTCTCGCCGAGTACTCGATGGACTACCTGCTGAGCCGCAGGACCTGGCCTACCGAGTGGCCGATGTACCTCATCTTGGGCGCACACGAACTGTGGCAGTCCACCGGCAGCGCGGCATTCATCGAGGACAATTACGACCAACTCGTCAGCAGGCTTCCCGCGCAGTACCTCGAGGAGTCGACGGGCCTGATAAGAAAGACATCCGGCTCCAACGGATGCAACAGCCAGACCGACTGCGACATCGTCGACTGGCCGACGTCCGAGCGTGACGGATACCAGTTCCGTCAGTACAACACGGTGGTCAACGCTCTCGCTTACCGCAGCTACAGCGACATGGCGGACATGGCGCAAGCGACCGGCCGGGACAGCGATGCAGCGTCGTTCACCTCGATCGCGGAGCGCATGCGCGACGCCATGAACGAATACCTCTACGACGAGGACTTCGGCGCGTACGACGACGGTATGGATGGTTCTCGCACACGTACGGGCCACCACGCGATTCACGCGAGCGTGTTCGCCCAGGCATTTGGTGTCACCCCTGAGGCCGAACGCGAACGAGTAGGGACTTACCTCGCCGACAGGGGCATGCAGTGCAGCGTGTACTGTGCACCGTTCCTCCTTCAGGCCCTGTACGACGGCAATCAAGGCGACGCAGCGTTTGACCTGCTCACGTCTACCGGACAGCGCAGTTGGATGAACATGATCGCCTTGGGAGCCGGCGCGACGATGGAAGCGTGGGACCCCGCTCTCAAGTCGAACACGACCTTCTCGCACCCGTGGGCTTCCTCCCCCGCCTTCATGATCCCTCGAGGCGTGTTCGGCATCCGCAGCATCGATCCCGGTTATTCGACGTTCTCCGTGAAGATCCAGCCGGGTTCGCTCACCGAGTCCGCCGTGACCGTGCCGACCGTTCGGGGTGAGATTCGCGCGGCATTCGCGACCGAAGCCGACGAGATGCTTCTTGGGCTTCATGTCCCTGAAGGAAGCACCGCTCACGTGTCGGTCCCCGTAGCGTCAGGTGAGATCGAACGGCTCTATGTCGACAACGTGGCGGTCGACGTCGAGGTCGACAACGGCTACGCGGTCATCAACACCGTGGACTCCGGGTGTCACGTCATCTCCTCGGACAGGGTGGCCGATGCGGCTTCCGTAGCCGCCGCCTGCCCGGCGGGGTTTGACGTCGACACAACGGCTCCGACCGTCGCGATGTCCATCGACGGCCCCGCGGCCGATCCCTGGATTTCGGGCGATGCCACGATCCTTCTTGAAGGCCAAGACGACGAATCCGGAGTCGCCGCCGTCGAATACCGTGTCGACGGCAACACGTGGGCGTCCTACTCGGCGCCGCTGGCGCTCGAGGAGGGACTTCACACCGTCGAGGCACGCGCCACGGACCATGCCGGCAACGTGTCACCGACGGTCGAACGGGAAGTCGGCGTTGACGCGAGCAGCCCCACCACGACCGCTACGACGCAACGCCAAGCGCTCACATCAGCGGGTACTAGCCCCGTGGAGGTCACCCTGGAAGCCCGCGACGAACTCAGCGGCCCAGCGACCACGCAATACCGCATAAGCGATGGCGAGGCCCTCGCCTACGACGGACCCTTCATCGTGACAGACCCGGGAACTCATGACGTGGACTTCTGGTCCGTGGACGCAGTGGGCAACACCGAGGACGAGCAGACGCTGCGCTTCTACGTTGACGGCTCGACTGCGGCGCCCGCACGCGGCACCCTTTCCGCCGACGAGGGCTGGGACACGGGGCTCTCCGACGGATCGTTCGTCGTCACCATGAATCTGTGGTGGGGCATGAACGCCACCGAGTTCGACCTCTACCAAGACGACGCGCTGGTCGCCACAGTCCCCCTCGACTGGGGCGGCCGCGATGCACAGTCAGCAACGCATGAGATCGAGGGACTGCCGAATGGGGCATACACATTCCATGCCGTCCTTCGCAACGCGAGCGGCGAGTCAACGACAGCTCCGTTGACGGTCTCCGTCGCCAATGCGGCCCCTGGCACACCGACCCTCAGCCACGACAATCACGACCGCGACGGCAACTACACCGTGACGGCCAACCTCTGGTGGGGCACTAACGCCACCGCTTACCGCTTCTTTGAGGACGGGGAACTCGTCGAGGAGGGCACCCTCGAGGCTGCCACACCATCAGCTCAGCATGCCGCAGTGACAGTCGCCGATCGTGAGCCCGGCACCCACCTCTACAACGTCGAGTTCGAAAATGCTGCTGGCATCACCTCCAGCAAGACACTCAAAGTGGTGGTGAAGTAGGTCGCCACACCATGTGCTGGCGGTAAGTCGTAACGGCCATCGGCGACGCACCGACGCGACACGGTGGAAAGCGCTATCCGTCTGTGACACGATAACAGGACGCGCAGTGCGGCGCGGCGGGCTCCCCCGTGTTGACACGGGGCGCGCCGGGTCGTACTGTCGGCAGAGTTGAAACGATTCACAACGGCGACAAGGCGACCACGCCCCTCGCCCCGGCAGGACAGGACGACGACGTCATGACTGATTTCGCGAGCATCGCCCCGCGTCTCGAGGAGCAAGCCATCGAGCTTCCCTCGTGGGCCTTCGGCAACTCCGGCACACGGTTCAGGGTGTTCACCACCCCAGGCACCCCACGCGACCCCTTCGAGAAGATCTCCGACGCCGCCCAGGTGCACAAGGTCACGGGCCTCGCCCCCACCGTCGCCCTGCACATCCCGTGGGACAAGGTCGACGACTACAGCGCGCTCGCCGCCCACGCCAAGAACGAGGGCGTCGCGCTCGGCACCATCAACTCGAACACGTTCCAGGACGCCGACTACAAGCTCGGCTCCCTCGCCCACCGTGATGACCGCATCCGCCGCAAGGCCATCGATCACCACCTCGAGTGCATCGACATCATGGACGAGACGGGATCACGCGACCTCAAGATCTGGCTCGCGGACGGCACCAACTACGCCGGCCAGGACGACATGCGCGGGCGTCAGGACCGCATGCACGAGGCGCTCCAAGAGATCTATGCGCGTATCGGCGAGCACCAGCGCCTGGTGCTCGAGTACAAGATCTTCGAGCCGGCGTTCTATCACATGGACGTGCCGGACTGGGGCACCAGTTACGCGCAGGTGGCGGCGCTCGGCGAGCGAGCGACCGTGTGCTTGGACACCGGCCACCACGCCCCCAGCACCAACATCGAGTTCATCGTGATGCAGTTGCTGCGCCTGGGCCGGCTGGGCTCGTTCGACTTCAACAGCCGCAACTACGCGGACGACGACCTGATCGTGGGCGCCGCCGACCCGTTCCAGCTGTTCCGCATCATCGTCGAGGTCATCCGCGGCGGCGGCTACGGCAAGGACGGCGACACCGCGTTCATGCTCGACCAGTGCCACAACATCGAGGACAAGATCCCCGGCCAGATCCGCTCGGTCTTGAACGTCCAGGAGATGACGGCGCGCGCGCTGCTGGTGGACCGCGAGGCGCTCACCGCCGCCCAGATCGAGGGCGACGTGCTCAAGGCCAACGGCATCCTCATGGACGCGTTCTATACCGATGTCCGTGCCGACCTGGCCGCCTGGCGCGAGTCCCGCGGCCTGCCCGCCGACCCGATGCGGGCCTTCGCCGACTCGGGCTACCTCGCCCGCGCCGCCGAGGAGCGCGTGGGTGGGACCCAGGCCGGCTGGGGCGCCTGAGCGATGCCCCGCATCTGCTTCACGCTCCAGGTGGACCCGGCGCGGCTCGACGAGTATGTCGAGGCGCACCGGGCCGTCTGGCCCGAGATGCTCGAGGCCATCCGCGACGCGGGCCGGCGCGACTACTCGCTGTTCCTGTCCCCCACCGGGCTCCTGGTGGGCGTCTACGAGACCGATGACGACGCCGCCTCGGCCGCGGCCCTCGGCGCGGACCCGCGCACGGCGCGCTGGGAGCAGACCATGGCGCCGTTCTTCGTCTCCCTCGACGGCGACCGCCCCGACCAGGGCGCGCCGCAGTTGCCCGAGGTCTTCCACCTCGAGACCCAGCTGAACGAGGCGGGCCTCGCGTGACCGCCGCCACGCTCACCGTCGAGGACGTCCGCATCGACGGCGCCGTCCCGGCCCGCCTCTATCGACCGGCCGATGCCGTGGTGGGCTCTCGCGGCATCGTCTGGTGTCACGGGGGCGGCTTTGTCCACGGCGACCTGGACATGCCGGAGGCCGATGCCGTGGCGCGCCGCTTCGCGGGCGCCGGTCACGTGGTGCTGTCGGTCGACTATCGGCTGGTCACCGCCGCCGGTGAGCAGCGATTTCCCGCCGCGCACGAGGACGTCCTCGCCGCGGTGGCGTGGATGGCCGCGAGCGCCGCGGGCCTCGGCGTCGACGCAGGCGCCCTGGTGCTGGGCGGCGCGAGCGCGGGTGGCAACATCGCCGCGGGCGTCGCGCTGCGACTGGCGCGCGAGGCCGCCCAGACCGGCGCCACCAAGCCCACGGACCTGTACCTGGCCTACCCCGTCACCCACGCGAGCCTGCCGAGCGCGAGCCCGGAAGCGGCATCGGCCGTCGTCAAGGCCCCCGAGGGCCGGCGGTTCCGCCCCTCCAAGGTCGCCGCGATGAACCTGCACTACGTAGGCGACGCCGCACTGCTGGCCGACCCGTACGCGTTCCCCGGCGGTCATGACCTCACGGGCATGCCGCGCACGCTCATCATCGATGGCGACGCCGACGACCTCAGGGCCATGGGCGAGACGTTTGCCGCGGAACTGGCCGCCGCGGGCGCGGACGTCACCTATGCCGTCGAGCCGGGCACCACGCACGGCCACCTCAACCACCCCGAGCTCCCCCACGCGGAGCGCACCCTCACGACCGTCCTCGCCTGGCTCGCAGGCGAGACCCGCTGACTACCTCGAAGGACGATCATGACGAACCCCGTCGCCCATGACCTCATCACCCGCTCCAACCGCCTGGGCTCCAACCCCAAGAACACCAACTACGCGGGCGGCAACACGTCCGCGAAGGGCTCCGAGACCGACCCCGTGACGGGCGAGTCCACCGAGCTGCTGTGGGTCAAGGGCTCCGGCGGCGACCTGGGCACGCTCAAGGAGTCCGGCCTCGCGGTGCTGCGCCTAGACCGCATGCGCGCGCTCGTGGACGTCTACCCCGGCATCGAGCGCGAGGACGAGATGGTCGCGGCGTTCGACTACTGCCTGCACGGCAAGGGTGGCGCGGCGCCGTCGATCGACACCGCCATGCACGGCCTGGTCGACGCGAGCCACGTCGACCACCTGCACCCCGACTCGGGCATCGCGATCGCGACCGCCGCGGACGGGGAGTCGCTGACCCGCGAGATCTTCGGCGACGCCGTGGTGTGGGTGCCGTGGCGCCGCCCGGGCTTCCAGCTGGGCCTCGACATCGCGGAGATCAAGGAGGCCAACCCGCAGGCGATCGGCTGCATCCTGGGCGGCCACGGCATCACGGCGTGGGGCGACACGTCCGACGAGTGCGAGGAGCGCTCGCAGCACATCATCGACACCGCCGCCGCGTACATCGAGGCGAACGGGAAGGCCGAGCCGTTCGGGGCGTCACTCGAGGGTTACGGTGCCTTGGCGGCCAACGAGCGCCGCGCCAAGGCCGCCGCGTTGGCCCCCACGATCCGTGGCATCGCCTCGACCGACAAGCCCATGGTGGGCCACTTCACCGACGCGGACGTGGTGCTCGACTTCCTGTCGCGCGCCGAACACCCGCGCCTGGCGTCGCTCGGCACGTCCTGCCCCGACCACTTCCTGCGCACCAAGGTCAAGCCGATGGTGCTCGACCTTCCCGCCGACGCCTCGGTCGAGGACGCCAAGGCTCGGCTGAAGGAGCTGCACGAGGCCTACCGCGCGGACTACCAGGCCTACTACGAGGCGCACGCCGATGAGCGCTCCCCCGCGATCCGCGGCGCGGACCCGCTCATCGTGCTGGTGCCCGGCGTGGGCATGTTCTCCTTCGGCGCGAACAAGCAGACCGCGCGCGTGGCCGGCGAGTTCTACATCAACGCCATCAACGTCATGCGCGGCGCCGAGTCGCTGTCCACCTACACGCCCATCTCCGACGCGGAAAAATTCCGCATCGAGTACTGGGCGCTCGAGGAGGCCAAACTCCAGCGCATGCCCAAGCCGAAGAGCCACGCCACCCGCGTCGCGTTCGTCACGGGCGCCGCGTCCGGCATCGGCAAGGCCATCGCGACCCGCCTCGCGGCCGAGGGCGCATGCGTGGTCATCGCCGACCTCGACCTCGACAAGGCGGTCGCGGCGGCGGCAGAACTGGGCTCCACGGACGTCGCGGTGGGCGTCCAGATTGACGTGAGCAAGGCCGATGCCGTGGCCGCGGCCATCGACGAGGCCGTCCTCGCGTTCGGCGGAGTGGACCTCATTGTCAACAACGCGGGCCTGTCGCTGTCAAAGCCACTGCTCGAGACCACCGAGCGCGACTGGGACCTCCAGCACGACGTCATGGCGAAGGGATCGTTCCTGGTCTCGCAGGCCGCGGCGCGCGTGATGATTGACCAGGAGATGGGCGGTGACGTGCTTTACATCGCCTCCAAGAACTCGGTGTTCGCCGGCCCCAACAACATCGCGTACTCCGCGACCAAGGCGGACCAGGCCCACCAGGTGCGCCTGCTCGCGGTGGAACTGGGGCAGTTCGGCATCAAGGTCAACGGCATCAACCCCGACGGCGTGGTGCGCGGCTCCGGCATCTTCGCCGGCGGCTGGGGAGCCAACCGCGCCAAGACCTACGGCATCGACGAGGAGAACCTCGGCGAGTTCTACGCCCAGCGCACGATTTTGAAGCGCGAGGTGCTCCCCGAGCACGTCGCGAACGCGGCAGCCGTCCTCACGGGCCCCGACATGACCCACACGACCGGCCTGCACGTGCCGGTGGACGCGGGCGTGGCGGCGGCATTCCTGCGATGACGGGGGCTTCCACCCGGGCTGGCGGCGTGGTCGGCGGCGCCGTCGCCGTCGCCGCCGTCGACCTGGGTGCCACGAGCGGCCGGGTCATGGTGGGCCACGTGGGCCGGGACGCACTTCGCCTGCGCCAACTGGCGCGCTTCCCCAACGGCCCCGTGGCCCTCCCCGACGGCCTGCACTGGGACGCCCAGGCGCTCTATCGCGCGGCGCTGTCGGGACTGCGCGACGCGCACGCCTGGGAGCCAGGCATCGCCTCGGTGGGCATCGACTCGTGGGCCGTGGACTACGCGCTGCTGCGCGGCGGCCGGACGCTCGGCGAACCGTTTCACTACCGCGACGCGCGCTGCGACGCGGGGGTAGAGGCCGTGCATGCGCGCGTGGGCTTCCCCAGCCTCTACGCGCGCAATGGTCTGCAGTTCCTGCCCTTCAACACCGCGTACCAGCTGGCGGCGGAGGACCCCGCGGTGCTGGGGCTTGCCGACCGCATGCTGCTGGTGCCCGACCTGCTGGCGTATTGGATGACGGGCCGGCAGGTCGCGGAACGCACCAACGCCTCCACGACGGGGCTGCTCGACGTCGCCGCGCGCGAGTGGGACCTGTCCCTGGTGGAGGCCCTCGGCCTCCCCGCCGGCCTGCTCGCGGACCTCGTCTCCCCCGGCGACCGCATCGGCCCCCTGCTGCCGTCCGTCGCCGAGGCGACCGGGCTAGAGACCATCACCCCGGTGACGGCCGTGGGAAGCCACGACACGGCATCGGCCGTCCTGGCGACGCCCATGCGCGAGACCGGCGGCGCCTACATCTCCTGCGGCACGTGGGGCCTGGTGGGCGTCGAGACCGAGGCGCCCGTGCTGACCGACGCGGCGCGCGAGGCGAACTTCACCAACGAGGGCGGCGTCGATGGCCGCACGCGGTTCCTGCACAACGTCATGGGCCTGTGGCTGCTGAGCGAGACCATCCGGACGTGGGAGCGCGCGGGCGAGAGCGTGAACCTCGAGCGACTGCTCGCCGAGGCCGCCGCGGTGGGCGGCGACGTCGCCGTGTTCGACGCGAACGACGATGTCTTCATGGCGCCGGGCGACATGCCGGCACGGGTTTCCTCGTGGCTCGCGGAGCGCGCTCTGCCGGTCCCGTCGTCGAAGGCCGAGATGGCCCGCTGCATCATCGAGTCGCTCGCGGTGGCGTTCGCCGATGCCGTGGCCGAGGCCTCGCGGCTGTCCGGCCAGGCCGTCGACACCATCCACCTGACCGGCGGCGGCTCGCTCAACGAGCTGCTGTGCCAGCGCACGGCGGACAGGTCCGGCCTGCCCGTCGTGGCGGGCCCCGTCGAGGCGACCGCGCTGGGCAACGTGCTGGTCCAGGCGCGCTCGCTCGGCGCGACCGGTGAGAGCATCGAATCCCTGCGCGACCTCGTAGCGCGCACCCAAAACGTCCGCACGCACGAGCCTCAGGGAGGCACCCGATGAAGATGGAGCGACGCGTCCCGCGTCCCGCCGACCTGGCCCCGCTGATGCGGTTCAAGGGCTTCGAACCCAACGGCCGCGCCCGGCGCCTGGCCAAGGCACACCGGATCGAGGACCTGCGCGCCATCGCGAAGCGCCGCACCCCCAAGGGCGCGTTCGACTACACCGACGGCGCCGCGGAGTTCGAGCTGTCGCTGGGCCGCGCCCGCCAGGCCTTCCGCGACATCGAGTTCCACCCCGCGATCCTTCGCGACGTGTCCTCCGTGGACACGTCGGTGGAGATCCTGGGCGGTGTGTCCGCGCTGCCTTTCGGCATCGCGCCCACCGGCTTCACGCGCATGATGCACGCCGAGGGCGAGCGCGCCGGGGCCTCTGCCGCGGGCGCGGCCGGCATCCCGTTCTCGCTGTCGACGGTGGGCACCACCTCGCCCGAGGGCGTGCGCGAGGCCAACCCCGACGGCCGCAACTGGTTCCAGCTGTACATGCAGAAGGACCGGGACAAGTCGATGTCGCTGGTCTCCCGCGCCGCGGAGGCCGGCTTCGACACTCTGCTCGTCACCGTGGACGTGCCCGTGGCCGGGGCTCGCCTGCGCGACTCGTACAACGGGTTCACGATCCCCCCGCAACTCACGCCCGCGACGGTGCTGAACGCCATCCCGCGCCCCGAGTGGTGGTGGAACTTCCTCACCACCGAGCCGCTCACGTTTGCGTCGTTGTCCGAATGGAACGGCACCATCGGCGAGCTGCTCAACGCGCTGTTCGACCCCACCGTCGACTTCGATGACCTCGCGTGGATCCGTGACCAGTGGCCCGGCAAGGTGGTCGTCAAGGGCATCCAGACGGTCGACGACGCTCGCCGCGTCATGGATCTCGGTGTGGACGGGATTGTGCTGTCGAATCACGGCGGGCGCCAGCTGGACCGCGCGCCTGTGCCGTTCCACCTGCTCCCGTCGGTGCGGTCCGCTGTGGGTCCCGACGCCACGATCATCCTCGACACCGGCATCATGTCGGGGGCCGATGTCGTGGCCGCCCTGGCGATGGGCGCCGACTTCACGCTCGTGGGCCGCGCCTACCTGTACGGCTTGATGGCGGGCGGACGCGAGGGCGTGGACCGCACCATCGAAATCCTGCGCACCGAGATTGTGCGCACCATGAAGCTCCTGGGAGTGGCATCCGTGGCCGAGCTCGACCCCGGCCACGTCACCCAGCTGCGCTCGCTCGCCCCGTGGACCCCAGCCTCTCCTTCGGGGGCTCTCAGGGCGCCGGCGAAGAAGCGCGCCGCGTCCTAGGGGGAGGAAGCGAAAGGGGCCCGCGACGGCGGGCCCCTTTCGTCTGTCTGGTGTGAGTTACGCGGCGGGAAGCTCGCGTGCCACGGTCAGGCCGTCGCCCTCGAAGGTCTGGAAGTGCGACGAGTCGGTCGTGGTGATCGTGTAGCCGTCGGCCTCGAGCAGCGCGGTGTCGGCCGAGTCGGCCTCGCGCACGGCCAGGTCGGCCTCCTGGTCCTCGGCGGTGTCGTAGATCGCGAGGGTGGTCTCGACGGTGCCATCGCCGTCCACGTCGCAGGTGTACTCCCACGCGGCGACGACGTCCTCGCCTGCGACCTTGCCGCCGGCCCAGGTGCCACCGAAGGTCTCGCAGCCAGTGAGCGTCTTGACGTCGGCAACGACGTCGCCCACGTTGACGCTCTGCTCGGCTGCCGGGCTGGTCGACGCGGTCGGGCTCGACTCGGCCTCGCTCGCCGGGGCGCACCCCGCGAGAAGGACGGCGCCGAAGCCTGCAACGGCCAGTGCGGAGACGGTGGAGCGGGAAAAGAGCATGGGTGATCCTCGTATCGATGCGGGTGAGGCCGGGTGAGCCTCTTCTATTGCACCGCCTTCCAGGGCGCTTGGTGTGCGCCGTTGGTCCCGTGCGTCGCCTGTGCGTGGCATGTCGACGCCGTGCTGGCGGGCCAAAAGATTCTAGACCCGGGCACGAGCGCACTCCGCCGCGCGCTGAGCCGCCGCCCGTGTCACGAAGTGACGGTCTTCCGCCCGACACTCCGGTACGCGGCGTGCCTGAGCCGGCGTGTCGCTCAGATCACCGTCACTTCGTCACGGGTTTGCGCTCAGTTCAGGCGTTGCGACGGCCGATGTCGTCGCTGGCTTCGCGGTCCGGGTTTAGCGGTCGACGCGGGCGCCGCCTCCGGCGGCGAGTTTGTGGACTTCGGCTTTGGTGGCCATCGTGGTGTCGCCGGGGGTGGTCATGGCGAGGGCGCCGTGGGCGGCACCAAGGTCGACTGAGCGTTGCAGGGTTTCGCCCTCAAGCAGGCCGTGGATCAGGCCGGACGCGAAGGAGTCGCCGCCTCCCACACGGTCGAGGATCTCGAGCCCGTCCCTCTGGGTGGCGCGCACGACGCCGGAGTCCTTCGACCAGGCCAGGGCACCCCAGTCGTTGACCGTGGCGGACTTCACGCCACGCATGGTCGTGGCGATGACCTGGAAGTTCGGGAACGCCTCGGCGGCAGTGGTGATCATGGACTCGAAGCCGGCCACGTCCAGTTCAGCCAGGTTCTCGTCGACTCCAGGGACCCCGAATCCGAGGCTCGCGGTGAAGTCTTCCTCGTTACCGATCATGACGTCCACATGCGGGGCGATGGCCCGGTTGACTTCCTGGGCACGCTCCTTGCCACCGATCGCCTTCCACAAAGAAGGTCGATAGTTCAGGTCATACGAGACGACGGTGCCGTGGCGGTGGGCGGCCTCAACGGCGGCGATCACGGTCTCGGCGGCCGTGTCCGACAGGGCGGCATAGATGCCGCCGGTGTGAAGCCACCGCACGCCGAGCGTGCCGAAAAGATGATCGAAGTCCACATCCTCGGCCGACAGTTGACTGGCAGCCGTGTGACCGCGATCCGACACCCCGACCGCGCCGCGTACTCCGAACCCGCGCTCGGTGAAGTTCAGTCCGTTGCGCACCGACCGGCCGATACCGTCATACGACTTCCAGATGACGTTGCTGATGTCGACTCCGCCGGCCAGGATGAGGTTCGCCACGAGGTGGCCGACCTCGTTATCCGCCAACGCCGTCACAATTCCCGTGCGATACCCGAACGCGCGGGCCAGGCCGCGTGACACGTTGTACTCGCCGCCACCCTCCCAGGCCGTGAACTGCCTGGCCGTGCGGATGCGACCCTCACCGGGGTCGAGCCTGAGCATCACCTCGCCTAGGGAGACCGCATCAAAGCGGCACTCGGATGCAGATTTGACATTGACCACGCTCATACGAGGGCCTCCTTGCCCGCCAGCGCGACGGCCTCGGCCGTCAACCGCTGCACCTCATCAAAATCACCGGCGGCGATCAGGCCCCTGGGCACCATCCACGAGCCACCCACCGCATGCACCGCCGGAATCGACAGATATTCGTGAAGGTTCTTCGGACCGATCCCACCCGTCGGCACAAACCGCACGTCCTTGAACGGCGCGGCCAGCGCCTTCACCGCCGCCGCACCGCCGCTGGTCGCGGCCGGGAAGAACTTCACCGTCGTCACACCCATGTCGAGGGCCGCCATCACCTCGGACGCGGTCACCGCACCCGGCAGAGCCAGCACCCCACGCTCGGCGCACCGCTCCACGACAGACCGCGACAGTCCAGGCGAGACCACATACGACGCCCCCGCATCGGCCGCCTCATCCACCTGAGAGGCCGTCAACACCGTCCCGGCACCCACGACCATGTCACCACGCGCAGCCATCACCCGGATCGACTCAGCCGCCGCCGCCGTACGAAACGTCACCTCCGCCACCGGCAAACCCCCGGCGACCAACGCATCGGCCACACCCGACGCATCCGACGCCGAATCCATCACCACCACCGGCACCAACCGGTGCTCGCCCAGGCGAGCCAGCACGTCGCTCACAGTTCCTCCCCCAGGTCGAGCGCGGCGATGTCGACCGGCTGGCCGGTGCGCAGCGACTGGTTACCGGCGATGCCGACCGACACGGCGCGCAGGCCGTCGCGGTACCCGGCGGCGCGGCGCAGCGGGTCCTCGCCGATGAGCAGGTCGCGGCGGAAGACCTCCATCAGGAGGATCGCGTCGCCTCCGCCGTGGCCGCCGATGCCCGCGGGAATCTCGACCTCGACAGGAGCCTCCCAGTGCCGCTGGACCACCAGGCGGTCACCCTCGGGGCGCAGTGACTGGGTGGCGACGCCCTCGGGCGTCGCAGACGGGTCGAGCGTGACGTGCCCGTCCTCGTCGGCAATCACCGCGCCGCGCTCGATGACCTCCAGCTCCGCGCGCCCTTCCGTGCCGTTCACCGTCACCCGGTAGCCCTCCCAGGGCGCGTGGGCGTTGAGCGAATAGGTCATGACGGCGCCCGAGCGGTAGTCGACGACGAGTGCGAGGTTGTCCTCGATATCGATGCCGTCGTCGAACACGTCGCGGTCGCGGATGTAGCCGTCGTGGTGCTCGGACTTGAGGTAGAGCTCCTCGAGACGCGGGTCGTCGCGCAGGTCCAGCGAGAAGGGGTCACCCTCGGCACCGGTGCCTCGCGACGGGCGCTCGCCCAGGCCGCGAGCGCGGGCGTTGTCGCCACCGTAGAACTTGAGCCCGCCGCGGGCGTATACGCGCTCGGGGACGTCACCCAGCCACCAGTTCACCAGGTCAAAGTGGTGGGAGGACTTATGGATGAGCAGCCCGCCCGAGTTGGCCTTGTTGCGGTGCCAGCGGCGGAAGTAGTCGGCGCCGTGCACGGTGTCGAGCGCCCATTCAAAATGCACCGACGTGACGCGACCGATCCGGCCGGAAGCGATGACCTCCCGCAGCGTCGAGTTGCGCGGCGCGTAGCGGTAGTTGAACGTCATGACGAGGTCGCGGCCCGTGTCCGCGACGGCGGACGTGATGGTCTGGCAGCCCTCGGCCGTCGTGGTGAGCGGCTTTTCGACCACCACGTTCGCGCCCGCGCGCATGGCCCGGTCCACCATCTCGGCGTGGGTCGCGTCGATGGTGGTGACGATGACGGTGTCGACCGCCTGCTCGGCGATCATCGCTTCAAGGCCGTCCGCGTCGTAGCGCGGCAGTCCCGCGGGCCCGTCGCCGGTGCAAGCGCCGGCCACGCCGTCGTAGTACTCGATGCGACCGGGGTTGCGGTCCAGCCAGGCGACGATCTGGGCGACGTCCGCATGGTCGCCCGTGATCGCATCCACGTACATGCCGGCGCGGTGGCCGGTGCCGATGACGGCGTAGCGCGTGCGCGGACGGTCGGGGCTCGGCTCGGCGAAGACCGGCATCACGAGCGGGCTGGGACCGCCGGCGGGCTCGCGGCGCGGCGGGGCGGTGGGGTTCTGGTCGGCAACCTGGGTCACGGCGGTGGGATCCAATCGGGGTCAGCGGTTCAGGGCCGGGTAGACGGCGCGAGGAATCTCGTAGGCGAGGTCCACGGCCGTTTCGGCCGCCTCCTCGAGGGACAGCCGATGCTCGGCAACCAGGTGAGCAAGGTGGCCGGCATCGATGCGCCTGGCGACGTCGTGCCTGGCAGGAATCGACAGAAACGCCCTCGTATCGTCGACAAAGCCGGCCGTGTTGTAGAAGCCCGCGGTATCGGTGACGGTGTCACGGAAGCGGCGCATGGCATCGGGCGTATCCAAGAACCACCACGGCGCCCCCAGCCGCACGGCCGGGTACACCCCGGCGAGCGGCGCGAGCTCGCGGCCGAAGACGTCCTCGTCCACGGTGAAAAGCACCAGCGTGAGGCGCGGGTCGTGGCCATAGAGGTTGAGCAGGGGCCTGAGGGCTCGCGCGTGGTCGATCGGGACGGGGATGTCGTAACCCACGTCCGGACCGCGCTCGGCGAACACCCGCGCGTCGTAGTCGCGCAGCACGCCGGGATGCAGCTGCATGGCGAGACCGTCTTCGCAGGACATCCGCGCCATCTCGGTGAGCATGTGGCCTGCAAAGGTGCGGGCCGATGCCGTATCCACCTTTCCGGCGAGGGCCCCCTGGAGGATCCGGTCGGCCTGGGTGGGGCTGAGTGGCGTGGTCTCTGCGTAGAGGTGGCCGTGGTCCGTGGCGCGGGCGCCGGCCGCGACGAAGGCCGCGCGGCGCGACTCAATCGCCTCGATG
Organism: Demequina sp. NBRC 110051; assembly: GCF_002090055.1. Lineage (GTDB taxonomy): Bacteria > Actinomycetota > Actinomycetes > Actinomycetales > Demequinaceae > Demequina. The sequence continues at coordinate 156,380 of NZ_BBRH01000012.1, forward strand.
TAGGTCGCGTAGTTGACGATGTCGACGCCGGCCCGCTCCCCCATGGCGCGGACGTTGGCGAGCCAGTCGGGGCGGTCGAGGTTGACGACGGCATCGGGCCGGAAGGTGGGCACCACGCGCTCGCCGTAGCCGTCGGCCGCGAGCCGGGCGTGGGAGGCGAGGGGATCGTCGGCGGCGTCGGTGGTCGCGAGGATCTCGATGTTGAGGCTGTCGAGGAGCGCGAGGGGGCGGAAGCCGGGCTCGGCCAGACGCGCCGAGATCGCGTCGAACGTCTCGTCGGCGTTGTCGGCACTGAGGCGCGAGGTCACTCCGAGGACTTCCTCGAGGACGTGCTCCATCCAGATCCGCGTGGGAGTGCCGCGGAACAGCTTCCAGCGTGAGGCGAAGGCTCGCCAGATCTCACGGGCGTCGGTCTCGACGGGCTGGCCGTCGCGCCGGGGCACTCCCAGCGCGTCGTGGGGCACGCCCTGCGAGATGAGCATGCGCACCAGGTAGTGGTCGGGGATGACGAGCAGCGAGGCGGGATCGCCGAAGGGCCGGTTGTCGGCGAGCATGCCCGCGTCGACGTGGCCGTGCATCGACACGATCGGGAGTGCCCGCGTGGCGGCGAACAACTCGCGGGCGATGGCGCGTTCCTCGGGCTGTGCGGGCAGCAGCCGGTCGTCGTGGAGAGTGTCGAGCGGCGTGGTGGTGGCGGTCACCTGGACCTCCTCGTCCTGGTTGGCGTGCACGGTGCCATGAAAATCTTGAATGCGCTTTCACGGCTCGAATCCCACTCTCTCACGCTCGGGCGCTTGCGGCAAGCGCTTACCAAAATGAAAACTCCTATGTCATGATGGGGTGGTTCGCACCGGCCGCGAAGGGAGGCGCCCATGGCCACGCTGCAGGACGTCGCCGTCGCCGCCGGCGTCTCCCCCGCCACCGCCTCGCGCGCGCTCAGCACGCCCGCGTCCGTCTCCATGGAGCGCCGCCACCGCGTGCTCGAGGCCGCCGAGCGCCTGGGCTATCGCCCCAACCGCTCCGCCCAGGCCCTCGCGTCGGGGCGCAGCGGCCACATCGGCCTGGTGGTCCCCGACCTCGCCAACCCCTTCTTCGCGACCGTCGCCAAGGGCGTGCAGTCCCAGGCCCGCGGCGCCCACCGCTCGGTCCTGGTCGCCGATACCGACGAGGACGTGCGCGCCGAGCGCGAGATCGTCGACGATCTTCAACCCAATGTGGGCGGCCTCCTGCTGTGCTCACCCCGCATGCCCGAAGACGAGATTCGCGACGCCGCCGCACGCGGACCCGTCGTCGTCGTCAACCGCGAGGTCGCGGGGCTGGCGTCGGTGAGCTTCGATGTCGCGAGCGGCGTCCACGCCGCACTTGCGCACCTGCGCGCCCTGGGCCACACCCGGGTGGCCTACGTGGGAGGGCCGTCGACGTCCTGGTCGGACGCGCGCCGCCGTGCGGCCCTCACCGAGGTCGCGGGGCTCGAGATCGTGGACGTGGGCGGCCAGCGCCCCATCCACCAGGGCGGCGTGGCCGCCGCCGACCTCGTGATCGCCGCCGGCGCCACCGCCGTGCTGGCGTACAACGACCTCGTGGCCCTGGGCGTCATGGCCCGACTACACGCGCGCGGCCTGTCCGTGCCGGGCGACGTGTCGGTCATCGGCTTCGACGACATCCCGGCCGCGGCCTACGTCTCCCCCGCCCTCACCACCGTGGCCCTTCCCCTCACCCGGGCCGGCCACGAGGCCACCACCCTGCTCGACGGACTCGACGCCGCGGCCGAGCCTCCCACCGTGCGCCTGCCCGTCGAACTCGTCGTCCGCGACTCGACCGGCCCCGCCGCCTTACCCCTGAAAGGCTGACAATGACGTCACTGCCCCGCCTGTCCACCGCCACCCTCGACGCGCTCACCGCGGCTGGGCTCCCGGCCAGCGTCGCCGCCCCGGCGCTGCCCGACCGCACAGCGCCCCCAGGCATCGTGCATCTGGGCATCGGCGCCTTTCACCGCGCACACCAGGCCGTCTTCACCCAGGCCGCCGCGGGCGCGACCGGAGACGCGCGCTGGGGCATCGTGGGCGTCACGCAGCGCAGCGCGGGCGTGCGCGACCAACTCGCACCGCAGGACGGCCTCTACGGCGTGCTCGAGCTGTCGGATCACGGCACGCGGCTGGACCTCATTGGCCAGGTGCGCGACGTCCTGTTCCCCGCCGAGCAGACCGCGGACGTGCTCGCCGCCGTCGTGGCACCGACCACCCACATCGTGTCGCTCACCGTCACCGAGAAGGGCTACCGGCGCGCCGCCGGCGGCGGCCCGGATATGGCCGATGCCTCACTCGCCTTCGACCTCGACCTCCTGGCGCGCGAGCTCGACGGGGCGGCCGATGCGTCCGTCACCTCCCGTAGCGCCGTGGGGCTCTTGCTCCGCGGCCTCGCGCATCGTTGGCACGCGGGCGGCGAGCCGGTCACGGTGCTCGTGTGCGACAACCTGATGGACAACGGCCCCCAGGTGGAGAGGCTCGTCCACGCGATCGTGGAGGCATGCCCCGCGGCGGCAGCGTCCGGCTTCGGCGACTGGCTGCGCGCCGCCGTCACGTTCCCGGCCACCATGGTCGACCGCATCGTGCCCGCCACCACCGACGCCCACCGCGCCACCGCGCAGGGCTTGCTTGGCGCCACGGACGCCGGACTCGTGGTGGCCGAGCCGTTCATGCAGTGGGTCATCGAGGATCGCTTCGCGGGACCGCGTCCTGAGTGGGAACGGGCCGGTGCCCAGCTCACCGACGACGTTGGCCCCTACGAGCACACCAAGCTCCGCATCCTCAACGGCACCCACTCGGCGCTGGCCTATCTGGGAGCCCTGCGCGGCCACGAGCTGATCGCGGATGCCGTCGCCGACCCCGAACTCCACGCCTTCGCGCGCGCGCTCATCGACGAGGACGCCATCCCGTCACTGGGACAGGTCAGCGAGATCGATCTCGCCGCCTACCGCGAGTCCGTGCTCGAGCGTTTCGCCAATGCGGCGATCGGCCACACCACCGTCCAAATCGCGATGGACGGCTCCCAGAAGCTCCCCATCCGCTTCCTCGCCACCGCCCGCGACAGGCTCGCGGCGGGCACGGTGCCGCACGCCATCGCCCGGGCCGTGGCCGCGTGGATGCTCTACGTGCGCGAGACCAGCGCTGGGCGGCTCGAGGTGGCAGAGCGGCGCGTGGACCTCGACGACCCGCTGGCAAATCTGCTCGGCGAGCTCGCCGCTGGGCCGCTCGATTCCCTCGCCGACAGGCTCATCGACGGCAGCGGGATCTTCCCGGCCGACGTCGCTGACGACGACCGTTTCCGTGCCGCGGTGAGATCCGCCGTCGCCGACCTCGAGGGGGTGACGGTATGACCGAGCCAGCCACCGCACAGGCCCTGGATTTTGCCGACGTCACCATCGTGCTTGCCGAGGGCGACGACGTCGCCGTCGCGACGCGGGACCTCTCCGGGGGCACGGTGCTCGCGGGCGCGCCTCACGGCGACATCACCGTCGGCTCGAACGTTGCACGCGGCCACAAGGTGGCTCTCAGGGACATCGCCGAGGGAGACCCCGTGCGCAAGTACGGGCAAGTCATCGGGCGTGCCACGGTGCCGATCCGGGCCGGCGCACACGTGCACGCCCACAACCTGGGCATGGACGACGGCGAGCGCGAGATCGAGGTGGGCGTGGACCGCCGCCCCACCGTGCCCGCCACCGAGCAACGCACCTTCGAGGGGTACCGCCGCTCGGACGGCTCGTGGGGCACCAGGAACTACATCGGCATCGTGACGTCGGTGAACTGCTCGGCGTCCACCGCACGCATGATCGCGGATCAGTTCCGCGGGCCCGTCTTGGATGCCTATCCGCACGTGGACGGGGTGGTTGCGCTGACGCACGACACGGGCTGCGGCCTGGTCCCCACGAGCGAGGGCGCGCAGATCACCCGCCGCACGCTGCAGGGCTACGCCTCCCACCCCAACATGGCCGGACTCCTGGTGCTGGGCCTGGGTTGCGAGATGCTGCCCGCAGCCACCATCCTTGACGGCGTCGCCCTGCGCGACGACCTGCCAGTGAGCACACTCACTATTCAGGAGACCGGCGGCATTCGCGCCACCGTGCGCGCGGGCGTGACCGCGATCGAGGCGATGCTGCCGGGCGTCGAGGCGCTACGACGGGAGACGGCCCCTGCATCGGCCCTGGTCTTGGGCACCAACTGTGGAGGGTCGGACGGGTATAGCGGCATCACCGCCAACCCTGCGCTGGGTTTCGCGAGCGACATGCTCATCGCCCAGGGAGGGCGCTCGGCGCTCGCCGAGACGCCCGAGGTCTACGGCGCCGAGCACCTGCTGCTGCGCCGCGCGGTGTCGCGGGACGTGGCCGATGCCCTGGTCGCCCGTCTGCGATGGTGGGAGAAATACGCAGAACAGGGCGGGGGCACGCTCGACAACAACCCCTCACCTGGCAACAAGGCCGGCGGACTCACCACCATCCTCGAGAAGTCGCTCGGCGCGGTCGCGAAGTCGGGCTCGTCGGAGCTGGTCGCGGTGCGCGAGTACGCGGAGAAGATCGACCTGCCTGGGCTGACGTTCATGGACACGCCCGGCTATGACCCGGTGTCCGTGACAGGGCTCGTCGCGGGCGGGGCGACCGTCGTGGTCTTCACCACGGGGCGCGGCTCGGTGCTGGGCTGCAAGCCCTCGCCATCGATCAAGGTGGCCACCAACACCGAGACCTTTGAGCGCATGCGCGAGGACATGGACCTCAACGCCGGCCGCATCGTCGACGGCACGGCCTCCTTGGAGCAGGTGGGGCGGGAGATCTTCGAGAAGATCCTCGCCGTCGCGTCCGGCGAGCAGACGGTGTCCGAGGAATTGGACCTCGGTTCAGACGAATTCGTTCCCTGGCAGCTGGGCACGGTGACGTAGGCGCTCACCTCAACCCCGTGAGCCACTGAGTGCCCGGCTTCGACCCGATGCGGGCAGCCATCGGCTCCTGGGAAGCGGACTCAGCCCTCGATCGCGACAAACGCCCCCGTCGCGAGATCCTTGCGGACCGCACCCGCGGTGAACAGCCGTGCACCCATAGCCACATAGACGCCGGGACCCGCCAGCTGAGCGGCCGCGAGCGCGAACCCCAGGTTCACGTGCGCATCGGTCCCGGCCACCGTCTCGGGACGCAAAGCGCCGGTGAGCACCACGGTCACGCCGTCCGCCACCCGCGCGGCCAAGTACTGTGCCGTGTCCGCCATGGTGTCGGTGCCGTGAGTAATCACGACGGCCTTCGCATCGGCCACCGCCACCTCCCGCGCGAGCACCTCGCGGTCCGCGTCGGTCATGTCACGGCTGTCGATCGCGAGCACCCCGACCACCCGCACGGTCACCGAAGGCACCATCGTGTGCAGGATGCGCGTCGCGGCCGGCTCCCCTACCGCAAGGTCGCCCGAGAGCAGGTACTCCTTGTCGATCGTACCGCCGGTGGCGATGACCGTGATGTCCGTGGCGTGGCTCATGTGCGTCCTCCTGAGGCCAGTCTCGAAGGCTCAGGATAGGCGGTGCACTCACCGGATCACGCGATGGTGACGACCGCTCCCAGCTCGAATGCGCCCACCACGGCCACCAGGGTCACGGCCACGACGGCCACGTCGAGCGCTCCGATCCGCAACTGCGCGATCCGCAGCTCCCGCCCCTGCGCGGCCGTGAACCCGCGCGTCTCCAAGGACTCAACCGTGGTGCGCACCGACTTCGCGGTGTTGAGGAAGATCGGATAGAACGCCTGGACGGCCCACGTCCCCCAGCGCCATAGCGCCCTCATCCCCAGGAACCCTCGCGGCCCCTGCGGGCTGCGCAGCCGCAGACCCGTGAACACCGTCCCGAACTCCTCGAACAGGATCGGCATCATGCGATAGCCATACGAGACGCCGAACGCGAGCAGCTCGGGCGCCTTCCATGCGAGCAGCCCCGTGCTGAGCTCCTCGGGGTCGAGCGACACGAACGCCGCGATCGACGCGAGTGACACGGTCGCGAGCTTCAGGGTGATCTCGACGAGCGCGAGGGCCGTCTCGTGGTCGCCGCCAAAGACCCATGCCGCGCCAAACGCGTACGCAAAATCGGTGACGAATCCGATGAGGAACAGGCCCAGCACTAGCGGCCCCACGCGTGCGAGCGCCGCGGAGACCGCGGTGAGCCCGAACAGCGCGATGATCGTCACCAGGTCGTGCGTGAGCCACGGCACCACCGCGAGGATCAGGTACCAGCTGATCACCATGCGCGGATCCATCTTGGCGAACAGCCCGCCGCGGGTCGCATACGCGGTGCGGATCAGCTCGAGCTTCACCCACTCGACGGACAGGACGTCCCTGGTCTTGCGGCTCATGCGCGCACCTCCATCCGGGCGGCGGCGTCCGTGAGCGCGACGGCCTCACGCCACTGAGCGACGGAGAGCGGAGCAGGCGAAATGCCCAGCGCACGCCCCAGCGCCGTGATCTGCGGCGGCACCACGCGTGCGCCCTCCAACAACGCATCGGACGAGAACAACTCGAGGGGCGTCACGTCCGCGAGCACTCCCCCTCCTCCCAGGACGATCACGCGCGTGGCCCATTCCGCGACCAGGTGCATGTCATGTGTTGCGACCACGGCGGCGGCAATCGCCCCGGAAAGCTCGTCGAGCATCGCGATGACCGAGTCGCGGCTGGCCACGTCGAGCGAGGCGGTGGGCTCGTCGGCCAGCAGCAGCGAGGGCGTCATCGCGAGGCCGATGGCCAGCGTCGCGCGGCGTTGCTGACCACCCGACAGGGTGCGGCCATCGCGGTCGGCAAAGTCGCTGAGCCTCACGCGATCGAGCACGCGGTCCACGAGCGCATCGGCGTCGTCGCGCTTCCGCCCCGCAGGGAAAAGCCTCACGTCGGCGCGGATCGAGTCCTTGAGGAACATCTGCTCGGGCCGCTGAAAGAGATACGCGGCGTGCTCGGCGAGCCTTGTCGCCGACGACTTTTTGGTGTCGATCCCGTCGAGCGTCACCGATCCCCCGCGCGGCACCTGCAGCCCGCACAGCAGCCGCATCAGCGTGGACTTCCCGGCGCCGTTGCCGCCCACGAGCGCCACGCGGTCGCCCGCGCGGATGGTGAGGTCCACGCCGCTCAGCACCGGAAGGAGGTCGCCCGCCACGGAGCGATAGCCATGGGAGACGGCCGATGCGACCGCGACCGGGCGGCGCTCGTCGCCATCCGTACGGGCCGGGTCCACCTCGGACGAGGCGAGACGGGGAACCGAGCCGGCCACGGCATCGGCCGTCCAGGAATCCCGCTGGCGTGCGCCGGCGGTGCGCAGCACGGCGGCCGCCTCCTCCACGGTGCGCGGCGCGGCCGCGAGGTCGAGCCCCTCGCACGCGGCGACGATCTGAGGGGCCGGGATGCCGTGGGACGCGAGCTCGGCCGCACGGGCGGCGGCCTGTGGCGCGGGCAGGTGCCACACGGGCGCCCCGTCGTCCATGAGCACCACGGACTTCGCGTATTGCGCGATGAATTCGGCGTGATGCTCGATCACGATGACGGTGATGCCGTGGACCTGGTTGAGCTCCGTGAGGCGTTCATACAAGGCGTGGGCGCCGGCGGGGTCGACCTCGGCCACGGGCTCGTCGACCACGATGATGCGCGGACGCATCGCGAGCACGGACGCTAGCGCGGTCAGGTGGGCCTGGCCGCCCGAGAGCTGCCACACGAACCGATCCGCGAGGTGGGCGATGCCCAGCATCTCCATGGCCTGCTGGGCACGCTCGGCGTAGTCGGACATGCCGAAGTTGGTGGGGCCGAACTCGATCTCGTCGCGCACGCGCGGGCGCACCAGCTGGTTCTGAAAGTCCTGGTAAACATAGCCTACGGTGGACGACAGGGCGGCAACGGAGGACTCGTAGGTGTCCACGCCGTCCACGCGGACCTCGCCCGCGAAGTCGCCCTCCCAGTAGTGCGGCACCAGCCCGTTGAGTGTCTTGCACAGGGTGGTCTTCCCCGAGCCGTTGCCGCCGATCACGGCCACGAAGTCGCCCTCCTCGATGGTGAGGCAGACGTTGCGCAGGCTGTCGCGCTCGGCTCCGGGGTAGCGGAAGCTCAGGCGGTCGATCTCGATGATGGCGCTCATGGGGCGGTGCTCCTGTGGTGGTGCGGGGGGGCGGTGCGGGAGGGACGATGCCGCGGGCGCCCGCGTGGGGCGCCCGCGGCATCCGGGTCAGTTCTCGGTCTTGCGGCTGCGGCTGAACTTCACGAGCGCGACGCCCACGAGGAAGGCGATCGCGGCGGCGCCGACGCCCACCCACAGGAAGCCCGAGCCGTAGGTGTCGAGGAAGTCGGGCTCGAACACGCCGATCGCCACATCCCATGCCTCGAGGAAGGCGAAGAAGAAGGCGGCGACCGCGAGGGCCAGGGCCACGCCCACGAACAGGCCCGTGCGCGGCGCGCCACCCTGAATCGGCTCGCCGGGCACGCGTGGACGCATCCCGAGCAGCGGCTCGATGCGGCCGTGGAGGGCGGGGATCAGCCACATGGCGGGCAGGACGCCGAACAGCACGCCCGTGATGAGGATGTCGACCGCGAAGCCGATGCCCTCGAGCACCAGGATCGACTCGGGAAGCCCCTCGACGTACTCGGCGTCCTCGACGCCGATCCACACCTTCGACAGGTCAACAATCGCGGACAGCGCCTTGTCGATGACGACGACCGTCACGGCGGCGATGGCGATCTGCACCTTGTTCTTGGGGTTGCGGATCATCGAGCCCGCGATGAACAGCGCGAGGAACATCTGGATGATGCCCTCGATCTCGGAAAGTCCGGAGAAGTCGCCCATCAGCAGGTCCACGAAGATGACCTCACCCACCGGAGCGCCGAGCGCCGCCCAGAAGGGGTTGAGCAGGGCGACGAGTGTCAGCGGCACGAACACGAAGTAGCTGACGGACACGTCGACGGGTCCGATCGACACCTCGGGGATGACCTCGATGACGATGTTCGCGACGCCGGACAGCGCCATCGAGAGGACAAAGATCATGAGCTTCTGCGAGCCGCTGAGGTCGCGGCGCAGTCCTGCTGCGGTGCCTCGAAGACGGCCGGCCCGCTCATCGGGAACGGTGGTCTGGGACATGTCTGCTCCTTGGGAGTAGCTGCTGCTGGTGGGGTGGATTACTGGGACAGAGACAGCGACGCGGCGTCGCGCAGCAGCGAGGCGAGCCCCGCGGCCGAGTCGACGACGTCGGTGGCGAGGCCGCTCTGGAGCGCCTCGTCGATCGGGGCGTCCGCGACGGCGCCGCCGCGGACGATGACACGGCGCGCGATGCCGGCCGCGAGCGCGCCTGCGGCGTCGGCATGCGGCTTGTCGCCGTAGAACCATGTGGTGGCGGGGTCGGCGCCGGAGATCGTGAGCGCCTCGCGCACGATGGACGCGCCGGGCTTACGCTCGCCATGCTCGTCGGAGCACACGTAGGCGCCGATGAGCTCCGCCAGTCCGTGCTCGCGGCACGCGTCGCGCACGGCGCGGCCGGACAGGGTGTTCGACACGACGACGACCGGCATGCCCTGGGCGCGGCACTCCTCGAGCGCCTCGCGCACGCCGTCGCGCAGCACACGCCGGCTCTTCGCGCGGCCGTAGCGGTGCATGAGGTCGTGGCACTCGGCGGCGAGCACCGCGCGGGCGCGCTCGTCGAGGTCGCGTCCGAAGTGCTCGACCCAGAACTCGTGGGGGGTGGTCTCGACGAGCGAATCGCCCTTGGCGGCCGCGCGGCGCTCGCGTGCGGTCACGATCATCTGGATCGCGTCGCCCGGCTCCAGCGGTGCGGCTCGGGTCGACAGCAGGAACGCGAGGCGCTCCCCCAGCCGCATCATCTCGGCGGGGTTCTTCTCCGACAGGGAGATGACGCCGCCGTGGTCGATCAGCAGCGCGCCGCGGCGCGAATTCTCGGAGGCCGATGCCGTGGCGGACCCCCGTACGGAACTCTCCTCGGCACGGGCCTCCAGCGAGGCGACCAGCGCATCGGCGAGCCCCTCGGGGGTCTCAAATGTCGCATCGGCCGTATGAGCGACCGCGAACGGCGGGTGGTCGGTGTGCTTGTCACGGGTGATGAGGACGCGGCCGATGCCGGCGCGGCGCCCGGCGACGACGTCGCGGTCGAGCGTGTCACCCACGTACCAGCAGTCCGCCGGATCGGCACCCACGCCCGCGGCCGCGAGTGTGAGGATGCCGGGGTGGGGCTTGCGCATCCCGACCTCGTCCGAATACACCTGCACGGCGAAGGAGTCGTAGAGGCCCAGCGACGCGAGGATGCGCCGATGGGAGCGCCCGGAGTGCGCGTTGGAGACGATGCCGACGGGGATGCCGTGGCTCGCGGCCGTGTCGAGCAGTCGGCGGATGCCGGGGCGCAGGTGATGGTCGGTGATGAGGGTCTGGAGGGTGTCGAGGAGCTCGCTCGCCTCGGCGACCAGTAGCGCGCGGGCGTCCTCCGGCAGGTCCCCGGCGAGGAAGTCGCCCACAATTTCCCTGTGAGTGAGCTCGCGCGGCTCGGGTAGGCGGCTCGACGCGTGCTTCCAGTGGGTGAGCGCCGTGAGGCCAGCGTCGAGCGAGGCGCGCGCCTGGGCGACGGGGACGTCGATGATGCCGCGCTCGAGCAGCGCCGCGACGTGCGCCGCGGCGTCGTCCAGGCCCGCGGGACGCTTGGCCGTCGTGATGATGACGCCGCCGAAGTCGAGCAAGAGGGCGGCGGGCACGGGCAGGGGCGTCGCGGGCTGGGTGTCGTTCACACCGGCGACGCTAGCCAGGGCCGACTGGAGCGTTCCAGTACCGTTGCCGTTTGTTCGTCCGCGTTCGCCGAATGTTCACCTCGGTCTCTGATTGAATCGGCTCATGCCCGCCGACCGCGTCGCCCCCACCATCGTGGACGTCGCGCGCGCGGCGGGGGTGTCGAAGTCGCTGGTCTCCCTGGCCATTCGCGGCGATGCGGGGGTCTCGGATGCGACCCGCACGCGCATCCTGGCGGTGGCCGATGACCTCGGCTACCGGTCAAACGTGCTGGCTCGCGGGCTCGCGCGCGGACGGACGCAGGTGATCGGTGTACTCGTCTCCGACCTGTCCAACCCGTATCACGCGGACGTGGTCGCGGGTATCGAGTCGCGCGCCGAGCACGCGGGGCTCGGCACGGTGATCGGCCATGGCCGCTCACAGCCCGAGGTGCTCGCCGTGCGCCTGGACCAGATGCTCGACCTGGGCGTGGACGGGGTGATCGTGGTCTCGGCGATGCTTCCCGCCGAGGCACTCGACGCCGCCGCCACCCGCCGTCCCCTCGTCATGGTGGGCCGGCCCTTCGAGCAGCCCCGCCGCGTCAGCGTGGTGCGCAACCACGACGAGCGCGGCGCCGCATTCGCGCTCGACCACCTGCTGGGCCTGGGCCACCGGCGCATCGTGCACCTGGCGTCGTCCCGGCGTGCCGCGGCGACGGCCAGGCGTCACGCCTACGGCGAGGCGATGACGCGCGCCGACCTGCCCGCGACCACGCTGTGGACGGACGAGGGCGGCACCGCCGCGATGCTCGCCGCGGCCCAGACACCCGAAGGCCCCACCGCGTGCTTCGCCGGCAACGATCGCACCGCCGCCACCCTGCTCCACGATGCGCTCGACGCGGGCCTCGACGTCCCCGACGGACTCAGCATCGTGGGCTACGACGACGCGCAGATCGCGCGCCAGGTGCGCCCGGGCCTCACCACGGTCGCGCAGCCGCGCGAGGCGATTGGGCGCGAGGCCGCCCGGCTGCTCCTGTCACGCATCGACGGCGACCGCGACACCGTCGAGGTCACGCTCGAGCCGAGCCTGATCGTGCGGGGAACCACCTCCGCCCCCTGCTAGTCTTGACCCTCGCGGGACACCCCGCATGCCCCCGTAGCTCAGCGGATAGAGCGCCGGTTTCCGGTACCGAAGGTCGCAGGTTCGATTCCTGTCGGGGGCACGTCGTATGCTCGCGACACAAGGGCCGCAGGGCGCGCTGAAAGGCGCGGACTCCTGCGGCTTTGTCGTTCCCGAACCCGCCGGGCGCACCCCCGCACCCCCGTGCGCCCCAGGAGCCACTGAGTGCCCACTTTCGGCGCAAAGCGGGCACTCAGTGGCTCGCAGGACACGTGGGAGGGACAGCGGGACGCCCGCGGACTACAGCGTCGCCGCGTCGATCACGAACCGGTAGCGCACGTCCGACTTCAGCACCCGCTCCCAGGCGTCGTTGACCTGCTCGGCGCGGATGATCTCGACCTCGGGGACAATCCCGTGCTCGGCGCAGAACTCGAGCATCTCCTGGGTCTCGGCGATCCCACCGATCGTGGAGCCGGTGAATGAGCGCTGGTTCGTAAACAAGGTGAACACCGACATCGCGGCAGGCTCGGGCGGCGCACCCACGTTCGCCATCACCCCCGCGAAGTCGAGCATGCCAAGGTACGCGTCCACGTCCAGCGGCGCGGAGACGGTGTTGATGATGAGGTCGAAGGAGTTCGCGAGCTCCGTGAACACCGCGGGGTCGCTGGTCGCGTGGTGGGCGACAGCGCCGAACGCGAGCGCATCGGCCCGCTTAGACGACGTCTGCGACAACACCGTCACCTCCGCCCCCATCGCGACGGCGAGCTTCACGGCCATGTGTCCCAGGCCGCCCATCCCGACCACGGCCACGCGCTTGCCAGGACCGGCCCCCCACCGGCGCAGCGGCGAGTACGTCGTGATCCCAGCGCACAGCAGCGGCGCCACCTTCTCGAACGGCAGGGCGGCGGGCAGCGACAGCACAAAGTGCTCGTCGACCACGACGGCGGCGCTATAGCCGCCCTGGGTGACGGTGCCATCGACGTCGCGGGAACCGTACGTATCCGTGAAGCCCTTCTCGCAGTATTGCTCGCGTCCCGCCTGGCAGTTGGCACATTCGCGACACGAGCCGACCATGCACCCCACGCCCACGCGGTCGCCGACGGCAACCGTCGTGACCTCGGCGCCGATCGCCGCGACCATGCCGGCGATCTCGTGGCCCACGGTCAGCGGGTAGGTCTGTGCGCCCCAGTCACCACGCACGGTGTGGATGTCGGAGTGGCAGATGCCGGCCCACGCGATGTCGATGAGGACGTCACGCGGCCCCACCTCCCGGCGAGTGACGGTGCCGCGCTCCAGCGGGGCGTCAGCGGACGTGGCGACAATGGCGGCGACGGTGCTCATGGCGCCATCCTAGGAGGCGGCCGATGCCGCGGCGGCACTCGAAGGCTCCTCACCTCGCGCCCGACTCGCCCGGCTCAGCACCAGCAGGACCGCGGCACCGAGCGCGCAGCACACCGCCATCGCCCCGCCCACGAGCGTGGGGCTGGCCTCGCCGAGCGCGCCCACCAGCGGCGCAGCCGCCGAGCCGGCAATCATCCGCGTCGCGCCCATGAGCGAGGCGGCGGATCCGGCACGCTCCCGGTGGTCGTGGAGGGCCACCTCCTGCAGCGCCGGGTTCACGAATCCGAAGGCCGTGGTGAACACGAACAGAGGCACCAGGAACAGCCATACTCGGGAGTCACCCGCGAAGGGACCCAGTGCCGTCGCCCCCGCCGCGGCGCCCAGCAACACGGTCGCGCCGATCACCACGACGCGCACAGGAGCCACGCGCCCGGCGACCCTCGCGCTCACCTGCGCCCCGGCGATCATCATGAGGCCATGGCCGCCAAAGATCACCGCATACGTGCCTTCGCTGAGCCCAAAGTGCCCGAGGAACAGGAACGCCGAGCTCGCCATGTAGGCCATCATCGCTGCGAACACGAGCGCTCCCCCGGCGACCGCCAGGAGGTAGCGGCGGTCCGCCACGAGCGGCGCGTAGAGGCGCGGTCGGGCGACCACGGCGTCGGCCGCCGGAGCGGCCCCCAGGCCCAGGCGACGCGGACTGAGCGTCCAGCCCGTGAGCGCCAGGAGCACCACACCCACGCCGGCGAGGATCCAGAACATCCCGCGCCACGGCGTGATCCCCAAGAGCCAGGCGCCGATGGACGGCGCAAGCACCACGAAGGTGCCGTTGACCAGCTGGAGGCGGGCGAGGGCACGCACCATCTGGGGCCCCTCGGACGCGTCGCGCACCATCGCGATGGTGAGGACGGCGGCCGAGGCCGCGCCGAGTCCCTGCGCGAAGCGCGCGCCGATGAGCACGCCGGCGGTGGGGGCAAGCGCGCACGCCACGGAGGCGACGATGTAGACGACGAGCGCCACGAGCATGGGGCGGCGTCGCCCCACGCGGTCCGACCACGGCCCGGTGAGCAACTGGCCCAGCGCCATGCCGACGAACGCCGCCGTGAGGGTCGCCTGAATGGCCGATGCCGACGTGTCCAGGTCCGCGACGATCGTGGGGAAGGCCGGCAAGTACAGGTCCATGGTGAGCGGCCAGATGGCCTGAACCAGGCCCAGCACCAGAAAGGTCAGCGCGGTGAGGCGCACAGGCGCGACGACGGCGGCGGGTCGAGCGGCGCGGTGAGACGCAGGTCGGTCAGCGGGCACGGGGTGCCCCTCCATCCGGCCGCATGACGGGAACGGGCGGCCTGGTCCTACGCTAGAACGGAAAGGCCTTTCCCGCTACGGTGTGCGCCCATGGGGCACTCGCCGCCACTCAGCGGCGCGCGAGCACCCGCGGCACCACCGCCACGAGCGCGAGGCCCACCACGACCTCGACGACGGCGAACGCGGGCGACTCGACGGCCTCGCCCACCACGCGCCTGACGGACCGCCGCCACACCTTGCGTGGCGCCGCCCACTCCTTCTCGCGTTGACCGGGCACCGCGAGCCCCACCACGCCGTCCGTGACGAGTGCGAGCCCCGCGGTGCGCGAGACGCTCGTGATCAGTCGGTTCTTGGCCATGGCCTCAATCCTGCAACACGGAACCCAGCAGCGCCATGTCGTCCTCGGACAACTCGAGCTCGGCGGCCGCAGCGGAGTCCAGGATCGAGCTGGGGCGCGACGCGCCGGGGATGGGGATCACGACGTCGGCGAGCGCGAGCTCCCACGCGAGGACCACCTGCTGCGCGGAGACGCCGCGGGCATCGGCCACCTGCTGGAAAAGAACGAACCGGGTACCCACGTCGCCCGCCTTGCCGATGCCACCTAGCGGGCTCCACGGCAGGAACGCGATGCCCATCTCGGCGCACAGCTCGAGCTCGGGATACGAGGACACGAACGCGGGCGAGAACTGGTTCTGCACGCTCGCGAGCCGGCCGCCCAGCACGTCGTGAGCCTCACGGATCTGATCCGGGTTGGCGTTGGAGATGCCCGCCTGACGGATCACGCCCTCGTCCAGCAGCTCGGCGAACGCACCTACCGAGTCGGCGTAGGGAACCTTGGGGTCGGGGCGGTGAAATTGCAGCAGGCCGATGCTGTCCACGCCCAGCCGCAGCGCCGATGCCTTGGCGGCCTCCTTGAGATACGCCGGGTCGCCGTTCTGGTACCAGGTGCCGTCGCCTGGGCGCAGGCTCCCCGCCTTGGTCGCGATCAGCACGGCGTCGGTGCCGCCGGGGTAGGCGGCGACGGCGCGGGTGATGAGTTGCTCGTTGTGGCCGGTCTCGCCCGGGTTGAGCAGGTACGCGTCCGCGATGTCGATGAGCGTGACGCCCGCGTCGAGCGCGGCGTGAATGGTCGCGAAGGACCTGGCCTCGTCGGGCCGGCCCTCAATGGACATCGGCATGGCGCCCAATCCGATGGCGCTCACCACCGTCTGGCCGAGATTGCGCTGGTCCATGCCTCTCCTTCGCGTCCGGGGTGTCCCTCGAACGTACCGGGAAGGCAGGCGATGCCTCAAATAGGGCTACGCGGAGGGCGAAGGGCTCGGGCTGGCCGCGATGTCGCCCACCAAGGCGGGCTCGCCCGCGACGCCGTCGATCACCTCGACCTGGCAGCCGCCAAAGGTACCGTCCGCGAACTCCCACGACACGTCGACCACGCCATCCTCGGGACCGGCGACGTCGCCGCGCACAATCTCGGGCAGGCCCTCATCGATCGCGAACTGCTCGCACGCGACGATGCCCACCTGCTGCTCGTCCGACACTCCCGCACCGGCGATCCACCAGATCACGGCGGCGATCAGTACGACCGCGGCGATGACCCCGGCGCCGGCAACGGGAGCCCAACTGCGTGGGGGCTGGTCAGGGCTCTCGGTCATGGGCACCAAGGATAGGCGTGCCACCGCGCGCACCCGGCACACCTGTTTCTACGATGGGCCCATGCCCGCGCTCGACGACCTGCGCTATGTCCCTCGGCTCGGCCTCGCTCTCGGCGGAGGCGGCGCACTCGGCGCCGCCCACGTGGGGGTGCTGCAGGTACTGCACGAGCGGGGCATCGTTCCCTCGATCATCACCGGCACCTCGGCCGGGGCGATCGCCGGCGGCGCCACTGCGCTCGGCGTGGACCCGTACGACCTCGAGGAGCGCGTGCTCACGTGGTCGTGGACCACCTTTGGCCGCTGGACGCCTCGGCCCGGCTTGGGCCTCCTGACGGCCGATGCGCTTCTTGAGGGCGTCCGTGCCGTCACCGGCGGCGATCCCCAGATCGAGGACCTGCCCACCCGCTTCGCCGCCGTCGCCACGGACGTCAACACCCGCAAGGCAGTGGTTGTCGACCACGGCTCGCTGTCCCTTGCCGTCGCCGCATCCATCGCCGTGCCCGGCGTGTTCCGGCCCGTGCCGCACCTGGGTCGCCACCTCCTCGACGGTGGGCTGGTGCAAAACGTGCCGCTCGAGGCGTGCTTCGGCCTGGGCGCCACCCACGTCATCGGCGTGCGCCTGCAGCCCGAGTGGGACTTCCACGGCTTCGAGTCCTCCGTCAGCGTGCACGAGTGGGAGATCAGCGCGGACGTGACCATGATCGAGCCGCGCCTCGCGGGGCACACGGCGTGGGGCGTCGACGATCTCGGCACGCTCGTGACGCTCGGCCGCGAGGCGGCCGAGCGCGAACTGGACGACTATCCCGTCATTGCCGGGCGGCCGGAGTATCCCACGGCGGCCGACCACCACATCGGCCGCGTTACGGCGCCACCACCGAATCCCCGCTCGGAAGGTGAGGAAACGCCTGGGCGACAGCACGGTATCGGAGGCTTCCTGCATCGACATTGAGCCCGCGCGCGAGGGCGCTGTCCAGGGTGAGTGCACCGCGTCCGTGCTCGGCGAGCAGGTCAACATAGACTGCGGTCGCGTGCGTGAGCGCGGCGGTCGCCGTCGCGCCGACGGCGCCGGGCATGTTGGCCACGCAGTACAGGGTGGAGCCCGCCACGCGAAACACGGGGTCGTCGTGCGTGGTGGGCCGCGAGTCCTCGAAGCATCCACCCTGGTCGATCGCGATATCCACGAGCACCGACCCCGGCCGCATCCGTTCGACCGTGGCGTGGGAAACGACCTTGGGCGCCGGCCGTCCAGGCACCAGGACGGCGCCGATGACCAGGTCCGCGCTCATGACCTCGCGCTCCACCGTCGCGGCGGTCGAGAGCTCGGTACGGACCCTGTCGCCGTGGGCGTCCCGTACCGAGGCGAGGCGGGACTCGTCGAGGTCGAGGACCACGGCATCGGCCCCGAGTGCCACCGCCTCTGCGAGCGCCGCGCGGCCCGCGACCCCCGCGCCGATCACGACCACGCGTGCGCCCGGCAGTTCGCCGACCCCGCCCAGCAGCACCCCGCGGCCGCCCGCGGGCGACAGGAGATGGTGGGCACCCTCGAGCGTGGCGAGCCGGCCCGCGATCTCGCTCATGGGCGTCAGCAGCGGCAGGGTGCCGTCATCGATCTGGACCGTGTCGTAGGAAATGGCGGTGGTGCCGGCGTCGATGAGTGCGCGGGCGAGCGGCTCGTTGGCACCGAGGTGGAGAAACGTGAACAGGATGTTGTCGCTCAGCAGGCCGTACTCCTGGGGCACGGGCTCCTTGACCTTGAGCACCAGCTCGGCGCCCCAAGCGTCGGCGACGGTGCCCATGCGTGCGCCCGCCTCGCGATAGGCCTCGTCGGTCAGGAACGACGCGGCACCGGCTCCCGCCTGGACGACGACCTCGTGGCCAGCCCGCGTGAGGCGCGCGGCGCCCTCGGGGGTGAGAGCCACCCTGGTCTCGCGGTTCTTGATCTCGGCGGGGACTCCGATGCGCATGGCTGCTCCTGTTCTGCACTCACCCGGCTGATGGCCGACGGTGCGGGTGGGGCGGGCGACCCAAGGATGGCGGGCCGCCTCGCCATCAAGCCTGGTGCATCGGGGTGCGCCGCGCATCTCGACGCCCCTCCCCCCTGGCGCAAAAGTGGACACTTGCGCCAGGACACGCGCATTCGTGGCGGATATCGGGCCACCAGGAGCACGCGGGAGGAGGCGGGACGCAGGCGGCGGACCTTTGTCCCGCACCACCGTCGCGCATCGGCCCTAAAGTTGAATCGTTTCATATCAGCACGCCGGGCCCGCATCGCCGCAGGCCCGCCTTCAGAGGAGACACCATGCTCACCGACCAGCCCCGCCCCACCCTCGAGGAGCTCATCGAGCAGATCGGCGACGGGGGCGCACGCATCTGCGACATCGACGCGTCAGAGGCCGGCGCCGGCAACATCTCCGTCTACATGGGCTGGGAGGTCGAGGTCCGCCGCCACTTCCCGCACGCGGAGGAGATCACGCTGCCCGACCCCGCTCCGGCTCTCGCTGGGGGCACGGTGCTCGCCACCGGATCCGGCCGCCGCCTGCGCCAGCTCGCCGCCGATCCCCTGTCGGCCATGGGCGCCGTCGTCATCCACGCGGACGGCGTGACCGGCACGCTCTACACCTCGAGCACGCGCCGCTTCGCGCGCCTCACCAGCGAGTTCAACTCCCACGTCGCCGTCCACCAGGACCAGGTCGAGCACCGCGGCATTGACTTCCAGGCCGTGGTGCACGCCCAGCCCCCGCACCTCACGTACCTCTCACACATCCCCAGCTACCGCGACACCGAGGCCATGAACAGAGCGATTCTGCGCTGGGAGCCGGAGACGATCGTGTCACTCTCGGACGGCATCGGCGTCCTGCCCTTCTTCATCCCCGGATCCGAGCAGATGGGACGCGCGAACGTAGAGGGGCTTCGCGAGCATGAAATTGTGCTGTGGTCCAAGCACGGCACCATGTCCCGCTCGGATGTCTCGGTCTACCGTGCCGTCGACCGCGTCGAGTACGCCGAGACCGCCGCGAAGTACGAGTACATGGACATCGTCGCGGGCGGCCGCGCGGAGGGCCTCACGCGCGACGAGATCACCTCGGTCGCGACCACGTTCGACATCCACTCGCGCTGGCTGTAGTCACCACCCTCGATACGAAACGACCCGGGTCGCCGCCAGGCGATCCGGGTCGTGCTTATACGGGGGACCGTCAGTCCGAGGACCGGTACGCGCCGGTGTTGGACCAGTACGTGGACTCGTAGACGCCGAGGTCGTCGGTGCCGGGCACGTACTCCCAGTGCCAGGGCTCCCACTTGCGCGACTTCGCCCACGACGGGTTCTCCCACCCCCACACGGGGCCGTTGGCCTCGAGCCAGCGCTTGGTCGCGCCGGTGTCGTCGGAGCCGCACAGATCGATCGCGAGGCCCCAACCGTGCACCGAGGTGCCGGGGGTGGCAGCGAGGTAGCCCTGGCTGCGCTTGGTCGCATACTGGCTCGCGAGCGTGCGGTAGCCGTTACCCACGCACAGGTCGCGACCGAACACCGCCTTGAACTGAACATTGAGCTCCGCGAGCGCCACCGCGGCGTCGTTGCGCACCACCTCGCCGTTCCACAGCGTGCACAGCGAGGATTCGGTGAGCTTGCCGTTGTAACCGGCCCAGCCCTTCGAGGGGTCGCAGTTGGGAAGGCTCGTCGAGACGATGTATTCGGCCGATGCCGCAAGCGCCGTCGCGGACTCGTCGATGCCGGGCAGCGGCAGGTCCGAGGACTCCAGCGCGGCGCCTCCCGTGAGGAGGGCCGAGGCCGCCGAGGTCGCGGGGACGGTCGAGGTCGCGAGCTCCTGAGCGGCCTCGTTCGCCTCGGCGCCCGGCGTCAGCGTGCCGACCATGGGGTAGACCACCATCGCGACGGCAAATCCCGCGAGGACACCGGAGCGCGTCAGCAGCTTGCGACGACGGTGAGTGGTGCGGACCTGGAGCTCTTGAGTCTCCTGGAGGCGTCGCAGGCGACGCGAGCGGGGGTGCGCGCTTGCGCCATCCTCACGCTTGCTCACACAAGCCTCCACACAGATCGATTGCCATCGTCACCCGGCCACCCCCCTGGCCAAGATTCCGTCGATTGTAACCAAATGGTAACGGTGGACGCCACCCTCGGTCCCAGGTGTCATCGTCACCGGCGACCCAACGCTTGAGCCTAAGCGCGGGTTCCAGGCGCTGCCAAGGGGTTGTGAAGAACGCCTCAGACCTCGCGAGACATCGCGTCGCGGACCTCGCCCACCAGCTCCTCGATGATGTCCTCGAGATAGACCAGCCCCACGGGCTCGTCGTCGCGCAACACCTGCGCGAGGTGGGCGGCGGAGCCACGCATCAGGGCCAGGACGGACTCCACGCCCGCCTCGGCATCCACGTGCGGCAACGCGCGCACGCGCCACTCCTGGATCGGTTCTTCGCGCTCACCCGGGCGCGCATAGAGCGTGTCCTTGATATGCAAATAGCCCACGTACCGACCCGAGTCGTCGTGCACCGGCAGGCGCGAATACCCGGTCTGGGCGACCACGCCCTCGAACACGTCGACGCTCACGCCTGCTGGGACCCCGGTGACGGACTCGAGCGGGACCATCACGTCACCGGCGGTGCGGTCGGAGAATTCGATGGCGCCGGACAGGAGGCCCTCGGCGTCCTGGAGCGTGCCTTCCTCGCTCGAGCGCTCCACGATCGAGTGCACCTCGTCCGCCGTGAACGCGCTCGTCACCTCGTCGCGCGGCTCGATACCGACCAGCCGCAGCACACCGTTGGCGAACCAGTTGAGCGCGGCGATGATGGGGCCCAGCACCCGCGCGATCCACACCAGGGGCGGGCCGAACAGCAGCGCCGCGCGCTCGGGGTTGGACACGGCCGAGTTCTTCGGCACCATCTCCCCCACCACCACGTGCAGCCCCACCACGATCACCAGCGCGATGATGACGGCGACCACGTGGGAGGCCTCCGACGGGATCCCCAGCCAGTGCAGCGGCCCCTCGAGCGCGTGGGCCACCGCCGGCTCGGCCACCACACCGAGCGACACCGAGCACACGGTAACGCCCAGCTGCGCCGTGGCGAGCATGAGCGAGACGTTCTCGAGCGCCCACAGCACCGTGCGCGCGGCCCGCGATCCTTCCTCTGCGAGCGGCTCGATCGAGCTACGCCGCGCCGTGATGACCGCGAACTCGGCACCCACGAAGAAGGCGTTGGCGAGCAACAGGCCGGCCACCAACAGGATCATCTGGATGCTCATGGCGCCCCCGTGGGACGGACGCGAACCCGGTCGATACGGCGGCCCACCATCCGCTCGACCCTCACCACGGCATCGGCCGTCGTCACCTCATCGCCCACCTTCGCGACCCTGCCCAGGCTCGCCATCACGAAGCCGCCCAGCGTCTCGTAGGCGGGCGACTCGGGGATGGTGACGCCCACGGCCTCGGCGACCTCGTCGGGGCGGAGCACGCCGGGCACCACCCAGTCGCCCGAGGGCATGCGATGCGCGGCGCTGCGCCGGCGGTCGTGCTCGTCTGCGACCTCGCCCACGAGCTCCTCGACCACGTCCTCGAGCGTGACGAGGCCCGCGGTGCCGCCGTATTCGTCCTCGACGATCGCGACCTGGAGGCCGAGGTCGCGCAGCTCGAGGAGGAGTGGACGCATCTGGAGCGTCTCGGGCACGCGCGGGGCGTCCACCATGAGCTCGCGCACCGGGGTCGTATCGCGATCGTGCGCGGGCACGGCGATCGCGGCGCGCAGGTGCACCAGGCCGATGACGTCGTCGAGGCCGTCGCCGATCACGGGAAAGCGCGAGTGGCCGCTCGCGCGCGACAGGGCCATCACGTCCGCCGCGGTGGCGTCGCGTTCCAACACGGCGAGCCGGGTGCGGTCCGTCATCACGTCGATCGCCGTGAGCTGGTCGAGTTCGATGGTGTTCTTCAGCAACAGCGCCGTGGACGGCGCGAGCGTGCCGGCCTCCGCGGAGCGCCGCACCAGCGCGGCGAGCTCCTGGGGCGAGCGTCCGCCCGAGAGCTCCTCGCGAGGCTCGATGCCCATGAGCCTCAGGATTCCGTTCGCGGAGCGGTTGAGCAGCGAAATGAGAGGCGACAGCGCCGTCGTGAAGGCCATGAGCCACGGCGCGACCAGCCGTGCGGTGCGGGTGGGGTCCGCGAGCGCCGCGTTCTTGGGCACCAGCTCGCCGAACACCATCGAAAACGCGTTGACGAGGACAAGCGACACGGCGCCGGCAATACCCGCGACGGCGGCGCGACCCAGCGCGGTGGTCTCGAGGGGGACGCTGAGCAGGGTCACGAGCGCGGGCTGCGCGGTGTAGCCCAGCAGGATGGTGGTGAGCGTGATGCCCACCTGGGCGCCGGAGAGTTGCGTGGACAGCTTCGCGAGGGCTCGCCGCACGCGGCGGTCCTTGCCCCCGTCCTCGACGTGCGCGGGGTCGAGCGCCACGAGGGAGAACTCGGCGGACACGAACACGGCGGTCCCGATGGTCAGCAGGACGCCGACGCCCACCAGTAGCCACTCGGTCATCTCAGGCGAAGACTCTGATCGTCCATAGTCCCGCCAGCATAGCCAGGCGTCGCTAGCATCGGCTGAGACGACCGCGACGAAAGGGAATCCGTGCACGCACAGGCCATCGAGGTCGACGGACTGACCAAGCGCTACGGGGACGTGACGGCCGTCGACGACCTCAGTTTTACGGCTGAGCCGGGTCGCGTCACGGGGTTCCTTGGCCCCAACGGCGCGGGCAAGTCGACCACGCTGCGCATCCTCGTGGGGCTCGCGACGGCCACGGAGGGCTCGGCGACGTTCGGCGGCCGCGCCTATCGCGACATCGAGCGTCCCGCCGGCGTGATCGGCGCGCATTTCGAGGGCGCGTTTCACCCTGGCCGGAGCGCCCGCGACCACCTGCGCGTCTACGCGCCCGTGGTCGGCGTCGAGGACTCCCGCTGCGACGAGGTCCTGGCGATGGTGGGCATGGCCGATGCCGCACGTCGTCGCGTAGGCGGCTACTCCCTGGGGATGCGTCAGCGCCTGGGGCTCGCCACGGCGTTGCTCGGCAACCCCCGGGTGCTGGTCCTGGACGAATCCGCCAACGGCCTGGACCCCGCGGGCATCAAGTGGCTGCGCTCGTTTCTGCGCGCCTTCGCCGACGACGGCGGCACAGTGCTGCTCAGCTCGCACCTGCTGAGCGAGGTCGAGCAGACCGTCGACGATGTGGTGATCATCGCCGAAGGCAGGCTCCGCCATCAGTCGTCGCTCGACGAGCTACGCGCCATGACGCGTCCTGGCGTGACACTGCGATCGCCCGATGCCGTGGCTCTGGCCGCGTTTGCACGCTCCCGTTTTGGTCAGGCCGCCACGGTCGAGGCCGCGAACCGGGCGCGGATTGCCGGTGTGACGGCGGCAGAGGTGGGCGCCGCTGCCTTCGCGGACGGGCTCGAGGTGCACGGGCTGAGCGACGAGGGCGAGAGCCTCGAGGAATTGTTCTTGCGGCTCACGGCCGCGGCGGAGGTGGCCCGATGAAGGCGGCGCTGACCTCGGAGGTCCGCAAGGTCGTCACGACCCGGTTGTGGTGGGTCCTGCTGATCTGCATGGTGGCCGGCTCCGCCTTCATGGCGGGGATCGTCGCGTTCTCGTTCGCGTTTGCCGATCAGCTGGGCGGGGAGTCGGCCACTCCCCCGGGCATGGACCCGCGGATGATGGCGGCGACCATCTACGGTCTGGCGGTGTCCTTCGGCTACGTGTTCCCCGCCATCCTCGGAGCCCTCGCCGTCACCGGTGAGGTCCGTCACCGCACCATCGACACCACCGTGCTCGCGGATCCCAGCCGCGGCCGCATCATCATCGCCAAGCTTGTGGCCGTGCTGCCCGTGGCCGCGCTGTACGGCGTGGCGGGCATGGCAGGCGCGGTCGCGACAGGGGCCGCCGGGCTCGCCTTGGCCGACAGTCCCACGTATCTCGACGACGCCTCGATGTGGGGCTCGATCGGCATGGGCGCCGTGGCGCTCACCACGTGGGGCCTGGTGGGGGTGGGGCTCGGCGCCGCCGTGCCGCACCAGGTCGCGGTCATCGTCGCCCTGATCGGCTGGACCCAGCTGGTCGAACCCATCCTGCGGCTGGTGCTGGGGCTCATCGAGCCGCTGGCTGGCGTCTCCGCCTACCTGCCCGGCGCGGCGGGCGACGCCATGGTGGGCGCATCCTTCTATTCGACAACCGGAGCGGGCGACCTGCTCGCCCCGTGGGCAGGCTTCGCGGTGCTCCTGGCATATGGCGCACTCGCGGCGATCATCGGGTGGCTGACGACCTTCCGGCGCGACCTCACCTGACGGGCGCGGCCGGGTGTTGAGCATGGACGCACAGCGACTAGGCTGGGCCACGATCACACTGACGTATCTGACGCTACAGCGCCAAGAAAGCGAGCGGTCCCGCTGTGTCTACCGACACTTCCTCGCCTGATATCGAACGCACCACCGTCTCCCGGCCCGCCGATGCGCCGTCCGTGGCCTCCCTCGTCGTGGGCTCCGGCGCCACGCAGGCGAGTCCCAGCGCCGCCCCGCCCAGGCCGTCCGAGGTTCCCTCCGCGGACACCGGCGAGCGCGCGAAGAAGGTCGTGATTGCCCCCGCCGCGACGGATGCCTCGGCAGCCACGTCGGCGCCGAGTAGCGCCTCCGCGGCAGCTCCGGCATCGGCCCCGGCGGTCTCCTCCGCACCCACTCCTGCCCCCGAACCGGCGACCCCATCGCCGGAGGCGAGTGGCGCATCGGCCGTGACGCCCGCCGAGCCGGCCACGGCATCGGCCGACAGCGCCGAGCACCCCGCCACGCAGCCCATCGCGACCGCCCAGGCGCCCTTCGCTTCCTACCTGCAGCGCGACGACCACCAGCTGCTGAGCGCCAAGGACGTGAAGAGCGGCATCGAGCGCCTGCGCGGACCCGCGGCGCGCGTGGTGACGAACATGGAGGCCTCGCTCGAGGTTCCGACCGCGACGTCGGTGCGCACCATCCCCGCCAAGCTGCTGATCGACAACCGCATCGTGATCAACAACCACCTGTCGCGCACGCGCGGCGGCAAGGTGTCGTTCACGCACCTCATCGGCTACGCGATCGTCGAGGCGTTGTCCGAGCTGCCCGCGATGAACGCCGCCTACGTCGAGGACGAGGGCAAGCCCGCGGTGCGCACGCCCGAGCACATCAACTTTGGCCTCGCAATCGACCTGGCCAAGTCCGACGGTTCGCGCCAGCTGCTGGTGCCGAACGTCAAGGACGCGGACAAGATGAATTTCGCGACGTTCTTCGCGGGCTACGAGGACGTCGTCAAGCGCGCGCGTGCCGGGACGCTGCAGGCGACCGACTTCCAGGGCACCACCATCACGCTGACCAACCCCGGCACCATCGGCACGGTGCACTCCGTGCCGCGCCTCATGGGTGGCCAGGGCACCATCATCGGCGTGGGCGCGATGGACTACCCCGCGGAGTTCCAGGGCGCCTCGATCGACACCGTGACCCGCCTGGGCGTGTCCAAGGTGATGACGCTCACCTCGACGTACGACCACCGCGTGATCCAGGGCGCACAGTCGGGCGAGTTCCTCGCGCTCGTGCACAAGAAGCTGCTAGGTCTCGACGGGTTCTTCGACCGCGTCTTCACGGCGCTGCGCGTGCCCTACGAGCCCGTGCGCTGGATCCAGGACGCCGCGACCAACGAGACGGCCGAGGCCGCCAAGCCCGCGCGCATCGCCGAGCTCATCCACGCGTACCGCTCGCGCGGCCACCTCATGGCCGACGTCGACCCGCTGTCGACTCGTATCCGCAAGCACCCCGACCTCGACGTGCAGACCCACGGCCTCACGCTGTGGGACCTTGACCGCGTCTACGCGACGGGCGACTTTGGCGGCAAGGACCGCTGGAAGATGCGCGACGTGCTGGGCCTGCTGCGCGACGCGTACTGCCGCACCATCGGCATCGAGTACATGCACATCGCCGACCGCACGCAGCGCCAGTGGCTGCAGGAGCGGCTCGAGGTGGGCTACACGAAGCCCGCCCCCGAGGAGCACCTGCGCATCCTCCGCCGCCTCAACGCCGCCGAGGCCTTCGAGGCATTCCTGCAGACCAAGTACGTGGGCCAGAAGCGCTTCTCGCTCGAGGGCGGCGAATCGCTGATCCCGCTGCTGGACGCCGTAATGTCCTCGGCCGCCGAGGCCGGCATCCAGGAGGTCTGCATCGGCATGGCCCACCGCGGCCGCCTCAACGTGCTCGCGAACCTCGCCGGCAAGTCCTACTCGCAGATCTTCTCCGAGTTCGACGGCACAGCGGTGCCCGGCTCGGTGCAGGGCTCCGGTGACGTGAAATACCACCTGGGTACCGAGGGCACCTTCACCGCCGAGACCGGCGCGACCACCAACGTGTACCTCGCCGCGAACCCCTCGCACCTGGAGGCCGTCAACCCCGTTCTCGAGGGCATCGTGCGCGCCAAGCTGGACCAGCTGGGCGCCGACCCTGCGACCGAGGGCTTCCCTGTCCTGCCCGTGCTGGTGCACGGCGACGCGGCCTTCGCTGGCCAGGGCGTGGTGATGGAGACGCTGAACCTCGCGGGCCTGCGCGGCTACAAGACCGGCGGCACCGTCCACGTCATCATCAACAACCAGGTGGGCTTCACCACGGGACCGGGCGACTCGCGCTCCACGCGCTACTGCACCGACCTCGCCAAGGGCTACCAGATCCCCATCCTGCACGTGAATGGCGACGACCCGGAGGCCGTGGTGCGTGCCGCGCGCCTCGCATTCGAGTACCGCGAGGCCTTTGGTCGCGACGTCATCATCGACATGGTCTGCTACCGCAGGCGCGGCCACAACGAGGGCGACGACCCGTCGATGACGCAGCCGCGCATGTACGACCTCATCGAGGGCAAGCGTTCCGTGCGCCACCTCTACACGGAGTCGCTCATCCGTCGCGGTGACATCACCGAGGAGGAGGCCGAGGCGGTCTCGCAGGACTACCTCGCTCAGCTCGAGCGGGTGTTCCTCGAGACCCGCGAGGGCTTCTCCGGCACCGACACCGAGTCCATCTCGGGGCTTGAGCTGCCGTCCTCGCAGTCGTCCGATGCCGGCGTCATGGTCGGCTGGCAGACGGCCGTCTCGCAGGGACAGGTCGAGCGCATCGGCCGTGCCCACACGCGCCCGCCCGAGGGCTTCGCCGTCCACCCCAAGCTCGCCAAGCTGCTCGAACGCCGCGAGGCGATGAGCCGCGAGGGTGGCATCGACTGGGGCTATGGCGAGATCCTCGCCTTCGGCTCGCTCCTGCAGGAGGGTGTCCCCGTGCGCCTGGCCGGCCAGGACGCACGCCGCGGCACGTTTGTGCAGCGTCACGCCGTGTTCCACGACCGTGCCACGGGCGCCGAGTGGACCCCGCTGCAGTACCTCGCCTCCGACCAGGCGCGCCTGCACATCTACGACTCGTCGCTGTCCGAGTACGCGTGCCTGGGCTTCGAGTACGGCTACTCGGTGGAGCGTCCCGACGCCCTCACCCTGTGGGAGGCGCAGTTCGGCGACTTCGTCAACGGCGCACAGACCATCATCGACGAGTTCATCTCGTCGGCCGAGCAGAAGTGGGGACAGTCGTCCTCCGTGGTGCTGCTCCTGCCCCACGGCTACGAGGGCCAGGGTCCGGACCACTCGTCCGCACGCCCCGAGCGCTTCCTCCAGCTGTGTGCCGAGGACAACATGATCGCGGCGATGCCGTCGACCCCGGCGTCCTACTTCCACCTGCTGCGTCGCCAGGCCTACCAGCGCCCGCGCCGCCCGCTCGTGGTGTTCACGCCCAAGTCCATGCTGCGCCTGCGTGCCGCACAGTCCGACGTCGAGGACTTCACGACCGGCACCTTCCAGCCGATCATCGGTGACACCGTCGACCCTGCCGGCGTGACCCGCGTGCTGCTGTGTGCGGGCAAGGTCTACTACGACCTGGCCTCCAAGCGCGAAAAGGACGGCGACACGTCGACGGCCATCCTGCGCCTGGAGCAGCTGTACCCGCTGGACCACGACGCGATCCAGGCGGCCCTCGCCCCCTACGGCGACGCCGAGATCGTCTGGGTCCAGGAGGAGCCGCGCAATCAGGGCGCATGGACCTACCTCGCGCACGCGCTGCCGCACGTCATCGGCCGCGAGGTGCGGGGCGTCACGCGTCACGCGTCTGCCTCCCCCGCCTCTGGCCTCAGTTCGCGCCACCAGGCCGAGCAGGCCGATGTCGTGGAGAGGGCCTTCGCGCGATGAGAAACGTGTTCTTCGTGGGCGACGAGCTGGTCGCGGGTCAGGGCGACCCCAAGGCCCTGGGCTGGACGGGCCGCGTCGCGGCACGCACGGCCCCGCTCGCGGCGGACCTGCGCTTCCACACCCTCGCCGTCCCCGGCGAGACCACGGCCGAGCTCTCCGGCCGCTGGGACGAGGAGGCGCTGCGCCGGGTGGGCCACGACGACGCCGCTTCCACGCAGAACTTCGTCATCTTCGCGCTGGGCCGCCACGACGTGTCTCGTGGGGTCTCCCCCACCATGACGCGCCTGCATCTGGCCAACACGCTCGACCGCGCCTCCGGGCTGGGCTTTCGCGCGATGATCGCCGGCCCCCCGCCCATCGCGTCCGTCGACAAGCGCGCGCTCGCCGAGTACGCGGCGCTGACCGAGGAGGCCGCCGCCCGCCGCGACGTGCCCTTCATCGACATGTACGGCCCGCTCGCTCGCCACGAGCAGTGGGCGACCGACATGGACGCCTCTGGCGGCGAGGTGCCGATGCAGGCCGGCTACGGCCTCATGGCGTGGCTGGTGCTGCACTCGACGTGGCACGGCTGGCTAGGCGTGGAGCCCGCGCGCTCGGAGGACTGAGCGGCTCGCTCACACTCCCGCGCACCTGCGGTCCCGCGACCCCGCTCCCCATGGGACAACCACCGTCGCTCTGACGACATCTCTGCGTCCTATGGGACGCTCACCGCGCAGGCGTCCCATAGCGCGCACGAAAGTGCTGAGAGCAACGGTGAGCGTCCCATAGGGGGCAGGACCCGGGACGGGATACCCGCCGATTACGCGATCACACCCGCGTTCTTCAGCGTCACCGTGAGGTCGTGCGGGCGCGACGCGATCGAGACGGCGTCGTCGAGCGTGACCGACCCGTCGGCGACCAGGCGGAACAGGTGCTGGTCGAAGGTCTGCATCTTGTAGTACTCGCCCTCGGCGATGAGGTCGAGGATGGGAGGCTGGCTCGACGGGTCGACGATCGCCTCGGCGATGCGCCCGTGGTTGACCATCACCTCGGCGGCGAGCGTGCGGCCGTTGCCGTCGGCCTTGCGGATCAGGCGCTGCGACACGATGCCGCGCAGCGTCTCGGCAAGCGTCGAACGCACCTGGCCCTGCTCATGCGGCGTGAAGAAGTCGATGATGCGGTTGATGGTGTCCTGCGCGTCCACGGTGTGCAGGGTCGCGAGGACCAGGTGACCGGTCTCCGCCGCGGACAGCGCCGCGCGCACCGTCTCGATGTCGCGCATCTCACCGATGAGGATGACGTCGGGGTCCTGACGCATGGCGCCGCGAAGCGCCGCGGTGAAGTCGAGCGTGTCCGATCGCACCTCGCGCTGCGAGACGATCGCCTTCTTGTCCTTGTGGAGGACCTCGATCGGGTCCTCGATGGTGATGATATTCACCTCGCGCAGGGTGTTGATGAGGTCGATCATCGAGGCGAGCGTGGTGGTCTTTCCCGAACCCGTGGGGCCGGTCACGAGCACCAGTCCGCGCGGCTCGAGCGCGAGGTCGGCGATGACCTGCGGCAGCCCCAGCTCCTCCCACGGGGTCGCACCCACGGCGACGCGGCGGAACACCAGGCAGTCCGTGCCGCGCGCCACGTAGGTGTTGACGCGGAAGCGCCCCACACCGGACAACGAGAAGGCGAAGTCCGCCTCGTGCGTGTCGCGGAACTGCGCGACCAGATCCTCGGGGAGCACCTGCGCGACCATGTGCTGGGTGTCTTCCGCCGTCAGCGGCGGCACCTGCAGCTTGCGCAGGCGTCCATCGACGCGGATACGCGGCGCCGATCCCACCTTGCAGTGAAGGTCCGAGCCCCCCGTCGACGCCAAGGCATGGAGGAAGGGAATCACTGATACCGGCTGCTGCTCGCTCACGCCTGTCCCTTCGGCACATTCGACGATTTTCTTGAGGGTACCGTGACCGGCGTCACGCCCGGGCCGAGTATGGGATGATGGAGGGTCGAATCGTCAGCTGCGCGTGAGAAAGGGGGAACCCGATGAGCAAGCGAGGCCGCAAGCGCAAGGCACGTGCCAAGGGCGGAGCCAACCACGGCAAGCGTCCCAACGCATAAGTGGATGTACCCCCACGAACGAGCCCGCATCGGAGTGCCGATGCGGGCTTCGTCGTGTTTAGGGAGGCGGCCGATGCGCCGGCGGGGTTGCATGCGAGCCTCACCTCTCGGTGAGGTCGCCCGCACTCCCCGGGGACCGCCGCGTGCAGCGCTGCCCCCTCAGGCCGCGCGCGAACGGAATTAGACGCTTGCGGAGCGAATCGACGCGAGGATGCGCGCGCGCATCTCCTCGGGTGCGGTCTGCCCCCCGGCCCGCGCGGTGAGGTTTTTGATGCGTTCCTTGATCTGATGCTCTGCCTCGCACGGCGGGCAGGTCTTCAGGTGCGCACCGATGCGCTGCAGTTCGTCCTGAGGAAGTTCGTCGTCGATGTACTCGAACAGTCGATCCAGGGCCTCTTCACACTCTCTACCGGGCATCACACACCTCCCTTACTTTCCTTCTTGGCTGCCGGGCGCTTGTCCGTAAACCCGCGATCGGCCGCATATTCCTTTAACTGTTCCCTCAGCAGTTTCCTGCCGCGGTGGAGCCGAGACATCACGGTTCCCACAGGGGTATCCATAATTTCGGCAATCTCTTTATAGGCAAAGCCCTCGACGTCGGACAGGTACACGGCCATCCGGAAGTCCTCGCTCAGCGAGTCGAGCGCATCCTTGATGTCGTCGTCGCCGATCCGTTCGAGCGCCTCCTGCTCGGCCGAGACGAGACCGGTGCTGGTGTGCTCCGACGCGGCGGCGAGCTGCCAGTCCTCGACCTGCTCGGCGTCCGAACGCTTGGGCTCGCGCTGCTTCTTGCGGTACGTGTTGATGAACGCGTTGGTCTGGATCCGGTACAGCCACGCCTTGAGATTGGTGCCCGGCGTGAACTTGTCCTGCGCGGCGAATGCCTTGGCGTACGTCTCCTGGACCAGGTCCTCGGCGTCAGCTCCGTTGCGCGTCATGCGCAAGGCCGCGGCGTAGAGCTGGTCCATATAGGACAGCGCCTCCACCTCGAAATCGAAGTCCTGCACAGTGTCGCTCATGATGGGCGAGCCTACCGCGGTGCGTACGGCTGTCGCCGACGCACCGCGGTCTCGCGTCACGGTGGCTGTCATGGCTCCAACAACGCAAGGCGACTGATCTACATTCCCCGCCGCCGCATCGGCCCTCACCTATCCCCTACGCGGCCGGGTTGGTAGCGTAGGGGCATGTTGCGTCATCTCGCCCGACCGCTGCTGGCCACCTGGTTCGTGTACGGAGGAGTGCAGTCCGTCCTCGAACCCGAGAAGCGCGCCGAGCGCGCCGCCCCCGTCGTCGAGCCGCTGCTGCAGCAGGCCGGCGTCGAGGATGTCAAGACCACCGACCTCGTCAAGGCGCACGGCGCGGCCACGATCGCCGCCGCCTCGATCTTGGCGCTGTCGCGCACTCCGCGCACCGCTGGCCTGGTGCTCGCGGGCCTCACGGCCGCGACGGTCGCCGTGGGCCGCCCCTTCTGGCTCGAGACCGATGAGGCCAAGAAGGAGGAGCAGATGGAGCTCTTCCTGAAGAACGTCTCACTCTTCGGCGGCACGCTGCTGGCCGCGACCGCAGGTCACCGCTCGAGCAAGAAGGCCAAGGTCAAGGCCAAGAAGGCCAAGCTCGAGTCGAAGAACGTCAAGGTCGAGGCGAAGAAGGGCCCCAAGGGTCCCAAGCTGACCGCCAAGAAGAAGTGACGCACGCGGACCTGCCCCGCGGCACCGGCCCGGGCCAGGTCTGGCCCGCTCCCGCCGCGTCCGGCCCTCTCGACGCCACTGTCGAGGTCCCCGGTTCGAAGTCCCTTACCAATCGCTTCTTGGTTCTCGCGGCGATGGCCGATGCGCCGGTCACGATCCGTGGCGGCCTCCGGTCTCGCGACTCCGAGTTGATGATCGCTGCGCTGCGCGCACTGGGCCAGGACGTGAACGACTCGGGCGACGAGTGGACCGTGACGCCCGCGCCGGTGCGGGGCGGCGGCGAGGTGTTCTGTGGTCTCGCGGGCACGGTCATGCGGTTCGTCCCTCCGCTGGTGTTGTTGGCCGATGCCCCGGTGTCCTTCGACGGCGACCCCGAGGCGCGAGTGCGCCCCATGGGCCCCCTCCTCGACGCGCTGCGTGCGTTGGGTGCGACCGTCGACGACGAGGGGCGCGGCACGTTGCCGTTTACGGTGACGCCGCCCGCATCCGTGCCGTCCGAGGTCGAGGTCGATTCCTCGGCGTCATCGCAGTTCGTCACCGGGCTTCTGCTTGTCGCCGCACGGCTGCCGCACGGGCTGACGGTGCGCCACACTGGCGCGACGCTGCCGAGCCTTCCGCACATCGACATGACGTGCGAGACGCTGCGCGGCGCAGGGGTGCGGGTGGACCAGCCCGACGAGCGCACGTGGATCGTCCACCCCGGTGCGCTGGCATTGGGAGACGTCCGCGTCGAGCCCGATCTGTCCAACGCCGGGCCGTTCATCGCGGCGCCGCTCGTCGCGGGAGGCACCGTGCGCATCCCGGGCTGGCCGTCGCAGACCACCCAGCCCGGCGCGCTCTTCCCCGAGATCCTCGAACGGATGGGCGCGACGTGCTCGCTCGACGGCGACGTGCTGAGCGTGAGCGCGCCCGGGCTTGCCGGCGGCGGCATCCGCGGCATCGACGCGGACCTGTCCCCTGCGGGCGAGATCACCCCCACCATCGCGGCCCTGTGCGCTCTGGCGGTCGGGCCCTCAACCCTCGCGGGCATCGGCCATCTGCGTGGGCACGAGACGGACAGGCTTGCCGCGATCGCTGCCGAAGTGACGCGCGTGGGCGGCGTGTGCGTTGCCGACGACGACTCGCTGCGCTTTGAGGGGCTCCCCGAGAGCGGGCTGAAACCGGCCGCGATGGAGAGTTATTACGACCACCGGATGGCGACGTTCGCGGCCATCATCGGGCTTGCGGTCGCGGGCACGGAGGTGGTTCACGTGGGCACCACCGCGAAGACCATGCCGGACTTCCCTGAGATGTGGACGGGGATGTTGGGCGCGTGAGCGACTGGAGCCGCTACGACGAGTCCGACGCCAGGGTCCGCCCCGGCAAGGGCTCGCGGCCGCGTTCCAAGAAGCGCCCCGCGCATGCGGACGCCGTGCCGGGCACGGTGATTGGCGTGGACCGCGGCCGCTTCGCGGTCGAGCTCGACGACGGAGCCGCGCTCACGTGTGTGAAGGCCCGTGAGTTGGGCCGGCGCGGCCTGGTGGTCGGCGACCGGGTGGGCGTGGTGGGCGACACCTCGGGCGCCGAGGGGACGTTGGGGCGCATCGTGAAGCGCGAGGTGCGCTCGACCGAGCTGCGCCGCACGGCCGACGACGCCGACCCCACCGAGCGCGTGATCGTCGCCAACGCCCAGCAGCTCGGCATCGTCACGGCGCTGGCCGACCCCGAGCCCAACCCCCGCATGATCGACCGCTGCCTGGTGGCCGCCCTCGATGCCGGCATGGAGGCGCTGCTGGTCCTGACCAAGGGCGACCTCGCCTCGGGTGAGGCGCTGCGCGCCGCCTACGAGCCGCTGGGCGTGACGGTGCTCGAGACCACCGTGACGCGCGATGCTGATGGCGCGCGCCAGATCGAGGGCATCGAGGCCCTGCGGGCCGAGCTCCACGAGCGCTCGACGGTGCTCGTCGGGTACTCGGGCGTGGGAAAGTCGACGCTCGTCAATGCGCTCGTGCCCGATGCCGGACGCGCCACGGGAGTGGTCAACGACGTGACGGGGCGCGGGCGACACACGTCGACGTCGGCCGTGGCGCTGGACCTGCCGGACGGCGGCCGCATCATCGACACCCCTGGCGTGCGGACGTTTGGCCTGGCCCACGTCGATCCTCAGCATTTTGTCGAGGCGTTCCCCGACGTCGCCCAGGCGGCGGCCGAGCTGTGCCCTCGCGGCTGCCAACACGAGTCCGCGGCCGCGGGCTGCGAGCTCGACGCGTGGGCCGAGGGCGACTCCGACCGCGAGGCGCGCGTCGACTCGATCAGGCGGCTGTTGACGGCCCGCGCGGAGGCGGAGACCTACTAAAGAAAATGGCGGTCCGGGCGGCGCGCAAGGAGGGGGTGGCGCCGGCCCGAACCGCCAGGTCTAGGACCCGTCCGGTCTGAGAGCCGTCAGACGGCGACGGGAGCGGGAGGATCGGTCACGGCCGGCGGTTCCAGCACGGACTCGACCGGGCTTTCCGCGGGACGCTCGCCCAGCTTGACGACGATCACGCCAGCCACGACGAGCAGCGCTCCGCCGATCTGCATGGGCCCGGGCACCTGACCGAGCAGGAACCAGGCGAACAGCGCCGCAAACAGCACCTCGGCGAGGGCCACGAAGGACCCGAGGCGGCTGCCCAGGCGGCGGTTCGCGGCGATGCCCGCGACGTAGGACACGCCCGCGGTCACGACGCCCAGGACCGCGACCACAGCCCACCATGGCGCGGCGAAGGGCACGAACTGGACGGTCCCGGTCGCGAAAGCGATCGGCACGACGCCTGTGGCCGCGGCGATCGACAGGATCACGACGGCGCTCAGCATGCCGCCGGCGGCCAGCGTCAGCGGCGGCAGCCCGTTCGAGTCGTCGCCCGAAAGGATGAAGTAGACGGACGCGCCCACCATGGCTCCCAGGGCCCATGCGATACCGATGAGGTCGATGTCGCCGCCGCCCAGCACGTCGAGCAGCAGCACGAGGCCCGCGAAGGCGATGCCCGCGCCACCGAGCGTGAGGCGCGTGGGGCGGTGGCCGTGACGCAGCCACATGAACAGCACCACCACGACGGGCGCGAGGTACTCGATGAGCAGCGCGACAGAGACGGGCAGGTGCTGGACCGCCATGAAGTAGAACAGTTGAGCTCCGGCGACCGCGAACGCGCCGTAGGCGACGATCGTGGCCCACGAGCGGGCGAGCAGTTCCCAGCGACCACGCAGCGCGACGATGCCGGGAATGAGGAGCACGGCGGCGGCGATGGCGACACGCACCAGGGTCGCCGCACCCGCGGTCCAGCCAAGGTCCATGAGGCCTCGCCCCAGGGATCCAGACATCCCAAAGGAGGCCGATGCCACGATCGCGAAGGCAAGGCCGGAGCCGAGTCGCGGCGCCACCGTGGGCGCAACCGTGTCATGAGTCAAAGTCGCCATGACTGATGACAGTAATGGTCAAGTGGTAATGTGTCAAAATGGTTTTTGCACGTGACACGATCGAGGCGCTCGAGGCGGCGGCGTTCCTCGCGAACTCCGAGCTCGAGCCCGACACGCTGACCGAGATGGACCAGCTCGACGCGTTCTTCGACGACTTCCACTACAGCGGCACCCGACCCACCTCTAAGGACCTCGAGCCGGTGCGCGCGATCCGCGAGCAGCTGCGCACGCTGTTCAAGGCGAGCCGCGACGGCGCGGTGCCGCTGGTGAACGAAATCCTCGCGTCGCGGCATGCGCTGCCCCAGTTGGTGCGCCACGATGGCGTCGACTGGCACATCCACGCGACGACGGACGACCGGCCCTTCGACGAGCGCATCCTCGTCGAGACCGCGATGGGCATGATCGACGTGATCCGCGCGGACGAGATGAGCCGCTTCTCGCGCTGCGAGATGGACGACTGCGACGGCGTGGTCTTCGACATGTCCCGCAACCGCTCGCGCAAGTACTGCACCACTACGTGCACCAACCGCGCTGCCGTGCAGGCGTATCGCGCCCGCCAGGCCGACGAGGACTAGCGACGGGCGCGATACGCGCCCCTACGCCGCCCGATATACCCGGATCGAGCCAAAGCCGGTGCGCGCGTGCAGCTCCACGGAACTCTCGCCCTCGGCCGGTCCGTGGTCGGCATCGAGCTCGGTGCGCACCTCCCCGTGCGAGGAGGTGGCGTCGAGCCACACGGCCGTCCCCCGCGGCACCCCCACCTTGACCGAGCCGTGCGTCGCCTCGAACCGCGATACGCCGGCACTCAGTGAGCCCACCTTGATCGACCCGTTGGTCGAGCGGGCCTCCACCCCGCCGGACGCGCGCTCCACCTGAATCGAGCCGTTCGTGGTCTCGAGCCGCGCGCTGCCGGCCACATCCTCGACCTTGATCGAGCCGTTGGTGCTGCGCGCCGCGAGCGACCCACCCACGCGCCCGGCCCTCACCGATCCGTTCGATAGTGTCACGCTGGCACCACCCACTACCTCACGCACCTCGACCGCGCCGTGCCCGCCGCTGACCTCGAGCGAGTCCGCGCGCTCCACCTTGACGGCACCATACGAGGCCGCCACGCGCGCCGCGCCCAGCACACCCGTCAGCCTCACCTCGCCGTACTTCGTCGACGCGTCGACGCCGAGTCCCTCCGGGCCCTCGACGATCACGTCGACGGAGTCCGGCCGCCCGAACATGGTGGACCGCACGGGCACCGTCACGACGACCGTGTCGCCCGCCCGCTCGACGGACGCGTTCTCGGCAGCCTCACGATCGCCTGCACGCAGCCGGTTCGAGGGATTCACGACCACCGAGACTTCATCGCGCCCGGCGATGCCCACGACCTCGATGCGACCGGCGGGGATGTCCACACGCACGGCCGTGATCTGCGCGGCGCTCATCGCACCCACCCCTGGTAGGAGGCGGCGGCGCGACCCCGGCGCGACTGCGGCCCGGGGCTTACCGCGCCGGCGACGGCGCGCACCAGCCACGTATTGAGCGAGACTCCTTCGGCCGCCGCGGCGGCCTCGGCGCGCACCTTCAGCGCGTCGGGAAGGCGCAGCGTGGTGCGCGACGTGGCGTCGTCGTCAGCCGGCGATTCGAGGACGGCCGATGCCGCGGCCGGCTCAGCGGCCGGCTCACCCTCCGGACGGGTCACCACGAAGTCCACGTCCCGCCCGCGCACGCGCAGGTCTACGGATCCGGGGGTGAGGTCGCGGGTGATCTCGCCAGCGGCCTCGGACAGCGCCTCGACGAGCACCAGTCGGGTCGCGGCCTCGAGGGCGGCGGCGAGGCGCTCGGCAGTCTCCCGCGTCTCGTCGGTGCCGGCCGCGGCGGCCGCCACCAGCTGACGCTGGAGTTCCTCGGTGTAGTGCATCAGTTCCATGACGCCACTATGACACCATCACGACACCA
Source organism: Demequina sp. NBRC 110051 (assembly GCF_002090055.1). GTDB lineage: Bacteria > Actinomycetota > Actinomycetes > Actinomycetales > Demequinaceae > Demequina. The sequence goes on from NZ_BBRH01000012.1 coordinate 193,984, forward strand.
CCGCAAGATGTCGCGACTCAAGGCCGGGACGCGTACACTCCCTCGAGGACCTAGGTCCTACGCACGCGAGTGTGGCCGCCGGGGCTCGTCACCCCGGATCATGCAACGGCGGCCGCACCGCGAAGCGAGAGCACTCAGAGGCGATATCCGCCCGAGGCCTCGATCCTCTGGGCCGTCACCCAGCCCGCGCTCGGCTCCACCACGCTGGCAATCACTCCCGCGATGTCGTCGGCTACCGCCGCACGACCCAGGGCCGTCCCGTCCGCAAAAACCTTGCGCACCTGCTCGTTGCCCTCCCATCCCGAGAACGCCGTCTCGACCGGCCCGGGTGCCACCTGGTTCACGCGGATCCCGCGAGCGCCGAGCTCCTGCGCCCAATAGCGCGCCAGCACGTCGACGGCTCCCTTCATCGCGGCGTACGCATCGCGACCCACGTGGACAAAGCGGGTAAGTCCCGTGCCCAGCAGCACCACCGCTCCCCCATCGGCGAGCAGCGGCTCGCCATCGACCGGCGTGACGAGCGCCTGCGTCACCAGGTACACGCCGCGCACGTGCGTCGCGTACAGCGCATCCAGCGTCGCCACTTCCGTGGTCGCGAGAGTGGTGTCGGCGCCCTGCCCAGCGTTGTTGACGATGGCCGTCAGCGGCGCGCCGTCCCACCGCGAGGCGAGCACCTCGCGAAGGTGAGCCGCAAACGGCGCGATGGCCGCCGCATCGGCCACATCCAGCGCGAGTGCGGCCGCTCGGCGGCCAAGCGCGGCGACCTCGGCGACCACGGCATCGGCCTCCTCGGAGTGAGAGCGATAGGTGACGATAACGTCGTGGCCTCGCCGGGCCAGTTCGAGTGCGGTCGCACGGCCGATGCCGCGGTTGGCTCCGGTGATCAGGGTGATGGGGTTCATGGGTGACCTCCTGTGTTCGGTGTGTCTTCAGCCTCGCGGCGCGGTGCCAGCCGAACCAGGCGGCGCTCACCCTGGGGATGACACCCCCAGGGTCGGCGCGGGCGCGGCACGCATACTGGAGGGCATGGACCTCGACGGACTGGGCGCCTTCCTGCGTACGCGGCGCGACCGCTTGACCCCCGCGGCCGTCGGCCTCGTGCCCGGGCCGCGGCGGCGCGTGCCGGGCCTGCGCCGCGACGAGGTCGCGATGCTCGCGGGAGCCTCGGTGGAGTACTACACGGAGCTCGAGCAGGGCTCGAAGGCGCAGCCGTCGGAGCAGATGCTCGCCGCGCTTGCCCGCGCGCTCAGGCTCTCGGTGGACGAGCGCGATCATCTGTTCCGCCTCGCGAGCCGCCCTGTGCCCGCGCGCGGTGACGACGCCCATGTCTCACCCGCCATGCTGGCGCTGCTCGATCGACTCGACGACACCGCCGCCGCGGTCGTAAACGACCTGGGTGAGGCCCTGATCGCCAATCCGCTCGCCGTCGCGCTGATGGGCGAGAAGACCGGGATGGCGTGGCCGCAGTCGTCGCAGATCTACCGCTGGTTCGTCACGCCCGACGTCGGGCGCTGGATGCACCCCACGCACCAGCACACGCGCCTGTCGGAGTCCCTCGTCGCCGACCTCCGCGTCGCCGCGGGACGCCGCGGCCCCGACGACCCGCGACTGGCGCGACTGGTACGGGACTGCAGTGAAGCATCGGCCGAGTTCAGCGACCTCTGGGATGCACACGAGGTCCGGCTGCGCCGTGCAGACGCGAAAGTCTTCCTCCACCCGAGCATCGGCGAGATCGATCTCTTGTGCCACAGCCTGCACACCGACGACGGCTACCAGCGGCTGCTGTGGTTCAGCCCGCGTTCGGGTACCGATGCGGCGGAGAAGATGGCGCTGCTCGCCGTCGTCGGGTCGCAGGACGTGACGACCTCCGGATAGCGCCGACGCTGGCCACCTTGGAATGTTCTGCGAGCCCCGCACCGTTGACGATCCACGTGGGCGGCAAATCGTCGCTCCGCAGAAGTGGAAGGAGTCAGCCCATGACCACCGCCACCAGCACCGTGGACGTGAATGTCCCCATCAGCACGGCGTACAACCAGTGGACGCAGCTCGAATCGTTCCCGCACTTCATGCAGGGAGTCGAGCAGGTCACGCAGGTCGGCGACCGCCTCACGCACTGGGTCACGAAGATCGCCGGCGTCGAGCGCGAATTCGACGCCGAGATCATCGAGCAGGTGCCCGACAGCCACCTCGCCTGGCAGGCCACCGCGGGCCTCAAGCAGGGCGGACGCGTCACCTTCGAGCCGGTGGGCCGCGAGGTCACCCGGGTGTCACTGGCCCTCGACTGGGAGCCTCTCGGAGCGACCGAGAAGATCGGCTCCGCGCTCAGCGTCGACGACGGGTTGGTCCGCACCGATCTTGAACAGTTCAAGGAGTTCATCGAGGAGCGCGGCGCCGCAGAGGGCGGCTGGCGTGGCGAGGTGCACGCCTAACCTCGCGCCGCTCGTCCGACTTCCTGGCCCGGCGTCGCCTCGTGGGAGGCGCGCCGGGCCTTGCTGTGTCCGCAGCGCGCACGAACCTCGGCGCGCGCGCCCTGACAGCGATACCGTCAGGGGATGGACCCCGCCGCGCGCGTCGCGGACTTCATCCGCCGCCAGTACGTCGACGACGAGGGCGACGTGCGCCACAACGTCGCGGAGCTCTTCGACCCCGCGGTGATCTACCACGCCGGCGACGAGGTCCTCGGGCGGCGAGAGCTCGTCGCCATGGGGCAACGGGTGCGGTCGATCGATCGCGCGCGCCGCACCATCGAGGCGACGTGCTTCGTCACACAGGGACTCACGGTGCGCTGGCACCTCACCGCACGCCTTCCCGACCCGGACGCCCCCGACGGCGAGGCGACGGAGCGCACCCAGGTGGTCGCCAGGCTCGGTGGCGACGCCCGGATCGTCGAGGTGTGGTCGACACCCCTGACGTGACCGCCGGCCTATGCCGAGGTCAGCCTCTCGAACACCATCGTCGCCTGGATGCGGTTGATCATCCCGGTCATGCCCTCCCCCGTGGCCTGCGGCTCGCGGAAGTTCTCGGTCCAGGACTGGCCGTCCCACCACCGCTTTTTGCCCGATCCGTCGTCGTACCAGCCTGCCTCGGCATTCGCCATGATGCCTGCCCCTTTGCGTGATTCGTGGCCTCAGGCTAGCGCGGAGAAGTGGACACGTACGATGACACTCGTGCCCTGTCTTCCTGCGCGTCGCGTCTCCTGATGCCGCGCTCTCCCCTGCCTCAGCGTGGCGGCCTGGACGCCTCGTGGGTAAGAACCCCGGGTCCGGCCGATGCGCCGGGCACCTGGGCCACGATGGGCGAGTTCCTGCTGGGCCGCCTCCCCGCGGCGGCCGATGTCTCGCGGCGCTTAGACGCCGGCGAGTTCTTTGACGAGGCGGGGTCGCCTCTTGCGGGGGACACGCCATTTCGTCCGCATCGCATCATCTGGTTTCACCGGCCCCTCGCACCCGAGACGCCCGTCCCGTTTGAGATTGTGGTGATCGATCAGACCGAGGACCTCGTGGTGGTCGACAAGCCCCACTTCCTCGCGACCACGCCGCGCGGCGCGCACGTGCGGGAGACGGCGCTCGTTCGGCTGCGCGTCGAGTTGGGCCTGCCCGAGCTCGCGCCCGCCCACCGGCTGGACCGTCTCACCGCGGGCGTGCTGGTGTTCACCACGCGCCGCGAGGTGCGCGGCGCCTACGCGGGGGTGTTCCAGTCGCGGACGGTGGCGAAGACCTACGAGGCGATCGGGCGGTGGGACTCGTCACTGTCCTTTCCCCTGAGGCTCGTGGGCCGGATCGAGAAGCGCCGCGGGAGTCTCCAGGCCGAGCTCTTCGACGGTGAGCCGAATGCCGAGACGCTCGTGGAGGTCGTCGAAGTGCGCGGCGAGTTCGCTCGCTACCGGCTGACGCCCGTCACCGGCAAGACGCATCAGTTGCGACTGCAGATGGCCGATGCCGTCTTGGGCCTCGTAGGAGACCCCCTCTATCCGGTGGTCGCGCCGGACGCGACGGACGACTACGACGAGCCGCTGCGCTTGGTGGCGCGTTCGCTGGCATTCACCGACCCTCTCGACGGGACCGAACGGCGCTACGAGAGCAAGCGTCAGTTGGAGTGGCCGCCGCCGTAGCGCGGGCGATCAGGCCTTCTTCACCACGCTGGACTTGAGTTGCATGGGCCCGAACCCCTCGATTCGACAATCGATATCGTGGTCTCCGACGCCGTCGACCAGGCGAATGCCTCGCACCTTGGTGCCCGGTTTGATCGGATGCGACGAGCCCTTCACCTTGAGGTCCTTGACGACGGTGACCGAGTCGCCGTCGGCCAGAATGTTCCCGACGGCGTCCTTGATGACGCGGAGCCCATCATCGACAGCGACGTCCTCCGCCGACCACTCGTGGCCACACATGGGGCACACGAGTAGCGCACCCCTCTCATAGGCGAGGTCGGACGCGCATTCTGGGCAGGGCGGCAAGGTCACAGCCATGCAGCCACCGTAGCGCGGGAGCCCGACGAGATGCCCAAACGGAGCGTCACCGCGTTCCGCATTCGAACAACATACGAACGCGAGTGGCTCAGGCGACGTGCAGAGGGGTGATCGCCGCAACCTGGTCGCGCAAGGCGCGGCGCTCAAGCCGCAACTCGTAGTGAGACTGCAGGTTCATCCAGAACTCAGCCGTCGTGCCGAAGTAGGCACTGAGGCGCACCGCAGTGTCTGCCGTAATGCCCCGCTTGCCGTGCACAATCTCGTTGATGCGCCGCGGTGGGACACCGATGGCGACCGCAAGCTTGTTCTGGGTGATCCCGAAGCCTTCGAAGAAGTCCTCCATCAGGACCTCGCCCGGATGGATCGGCTGGATCAGGCTGCCCTCAGTGGTAGTCGGCGAGTTCGACATCATCCGCACCTCCGTCCTTCCATCGAAAACAGATTCTCCATTGGTGGTTCACGCTGATGCTGTGCTGACCCGCGCGATCACCCTTGAGCAGTTCGAGCCGGTTCCCTGGTGGAATCCGCAGGTCCTCCACCTCCGCCGCGGCGTGGAGCGCCTCAAACTTGCGAAGCGCGGCGCGCTGAACACGACGGTCGATCGCCTTCACGAACTGCTCGTCCCAGATCCGCTCAGCGTTCTTGTCGCCGAAGGACCTGATTACGCGCACGTCATATAACGGAGTGCGTCAATAGCGC
>NZ_BBRH01000013.1 GCF_002090055.1 Demequina sp. NBRC 110051
TTCTGGTGTGATGTTGGTATGAGCATTTCTTCCGTTTCGTCGCCTGGGGTTGCCCCCGCGGGGAGTCCCCGTGCTGTGCGTGAGGCGCGGCGTGCTGAGGTGGGGTTGTCGGTGCGTCGGGCGTTGGTGCGTGGGGACGCGCTCACGTTTGCTCAGGTTGCGGCGATGAGTGATGAGGCGTTGGCAGATCTGGGCTTCGCTGTCGGTGCCGTGCGTCAGGACGCTGACCGGATGATGGCGGTCATTGCAGCGGAGACAAAGAAACGGTCGGAGAAGTCGACCCGTGGGGTGGGGTTCGCGCGCGGTCAGGGCCATCGCAATGCGCCCGGGATGGTGGAGAAGCAGACCGGGGTGTCGGGGCCGGAAGCAAAGCGTCTGATCGAGCTGGGCGAGACTCTCGCGGACGCGGAGCGGGCCGCCGCTGTGGACCAGAACGGTCAGGATGCTCGGCAGAAGTCGCCAGTCCTGGACGTCTCGCCGTCGGGTCCGGTGTTCGTGCATGTGGCGGCGGCGTCGCGTGCGGGACAGTTGGGTGCGGAGGGCGCGACCGCGATCACCAGGATGCTGCGTGGCGTGTCCGACCGTGCTGACGCTCATCTCATGGTCGAGGCGGAAAAGGACTTGGTGTCCAAGGCCCGCTTCATGTCGTTGTACCGGCTTGGGCAGGCCGTCGATCGGTGGCGCGATCGTCTCGATGCCGATCATCTGGAAGAACTCGCTCAGGAGCGTCGTGACCGTCGCTATCTGAATGTGGGTGAGACGGCGGACGGCATGATCCGTGTCAACGGGCAGCTTGATCCCGAAAACGGTGCACCCCTGGTGGCGATCATGGGAGCGATGGTCAACAAGCAGTTCCGCACCAACAAGCAGGCCCGTGACGCCGAAAGGCAGGGTCATGTCGTCACGATTGATGAGCGCACGCCGGGACAAGTGTGTGCGGATGCGATGGGCGCGTTCGCGAGGCATATGGCCGGCTGTAACGTCGAGGTGTTGCCCCACGCCAGCGCGCAGGTGATCGTGACGATGGACTACGACACGATGCTGGCTGCCGCGCAAGGCGACGGCACGCTCGGTGCGACGATTGAGGGTTTGTCGACGACTCCGGACGCGGGTGAGCTGCGCCGCATGATGGCCCGCGCGGGCATGATCCCTTCGGTCCTAGGCAAGCGCTCACGCACACTGGATGTGGGCTATAGCGGCCGGTCTTTCAACCCCGCCCAACGCATCGCGATCCTCAAGCGTGACGGAGGATGTGCGAAGTGTTCACTGCCGGCCGCGTGGGATGACTGCCACCACATCATCCCCGTCGAGTTTGGTGGAAAGTCTGAAACCAAGAACGCCGTCACGTTGTGTGCGAAGTGTCATCATGACGTGCACCGTGAAGGCTGGGTCATCGTGGCCACCGAAACCGAGGTGTGGTTCATCCCGCCGGCACATTTGGATCCGGAACGCACTCCCCAACCCGGTGGCAGGAGACTGTTCGACGCGACCGCAACCTATGGCGACCACCTGCCCGACCCCGCCGACGTCATCGCCCGGACCCCCATCGCCGCCACCAAAGCCGGCGACCACCGACGACGAGCGGTCCGAACATCCGAGCCGACAGCCCCGTCGGCTCCGCCCGGCGTGCCTAGCGCGAACGACCGACAAAGCCCGCCATCGATACCTCGGCGCTCTGGAACGTCCGCCTGCGCGATGGACCCTGGACCGAGCATCAGCACACTCGTCGGTGACCGCGATTTCCTGGCAGGTGAAGGCGTGAGGTCGCACAAGTCCCGACGACGTCCGAACCGACGAATCCGCACGAGATCACCCCAGTACCGGTGTGTGCAGATACGTCGGATTCAGCCGGGCCTTCGTGTCGACTTCGCCGGGATGGTGCATGCCCCGCCGTAGCGCGCCCGGGGCAGGGGAGGCGAACGCGAAAGACGTGGAGGACGAAACGGGAGCATGCCCGCACGGGCGACCCACGCATCGGCCGTTCGATGGACGTCACGCCTGCCCGCCGGTCCACGCAACCCCGCCCGACCAGGTACGCTAATCAGCGAACACCGACATCCTTTAAGGACCGTCCAGAGAGGCGGGGAAGGAGGTCGCCAGGATGACTGGGACCATTCTCGGTGCGTCTGATATCGGACGCGCCCTCACACGCATCGCGCACGAGATCCTCGAGCGCAACGAAGGCCACGAGGACATCGTTCTCCTCGGCATCCCGACCAGGGGAGTGCCCCTGGCCCATCGCCTCGCCGCGAATATCGCCGAGGTCGAGCCCGGGTTCGACGCCAAGCAGCGCACCGGCTCCCTCGACATCACCATGTACCGGGACGACCTGCGCAGCCAGCCCACCCGCACCATCGGCGCCACCACGCTGCCGCCCGAGGGCATCGACGGCAAGGTCGTCGTGCTGGTGGACGATGTCTTCCACACCGGCCGCACCATCCGCGCCGCCCTCGACGCCATCAAGGACGAGGGCCGCCCCGCCGCCGTCCAACTCGCCGTGCTGGTCGATCGCGGCCACCGCGAGCTGCCCATTCGCGCCGACTTCGTGGGCAAGAACATCCCCACCTCGCGCTCCGAGCGCGTCGACGTGCACCTGACCGAGACCGGCGACGGCGAAGACGCCGTCACCCTGACGGGAGGCCGCGCGTGAAGCACCTGCTCGGCACCCAGAACCTCTCGCGCGAGGACGCCGTTCTCATCCTCGACACCGCAGGCCAGATGGCCGCCACGCAGGAGCGCGAGATCCGCAAGCTCCCCACCCTGCGCGGCCGCACCGTGGTGAACCTCTTCTTCGAGGACTCCACCCGCACGCGCATCTCCTTTGAGGCCGCCGCCAAGCGCCTCAGCGCCGACGTGATCAACTTCTCCGCCAAGGGCTCGAGCCTGTCCAAGGGCGAGTCCCTCAAGGACACCGCCCTCACCCTGCAGGCCATGGGCGCCGATGCCGTCGTGGTCCGCCATTGGGCCTCCGGCGCCGCCCAGCGCCTCGCCGAGTCCGGCTGGCTCCACGGCTCCGTCAGCGTCCTCAACGCCGGTGACGGCACCCACCAGCACCCCACGCAGGCGTTGCTCGATGCCTTCACCATGCGTCGCCACCTGATGGCCACCAACCTCGGCGACAGCGTCGACGGCAAGGGCCTCGACGGCCTCACCGTCGCGATCGTCGGCGACGTGCTGCACTCGCGCGTGGCCGGCTCCAACATCGCCCTGTTGCGCACCCTCGGAGCGAAGGTCGTCGTCGTCGCCCCGCCCACGCTGCTGCCCTACGGCCTGGAGCGTGACGGGGGAGTGTCGGTCCACTTCACGCTCGACGACGCCCTCGAGGCGCACGACCTGGACGCGATCATGATGCTGCGCGTCCAGCGCGAACGCATGACCGGCGGCGGCTCCGGGTTCTTCCCCAGCCCCGAGGAGTACACGCGACTGTTCGGTCTGGATCGCGCCCGCATGGACCGCATGCCCGGGCACGCCATCATCCTTCACCCCGGCCCCATGAACCGCGGCCTGGAGATCTCCGCGGAGGCGGCCGACTCGCCGCGCTCCGTCATCGTCGAACAGGTCAGCAACGGCGTCGCCGTCCGCATGGCCGCCCTGTACCTGCTGCTTTCCGGAGAGGAGGCCTCCGCGTGAGCGCCCCCATCGTCATCACCCACGTGTCGCTCTACGGCGACACCCCGTCCGACATCGTCATCGTCGACGGCACCATTTCTTCCTTGACGGCGGCCGATGCGCCCGCCGAGGCTCGTACCATCGACGGTACCGGTCTGGTCGCCCTTCCGGGCTTGGTTGACCTCCACACTCACCTTCGTGAGCCCGGTCGGGAGGACGCCGAGACCATCGAGACCGGGTCCCGCTCGGCAGCGCGCGGCGGCTTCACCGCCGTCCACGCCATGGCCAACACGACGCCCACCGCGGACACCGCCGGCGTGGTCGAGCTCGTCGCGAGCCGCGGCCGCGAGGTGGGCCTGGTCGACGTCTACCCGGTCGGCGCCGTCACGGTGGGGCTCAATGGCACCCAACTGTCCGAGATGGGCGCCATGGCCAACTCCCGTGCCCAGGTGCGGGTCTTTAGCGACGACGGCAAGTGCGTGCACGACCCGCTGCTCATGCGCCGCGCCCTCGAATACGTGAAGACCTTCGACGGCGTCATCGCCCAGCACGCGCAGGAGCCGCGCCTCACCGAGGGCTCGCAGATGCATGAGGGCCTCGTCTCGGCCGAGCTGGGACTGGCCGGATGGCCCGCCGTCGCCGAGGAGTCGATCATCGCCCGCGACGTGCTCCTCGCCGAACACGTCGGCTCGCGCGTGCACATCTGCCACCTCTCGACTGCGGGCTCCGTGGACATCGTTCGCTGGGCCAAGGCCCGAGGCATTCAGGTGACGGCCGAGGCCATGCCGCACCACCTGCTGCTGACCGACGAGTCCGCCCGCGGCTACGACCCCCGCTTCAAGGTCAACCCGCCGTTGCGCACCCAGGAGGACGTCGACGCCCTGCGCGCCGGTCTCGAGGACGGCACCATCGACATCGTGGCCACCGACCACGCGCCGCACCCGGACGAGGACAAGGACTGCGAGTGGGGCGCCGCCGCCTTCGGCATGATCGGCCTCGAGACCGCACTCGGCATCGTCCAGAAGACCATGGTCGACACCGGACGTCTCACCTGGCGCGACGTGGCCCGTATCCTGTCGGAAACCCCGGCCAGCATCGGCCGCGACGAGGCCCACGGCCGCCCCCTCGCCGTCGGCGAACCCGCCAACATCACGCTGGTGGACCCCGCCGCCGCCTGGACGGTGGACCCCGCGGGCACCGACTCGCGCAGCAACAACTCGCCGTTCGGCGGGATCGAGCTTCCGGGACGTGCCGTCGCGACCTTCCTGCGCGGCACCCCCACCTATATCGACGACCGTTTCACCGCGCTGACAGAAGGAGCCCCCGCGTGACCGACTCCACCGCGCTGCTCGTCCTTGAGGACGGCCGCACCTTTGAGGGCAAGGCGTACGGCGCCACCGGCCAGACCCTGGGCGAGATCGTCTTCAACACCGGCATGACCGGCTACCAGGAGACCCTCACCGACCCGTCGTATCACCGTCAGATCGTCGTGATGACCGCGCCGCACATCGGCAACACCGGCGTGAACGACGAGGACGACGAGAGCCGCAAGATCTGGGTCGCCGGCTACGTGGTGCGCGACCCTGCACGCAAGCCCTCCAACTGGCGCTCGCAGCGCAACTTGGAGGATGACCTCCGTGACCAGGGGATCGTCGGCATCTCGGGCATCGACACGCGGCAGCTGACGCGCATCCTGCGCGAGGGCGTCATGCGCGCCGGCGTCTTCTCCGGTGAGGCGCTCGCCCCGGGCGGGGTGCGTTGTGACACCGAGGAACTGGTCGAGCGCGTCAAGGGTGCCGAGTCCATGGCCGGCGCCCACCTCGCCGACGATGCTTCGACCGACGAGGCCTACGTGGTGGAGCCCCCGGCCGGCGTCGACACCGTCGCGAACGTGGTCGCGGTGGATCTCGGCATTAAGGCCATGACCCCGCAGATGATGGCCGAGCGCGGCATCCGCGTCACCGTGGTGCCCTCCGATTGGACCGCTGAGCAGATCCTCGAGTCCCAGCCCGACGGCGTCTTCTACTCGAACGGCCCCGGCGACCCGGCCGCCGCCGAGCGCTCCGTCGCGACCCTGAAGCAGATCCTCGACACCAAGACGCCGTTCTTCGGCATCTGCTTCGGCAACCAGCTGCTGGGCCGCGCCCTCGGGTTTGGCACCTACAAGCTCCAGTTCGGCCACCGCGGCATCAACCAGCCCGTCATGGACCGCACCACCGGCAAGGTCGAGGTCACCGCGCACAACCACGGCTTCGCCGTCGACGCGCCTCTCGACGGTGACACCGACAGCCCCGCGGGCTACGGCCGCGTCAAGGTCAGCCACGTGTGCCTCAACGACGACGTGGTCGAGGGCCTCGAATGCCTCGACCTTCCCGCCTTTTCCGTCCAGTACCACCCCGAGGCCGCTGCCGGCCCCCACGATGCGGCATACCTGTTCGACCGCTTCGTGGACGTCATGAAGGGAGTGCGCGCCTGATGCCCAAGCGCGACGACATCAACTCCGTGCTGGTCATCGGGTCCGGCCCGATCGTCATCGGCCAGGCCTGCGAGTTCGACTACTCCGGCACCCAGGCCTGCCGCGTCCTCAAGTCCGAGGGTGTGCGGGTGATCCTGCTGAACTCCAACCCGGCGACCATCATGACGGACCCCGAGTTCGCGGACGCGACCTACGTGGAGCCCATCACCACCGAGGTGATCGAGGCGATCATCGCCAAGGAGCGCCCCGACGCCCTCCTGCCGACCCTGGGTGGCCAGACCGCTCTCAACGCCGCCATCTCCGCGGCCGAGGCCGGCATCCTTGACAAGTACGACGTCGAGCTCATCGGCGCCAACCTCGAGGCCATCAACCTGGGCGAGAACCGCGAGCTGTTCAAGGGCGTCGTGGAGCGCTGCGGCGCCGACTCGGCCCGCTCCGCCATCTGCCACACCATGGACGAGTGCCTCGCGGCCGCCGAAGACCTGAACTATCCGGTCGTGGTGCGTCCGTCCTTCACCATGGGAGGCCTGGGCTCGGGCTTTGCGTGGAACGAGGAGGACCTGCGCCGCATCGCCGGTGCGGGCCTGCACTATTCGCCCACCACCGAGGTGCTCCTCGAGGAGTCCATCCTCGGCTGGAAGGAGTACGAGCTCGAGCTCATGCGCGACCGCAACGACAACGTTGTGGTCGTCTGCTCCATCGAGAACGTCGACCCCGTGGGCGTCCACACCGGTGACTCCGTCACCGTGGCCCCCGCCATGACCCTGACCGACCGCGAGTACCAGCGCATGCGTGACGTGGGCATCGCGATCATTCGCGAGGTCGGCGTCGACACCGGCGGCTGCAACGTCCAGTTCGCCGTCGAGCCCGACACGGGCCGCCTCATCGTCATCGAGATGAACCCCCGCGTGTCGCGCTCGTCCGCGCTCGCCTCGAAGGCCACGGGCTTCCCGATCGCCAAGATCGCGGCCCGCCTGGCACTGGGCTACACGCTCGACGAAATCCCGAACGACATCACCGGCTCCACGCCCGCATCCTTCGAGCCCACGCTCGACTACGTCGTCGTCAAGGTGCCCCGCTTCGCCTTCGAGAAGTTCCCCGCCGCCGACCCGATCCTCACCACCACCATGAAGTCGGTGGGCGAGGCCATGGCCATCGGCCGTAACTTCACCGAGGCGCTCGGCAAGGCGCTGCGCTCCATCGACAAGCGCGCCGCCAACTTCCACTGGGAGGGCGAGGCGCCCGACGCAACGGCCGCCAAGGAGCTCCTCGAGAAGATCACCATTCCTACTGACGAGCGCTTCATCCAGGTGCAGCAGCTCCTGCGCGGCGTCCTCGCCGGCACGGTGACCATGGAGGAGATCTTCGACGCGTGCAAGATCGACCCCTGGTTCCTGGACCAGATGCTGCTGATGAATGAGATCGCCGCAGCCACGGCATCGGCCCCCCAGTTGACCGCCGAGGTGCTTCGCGAAGCGAAGCGACACGGCCTCGCCGATACCCAGATCGCACAGCTGCGCGGCCTCACGGTGGAGGACGTCTACGCCGCCCGCGCCGAGCTGGGCGTGCAGCCCGTCTACAAGACGGTCGACACCTGTGCCGCCGAGTTCGCGGCCCGCACGCCGTACCACTACAGCTCGTACGACGCCGAGAACGAGGTGGCCCCGCGCGAGCGTGAGGCGATCATCATCCTCGGCTCGGGCCCCAACCGCATCGGCCAGGGAATCGAGTTCGACTACTCCTGCGTCCACGCGGCCCTGAGCCTCAAGGACCAGTACGAGACCGTCATGGTCAACTGCAACCCCGAGACGGTCTCGACCGACTACGACACGGCCAACCGCCTGTACTTCGAGCCGTTGACGTTCGAGGACGTCATGGCCGTGTACGAGGCGGAGAAGGCCGCCGGACCGGTCAAGGGCATGTTCGTGCAGCTGGGCGGCCAGACGCCCCTGTCGCTCGCACAGCGGTTGGCCGATGCCGGCGTTCCGATCCTTGGCACCTCACCCGAGGCGATCGACAATGCCGAGGACCGCGCGGCCTTCGGCCGCGTCCTCGACGAGGCCGGCGTCCCCGCCCCCGACTACGGCACGGCTCACGGCATCGACGAGGCCATCGAGATTGCGGGCCGCATCGGCTACCCGGTCCTGGTGCGTCCCTCCTACGTGCTCGGCGGCCGCGGCATGGAGATCGTCTACGACAAGGCGCAGCTCGAGGACTACGGCACCCGCATGGACTCGATCGGCGACCACGCCACGGACGCGCCGCTGCTGATCGATCGCTTCTTGGACGACGCGATCGAGATCGACGTCGACGCGCTGTACGACGGCGAGGAGCTCTTCCTCGGCGGCGTCATGGAGCACATCGAAGAGGCGGGCATCCACTCGGGCGACTCGGCCTGCGTGCTGCCCCCGGTGACGCTGTCCTCGGCGGAGCTGAAGCGCATCCGCGAGGCGACCGAGGCGCTGGCCAAGGGCATCGGCGTGCGCGGCCTCATGAATGTTCAGTACGCGCTCGTCTCCGACGTGCTCTACGTTCTCGAGGCCAACCCGCGCGCGTCGCGCACCGTGCCGTTCGTCGCGAAGGCCACCGGGGTGCCGCTGGCCAAGGCCGCGTCGCTCCTCATGGCAGGCACGTCGATCGCACAGTTGAAGGCCGATGGCGTGCTGCCGGCCGAAGGCGCCGAGAAACTCGACATGAACCAGCGCATCGCCGTCAAGGAGGCGGTGCTGCCGTTCAAGCGCTTCCGCACCCACGAGGGCAACGTCGTGGACTCGGTGCTGGGCCCCGAGATGCGCTCGACGGGCGAGGTCATGGGCTTCGACGAGACCTTCCCGCTCGCGTTCGCGAAGTCGCAGGCCGCCGCGTTCGGCGGGCTGCCCACCGAGGGCAAGGCGTTCGTGTCGGTCGCCGACCGCGACAAGCGCGAGATCTCCTTCCCGGTGGCACGCCTGCACCAGATGGGCTTCGAGATCCTCGCGACCGCTGGCACCGCACAGGTGTTGGGGCGCTACGGGATTCCGACCACCATCGTGCGCAAGTACTCCGAGGGCACCGGTCCGAACGGTGAGCCGACCATTGTCGACCTCATCTCCGCGGGCGAGGTGCCACTGGTCGTGAACACGCCCGAGGGCCAGGGCGCGCGCGCCGACGGCTACGAGATTCGCGCGGCCGCCACGGCGCACGATGCGGCCATCGTCACCACCACCCAGCAGCTCGCCGCGGCCGTTCAGGCCATCGAGGCGCGCCGCCAGGGACCGTTCGAGGTGCTGAGCCTGCAGGAGGCCACGGCCTAAGCAATTCTCCACGGGACGTTCGGTCCCCGTGCAGGATGCGTCATCGCAGGTAACATGGCTTTCATGAGGGCGGGATACCCGCCGGCGAAGGAGAACGGAATGCGTTTCGGAGCGCGGCTCGCGGCCGCCATGGAGCGGCACGGACCGCTGTGCGTGGGCGTCGACCCCCACACGGCCCTGCTGGCTCAATGGGGCCTGCCCGACTCCCCGGACGGCCTCGCGGCCTTCTCCGACACTGTCGTGAAGGCCGCGGCGGGGGAGGCGGCGGCGATCAAGCCGAACATCGCGTTCTACGAACGTCACGGCTCGGCGGGCATCGCGGTGCTCGAGCGCCTGTTGGCCGACGCGCGTTCCGCCTCGCTGCTGACCGTCATGGACGCCAAGCGTGGCGACATCGGCTCCACCATGGCGGGCTACGCCGACGCGTTCCTTCGCCCCGGCTCGCCCCTGGAGTCGGATTCCGTGACGGTTTCTCCGTACCTCGGCTTCGGTTCGCTGCAGCCGGCGCTGTCGCTTGCGGCGGAGCACGGCAAGGGAATCTTCGTGCTCGCCCTCACCTCGAATCCTGAGGGACCCGAGGTGCAGCATGCACGAGCGGCCGGCGGCGAAGCCGTCGCTGCCGCGCTGGTGAGGCAGGCATCGGCTCTGAACGATGGCGTGGAACCGATGGGTGACGTAGGCCTGGTGGTCGGGGCGACAGTGGGCTCGGCGGTGTCGGATCTCGGCATCGACCTCGACGGTCTGAATGGACCGATCCTTGCGCCGGGTGTAGGCGCACAGGGAGCGGGACCGGCGGAGTTGTCCCAGGTATTCGGGAACTCTCGGCGTCACGTACTCGTCAATCAGTCGAGAGGCGTTCTCGCTGAGGGACCGTCCCTGGACAAGTTGCGTTCTGCGGTGCGCGAGGCATCGGACGCGGCACAAGCGGCCCTGCTGGGTTGACCCCCCGTCAGGACCCGTTCTCGGAAAGGTAGTGAGCAAGTGGCGACACCAGAACTCACGGACGAGCAGCGCGCACAGGCGCTGGTCAAGGCCACGGCGGTGCGCAGCGCGCGTCGCGTTTTCAAGGAAGAGCTCGCACGCGGCGAGATGAGCCTCGAGCAGGCCATCGATCGCGCGAAGTCTGACGATGCCCTCGCGGGCATCCGCGTGCGCGACCTCCTGCAGTGTCTTCCCGGCATCGGCCCCAAGCGAGCCGAGACGGCGATGGAGGAGATCGGCATTTCCCAGGCGCGTCGCATTCGCGGGCTCGGTGCCCACCAGGTGGCCGCGCTGGTCGAGCGCGAGGGTCGATGAGTCGACTCGTCGTCCTGGCGGGCCCCACCGCCGTCGGTAAGGGCACGCTGGTCCGGGCGTTGAAGGAACGACACCCGGATGTGTGGCTGTCGGTGTCCGCGACCACGCGCGCACCCCGGCCGGGGGAGACCGATGGTGTCGAGTATCACTTTGTGACGCCGTCGGAGTTTGACGCCATGATCGAGGCCGACGAGCTGCTCGAGTGGGCGACCGTGCACGGCACCCACCGCTACGGTACGCCCCGAGGCCCGGTGCTCACGCACCTCGCCGACGGCGACCCGTCGTTGCTGGAGATCGACCTTCAAGGGGCGAGGCTCGTCAAGGAGTCGATGCCCGAGGCGCTGTTCGTGTTCGTGGAACCGCCGTCCTGGGACGAGCTGGTACGCCGGCTCGTGGGCCGGGGCACCGAGACGTCTGCCGAAAGGGAGCGTCGCCTGGAGACCGCGCGCGAGGAGCTCGCGGCCGTCTCCGAATTTGATCGTGTGATCGTCAACGACGATCTTGACCGCGCCGTCGACGAGTTGGAAGCCCTCGTGAGGGACCCGCGCTAGACTGGTGCGGTGGACTTGAAACGCAGCAACAACGTGAGGAAGTAAATCGTGGCTGGAACCGTCGCACACCCCGAGGGCATCACCAACCCGCCCATCGACGAGCTGCTCGAGAAGGTCGACTCCAAGTACGCGCTCGTGATCTACGGCTCCAAGCGTGCCCGCCAGATCAACTCGTACTACGAGGCCCTGGGCGAGGGTCACTTCGAGAACGTGGGCCCGCTCGTCGAGGCCGACTCGACCGACAAGCCCCTCTCCGTCGCCCTGCGCGAGATCAACGAGGGCAGCCTGCTCAACCTGGGCAACACCGAGGAGCAGTAAGGCTCAATGCGCGTCCTCCTGGGCGTCACCGGCGGTATCGCGGCATATAAGGCCGCGCTGGTGCTCCGGTTACTCAAGGAGGACGGCCACGACGTCCGCGTGATTCCTACCGCGGCGTCGCTCAATTTTGTGGGACGCGCCACCTGGGAGGCGCTGTCCGGACACCCTGCACCGACGGACACGTTCGAGGACGTGCCGTCGGTGCAGCACGTTCGGCTGGGGCAGAGGGCCGATGCCGTGGTCGTCGCTCCCGTGACAGCCGACTTCTTGGCGCAAATGGCCGCCGGTCGTGCCACCGACCTGCTCGGCAACGCGCTGCTCGCGACCGAGGCGCCGGTGCTGGTCTGTCCTGCGATGCATACCGAGATGTGGAACGACCCCTCGGTCGTCGCCAATGTCGAGACACTGCGCTCGCGCGGGGTGACGGTGCTCGAGCCCGCCGTAGGACGCCTGACGGGGCCCGACTCCGGGCCGGGCCGTCTGCCCGACCCCGAGGTCATCGTGGCCGCGCTGTACGACACGGTCGGCGCCGGCTCGTCTGGCACGTCGCTTGGTGGCGCAATTGGCGGCGCAAATGGAGACAATCGCGCCACAAACGGCTCCTGGGGCGACCTCGAAGGCGCACATGTCCTCATCTCGGCGGGTGGAACTCGCGAGCCCATCGACGCTGTGCGCTACCTGGGGAACCGCTCCTCGGGTCATCAAGGTCTTGCACTAGCCGAGGCCGCCCGCGAACGTGGCGCCACCGTCACCGTCGTGGCCGCTAACGTGACGCTGCCGCTGGGGGAGGGCATCGAGCGCGTGGACGTCGAGACCGCGGCGGAGCTCGCGGAGGCCGTTCGCTCCCGTGCCGCGACGGCTGACATCGTCATCATGGCCGCCGCCGTTGCCGACTATCGCGTCGCCGAGGTGGCCTCCACCAAGCTGAAGAAGGAAGGCGAGTCCGGGTTGACGCTCGAGCTCGTTCAGACCGAGGACATTCTCGCCGGGCTCGCCGCGTCGAAGCGGCCGGGACAGGTGGTCGTGGGCTTCGCCGCCGAGACCGGTGACGCCGCCGGCACGGTGCTCGAGCATGGCGCAGCCAAGGCGCGCCGCAAGGGCGCCGACCTCCTCGTCGTGAACGAGGTGGGGGAGTCGAAGGGCTTCGGCACCCCCGACAACACGGTCACCATGCTCGACGCCGCCGGCGAGCCCGTCGCCCAGGCGAGCGGTACGAAGCTGGCCGTTGCGCACGCGGTCCTGGACGGCATCGGCCGTCTGCAAGACACGGCCTCATAGAGTCCGCCGGCCGCGTCTCGGGGGGTCAGGCCCGGTCGAGCTCCAACAGGTCGGAGACAAACCCCTGTGCCGCCTGCTGAGCGCCCGGCCATTCCGACTCTCGGGGGCCCACGACGTTGACAATCAGTTCACGGCCGACCTTGCTGAGCCAAGCGAAGGCTGCATCGGCCGTGGCGGGGGTGACCAGACACGGGCGGCGTAGCTCCTGCGCCGTGGCGATGGCGCGTGTGGAGCCCGGGGAGACGGCGGGGTCACCGATGACGAGCGTGACGTGGGCGTCGCGTACGTTGAGGCGGGTACGGATCGCGGGGTCGTCGGACATCGTCGGCTTCAGGCCGGGATAGTCGATCAGTACTCCGGGAGCGTAGGGCTTGTCCTCGGCGAGGCCACCGGCCGGAACCCAGCCCCCGTGGACCACGTCGCCCGCGATCGCGGCGTCGAGGGCGCCGCGGTCTACGCCGGTCTGGCCGCCCGAGATGATGCGGGCGATGACACCACCCGTGCCCGTGACCTCGTCGGCCCGTGTCCCTCCTCGCATGGTGACGAACCTAGTGGGACGTGCCGGATATGGGAACGGGTCCGAGGTCCTAGAGCGAACTCTGCGGCGGGGCTCGCATGGCTGGGCGCCACCCGGCCCGCACACCGGCGTCGCATACCGGCGCCGCACCCCGGCGTCGGACCCGGCCAGTAGGCTTGCGGGCATGTCTGACCTTCGCCTTTTCACCTCCGAATCCGTCACCGAGGGCCACCCCGACAAGGTGTGCGACCAGGTCTCCGACGCGATCCTCGACGCCATGCTCGAGCAGGATCCCGCTGCGCGCGTTGCCGTGGAGACCATGGTGACGACCGGCCTGGTGCACGTCGCGGGCGAGGTCACCACCGAGGCGTACGTCGACATTCCTGGCACCATCAGGGACGTCGTGACGGGGATTGGCTACACGTCCTCGAAGGTGGGCTTCGATGGTGACTCGTGCGGCGTGTCGGTGTCCATCGGGGAGCAGAGCCCAGACATCTGGGCCGGCGTGGGGTCCGCGACCGATACGGACGGCACCGAACTGGGCGCGGGCGACCAGGGCCTGATGTTCGGCTATGCGTGCACCGACACGCCCGAGCTCATGCCGCTCCCCATCGCCATGGCTCACCGGCTCACCCAGCGCCTGGCGCACGTACGCAAGGACGGCGCCGTCGAGGGCCTGCGCCCGGATGGCAAGGCCCAGGTGACCATCGGCTACGACGGCGAGACGGCTCGCACCGTCGACACGGTGGTGCTGTCGAGCCAGCATCAGGAGTCGTGGGAGACGCAGGCGCTGCGCGCGGCGCTCGAGGAGGCCGTGATCGCGCCCGTCCTCGAGGGCTATGACCTCGATGCCACCGGCCACCGCAGCCTCATCAACCCCACCGGTCGCTTCGAGATCGGCGGCCCCAAGGGCGACGCGGGCCTCACGGGCCGCAAGATCATCGTCGACACCTACGGCGGCATGGCCCGTCACGGCGGCGGAGCCTTCAGCGGCAAGGATCCGTCGAAGGTGGACCGCTCTGCCGCGTACGCCATGCGATGGGTCGCCAAAAATGTCGTGGCCGCCGGCCTCGCCACGCGCTGTGAGGTGCAGGTCGCGTACGCCATCGGCACGGCGCACCCCGTAGGCCTGTACGTCGAGACGTTCGGCACCGCGACCGTCGACCCCGCGCGCATCGAGGCTGCGATCAAGGAGGTCTTCGACCTGCGGCCGACCGCGATCATCGACGCCCTCGACCTGCGCCGCCCCATCTACCGCGCAACCGCCGCCTATGGCCACTTTGGCCGCGAGCTGCCCGACTTCACGTGGGAGCGGACCGACCGTGCCGAGGCGCTGGCGAGCGCGGCGCAGTAGGGGTGCGCGCCATCACCAGGACGCTCTGACGTGACCGACTCTGTAGCGGGCGACGGCGCTCTCTTCGCGCTGCCGACGTCCGCGACGGCTCCCAAGTCAACGCGCGGCAAGTCAAAGGGCGTGGCGAAGCGGCAAAGGGACGAGCCACCGGAGGAAACGGGCCCCGTCGCACGCGTTCGCGTCGATAGCCCCCTGCCTCACCTCGACCAGGCATGGGACTACCGAGTCCCAGAGAAACTCGTCGACACCGTGAAGATAGGCTCTCGCGTGCGGGTGCTGATGAACGGGAAATTGGTCTCCGCCGTCGTCACTGACGTACTCGAGGAGAGCGACTTCGACGGAGCGTTGGCGAAGGTCCAGTCGTCCTCGAAGATGCCGTCCTTCACCGCGGACGCCGTTGCTCTCGCCCAGCACGTTGCGCGGCGGTACGGAGGCTCGACCTGGGATGTGTTGCGACTCATGGCGCCGCCGCGGGTGCTCGCGGTGGAGAAGCGCGAGTGGCCTTCGCCGGAGCCCGATCCCGCGTATGCGAAGGCACGCGCGCTCACCGCGCACGACCTTGTCGGAGCCGGTCTGAGCGTGGGACCGGGGGACCGCGTGGTCTGGCAGGGCCTACCCGACGAAAACCCACGCACTTCCGTGCCCGCCCAAGCTCTCGTCGAGGCGGCGCTGCAAGCGGTAGGCGAGACAGCATCGGCCATCCTGGTGGTTCCGGATGCCCGTGGGATCCGTGCGGTACTCGCCGAGTGCGAACGGCGGGGCCTCGCGCGCTGGACGTCGCGCGCCGGGGGACAGGTGGCGGTGCTGGACTCGGACGACGGGCCTACGCAACGCTTCGGCTCTTACCTCGCTGCCATGCACGGGCACGCGCGCATCGTCGTCGGCACCCGGCCCGCGGTCATGCAGCCGGTCCCGCAGTTAGCCCTCCTGGCCTTGTGGGACGAGGCCAACACGGTCTACGAGGAGCTTCACGCCCCCTATCTGCACGCGCGCACGGTTGCGGCGATGCGCGCGGAGGATGGTTCCGCGGTCGTGATCGGCGGCTACGCGCTGAGCGCCGACGCGACCGCGCTCGTCGAGAACGGGTGGGCCCGCGCGGCGGTCCCGTCGCGAGACGTGGTGCGCGATGCGGTGCCAGCGATGGATGTGATGACCGCCGAGCGCCGTGAGGCCGAGGGGCCGAGCGGGTGGCACTGGATGCCAGGCAGCGCGTGGCGCTCGCTCACCAAGGCGCTCGAGAGCGGGCCCGTGGCGGTCATGGTGCCCCGTGCGGGCTACGTCCATGCGGCCGCGTGCGCCACGTGCGACGCGTGGGCGGTGTGCCGGCAGTGCGAGTCGCCCCTCGCGCTGGCGAGCGCGGGCGCCGATCCAGTGTGCGTTGAGAACAAGCACCCGCAGCCCGATTGGCACTGCCCCGAATGCCACGGCAACCGCCTCAAGCACCTGCGCCAGGGCATCGAACGCATCGCGGAACAACTGTCCAGGATGGCGCCTGGCGTGCCTCTGACGGTGTCGAGCGCGGCCACGGGCGTCGTCGACGATCACGCCGTGACGGAAGGCATCGTCGTTGCCACGCCCGCGGCCCTCCCGGCCGTCGAGGGCGGTTACGCACACCTCGTCGTCGTCGACGCAGGCGTGCCCGCGCATGCCGGGCTTGGTGCGGAGCTCAGGGCCGTACGGTGGTGGCTCAACGCATCGGCCCTGGTGCGAAGCCGCAGCGATGGGGGAGCGGTCACTGTGGTGGGCGAGCTGCCGGACGTGACCCGACGAGCGCTGTCGACGTGGTCGCCCGTGGACGCCGCGCGCGCCGAGTACGCCGAGCGTGCACCGCTGGGGTTCCCGCCTCATCGGCGCCACGTGCACGTCAGCGGCGACCAGTGGACGGTCGACGGTGCGCTCCGCGACGCCGGTGTGCGCGACGGACACGACGGCGCCACGGTGATCCCGCGCCCTGACGGTGCCTCGGTGCTGGTGCCACGGGGCCGCGCTCAGGCGGTCGTGGATGCGCTACGCGTCACGCAGCAGCGCCTGTCAGCCGGCGGCGGGAAGGCCGGGGAGCAGCTCCGGCTCAAGGTGGACGGGCCGCTGGATCTCTAGCGTCCGACCACGCGCAATACCCGTCGACGCACCCCGCCTACGATGGTCCCTATGCGCCTGATCTTCGCCGGAACCCCCGACGTCGCCGTGCCCGCGCTCGAGGCGCTGATCGCCTCGGAGCACGAGATTGCAGCGGTCATCACCCAACCCGACGCCCGCGGCAAGCGGGGCAAGACGCTGCACCCCAGCCCAGTCAAGGAAGCGGCCCAGGCACACGGCCTCACGGTCCTCGACCCCGCCGACGCCAAGGACCCCGAGTTCATCGCGCAGGTCGCCGCCCTTGAGGCCGACGCCGCCGCTGTCGTCGCCTACGGCCAGATCCTGCGCCCCGCGCTGCTCGCCGCGACCGCGCACGGCTGGGTCAACCTGCACTTCTCGGTGCTGCCCGCCTGGCGCGGCGCCGCCCCGGTCCAGCGCAGTCTCATGGCCGGCGACGAGATCACGGGCGCCACGACCTTCCTGCTCGACAAGGGCATGGACACCGGCCCGGTCATCGGCACCATGACCGAGCGCATCCGTGCCATGGACACCGCCGGCGACCTCTTGGATCGCCTGGCGCAGGCCGGCGCGCCCTTCCTGCTGCAGTCCATCGAGGCACTGGTGAGCGGCGCCGCCGTCCCGCAGGCCCAGCCCGAGGACGGCGTGAGTCACGCCGCCAAGCTCACCCGCGAGGACGCCTATGTCGTCTGGGACCGCCCGGCACACATCGTTGATCGCCAGATCCGCGGCTGCACGCCCGCGCCCGGCGCGTGGACCACGCTGCCCGACGGCTCCGTCGCGAAGCTCGGCCCCGTGAGCCCCCTCGCCGACGGCCCCACCGGCACGCCCGGGCACGTGTTCGAGCACGACGGCCGTGTCGTCGTCGCGACCGGCTCGACCCCGGTCGCGCTTGGCACCATCGCGCCCGCGGGCAAGAAGCCCATGGCCGCCACCGACTGGTGGCGCGGCGCTCGCCTGGGCGAGGACGCCATCCTGGGGGAGGCGTGATGGCGGCCGATGCGCCCCGCGGCTCGCGCTCGGAAGGCCAGCGCCGCTCGGGTCGCCCGCCCCGCACCGATCCCGCGCGACGCGCGGCCTTCGATGTCGCCTACGCCGTTGAGACCGAGGATGGCTACGCGAACCTCATCATGCCCGGCATCCTCAAGCAGCACCGCCTGAGTGGCCGGGACGCGGGCTTCGCCACGGAGTTGGCCTACGGCGCCCTTCGCGGCCGCGGGCTCTACGACGCGATCATCTCGGATGCCGCTCGCCGCCCCGCAGACTCCTTGGACCACGACCTCGTGGTCGCCCTGCGCCTGGGCGCTCACCAGGCCCTCGCCATGCGCGTTCCCGCGCACGCGGCGGTCTCCGAAACCGTCGACCTGGTCCGCGCCGTCAACGGCCGCGCCGCCGGGATCGCCAACGCCGTGATGCGCCGCATCACCGAGCGCGACCTCGACACGTGGTTGGCCCGCGTCGCCCCTGGGACGAGCCGCGAGGCGCAGGCCATCCGTCACTCGCACCCCGCCTGGGTGGTGGGCGAGCTCGAGTACGCCCTGGCCGCCGACGGGCGCCCCGGCGAGCTGACGCAGCTCCTCGAGGCGGATAACACTCCTGCCTCAGTGACGCTCGTCGCGCGCCCCGGGCTGATCGATCGCGCGGAGCTCCAACGCCAGGCAGACGGCACTCCCACGGTGTACTCGCCGCTCGGCGTCACGCTCAAGGGCGGGGCACCCGGTGACATCGACGCCGTCGCAGACGGCACTGCCGCGGTGCAGGACGAGGGCAGCCAGATCGCCGCTCTCGCGCTGGTGCACGCGGACGCCGCGATGCCTGGGCGCGCGCGTCCCGAGGGTGCACCCGGCGGCCCCGTCATCGACCCCGGCGAACGCTGGCTCGACATGTGCGCGGGCCCCGGAGGCAAGGCGGCCCTGCTCGCGGCGGCGGCCTCGGAGGGCATGGCGAACCTCGACGCACTCGAGCTCCACGAACACCGCGCCGACCTGGTTCGTCGCTCCCTCAAGGCCATCCCCGAGGGCGTTGCCACCGTGCACCGCGCCGACGCCCGCACCTGGGAGCCGTCCGAGCCGTACGACCGCATCCTGCTCGACGCCCCTTGCACTGGCCTCGGCGCCCTTCGGCGTCGACCCGAGGCGCGCTGGCGCAGGCGCATCGAGGACCTCGACGATTTGGTCGACCTCCAGCACGCCCTCATCGCGCACGCGGGCAGCCTGCTCGCCGAGGGCGGCGTGCTCGCCTACGTCACCTGCTCGCCCGTGCTCGCCGAAACCCTCGACGTGGTCCGCGACAGCGGACTCGTGACGCTCGATACGCGACTGGCTGTCGCATCGGCCACCGGAACCGAGCCCAGCGAATGGGGGAGCGGTCCGCACGTCCAACTGTGGCCGCACGCCCATGGCACGGACGCGATGTTCATCCAACTGCTGACCCGGGCGTGAGGCTGGCTGCCAGCGGCTACGCTCGGGGTATGGGTATGCAGATCGCCCCGTCCATCCTGTCCGCGGACTTTGCGAATCTCGAGCGCGAGATCGTCAAGGTCGACACCGCCGACTGGCTCCATGTCGACGTCATGGACGGCCACTTTGTGCCGAACCTGACGCTCGGGCTGCCGGTACTCGAACGCATCGCCGAAGTCTCGCCGATGCCTATCGACGCGCACCTCATGATCGAAAACCCCGATCACTGGGCGCCGCGCTACGCCGAGGCCGGTGCGACGTCGGTGACGTTCCACTACGAGGCCGCCAAAGACCCCAAGGCCATTGCACGCGACCTGCGCAAGCTGGGTGCTCGGGCCTCGGTGGCCCTCAAGCCCGGCACTCCCGTCGACGCGATCTTGGACGACCTCGCCGAGTTCGACATGGTGCTCGTCATGACCGTCGAGCCCGGCTTCGGTGGCCAGGAGTTCATGCCCGACATGATGGACAAGGTGCGGGCGCTGCGCGCGGCCTCAGATGCCGCGGGCCGGAACCTGTGGATCCAGACCGATGGCGGCATCGCGCGCGACACGATCGAGACCGTCGCTCGTGCGGGAGGCGACATCTTTGTGGCGGGATCGGCGGTGTACGGAGCCGCGGACCCGGCGGCCGAGGTGAACGCCCTGCGCGATCTTGCCGCCGCGGCGGTGGCGCGTGACTGACGGCGGAGGACTCGACGCCGGCTTCTTGGCGCCTCCCACGGACCCCGCCGGCCTCACGCCCGAGCAGGCCATGGACCTCGCCGTGGTGCTCGCGGGCAACGGTCCCGCGTTCGGACCCAACCCGCGCGTGGGCTGCGTCATCACGGATGACCGCGGCCGCGTCCTGGGCCAGGGCTGGCACAAGGGCGCCGGCACACCCCACGCGGAGGTCGCCGCGCTGGCGAATGCCCGCGAGCGCGGAGCGAACGTCGCAGGCGCCACCGCCCACGTCACGCTCGAACCGTGTAACCACACGGGACGTACGGGACCGTGCGCCGATGCGCTGACGGATGCCGGCATCGGCCGCGTGTACTACGCCGTCAAGGACCCGGGTGACGCCTCCGCGGGAGGCGCCTCGACACTCAACGCTCGCGGCATCCCCGCCGAGCATCACTCGCACGGCGGCGCCCTCGCCATCACGGAACGCTGGCGCCACGCGATGGAGCGGGGCCGGCCCTACGTGATCGCGAAGTGGGCCGCGACGCTCGATGGCCGCATGGCAGCCGCCGACGGCACCAGCTTCTGGATCACGGGCGAGGCCGCGCGCGAGCACGCCCACCAGGTGCGTGGCTCCGTCGACGCGATCGCCGTCGGCACCGCGACCGTCGAGATGGACGATCCGTCGCTCTCCGCCCGCCCAGGCGGTACCGAGGCGGGTCACCAGCCGCTGCGCGTGGTGGTGGGCTCGCGGGACACGAGCGCCGCCAAGGTCTGGCGCGATGACAATGTCGTGGGCATTGCCACCCACAAGCCCGAGGAGGTCCTTGCGGCCCTGTGGGCGCGCGAGGTCCGCACGCTCGTCGTCGAGGGAGGGCCTACACTGCTCAGCGCCTTCCTTCGCGCACGCCTCGTGGACGAGATCAATGCCTACATCGCACCCGCCCTGCTCGGTTCGGGACCGTCGGTGGTGGCAGACCTGGGAATCGGGACCATGGCCGGCGCGTTGAGGGGTCAGAACGTGACCGCGACGCGCCTGGGCGCCGACACGCTGGTCACCGCTCATCTTTCTGGAGGAATCTGATGTTCACCGGCATCGTCGAGACCGTCGGCACGGTCGCGTCCGTGGTCGAAAGCGGATCGACCGCTCAACTCACCATTCGGTCCACGGTGGACGGCGACTACGTTCACGGCGAGTCGATCGCGGTTAACGGCGTGTGCCTGACTGTCGCGTCGTTTGACGGCGACACCTGGACGGCCGATGTCATGCGCATCACCCTCGAGACCACGGCCCTGTCCGGGGTCGCCGAGGGCGACCGCGTCAACATCGAGCGGGCGCTCAGGGCCGATGCTCGCTTGGGTGGGCACATGCTGCTGGGCCACGTGGATGGAACGGCAACCCTTGTCGCCGTCGACAAGCAGCCCGAGTGGACCGACCTCACCTTCGAGATCCCCGCGGACCTTGAGAAGTACGTGGTGCGCAAAGGTTCGATCGCCCTCAACGGCACGTCGCTGACCGTCGCGGAGCTCGAGGGTCGTCACGTCACCGTGTCACTCATCCCCACCACGCTCACCGAGACCACGTTCGGGGACCTGACTATTGGCGACCGCGCCAACGTCGAGGTCGACGTGATCGGCAAATACGTCGAGAAGATGCTGGGGGAGCGGGCATGAGCGCGACTGAGGTGAGCGGCGCCGCCGAGGCCACCGCGCGTATCGAGCGCGCCCTGCAGGACCTGCGCGACGGCAAGCCCGTCCTGGTCGCCGACTCCCACGCGCGGGAGAACGAAGCCGACTTCATCATGGCCGCGCAGACCTCCACGTCCGAGTGGATCGCGTGGGGCATCCGGCACTCGTCCGGCTACCTGTGTGCACCCATGCCCGGCCCCAAGGCCGATGCCCTGAATCTTCCGCTCATGGTCCCCAACAGCCAGGACCCGCGCCGCACCGCCTATACGGTCTCCGTGGACGCCGCCGAGGGCGTGACCACCGGTATCTCCGCAGCCGACCGTCACCGCACGCTGCAGGTGTTGGCGAATCCCGAGGCCTGCCCGGACGACGTCATCCGTCCCGGACACGTCCTGCCGCTGCGCGCCGTCGCCGGAGGAGTGCTGCATCGCCCCGGCCACACCGAGGCCGCCGTGGACCTCTGCCGCCTGGCCGGGCTGGAGCCCGTGGGCGTCATCGCCGAGATGGTCAACGACGACGGCACCATGATGCGCTACGGCGACGCGACGGCCCTGGCCGAGCGCGAGGGCCTGGTCTTCATGACCATCGAGGAGCTCATCGACTACCGGCGCGCCCAGGGCGACGAGCCCATCGCCGTCGAGCCCGCGCCCCACCGCGTGGTCGCACTGGGCGAGGCGCGCCTGCCCACCCGCCACGGCGTGGTGACGATCCATGGCTACCGCGACGCCCGCACGGGCGAGGAGCACGTGGCGCTCACGGCGCCGGTGCCCGACGGTGGCACCCCGGTGGTGCGCGTGCACTCCGAGTGCCTCACGGGTGATGCCTTCGGATCGCTGCGCTGTGACTGCGGCCCCCAACTGGACGCCGCCATCGCGCGCGTCGCCGCCGAGGGCGGCGCGGTGGTGTACTTGCGAGGCCACGAGGGTCGCGGCATCGGCATCGTGGCGAAGATCCAGGCGTACGCGCTGCAGGATCAGGGTCGCGACACGGTCGACGCCAACACCGAGCTGGGCCTCCCCGTGGACAGGCGCGAGTACGGTGCCGCCTCCGCGATTCTGACCGACCTGGGCCTCACGGAGGTGCGGCTCATGACCAACAACCCCGCGAAGGTCGAGGCGATGAAGGCCTCGGGCATTTCCGTCACGGAGCGGGTGCCGCACCACTACGGCGAGCATCCCGAGAACGCCCAGTACCTGCTGACCAAGATCGAACGCATGGGACACCTGCTAGGAGACAACGCATGAGTGGAGACGGCGCACCGGAGCTCAAGGTCGACGGCCGGGGCCTGAAGATCGAGATCGTCGCGAGCCTGTGGCACACCGACGTCATGGACGGCCTGGTGGCCGGCGCCGTGCGCGCGGCCCAGGAGGCCGGCGCCGACTACCGTGTGACCCGCGTGGCGGGCGCGTTCGAGCTGACTGTCGTCGCGGAGAAGCTCGCGCGTGCCGGGGCCGATGCCATCGCCGCTCTCGGTGTCGTGGTCCAGGGCGAGACCCCTCACTTCGAGTATGTGTGTGCCTCCGCGACGGACGGCCTCACCGCCGTCGCCCGCGAGCACGCCGTGCCGGTGGGCTTTGGCCTGCTCACCGTCGACGACGTCCAGCAGGCGCTCGACCGTGCCGGGCTCGAGGGCTCCAAGGAGGACAAGGGCGCCGAGGCCGTCGAGGCCGCCCTGTCCACCGCGCTGATCCTGCGCGGCCTGTAGCCCCCACCCCGACAGTTCGAACCGGATCCCGGTGCGCCACCCGGAGTGTCGGGACTAGTCGCTCGCGCTCCACCGGCGTGTCGGCGCCGTGCCGGTTCAAACTGTCGGAGCAACGGGCGTGCGGTTCGCCCCGTCCCGCGCGACCCCACTAGGCTGGCCGCGTGAAGACGTTCGAGAGCCTGTTTGAGGAGTTGCAGCGTCGCGCCACGGAGCGTCCGGAGGGATCCGGCACCGTCGCGATGCTCGACAAGGGAGTCCACGCGATCGGCAAGAAGTTGGTCGAGGAGGCTGCCGAGTCCTGGATGGCCTGCGAGCATCAAAGCGACGAGGAGGCGGCTGAGGAACTCTCCCAGCTGCTCTACTGGGCCCAGGTGATGATGGTCGCCAAGGGCATCTCTCTCGACGACGTCTACAAGAACCTCTGAGGTAAACCCCGTGCTCCGCATTGCCGTCCCCAACAAGGGATCCCTATCCGAACCCGCCTCCCAACTGCTCAGGGAGGCCGGCTACAAGCAGCGCCGCGATTCCCGCGAGCTGGTCTTGCACGACGCGCGCAATGACATTGAGTTTTTCTTCCTGCGCCCCCGCGACGTCGCCGTCTACGTAGGCGCCGGCACCGTGGACGCCGGTATCACCGGTCGCGACCTCCTGCTGGACTCGGGCGCCGAGGCAGTTGAGCACCTCGAGCTCGGCTTCGGCGGCTCGACCTTTCGCTATGCGGCCCCCGCAGGCGACATCACGGACATCACGCAGCTGCAGGGCAAGCGCGTCGCCACCAGCTACCCGCGCCTGGTCAAGCACCACCTGAAGTCGTTCGGCGTCGAGTCCAAGGTGGTGCGGCTCGACGGCGCCGTCGAGTCCTCGGTCCGCTTGGGTGTGGCCGATGCCGTGGCCGACGTGGTCTCGACCGGCACCACCCTTCGGGCCGCGGGCCTGGAGATCTTCGGCGACCCGATCCTTAAGTCCGAGGCCATCCTGATCCGCGGCACCGACACGTCCGAGGAGGACATCGCGGTGCTCACCGGTCGCCTGCGCGGCGTGCTGATGGCCCGACAGTTCATCCTGGTCGACTACGACGTGCCCAACGACAAGCTCGAGGACTCCATCGCCGTCAGCCCCGGCATGGAGGCGCCGACGGTCACCCCGCTGCACGGCAAGGACTGGCACGCGGTACGCGTCATGGTGCCCCGCAGCGAGATGAACCAGATCATGGACAAGCTCTACGCCGCCGGCGCGCGAGCCATCCTTGCCACCGAGCTGCTGGCGGTGCGTGTCTAGATGGCCGTGTCCGCCGAGGAGCGGTTGCTGAACCTCATCATCGCCCTTATGCACTCGCGAGTGCGCATGACCAAGGATGAGATTCGCGCGTCGGTGGAGGGCTACGACCGTGACGACCCGTCGTGGGACGAGGCGACGAGCAAGCGCCGCAAGGCCACCTTTGAGCGCATGTTCGAGCGCGACAAGGACAAGCTGCGCCGCCTGGGCGTGCCCGTCGTGACCGTGCGCCACCAGGCCTACGGCGACGACATCGGCTACCGGATCGATCCTGCGCAGGCCAAGCTGCCGCCGCTGGACTTCACCGCAGCCGAGCGCGCAGTTCTCGCCCTCGCGGCGGACTACTGGCACGGCGTCACGCTCGGCGACGACGCTCGCCAGGCGCTCGTCAAGGCAGCCTCGGCCTCCACCCACGCGCCCGCCGAGGCGTTACCGTTCGCGGCGCTCTCCACGCGCCTCACCGACGCGACCGCTCTGGTCCTCGAGGCGATCCAGCTGCGCCAGGCCGTCACGTTCGAGTACGCCTCCGCGTCCTCGGGCACCGCCACGCGCCAGGTCCAGCCGTGGAAGATCCTGCTGAGCGGGGGAGCGGAGTACCTCATCGGCCACGACGTCGACCGCGACGCCCCGCGCACCTTCCGCCTCAGCCGCGTGCTGGGCGAGGTGTCGCTGAACGGCGAGCCCGGCGCCTTCACTCCGCCCGGAGACATCGACGCCGCGCTCTTGCCCAACGCCCACCCTGGCACCGCACGCCTCGCGATCCGCCCCGAGGCCGCACACGCCCTGCGCAGCCGTGGCACTGTCGTCGACACCGACGGCGACTGGGACATCGTGCAGATCGACTACCGCCACCTGGACCAGTTGCGCGACGAGGTGCTCGCACGCGGAGGCGCGGTTCGCGCCCTCGAGCCTCAGGAATTGGCCGATGCCGTCCGCGCCCACGCGCGCGCCGCCCTGGAGGTCGCCCGTGGCTGACAAGACGCTGGCTCGCCTCACGCGGTTATTGGGCATCGTCCACTACCTCGAGCGCCACGGCGAGACGGAGTTCGCCGAGCTCGCCGAGCACTTCGGCGTGAGCGTGAAGCAGATTCGCGCGGACGTCGAGACGCTGTGGGTCTCGGGCCTGCCCGGCCACCAGCACAACGACCTCATCGACTTCAACGCCGATCTGTTCGATGCGGGCATCGCCGACCTCACCAACGGCCAGGGCGTGTCGCAGGTGTCGTTCTCTCCGCGCGAGGCCGCGGCCCTGATCGGCGCGCTCTCGGCGCTCACCGCCTCGGGTGCGGCCCCGGAGGCCGCCGGGTCGGTGCTCGACAAGCTCCGCGGCGCCGTGGGTCCCGTGGGCCTCGACGTCGTGGCCGACACCGCCGTCAACCCCCAGGTTCGCACCACCCTCGAACAGGGCATCGAGACCGCGACGGCTGTGACGCTTGACTACGTCGACGCGCACGACAGGCGCACAGAACGCACCGTGGAGCCCCACCGCATCGTCCTCATCGACGCCGCCGCTTATGTCGAGTGCTGGTGCCGACGTGCGGGCGACTACCGGACCCTGCGACTCGATCGCGTGGCGGCGGCCACCGCCACCGAGAGCGCGCAGACGCACGCCCCCGCGGACTCCCACGGCTTCGCGCTGCAGCCACACTACGAGGCGACGGTGACGCTCGCCCGCGCCGCCCGCTGGGCCGTCGAGGACATGCCCGGCGTGTCCATCGCGACGGACGGCGTCGCAGACGGCGACGCAGGGGGCGACACCGTCACCGCGACCTTCGGCGTGGCCAACCCGGCCTGGACCGCGGGACGTTTGCTCGCCATCGGCCCCGACCTCAGATCCGTCGAGCCGGCGGTGCTGCGCGACGAGATGGCGACCCAAGCGCGAGCCGTGCTGGACGCGCAAGGCCAGTAGGCATCGGCCGTCGTCACCGCGACTACACTGGACGCCAGTTCCCGACGCAAGGAGTCAGACCATGGGTGCACGCGAATGGATCATCATCGCGGTGATCGTGCTGCTGTTGTTCGGCGCGCCTAAGCTGCCCGAGCTCGCACGCAGCATCGGCAAGTCGCTCAACATCCTCAAGGACGAGACGGCGAACCTGCGCTCGGACAAGGACAAGAAGGACGCACCCGCCGACGGCACCGGGACCGCGCAGGGCGCCCCGGCACCGCGCGACACGACCACCCCTGCCGCGTCCCCCGAGGCCCCGCAGCAGACGCAGATTCCCGACTCCACGGTGGACCTCCCCTCGGACGATCAGGGGCGTGGCAAGTAGTCGCTCGCGGCGGGCCGATCCCGACGCCCGCCAACCTCTGAGCGCGCATCTGAGGGAGTTCCGCAAGCACCTGTTCCTCGCGGCCATCGGCATCGCGCTCGGCTCCGTCGCGGGCTGGTTCCTCTACGAGCCCGTCTTCGAGGCGATCCAGGGCCCCATCCTCGACGCCGCCGAGGAGGTCGACGGGCTCGTCACCGTGAACTTCGCCGGCCTCATTACGGCGCTCGACATGCAGCTCAAGGTCGCGATCTTCGTCGGCGTCGTCATCTCCTCGCCATGGTGGCTGTACCAGCTGTGGGCCTTCGTCGCGCCCGGCCTCAAGAAACGCGAAAAGTGGTACACCGTCGGCTTCCTCGCGACGTCCATCCCGCTGTTCGCCGCCGGCCTCGCGCTCGCCGCGTGGGTCTATCCGCGTGCCGTCGTCATCCTTACGGGCTTCACGCCCGAGGGCGGCTCGAACGTCCTCGACGCGCAGATGCTCATGACGTTCACGTTGCGGCTGTTCCTCGCGTTCGGCATCGCGTTCGTCTTCCCGGTCGTGATGGTGTTCCTCACCTGGGCCGGGATCGTGCGCACCCGCACATGGCTCAAGGGCTGGCGCTGGGCCGTGCTCATCATCTTCATTCTCGCCGCAGTGCTCACCCCCACGCCCGACGTCTTCACCATGATGACGATGGCGCTGCCCATGTGCGCGCTGTACTTCGCCGGGATTGGTGTGGGCTGGCTGCGCGAACGCAAGCGCCCCGCCCTCGAGGACCTGTGAGCCGCCGGTGAGGCGCGCATGAGCCGCCTGGGCGTGGTGACCAATCCGTCCGCTGGCTCTGGACGCGGGGCCCGCTGGGGCGCCGAGGCCCTCTCACGCCTCGCCTCCCACGGCCACCAGATCACGGACCTCACGCACGGTTCGTGGGCCTCGGCCCTCGAGGCGGCGGACGCGGCAGCCGGCTCCCTCGACGCCCTCGTCGTGGTCGGCGGAGACGGCATGGTCCACCTGGGCGCCCAAGTCTGCGCCGAGCGCGACCTCCCGCTCGGCATCATCGCCGCCGGGTCAGGCAACGACTTCGCCGCGACGATCGGCCTCCCGGTCAATCACGTGCTCGAGGCGGCCGATGCCGTGGCCGGCTCCCTCGCGGCCGGCACCGTCCGCACGGTGGACCTGGGCAAGGTGACGGGGGCGACCGTGGCGCCGCCGCATCGGCCGCGGTATTTTGCCGGAGTGCTGTCGGCAGGCATCGACGCGGCCATCGCCGCACGCGGGATGCGGATGCGGTTCCCGCGCGGGCCCGTCAAGTACAAGGTGGCGATCGGGCTCGAGCTGCCGCGCTTCCGGCCCTATGGCGCGCGGGTGAGTCTTGACGGCGCGGGCGCCGGTGACGACCGCTACACGCTTGTGGCGGTGGCCAACGGCACCACGCTGGGCGGAGGCATTCCGCTCGCGCCGGGCGCGGTGCTCGACGACGGGCTGTTCGACGTGGTCACCGCGGAGGCGCTCACGCTGCCCCAGATCGGCGCGATCCTGCCGCGCCTCCACCGCGGCCACCACATCGACCATCCGGCCGTGCACGTCACCCGCGCGCGAGAGGTGACGCTCGAACAGGGCAAGGCGGGTGCGGCGCTCCCGCCGGCATCGGCCGATGGGGAACTGGTGGGACCGGCGCCGCTGACCGCGACGGTCGCGCCGGGCGCGCTGCACGTGCTGGCGCCGCCGCGCGATTAGCCTGGCAACATGACCTCTCCCGCCGAACGCTATGCGGCCGCGCGTGCGCGCGCGAAGCGCTCCGACCTGACCGAGTTCGAGGCGTCGCTGAGTTTTCCGCTCGACGACTTCCAGCGTGAGGCGTGCGAGGCGGTGGCCGACGGTCACTCGGTCCTAGTCGCCGCGCCCACGGGAGCGGGCAAGACCCTCGTCGGCGAGTTTGCCGTGCGCCACGCATTCAACCGCGGCGAGAAGGCGTTCTACACCACGCCCATCAAGGCTCTGAGCAACCAGAAGTTCGGCGACCTCCGGCGCGTCTACGGCGCCGAGAACGTCGGGCTCCTCACCGGGGATACGTCCATCAACCCACACGCGCCCGTCGTGGTCATGACCACCGAGGTGCTGCGCAACATGATCTACGCGGGCTCGCGCGATCTGGACAACCTGGGCGCCGTCATCCTCGACGAGGTGCATTACCTCGCCGATCGCTTCCGCGGCTCGGTGTGGGAAGAGGTCATCATCCACCTGGGCCAGCGCACCGCGCTGATCTGCCTGTCCGCGACCGTCTCCAACGCGGAGGAGTTCGGCGCGTGGCTCACCGAGGTGCGCGGCGACACACGCGTGATCGTCTCCGAACACCGGCCCGTGCCGCTTTGGCCACACGTCCTGGTGCGCGAGGGGCTGTTCGACCTGTACTCGCCGGGCGTGGACCCGCAGGATCCCGGCCCCAACCCGCGCCTCAATCCCGAGCTCGAGGCCATCACGCGCCGGTCGCGCTCGGGCGAGGGGTACGGAGGGCGCCCTGGGCGTCCGTCGCGCGGCGGGCGGCGACCGGCGGGACGTCGCGCGCCGCCGCGCTTCGCCGTGATCGACCAACTGGACCGCCAGGGGCTCCTCCCCGCGATCGTGTTCGTGTTCTCGCGCGCGGGGTGCGAGGACGCCGTCGACCAGGTGCGCGCGTCTGGGCTGCAGTTGACCACGCCCGAGGAGGCGGCGGAGATAGGCCGCATCGTCGACGAACGCTGCTCCGGCATCCCGACCGCGGACCTCGGCGCACTTGGGTATTTGCGCTGGCGCGACTCGCTCGAGGCGGGCCTCGCCGCCCACCACGCGGGCCTCATCCCGCTGTTCAAGGAGGTCGTGGAGGAGCTCTTCGCCGCTGGGCTGCTCAAAGTGGTCTACGCCACGGAGACCCTCGCGCTCGGCATCAACATGCCCGCCCGCTCCGTCGTGCTCGAGAAGCTCGTGAAGTGGGACGGCCAGGGTCACAAGGACCTCACGGCGGGGGAGTACACGCAGCTGACTGGCCGCGCCGGGCGCCGCGGCATCGACATCGAGGGCCACGCCGTCGTCGTGGAACACCCGGGCTTCGACGCCCCGCAGCTGGGGCGCCTCGCATCGCGCCGCACGTACCCGCTGATCTCGAGCTTCACGCCGTCGTACAACATGGCCATCAACCTGGTGTCGCAGTCGGGCGTGGATCAGGCGCGTGAGCTGCTCGAGCTGTCCTTCGCGCAGTTCCAGGCGGACCAGAACGTGGTCGGCAAGGCCAGGCGGGCGCGCGAGCTCGAGTCCACGCTCGAGGCGTACAAGACCACCGCGCAATGCGACCGCGGCGACTTCATGGAATACGCCGCGCTGCGCGAACGCATCACGCGTGCACAGAAGGATGCCTCCAAGACGGTCAAGCGACAGCGCCGCGAGGCGGGCGTCGACACGCTGTCGAGCCTGCGCCGCGGCGACGTGGTGCGCATCGAGTCGGGCAAGCGCCAGGGCTTCGCGGTCGTGGCCGCGCCCGACCCTCACGAGTCCGCCCCGCGCCCCACGGTCGTGAGCGACGAGGCCCGGTTCTTCCGCCTGTCGGTCGCGGACCTGCAGGCCGGGGTTGAGCACGTGGGGGCTATCCGCGTGAAGAAGGGCGTGGACGTGCGCAACGCGCGAGTGCGCCGCGAGCTCGCCCAACAGATCGAGGCGGCGCGGCACACATTCGATGCCCCCAGTCGCCGCAAGGAGCGTCCCGAGTCCGACCACCACCAGCGCCGCGTGGATGCGCTGCGCCGCGAGATGGCGGCGCACCCGTGCCACCAGTGCCCCGACCGCGAGCAGCACGCGCGCTGGGCCGAGCGCTATCACCGCACCCTGCGCGACCGCGACCGCCTCACCACGGAGATCGCGCGCGCCACTGGGTCGATCGCGGCGATCTTCGACCGCCGCTGCGCCGTGCTGCGCGAGTTGGGCTACCTCGAGGGCGACGGACCCCAAACCGAGGTCACCCGGGACGGCTCCATGATGAAGCGCCTGTACTCCGAGAACGACCTGGTGATCGCCGAGTGCCTGCGCACCGGTATCTGGAACGAGCTCCATCCGCCGGCGTTGGCCGCAGCCGTCTCGACCCTGCTCTATGGCGGCAGGCGAGAGGACGAGACCCGCACCCCGCACATTCCAGGGGGCCCCGGCGGTGTCCTAGGCCGTGCGCTCAAGGACACCGTGCGCGTGTGGTCACGGGTCGACGACCTGCAGCACGCACACCGCCTGCCCGATGCTCCCGCTCCCCAGTGGGGCATTGTCTCCGCGATCCACGCCTGGGCTCAGGGCAAGAACCTCGATCAGGCACTCAAGGATGTCGAGATCGCGCCCGGTGACATGGTGCGCTGGTGCAAGCAGGTCATCGACGTGCTCGACCAGGTGGCCCAGGTGGCGCCCACCGAGCAGATGCAGGACCGCGCCCGGACCGCCATCGAGTCCATGCGCAGGGGAGTGGTGGCCTACTAGGCGCCGCACCATCCCACTCACCCAGAACGTGCGTCCCGACGCGTGGCCACCCAGCCCCGTGACAAGGTGACGGTGATTCAGCCGACTCGCCGTCGCATCGGCCCGTACGGACGGCGTGTCGGCCAGATCACCGTCACATCGTGACGCGCGGAAACGGGGAACGTGCGCTTCACGCGGACGCGCGCAACAGGCGCGCGAGAGTACGCGACACCATCACACGCCGTCCGGTGAGGCTGTCCCGTGCACGCCTCGCACGAAAGTAGGCTGAGCGGGTGCCCCGCTTCCTGACGACCATGGTCCTCGCCGTCGGCGGTGGCCTGGTCATGAACGCCGGCTTTCCTGACCTGGGCTGGTGGCCCCTCATCTACGTGTCGCTCGCGATGCTGTGGCTCGCCCTCGCGCAGGCCACCGTGTGGCGCGGCTTCCTCATCACCTGGGTCTTCGCCATCAGTTTCCTGCTGCCTCACCTGACATGGGCCGATGCGTCCGTGGGGCTCGTACCCTGGCTCGCCCTCTCGATCGCGGAGGGCGCCTTCATCGCCCTGTTCGGCGCGGGGTGGGCCGCCGTGCGCCGCTCGCCGCTGATGGAAGGCCGGGCGACGTGGTGGTCGCCGCTCGCCTTCGGGCTGATCTGGGTGGGCATGGAGCAGCTGCGCTCGATGATCCCGTTCGGCGGCTTCCCGTGGGGACGTATCGCCTTCTCGCAGGTCGATGCACCCATCGCCCGCATCGCCTGGCTCGGTGGATTGCCTCTGACCACCCTGGCCGTCGCGACGGTGGGCGCGTGCCTGGGACTCGCCATCGAGGCGATGCTGACGCGCCGCCTGGTGCTTGCGGGCGTCGCCCCCATCGCCGGTGCGGCACTCTTTGCGGCGGGGCTATTTGTCCCCATCGACACCCAGGCCACCGACGGCACGCTCCGGGTGGGCGCCGTGCAGGGCAACGTGCCCAACACCGGCCTCGACGCCTTCTCCCAGGCCAGGCAGGTCACGAAGAATCACCACGACGGCACCATGGCGCTCGTCGAGTCCGACCCCGGACCCATCGACCTGCTGCTGTGGCCCGAGAATTCCTCGGACTATGACCCGCGCGCGGACGAGGAGTCGGAACAGCTCGTCACCGCATCAGCCCAGGCTGCCCAGGCCCCGCTGCTCCTGGGCACCAACGACTACTCGCCCGAGGAGGGGCGCTACAACTCGATGCTGTTGTGGTCGACCTCGGGCCAGGTGCTCGACACGTACAACAAGCAGCGTCCCGCACCCTTCGCCGAGTACATTCCCATGCGCAGCTTTGTGCGCAACTTCTCGGACGCCGTCGACCTGGTGCAAACCGAGGTGCTCGAGGGTGAGGGCAAGGCCACCATTCACGTACCGGTGGCCGCGCTCGACCGTGTGGTGACCGTCGGCACGCCCATCTGCTTTGAGATCGCCTACGACACCATCGTCACGGACGCGGTCGCCGATGGCGCCGAGGCCCTCCTTGTGCCCACCAACAACGCGAGCTTCGGCCTCACCGCGGAATCCACCCAGCAGCTCCAGATGACCCGCTTCGCCGCGATCACGACGGGACGCGCCGCGATCCAGATCTCCACCGTGGGCGTCTCGGGTGTCGTTACCCCCAACGGACGTCTCATCGAGGAGACCGATCTGTTCACCGCGGAGCAGATCTACACCACGCTGCCGCTTCGCACGGAGACCACCCCGGCCGTGGGCCTGCGCTATCTGTGGCACTGGGGCTTCCTGCTGACTCCCGCCATCCTCGTGATCTCCGCCGCCGGCCGCACCATCCGCGAAAGGTACGACTGGTGACCCGCACGCTCGTCATCATCCCTACCTACAACGAGCGCGACTCGCTACCCGTGCAGGTCGCCGCCGTGCGCGCGGCGGCCCCGGACGTCGACATCCTCGTCGCCGACGACAACTCGCCCGACGGCACGGGCGACTGGGCGGACTCCGCGGCCGCACAAGACGACCACCTCCACGTCCTCCACCGCCCCGGCAAGGCCGGCCTCGGCGCCGCCTATCTCGCGGGCTTCGCATGGGGTCTGGAGCGCGGCTACGACGTGCTCGTGGAGATGGATGCCGACGGATCGCACCGTGCCGTCGACCTCCCACAGGTCCTAAACGCCCCCGGCGACTGGGATCTCGCCATCGGGTCGCGGTGGATCGATGGGGGAGCGGTCGAGAACTGGCCCGCGCACCGACGCCTGCTGTCGACCGGCGCGAACACCTACGTGCGGCTCATGCTGGGCCTGGCCGTCCACGACGCCACGGCCGGCTTTCGGGCTTATCGCGCCGCCACCCTGCGGGGCCTCGACCTCGCCCACGTCGAGTCGCAGGGCTACTGCTTCCAGATCGACATGGCCTGGCGCGTGGTGCGTGCGGGCGGCACGGTGGTGGAGGTGCCCATCACGTTCGTCGAGCGCGAGCAGGGCCAATCAAAGATGAGCGGCGCGATCATCCGCGAGGCGCTCGTGAAGACCACCGCGTGGGGCATAAAAGAACGCGCGACGCAGGTGCGTCGCGCGTTCTCTCGAAAGGGTTAAGCGGGCCTAGCTGCCGATCCGTCCGGCCCTCAGCAGTTCGAGGCGCTCGTCAAGCAGTTCCTCGAGCTCGGGGATGGTGCGGCGCTCGAGCAGCATGTCCCAGTGGGTGCGCGCCTGCTTCACCTCGTTGTCGGCGGGACGGTCGCCATCACGCAGCAGCGCGAGGGCGCCGCAGTGGCACTCCCACGACAGCGGGACGTCGGCCTCGACGGAAAACGGCAGTGTGACGATGTGCCCGTTGGGGCAGTCGTAGTGGACGTCGCGGCGCTCCGCCAGCTCGGCGTTGCCCGGCGCCTCCATGCTCTGGGTTCCCAGACGCATTCCGCGCAGTGCTCGATCAGCCATGTCAGCCTCCCTAGGTCGTGTGCAGGCGGGGGTGGTGCCTGCTTCCGAGAAGGGAACGACCCTGCTAGCGGGGATGTTCCCACGGGTCCTTCTTGTTCCTGAGAATGGCCGATGCTGTGGCTGGCTTGTGACCTAGGTGCGGCTGGGGGAGAGGGTGACCATGGCATCGGCCGGAAAGAGACGCGGGCGCAGCCACAGACTGACGTAGACGAGCGCGACGAGGACGGGCACCTCGATGAGGGGGCCGACCACGCCTGCGAGGGCCTCGCCGCTCGTGGCGCCGAAGGTGCCGATCGCGACGGCGATGGCGAGCTCGAAGTTGTTGCCCGCCGCGGTGAATGCCAGCGTGGTGGTGCGGGCGTAGCCCAGTCCCAACGCGCGACCGGTGATCATCCCGACTCCCCACATGATCCCGAAGTACGCGAGCAGCGGCAGTGCAATGCGGGCCACGTCCCACGGGTGGGCGACGACCTGCTCGCCCTGCAACGCGAACAGCAGGACGATCGTGAACAGCAGCCCGTAGAGCGCCCAGGGGCCGATGCGGGGGAGGAACCGCTCCTCGTACCAGTCGCGGCCCTTGGCGCGTTCGCCGATGGCGCGCGAGGCGAAGCCTGCGGCCAGGGGGATTCCCAAGAAGATGAGTACGTTGAGCGCGATGGTCCCGATCGACGCGTCGAGCCCCTGGGTGTCGAGCCCCAACCAGCCGGGCAGCACGGTGAGGTAGAACCAGCCCAGCAAAGAGAACGCCACGACCTGGAAGACGGAGTTGATCGCGACCAGCACCGCGGCCGCCTCCCGGTCTCCGCATGCGAGATCATTCCAGATGACCACCATTGCGATGCAGCGGGCGAGTCCCACGATGATGAGGCCCGTGCGGTAGGCGGGGAGGTCGGGCAGGAATATCCACGCGAGGGCGAACATGACCGCGGGCCCCACGAGCCAGTTGAGCACGAGTGACGAGGCCAGGAGCTTCTTGTCGCCGGTGACGGCCGCGACCTTGTCGTAGCGGACCTTCGCGAGCACCGGGTACATCATGACCAACAGGCCGAGGGCGATGGGGATCGAGATACCGCCGATCTCCATCGACTCAAGCAGGTCGCCCAGGGCCGGCACGAACTGGCCCAGCAGCACACCGCCCACCATGGCGAGGCCGATCCACAGCGGTAGCCACCGGTCCAGCGTGGACAGGCGGCCGGGGACGACCTCGGGGGCGGCGGCGGTCACTTGACGAGGTCCGCGAGGAGGGCCTCGACGCGGCCCTTGATCTCGTCTCGGATGGGGCGCACGGCCGCGATGCCCTGGCCGGCGGGGTCCTCGAGGACCCAGTCCTCGTAGCGCTTGCCGGGGTAGTACGGGCAGGCGTCGCCGCAGCCCATGGTGATGACAGCATCGGACGCCTGGACGGCGTCGGGCGTGAGGACCTTGGGCTGCTCCTCGCGGATGTCGATGCCCTCCTCGAGCATCGCCTCGACGGCGGTGGGGTTGATCTGGTCGGCGGGCATGGAGCCGGCCGAGCGGACCTCGACGGCGCCGCCCGAGAGGTGACGCATGTATCCGGCGGCCATCTGGGACCGGCCGGCGTTGTGGACGCAGACGAAGATGACGGAGGGCTTGGTGTCGCTCATGCGGCCAGGATGGCGGGGATATCGACGCCTGTCAATATTGATGAATCTCGATGTTCTGGCTAGAGTGCGGGAATGTCCCTGCGCGAGAACCTGCTGGCCGATGCCAACGTCTGCACGCCCGGCACGGTGCTGACGGTCCCCGAGGGAGACGACGCGACCGATGCCGCGCTCCTGAAGGTGGTCGCCGACCCCACCCGGCTGCGCATCCTGCGCATCCTCGCGGCCAACGGTGCCGTGTGCGCATGCGATCTCGAGGAGCCGCTGGGGCTCAGCCAACCGACGGTCTCGCACCACCTGCGCCAGCTCCACGAAGCCGGCCTGGTCACACGCGAGAAGCGCGGCACGTGGGCGTTCCACGCGATCGACCGCGACGCGGTGGACGCAGTGGCGACATCGCTCGCGGCTCTCGCCCGCTGACTTGAAGCGTCCTGTGAGGAGGCTGGTGCGACTCCGGGCACCGATACTTGCACCAGCCTCCTCACAGGACGCATGCGCGAGTCAGGGTGAAGCGCTGAGGAACCTCGGCAGGGCCGCGAGCGCGCTCACGTGGCCGTCGCCGTCCAACTCAACCAGCGTCGCGTCTGCGAGGGCCGCCGCCAGCCAACGCCCATGCGCCACCGGCACGATCCGGTCCGCGGTGCCATGCAGCAGCGTCACCGGGCAGCGGATGTCCGCGAGCGCCACGCCCCACTCGCGCACGTAGGCGAGGTCGTCGTCCACGGGTCCGTCGGGGAAGCCGCCCGCCTCGCCTAGCCATCCGAGGCCGTCCCGCAGTGCCTCCCAGTCACGCTCGGTGAACTCGGGGTCGTAGTCCTCGTCCTTGAGGGACCTGCGGGCATCCTCACCCGACTCCGCCGCCCCCAACGCCGCGACCCCTGACGCGATCATCCCGTCGTACCAGTCGAGCCCGTCGGCGTCCCGTGGGGCGAGCGAGGCGACGGTGATGGCCCAGGCGACCCTGGCATCGGCGGCTGCGGAAGCAAGCGCGTGGGGCCCGCCGCCCGAGTAGCCGACCACCGCATATGTCGAAAGCCCCCACTCGTCCGCCACGGCCGCGACGTCGCGCGCCACGTCGGCGGGGGAGCGCCCCGGCAGGCGTGTCGAGTCGCCGTAGCCGGGCCGGTCCACGCCAGCCCATGCCCAGCCGTCGGGCAGCACAAAGGGCGGCGGCGCGCCGGTCCCGGGAGTGCCGTGATGCCAGAACACCGTGAGCTCCGCGCCGGGGGCGCCGTGCACGGCGAGGCCACGCCCGTCGGGGAGGGTGAGCGTCTGGGTCATGGCACGACGCTACGCGCACCGGCACGAGGTGGCACGATGAAGGCGTGGCGACACCGACAGAGCAGCGCCTGCGCGACCTCGCGCTGCTGCGCCGCGCGCGCGACCGCATGGACCGTGAGCACGCGCGGCCGCTCGACGTCGAGTCCATCGCCGCGGGCGTCGGCATGTCCGCCGGGCACTTCTCGCACTCCTTCCGCGCCGCGTACGGCGAGAGCCCCTACTCATACCTCATGACGCGCCGCATCGAGCGTGCCATGTCGCTGCTGCGCCGCGGCGACCTCAGCGTCACCGACGTCGCGCTCGCCGTGGGCTGCCAATCGCTCGGCACCTTCACCACGCGCTTCACCGAGCTCGTCGGGATCTCACCCGGCGCGTACCGCCGCGAGATGGCCGATGCCGTGGCGGGGCTTCCCACGCTCGTCACCCGGGAGGCGGCCAGACCGGTCAGGAATCGAGAAGCCGCGGAGTACCTGACCGTCCTACGGTGAAGCCATGGACATCACGATTCACTCCTCGTTTCTGCCACTGACCGACCCCGAGGCCTCGCTCGCTTTCTACCGTGACGTGTTGGGCTTCGAGGTGCGGCTCGATGTGGGCCAGGGCGCCATGCGGTGGATCACCGTCGGCCCCGGCGGCCAACCCGACACGAACATCGTGCTCTACCCGCCCCAGGCCAACCCCGGCGTGACGGACGAGGAGAAGCAGACCGTCGCCGAGATGATGGCGAAGGGCACCTTCGCCTCGCTGCTGCTCGCGACCCCCGATGTTGATGCGGCGTTCGAGGACATTGAGCGCCACGATGTGGAGATCGTCCAGGAACCCACCGACCAGCCGTATGGCGTGCGTGACTG
This sequence comes from Demequina sp. NBRC 110051, assembly GCF_002090055.1. Classification (GTDB taxonomy): domain Bacteria; phylum Actinomycetota; class Actinomycetes; order Actinomycetales; family Demequinaceae; genus Demequina. The sequence continues at coordinate 37,956 of NZ_BBRH01000013.1, forward strand.
CGCACTGCGCGACCCCGCTGGAAACCTGATCCGCCTCCAGCAGCGCGGCTGAGCCTCCTGGCAGACTAGGTGAACCGACAGAGCAAACCCACCACCGCATCGGCCGTCCCCAAGGAGTATCCCCGTGACCGAGGCTGACAGCCACGACGTGATCCGCGTGCGCGGCGCGCGCGAGAACAACCTCAAGGACATCTCCGTCGATCTACCCAAGCGGCGCCTCACGGTTTTCACGGGCGTCTCGGGCTCGGGCAAGAGCTCGCTGGTGTTCGGCACCATCGCCGCAGAGTCCCGCCGACTCATCGACGAGACGTACCCCGCCTTCGTGCAGGGCTTCATGCCGTCGCTGAATCGCCCCGACGTCGACTCCCTCGCGGGGCTGACCACGGCGATCATGGTCGACCAGGAGCGCATGGGCGCCAACGCCCGCTCCACCGTCGGTACCGCCACGGACGCGAACGCCCTGCTCAGGATGCTGTTCTCGCGGGTGGCCGAGCCACACATAGGTTCGCCGCAGGCATACTCGTTCAACGTCGCGTCCATCTCCGGCCAGGGCGCCGTGCAGATGGAGAACAGCCGCGGCACCACCACCAAGGAGGTGCGGTCCTTCTCCATCCAGGGTGGCCAGTGCCCGCGCTGCGAGGGCATGGGGTCCGTCTCCGACATCGACCTCACCCAGGTGTTCGACGAGAACAAGTCGCTTCAGGACGGCGCCATCACCGTGCCCGGTTACACGGCCGACGGCTGGTACGTGCGCATCTATTCGGAGTCCGGTTTCCTCGACGGCGACAAGCCCATCAAGGATTTCACCAAGCGCGAGCGTGAGGACTTCCTGTACAAGGAGCCCACCAAGGTCAAGTTCGCGAACATGAACATGACCTACGAGGGGCTGATTCCGCGCATCCAGAAGTCGATGCTGAGCAAGGACAAGGACGCGATGCAGCCGCACATCCGTGCGTTCGTCGAGCGCGCGGTGACCTTCCAGACGTGCCCAGAGTGCGACGGCACCCGCCTGAACGAGACGGCGCGCTCGTCACTCGTTGCGGGCAAGAACATCGCCGAGTTGTGCCGCATGCAGATCACGGATCTCGCGGCATGGTTCGAGGGTGTCGACCTGCCGGCTGCGGGGCCGCTCGTGGACGGCATCCGCGCGGTGCTGCGCGCCTTCGTCGACATCGGCCTGGGCTACCTGTCGCTTGAGCGGCCCACCGGCACCCTGTCCGGCGGCGAGTCGCAGCGCACCAAGTTGATCCGCCACCTGGGTTCGGCCCTGACGGACGTGACCTATGTGTTCGACGAGCCGACCATCGGGCTGCACCCGCATGACATCGGTCGCATGAACGACCTGCTGGTCCAACTGCGTGACAAGGGCAACACGGTGCTCGTGGTGGAGCACAAGCCCGAGGCGATCGCGATCGCGGACCACGTCGTGGACATGGGACCCGGCGCCGGGTCCGACGGGGGAGAGGTCGTGTTTGAAGGCACGGTCGGGGCGCTCGCCGAGGCCGACACGCTCACCGGCCGCCACCTGCACGACCGCGCCGCGCTCAAGGACTCCGCACGCAAGGCGACCGGTGCGATCGAGGTGCGTGGGGCATCGGCCCACAACCTCCAAGACGTGTCCGTCGATATCCCGCTGGGCGTCCTCACGGTGGTCACCGGGGTGGCCGGGTCAGGCAAGTCGTCGCTCGTTCACGGCTCGGTGACCCCGCGCGACGAAGTGATCGCGGTGGACCAGAGCCCCATCCGCGGCTCAAGACGCTCGTCGCCGGCCACCTACACGGCGCTCTTGGAGCCCATCCGGAAGGCCTTCGCGAAGGCCAACGGCGTGAAGCCCGCGCTCTTTAGCTCGAACTCCGAGGGCGCCTGCCCCGTATGCAAGGGCGCCGGCGTCGTGGTGACCGACCTGGGGCCGTTCGACTCGGTCGAGACGATCTGCGAGGAGTGCGAGGGTCGCCGGTTCCAGGCCTCGGTGCTTGAGCACACCCTGGGCGGCAAGAACATCGCCGAGGTGCTGGAGATGTCCGTCTCCGCCGCGGAGGCATTCTTCGCCGAGGGCGACGGCAAGGTTCCCGCCGCGCACAAAATTCTGGACCGTATGAAGGACGTGGGCCTGGGCTACCTGAAGCTCGGCCAGCCGCTCACGACCCTCTCCGGCGGCGAGCGCCAGCGCCTGAAACTCGCTGCCCGCATGACCGAGAAGGGTGACGTCTACGTGCTCGACGAGCCCACCACGGGGCTGCATTTGGCGGACGTCGACAACCTGCTGGGGCTGCTGGACCGCCTGGTGGACTCGGGCAAGACCGTGATCGTCATCGAGCATCACCAGGCCGTGATGGCGCACGCCGACTGGATCATCGACATGGGCCCCGGCGCCGGTCACGACGGCGGCCGCGTGGTCTTCGAGGGCACACCGGCCGCGCTGGTGGCCGATGCCTCGACACTCACCGGACAGCACCTCAAGGAGTACGTCGCATGAGCGGCGCCCAGATCTCGTTCGAGGGCGTCATCGGCGTCGAGGTCAAGGGCGAGACGTGGGCGTGTGTCGAGATCCCCGACTCCGCGGAGCTGTTCGGCACGGGAAAGTCGGTGCGGGTCGATGCTGTCATCGATGACGTCTCACTGGCGAATGTCGGTGCGATGGTCACGGGACGCGGCGGCCACATGATCTCCCTCAATGCCAAGGTCCGCAAGGCACTGGGCAAGGACATCGGCGACACGGTGCGGGTGCGGGTCACGCGGAAATAACGCGCACAGCGGGAATGTCTCGCGGCCACTCTTAGTTGAATCCTCAAGTGATTGCCCCTACGCTGGGGCGACCGGACTGAGGAGTGACCATGAGTGCCACCGCGACCGCGATGCCCGCCGCAGCATCGGCCGTGACCCCGGCCCCCAAGAGCGCCACCGTGCGCACCAGCGTGAGGGTGCCGTTACGCTTCGCCGACGGCTACTCGACCGACGCAGACGTGATGACCTTCATAGGGCTCGTCGATGGCAAGGAGCACCTGCTCCTAGGCCTGGGCGACTGGCGTGTGGCCCTTGAGGAGTCTCGCGACGGGGGAGAGGCGCCGTTGATGCGCCCCCACTCCGAGTGCCTGACGGGCGACGTATTCGGCTCCGAGCGCTGCGACTGCGGTCCGCAGCTGCGCGAGGCGGTCGAGCGCATCGCACACAGTGGCGGCTTCCTCGCATACCTGCGTCAGGAGGGTCGCGGCATCGGCCTGTACGCCAAGCTCGACGCGTACGCGCTGCAGGACGCGGGGCTCGACACCTACGAGGCCAACCGCGCCGTGGGTCACGCCGACGACGAGCGCGACTACTCGATGGTCGCGCAGATGCTCGCGGCGGTGGGTGCCGACCGGATCCGCCTACTGTCGAACAACCCCGACAAGGCCGCACAGCTGGAGGGCCTCGGTGTGCGCGTGGAGGCACAGGTGCCGACCGCCGTGCACCTGACCGCCGCCAATGCGCGCTACCTCGCCGCCAAGCGCGACGTCACCGGACACCTGCTGGAGTTGGCATGACGACCCAACCGGCGCACCGGCCGGACGCGCTCGCCGCGACCACCGGCATGGGAGCAGTGACCTTGAAAGTCGCCGACCTCGACGCGATGATCGCCTACTACCGCGACGGCGTGCTGCTCGAACTGATGTCCCTGGTAGATGGCGTAGCCGTGCTGGGACGCGGGGGAGTCGCCGTGGTGATTCTCGAGCACGCGCCTGAGCTCTCGTGGGCAGCGCGGGGATCTGCGGGGCTGTTCCACACCGCGATTGTCTTCGAGGATCGTGCGGAGTTAGCGCGCTCGCTATATTCGATCGCTCGACGCTATCCCGGCACCTACACCGGTAGTGCCGACCACCTGGTGTCGATCGCGTTCTACATGACGGACCCCGAGGGCAACGGTGTCGAACTGTACTGGGATCGCGATCGCACCGAGTGGTCGTGGACGCACGGCGAGGTCGAAATGGGCACGCTGTACCTGGACCCCAATGCGTTCCTCGGCGAGCATCTGGTCGTCGAGACGGCCGATGCTGTGGCCGGCTTGGCGCCGGCCACCGTGGGTCACGTTCACCTCTCGGTGGGCGATGTCGATACGGCGCGCGAGTTCTACGTGGACGCGCTGGGATTCGACCAAACGTTTGCCATGCCTGGCCAGGCGTTGTTCGTCTCCGCGGGTGGCTATCACCACCACATGGCCATGAACGTCTGGAACTCGCGGGGCGCCGGGCTGCGGGCGCCTGCATTGGGCTTGGGCCTGGTGCGGATCGGCGTACCGAGCGCCGACGACCTGGGCGAGGCGGGGGAGAGGCTGCGCTTTGCAGGGGTGTCGCTGGCCGATGACGGGCACACCATCCGTTTCGACGACCCGTGGGCGAATCGCATCGAATTATCGGTCGGCAACGCATCGTCCTGACGAACGAGAGACAGTTGCAGAGGAGTGGTGGTGACCCTTCACGCTGCCGGCGCGAGCGACGGAGTATTGGATCTTGAGCCACTCCATGTGAACCACGCGGCCGAGATGGCGCAGGTGCTCGCCGAGCCATCCTTGTACAGGTTCACCGGGGGCGATCCGCCGTCACTCGGGACGCTCAGGCAACGTTATGTCAGGCAGTCACGTGGAGTGTCGCCGGATGGCAGTCAGGTGTGGATGAACTGGATCATCAGGGAGGCGCAATCCTCGCGAGCCGTAGGCTACGTGCAGGCCACCATCCCGCTTGATGCGGCGCCGGTCGCCGCGTCCTTGGCCTGGCTCATACATCCGGAGCACCAAGGACGCCGGTTCGCCATGCGCGCGACGTCCCTGGTGATCCACCAGTTACGCGGGCACGGCGTTACTGAGTTCCGTGCGAGCATCGCCGACGGTCACGTCGCGTCGGAGCGCGTAGCGGCACGCCTGGGCATGCGACGCACCGCGGAGCTAGACGACGGCGAGGTGGTGTGGCGGCTGTGACGGCTCGTCCACGGTGACCGATAGCATGCAGCCACTGGCTCCCGCGTAACGCCGATAATGTGCATTATGTCAGTTAGCGCGTCGGTGGCCCGCCCTCGCCACCGCCCCCACCGAACGCCACGACAACACGGACGCCACGGACAGCGCCGACAGCACACTCCCGACGGACAGCCACGACCCGATCGACAGGATCGAACCTGACGAGCCGATGCTGAGCACGGAGTCCGTCGAGCCGATGCTGAGCACGGAGCGATCGCTGCCAATCGACAGCACCGACCGATGCGACGCGATCGACTTCCACGATCGGTGGGACGCGTGTGAGGTCACGGATACGACTGTAGGTCGCGCGCCTGGCTTGCGCTCGTTTATCGGTCCTGCCAGGCTCGATAGACATCAAGGGGGCACACATGGACCGACGACTCATTCTTCTGAGCGCGCTCGCGCTGGCGGGCGTCGCAGGCTGTGCCGATCCCGGCGAGCCGACTCCCACGGCAGCCCTCACAGCCGTCGTAGCCACGCCCGTTCCCGATCTCATGGGGATGACCCTCGAGGAGGCCGTGGACGAGATGGAGGCCGTCACGGGCTCACGGCCAGAGATCATGATGGACACCAACGGCGTAGTCATCGATCAGTCGCCCGCTCCCGGTGAGCCGCTCCCCGAAGGCGGCACGATCGGCATCGAGTTTTCCGAGTGAGCACTCTGCCCGCGTTCGCCGGGCCGCGGGGGCGCCGCCTCCTCCTGGCGCTGGCTTCGCGGACATCCGATGCTGTGCGCAGCACAGTTTTTCCCGTCGCCCTCGACCTCGACCGCGACGCAGGCACGCCGCTGATCATGTTCGGCTGGGCCGATGTCGAGGCGCACACAGGAGAACCTCCTCAGACGCCGAACGATGAGGTTGCTGACGTCGCGCGGGAGATCAGCAACCTCGATCCCCTGGCGCTAACCTCCGCGGATGTGTGGAAGGCTCTCGTCGAGACCGTCGACGATGCCGCCTACTGGCAGCCTCCTCGCGGTGAAGATGTTCTCGCCGCGCGGCCCGAGCTCGATGGCGCGCTTTCGCGTCTCGCTACGGCGGTCGCGGAGCAAGACCTGCTTCCCCCACCTGACGGCGAGGCATACGCCGTGGTCCACCTTCGCGACGGGGAGCCGAATACGCCCTGGCCCACGCCATCGGCCGCGCCCGACCTTCTCCAAGGTTGGACCGCCCAGATGCTCGAAGGCGAACGTGCCGCTTCACGTGACCGGCCACGGGACGCCCGCGCGCCGTACAGCGGCACGTGGTGGTCCACTCCCCCGCACGGATTGGTGGTCTCGACACCACACTCGAAGGCCGTCGGACCCTGGGGCCTTTCTCTCGTGGAGGACGGCCTTGGCGAGACGGAGGCGCTGACCGCACCCGTGGTCGCACGGCCTGCGGCGCGTGTGTACACCATCGAGAGCGCCCAAGACTGGGCCTCCCTGTGTCGTATGGCGCCGCTTGAGGTGACCGCCTCCAAGCGGCACGACTGGTACCGCACCACCGGCCGCGACGACGTGCGCTGGGTGATCCCCGACTGGCCGACCATTGCCGTCGAGTGGGACGCCGTGCACCTCACGCTCGCCGGGTACCTGGACCTCGCCGGGCGCCTGATCGACGTCTACGAGGGCGTCGCGAGCGTCATCGCCGGATGGAACCCCGGCGCCACGTATTGGTTCCGCGGTGCCCACATTGAGCGCTCCGCCACGATCAGCTGGGTACGCGCCGAGAGCGACAAACCCTGGCACCAGGCCTCACGAGAGTGACGGCCCGCCTCGCGGCGCGCCTCATCCGCCCGACGCACCTCCGCAGATAGCCTGTCTACCAGCGCCGATGTGCGCGCCACCCTGAGAAGGCTGGAGGAGCGATGACCGAGACCATCGAAACCGCAGACATCACGACGAGGTGGCGCGAGCTCCATGACGAGTTCGGCACGGCCCGCGCCAGCGCGCGGGGAGCCGATCCCGCGCTCCTGACCGACCGCGGCAGCGCCGTCGTCCTGACCGCCCCGCACGCCACCAAGCACTACCGTGCCGGCGCCCTCAAGCAGGCGGACTTGCACACCGGGTCACTCACGATGTTGGCCGGAGAGGTCGCCCACGTCTCGACCGTTGTCGTCACCCGTGCCCGGCACGAATGGGAGACATGGGACGAGCGGGACGACGAGTTCACCCGGCACCTCAGGGGCCTCACGTCGCCGGCTCGCATGGTGGTCGACATTCACGGCATGGGCGATCACCACGGGCCCGACTTCTGTCTCGGCACCGGGCCCCAGCCGGGACCTCTTGAAGAAATGGCGGTCGACATCCTGCGCGAGGAACTGCAGCCTTTCGACGTCGCCGTCGACTCGCCGTTTGATGCCAGCCCGCACTACACGGTGACAAGCCTCGCGCAGCGACACTTGGGGCTTGCCGGCCTGCAAATCGAGGTGGCCGCCAGGTGGCGCAGCCCACACGATGACGCGACCGCCCCGGCTGTCTCTGCGCTCTCGAGCGCGTTGACGGTGGTGGAGGAAGCGGTACGTTTCGCCGCCTAGTGACGGCTGAGACACCGTCGCGACAGCACTGCTACAGCGCCGCGACCGTCCTCAGCTCGGTCGCCACGCCGTGAGCCCAGTCGCGGATCTCCGCGAAGTCGCGGAAGTCTCCCTGGGGCGGGTTGAGGGCACGAATGATGGCCTTCTCCCCCGCGTTGAGCTTCTCGTAGTCGAGGGCGCCGTCGAAGGTCCTGTGCTCGCGGGCCGCGATGAGGGAGGTCAGTTCCTTCGCCTCGTTGAACTCCTGGTGGGGCTGCTTCACGGTGGCCATGCCCACGGAGAACAGCCACACGTCGCGGTGACGGAGCTCCTCGGCGTTTTCACGGACCAGGCCGGACGCGTCGCGGCGCCACAGCCCGCCATACACGGCGGAACCCACGATGATGGCGTCATAGAAGTGCACGCCACCCACCTCGAAGGCCTCGGCGACGTCGACGTCGAAACCGAGCGACGTCAACTCTTCAGCGACGACGGCACCCACCTCGCGGGTGGATCCGTACTTTGAACCCGTGGCGACGAGAACCTTCATGATGACCTCCTCCTGTGCTCACTCCAGTGTCACAGGCGGATCGACAATTCTCGGGGGACCTACGTCCTCGAATCGTCTACCAGGCGCTTCTTGAAGTACCCGGCCGTACGCGCGTACCCCACTGCCTCGTAGAAGCGGTCGGCGCGAGGTGGCGAGGGTCACCTCGGCGGCCCCCATATGCCCAGCCCACTCCTCGACAGCGGCCATCAGCGCGGCGAGCAGGTCCCATACGGGCTCGGCGTCGCCGAGGGTCGCTTCCCGCACCGCGCCGACCATCGCACTACTCGATGACGAGAATGAGGTCTCCGCCATGCAGGGCCTGGGCGCCGTCGATCGCCACGCGCGCCACCGTGCCACTGATCGGCGACGTGATCGAGGATTCCATCTTCATCGCCTCGATCAGGGCAATGGTCTGCCCGCTCTCGATGGTGTCGCCCACACCAACGGTCACGGTCACCATGCCAGAGAAGGGTGATCCGATCGACCCGGCCGAGGCATCGGCCTTCTCCCGCTCGACGATGTCGACCGAGGCCGCCTCGTCACGGATTTGGACCGGACGCAACGAGCCGTTGTAGTTGAACATCGCGGTGCGTTCGCCGTGGTCGTCGGGCTCGCCCAACGCCTCCAGCGAGACGATGATCTCCTTGCCCTCGTCGAGCCGGACGGTCACCTCCTCGCCGGAGCCCACAGTCATGCCATAGAGGTAGTGGAACGTGTCCACGACCGAGATGTCGCCGTAGGTGTCGACTGCGACGTCGAAGTCGTCGGCGGGGCCTGGGAACAGCAGGTGGTTGAGGCGCCTGCGGCGCTCGGGACCGGCCGATGCGAGGGCCGCCTTGTCGTCGTCGCTCAGCTCAGCACGGGGCTTGGATTCTCCTCGTCCCTCGAGGGCCTTGGAGCGGAACGGCTCGGGCCAGCCGGCGGGTGGGTCACCCAGCTCGCCTTGGAGGAAGCCGATGACGGAATCGGGCAGGTCGTAGTCCTGCGGGTTGGCCTCGAAGTCGGCGGGGTCCACTCCCCCGGCGACGAGGTTCAGCGCAAGGTCCCCCACCACTTTCGAGGACGGCGTGACCTTGACCAGCCGACCAAGGATGCGGTCCGCGGCGGCATACATGTCCTCGATCTGCTCGAACTTGTCCGCGAGTCCCAGCGAAATCGCCTGCTGGCGCAGGTTGGAGAGCTGCCCGCCGGGGATCTCGTGGCGGTACACACGGCCCGTCGGGCCTGGCAGACCGGACTCGAAGGGGCCGTAGAGCTTGCGGACGGCCTCCCAGTACGGCTCGAGGTCGAGCGCCGCGTCGAGCGGGATCTCGGTCTGGCGAGTGGTGTATTCCATGGCCGCGATGAGCGCACTCATGGGCGGCTGCGACGTGGTGCCTGCCATCGCGGAGTTGGCAACGTCCACGGCGTCCACGCCAGCCTCGGCGGCGGCGAGCAGCGTGGCGACCTGGCCGCCGGTCGTGTCGTGCGTGTGGAGGTGTACCGGGAGGTCGAAGCGCTTGCGCAGGGCGTCGACGAGCACGAACACGGAGGCAGGACGCAGCAGGCCCGCCATGTCCTTCACCGCGAGGATGTGGGCGCCAGCGTCGACCAACTGCTCCGCGAGGCGCAGGTAATAGTCGAGCGTGTAGATCTTCTCGTCGGGCGAGATGAGGTTGCCGGTGTAGCACAGCGTCGCCTCGGCGACCGATTGACCCGTCTCGCGCACGGCCTGGATGGCGGGGCGCATCTGGTCTACGTCGTTGAGGGCATCGAAGATGCGGAAGATGTCGATACCGGTGGCGGTGGCCTCCTCGACGAAGGCGTGGGCCACCTCATCGGGGTAGGGCGTGTACCCCACGGTGTTGCGGCCGCGCAGCAGCATCTGCAGCGCGATGTTCGGCATGGCCTCGCGCAGGTCCGCGAGGCGCAGCCACGGGTCCTCCGACAGGAAACGCATGGCGACGTCGTAGGTCGCGCCGCCCCAGCATTCGATCGAAAACAGCTCGGGCATCATGCGTGCGGTGTGGCCCGCGGCGCCCAGCAGGTCGTAGGTGCGCACGCGGGTCGCGAGCAGCGATTGGTGTGCGTCGCGCATGGTGGTGTCGGTCAGGCGCAGACGCTTCTCGGCACGCAGCGCCTGGGCGAAGCCCTCCGGGCCCAACTCGAGCAGCTGCTGGCGCGTGCCATCGGCAGGCGCCTCGTTCAGGTCGATCGAGGGCAGCTTCGCGCGCGGCGACACCATCGTCACCGGCGGCTCGCCGTGGGCCCGGTTGACCGTGCGGTGGCCCAGGAACGTCAGCAGCTTGGTGGAGCGCTCGGCGTTCTCGGGCACCTCGAGCAGCTGGGGGTTATTTTCGATGAAGGCGGTGGTCACTCCCCCGGCGCGGAACGCCTCGTCGGCGAGCACCGCGCGCAGGAAGCGGATGTTATTGGTGACGCCCCGGATGCGGAACTCCGCCAGCGCACGCGACGCCCGGCGCACGGCCTGGTCGAAGTCGTGCCCACGGCACGTGAGCTTCACCAGCATCGAGTCGAAGTGGCCGGTGATCTCGTTGCCGGCCATGCCGGTCGCGCCATCCAGGCGCACCCCCGCGCCGCCGGGCGAGCGGTACGCGACGATCTTGCCCGTGTCGGGCAGGAAGCCATTAAGCGGATCCTCGGTGGTGATGCGGGTCTGCACCGCGAAGCCACGCGTGGCGATCTCGTCCTGACGGATCCCGATCTGATCGAGCGTCTCGCCCGAGGCGATGCGCAACTGCGCCGCGACGAGGTCGATGCCCGTGACCTCCTCGGTCACGGTGTGCTCCACCTGGATGCGCGGGTTCATTTCAATGAACACGTGTTGGCCGGCGCGCTCGCCCTCGGTGGCCAGCAGGAACTCGACGGTGCCGGCGTTGACGTAGTCAATGGAGCGGGCGAACTTCACCGCGTCGGCACACAGCGCCTCGCGGATGGCCGGGTCGAGGGCGGGTGCGGGTGCGATCTCGACGACCTTCTGGTGGCGGCGCTGCACGGAGCAGTCACGCTCGTACAGGTGCACGATGTTGCCGGTGCCGTCCGCGAGGATCTGGACCTCGATGTGGCGGGGCCCCAGGACGGCCTGCTCCAGGAAGACGGTCGGGTCGCCGAATGCGGTCTCCGCCTCCCGCATGGCTGCGGCGAGAGACTCGGGCAGCGCCTCGCGGGTCTCGACGCGGCGCATGCCGCGCCCGCCTCCACCGGCGACCGCCTTGACGAAGACTGGGAAGCCGATGCGGTCAGCGGCCTCGATGAGCTCGTCCGTGTCGCGCGAGGGCTCGGAGGAGTCCAACACGGGAACGCCGGCCTCGCGAGCGGCCCTCAGCGCCGCCACCTTGTCGCCGGCCTTGGCGAGCACCTGAGGCGGCGGGCCCACGAACGTGACACCCTCCTCGGCGCAGCGGCGCGAGAGCTCGACGTTCTCGGACAGGAAGCCATAGCCGGGGTAGATGGCGTCGGCGCCGGCGTGCTTCGCCACGCGCAGCATCTCGTCAATATCCAGATAGGCCTTGACGGGGTGGCCCTCTTCGCCGATCCGGTAGGCCTCGTCGGCCTTGACGCGGTGCTCGGACATGCGGTCCTCGTGCGGGAACACGGCCACGGTCTTGGCTCCGTGCTCCACCGCGGCGCGGAAGGCACGCACGGCAATTTCGGCACGGTTGGCGACGAGCACCTTAGAAAACATTGACTCCCCTTCGAACCTGTCTTGACTGAAGGTCAGACTATCGCGGGGCTCTCCCCCGACAGTACGAACCGAGACTGAACCAACACGCGGAGGCGACCACGGCATCGGCCGTCCGGACACGGCGTGTCGCGGTCAGATCCGGTTTAAAGTGTCTGCCAGGAAGCCTCCGGGCGGGGCGGCGCCGGATGCGACGTGCCGGAGCGGCGTGTCAGGACGCCGTGCGCTTCGCGCGGCGCTGCGCCAACTCGTCGGTGCCGTCGGAGACGGGCTCTGCCTCGCCGCGATCGGCGGGAAGCTCGGACAGCGAGCCCTCGAGCTCGCGCCAGACCTTGCCTAACGCGATGCCGAAGACTCCCTGGCCACCCTGGACCAGGTCGATGACCTCGTCGTCCGAGGTGCACTCGTAAACCGACGCACCGTCGGACATGAGCGTGATGTGGGAGAGGTCCTCGACCCCGCGCTCGCGCAGGTGTGACACGGCGGTGCGGATCTGCTGGAGGGACACGCCCGAGTCAAGCAGGCGCTTGACCACGCGCAGCACCAGGATGTCGCGGAAGCCGTACAGGCGCTGCGTACCGGAGCCACCCGCGGACCGCACGGTGGGCTCGACCAGCCCCGTGCGGGCCCAGTAGTCGAGCTGGCGGTAGGTGATGCCCGCGGCCTTGCACGCGGTGGGACCGCGGTATCCGGCGTCCTTGTCGAGATCGGCCAGGCCGTCGTCGAAAAGAATCCCCTGATCGCTCACGACGCGGACGTCGCGCGAGCTGCTGTCGGCCATGAGCCCTCCTCTTCCCTCTCGACCTTCAACCTACGGTTGAAGCTTGCCCCGGTCAACGCACCACGCGGGACGCCCGAGATCACGATGTCTTTACCTATCAACCTCGGCGTGAAGCCATGCGGAAAACAGCGCTACGGCGGCGTCAAGGCGGGCCCCGACTGCCTCGTCCGCGGCCTTGTCGTCGCCCCGGTGACGGTCGGCACGGCCCGCGGTGACTGCGGCGTCGGCCTCACGCGACACGGCGCGTCCCAGCAGACCCAACTCGCGCGTCGCTCCCCCGGCGGCGAGATACGCGCCGCACGCGACGACCAGAGGCACTACGGCGCGGTCAAAACGTCCGGGAACTGCCTGGGCGATCACGCCCTCGGCCTCCAGCAACGACACCACGGACGGCTCGACGGACGCGGCGCGCGCCAGGTCGCCGTGATCAACGTACACGTCCTGGTCGGCGACGGCGTGCGGCGCGATCGCCTCGTGCATGCGGCCCTCGTCGAGCGCCTCCAGGTGGGACGCGATGACCGACAGCGGCCGGTAGTGGTCGCGCTGCTGACGCAGCACAAAGCGCACCCGCTCCACGTCCGCCGGCGAATACTGCCGGTAGCCCGACGGGGTGCGGTGGGGCGTCACCAGCCCGTTGGAGTCCAAAAAGCGCAGCTTCGACGGCGTCAGCGCGGGAAACTCGGACTGGACCAGGCCCAGGACGTCGGAGACGCGCAGCAGCGGCTCGTGGGACAAGGCGTGCGGCCATGTCCCCTCGAGCGGTGCCGCGGGCGCACCCTCAGGCGCGGGGGCGGCGGCGCGGAGCGCGGCCATACGGTCAGGCGGCCGTTCCGGGGTGGAACGTCATCCGGTACTTGCCGATCTGCACCTCGTCGCCGGCCTGGAGCACCCTCTCGGAGACCAGTTCGCGGTTGACGTAGGTGCCGTTGAGCGACCCCGCATCCTTGACCGTGAAGGTCGAGCCGGTGCGGACAAACTGGACGTGCTCGCGGCTGACGGTCACATCGTCGAGGAAGATGTCGGCGGACACCGACCGTCCCGCGGTCGTGACGTCGACGTCCAACAGGAAGCGTGCGCCCTGGTTGGGGCCGTGGTGCACGATCAGCAGCGCGCACGAGCCGTCGAGCGCGTCGATAGCGGCGTCGTCCTGGGTGGACAGCCGCGCCGGAGCGTCGTCGCTGGGGATCTGGGCATCGAGGGACATGGTCCGCTCGACAGGACTCTCGTCGTACGTCATGACGCCTCCTCACTGTCTCGGATCTGAGCCTCCATCCTAGGCCCGTCGGCGGCCATCTGGGAGGCCCGCCGCGCCGCCGTGGCACGATGCTTGATGTCCTGCACGTAGCCCACGCCGGAGATCCAGTACAGGGTCGCGGCACCCACCGACAAGACAATCGCGACGGTATTGAGCCACGTCGCGACCGCGTAGCCCACGTAGGCCAGCGGAAGGGTGATGTAAAGGCAGAAGGTCGCGGCCTTGCCCACCAAGGTGACGTGAGGGCTCTGCACCCGGCGCGAACGGCCATAGACCAGCGCCGCGGCCACCATGGCGTCGCGCGCCAGCAGGATCACGACGAGCCACCACGGGATGATGTCGCGCACCGCCATGCCGATCACCACGACAAGCGTGAGAAGCCTGTCGGCGGCGGGGTCGAGCAGACGCCCCAGCGCCGTCACCTGGTGCCAGCGGCGCGCAAGGAAGCCGTCGAAGAAATCCGACAGCCCCGCGCACGCGAGCACGATGATCGCTGCGACGTCCCGCTCGGCCATGAAGAGCCCGCCGAAGACGGCGATGAGCACGATCCGCGCGAACGAGATGACGTTCGGGACCGTCCACACCGCGTGCGATACCTCGACGGGCCGCTCCTCGGGTGACGTGCTCACCCGAGCGATGCTACCGGACTACTTGTCCCCTGCCTCCTGGGCGAGAACCTTGTCCACGGTCTCGGCGGCGATGCGTGCGGCCTCGTCCTCGGACGCGCCTCGCGCGAGCTCCTTCGCCTTGATCTGCTCGAACTTGTAGTGGCGGGTGTCGGTGGTCGACTTGTCGGTCATGGTGCTCTCCTCTCGGGTCACATCCGGGTACTTCCAGCCTATGCCGGAGCGTCGCGACGCGCGCGTCAGCGCCCCACCGCCTCGAGCAATTGTCTCTTGTTCATGCTCGAGCGGCCCTTGACGTTCTTCCGCTTGGCCTCTGCATACAGTTGGGCCTTGGTGCGGCCGCCCGGTCCGTGCCCCGAGCGCTTCCCGCCGCGGTGGCCGCTCGAGACGTCGTCGGTGGACGTCCGCGAGGCCTGCTCGGACTCGCCCGCACGGGCGCGTTCCTTGTTGACGGTGCGTGCCGCGATTTCTTCCGCCTCGTCGCGGCTCGCCCCCGAGTCCAGTTTGCTGTCGCGAATGTGCTCGTACTGACGTTCGCGCTTCTTGCTCCACGCCTGCTGTGGCATGTGGCTCACCTCCGTCGGACGGTTGCGTCGAGCGTCAACACACACCGCCGCCAGGGTGTTCCCTCCATACGGCCGATGCCATACGCACCGGCCGTAGGCAGCCCACCTCACCTCCGGCCGGGCTTAGTACGTGAGGATGTAGTACGGGTCGTAGGTGGCGATGATCTCCTCGATGCGCGTGCGTGCCTCGTCGGAAATCCCCGCGTCGCCCGTCACGGACTCGAACGCGTAGACGGCGATGTTGCCGTACTTGTGTCCGGCGTCCTCGGGCACTCCTTGGGACAGGATGAGGTCGATGACGCCCTGGAAGGCCGTGACGCCGGGGATCCAGAACATGTCGTCGCTGACCATGGGCGAGCGCTGACCGTCGCGCAGCCACTCGGGGTGTGACCAGATGACGGACGGGCCGATCCACACGATGGGGTCGTCGCCGTGCTGCAGATACGCGATGTGAGGCTCGCCCCACTCGCCGTCGAGCGCCTCGAGGTCGCCGCGCTGCTCGGCCCAGCGGACGTTCTCGCCCCCATCCAGCACCGGGCGAAAGATCGGCGAGCCATCGTCGCGCTGTGCGTTGAGGTCCTTCCACAGCGCCGTGAAGCTGGGCGTGCCGGCGAGGACCGCACCGTCGGTCTGCGTGAGGAGATCCTCCTCGGTGTCGAAGGCGGCGTTCATGCCGTACGAGCCGAGCGACAGGCCATACACGGTCAGTTCGGGGCGCGCGTCCTCGGGAAGGTCCGACCACCACGCGTAGACGGCGTCGAACAGCGCCGAGGTGCCCTCGGTTGCGAGCTCGGGCGTCAGCAGCGCGGAGACGGGACTGGGCGTCGAGCCGTATTGCATGGTCACGAGTGCCGTGTCCCCGGCATGCAGGTACTCGAAGCCGTCGATGGCGGCCGGGTCGAGCCAGCCGGTGCCGGTGGTTCCTGCGACGAGCAGCTGCGAGCGCTCGGCCGCACCGGTGCGTTCGAGCTCCGCGACCGCGAGTTGCGCGCGCTCCTCGACGGTTCCGGGTGAGTTGATACCGACGTAGACGCGAATGGGTTCGGTGGCCTCGAGGTCGGTCACCGCCGCAATCTGGGCGGCGGTGGGGCCGTCGCCCACGATCTTCACGCCCGCCTGGCCCACGTCCTCCCACTTCACGAGGCTCTCGGGGCTGCCCGAGCGAAGCGCGCTGGTGGGCTGCGCGAAGGCGGGGTCGTAGTTGTTGTTGCGCTGGTTGTACAGGCCCGTGAGCAGCAGGGACAGCACCGTCGTCCCGACCGCCACGATGACCACCACGCCGAGGGTGGTCGCGAGCCCCGCGCTGAGGCTCAGGACGGCGGTCCGGGCTCCCCCATCGCGCCGCGACACCCGCGTGACACCGCGCGCGACCCACGGGCGCAGGCGGTTGTGCAGACGGCGCACGCCGCGGCCGATCGCCATGCCGAGCCAGACGCCGAGGAGCGCCCCGACGAGCAGCGCGAGCCAGCTGAGGCCATCGATGTCGGGCAGACCCACGGCCTCGCGCACGTCGTTTTGCCAGCGCACTCCTAGCGGCGTCACCGCGAGGAAGGCCAGCGCCGTGGCTGCCGCGACAATCCAGCCGGGGGCCGAGGCATCCCAGCGAACCCGCCCGCCGGACAGCAGCCGCACCACGCGCCACAGCAGTACGCCCACGCCGTAGCCGACCGCGAACGACAGGCCGGTGACGAGTCCCTGGCCCCAGGCGGGCCGCGGCAGCAGCGACGGGGTCAGCGACAACACGACGAAGAACACGCCGAAGGCCGAGCCGACGACGTCAAAGCGGCGAGTACCCCACGAAAGCATGCGCACGGCGTCACATTAGCGGGTGCCGGTGGCAACGGGGCGGCTATCCGCGCGCGGCGCCGATCCCGCCCGCGGCGAGGTCACGCGCGACGCGCTCGCTCGTCTCGGAAGGAGTGCCATACCGGTGTGCCAGCACGGAGACCGCCTGCTCCCTGAGGAACGGCAGCATCTCGAGCCACGCCCCTGTCGGCGCGTCGGCGTACAGAGCGACGTCCGCATGTCCACGCCACGCGGGGTCGGCGTCACCGACCACGCGCAACCGCCCGTGGGAACGGCCCCGCTCCAGGGTCGCATGGGCATCCTCGACCACCGTCGCCACTCCCGCGGCGGCAAGGCGATCGGCAACCGCCGGGGAGGGGGCCGATGCCGTACTTACCGTCGCGGCGCCCGTCGCCCTGAGCGCCGCGGCCACCACGCGGAGAAGATCGTCCGTGTCACGGCCGTCCCACGCGATGGGAGTGTCGACGGGCGCGTGGCGCAGCACGTTGTGTTCGGAGGCCAGCGCGCTCGGGTCGTGCCCCACGCCCAGCTCGCGTGCCCAGGCCTCGGCGTCGCGCGCGGCGGCGTCGCCCACCCACGAGGAAGACCCCGACACCAGCGTGGTCACCCGAGCGGAAGGCGAGGCTGAGGGAGAGTCGGCCACGGCATCGGCCGTCCCGACCCAGCCCGTGAGGGACGCGACGTAGTGCGGGCCCCCGGCCTTGACGGTGGCGCCCACGACCGAGCGCTTCCAGCCGCCGAAGGGCTGGCGCTGCACGATCGCGCCGGTGGTGCCGCGGTTGACGTACACGTTGCCGGCCTCGACGCGTGAGAGCCACAGGCGGATCTCGTCCTCGTCCAGACTATGCAGGCCCGCGGTGAGGCCGTAGTCGACGGCGTTCTGCAACGCGATGGCCTCCTCAAGGGTATCGACACGCATGACGCCAAGGACCGGGCCGAAGCACTCCGTGAGGTGGAACCAGCTACCAGGCTGCACCCACGCACGCACGCCCGGCGTCCATAGGTCGGCCTCGATTTCGCGCGGCTCGACCCACCAGGTCTCACCGGGCTCGAGGGTGGTGAGCGCGCGGCGCAACTTGCCGGTGGGCGGCAGGATGACCGGGCCCATCTGCGTGGTCGGGTCCCAGCCGCGGCCCACCGTCAGTGAGGTGACCGCGTCGATGAGTTGGCCGCGTAGGCGTTCGGAGTCGGCCGCCGAACCCACGAGGATGGCGAGCGACGCGGCCGAACACTTCTGCCCGGCGTGACCGAAGGCCGAGGTGACGAGGTCACGTACGGCGAGGTCGACGTCCGCTGACGGCGTGATGACCATCGCGTTCTTGCCGCTGGTCTCGGCGCGCAGGTCGAGTCCGGGGCGGGTGGTGAGGAAGCGCTGAGCCGTCTCGTAGGCGCCGGTCAGGATCACCTGATCGATACGCTCGTCGCCGATGAGGGCGTCTCCCAGCTGCTCGGGGTCGATGTCGAGGAGCGTGACGAGGTCCTCGGGCACGCCCGCGTCCGTCAGGAGTTCCCGGATGACGGCGCCGCAGCGCGCGGCCTCCTCGGCGGGCTTGAGGATGACGGCGCTGCCTGCCGCGAGGGCGGCGAGGGTCGAGCCCAGGGGGATGGCGACGGGGAAGTTCCACGGCGGTGTGACGAGCGTGAGGGTGCGCGGCTGCGGGCGCGCGCCCTCGATCGCACCCAGGCGTTCGGCGCTCAGCGCGTAGTAGCGGGCGAAGTCGATCGCCTCGGAGACCTCGGGGTCCGACTGCTCAAGGGTCTTGCCGCATTCGCTCGCCATGACCTCGTGAAGGACGGAGCGGTGGGCCTCGAAGGTGTCGGCGACGGCGCGCAGGAGCCGCGCGCGCTCCGCGGCGCTCGTGACGCCCCAGCGCCCACCCGCCGCATGGGCGCGGGCAATCTGGGCGTCCAGGTGTGCGGTGTCTTCCACGCGAGCCGCGGCGAGGGTGCCCGCACCGGCGGGCGGGGTGTCGGCGGCTGCGCGAGCGAGGGCGGCACGTCCCCCGTCGCGCACGTGGGGCACGGCGGGGTCGGAGTCCGAGGCGTTGATGAAGCCGTCGTGGGCGGGCCGGCGACGCTCCTCGCCGCGACCGCGCTCGCGGGCGGGCATGCCTCGCGACGCCATCAAGGCGCGACGGAACGCCTTCTCCTGCGCCGCGAAGGCGGCGTCGCTACGGGAGATGTCGCCGGCATCAGCCAGGAAGTTGCCCGGGCTCGCGACCTCCTCGAGCCGTCGCGCGAGGTAGGCCAGCGCGACGTCGAAGTCGCCAGGGGCAACGGCGGGCGTGTAGAGCCGCACGCCTCCCATGTCGGCCGCTACGGTGCCGGCGAGTCCTGGCGCCATGCCCAGCAGCATCTCGAGATCGACTCCGTCGGTGATCCCCCGCTCCGCACAGCGAAGGTGAGTGAGCGCAATGTCGAACAGGTTGTGCCCTGCGACGCCCACGTGGAGGCTCTCGAGGCTCTCGACATCGAGAGCGCGGTCGAGCAGGCGCTTGTACTGGGCATCCGACAGGACCTTGGAGTCCCATGTCGCCAGACGCCAGCCATGCTGCTCCGCCTCAATGCGTTCCATCGAGAGGTTGGCGCCCTTCACGATGCGCACCTTGAGGTGCGCTCCGCCATTCATCACGCGCGTGCGCGCGAGCTCCTGGATCTCGGTGAGGGCGGCGAGGGAGTCAGGGAGGTAGGCCTGAAGCACG
The DNA here is from genome assembly GCF_002090055.1 of Demequina sp. NBRC 110051. Taxonomy (GTDB): domain Bacteria; phylum Actinomycetota; class Actinomycetes; order Actinomycetales; family Demequinaceae; genus Demequina. Next base: position 57,404 of record NZ_BBRH01000013.1, read on the forward strand.
ATGCCCATCGGCAGGCCCATCAGCTCCGGCCGCGCGACCAGGTCACGGAACACCGCGAGCGTGAGGTCGAGGTCGCGGTACTCCTCCATGTCGAGGTTGATGAAGGTGCCTCCGTGCGCGAGGGCGGTGCGGTACATCGGCAAGAGTTCCTGTGTCACCGCCGCGACGGCCTCGTCGAACGCCCAGGCCGGGTGCGGCGCGACGGCAGCCGAAACCTTGATGGAGACGTAGTCGACGTCGGGGTGCTCAATCAGCGCCGTGGTGCGCTCCACGCGCCGACGGGCTTCCTCGCGACCGAGGACGGCCTCGCCCAGGAGGTTGAGGTTGACCTCGGCTCCGTCGCGCCGGATGCGAGCCACCGCGGCGCCGAGCTTGTCGGGCCGCGCGTCGACCACCAGGTGGCCCACCATCGCTCGGACCACAGCACGCGCGGCGGCGACCGTGGGTCGCGGGGCCACACGGCTCGCGGCGGCCCCCGTGAGGAGCGCGGGCCGCAGACCCGCGGGCATCTGGCGTGGCGCGATTGCCGTGGCCGCGCGCAGGCCGGCGGCGGCGACCTCCGGGTCCTCGGGACGCATCAGGCCGTCCAACAGGGCCGTGAGGAACGCGAGACCGCCGTCGCGGCGCAGCATGTCCTCCATGAGGCGCGCGGCGACGCCGGGGCGGGCGGTGGCCGTGCGGGAGAGCCAGTTGCGCACCTGGGCGACGGCGGCATCGGCCTCCGTCGTCGGGGCGTGCGTCACAGAGGTATCCGGGGTCATGGCGTCAGTGTGGGGCGTGAGATTGCCGTAGCACTAGCACGGACTACTGCGGGTTTTATGACAGTAATGCTTAACTATTGCCATGTTCGACGCCACCCAACTTCGCACGCTCCGCGAGTTCGCGATGCGCGGCACACTGCAGGAGACAGCCGATGCGCTCGGCTACACCTCCTCCGCCGTGTCGCAGCAGTTGGCGGCCCTCACCCGCGAGGCAGGCACGGCCCTCACTCGTCGCGTAGGCCGCCGGCTGGTCCTGACCTCGGCGGGCACGGCGCTGGCACGCGCCGCCGAGGAGGTCCTCGCGGCCCTGGAGCGCGCCCGCGCCGACGTCGCCGCGACGCAAGACGCGCCCCATGGGACCGTGAGGCTCGCCATCTTCCAGTCCGCCGCGCTCGCGCTCGTGCCGAGGACACTGTCGCTGCTGGCGGTGACGACCCCCGAGGTCCGCGTCGAGATCACGCAGGCGGAGCCCGCCCAGGCGCTCGAGGACACGTGGGCTCGCGAGTTCGACCTGGTGGTCGCCGAGGAGTACCCCCACCACAGCGCTCCGCACCACGCCGAACTGGTCCGCGAGACGCTGGTGCGCGACGAGATCCGGCTCGCCTCCGCAGCCACGGCGCCCGTCACGTCGCTCGCCGATGCCGCGGCGCTCGCCTGGGTCATGGAGCCTCACGGCGCGGCCTCACGCCACTTCGCCGAGCAGGCCTGCCGCGTGGAGGGCTTCGAGCCGGACGTGCGCTTCCAAACCGCCGATCTCCAGGCCCACCTCGCGTTCATCGCCGCCGGACACGCGGTCGCACTGATGCCGGGGCTGATGACGGGGACCGCTCAGCAAGGGATTGCGCTCGCGGCATTGCCCACGCCCGCCTATCGCACCGTTTTTGCGGCACTCAGGCGCTCGTCGCGCACCGACCCCGCCGTCGTCGCCGTGCTCGAGGCACTCAGGCGCGGCGCGCGCGATCTGCGGGAAGCGACCTGACGAGCGCCGTCCCTCCCGCGGCGGCTGCGGGCATGACCGCCACCACCCCGCCCGGGATCAGGAACAGCACAAACACCGCGGCCCCGAATCCGATAGCCCTCGCCCGGTGACCGCGGAGCGCGGCCCGACGCTCAGACAGCGAAACCACGCCGCGACGACTCAGCGGATAGGCGGTGAGTTCGAGACAGAGCAGCCAGCCGCCGAGCCCGGCCGACAAGACAAACGCCGATGCCGTCCCCACCACCGGCACCAGGCCCACCAGCAGCGACACCAGACCGAGCGGAACCGTCAGCAGCAAGAGCCGCGCCCACTCGGCGATGCCCCGGACGGCCGCGCGCCACGCGGGCTCGGGGTCCTCGGCGTCGAGGCTCGGGTCGTGGGCGTCGAGCTCGCGCGAGATGCGCTCGAAGAATGGCTGACCTACGAGCAGCGCGAGGGCCGTGAACGTGTAGATCGACACGAGCGTCGCGGCGCCAATGACGGCGATGGCAATCACCACCCGCGCGACCGTATGGGGCGCGGAGCCATCCTCGAATGCCAGCCCCGCCGTCCACTCACCAAGAGGAAAGGCCGCCGCGATCGCCGCGACCACAAGCACCAGCAGTACGAAGGCGGAGATGGCCGCCGGCAGCAATCCCCACGCCATGGTGCGCGGCGCGGTGCGCCAGGTCGCGAATCCGCGCGCGACCATGCGTGCTCCGATAGCGGCCTCCTTGACCGCCGATCCGGCGGCTGCGATGGGAACGACCGGCGAGGGAAGCGGCATGGCGCGATGCTAGCGAAACCGCACCCGCCCGCGGAGGCGACACGGCCCACACAGGCGACTGCGGCATCGGCCCCTCGCAGCGGCCCTATGCTGGCGATTCGACCGTTCAAAGAGGTGGACCGAGTGACCGACGTGCTACTGACCGACGCCCGCTTGCCGGGCTCTCCCACCACCACGCGACTGCTGCTACGCGATGGCGTGCTCGCCGATCCCGCGACGGCAGGCGAGGACACCCAGCGCATCTCGCTCGAGGGCCGCTGGGTGATGCCTGGACTGTGGGATCAGCATGTCCACTTCACGCAATGGGCCATCGTGCGACGCCGTCTAGACCTGTCGAGCGCGACGAGCGCGGCCTTCGCGGCCCAGATCGTGGGCGCCCGATTGCTCGCGGAGCTCGACGTCCCCGAGGCCCTCATCGGCAACGGCTACCGCGACGCGCTCTGGGACGACGAGCCCACGGCCGCACTGCTCGACGAGGTCTCCCCACACCGGCCCGTCGTACTGCTGTCGGGCGACCTGCACGCCTGTTGGGTCAACACCGCCGCGCGCTTCGCCTACGGCCTGCCGCACGCCGGCGTGCTGCGCGAGGCCGACGCGTTCGACCTCCAGAAGCGGCTCGATCACGAGGCTCCGGGTGACGAGGATGTCGCCATCTCCGAGGCGGCTGCCGAGGCCGCCGCACTCGGCATCGTCGGGATGGTCGACCTTGAGATGGCGCGCAACCTCCACGGATGGACGCGTCGCATGGCGCAGGGGCTGCGGGCCTTCCGCGTGCGCTCGGGGTTCTACCCCGACGAATTCGACGAGCGCCTCGACATGGGTCTTCGCGGTGGCGACGTGATCCCCGACACGGCCGGGCTGCTCACGGTGGGTCCGCTCAAGATCATCACCGACGGCTCGCTCAACACGCGCACCGCGTTCTGCCACGATCCCTATGCCAACGGCGAGCACGGCATGCTCAACTACTCCCCCGAGCAGACCGCGGCCCTGCTGCGCCGTGCCACCGACGAGGGGTTCACCGTGGCAGTGCATGCCATCGGCGACGCCGCCGTGACCTATGCGCTCGACGCCTTCGCCGCGACGGGTGCGCGGGGCACGATCGAGCACGCTCAACTGGTGCGCGAGGACGACCTTGCGCGGTTCGCCCCGCTCGGCATCGTCGCGTCCATGCAGCCCGAGCATTTGTGGGACGACCGCGACGCGTCCGAGAAGATCTGGCCCGGGCGCTCGCACCGGAGCTTCCCGTTCGCGGGCCTGCGTGACGCTGGAGCCACCGTCGCGCTCGGTTCGGACGCCCCGGTCTCGCCGCTGAACCCGTGGCGCGCGATCGCCGCGGCCGTGCACCGCAGCGCCGACGACCGCGAGCCGTGGCACCCCGCCCAGGCACTCACGCGTGCCCAGGCGCTCGCCGCCTCGACCGACGGCCGCAGCCTCGCAGTGGGCGATCCGGCGGATATCGCCATCCTCGACGCCGACCCCCTCACGTGCGACATCGCGGAGCTCATGGCCATGCCCGTGGCGGCCACTCTGGTCGGCGGACAGTTCACCCACTGGGCTATCTAGTGAGTCTACTTACTGCTTAACGCGTTAACGGCCGATGCCGTACGCAAGGCGCGTACGGCATCGGCCGTCCGTAGGTCTTTAGTCGAGCAGGGTCGCGCTCTCGAGCGAGAGGTGAACCCCACCCAAGGCCTTCGAGATGGGGCAGTTCTCCTTGGCGTCCTCGGCGAACTCGCCGAAGGCAACCTGGTCGATGCCCTCGACGGTTGCCGTCACGGTCAGGACCGAGGACCGCACTCCCTCGCCGGGGACGAACGTGACCTCGGCGGTCACGTCAATCTGGGTGGGAGGCGTGCCGTTCTCGCCCAGGGCGTGGGACAGCGCCATCGAATAGCAGGACGCGTGCGCGGCGGCGAGTAGCTCCTCGGGGGTCGTCGTGTCCGCCGATCCCTCCGCGCGGGCCTTCCAGTTCACGCCGACGGTCGCGACGCCTGACGCCAACGCGGTGGTGCCGGAGCCGTCCGCGAGTCCACCCTTCCACGTGGTCGATGCCTTGCTCTGTACTGCCATGATGACCTCCGAACGGTGGTGTGCGACGGGCCTTCCGTCGCCCAGAACAGTCAAGCACGCCCGGCATACTGACGCCATGAGGATCACGACTGCAGTGTCAGGACCGGTGGTGGAAGACGCGCCCGTGGTGCTCTTGCTCCACGGCTACGGGTCGCACGAGCGTGACTTGGTGGGGCTGACCTCGTGGCTGCCCTCGGGCGTCTCCTGGGCGTCGCTGCGCGCGCCCGGTGACATGGGATTTGGGGGCTACGAGTGGTTCCCGCTGTCACTTCCGGACGAGCCATCTCAAGCCGGCGCGCGCGAGGCGGTGGAGGCGATCTGGGAGTGGGTCGACGGGTCCTTGGCGCCCGAGGTGCCCGTAGTCCCTCTCGGTTTTTCCCAAGGAGGCCTGATGGCGCTCGAGATGCTGCGTACGCGGCCCATGCGTGTGCCGGCCGCCGTATGTCTGTCGGGCTTCGTGACGGTTGAGGGGGCGGGGGCCGATGCTGGTTTGGCCGGGTTGCGTCCCCCGGTTTTCTGGGGGCGCGGACTGCTGGATCAGGTGATCTGGCCGGCCGCCGTGGCGCGGACGGCGACGTGGCTCGAGGCGCACACGACCCTTTCGCGACACGAGTATCCGGGGCTTGCACACGGTGTGGAGCCCGGCGAGATGGACGATGTAGCGGCGTTCTTGAGGTCGGTGCTTTCGCTGCCGTAATCCGTAGTTTTCCAGGCCCGACGTTCGATGTCAGAGGTCTCTGATGCAATGCATTCATGGCCATCGACCAGGCTCGCGTCACCGCCGCTGATCAGCGCGCGGCGATGTGGAAAGCGCGCGTCACGCGGATGATGAACTCCTGCAATACGTTGGACCTGGCGCATGTCGAGGATCTCGAGCGGCCCGACCTTCTGGCGTTTGGCTTCGCCATGGGCGAGCACATCCGCAAGGCTCAGCGGGCGATGGCCATGATCGCGGTGACCGAGGAGCGGCATTGTGAGCGCGAGCTCGGGCCGCGTGGATTGGCGCGCTCGCAGGGCTTCGCCTCGGCGGGCGCGCTGGTGGCTGCCCAGACCGGGGGAACCAATGCGGACGCATGGCGCCTCATCGAGGCCGGCCGTGCGCTGCTGGAGGCGCACGAGGCATCGCTGCGACCTACACCGCCGGAGGCCGCGGGCGCGCCTGCGTCACCGCGCAGCGACGCCGACGGAGCGGCTACCGAGGGCGGAGGGGTTCCCGGCGACACTGCACCGCCTGTTGCCCCGCCCGTTGCCCCGCCCGGCCCAGGGACGGACGCCGGCGGCACTGCTGGCCAGGAGCCCCACGAGGGCCTCTTCGGCGACCAGAGCCCGGCGCCCGCTCCACCCTCCGACGAACCTGTCTTCCCTACCGTCGCCGCCGCCTTCGACGACGGCTCGCTCTCGGCGCCCGGCGCCCACGCCATTACCCGCATGCTGCGGCGGGTGTGGCGCCACTGCGACCGCGATCGGCTGCGCATGGCGGAGGCCGCCCTTGTGAAAACCGCGAGCCGCGTGACCTACGACTCACTCGTGAAGGCCGCGCTGCGGTGGGAGTGCGACCTCGACCCCAAGGGTGCCGAGGAACGGGCCGAGGCGCAGCGCGAGCGCCGCCATTGCTTCATCAAGGAAGAGCATGACGGCATGGTGCGCATCGACGCACGGCTCGAGCCTGAGAGTGGATTCGCGCTCATGGCGGTGCTCGACGCGATGGTGAAGCAGCACTTCCAGCTGAAGCGTGAGAACGCGGAGCTCGCGAAGCAAGGAATTGCGGTGGTGCAGGACGGGCGCTCGGCGCCTCAGGTTCGAGCCGACGCGCTCGGAGACTTCGCACGCCACGTCCAGGGCTGCGACGTCGACGTCCTCCCCCACCACTCGGTGAGCCTGGTGGTCAGGATCGCGTTCGATCCGTTGAAGAAGGTGCTGGCAAACTACGGCCTCATCGACGGGGCGGACGGCACCATCGACGCCGGAACCGCACGCCGCCTTGCCGCGCGGGCGGGCGTGATCCCCGCCATCCTCGGCACTAAGTCCGAGATGCTCGACATGGGCAAGGAGCGTTACTTCTCGACCACGCAGAAGCGTGCCCTCGTCGAACGCGACGGAGGCTGCGCGATGTGCGGTGCGCCCCCGTCCTGGTGCGACGCGCATCACATCATCCACTGGTCGATGGGCGGGCGGACGACCCTGAGCAACGGAGTGCTCCTGTGCGTGCGGTGTCACCACGAGGTCCACGCGCTGGGCTGGGTCATCACCGCGAGCCTCAACTCGGTGACCTTCATACCGCCGGCTTCCATCGATCCGTTGCAGCGACCGCGGCCTTCCGCCAAGGCGCTCAGATCCGCGTTCGGGGCCCTGACGACTGACAACGCTGACGCTGGCGATACTCAGGCGACGACCGAGATCGCCGAGCGCATCGAGACTGCCACTACCGACGGCCTCAAGAACACCCAGCACCGCATTGAGGTCGACGGCGGCGATGCCATCGAGCAAGCCTCCGCGCCGGGCGCCGACAAGGGTGGTACGTGTGCCATGCGCAAGGCGGCATCGGAGGCACGAGTGTCGACGCGCGTCTCAGGCAGTGGCACGAGCGACGGAGGTCCGCGGAGCCGAGCTAGGCACGCACACGAGGGCTCGCAGCGCCGCTGGGGCAGCCGGGGTCGTGGGGGTGGCCGGGGCCGTGTAGTTCCTCCCCCGTGGGCGCCCACCCGCACCCGCGGGTTTAGTACTCCGCCGTGGGGCCCGTCGCACCGTCGATCATCCGTAACAGCCACCCTGCACCGACCGCGCGTGCACCCTCGTCGCGTACGCGGCCTTGCAGCTCGCGGTCCGAGGTCACCACCACCACATCGACAGCAGCCGCGTCACCGGCAGCGGCCCCTCGCTCCTCCCGCGTCGCCGTTCCCCCGGTGGCCGAGCTCACCACCTCCACCAGCGCGTCATCGCCTGACGCCTGTGCACGCACCACCTGCACTCGGCCGTGCGCGGGCGCGGGCCGTGGCGACGGCGTGTCGGCCACCGAGACACCAACATCGCGAGCCTGACCCTCGACCACCACCGCCACCCGAGGCATCAGAGTCACGTCAAGATCACCGCCGGCAGACGCCGGTTCGGCACCAGCGCCCCCGGAGCTCTCCACATCCCGCCAGGCCCCGGCGTCAAGTCCCAGGGACGCCAGGCGGTCCACGTCATCGAGCAGCCTGGATGTCGCGCCGGCGCGATCCTTCCACCAGCCGTCGGCGCGCGCGCCCACCACATTGGCGGCATCGACCACCAACAGCCGGTTCGTCGTGAGCAACCTGCGGTGGAGCGCCCAGGCCGCACAGAACCCCGGGTGAAGCGGCAGCGCAGCCACCTCACTCACCGGCACCCAGCGCAGCTCGTGAGACTCGGCGTCGAGTGCATGCGCCTCGAACCGTGCGATGGCGCGAGCGACCACCGTGGTGTAACGCCAGACACGCCGGTCCAGCACCACGCTGGCGATCGGTTCGACCGCAGCACGGGGGACATCCCCCTCCTCGGCGGCCTCGCGACACGCGCCATCGAAAGCGCTCTCGCCGGCGTGAAGCGCGCCGCCGGGGATCCCCCAGGTGTCGCCGTAGTGGCTCCAGGTAGCCCTGTGCTGCAGGAGCACCCCCCGATCGGGATCGTGCACCAGCAGCCCCGCCGCACCAAAGCGACCCCAGTACCGGGTGCCGTCCGGGGCTGCGACCCAGGCATCACCGGCATCGCGCATCCCGGGAAGACGCGGCGCCCGCACGCTGCGCGACGTCACCACGGGAACGTCAGAGTGCTCGTGCGCACCGTGGCCGCGTGGGCCCTTGTCCTCGGTCACGATGCCAGCCTCGCACATCTGCGAGGCTCGGCCGGCGCGCCCGCACCGCTGCGACACTAGAGCGTGACGCGCACGCCGACATCGTCCCCGACGCGGGGAATGCCGCGGCCCTCGAGCGCCCACGGCAACCCCATGGCCACGTACGGTGAGGCCAGATCCTGGCGATGCACGTGCACGTGAGGCTTGGCCGACGATCCCGAGTTGCCGCACGCTGCGACCAGCGCACCGGCGCTGACGCCATCACCCTGCTGGACGCGCAACGATCCACGCCGCAAGTGCGCGATCAGCACGTGGGTGCCGTCCGTGAGCCTGATGACGACGTGGTTGCCGAAGACCGCGCGAGGTCCACCGAGCGATCGCACAGGGCACTCGATCAGATACCAGGCGCGTCCCCAGAACGATGTGCGGGCACGATGGTCGCGCACACCGTCGGTGACGTGCACCACGATGCCGTCGACCGGCGAGTACACGGGCTGACCGAACCCTAGGTAGCGGCCGGGTCTCGAGAAGCCGCCGGCAACGTGACCACCCACGTCGCCCTTGCCGGTGCCGTAGACAAAATCGACGCCATACGTGCGTGCCCACGTATGCGTTCCGTGGCTGGGCCTGCGCGTCGCAGGCGACCGCCGCACCATCCACATCCCACGCACCGGAGCGCCGCACACGGCGGCCTCAACTCTCGCGCCGGGCGCCATCACGGCTGTGAGCATTGCCACACACCACACCACGGCACCGATCTCCCCCAGCGCGGCACCGAACTGGGGCACGTCAAGTGCGAACGCGGCCGCGATTTCGATCGCAATACCGACCACCACGAGCAGTACTCCCACGTAGAGTGCGGGCACGCGAAGGCGAGCAAGGGCGACAGGCATGGCGGATACCTTAAGGCGAACGGCCGCGGACCGCCCAAACGCCCTCGCAATCAGCCTGGCGCCAACCTGGAGCCGGCGCGGATAGGCACCCAAGTCGGCAGGCGGAAGCAACGTCCCATCGCGAATGCCTGCAACACATCGACCGCCCCGTGCGTTGAATACCCGTCAGCGACCGGTGGTGCGCCGCTCCTTGACCGTGGCAGATCCCCCGTTTGCCTATCATTCCGACCGCCCGCATGGCGCGGCATGTCGGCTGGCCAGTCCCTTCCCGGACCGTCCTTGGCGCACGCCCGTTCGCCCCCGCGCAGAGTTTCTCCGCCGTCACCTGGGCATGCCTCGGCATGCCCAGATGAATGTCCGCCAACCCCCCTCCTTTATGTTCAATCTGCCCCACCCCCATCGTCCATTCATTGCGACCGTCGCGATCGTCTGTTTCGGTTCCGGCATCGTCGGAGCCCACAGCGCGCACGCGATCGACACTCACGTTGCCGTCACCGAGGCACAGGCCGCCGCCAAGGTGTACGAGGAACGGCGCCAGAAGCTCGATGCCGCGCTCTCCGAGGCCGAAGCCGTCTCCCAGCAGGCCGCCAGCGTGACCGAGTCAGAAGACGTCGCGACCGCAGTCGACGTCTTGCAGGACGCGACCGTGCGTGCGGCATCGACGGCGCGTACAGCAGAGTCGGCAGCCGTCGCTGCCGCCGGCACAGCTGACGGCGACGATGTCGTCGCACCGATTACCGCGACCACGATGTCTCCCTCCCCCCAGGTGACGGCCGACGCCGACGCGGAGTCCGGAGAGTCGACTGACGAGGCGAGCCCTGTCGAGGATGAGTCGGAGCAGATCTCGACCGAAGGTGCCACTGCCGTGGGCAACACCCTCACCCCGGAAGATGACGTGCCGGCAACGGACGATGCGAGCCCGTCGCCCGACGATGCCGCGTCCTCGTCCGACACTGAGACTGACGCCGACGCCGACGCCGACGCCGACGCCGACACCGACACCGACGCCGACGCTACCGAAGCCGAGCCCACCCCTACCGCCATCGGCGATGCCTCCGCGGCAAGCGTCGAGGCGACCGAGGCGCAGGCCGATCCCGAGCTCGTTGTCAACAGCGACACCTTTGCAGGGCCGGACGATGCACGCGCGGCCGCGGCGTCGCTGACCGCGGCATCCGAAGAACTCGAAAGTGCAGCGGCCTCGGTCGCGGCCGAGGCGCGCAGGCTCGAGGTCCTGGCCGAGGATGCTCTGCTCACGAAGGCGCTGAGCGACTTTGACGCCGCCGTGACCGACGCCCAGGATGCCGCGGCAGACGCCGACGAACGCATCGCCGAGGTGGGCGACCGGGTCGTCGACCCTGAGGTGCTCAGCTCCTACGCCACCGCGCGAGCCAATCTGCGCAGCATGGTCTCGACCACCCTCGAGACCCACGACAGCTCGGCTGCGTTGACCCGTCTTGAGGCACTGCACGCGGCCGTCGTGGCCCACGCCGACGCCCTCGGCGCGGTGCGCGCCTCCCACGAGGAGTGGATCGACACCGAGAACGCCGCACGCGCCGAGAAGAACGAGGCCGCCGAGGCCGCCTACGAGGCCGAGGTTGCCCAGGCGCGCGAGGACTACGCCGCGGCTAACCGGGCGGCCGTCGCCGCCCGCCAAAACGGCTGGTCGGGCCAACCCTCGGGCGTGTCAGGATCGAACGGACGCCTCACCGCGGGCAGCCTCGACTCGCTCGATTTCGCTTCGGGACACTCCCTGCAAAGAGACGCCGCAGCCGCCCTCGAAGCCGCCGACGACGCTTATTACGCGGAGACCGGCAGGCACCTGTCCCTCACCGACTCCTACCGCTCGTATGCCTCGCAGGTACGCACCCGCGCCGCGAAGCCCGGCACCGCCGCGGTGCCTGGCACCTCCAACCACGGCTGGGGCATGGCCGTCGACATGGACTACGCCTCGGCACAGTGGCTCGCCGCCAATGGCGCCGAGTTCGGTTGGGTGCACCCCACCTGGGCACGCCCCGGTGGTTCTAAGCCCGAGTGGTGGCACCTTGAATACGTCGCCACCGAGGTGGGCGAGTTCGAGGCTCCCGACGAGCCCACGCTCCTCAAGGACCTCGTGAGCGTCTTCGACGACGCCGACGACGACTAAGACCGCGGCGCCGTCGAGGACCGATCGGCGCGGCGTTTGCCCTGGTCCCACGCCCTCACGCCCCGGAGCGCCTACCCTTGTCCTATGACGACAGAGAATCCAGCACCGGCCGACGACATCGCGCCCGACCAGGGACCCACGTTCGCCGACCTCGGACTGGGTGACTCCGTCCTGAGGGCGGTCAAGGCGATGGGGTACGAGACCCCCTCCGCCATCCAGGCCGCCACCATTCCCCCGCTGCTCGCCGGCAGCGACGTGATCGGCCTCGCGCAGACCGGCACCGGCAAGACCGCTGCCTTCGCACTGCCGATCCTCGACCGCCTCACCCCCGGTCGCAAGAAGCCCCAGGCGCTCGTGCTCGCCCCCACCCGTGAGCTCGCACTCCAGGTGTGTGAGGCCTTCGAGCAATACGCCAACCACCGCACCGGCGTGCACATCCTGCCCGTCTATGGCGGCCAGGGTTACGGCGTTCAACTCTCGGCCCTGCGCCGCGGCGTCGACATCGTGGTGGGCACCCCCGGCCGCATCATGGACCACCTCGACAAGGGCACCCTCGACCTGTCGGAGCTGCAGTACCTGGTGCTCGACGAGGCCGACGAGATGCTCAAGATGGGCTTCGCCGAGGACGTCGAGACCATCCTCGCCTCGACCCCCGAGGACAAGCAGGTCGCGCTCTTCTCCGCGACCATGCCGGCCCAGATCCGTCGCCTGTCCCAGAAGTACCTGCGCGACCCGCAGGAGATCACGGTCAAGCGCAAGACGGCAACCTCAGCGTCGATCACGCAGCGCTACCTCGTGGTCGCCTACCAGCAGAAGATGGACGCCCTCACCCGCATCCTCGAGGTCGAGAACTTCGACGCGATGATCGTCTTCACACGCACCAAGAACGAGACCGAGACGGTCGCCGAGCGCCTGCGCGCGCGTGGCTATGCGGCGGCGGCCATCAACGGCGACATCGTCCAGGCGCAGCGCGAAAAGACCATCCAGCAGCTGAAGGACGGCAAGCTCGACATCGTCGTCGCCACCGACGTCGCCGCCCGCGGCCTCGACGTCGAGCGCATCAGCCACGTGGTGAACTACGACCTCCCCATCGATAACGAGTCGTACGTGCACCGCGTGGGCCGCACCGGCCGCGCCGGGCGCACCGGTGACGCGATCGCGTTCGTTACCCCGCGTGAGCGCGGCCGCCTGTCGTCGATCGAAAAGGCCACCAAGCAGCCCATCACGCCCATGCCGCTGCCGAGCGCCGAGGACGTCAACGCCACGCGCCTCACCCGCTTCGACGCGTCGATTACCGCGGCGCTCGAGCAGCGCGAGCGCATCGACCGTTTCCGCGACATCATCGCCCACTACGTGGAGCACCACGACGTGCCGGAGGCCGATGTCGCGGCCGCGCTCGCCGTCGTGTCCCAGGGCGAGACTCCCCTGCTCCTGGACCCTGCTCAGGAGAGGCCGGCGCACGCCGGCTTCCAGGAGCGCAAGGGTCGCGACCGCGACGACCGTCCCGACCGCGGTCCCCGCGGCGGCGGCGACCGCGTCACCTACCGCATCTCCGTGGGCAAGCGCCAGCATGTGGAACCGCGCCAGATCGTCGGCGCGATCGCGAACGAGGGTGGGCTCGACCGCTCCGCCTTCGGCCGCATCACCATCAAGCCCGACTTCTCGCTCGTCGAGCTGCCCGCGAACCTCTCCGCCGAGACCCTCAAGGCACTGGAGCGCACCCGGATTTCCGGCCAACTCATCGAGCTCCAGGTGGACCGCGGCCCGGCACCGCGCCGCAAGCGCGAGGGCGGCTATGACTCCCGTCCTCCGCGCGATGGCGGCTTCGATAGGCCCCGCTACGACAAGCCCCGCTCCGGCGGCCGCAATTCCGACTGGAACGACCGCGGCGACGGCGGCGGCAAGCCGTTCCGCAAGCCGCGCCACAAGTAACCGCTGACGGCCGATGCCGTGGCTGGGCCTCGTAGCCCAGCCACGGCATCGGCCGTTTTACACCTCCGTCAGGCGCAGCCCGTCGATGGGGTGTTCCTCCCACACCTCGAACGGGTCCTCCGCCACCGCTGCACGGGCGGCGGGCGCGAGCCGTTCGTACGCCTCGCGGTCGACGAAGATCGCGAGCCCGACGAGCCTGTCGGAGTCGTCGTCCGCGAGCGTGTGAACCGAGATGAGTCCCTCTCGCCCCCGCAGCGCGTCGCCGTAGCGATGCATGGACGCAATCAGCGCGTCACGATGCTCGGGACGAGGGTGATGGATCGACATCAGCGTGAACATGACTCGAGCCTAGACATGCGAAGGCTATCCGGAGCGGCGACCACCGAACACCGTGACGGCGAGTGGCACGAGCGAAGCCACCATCAGAGTCGTTCCCAGGCCCGGTGACTCCGCGCGCACCAGCGCCCCTGCGAGCAACACCGCCGCAAACACGATGCCGCTGACAAGCCGCGACGCCGTGCGTTCGAGCCGGCCGACGACGAGTTCGAGCTTGGGGGCCGTGACCGGCAGGTTGCCGGATTCGACCTGGGTGAGGATTCCGTCGAGTCTGGTCGGCAGGCCCCACGCGAACCGGAGGATGTCGACGGCCTCACGTCCGGCATCGGCCGCAAACGAGCGTGTCTCGTCACGCAGGAGGCGCTGCGCGTACGGCTCGACGGTGTCCCACACGTTGTAGGCCGGATCCAGGGCCGTCGAGACTCCCGAGGTGAGCGAGAGCGCCCTGATGATGAGCAGGAAGTCCTCGGGCATCTGGAAGGGCAGGTCCAGGATGAGGACGCCAAACTCCTGGGCAAACTCGCGGAACTCGCGCGGGTCCACCTCCTTGAGTTCGGCAAACCCCATGCCACCAAAGCGTGCAAAAAGCGTCCCCAGCGCCTTCTCCAGCTCGGCCGTGTTGGCCGTCGGAAGAAGCACTCCGGCCGTGCCCATGGCCGCGACCAGACCCGCGCTGTCGCGCTTGGCAACCGCGACGACCAGCGCGCGCAGGGCCGTGCGCAGCGACTGCGGCACCTCGCCCATCATCCCGAAGTCGACGATGGTGAGGCGCCAGCCCTGTTGCACCGTGGCATCGGGGGTCACAAAGAGGTTGCCCGGGTGCGGGTCCGCGTGGAAAAACCCGTGAAGAAACAACTGATCCAGCATGATCTCGGCGTAGACGCGCGCGACGGCCGCCGGGGCGATCTCGGCGTCGCGCAGGGCCGCGTGGTCCGTGATCTTGATCGCGGAGACGTCCTCCAGGACCAGCACTCGCCGGGAGGTGCGCTCCCACACCACGCGCGGGACCTTCACCCGCTCGTCGTCCTCGAACAGGGACGCGAAGCGCTCGGAGGCGGCCGCCTCGTGGAGATAGTCGACCTCCTCCCGGCTGACCGCGCCAAACTCCTCGATCAGGGCTGGCATATCGACGCGCCTGCGTACCGCGCCGATCTTCATCGACCATCGCGCCACGCGTCGTAGCGCCGCGAGATCGACCTCCACGATGTCACCAATGCCGGGGCGCTGGATCTTCACGACCACATCGGCGTAGCCGACGGATTCGGCCTGGTAGTCGTGCAGACGCGCCCGGTGAACCTGGCCCAGCGAGGCCGCGGCGACAGGCACGGGGTCGATCGACGCGAAGGCCTCGTGCAGGTCTGCGCCCAACTCGGCGGTGGCCGTCTCGCGCAGCTCTTCAAAGGGCACCGCAGGGACCTCGTCCTGCAGGTCCTCGAGCTCTTTGGTGATCTCTGGGGGCAGCACGTCGAGCCGGGACGACATGAACTGGCCCATCTTGATCATGAGCCCGCCCAGCTCCACCGCGAGGCCCCTGAAGCGCTGCGCGAACGTGCGCATGCGCTGGGCGCGCGTGCGGTCGGCGACGCGGCGCAGCCCGATTGTCGGCAGCGCGATTTCGTACCACCACTGGACCGCAAAGTGCCAGGCGGCAAAGCGCAGGATGCGGCGATAGCGGGCGCGGCCACGGGCGGTGTCGGGCACAGACTCTCCTCCGTCCCGACCGGGCTGCGGACCTCCCGTCAGTCCTCCGCCAGGATCGAGTAGATCTTACGTCGGGCTTCGGTGAGGATCTCCGTCGCCCGCTCCTGCTGGGCCGAGGTGCCCGTGCGCGCGACCTGGGCCACCGCCTGGGCGAGGTCCATACCCGCCTTGGCCGTGGTCGAGAAGCCGTGGCCGTCGGTCTCGACCGTCACCCAGGGGGCCGATGCCGCGGCGGCTGCCGCTTCCTCCGCGCCGTCGTCGGTGAGCGAGTACGTCTTGCGATCCGCCGAGAGTTCGGCGGACACCAGGCCCTCGTCGGCGAGCAGTTGCAACGTCGGGTAGACCGAGCCGGCGCTGGGCTTCCAGCGCCCATCGGTGCGCTCGGTGATCTCGCGAATGATCTGGTAGCCGTGCATCGGCTCCTCGTTGAGCAGCGCGAGAACTGCGGCGCGGACGTCGCCGCGTCCCATGCGCGTGCCGACCTTGCGGTCGAACTGCGAGCGCAGTTGCTCCATGGCGTCCCACATGGCCTCCGAGGCCTGCGAGGGGTTAAATCCGGCGCGTCCCATGGCTCCTCCTAGGTGATTGCAGTCGTGCCCGCGCCCGTCACGTTCAGGTCGCGAGCGATAGTGAACGATATATCGCTATTCGAACACACGCGGCTCGCCCTGGCAACCCCTCAGCCATGACAGGATGACCGTGACGGCTCAACGACGAGCCACAAGGAGGCACCGTGAACGCAGGCATCCATTTCGCCGTGGAAGAGGGCATCGCGAAGATCACCCTCGACCGGCCAGGGCGACTCAACGCCATCGACTTCGAGATGGGTCGCGCGTATCGCGACGCCTGCGTCCAAGCGACCTCCGGCGAGGCATGCGCCATCGTCATTTCTGCGAAGGGCTCCGCCTTCTGCGCCGGCGGTGACGTGGTTGCGATGGCAGGTGAGGGCGTCACGGGCACCGAGGTGACGGCCGCGGCACACACGATCCACGAGGGGATCGCGGCGCTCGTCGAATCCCCCGTGCCCTCGGTGGCGGCCGTCCAGGGCGCCGTGGCTGGGGGCGGACTGGGAATCATGCTGGCCGCCGACTACATCGTCGCCGGCCCTGACGTGCGCCTCGCCGGACGATACGCGGACGTGGGGCTCACCCCCGATCTTGGCGTGAGCACGCTCCTCTCGCGGGCCGTGGGGGAACGCCGTGCGCGCGCGATGTTGCTGGCCGGCGTTGAGGTGGACGCGGCCACGGCGCTCACCTGGGGCGCGCTCGAGGAGATCGCCGACGACCCTCACGCCCGCGCGCTCGAGCTGGCACAACGGTGGGCGAACGGACCCTCGCATGCCTGGGGCGAAGCCAAGCGCCTGATCCGTCTGGGCGCGACGAGGCCGTGGCACGACAGCCTCGACGACGAGGCCACCACGATCGGCGCCGCCTACGACGGAGTGGAGGCCCCGCCGCGTATCGAGGCCTTTGTCGCTCGCGCTCGACAGGACCGCACACCATGAGCCTGGACGGCCGCACGATCCTCATGTCGGGCGGGAGCAGGGGCATCGGTCTCGCGATTGCGCTGCGCGCCGCGCGCGACGGCGCCAACATCGCCTTCTTGGCGAAGACCGACGCTCCTCATCCCCGGCTCGAAGGCACGGTCTTCACGGCGGCCGATGCCGTGGTCGCCGCAGGCGGCCAGGCCCACCCGATCGTGGGCGACGTCCGTCGCGATGACGACATCACGCGGGCGGTGAGCGAGACAGTCGAGCGGTTTGGCGGAATCGACATGGTGGTCAACAACGCGAGCGTCATCGACCTGTCCGGGACCGCGGATCTCGCCGAGAAGAAGTACGACCTCATGCAGGACGTGAACGTGCGCGGCACCTTCATGCTGACGCGCGCCGCGCTCCCGCACCTCCTCGAGTCGGACGACGCCCGGGTGCTCTCCCTGTCGCCTCCGCTGAATCCCACGCCCCGGTGGCTCGGCGCGCACACGGGGTACTCGCTCGCGAAGTTCGGCATGACCATGGCGACGCTCGGGATTGCCGCCGAGTTCGGCGGGCGCGGGGTGAGCGCCGCCACGCTGTGGCCCCGCACCACCATCGCCACCGCCGCGGTGCGCAACGTGATCGGCGGCGATCGACTCATGGCACTCAGCCGCACACCCGAGATCTGCGCGGACGCCGCGCATGCCGTGCTGACCCTTCCGGCGGACCAGATGGCGGGACGGAGCCTCATCGTCGAGGACGTTCTCGCGGACATGGGGGTCACCGATCTGTCTGGCTACGCCGCCGTGCCGGGCACCGACGACGATGACCTCTTCCCCGATATTTTCCTCGACTGAGCGCTGCGGGGAATAGCAGCCTCGTCGGTGGGGGTTTCATCCAGCACACCACCGCCGATGTGAGGGAGCCCTGCCGATGCCCGCCGAGCACCACCCCGAGCCCTCAGCCGACGAACTCCGCTGGCCCTTCGGCACCGAAGACGGCCTCAGCGCCACGCCCGACGACGATGGATCGGCACCGCGAGTGCTCGTGCTCGGCGCCACAGGGTATGTGGGCGGGCGCCTGGTGCCGCGGCTGCTCGCCGGCGGCTACCGGGTGCGTGTGCTCACCCGCTCGGCGAACCGGATCGGTGCGATGCCATGGGCCGCACAGGTGGAGGTGGTGGAGGGCGATGCCGCGGACGAAACGGCGATGAGAGACGCCGTCGCCGGCATCGACACCGTCTTCTACCTCATCCACTCGATGTCGAGCGGAAAGGACTACGGGCGGCTCGACCGCACCATCGCGCTCGGGGTGGCGAAGGCCGCAGCCGCGGCGGGCGTGGGTCGGATCGTCTACCTCAGCGGGCTTCATCCCGACGGTGAACTCTCGACTCACCTCGAGTCGCGTAAGGAGGTGGGCGACATCCTGCTCGCCTCCGCGACGCCCACCATCGTGCTACAAGCGGGCGTCGTCATCGGCGCGGGGTCCGCATCCTTCGAGATGGTGCGCCACCTTACCGAGGTGCTGCCCTACATGCCCGCCCCGCGGTGGGTGCTCAATCACATCCAACCGATATCCATCCGCGACGTGCTCTACTACCTGCTCTCGGCAGCGCGCGTCGAGGAGGACATCAACGAGGCCTTCGACATTGGCGGGCCGGACGTGCTGCGCTACTCCGAGATGATGAACGGCTACGCCGAGGTGGCAGGACTCCCCCATCGCGCCATTACCGCGCTACCGGTCTTCACCCCACGGCTCGCCTCCCACTGGGTGGGACTCGTCACGCCGGTACCTCGACGTATCGCCGTACCGCTCGTGGAGTCCCTGCTACACACGTGCGTGGTGCGCGACGGCGACGCGGTGGCGCGCGTCATCCCGCCCCCGCCCGGGGGCCTCACCCCCTACCGCGAGGCCGTACGCCTGGCTCTGGCCAGGATCGATATCGACGACGTCGAGACGAGTTGGGCCGATGCGACGGTCGTCGGAGCTCCGAGCGACCCCCTCCCCAGCGACCCCGACTGGGCGGGCCGGACCGTCTTCCAAGACGCGCGCAGCAAACGGACCTCAGCCACAGCATCGGCCGTCTGGGACGTCGTCACCCAAGTCGGTGGCGCGACCGGCTGGTACTCGGCCTCGGTGTTGTGGGCGACGCGGGGCCTCATGGACCGCGTGGTGGGCGGGGTGGGTCACCGTCGCGGCCGGCGCAGCCACGAGGCCGTCCGCGTGGGCGACGCGATCGACGTGTGGCGCGTGGAGCACATCGAGCCCGAGCGACTCCTGAGGCTCCGGGCCGAGATGCGAGTCCCCGGCAAGGCGTGGCTCGAACTAGGAGTGACCCCGAGCGGGGATGGCGCGCAGTACTCGCAGCGCGCCATCTTCTTCCCGCGTGGGCTCACCGGACGCCTCTACTGGCTCGCGATGCTGCCTTTTCACGGCCTGGTATTTAGCGGGATGGTCAACCGCATCGTGGCCGAGGCCGAAAAGCCTGCGGCTTAGGCGTTGGCCTCTTCCTGCTGCGCTCGGACCTGGGCGTGGACGGCCTCCATGTCGAGGGCGCGGACCTGGGAGATGAGGTCTTCGAGCTGAGGCGCCATCAGCGCCCCGGCCTGCGCGAAGACGATGACGCCCTCGCGGAAAACCATGAGGGTGGGGATCGAGGTGATACCGAAGGTCGCGGCGAGGCCCTGCTCCGCCTCGGTGTCGATCTTGCCGAAGGCGATGTCGGGGTGGCGCTCGGAGGCGGCCTCATAAATGGGCGCGAACGACCGGCACGGGCCGCACCATGCGGCCCAGAAATCGAGCAGGACGATGTCGTTGTTCTCGATGGTGGAGGTGAACGTCGTGGAGGTGAGGTCAGTGGTAGCCATGAGCCGATTATATACCCCTGGGGGTATTATGGGCGTGAGCGCTCGAGGGTGCCGCACCCCGCGCGCGAGGCATACGATGACACGGCACGTCGAGCACACGCCGGCGACACCCACGCCCTGAACCGCCATACGACACCGGGACACACGCCATGATCAGACTGCCGAAGCCTGGCCGCCGGGTCGTGGTGCGCTACCTCCTGCCCTCGGGGCAGGCGACGGATGCGCTCGGTACCCTCGTCAGCGTCGATGCCCAGACCGTGGTCGTGGAGGCAAGGCGGGGCACTGTGCGCATTGCCGGCGACACCATTGTGGCCGCCAAGGAGGTCCCTCCGTCACCGCCGCGGCGCTGATACCGACCGCCCGCCCCCCCTATGGCACAGTGGGCTCGTGACCGAGTCACCCCTGGTAGCGTCCGCCGAAGCCGTCCGCATGGCCGCCGAGGCCCGTACACGCCTGCGACGGACCACCCAGCAACGGCGAACCACCTCAGCCCTGGTGACGGCGCGGCGCGAGGAGCTGGCAGGACTCGAGCGACAACTGCAGGTGCAGGCGGCCGACGTCGAGAGGCTGGAGCGGCTCTCCACCACGAAGATCTGGGCGACGCTGCGCGGCAATGCATCCGAACGCCTAGCCGCCGAGCAGGCCGAGGTCGACGCCGCCCAGTTCGCGGTGGCCGGCGCCGAGGCACGGCTTGCCAGCGCGCTCGCCGACGACGAGCGCGTGAGTCGCGAGCACGATGCACTGCTCAGCGCCGACGATGACTACGGCGCCGCACTCGACGCCTACGAGGTAGCACTGCATACTTCCGGCGGCCGCGATGCCGCGGAGTTGAAGAGCATCGCACAGGAAGTCGGCGAGGCTCAGGCACGCCAGCGCGAGATCTCTGAAGCGCTGGAAGCACGGGAAATCACGAGCACCGCGCTCGACACCGCCATCGCGAAGCTCGGTAGCGCCGGCGGCTGGTCGACGTACGACACTTTCTTCGGGGGCGGGCTGGTCGCCGACGTCATGAAGCACTCGAACATTGACGCGGCCACCCAAGCATTCGGCGCGGTCAACCGGGCGCTCGAACGGCTGGCCGTGGAGCTCACGGACATCGGGGTGTCGTCGCTCGACGGCGTCAGTATCTCCGACACCTTGGCGATCTTCGACGTGTTCTTCGACAACATCCTCAGCGACTGGATGGTGAGGGAGCGCATCGCACAGGCGCGCACGAATGCGGACGACCTGCGCGAGCGCCTGGACCGACTTGGGGTCGAGCTCGGGGACGACGCCCGGCGCACCTCAACGCGCATCGCCGCACTCATGCGGCGCCGCGAGGAGATCCTCACTGGCTAGGCTTTCTGCGTGAAAGAACTGTTCGAGGAACTGCGGCGGTGGCCCGACGTCGAGGCGCCTGGGCTCGTCGCCGTCGATGCCGCCGACCGGTTGATCCTCGATGAGTCTGCTGAGGTACGCGCGACGACTCCGGCGGGCGGCATCGTGGTGATCAACGACGCCTACGGCGCGCTCACGCTCGGGGCGGCCCATGCCGGCGCGACCGGGATCCGCACGCACATCGACGCGCTCACAGGAGAGCGCGCGCTGGAGGCCAACGCGACACGCGTGGACCTTTCCGACACCTTCCTCGCACTCCCCCTCGACGCCGAGCTCGTCCGCGGCGCACGGGCCGTGCTACTCCGCCTGCCCCGCTCGCTCGACGCGCTGCGCGACATCGCGGGCCTCATCGCCGCGCACGCCCACCCCGACGTCGTCGTGGTTGCAGGCGGGCGACTCAAGCACATGTCAGTGTCGATGAACGCGGTGCTGAGCGAACACTTTGGCACGCTGGACGTCAGCCACGCGCGGCAAAAATCCCGCGTGCTCATCGCCCGCAGGCCCCACGACGGCCTCGATCCAGCGCCGGCCTCCGCGAACGTCGCGGGTCTCGAGGTGCGCGCGTACGGAGGGGTGTTCGCGGGCGCGAGGCTCGACATCGGCACTCGACTGCTCCTCGACCACCTGCCCACGGCATCGGCCGGCGGAACCCCAAGCGATCCGTTGATCGACCTGGCCTGCGGGACTGGCATCGTCGGCGCCTGGATGGCGACGCGCAACCCCGACGCGCACGTGTACGCGTGTGATCAGTCGTCGGTCGCCGTCGCGTCCGCACGGGAGACGATGCTCGCCAATGGCCTCGAGGACCGTGTCACCGTGGCGCGTGACGACATGCTGGGCGCCAGGCCCGACGCCAGCGCGTCGTTCATCGCGCTGAACCCGCCGTTCCACTCCGCCGCCGCTGTGACCGATCTGATCGCTCCCCGGATGTTCGCTGACGTCGCCAGGGTGCTCAGGCCCGGCGGCGAGCTGTGGTGCGTGTGGAACTCCGGGTTGAGGTATCGGTCCCTGCTGGAGCGTGCCATCGGCCCCACCGAGCAGGTGGCCCGCAACGCGAAGTTCACGGTGACGGTCTCGACTCGGCGCTGAACTCTTCCTTGCCGGACTCCGTGCCCGGCGCCCGTCGGTAAAATAGAACGAGTGTCCACACCGCTCTCACCCGCCGACCGCCAGCACCGCATCGACCCCACGGACCTCGAGACCACACTGCGTGTCCTCGGCTCCCTGAGCGACGTCGACGAGAGCGACCCCGACTTTGTGGCGGTCCGCAACGCGACCGCGCACATGATCAAGGCGGTCAAGCAGAGCCGGCGGCGCGAACGCCGCGCGACCATCGCCGCCAACGACACTGCCGTCGTGGCCGCGACGGCGACCGGGGCATCGGACCGTATCGACGACGAGACGCGCGGCCTCACCCTCGAGGCGCGCGCGGCGACCCCAACAGCCGGCGAGTACCTCAAGGCGCGCCCGTGCTACATCTGCAAGCAGAAATACACGGTGGTCGACGCGTTCTATCACCAGCTGTGCCCCTCCTGCGCCGAGACGAGCCACGCCAAGCGGCACGCGAGCACGGACCTGCGCGGGCGCCGCGCCCTCCTCACCGGCGGCCGGGCCAAGATCGGGATGCACATCGCGCTGAGATTGCTACGCGACGGCGCCGACCTCACCGTCACCACGCGCTTCCCGCGCGACGCCGTGCGGCGCTTCGCGGCCATGCCCGATGCCGGCGAGTGGCTGCACCGCGTCACCGTCGTCGGCATCGACCTGCGTGACCCCGCCCAGGTCGTCTCGCTGGCGGACTCCGTCGCGGCGGGCGGCCCGCTCGACATCCTCATCAACAACGCGGCCCAGACGGTCCGCCGCTCCCCCGGCGCCTACGCACCCCTGGTCGACGCCGAGTCGGCTCCGCTCGAGCATGGACTGTGGGCCGATGGTGCCGGGCCCCGGTTGCTCACTTTGGGGCGCACCACCGATGCGCATCCGGTGAGCATCGAGGCCTCCGCAGCCACGCACCCGCTGCTGGCGTCCGCTCACCTGGCGGAGGTGGGCTCGCGCGAGGCGCAGCGGCTCACGGACCAGGCGCTCGCGCCGGGGTCGTCGTCGCTGGCCCGGCTCGCCGATGGCACGGCCATCGACGCGGGAGGCCTGGTGCCGGACCACCACGACACCAACTCGTGGGTACAGGCGGTCGGCGACGTCACGCCCCTGGAGCTTCTTGAGGTGCAGCTGTGCAACTCGACGGCACCGTTCATCCTGATCAACCGCCTGCGTCCGGCACTTGCGGCGGCGGCCGCGGTATCTGCCTCCGGCCGTTCCTACGTGGTCAACGTCTCCGCGATGGAGGGCGTGTTCGAACGCGGCTACAAGGGACCGGGCCACCCGCACACGAACATGGCGAAGGCCGCGCTCAACATGCTCACGCGCACCAGCGCCCGGGAGATGTTCGAGTCCGACCAGATCCTCATGACCAGCGTCGACACCGGCTGGATCACGGACGAGCGCCCGCACCCCACCAAGATCCGGCTGGCCGAGGAGGGCTTCCACGCGCCGCTCGACCTCGTGGACGGCGCCGCTCGCGTGTACGACCCGGTGGTGCGCGGCGAGGCCGGCGAAGACCTGTTTGGGGTGTTCCTCAAGGACTACGCGCCGTCGAAGTGGTGACGTCGGGACCGGTGTGTCCCGATAGACATTCAGGGCGAACCTGCGGGAGTCAGGTGTCGCACGACGGTGCACTCCGCGCGCATCTCAGCGCCGACCCGCGCGTGCGCAGATAGAAAAAAGAGCCGCCCTTCCCGGCGTTTACCAGGAAGAACGGCTCCATTTCTCGGTCGGGCTGACAGGATTTGAACCTGCGACCCCCTGACCCCCAGTCAGGTGCGCTACCAAGCTGCGCCACAGCCCGAAACCGGCCTTATGCGAGGATCGGAACCCTCGTTTGGACCGGGAAACAGTCTACACAGCGTCCGGACCGTTTTTGACCACGAAGACCCGCGTCAACCGAAATAGCGCCCCGGCCGGTGGTTGATCGCGAGGGTCAGGTTCAGCAGCACGGCACCCACGATCGAGCACAGCAGGATGGGTAGCGGCACCAGCGCGAGCGATGCGAGCACCACCACCAGGTCCAGCGCACCCTGCACAAACCCAGCTCGCCAGCCACGCGTCTCCTGCAGCCACGCCGCCAAGATGCCGAAGCCGCCCGCGGACGCGCCATGGCGGAAGATGATCAGCATTCCCACGCCGATGGCGAGGCCCGCGAAGACGGCCCCATAGAGCGGGTTCACGTCGCTGACATCGAGGTACACCCCGTGGACCGACGTCAGCACCGAGATCAGCGTCACCGAGATCAGCGTCTTGATGGTGAACGTCCACCCCATGCGCCGCACCGCAAGCCAGTAGAACGGCAGGTTGATCACGAAGAAGATCAGCCCGAACGAGGCGCCCGTCCAGTAACTTCCCAGGATCGCGACGCCCGCGAGGCCGCCCGACACTCCCCCGATCTGGTCCAGCAAGAACAGCCCGAAGGACATCATGAGCGCGCCGGTGGGGATGGCGAGCACGTCCTCCCACAGCGCGTGCTTTTCTGCAATGGGCGGGTCGACGACGGACACGGAGGACCTCCAAGGGTGGTGAGGCAGACGGTGGGTGCGCGGGTCGCGCGCCGCACTATGGTGCCAGAGCCGTGTGTCCGTCAGGTATCACGCTTGGGGTTACGCCTCCCTGCGCCGGCCGAGGCCCACCACCGCGGCTCCAAGAATCGTGAGCAAGGCTGCGAGCCCGGCCCACGGGATCCACGCATCGGGACCGGAGGTCCCCAACACGCCACCGGACCCGCCGCCGCCCGGCGTGACCGGTTGCTCCGGGTCGACCGGCACCACCGGCGGCACCTCGATCGGCGTGCTTGTCTCACATTCACCCTCGGCGACGCAGGTGCCACCGATCTCTCCGTCGGGGGCGACCACGTTGTCCATCGTGAGGTCACCCTCGACGGGGTCGTCCACCGTCACGGAGTACGTGACCGTGACGGACTCCCCCGCGGCCAGCGGCCCGCTCCACGTCAGATTGGGCGCGTCGAACGTGGCCGTCCCGGTGGAAGCGTCCGCGTCGTCGTTATAGGAGGCGTCGTCGAGCACCTCGGTGAGGTCGTCGACGAACGTCGCGGGAACGTCGTCCGTGTAGTCGGCGGTGCCCGTCGACGTGACGGTGACCGCGTAGGTCACCACGTCTCCCGGCGCGGCCTCGGTCACGTCGACCGCCTTCGCCACCTCGTACATCCTGATGGGCGTGATGGTTTCGCAGTCGAGTGCTTGCGCGGCCGCCGCGAACAGGAGCGGTTCGTCGGCCGTAGGCACCGCGCACTGCGACCCAGGCGGTCCGACCACGCTATTGAGCAGCACCATGTCGCGACCGGGCGGATCGTCGACTGTCACCGAGTACGTGACGGTGACCACCCCATCGACCGCGAGAGGCCCACTCCAGCTCAGCATGGGTTCATCGAACGACACCTCGCCCGCATCGGCCATCGCATCGTCGTTGTACTTCGCGTCGTCGAGGACCTCGGTGAGGTCGTCCGTGAAGGTGGCGGGCTGGTCGTCAGTGAAGGGTGCCGTGCCCGTGGATTCCACTGTCACCGTATAGGTCACCACGTCCCCGGGGGAGGCGGCATCCACGTCGACGGTCTTGCCGACCTCGAGTATCCGGATGGGCGTCTCGACGTGGCAACCCTCTGGCCAGGTGACATCACCGGCGCTCGCGCGCGGCGTGGCGGCGAAGCAGTTGGATTCGGGCGGGCCCAGCACCGCGTTGTCGAGGATGATGTCACCGCCGGGCGGGTCGTCCACCGTCACCGAGTACGTGATGGTCGCCGTCTCGCCGATGCCGAGCGCCCCGGACCATGTCACCAGGGGCTCGGCGTACGCCACCTCGCCGGTGCTCGCCGCCGCGTCGTCGTTGTACGTCGCGTCATCGAGCACGTCGGTCAGGTCGTCCTCGATCTCGGCGGGGTTGAGGAACGTGTACGGCAGGAAACCGGAGTTCGTCACCTCCACCGTGTAGGTCACCGTGTCACCGACGGTGACCGAGCCCTCCGGGTCCGCGGTCTTCAGCACATCCAGCGCGCGAAGCGTGTGGAACTCGATGCAGTCGGGGTCAAGCGAGACTGCGGATGTGCAGTTCGACTCTGGCGGCCCCTGGACCACGTTGGCGATGGAACCGTCGCCGGTCACGGGCTCGTTCACGACCACCGTGTAGGTGATGGTGACGTCGCCGCCCACGGCCAGCGGACCGGTCCAGGTGAGCTCGAGTCCGATGACGGAGACGTCGCCGTCGGAGGCCTGCGCGTCGCCCTGATAAGTCGCATCGTCCAGCACGCCGCTGAGGTCGTCCGTGATGACCGCCGGGTCCTCCTCGGTGTAGGCGACCTGACCGATGTTCGTCACAGTGATGGTGTACTCGATCGAGTCTCCCGGCTGGACGCGAATCCCCGTGTCGGACGTCTTCACGAGCTCAAGAGCCCTCACCGGAACCTCGGTCGTGCAGGCTTCGTCCTCGGAATCAGCCTCGCAGTTCGACTCGGGCGGCCCCAGCACCACGTTGGTGAGGATGCCGTCACCCGTGAGCGGGTCGTTGACCACCACGCTGTACGTGATGGTGACCGTGTCGCCCACGGCAACCGGGCCCGTCCAATTCAATACCGGACGCGAGAACGTGAAGCCACCGGCCGATGCCGTGGCGTCGCCGTCGTACGTCGCGTCGTCCAGGATTGAGCTCATGTCGTCGGTGACGCTCGCCCGCGTGTAGTCGACCTGGCCGATGTTTTCGATGGTGACCGTGTACGTCACCGTCTCGCCCGGCAGCACCTCGTCGTCCGGGTCCGCGGTCTTGACGATCTCGAGCGCCTTGACCGGCACCTCCGTCGCACAATCAGGATCCGTCGACTCCGCCTCACAGTTCGACTCCACCGGACCCGTCACCACGTTATCCAGCAGCCCGTTACCCGTGAGCGGATCATTGACCGTCACCGAATACGTGATCGTCACCGTCTCACCCACAGCCACCGGACCCGACCACGACAACTCAGGCGACGTGAACTCCCACTCACCCGCCGAAACCGTCACCTCGCCATCCCACTCAGCGTCATCGAGCACCGCGGTGAGATCGTCCACCACCTCAGCCGGAGCATCGGCCGTGTAATCCACCTGACCGATGTTCTCCACCGTCACCGTGAACGTCACCGACTCCCCCGGCAACACCTCACCCGCAGGATCAGCCACCTTGAGGATGTTCAAAGCCCTCACCGGCACCTCGGTCACACAATCAGGATCCGTCGACCCCTCAGCACAATTCGACTCCGACGGCCCCACCACCGCGTTATCCAACAACCCATCACCCTGCAGAGGGTCATACACCGTCACCGAATATTGGACGGTCACGGTGTCGCCGGCCTCGATGGGGCCGGTCCACGTCAGGATGGGCTCGTCGTAGTCCGCGGTGCCCGCGCTGGCAAACACGCTGCCGCCCCAAAGCGCGTCGTCCAGCACCTCGGTGAGGTCGTCGGAGACCACCGCGGGGTCGTCGTCCGTGTAGTCCACCACGCCGGTGTTCTCGATAGTGACCGTGTAGGTCACGGTGCCGCCAGGGAGGACCTCGTCGCTTGGCGAAGCCTGCTTGGAGATCTTGAGCGCGCGGATGGGATTGGGCTCCACACAATCGGGATCCGTGGTCTCGGCGCTATCGCAGTTCGACTCCGGCGGTCCAACCACCACATTGTCGAGCACGCCATCACCGCTGAGCGGATCGTTGACCGTCACCGAGTAGGTGATCGTGACGCTCTCGTCCACCGCGAGTGGCCCCTCCCACGTGAGCACCGTTCCGGTGTAGTCGATGGTGCCCACCGGAGCGCTCGCGTCGTTGTTGTACTCGGCGTCGTCGAGCAGCGCGGCCAGGTCATCCGTGATGCTCGCAGGGTTGTCCGCGGTGTAGTCCACCTCGCCGGTGTTCGTCACGGTGATCTGGTATTCGACTCGTTCGCCGGGCTGTACCGAGCCATCGGAGTTCGAGGTCTTCTCGAGCTGGAGCGAGCGCACCGGCACCTCAGTCGAGCAGTCCGGATCGATAGAGTCCGCTTCGCAATTCGACTCCGGTGGTCCCAGGACCGCGTTGGTCAGGAGCCCGTCGCCGGTGCGGGGGTCGTTGACCGTGACGTCATACGTGATCGTCACCGTCTCGTCGACCGCGACCGGCCCGGTCCAGGTCAGCGTGGGCCTCACATACTCGGCTGCTCCCGCGGTGACCGTGATGTTGCCGACCCACAAGGCGTCGTCGAGGACGTCGGTGAGGTCGTCGCTCACCGTGAGGTCGGTGTAGTCGACCTGGCCGATGTTTTCGATGGTGACCGTGTACGTCACCGTCTCGCCCGGCAGCACCTCGTCGTCCGGGTCCGCAGCCTTGACGATCTCGAGAGCCTTGACCGGAACCTCCGTCGCGCAATCAGGATCCGTCGACTCCGCCTCACAGTTCGACTCCACCGGACCCGTCACCACGTTATCCAGCAGCCCGTTACCCGTCAGCGGATCATTGACCGTCACCGAATACGTGATCGTCACCGTCTCACCCACAGCCACCGGACCCGACCACGACAACTCAGGCGACGTGAACTCCCACTCACCCGCCGAAACCGTCACCTCGCCATCCCACTCAGCGTCATCGAGCACCGCGGTGAGATCGTCCACCACCTCAGCCGGAGCATCGGCCGTGTAATCCACCTGACCGATGTTCTCCACCGTCACCGTGAACGTCACCGACTCCCCCGGCAACACCTCACCCGCAGGATCAGCCACCTTGAGGATGTTCAAAGCCCTCACCGGCACCTCGGTCACACAATCAGGATCCGTCGACCCCTCAGCACAATTCGACTCCGACGGCCCCACCACCGCGTTATCCAACAACCCATCACCCTGCAGAGGGTCATACACCGTCACCGAATATTGGACGGTCACGGAGGCGCCGATCGCAAGGTCGCCCTCCCACGTGAGGATGCCGTCGAGGAACGATGCCGATCCCGAGGACGCCGTGAGGTTGCCGTCCCACTCGGCGTCGTCGAGCACCTCTGAGAGGTCGTCGGTGACGGTGACGTCGGTGTAGGCCACCTGTCCCACGTTGTCGATGGTGACCGTGTACGTCACCGTCTCGCCGGGCAGCACCTCATCGGCAGGGCTGGCAGTCTTGACGATGTCCACGGCGCCCACGGGCACCTCGGTGGCGCAGTCGGGATCGGTGGAATCCTCGGAACAGTTGGACTCGGACGGCCCCACGACGACGTTCGCGAGGACCCCGTCGCCCAAGTCGGGATCGTCGACCGTGACGGTATAGGTGATGGTGACCGTCTCGTCCACCGCGATGGGACCAGTCCACGTGAGCTCGGGGCTGACGAACTCTGCGTTACCGCCCGAAACGGTGATGTTGCCGTCCCAGGTCGCATCGTCCAATACCTCGCTGAGGTCGTCCGTCACGACCGCGGGATCGTCGGCGGTGTACGCCACCTCACCCACGTTCTCGATGGTGACGGTGTAGGTCACCTGGTCGCCACGGAGTGCCTGGTCCGCAGGGTCGACCTCCTTGGTGATGTCAAGCGCGCGCACCGGTACGGAGGTCGAACAGTCGGGGTCGGGCGACAGCGCGCCCGCGTCACAGTTGGACTCCGGCGGGCCCACCACGGCGTTGTCAATGTAGCCGTCGCCGCTCAGCGGATTGGTCACCGTGACCGAGTACGTCACCGTCACGGTGTCGCCTGCTTCGACGGGGCCTTCCCACGAGAAGTCAACGTCGACGAGCTCCGTGGTGCCGGCCGTCACCGTGACGTTGTCGTCCCACTCCGCGTCGTCGAGCACGTCGGAGAGGTCGTCGGTGAATGAGGCGGGATCAAGGTCGGTGTAGTCGTACGTTCCCGTGTTCTCGACGGTCACGGTGTAGGTGATGGTGTCGCCGGCGAGGACCTCGTCAGCCGGCTCCGACGTCTTCGTGATCTCAAGGGCGCGGATGGGGTTGGGCTCAATGCAGTCCGCATTGTTGGTCTCGTCGGGATCGGTGCAGTTGGACTCGGAGGGTCCCACCACGACGTTGAAGAGGCTGCCGTCACCCTCGAGAGGGTCGTCGATGACCACGGTGTAGGTGATGTCTACCGTCTCGCCCACTCCCAGTGGACCCTCCCAATGGAGGATCGGGCTATCAAAGCTCGCCGTGCCGACGGGGGCGTCGACGGTGCCAGGCTCGGCATCGTCGAGCACTTCGGTGAGGTCGTCGTCAAAGCTCGCAGGGTCGTCGTCGGTATAGGGCACCTGACCGGTGTTCGTCACGGAGATCGTGTACGTCACCGTGTCGCCGGGACGGGGACCGTCGCTGCCGTCGGAGGTCTTGATGATCTGGAGCGCGCGGACGGGTACCGAGGTCTCGCAGTCGGGGTCCGTGGATCCTGCGGCGCAGTTGGACTCGTCGGGTCCGACCACAGCGTTGTCGAGGAAGCCGTCGCCGCCGGACTCAGCGGGATCGAGCACCGTCACCGAATAGGTGATCTCCGCGCTCGCTCCCGGCGCAAGCTCGCCCTCCCAACTCAACGTGGTGTCGGTCACTGTTGCGGTGCCGGGGTCTGCCGCCACGTCGTCGTTGTAGGTGGCGTCGTCGAGCACGTCGGTCAGGTCGTCGGTGAGCGTCGCGGGGTCGTCGGCCGTGTACGGCGCCTGGCCCGTGTTGGTCACCGTGATGGTGTACTCGACCACTCCTCCGGCGAGGGCCTCGCCTGCAGGGTCAACGGACTTGGTGATGACCAGGTCCTTGATGGGGACCACCGCGGTACAGGACGGGTCGGCGGAGTCCTCGGCGCAATTCGACTCCGCGGGACCCACCACCGTGTTGTTGAGCGAACCGTTGCCCTCGAACGGGTCGTCGACTTGGACCGTGTAGGTGATGGTGGCGATCTCGCCGAGTCCCAGCGGACCACTCCAGCTGAGCACGTCGCCTTCAAGCGACACAATGCCGATGTCGGCTTGTGCTTCCGGCACGTACGTCGCGTCGTCGAGCACATCGGACAGATCGTCGGTGAAGGATGCGAGCACGTGCTCATCGTCATACGGCACCTCGCCGGTGTTCTCGACGGTGATGGTGTACTCGACGAGGCCGCCGGGCAGCACCTCGTCAGCCGGGTCCGCCTCCTTGGCGATGGTGAGACCCGGATCTGGCAGGTCGACGTAGATCGGGTAGTCCTCGACCTCACCACGGCTGGTGAGGCCGTTGGGGCTCGAGGCACCCTCGGCGGTGTCGGCGATGCGCAGGCGCAGGAAGGTCGGGTCTACCACTGTCTGGACGGCATCGTCGGGCACCGTCCACGTCAGGGTGACCGTGCCGTCGGAACAGGTGACAGGCCCCTGGCGTTCGGAATCGTCGAAGGTGCCGTTGTCGTTCCAGTCGATCCAGCCGGCCACCTCGCCCGTACCCACGCATGAGGGGGTGAGGCTGAAGGTCTCGCCGTAGTCGGTGTCCACGACGTCCGGCGGCTCGATGCCGTCCTCGTCCGTCGCCGGGTTTCCGGTGGTGTCGTCGAGGTCAGCGTTGGCGCTGCCGACGTAGCCGCCGTCCGAATCCACGGTGGACCCGAGGATGGGCTCGTATCCACCGGGGGCTCCCAAGACAAAGGACTCGTCAGACACGTTGGTCTCGCCCTCGGGAACCTCGCCGCCGTTCCACACCGACTGCAGCAGCGCGCCGGCGCCAAGGTAGCGGATCGGTGCGTCTCCGAAGTCGGCCTCGAATACCACACCGAGGGCTACGGCACTCACGCCGCCGCCCTGCATCTCGACCGAGGCGCCGGTCGCGCCCTCCATGAAGCCGACCGCGATCGGACCGTAGGTGTTGTTTGCCTCGGCACACTGTTGGCCATTCGAATCGAGCCGCAACGTCAGACCCTCGCGCGTCGCCATCGTGGACGTATCACAGCCACGGATGCGGTCGATGACCCGCCACGTCGCGTCCGGCTGATCCGGGGTCGCCTCGATGTACTCACCTTGAGACTCGTTGTTGCTTTCCGCGTCGGCAAACACCAGTCCGGCAACATCCACCGGCACCGGATCCGCACCCAATCCGGAAAGCGTCACCTCGCAATCGAAGTCAAAGTTCACCACCGCTCGACCCGTACCGGTGACATTGGCGATGCCCGACACCAGTTCGTTGGCCCCGTCGATCCCGCCGATGTTGTACAGGTTGTCGAGCGCGTCGCCGCGGTAGTTGCCGGGCCGGTAGGCCTCGATGCCCCCCGGGTCTCCCCCAATGCCGGAGATGGTGCAGGTCGTCGCGAGCACGTTGGCGCCCACCGTGCGCCGGTTGGTCACCGTGGTCCCCTCGGCGATGGGCGTGCCGTCATCGCCCCATTCGAACCAGTCGATGTAGCCCGGGTACAGGCCCTCGCCGCCCTCGGCGTAGCGAGCCTCGGCGGGCGGGCTCACCACCACAATTCCCAGCAGGAGCGCAGCCAGCACGATGAGCGAGGGGATCCCCCGCCGGCGCAGCACTTCGCCCGAACGATGGCGGTGGGGTGCTCGGCGCATGTCAACCTCCCGTAGGTGGGGACCTGCGTCCAAAGTACGACGGTCTGACCTATTACGCCTGTTATAGGTAGAAGTACGAAGGCGCCGGCTCCCCGCAGGGAACCGGCGCCGCCAAATGTGGAGAGCCTTAGCCGCCGATGCGCTGGGCCGCGAGGCGCGCGCCCTCGCCGAGCGAGGCAAGCTTGGCCCACGCAATCTGCTGGTGCACGCGACCGCCCAGGCCGCAGTCGGTCGAGCCGACCACACGGTCGGGACCCACGATGTCCACGAAACGCTCGATGCGGTCCGCGACTAGCTCGGGGTGCTCCACGACGTTGGTCGCGTGGCTCACCACGCCGGGCACCAGGATGGTGTCCTCGGGGATCGACACGTCTCGCCAGGCCTTCCACTCGTGCTCGTGACGCACGTTGCCCGCCTCGAACGAGAACTCGCCCGCGTTGATGGTGAGCAGCAGGTCGAGGATGTGACGCAGCTCGAGATCCGTGGTGTGAGGCCCGTGCCACGATCCCCAGCAGATGTGCAGGCGGACCTGCTCGCGCGGCAGGCCCTCGATCGCGTGGTTGATGGCGTCGATGCGGGTCTGCAGGAACGCGCGGTAGTCCGCGACGGACGGCTCGGGGTTGACCTGATCCCAGCTCTCCGCGAGCGACGGGTCGTCGAGCTGCACCGTGAGGCCGGCGTCCGTGATCGCCTTGTACTCCTCGCGCATGACGTCCGCCCACGCCCAGATGTGCTCGGCCTCGTCCTTGTAGTGGACATTTCCGATGCGGGCCGCCGAGCCCGGGGCGAGGGACGTGAGGAAGCCGTGGGTCTGGCCCGTCGCATCCATCGCGCCCTTGAGGTTGGCGATGTCGGCCCCGATGAGGTCCTGGCCGCGGTACGAGATATCGGAGACGGTCAGCGGCCAGAACGGCGGCTCGCCCAGGAGCACGCCGGAGGACGGGTCCTGGTAGGCCTCGGCGAAGGCCACCCAGTCGCGGCGGTCGTTCATCGAGGTCAGCTGCACGTTGCCGGGGGTCGAGCGGACGGGCTCGGGCATGGGCGCATCGGCCGGGGGCAGCGCCAGACCCGCCGTGCGCTGGAACGAGTACGACCACCAGGCACCGAAGTCGTGCGACGCGGTCATGGCCTTGCCGTACTCGCCGTCGCCCACGCGAGTGATGCCCGCCTCGAGTTGGCGCTTCACGAGCGCGGTGACGGCGGCCGCGGCGGCCTCCTTGTACTCGTCGGTCTGGACCAGCGTGAAGCCGTCCTCGGCGACAGTAAGGGCCTTGGTGGCCTCGACCAACTCGGCCGAGCGCGGCAGCGAACCCGCGGTCGTGGTCTCGATGGTGACGTCGGACATACTTCCTCCGTTGTGACGGCGGCGCGCGAGAGCACGCCTGATTTCCAGGTGTCTCGCGCCAGCAATGTCCGCGCGGAACGCGGATCCGAGGCCTCGTTTGATGCGTGGCGACAGGCACCATTGTGCCCGGTTTCGCCGCGACCGCGAGCCAGCCGGGCGCTCGCGGCCACCACACGCACTCAATCTCGACATTTCCCCACGACACGGACACAAGTTGTTCAGGTTTTCGTAAAGTTCAGGTAATGTGCGACGCGTGAGCAACGTCGCCACCATCCGGATTCTGCGCCTTGGCGCCGCCCTAGCGATTGCCGTGTCGCTGGGGTTCCAAGGCTGGGCCGACCTCACCCACGGAACCTTCACGTGGGGCCAACTGCCCGGCTACTTCACCCCACTCGCCGCGATTGCCGGCGTCGTGGCCCTCACGGCATCGGCATTTGCGGGTCCGGGCGAACGCGTCTGGCTCTCCCTGCTGAGGGTCAACGCCGCGACCTACCTCGTCATCGCCGGCGCGGTCTATTGGGCGGTCCTCGCCCAGCACGCCACCCCCCTCTTCCCGTGGGCGAACGCCGTGCTCCACGGCGGCGCAGGCGCGGCGCTCGTCGTCGACTGGCTCCTCGTCGGGCGACGCCGACGCCTGCCCGTGTCCACCTGGTGGACCGTGCTCTTCGTGCCGGCCGGCTGGGCCACCTTCCTCCTGGTGCGGGCCCTTCGCGACGGCTGGGTCCCCTATCCGTTCCTCGACCCCAGCCGCGGGCCCGCCGCGATCGCCACCACGCTCTGCGTCATCGCCGCCGTCGGTCTCGCGGCGGCCGCGGCGCTCCATTGCTGCACCGGCCTGCGCGTGGTCCAGCCCGCCCGCGCGGATTTGCCCCCAGGCGACACCCAGGCGTAGACCTGTCCCGTGACCCCCGCGCCCCCACCTGTCCTGGTCATCGGCGCGGGGCAGGCAGGACTCTCCGTGGCCCACCACCTGGTGCGCCGAGGCTTCCAGCCCGACACCGACTTCACCGTCGTGGACCGCGGACCCGGCCCCGGCGGCGCGTGGCAACACCGGTGGGAATCGCTGCGGCTGGGCGACGCGCATCGCATCGCGGACCTCCCCGAGATGGCCGCCGCGGGCGTGACCTTCGCGAACGCACCCAGCGAGCCTCCGGCCCGGGCCGTCGTCAGCGACTACTACGGCAGGTACGAGCGCCACCTCGACTTGAGAGTCCGCCGTCCGGTCGACGTCACCGCGGTGAGCCGCTCCCCCGAAGGGGGCTTCGCCGTCGAGACGGCCGATGCGGCAGTCACCTTCTCGCCCCGCGTGGTGGTGGGCGCGGTGGGCACGTGGGGAAGCCCCCGCCAACCCGGAGTACCCGGCGTCGACGACTTCAGGGGGCGCCAGATCACGACGCCCGAATTCGTGTCGAGCGACAAGTTTCGCGGGCTGCGTGTGGCCGTCGTCGGCGGCGGGGCCTCTGCCCTCGGGTTTCTCCGCGAGCTCGAGGGCGTCGCCGCCGAGGTGACGTGGTTCACCCGTCGCCCGGTCACGTTCCACCGAGGCGAGTCCATGCTGCGAGCCGAGCTGGGGCGCGAAGCCGTCCGGCTGCAGGACCAGGCGGCACGTGCAGGGCGCCCTCTACCCAGCATCGTGTCCACCACGGGTATGCCGATGACGCCGCCGATCGCGCGCATGGACCGCGCCGGGCTGCTTCATCGCCAGGCTATGTTCTCGCGCCTTACCCCCGACGGTGCGGTGCTCTCCGACGGGGGATTCCTCGCCCTCGACGCGATCATCTGGGCACTGGGCTTCGACGCGGACCTTGGGCCCTTCGCGCCCCTCGGGGTGTCCGCGCGCGAAGGGGTACGCGTGGAACACGGCCACGCCGTGGACGTGCCGGGGCTGTTCCTCGCGGGCTACGGGCCGCAGGCCTCGACCATCGGCGCCGACCGCGGCGGAAGGCGCACGGCGCGCGACATCGAGACGTACCTGGGCGACGGAACGTGGCCCCCTACGCCCGCGGCGCGCCGTACGGCGGCCGGCTGACGCATCGGCCGTCTAGACGACGCGCGCGGGAACCGGCTCGCCCTCGACGGCGCCGCGGACGGCCGCGCGGCGAGTGACCGCGAGCCCCGCGAGGGCGCACAGCACACCCGGCACGCACAACACCAGTCCCACCCAGGTGGGAGCCAAATACCCCAATCCGGCCGCGAGCACGGCGCCACCCAGCGCCGCGCCGATCGAGTTGCCGATGTTGAGCGCCGAGTGATTGAGTGCCGCCGCCATGGTCTGGCTGTCGCCCGCGACGTCCATGAGCCGGGTCTGGATCGCGGGCGAGAGCGCGGCCGCGGAGCCGCCCACGAGGAACAGCCCGGTGAGCAGGCCCACCAAGGAGGACGCGGTGACGATCAACAATGTGAGGGAGACGGCGAAGGCGCCGAACAGCCAGAAGATGGCGCGGATCGCACCGGAATCCGCCATGCGTCCACCGACGAAGTTGCCCACCGTCATGCCGACTCCCACCGTCATGAGGGCGATGGGGACGAACCCCTCGGACGTGCCGGTGATCTCGGTCGCCAGCGGCGAGACGTAGCTGTAGACGGCGAAGAATCCGCCGAATCCCAGCGCGCCCGTGAGCAGAGCGAACCACACGGCCGGACGCGCGAGCGCGCCGACCTCGCGGCGAATGGTCGCGTGGGGGTCGCCGGGGCCGTGCGGCAGCGACAGTGCGATGGCGACGGTGGCGAGCGCGAACATGCCCGCGACAACCAGATAGGCCACGCGCCAGCCCGCGGACTGGCCCAGCGCCGTGACGGCGGGCACGCCGACCACGTTGGCAATAGTGAGGCCCGCGAGCACGAAGGCGGCGGCCTGACCGCGACGTTCCGGCCCCATGAGCGAGGCGGCGACGAGGGCCGCGATGCCGAAGTACGCGCCATGCGGCAGTCCGGCGACGAACCGTGCGGCGATGACCGTGCCGAACGTGGGCGCGAGGGCGGACGCGACGGTGCCGAGCGTGAAGACGGCGGCGAGCACCGTGAGCACGGTCTTGCGCGGGAAGCGCGCGGAGGCAGCTGCGATGGTGGGCGCTCCGACCACCACGCCGGCGGCGTAGGCGGAGATCACCCAGCCGGCGCGCGACAGCGCCTCCTCCTGGTTGGCCTCCCAGACGCCGGGCAGCAGGTCCCGAGCAATGTCGGGCAGCAGTCCCATCGCCACAAACTCGGTGGTGCCGATGCCGAAGCTGCCGATGGCGAGCGCGAGCAGCGCCCAGCGCGTGCGGGCAGGGCTGAGAGACACGGTCATGTGGGGACCTCACGGCGAGCGGGACTAGGACACGCTCAACGGCGAGCACTGCCAGAGTAATCCCTGGCAGTGCTCGCCGTTTCTGACCGTCAGTCGGATCGCCCTCCTGCTAGACCTTGAGGATCGCCGCCCCCAGCCACGACTCGGGGATGCCCATGCCCTCGACGAGGGCGAGCGTGTGGGGACGCAGGCGCCGGCACAGGTCGTCCACCTGGGCTCCGATGGCCTTGGAACGCGCCGAGCTGATGCGGTTGTGCTCGAGGAACCAGGCACGCTGCTCGTGAATCGACGTCAGCGCATAGAGGCTGCACACGTCGTCGAGAACGGCGCGCGTCTCGGAGTCCTCGCAGGACTCGATCGCCGCGACGAAGGCCTCCAGCACCAGCCTGTCGAGATGAGCGCGGGCGACGAACTGCACGTGCTCGCCGAGCGCATTGAAGGCCTCGAAGGAGTCGCCGCCGTCCTTGGCCGCCGCGCGCATCCGCCGCGCAAGCGACTCGAGGGAGTGACGCGCGCGCTCCTCGAACATGAGCGCGTGCCAGCGGCGGTCCGTGAGGGTGGTCTCCTCGGGCTTGCGGCGCACGGCATCGGCCAGGCGCTCGAGCACCAAGTTCGCCGAGGTGGCCTCGACGAACTGGCCGCCGGCCACGCGCGCGGTGGCCTGCACCACGCCGGTGCGGTCGAGTTCGCCCCATTCGCGCCGGTAGTCGGTCAGCAGCGCCTTGGTCACCGACTGCAGCAGCACGGTGTTGTCGCCCTCGAAGGTTGCGAAGATGTCGACGTCGCGACGCATCTCCACCAGTTGGTTCTCGCTGAGATAGCCCGCCCCGCCGCACGCCTCGCGCGCCTCCTGCACGGCGTCGTTGGCGAACCAGGTGGTGAGCGCCTTGAGCCCCGCGGCGCGGGTCTCGAGGTCGCGCTGCTCGGCCTCCGTCGACTGCTCGGGGCCCTGCACGTGGACCAGCGCCTCAATGAGCTCGTTTTGCGCAAAGCCCAGCGCGTAGGCGCGGGCGATACGCGGCAGCAGCCGCTTCTGATGCACCAGGTAGTCCATGAGGAGTACCCCACCGGGCCGCCCGGCCGCGGGAAACTGCCTGCGAGTGAGGGCGTAGCGAGCCGCGATCGACAGTGCGCGCCGGGCGGCGATGCCCGCGCCGCCACCCACGCACACGCGCCCGCGCACGAGCGTGCCGAGCATGGTGAAGAAGCGGCGGTTGGGGTTGTCGATGGGCGAGGCGTACGTGCCGTCATCAGTGACGCCGCCATACCGGTTGAGCAGCATGCGGCGCGCGACGCGCACGTGGTCAAAGCGGATCGTGCCGTTGTCCACGCCCAACAGCCCGCCCTTGTGTCCTTGGTCGCCCGTGGTGATGCCGGGGAGGTCCTCGCCATCGTCGTCACGCAGCGGCACCAACACCACGTGGACGCCGTGACAGACCCCGTCGACCCACAGCTGCCCGAACACCGCGGCCATCGTGCCGTCCTTCGCGGCATTGCCGATGTACGCCTTGGTGGCGCCGGGCGTGGCCGAGTGCACCTCAATCTCATCCGTCTCTGGCAGGTACGTCAGCGTGGTCTCGAGGCTCTGCACGTCCGAGCCGTGCCCCAGCTCCGTCATCGCGAAGCCGCCGAGCAGGCTGAGGTCCGTGATGCCGGGCAGGAACGTCTCGTGGTGCCACGCGGTACCGAGATTGGTGACCGCACCGCCGAACAGGCCGAATTGCACTCCCGACTTGATGGTGACCGACAGGTCGCCGTGAGCGAGCATTTCGAACGCCATCACCGCCGTCAGGGGGTCGGATACCGAGTTCTTCCCGTCGGGCACTCCCGCGTGACCGAACCCGTGCTCCTCGAGCTCGCGTAGGCGCCCCAGGGTCCAGGCGCGCGACTGCTCCACGTCGAGTTCCGGGTCACGCAGCATCCCCTGGGACGGGAACGTGGCGCGGCCCACCGAACGCTCGCTGGCATAGGGGCCATCGAGCGCGTGGCGCAGCCGCGAGCCGAGCGCGGTGAGGCTTTCGTGGTGCACGGGCGAGGCCGTCTCGTCGGTCAACGTCATTGTCGATCCTCCAGATGTCGGGGCTTAGGTAGGGATGGCCGATGCGGTGGTGGGCGGGGCCGGGTCGGCCGCCGTGGCGGCGGCAAAGGCAGGGGTAAACAGCGCGCTAACGCGCGCCACCACGGCGGCGCGCGGCTCACGATCGGGGTCGTCCATCCAGCGGTCGGCCACGGCCTGGATGAAGCCCACGATGCCGTGGGCCCAGGTGGCCGCCGTCGCGGCGTCCACTCCCTGGGTGCCTGCACGCGCCACGATGACCTCGGCCACCGATTCCGCGATGACCGCGGGGACGCGGCCCGCGGGATCGACCGCGCCCGCTCCCCCGGCGCCGTTCATGACGAAGCGGTAGATGTGGGGGTCGCGCTCGACGAGGGTGAGGTAGCCGTCCGTGAGCGTGTCCGTCAGTCGGGCCAGGTCGCTGAGGTCGGTCATCTCAAGCGCGGCCGTGAGGTCGGCTCGAATATAGGCATGCACCGAGTCGACCACGTCCGCATAGAGCCCGGCCCGCCCGCCGAAGTGCCGGTAGAGCACGGTCTTCGAGGTGCCGGCGCGTCCGGCGATGTCCTCGAGGCTCACCCCAGGGCCGTGCACGCGGATGGCGCGCAGGGCGTGCGAGACGAGCTCGCGCTTCCTGTCGACGCGGTGCTGATCCCAGCGTGCGTCCCTGCCGTCGGTGGCCATGACCCCACCATACCCGGTACCGCGAGTATCTGCTACCGTGAGTATCACGTACATCGGCACTGCCGAGTTCCCGCCAATGATGGAGGCACGTGTGACCCACAACGCTGTGGTGCTCGGGGGCAACAGGATCCCCTTCGCGAAGGCCGGCGGCCCCTACGCCGAGGCCTCGAACCATGACCTACTGACCGCCGCTCTCGACGGCCTTGTTGCCCGCTTCGGCCTCGCCGGCGAGCGCCTGGGCGAAGTCGCCGGCGGTGCGGTGCTGAAGCACCCCAAGGACTTCAACCTCACCCGCGAGGCGGTGCTGAGTTCCGCGCTGTCTCCTGCTACCCCCGCGTGTGACCTCCAGCAGGCGTGCGGCACGGGGCTCGAGACGGTCGTCTACGTTGCGAACAAGATCGCGCTGGGACAGATCGACGTCGGCATCGGCGCGGGCGTGGACTCGGCCTCCGACGCCCCCATCACCGTCAGCGACGGCCTCAAGCGCGCCCTCCTCAAGGCCAACCGCGCTCGCTCCGCCGGCGAGCGCGTGAAGGCACTCGCGGCGATTCGCCCCCGCCACCTCGCCCCGCAGGCGCCCGGCGTCGCCGAGCCGCGCACGGGGCTGTCGATGGGAGAACACCAGGCCCTCACCACCGAGCGCTGGGGCATCGGCCGCGCGGAGCAGGACGAGCTTGCCGCCGCGAGCCACCATCACCTCGCCCAGGCGTGGCAGGAGGGCTTCTTCGACGACCTGGTAACGCCGTACATGGGCGTGACCAAGGACGCCATCATGCGCCCCGACACCACCGTCGAAAAGCTGGGCTCGCTGAAGCCCGCCTTCGGCGGGCCCGAGGGCACCATGACGGCCGGAAACTCCACAGCGCTCTCGGATGGCGCCGCGGCCGCGTTGATCGCCAGCGAGGACTGGGCCGCCGCGCGCGGACTGACAGCCTTGGCCCGCATCGTGGACGCCGAGGTCGCCGCCGTGGATCACCCCGGCGGAGCCGATCTTCTGCTGGGCCCCGTCGCCGCCACCGGCCGCATGCTCGCCCGGCGCGGGCTCACCCTCGACGACTTCGCACTCGTGGAAATTCACGAGGCGTTCGCCTCGACGGTTCTCGCCACCCTCAAGGCATGGGAGGACGCCGACTACTGCCGCTCCGTCGGACTCGACGGGCCCATCGGCACCCTGGACCGGTCGCGCCTCAACGTCACCGGCTCGTCCCTCGCGGTAGGTCACCCCTTCGCCGCCACGGGAGCGCGCCTAGTGCCCACCCTCGCCAAGCTCCTCCACGCGCGCGGTCCCGGGTCCAAGGGCCTGATCTCCATGTGCGCCGCGGGC
The DNA here is from genome assembly GCF_002090055.1 of Demequina sp. NBRC 110051. Lineage (GTDB taxonomy): Bacteria > Actinomycetota > Actinomycetes > Actinomycetales > Demequinaceae > Demequina. Next base: position 98,800 of record NZ_BBRH01000013.1, read on the forward strand.
GGGCAGGGCGTGGTCGCGATTCTGGAGGCGGTGTGATGAGCGCACTCGAGAAGGCCTTCACGTCCAGGCCAGGCAAGGCCATCGCCGCGAAGGCGGGCCTCAAGGAGCCGCCGCGCCTGCGTCGCGGTCGCACGTGGCCCGAGGGCGCGATTGTGTTGGCCGAGATCGGCGGCGGCCTCCTCGCCCGCGAGGCGCTTGCGCGCCTGGGCCGCTCCGTCGAATCGCCCGTCGTGGACGACGGCCAGGAGCCCGCGCCCGGCTACGGGAGCCGCATCGGTGCCCTCGTGGTGGACGCGACGAGCCTCGCCCACATCGACCAGCTCGAGGAGCTGCGCGCCGTCCTCAGGCCAGCGGTGCGCGGCATCGCCCGCTCGGGACGCATCGTCATTCTCGCACGGCCCGCCCACGGCGACTGGGAGCAGCGCTCCGTCGCACGCGCCCTGGACGGCATCAACCGGACGGTGGCGAAGGAGCTGCGCGGCGGCGCGACCTCCACGCTGCTGCGCCTCGACCCCGCGGCCACGGCGGACGACCTGTTCTCCACGCTCGGGTTTGTCCTGCAGGGTCGCTCCGCCTTCGTGGACGGCCAGACCTGGTCCGTGGGCCACGCCGACAACCCGGCGACAGGGCTCGACGACCTCCCGCTCGACGGCAAGGTGGTCGTCGTCACGGGAGCCGCCCGCGGCATCGGCGCAGCGATCGCCCGCACGCTCGCACGCGATGGCGCCCGCATCATCGCCGTCGATATTCCCGCGGCGGGCCAGGCGCTCGCCGCCGTCGCCAACGAGGTGGGCGGTTCCGCCCTCCAGCTCGACATCACCGCCGAGGACGCCGGCCGCCGTATCGCCGAGCACGCCGCCCGTGGTGGCGGCGGCATCTATGCCGTTGTCCACAACGCGGGCATCACGCGCGACAAGATGCTGGTGAATACCGACGCGGCGCGCTGGGCATCGGTTCTCGACGTCAACCTTGCCGCGCAGATGAGGATCAACGAGATCCTGCTCGCCCCCGAGACCGACGGCGGCATCGTCGACGGAGGGCGACTCGTGGGCATCGCCTCGACCTCGGGCCTCGCGGGCAATAAGGGGCAGACCAACTACGCCGCCTCGAAGGCGGGTGTGGCGGGACTGGTCGAGGCGATGGCGCCGGATCTCGTCGCACGCGGCATCACCGTCAACGCGGTCGCCCCTGGCTTCATCGAGACCGAGATGACCGGCAAGATCCCCTTCGTCCAGCGCGAGATCTTCCGCCGCTCCAACTCCCTGAGCCAGGGCGGCCAACCCGTCGACGTCGCCGAGACCATCGGCTACCTCATCGACCCCGGCTCGCAGGCGGTCAGTGGGCAGGTCATCCGCGTGTGCGGGCAGAACCTCGTGGGCGCCTGATGTCTGACACCGTGACCCTCGATGCGCCGCCGGGGATGGGTGCGTCGTTCGCCCGCGCGCTCATTCCCAGCCGCGCGTCCGACGCGAGCGTGCCCTCCCACGAGGTGGTGTTGTCGGGGCTGTCCCAGGACCGGCACCGGCTCGCCGACTACGCGCGCGTCACGGGTTTCACGCTGCGCGACCACGTGCCGCCCACGTGGATTCACGTCCTGGCATTCCCGCTTCACGTGCACCTGCTCGCCGACCCCAAGGCCACCGTGAGGCTCGTGGGCGCGGTTCACGTCACCAACGCCATGCGCCTGCACCGGCCGGTCGGGGTCGATGAGCCGCTCGATCTCGCCGTGCGCGCCGCCGCGCCCCGCGCGCATCGCCGCGGCGCACTGGTCGACCTCATCGCGCGTGCCGAGGTGGCCGGCGAGACGGTGTGGGAGGGCACCAGCACGTACCTCGCCACCGGCATGCGTGCTCCAGGGACGCCCGACGAATCCGGCCGGCCGCACTTCGAGGCGGGGCCCGCGCAGGGCATATGGCGCCTGCCCGCCACGCTCGGCCGCGACTACAGGCGGGTCTCGGGCGACCCCAACCCCATCCACACCTCGCGCGTCGCCGCCAAGGCCTTCGGCTTTGCGCGTCCCATCATCCACGGCATGTGGACGCATGCCCGCGCACTCGCCGCGCTCGAGCAGCGCCTGCCGGGCGCATACGCGGTCGAGGTCGACTTCGTGAAGCCCGTCCTCCTTCCCGGGACGGTCGCCTTTCGCGCGGCCGATGCCGCGGGCGGCTGGGACGCCGACGTCACCACGCGCGACGGCACCAAGCCCCACCTCAGGATGCGGGTGCGGCCATGAATCTGTGGTGGCGGCTGCTGTGGCTACGGCTGCGCCTCCGGGCGCACCGATCCGAACCCCTGTCGCTGTGGGACGAGGCCGTCACGCCGTTCCGGGTCGTGCCGACGGACCTGGACGTCCTGGGCCACATGAATAACGGTCGCTACCTCACCCTCATGGATCTCGGCAGGCTCGACCTCATGGTGCGCTCGGGCTTCTGGGCCGACCTCCAGCGCCGCGCGTGGTTCCCCGTGGTCGCCGGACAGACCATCACGTTTCGCAAGGAGCTGCGGCTCGGGACGAGGTTCGACCTTCATACACGGGTGATCGGCCTCGACGAACGCTGGGGCTACCTTGAACAGCGCTTCATGGTCGGCGACACCGTCCACGCCCATGCGCTGGTGCGCACCCGGTTCCTTCGCCGCTCTGGCGGCACCGTCGACCACGACGACCTCGAGGCCGCCATCGGCGGCCTTCCGCCGCACCTGCGTGTCGACGACTGGATGCGCGAATGGACGGCCCACACTCGCGTACCCTCATCCCAAGCCTGACGGTCGTGTAGTCCCCACCCATCGACATCAATGGAGATGCAGATGCCCACCCCCGCCCCCGTCCCCGCCGACATCGACCCCGTCGGCGACGCCACTCGCCCCTGGTTCGAGCACTACCCCCCGGGCGTCGCCCCCAAGATCTCGGCGCCGTCCGAGCGCTCCCTCGGAGAACTCGCGCGCTCGGCCGCGCAGCGTTTCGGCGAGCGCACCGCCTTCTCCAACCTCGGCGGCACCCTGTCCTTCCGGGAGGTGGACGACGCCGCCACGCGCATCGCCTCGTACCTCCAGCACGAGCTGGGTCTTGTCAAGGGTGACCGGATTGTGCTGCAGATGCCCAACCTGCTGCAGTACCCCGTCGCCCTCTATGGCGCGCTGCGTGCCGGGCTCATCGTCGTCAACGCCAATCCGCTCTACACCGCGGCCGAGCTCGCCGCGGTCGTCAAGGACGCCGAGCCGCGAGCGATGATCGTGTTGGCCAACTTCGCCGACAAGGCCGCGAAAGTGATTCCGGACTCGACTATCGAGCACGTCATCCTCACCCAGGCCGGGGACATGCTGCCTCAGCCCAAGCGCACCATCGTGAACCTCGTCGCCAAGCACGTGAAGAAGATGGTGCCCGAGTACGACCTGCCGCAGGCCTTGCCCTTCCGTGCCCTCCTGTCAGGCGACCCCACCCGCTTTGCCGACCCCGGCATCGGCCCCGAGGACCTCGCCTTCCTCCAATACACCGGCGGCACGACCGGCGGCACCAAGGCCGCCATGCTCACCCACTGGAACCTGCTGGCGAACCAGGAGCAGTTCATCGGCCAGATGCGCGCCGTCCTCGACTCGGACTCGACGGTGATCGCGGCCCTGCCGCTGTATCACGTGTTCGCGCTGACGGTGAATTGCATCGGCTTCTTCCGCCTGGGCGGGCACAACGTGCTCATCACCAACCCGCGCGACATCCCCGCCTTCGTCAAGACCATCGACCAGTCCCGCCCGCATGCGCTGGTCTTGGTGTCGACGCTCGCGGGCGCGCTGCTGGAGAACGACGAGTTCGCGAAGGCCGACCTGTCCCGGCTGCGAATCTCGGTCGCCGGTGGCATGGCGCTGCGCTCGGCGGTCGCGAACCGCTGGCACGAGGTCACAGGCACGCACATGGTCGAGGGCTACGGCCTCACCGAGGCATCGCCTGTGGTGTCGGTCAACCCCACGCATCTGCCTCCGCGCATCGGCACCATCGGCGTGCCCCTGCCGTCGACAGACGTGCGGATCCTGACCGAGGACGGCGACGAGGCGCCCCTAGGCGAGCCGGGTGAGCTCGCGGTGCGCGGCCCGCAGGTGATGAGGGGCTATTGGCGCAACGACGAGGAGACGGCGGGCGTCCTCACCGACGACGGCTGGCTACTGACCGGCGACATTGCCACGCGCGACGAGACGGGGTACTTCTCGATCGTGGACCGCAAGAAGGAGATCATCGTCGTCTCGGGCTTCAACGTGTACCCGGGCGACGTCGAGGACGCGGCCATGCTGCATCCCAAGGTGCTCGAGGCCGGCGCTATCCCCGTCGCGGATGAGCACGCCGGCGAGGTGCCCAAGCTCTTCGTGGTGCGCCGCGACCCCTCGCTCACCGAGGACGAGCTCGCGGCGTTCCTGCGCGAACGGCTCACCGGCTACAAGCGCCCGCGCCACATCGAATTCCTCGAAGAGCTACCGAAGACGAACGTGGGCAAGGTGCTGCGCCGCGCGCTCAGGGAGCGCGAAGAGGGGCACGTCACCCTGGGCTAGCGTGGGCGTCAGCGCCATCGATGTCGGGGGTCACCCGTAGCGTGGCAATCATGACGAGCTACGGACGGGACTTTGACCTCCTGCACAAGGAGATGGCCAAGCAGACGGCGCTGCTCGCGCAGATCCTGGCCACACTCCAACAGATCCGCGCAGACTCCGCGCGCCGTTGACCTGGCCCACGCTCGTCCCGCGCCGCGCCGCGCCGCGTCGTCAGGCTGACGCGCTCGGACGCTCGTCCGCGCCGTCGACCACCACGGTGTCACGACCGGCCTGCTTGGCGCGATACATGGCGGCGTCCGCACGCTCCACGACCGACTCGACGGTGTCGCGTTCGCGCACGTGCGAGACTCCGTAGCTCACGGTCGTCGCGGGTAGCCGATCGGTGCGCAGAAGCCAGGTCAGGCGGTCGTTAAGCTCGTCCATGCGTCGACGCGCACCCTCGGCGTCGACACCGATCAGCGCCAGCGCGAACTCCTCGCCCCCCAGGCGGCCGGCGATCTCACCTCGCCGCAGCACATCGGCCATCGCGGTACCGAAGGCCAGCAGCACCGCATCGCCCACCGCATGACCGCGAGAGTCGTTGATCGCCTTGAAGTGGTCGATGTCGGCCACCACGATCGCGACGCTGTCGCCCGACCGCACCCTGTTGTCGACCAGCGCCCGCGCTCCATCCATCCAGGCCGAGCGTCCCAGCACATGTGTGAGGTCGTCGTGCGCCACCTGGCGCCGCAGTTCCTGCGTGCGCTGGTCATAGCCCAGCGCGGAGACCGTGAAGGTCACGGCGACGAGGCATACCTGCAGCACGATGGTGGTTGTTCCGCTACCCGCCACCGCATTGAACAAAGGTGATTCGGGTCCCCATGCCACAAACAACACCGCACGCACCGCGTAGAAGGCGCTGAGCAGGCTCGCCGCCACGCCCGACACGAACGATGCCACGAGAGCTTCTTGGTCATTCCTGCGATCGGGACGGAAACGACGATCGCGCCAGACCACCCACATATCCCAGGCTCCGAGACCGAAGCAGGTCGACATGACGGCGAAGAGCAGCCCGTTGCCTGCCCACGTATTGGTCGCGGGAGAGTCGAGGAACGCGAGAGCTGTGACCACGACGGCCGCCAGGGCCATCACGCGGATCGACGATGATCGGCCTCGTAGGGAGCGGGTCGCAAACCACATCGAAAACGCGGCGCACACCGCCATCCCGCTTGCGAGTGGATTGGCGATGGCTTGCCAGCGCGTTCCGTCGAGCAAGAAGAGCACAGGGCTGGCGGTCGACCAGAGAAGGGAGACCGTCCACCACCCCGCGAACGCCGACCGAGTGGGGCGATAGACGCCCGCCCAGAACAGCGCGAGGACCACGAAAGAGACAATGCCGAGTGTGATCCGAAGGGTCATCACATCGAGCACGAACGAACTTTACCCGGACCCCTTCCGTTCGCTCCAGTACGACGTGACGCACATCACTGTCCGAATGCCTACGCTGGGTTGCATGTCCGAGAACAAGACGCAGCCCACTGGCGTGCCCGTCGACACATTCTTGGCGACTGTCTCACATGAGCGCCGGCGTTCAGAAGGCGCAGTGCTCGTGGCGCTGATGTCCGAGGTCACCGGCGAACCCGCCATGATGTGGGGACCGAGCATCATCGGCTTCGGCAGCTACCACTACCGGTACGCCTCGGGGCGCGAGGGCGACATGCCTCGCGTGGGCTTCTCGCCGCGCGCCGCACAGCTGGCGTTCTACGGACTCCAGGATCACCCGGCCTCGCCCGCTCTGCTCGACGCCCTTGGCCCTCACACCACCGGCGCCTCGTGCGTATACGTCAAGCGCCTCGACGCCGTCGACCTCGAGGTGCTGCGCGACCTGGTCGACCTCGGCTATCAGGCCAACGCGAGTCAGTAGGCTTCAGCGCATGATCGCCATGCGCTACTCCATCGCCCTGCCCCGCGACTACGACATGGCGGTGATCCGCCGCCGCATCGCCGAGCGCGGGCACGCGCTCGACGAGTATGACGGCCTGGCCCTCAAGGCCTACTGCCTGAGCGAGGCGGGCGTGGCCGGCGCGACGGAGAACGTCTATGCCCCGTTCTACGTGTGGGCGAACACCTCGCGCATGACGCGTTTCCTGTGGGGAGGCGACGGCTTCGAAGGCATCGAACGCGACTTCGGCCGCCCGCGCGTAGATGTGTGGCCCATCGCGAGCCTGCACCTGAACGCCGCAGGCGCCAAGGGCGCGACCACCGCCGTCATGACGCGCACCGCCGCCACCCCGGGAGAATCGTGGGCCGATGCCGCGGACAGGCTCCGTACCGAGGCGAACGCGGCCGCCCTTCGCAAGGACGCTCGCGCCGCGGCGCGAGCGATCGACACGGCCACCGGCGACGTGATCGGCTTCGACCTGCTCACGGCCGCCCCGCGGCGCACCACCGGCACGGTGTACGAGGTCGCCCACGTCAGCGCGCCCACGCGCGGTTAGGCCGCGGGCAAGGCGCTAGCGCTTGCGTGCCCGCTTCTCGCGCACACGCACCGAGATCTGGATGGGCGTTCCTTCGAAGCCGAACGCCTCACGCAGGCGGCGCTCGATGAATCGCCGGTACGTGGGCTCGAGGAAACCGCTGGCGAAGATCACGAAGCGGGGCGGGCGGTTGGAGGCCTGCGTCGCGAACAGGATCTTGGGCTGCTTGCCCGAGCGCACCGGGTGCGGGTGCTCGGCGACCAGCTCGCCGAGGAACGAGTTGAGCCGGCCGGTCGAGATGCGCTGGTCCCAGGAACCCAGCGCGAGGTCGATCGAGGGCACCAGGCGGTTGGTGTGCCAGCCGGTGCGCGCCGAGAGGTTCACACGCGGCGCCCAGGTGAGCTGCACCAGGTCCTTCTCGATGGAGCGCTCAAGCAGGAACCGCTCGTCCTCGCCCACCAGGTCCCACTTGTTGAAGACCAGCACGAGCGCCTTGCCGGACTCGACCACCTGGGTGATGACGCGGGTGTCCTGCTCGGTCAGGGGCGTGGAGGCGTCGAGCAGCACGAGCGCAACCTCGGTGCGGTCGATCGCGGCGCCGGTGCGCAGCGACGCGTAGAAGTCGGCGCCCTTGGTCTGGTGCACGCGGCGGCGGATGCCCGCTGTGTCGACGAGGGTCCAACGACGGTCGCCGATCTCGACGACCTCGTCGACGGGGTCGCGGGTGGTGCCCGCTTCCTCGTTGACGACCACGCGGTTCTCGCCCGCGAGCTGGTTCAGCAGCGAGCTCTTGCCCACGTTGGGGCGGCCCACGAGCGCAATGCGGCGCGGAGCGTCGGGGTCGATCTCGACCTGCGGCATCTCGGTGGGAAGCGCCGCGACGGCGGCGTCGAGCAGGTCGCCCGTGCCACGCCCGTGCAGGGCCGAGACCGGGTAGGGCTCGCCGAGCCCCAGGTTCCACAGCGCCGCGGCCTCGAGCTCACCCTGAGGGCCGTCCACCTTGTTGGCGACCAGCACCACGGGCTTCTTGGAGGCCCGCAGCAGGCGCACCACGTGCTCGTCGGAGGCGGTGGCACCCACGGTCGCGTCGACCACGAACAGGACGGCGTCGGCCATGTCGATCGCGACCTCGGCCTGCTGCGCGACGGACAGGTCCAGTCCCTGTACCTTCGCCTCCCAGCCGCCGGTGTCCATGAGCATGAAGTCGCGGCCGGCCCATTCCGCGCGGTACGAGACGCGGTCGCGTGTCACACCAGGGGTGTCCTCGACCACGGCGAGGCGCTTGCCTATGATGCGGTTCACCAGCGTCGACTTGCCGACGTTGGGACGGCCGATGATCGCGAGGGTCGGCAGTGCCTCCTCGGTGTCGACGGGCTCCTCGCCCGCAAGGGTCGCGAGGTCGTCGTCGGTCAGTTCATAGGCGTCGAGGCCCGCGCGCAGCGCGGCCTCGCGCACCTCGTCGAGGCTCTCTTCGGGGTCGGATGGCACCTGCAGGGGCGCGGGCACGTCCTCGAGGCCGCGGTACCCAGTGTCGCCGTAATCCTGCTCGTCGGTCATGGTGTCTCCTTGGGATTCGCTTCCGCGTCGTCGGGCAGCGTGAGGTCGGTGGTGGCGAGCGTCCTGTCGATGCGCTCACGGAGGGCCTCAGCGAGCTGCGCCTGCGCCGCCTCCTGACGGGCGCGGCCCCGCAGCCCGTCGGGCAGGTCCAGTGCGAACGGCTCGCCGAACTCCACGAGGATACGCCGTCCCGGGCGCGGCCACACGCCGGTGGGCTCGCCCGTGTGCCGGGTTCCCACGAGTGCGGTCGGCACGAGGGGCGCCCCCGACTGAATGGCGAGCCATGCCGCGCCACCCTGCACGGCATCGGCCCTCCCCGCTCCCCTGGTGCCCTCGGGGAACACGCCGACCACGTCCCCGCGGCGCAGCACCGCGAGGGCCTGGGCCAGCGCGTCACGGCCCGAGTCGACCACCTCGATCTGCTGGGCGCCCCTGAGCAGCGCCCCCAGCACGCCGTGGAACATGTGCGAGCCGATCAGAAAATGCGAGCCGCGCGGGATGATGCCGTGCAACACGGGTCCGTCGATGAGGCCCACGTGGTTGCCAATCAGCACGACGGGACCGGTGCGCGGCAGGTGCTCGAGCCCGCGCACCTCGGTGCGCCACAGCCCCTTGGCAAGCGCGCGCCCCACCCACCGGGACCAGCGCGGTCCCCAGCGGCTCGGGACGCGCGCGTCGCTCACGCGCTGGCCTCGGCGGCGCGCTCCAGCACGGCCTGCACCGCCTCCTCGATGGTGAGGTCGGTGGTGTCGAGCGTGAGGACTCCGTCGGCGGCCTCGTGGAAGCTCACCACGGTCGCGTCCTTCTTGTCGCGTCCCAGGACGGCCTCACGCACGGTCGCGACATCGGCGCCCTCGCCCGCACGGCGCGCCACGCGGACCTCGTCGTCGGCCGTCATGAGGATGCGCACGTCGGCCTCGGGGGCGATCACGGTCGTGATGTCGCGGCCCTCCACGACCACGCCCTTACCGCCCGAGCGGCCACCCTCGACCTCCGCGGCGATGACGTCGCGCTGCATCTGCTGCAGGATCGGGCGCGCCTCCAGGTTCGTGGCGACCTTCGACACCGTCAGGGCCACGGTGTCGGTGCGGATGAGCGCGGACACGTCCTCATCGTCGAGCAGGATGCGCGGGTTCGCGGGGTCGAGGACCAGTTCAACGTTCATGGTGGCGACCATGGCGGCGACGTCGGACGTGACCGTGAAGTCCACGCCCTCGCGCAGGCACGCGAGCGTGGCGACGCGGTACGTGGCGCCCGTGTCGAAATAGGCCAGGCCCAGGCGGCGCGCAACCTCACGGGAGACGGTGGACTTTCCGGTGCCCGCGGGCCCGTCGATGGCGATGACGATTCCGGTCATGATGAAGCAATCTCCCAGTGTTGTGCGATGAGCGCGTCCACCAGCGCGGGCGCGCTCTCGGGCAGGACGTGCAAGGTGGTGAGACCCACGGGCTGGCGCGGCGAGTGCTCGATGGTGATGTCCTCGACGTTGACGGCGGCCGAGGCGGCGTCGGTGAGCAGCCGCAGCAGCTGTCCCGGGCTGTCGGGAACGATGACGGTGACCGGCACCCAGTCGCGGGTGGCGCCGCCGTGCTTGCCAGGGATGCGCGCGACCTCCATGCGACCACGCTCGATGAGGTCGGTGAGCGCCTCGCCGATGTCGTCGGCGTCCCTCACATCCTCGAGGTCGGCGATGATGTGCTCGAGCGTCGCAATCAGGGAGTGCGAGTTGAGCCGGGCGATGTCGGCCCACATGGCGGGCTCCGACGCGGCAATGCGCGTGACGTCTCTGAGGCCCTGCCCTGCGAGGGCGACATCGTCCGCCTGGAGCGGACCGAGCGCGGCGGCGACGGCGGAGGCGGCCACCTGCGGCGCGTGGGACACGCGTGCGACCGCCGCGTCGTGTGCCTCGGCCTCCATCTCGACGACATCGGCCTGCAGGGTCCGCGCGACGGCGGCCACGAGCGCCACCGCCGAACGCGGGGCGCTGCCGGCGCACACCACCCACGGGCGCGCCTTGAACAGGTCGCCCTGCGCGGCCCGGCCGCCCGAGGTCTCACGCCCGGCCATGGGATGCGAGCCCACGTAGCGTTCCGCCAAGCCGGCTGTGGCCGCGGCCCGCGCGAGCGGGCCCTTGACCGACGCCACGTCGGTGACCACCGCCTGAGGCCAGGTGCGCAGGGAGGTGACCACGGCATCGGCCGCGGCTGAGGGTGGGACGGCAACAATGACCAGATCGGGACGAGGGGCATCCCCCGCCAGCGCGCGCCCGGCACCAATCGCGTGGGCGAGGCGCTCGGCCTGCGGGTCGGCGTCGGAGATCGTCACGTCCCAGCCCTCGGCGGTGAGACCGATACCGATGGACGCTCCGATCAGGCCGACGCCCACGATGTGGACGCGGGCGCTCTGCGCGCCGCCTTCCAGGGCGGTCACTGCGCGATGTCCCTGCGCAGGCGCACCGCCTCGTGAAGATAGGTGTGCTTGACCTCGGAGCGCGGCACCTCGACCTCCGCGTGCATCATCACGCGCACCACGAGCGGCAGCGCGGTCGGCACCGCCATCTCGACGGCGCACATGAGCGGGACGTCGGCGAATCCCATCTCGCGCGCCGCGGCCGCCGGGAAGTCGGAGACGATGTCGGGCGTGCAGGTGAAGAACACGGAGATGACGTCGTCAGGGGTGAGGCTGTTCGCCTCGAGCATCTGCGCGACCAGCTCCTGGGTGCGTGCGTGCAGGTGGTCCTTGGCGTCGCCCTCGAGCGAGGTGGCTCCGCGAATCGCTCGGGTCGTCATGGCGACCATCGTATCGGGACGCGCCCGTGTGCCGGACGCGGACCGGGAGCCCTCTACAGCCCCGCGGCCTTCATGAGCGAGCCGAGCTCCTCGCGAGTGAGGCGGCGCAGCTCGCCGGGACCCAAATTGCCCAGGGTGATGGGGCCAAACCGCGTGCGCACCAGGTCCACCACGGGGAAACCCACCTTGTCGAACATGCGACGCACAATGCGGTTGCGGCCCTCGTGCAGCTCGACCTCGACCAGCGAGTGGCCGTTGGAAACGTCGAGGATCTGGCACGAGGCGACGCGGACGGGGCCGTCCTCGAGGTCCACGCCCGCCCTCAGGCGCGTGCCCAGGTTTGCAGGCACCGCGCCCACCACCTTGGCGATGTACACCTTGGACACTCCGTGAGTGGGGTGCGCCAGGCGGTTCGCGAGTTCTCCGTCGTTGGTGAGCAGCAGGACACCGGTGGTCTCGGCGTCGAGCCGGCCCACGTGAAACAGGCGCTCGGGGAAGTCGCGCACGTATTCGTCGAGCGCCGGCCGGCCCTGCGGGTCGGACATCGTCGAGACCACGCCGCGCGGCTTATTGAGCACGACCGTGACGGCGTCGTCGTCCACCGAGATGCGCTGGCCCTTGACCTCGATCACGACCTCGGAGGGATTGACGCGCACGCCCAGCTGGTCGACGACCTCGCCGTTGACCTTCACGAGCCCACGCTCGATGAGCACCTCGCACTTGCGGCGCGAGCCCACGCCGGCTGCGGCGAGCACCTTTTGCAGTCGCACCCCTTCGGGGCGGTGAATCTCGAGGTCCATCAGCGGCCCTCCCCATCGATGTCGGCAAGGTCGGGCAAGTACGGAGCGAGCTCGGGCAGGTCGTCGAGCGATCCGAGCCCCATGCGCTCCAGGAATTCGGTGGTGGTGCCGTATTGCAGTGCGCCGGAGACCTCGCCTACCTCGGTGACGAGCCCGCGCGCCGCGAGGGTCTTCATGACCGAGTCGACGTTGACGCCGCGCACCTGGGAGACCTGTCCACGCGTGACGGGCTGGCGGTAGGCCACCACCGCGAGGGTCTCGAGCGCGGCCTGCGACAGCCGCGCGGACTGGCCGTCGACCACGAAGGCACCCACGGCATCGGCGTACACCCTGGACGAATAGATGCGCCAGCGCTCCTCGACCTCGCGCAGCTCGAAGCCGCGCGGACGGTCCGGGTGGGCATACTCGTCGCGCAGGGCGTGGAGCGTGTCGATGACCTGCGGCGCGGGGACGTCGAGCGCCGCGGCGATGTCCGCGGGCGCGACGGGCTCGTCGACGACCATGAGGATCGCCTCGATCGCGCCCGCGATGTGTGTGTCAGCCATCTGCTCCCGGCTTTCCTTCCGTGGCACTGTCGTCGCCAGCGGCGGCCTCGTCGAATTCGTCGGAGACCTCGACCTGGTCGGCGCCGCCGGTCCACCTAACCGTCAGCTCGCCGAGAGAGCGTACCTGGTCGAACGCCACCACCGCCTCCCGGAACAGCTCCAGCAGCGCGAGGAAGCGGGCCACCACGATGTTGACATGATCCGCGTCGCGCACCAGGGAGCGGAACGTCATGACGTGCTCACGCTGGAGCCGGCTCGTGACGACCGCAGCCTGCTCGCGCACCGACACGGCCGGGGCGTGCAGGTGCGCGAGGCTCACGCCCGTCTCGTTCGCCTTGGGCTGCAGCGCATGGGCCGCGAGGCGGGCGAGCTGGTCGGGGGTCACCGACCACACGAGTTCGGGCAGCAGCATCGCGAAGTGCGGCTCGAGCGGCACGTCGCGCGGGATGCACCGGGGTGCCTGCAGCATCTGGTCGAGGCTGCCGGCGACGGCCTTGAACGCGCGATACTGCAGCAGGCGGGCGAACAGCAGGTCGCGGGCCTCGAGCAGCTCCAGGTCCTCGAGGTCGTCCACCTCGCCCTGCGGCAGCAGCCGCGCCGCCTTGAGGTCGAGGAGCGTGGCCGCGACCACGAGGAACTCCGACGCCTGCGACAGGTCCCAGTCCTTGTCGCCCCCGCCGATGATCGCGAGGAATTCGTCGGTCACGCGCGCGAGGGCCACGTCCGTGATCTCCATCTCGTGCTTCGAGATGAGGCTCAGGAGCAGGTCAAAGGGGCCCTCGAAGTTGTCCAGGTGGACGGAGAAAGCGTCACTCTTGACGGCCGATGCCGTGGCCGGCTCCTCGACGGCCGTCGCCGTCGTCCCGGGCGAGGGTTCACCCGACACGTGCGTCAGGCCGCGACGCCGCGAGCGACGAGCTCTCGGGCGAGCTGGCGGTAGGCGTGGGCGCCCGCGTGCTGCGGCGCGAAGGTCGTGATGGGCTCGGCGGCCACCGAGGCGTCGGGGAACTTCACCGTGCGGTGGATCATCGTCTCCGTGACCCTGTCGCCAAAGCCGTGACGCACGCTCTCGACGACCTCCTGCGAGTGAAGCGTGCGGCCGTCGTACAGCGTGGGGATGATCGCGTCGATGGTCAGGCGCGGGTTGAGCCGGTCCTGCACCTTGGTGATGGTCTCGACGAGCAGGGCCACGCCGCGCATCGCGAAGTACTCGCTGGCAAGCGGGATGATGACACCGTGCGCGGCGACCAGGGCGTTGACCGTGAGCAGGCCCAGCGACGGCTGGCAGTCGATGAGGATGACGTCGTAGTCGTCCTCGACTCCGCGCAGCGCGCGATCGAGCGTGGACTCTCGCGCGACCTCTCCCACCAGCTGTACCTCGGCCGCCGACAGGTCGATGTTGGCCGGCATCAGGTCGAGGTTGGCGACATTGGTGGGCACGATGACGTCCTCGGCCTTGACCGAGGACCGCATCAGCAGGTCGTAGATGGTGAGCTCTGCCTCATTGGGGTTGATCCCGAGTCCGGCCGAGGCCGCCCCCTGCGGGTCGAAGTCGACGACCAAGACCTTCCGCCCGTACTCCGCGAGCGAGGCCGCGAGGTTGACGGTGGTCGTGGTCTTGCCCACGCCGCCCTTCTGGTTGCACAGCGCGACCACGCGCGCGGGACCGTGGCTGGCAAGGGGTGCGGGCTCAGGGAAGTCGGTCACGTGCCACACCTTACCGCCGGTCGCGGGGCGCTCAGCGGCGGGCACGCGGGTGGCTGGTGGCGTAGACCTCACGCAACGCATCCTGGGTGACCGCGGTATAGATCTGCGTTGTCGTCACTGACGCATGACCCAGCAGCTCTTGCACCACGCGCACGTCCGCCCCGCCCGACAGCAGATGCGTGGCAAACGAGTGTCTCAGCGTGTGGGGCGAGACGTCGGCGACGCCGGCGCGCTCCGAGGCGGCCTTCAGGATCGTCCACGCGCTCTGGCGCGACAGCCGGCCGCCGCGCGTGTTGAGGAACAGTGCGGGGGTACCCGCCCCCGCCTGCGCCAGCGGGGAGCGCGCGCGCACCAGGTAGGCGTGGAGCTCTCGCGCGGCGTAGCCCCCGATGGGCACCACCCTCTCCTTGCGGCCCTTGCCGCGCAGCAGGACCGCCTCTTCTCCCTCGGTCAGCGTGACGTCGTCGACGTCGAGTCCCACGGCCTCCGAGATGCGCGCGCCCGTTGCATACACGAGCTCGAGCAGCGCACGGTCGCGCAGCGGTGCGGGCCCCTCTCCCGAGGACGCGGCTTCGAGGATCGCCTCGACGTGCCCCGTCGAGATGGCCTTCGGAAGCCGCTGCGGGATCGCGCGCGGCTTCACCTCGCTCGAGGCATCGATGGTGCTCCAGCCCTCGGCGAGCGCAAAGCGATGCCAGCCGCGTACCGCCACGACCGTGCGGGAGGCCGATGCCGGCGCGAGCGGCCGCCCCCCGTCGCTTCCCGTACCGATCGCCTGGGCAAAGTCCGCGACGTCCGAGCGGGTCACCTCGCCCATGGCGGCGCGCTCGCGCGCCGTCAGGAAGCGGCAATAGCGGGCGAGGTCGCGACGATAGGCGGCGAGCGTGTTGGTGCTCAGCCCGCGCTCGACGGCCACGTGAGCGAGGTAGGCCTCGCGGGCCTCGTCGATGCCGATCCCGGCGTCGTTGCCTGTCACTGGTGCTGCCGGCTTAGCCGGCCCAGACGGTCAGGGCCTCCGGCAGGAACGGGTCCACCATGATGGCCGCGAACACGACCGTCAGGTACGTGATCGAGTCGTGGAACAGGCGCATCTCGCGCAGCTTGGCCTCGTCGCGCTGGGCGCGGCGGTACAGACGGACGCAGCCGGTCATGAACCAGGCACCGGCCGCGGCGGCCACGCCGGCGTAGACCCACGTCATGCCGCCTACCGGGATGAGGACCAGGGTCGTCACGACCATCGCGGCCGCGTAGCCGATCATCTCGATCGCCACGCGGCGGCTGCTCGCGAGCACCGGCAACATGGGGACCTCGGCGCGCGCGTAGTCGCGCTTGAACTTCATCGACAGCGGCCAGTAGTGCGGCGGCGTCCAGAAGAAGATGATGAGGAACAGCAGCACGGGGGTCCACGACAGCGACTGCGTGACCGCGGCCCACCCGATGAGCACCGGCATGCAGCCCGCGGCGCCGCCCCACACGATGTTCTGCGCGGTGCGGCGCTTGAGGATCATCGTGTAGACCACGACGTAGCCGACGATGGCGGCCACCGATAGCACCGATGCGAGGGGCGAGCCCACGACCACCCAGAACCACGCGGTCGACACGACGGCGAGGACCGAGGCGAAGGTGAGCGCCTCCGAGGGGGTCACCTTTCCGGTGACGAGCGGGCGTCCCTTGGTCCGGTTCATCACGGCGTCGATGTCGCGGTCCAAATACATGTTGTAGGCATTCGCGGAGCCCGCGGACAGGTAGCCGCCCACCACGGTGCTGAGCAGCAGCGTCCACGACGGGAAGCCGTCGGCGGCGAGGATCATCGCGGGCACGGTCGTCACCAGCAGCAGCTCGATGATGCGCGGCTTGGTGAGGGCGACGTACGCCTTGATCTTGTCCCCCGCTGAGATGCGCGACGAACCGGGAGCGCTCGCGCGGCGGGACGCGGCAGACGTAGCCTGGGACATGCGCTCCATGGTACCCGTGTAGGCCGCGACGGCGGACGAGCCGCGCGCGGCCGTCGCCCCGTGCCACGCGGGGCCCCGATGACACCGAGATGTCTGACGCCTCACCGCCTCCTGAACGGGCGCGTGAAGTCGCCCCGATGAGCATCGAGGCACCCGGGACGCCGGTAGGCTGGCGGGGAACCATCTCACGATTCATGGGAGAAATCTGTGACCGTCACCTGGACCGATGCCGACCGCCGCGCCGTTGACACGTTGCGCGTGCTTGCCGCCGACGCCGTAGAGAAGGTTGGCAACGGGCACCCCGGCACCGCCATCTCGCTCGCGCCCGCCGCGTATCTGCTTTTTCAGAACGTCATGCGCCACGACCCCTCGGACTCGTCGTGGCTGGGCCGCGACCGCTTTGTGCTGTCCGCGGGCCACTCGTCGCTGACGCTGTACCTGCAGCTGTTCGCCTCCGGCTATGACCTGGACCTCGACGACCTCAAGGCGCTGCGCACCGAAGGCTCGCGCACCCCCGGTCACCCTGAGTACGGCCACACCGACGGCGTGGAGATCACCACCGGCCCCCTCGGCACCGGCATCGCCTCGTCCGTGGGCATGGCGATGGCCGCCCGCAAGGAGCGCGGCCTGCTCGACCCCGAGGCCGCCCCCGGCACCTCGCCGTTCGACCACCACGTGTACGTCATCGCCGGTGACGGCTGCCTGCAGGAGGGCGTCTCGTCCGAGGCCTCCTCGCTCGCGGGAACCCAGGAGCTGGGCAACCTCGTCGTCATCTGGGACGACAACCGCATCTCGATCGAGCACGAGACCGACATCTCGTTCACCGAGGACGTCATGGCCCGCTACGAGGCCTACGGCTGGCACACCCAGCACGTGAACTGGATCACCGAGGACGGCGGCTACGAGGAGAACCCCGGCGCCCTCTACGACGCCATCGAGGCCGCGAAGGCCGAGACCGGCAAGCCCTCGATCATCCGCCTGTCGACCATCATCGGTTGGCCCTCGCCCACCAAGCAGAACACCGGCGGCGTGCACGGCTCGGCGCTCGGCGCCACGGAGGTCGCTGGCCTCAAGGAGGTGCTCGGTTTCGACCCCGAGCAGTCCTTCGTGGTCGAGCCCGAGATCCTCGACCACATGCACAAGGTCAAGGAGCGCGGCCAGGCCGCCCACTCCGAGTGGAACGCCGACCTCGCCCGCTGGGAGGCGGAGAACCCCGAGCGCGCCGCGCTGCTCGCCCGCCTGTCGAAGCGTGAGCTTCCCGAGGGCTGGGACGAGGCACTGCCGTCGTTCGAGGTGGGCTCGAAGGTGGCGACCCGTGCCGCCTCCGGCAAGGTGCTGAGCGCCCTCGCCCCCGTGCTGCCCGAGCTGTGGGGCGGCTCGGCCGACCTCGCCGGCTCGAACAACACCACGATGGACGGCGAGCCGTCCTTCATCCCGCCGCGCCGCTCGACCCACTCCTGGCCCGACGCCCAGTGGTACGGCCGCACCATGCACTTCGGCATCCGCGAGTTCGGCATGGGCGCGATCCTTAACGGCATCACGCTGCACGGCCTGACCCGCACGTACGGCGGCACGTTCCTGGTGTTCTCGGACTACATGCGCGCGTCGGTGCGTCTCGCCGCGCTCATGCGTATCCCCACCACGTTCGTGTGGACGCACGACTCCGTGGGCCTGGGTGAGGACGGCCCCACCCACCAGCCGATCGAGCACATCGCGACGCTGCGTGCGATCCCCGGCCTCGACGTGGTCCGCCCCGCGGACGCGAACGAGACCGCGGCCGCGTGGAAGGCGATCCTCGAGACCACGGACCGTCCGTCCGCGATCATCCTGTCGCGCCAGAACCTGCCCGTGCTCGAGGGCACGTCGGCCGAGGGAGTCGCCAAGGGCGCCTACGTCCTCGCCGGCGAGGGCGAGGAGGCCGATGTGGTCATCGTCGCCACCGGTTCCGAGGTTTCCGTCGCCCTGGGTGCGCGTGAGCTGCTCGCGGCCGACGGCGTGAAGGCTCGCGTCGTGTCGATGCCGTCGCGTGAGCGCTTCGAGCGCCAGGACGCCGAGTACCGCGAGTCGGTGCTCCCCGCGGCACTCAAGGCCCGCGTCACCGTCGAGGCCGGCTCGCGCCTGGGCTGGACCGAGATTGCCGGCGACGCCGGTCGCACGGTGTCGGTGGACCACTTCGGTGAGTCGGCCGACGGCGCGCTCCTGCTCGCGAAGTACGGCTTCACCGCCGAGAACGTGGCCGCTCAGGCCCGCGAGTCGCTGGCCGCCGCCAAGTGACCGCCGGGAGTGCGGTGAGGCGAGCATCCCTCGCCTCACCGCACTCCCTCACCACCCCCTCCCCCGGAACACACGCGGCGAGTCCCGTCCCGCCGCGACGTAAGGACTGACATGGTCAATCCGCTGCGCGACCCGCGCGACCGCCGCCTTCCCCGCATCGCGGGCTCCTGTGGCCTGGTGATGTTTGGCGTCACCGGCGACCTCGCCCGCAAGAAGCTCATGCCCGCGGTCTACGACCTCGCCAACCGAGGCCTGCTTCCCCCCGCCTTCGCGCTGACTGGCTTCGCCCGGCGAGAGTGGGACCGTGAGGACTTCGAGAAGGTCGTCTACGACTCCGTCAAGAAGCACGCCCGCACGCCCTTCCGCGAGGAGACCTGGAAGCAGCTCGCGGAGGGCATCCGCTTCGTCCAGGGCACCTTCGACGATCCGGACGCCTTCCGCCGCCTGCGCGAGACCGTCGAGAAGCTCGACGAACGCCGCGGCACCGGCGGCAATCACGCCTTCTACCTGTCCATCCCGCCTTCGGCCTTCCCCCAGGTGTTGACGCAGCTGCGCGACTCTGGACTGTCGGATGCGAAGGACGATGCCTGGCGCCGCGTGGTGATCGAGAAGCCCTTCGGCCAGGACCTCGTCACCGCCAACGAGCTCGACGGCGTTGTCTCCGAGGTGTTCCCGCCGGACTCCGTGTTCCGCATCGACCACTATCTGGGCAAGGAGACGGTCCAGAACCTCCTCGCGCTGCGCTTCGCGAACCAGCTGTTCGAGCCCATCTGGAACAGCCAGTACGTGGACCACGTCCAGATCACCATGGCCGAAGACATCGGCATCGGCTCGCGTGCGGGCTACTACGACGGCATCGGCCAGGCCCGCGACGTCATCCAGAACCACCTCCTGCAGCTTTTCGCCCTGACCGCCATGGAGGAGCCCGCGACGTTCGACGCGGACGACCTGCGCGGCGAGAAGGAGAAGGTGCTGCGCGCGGCGAAGCTCCCCGACGACCTCGACGCCAACACGGCCCGCGGCCAGTACGCCGCAGGCTGGCGCGGTGGCGAGCAGGTGGGCGGATACCTCGACGAGGACGACATCTCGTCCGACTCGATTACCGAAACCTACGCCGCTATCCGGCTCGACGTCCCCAACCGTCGTTGGGCCGGTACGCCGTTCTACCTGCGCGCGGGCAAGCGCCTGGGCCGTCGCGTCACCGAGATCGCGCTGGTCTTCAAGAAGGCCCCGAGCCCCTACTTCCAGGACATCGAGGGCACCGAGGCGGGCAACAACGCGCTCGTCATCCGCGTGCAGCCCGACGAGGGAGTGACCCTGCGGTTCGGGTCCAAGGTGCCCGGCTCGCAGATGGAAGTGCGCGACGTCACCATGGACTTTGGCTACGGCAACGCCTTCACCGAGTCCTCGCCCGAGGCCTACGAGCGCCTCATCCTCGACGTCCTGCTGGGCGACCCGCCGCTGTTCCCGCGGCACGAGGAGGTCGCGCTGTCGTGGAAGCTGCTGGACCCCGTCATCGCCCATTGGGAGGGCTCGGGAACCCAGCCGGAGCAGTACCGCTCGGGCACGTGGGGCCCGGCGAGCGCCGACGCCATGTTGGCCAAGGACGGACGCGTCTGGAGGCGCCCATGATCATCGACCTGCCCCGTACCTCCATCTCGGAGATCAACAAGCGCCTGGTGCAGTCGCGCAAGGACTTCGGTGTCATCACGCTCGGACGCGTCCTGACTCTCGTGATCGACGCCACCGATGCTGACGTCGAGGACGCCATCACGACCGCGAACGTCGCCTCGCGTGAACACCCCTGCCGCATCATCGTCATCGCGCCGCACGACGGCGACGAGGGCACCCTCGACGCCGAGCTGCGCGTGGGCGGCGACGCCGGCGCCTCCGAGGTGGTGGTCCTGCGCCCCTCGCGTGTCCAGGCCGAGCACGGCGACACGCTCGTCATGCCGCTGCTGCTGCCCGACGTCCCGATCGTGGCCTGGTGGCCCGCGGCGGTGCCCGCCGACCCCGGTGCATCAAGCATGGGACGGATGGCGTCGCGCCGCATCACCGACTCGAAGGGCGAGGCCGACCCGGTGGGCGTGCTGCGCCACCTTGCCGAGCACTACCAGCCCGGCGACACCGACCTGGCCTGGACGCGCGTGACCCGCTGGCGCGCGCTCCTTGCCGCCGCGCTCGAGCAGGTTGCGGACCAGCGCGTGACGAAGGCCCGCCTGCACGGCGACACCGGTAGCCCCTCGATCCTGCTGCTGGGCGCCTGGCTCCAGGGCACCTTGGGGTGCGAGTTCGAGGCGACGTACGCCGACGACGTGCGCGGCCTCCAGTCGATCGTGCTCGAGACCCCGTCGGGGGAGATCGGTATCGCCCGGCCCGACGGCCACAACGCGACCCTCACCCAGCCCGGCCAGCCCGAGCACACCATCGCGCTTCCCGCGCGGACCCTGGGCGACTGCCTGGCCGAGGAGCTGCGCCGCCTGGACGACGACCCCGTCTACGGCGAGGCGCTGCGACGCTGGGCCGGAGCGGAGTCCGCCTGATGAGGCAGGTCATCGTCCACGCGGATGCCGACGCCGTGGCGCAGGCCACCGGCGCCCGCCTGCTCCTGGCCCTGGGCGACGCCGTGGCCCTGCGCGGACGAGCCGACGCCGTGCTCACCGGCGGCACCGTCGGCATCGCCCTCCTCGAGGCCGCGGCCGCCTCGCCTCTCGCGGCGACCGTCGACTGGACCAGCGTGCACCTGTGGTGGGGCGACGAGCGTTTTGTCCCCGCCGGAGACGCGGATCGCAATGAGGGACAGGCACAGGACGCGCTCCTGCACGCACTGCCCTTACCCGAGGAGAACATCCACCGCATGGGCGCGAGCGACCACTTCGCGACCGCGGAGGACGCCGCCGCCGACTACGCGCGCGAGATCGCCGAGGCCGGCACACCCGCATGGGACGTGCTGCTGCTGGGCCTCGGCCCCGACGCCCACGTCGCCTCGCTGTTCCCCGGTCACCCTGTCTTCGAGGGCCCCGACGCGGAGACGCACGCGGTGCACGACTCCCCCAAGCCGCCGCCCACGCGCGTGTCGCTGGGCCTGGGCAGCATCAACCGCGCACGCGAGGTGTGGGTCGTCGCCGCGGGCCAGGGCAAGGCGACAGCCGTGCGTGACTCCCTGCGCCGCTCGGGCGTTCCCGGCGGTGCCGTCGACGGCACCGAACGCACCCTGTGGCTCGTGGACGCTGCGGCGACCACCACGCTGTAGCCAGCCACGGCATCGGCCGTAGACAAGGAAGGGCGGGGCCATCGTTGGCCCCGCCCTTCCTTGCGCTGTCAGGCGTTAGGCCGCGAGACGCGCCTTGACGGCCTCGACGATCTGCGTGATGTCGTACTCGTCGGGCTTGGCGTAAATGGTGTCACCGTCGGCCCGGAACGTGAAGACGCCCTTCTCCCCCGTCACCAACGCGACCGACTCGACGGCACCGCCGAACGTCGTCAGCAGCGCGCGCTGCGCCTCGATCGCCCGGTCAAGGTAGCCGCAGGGAACGCAGTACTCGATCTCGATCTTCATGGAAGTCCTCCTGGAGGGTCGATGGGGGTCGTCTCCCATCCTGTCATGCGCACCGCCGCGCGCCCGTGATCCCACCCCCACCACGCCGTGGGGAGGCGTGGCACGTAACCCGGACACGCGAAAGCCCGGCGGCTCCCTTGCGGGAAGCAGCCGGGCCTCGAAGACTGACGAGCGCTACGCGGTGGCGCCACGGCGCGCGCGCAGCGTGCCGAGAGCCTCGTCGAGGAGGGCCTGACCCTCCTCGTCCGTGCGGCGCTCCTTCACATACGCGAGGTGCGTCTTGTACGGCTCGTTGCGCAGCGGCTCGGGCGGGTTGTCCTTGTCGAGGCCGCCGGGAAGCCCGCAGCGGGGGCAGTCCCACTCCATCGGCACCTCGGGCGAGTCGCCCTCGTCACCGGTCGCGAAGCTGGGCGACGTGACATGGCCCTTCGCACAGTAGTAGTTGACGACCTGACGCGGCGCGGACTCGCCGCGCTCGTCCTCGCCCATGGGTCCCGCGCCAACGCGCGAGCCACGAATGGCGTTTCCGCCTGCCATGAAATCTTCCCCTCAGCTGCTGCTAGACGGCGAACCGCGAAATGAGACCGAGAAGCACGATGATCGCCACCCAGACGCTCGCCGTGATCCACGTGATGCGGGTGAGGTTGCGCTCTCCCACCGCCGACGACTGCACGCCGGAGGCGAAGCCGCCGCCGAACATGTCGGTGATGCCGCCTCCGCGGCCACGGTGGATGAGCACCAAACCGATGATCACCAGCGAGCTGATCACCAGCAGGACCCACAGGGTGGTCTCCAGAATTGCCACAGTTCTCCTCAAACGTGTTCGGATCGCCTACCAGGATACGCGACGATTCGCGCATCCTGGTAGGCGCCACGCACGGGCGTCAGCCCACCTGGTGCGAACGGAAGCGCGCGATCTTCGCAAACTCCTCGGGGTCGAGGCTTGCGCCGCCCACGAGGCCGCCATCCACGTCGGGCTCCGCCATCAGCTGGGCGATCGAGCCGGACTTCACCGAACCGCCGTAGAGCACGCGCACGCCGTCGGCGAGCTCCGCGTCATACAGCTCCGCGAGGCGGCCGCGGATGGCACCGCAGACCTCCTGGGCGTCGGCGGGAGTGGCGACCTCGCCGGTGCCGATGGCCCACACGGGCTCGTACGCGATGACGACGTCCTTGGCCTTGTCGGCGGGCAGGTCCTTCAGCGCTCCGTCAACCTGGGCGAGCGTGTACTCGACCTGCTTGCCCTCCTTGCGCACGTCCAGGCCCTCGCCCACGCACACGATGGGGACGATGCCGTTGTCGAAGGCCGCCTTGGTCTTCGCGGCGACGACCTCGTCGGACTCGCCGTGGTACTCACGACGCTCCGAGTGACCGACAGCCACGTAGGACACGCCGAGCTTCGCGAGCTGCGAGCCCGAGACCTCGCCGGTGTAGGCGCCCGACTCGTGGCTCGAGATGTCCTGGGCGCCGTACTTCAGCTCGAGCTTGTCGGCGTCCACGAGCGTCTGCACGGAACGAATCGAGGTGAAGGACGCGAGCACCGCGACCTCGACGTCCTCGAAGTCGTGCTTGGCGTCGCGCAGGAGCCACGCGAGCTTCTGCACGGTGTGCGTGGCCTCGAGGTGGTCGAGGTTGAGCTTCCAGTTACCAGCGATGAGGGGGGTACGTGCCATGGGTCAGTCCTCCAGTACGGCGAGGCCCGGCAGGACCTTGCCCTCGAGCAGCTCGAGCGACGCGCCGCCGCCCGTGGAAATGTGGCTGAAGCCGGCCTCGTCGTAGCCCAGGCGGCGCACGGCCGCGGCCGAGTCGCCGCCGCCCACGACGGAGAAGCCGTCGGCGTCGATCATGGCCTGCGCGACGGCACGGGTGCCGCCCTCGAACGCCTCGAACTCGAACACGCCCATGGGGCCGTTCCACACGATGGTCTTGGCGTCCGCGATCTTCGACGCGAACAGCGCGCCGGATTCGGGGCCGATGTCGAGACCCATCCAGCCATCGGGAATCTGGTCGGCGGGCACCGTCTTGTGCTCGGCGTCCGCGGCGAACGCGGCGGCGACCTCGATGTCGGTGGGCAGGACGATCTCGACGCCGTTGGCCTCGGCGGTCTCGAGGTAACCCTTGACCGTGTCGATCTGGTCCTCTTCGAGAAGCGACGAGCCGACCTCGTAGCCCTTGGCCTTGAGGAACGTGAAGACCATGCCGCCGCCGATGAGGAGGCGGTCGGCCTTCGTCAGCAGGTTGCCAATGACGCCGAGCTTGTCGGAGACCTTCGAGCCACCGAGCACCACCGCGTAGGGGCGCTCGGGGTCGGTCGTGGCGCGCGAGAGGGACACGACCTCCTTCTCGACCAGCGTTCCGGCCGCGGCGGGCAGGATCTGCGCAACGTCGTACACCGAGGCCTGCTTGCGGTGGACCACACCGAAGCCGTCGGAGACGAACACGTCTGCGAGGGCCGCGAGCTCCTGGGCAAGGGCCTGGCGCTCCTCGTCAACCTTGGAGGTCTCGCGGGCGTCGTAGCGCACGTTCTCGAGCATGGCGACCTGGCCGGACTCGAGGGCCGCGACGGTGGCCTTGGCTGACTCGCCTACAAGGTCAGCGGCGAGGGTCACGGGGCGACCGAGCAGCTCCGCGAGGCGGGCCGCGGCGGGCGCGAGCGAGTACTCGGGCTTGGGCTCGCCGCCGGGGCGGCCCAGGTGGGCGGTGACGATGACCGCGGCGCCTGCATCGAGCAGCGCCTGGATGGTCGGTACCGACGCGCGCACGCGGCCGTCGTCGGTGATCGTGGTGCCGTCGAGCGGCACGTTGAGGTCGGAGCGGACCAGCACCTTCTTGCCGGTCAGGTCTCCCAGTCCTGCGATGGTCTTCATGTCAATCCTCTTGCCTTGTCGTGACATGGCAACGCCCGCACACGCAGCGCGTGCGCGGGCGTCACCACGATCAGTTCCCGTAGGGGTGGATCAGAGCTTCTCGCCGACGAAGTTCGTCAGCTTCGCGAGCGAGGCCGAGTAACCCCACTCGTTGTCGTACCACGACACGACCTTGACGGTCGAGCCGCTCACGCGGGTCAGCTTCGCGTCGAAGATCGACTGGTGCGGGTCGCCGACGATGTCCGACGAGACGATGTCGTCCTCGGTGTAGGACAGCGTGCCGGCCATCTCACCCTCGGCGGCAGCCTTGATCGCAGCGTTGACCTCTTCGACCGTGGTCTCACGCGAGGCCTCGAAGGTGAGGTCGGTGGCCGAGCCGGTGATGGTGGGCACACGCATCGCGAAGCCGTCGAGCTTGCCCTTGAGCTCGGGTAGCACGAGGGCGACGGCCTTGGCGGCACCGGTGGTGGTGGGGACGATGTTCTGCGCGGCGGCACGGGCGCGGCGGAGGTCCTTGTGGGGGCCGTCCTGGAGGTTCTGGTCGCCGGTGTACGCGTGGATCGTCGTCATGAGGCCACGCTCGATGCCGATGGCGTCGTTGAGGGCCTTCGCGAAGGGCGCGAGGCAGTTGGTGGTGCACGACGCGTTCGAGATCACGTTGTGAGCGGCCGGGTCGTAGTCGGTGTGGTTCACACCGACGACGAAGGTCGCGTCCTCGTTCTTCGCGGGGGCGGAGATGATGACCTTCTTGGCACCCGCGGCGATGTGGGCCTTGGCCTTCTCAGCGTCCGTGAAGAAGCCGGTCGACTCGATCACGATGTCGGCGCCGAGCTCGCCCCAGGGAAGGGCGGCGGGGTCGCGCTCGGCGAGGGCCTTGATGGCCTTGCCGTCGACGTAGATGTTGTCGTCGTCGTAGGAAACCTCACCGGGGAACTTGCCCAGGACGGTGTCGTACTTGAGGAGGTGGGCGAGGGTCTTGTTGTCGGTGAGGTCGTTGACACCAACAATCTCGAAGTCGAAACCAAGCTCACGCGCGGCACGGAAGAAGTTGCGTCCGATACGGCCAAAGCCGTTAATGCCGACCTTGATAGTCACTATGAATCTCCTCGGCTTGCGCCGACCAGTGCCGGCGCGGTTGTGTGTGGATTCTGTGCGCACCTCGACGTGCGCGGGGTGTCCCCGGATCCCCGGGGCTCTTCCGTCAGCCTACACCGATGCGTTGATCCGCGAGACGCGACGAAAGTCCTGGTGAGGGGTCAGTCGAGATCGAGTATTTCCTGATTGATGCCCGCCTCGGTGTCCGGGATGCCGAGCTCCTCTGCGCGCTTGTCCGCGGTGGCGAGCAGGCGTCGAATGCGGCCCGCGACGGCGTCCTTGGTCAGCGGCGGGGTGGCGAGCTTGCCCAGTTCCTCGAGCGACGCGTCGCGGTTGGCCAGGCGCAGCTCGCCCGCCTCGCGCAGGTGCTCCGGCACGTCGTCGCCAAGGATGTCGAACGCGCGCGCCACGCGGGCGCCGGCTGCCACCGCGGCCTGAGCCGAGCGGCGCAGGTTGGCGTCGTCGAAGTTGGCGAGCCGGTTGGCGGTGCCACGCACCTCGCGGCGCGTGCGCTTCTCTTCCCACTCCAAGACGGAGTCATGCGCGCCGATGCGGGTGAGCAGTTGCGCGATCGCGTCGCCGTCGCGGATCACTACGCGGTCCACTCCCCTGACCTCGCGCGACTTCGCCGAGATCCCTAGGCGACGTGCGGCGCCCACGAGCGCGAGCGCGGCCTCGGGCCCGGGCGAGGTGACCTCAAGCGAGGAGGACCTGCCGGGCTCGGTGAGCGAGCCGTGGGCGAGGAACGCTCCGCGCCATGCGGCCACCGTGTCCTCGATCGACCCGCCAACCACCTGCGGGGGCAATCCACGCACGGGGCGGCCACGCTGGTCGAGCAGTCCGGTCTGGCGGGCGAGCGACTCGCCCTCCTTCACGATGCGCACCACGTAGCGGTTGCCCTTCTTCAGGGCGCCACCGGACACGACGATGATCTCGCCCACCAGTCCGTAGACCTCGTGGATGAAGGCGCGCAGGCGACGCGCACCGGCGGCGGTGTCAAGCTCAGCCTCGATGACGATCCGGCCGCTCACGATGTGCAGGCCCCCCGCGAAGCGGAGCATCGTCGCGACCTCCGCCTTCCTTGCCGAGATCTTGTCGACCGCGACTCGCGCGAGTTCGTCCTTCACCTGTGCCGTCAAAGCCATGCGCTGATTCTGCCATTCATCGGGCGGGACCGGAGCCGCCGGCGTGCTTCGTCATGGCCCATGAGGTCCGTGAGGCGAGCACCTGCCGCAACGTTTCGCGCAGCCGTATGGGGTCGTGGGCGTGGGCGTGGTGGTGGTCCCGCACATCGGCCTCCACCAGCTGCGGCCCCCACTGCGCGATCTCGTCGCGCAGCCCGGGGTCGTCGGCGTGGGAGGTATCGACGACGACCTCGGCCGGCACAAAGTCCGGCGCTGCGGTACGCAACGCCCGGATGTCGTCGACGCGGCTCATGCCCGCGGTCTCGACATCGTCGTCGCCCACGTTGAGGATCACCGTGGTGCGCGCGCTCGCCGCGACGAGTGCCGCGGCGACGGGGGCCACGCAGAAGTGAGTAAGAACCGAGGTGTACCAGGAGCCTGGGCCCAGCACCACGGCATCGGCCTCGGCGATCGCCGTGAGCGTCGCCGCAGGCACCCGCGGCTCAGCGGGCTCGAGCGACAGGGACTTGACCCTGCCGTGCGCTGTCGCCACTGCGACCTGGCCACGCACCACATCGACACCGCTGTCCGTCTCGAGCTCCGCGCACACCGTCAGCGGCTCCTCCGACACCGGCAGCACCCGGCCGTGCGCCTGGAGGAGGCGTGCCACCCATTCGAGCCCCTCGACGACATCGCCGCTGCGGTCCCACAGCGCCGCGATAAGGAGGTTGCCCAGGGCGTGACCGTCGAGAGGGCCATCCGTCGTGAAGCGCCACTGCAGTACATCCCGCCACGTGGTGCCCCACTCGGTGTCGCCGCACAGCGCGGACAGCGCCATGCGCAGGTCGCCAGGCGGCACGATCCCCATCTCGTGGCGCAGCCGGCCCGAGGAACCGCCGTCGTCGGCGACGGTGACGACCGCGGTGAGGTCCTCCGTCAGACCGCGCAGGGCGGTCAGCGAGTGGTAGAGGCCGTGTCCCCCGCCCAGCGCCACCACCGCGCCGGTCATGACTGCGGCCTGTCCCGGTGGGTGACGCGCACGTCGTAGCCGCGCTCTCGCAGCCGTGAGCCGAGTTCCTCCGCGATCGCCACCGAGCGGTGCTTACCTCCCGTGCACCCCACGCCGATGGTCACCGAGGGCTTGTCGTGTGCCCTGTAGTGGCGCAGCGCGCCGTCGATCACGCCGGTGTAGCCGTCGAGGAACTCCTGCGCGCCCACCCCGCCAAGCACGTGGTCGCGCACCGCGGGATCGAGCCCCGTGAGCGGCTTGAGTTCGGGATCCCAGTGGGGATTGGCGAGGAAGCGCACATCGGCGACAAAGTCGGCGTCGGCCGGCAGCCCGTTCTTGAATCCGAAGGACTGCACGTTGACGTGGAGGCGCGGCATCTCTTCGGCGATGCGGTCCGTCATGAGTTCTCGAAGTTCATGGACGTTAAGACGCGAGGTGTCGATGACATGGTCGGACGCGCGCCGGATCGCCGACAGCTTCGACCGCTCGCGGCCAATACCCTCGAGGATGGTGCCGTCCGCCTGCAGCGGATGCGGTCGGCGCGCCTCCTCAAAACGCCGTACCAGGGCGTCATCGGAGGCATCGAGGAAGACCATCCTGACGCTGATCCCGCGTGCCTCGAGATCGTCGACGACCGGCTCGAGATCCTCGAAGAAGGCGCCGCCGCGCGCGTCCACCACGGCCGCCAGCTTGCGCGAGGCATCGGAGCCGACCACCGAATCCACCAGGCCGGCCAGGAGGTGCGGCGGCAGGTTGTCCACCACGTACCAGCCCAGATCCGCGAGCACCGCCGCTGCCCTGGTGCGTCCCGCTCCGGACATGCCGGTGAGGACCAGCACCTCTGCCGCCGATCCGGCTTGGGCTGCGGGTAGACGCGGGATTCCCGACGGGTACGTGGGGGGATGCGGGTCGTCCGTCATGACTCCAGCATGCCATCGTCCCCGCGGAGGGCCGCGTAGACCGCCCGCGCGAGCCCCTCGCCGATGCCTGGCACGAGCGCGATCTGTTCCACCGACGCCTCCTTCAGGCGAGCGGGCGAACCGAAGTGGCGGATCAGCGCCTTGGCCCGTGAGGGGCCGATGCCCGGGAGGCTGTCGAGCTCGGACGCCTTGACCGTCTTGCCACGCTTGGCACGGTGGTGGCGGATCGCGAAGCGGTGGGCCTCGTCACGCACGCGCTGCATCAGATAGAGCGCCTCCGAGCCGCGCGGGAGAATCACGGGGAACGGTTCGCCTGGAATCCAGATTTCCTCGAGACGCTTCGCGAGGCCGCAGAGGAAAACGTCGGTGATGCCCAGCCGGTCCAGGACCTCGCGGGCCGCGTTGACCTGGGGCAGCCCACCGTCGACCACCACTAGCTGCGGCGGGTACGCGAAGCGCGCGCTCTCGCGTTCCTCAGGGGGCAATTGCGATTCCTCGAGGTAGCGGGTGAAGCGGCGTGTCAGCACCTCGTCCATCGCGGCGGTGTCGTCCACCGCGTCGGCGATACCGAACTGGCGGTACTCCTTCTTGCGCGGCAGCGCGTCCTCGAACACCACCATCGAACCCACTTGGTTGGTGCCCTGAGTGTGGGAGATGTCGTAACACTCGATCCTCAGCGGCGCGTCCGCCATCCCCAGCGCCTCCTGCAATTCCTGCAACGCCGCGGAGCGTGTGGTGAGGTCGCTTGCGCGCTTGAGCCGGTGTTGGTCGAGCACCTGCTGGGCATTCTGGTGCCCGGTTTGGGCAAGCTCGGCCTTCTTGCCGCGCTGCGGGACGCGGATTGCCACCCGTGCGCCACGCAGCCCGCCGAGCACCTCCGCCAAGGGGGCGGCATCCTCGGGCAAGGCAGGCACCAGCACCTCCGGCGGGATCTCCTCCGGCTCCGCGGACCCGTATGCCTCCTGGACCAGCTGGAGCACCATGGCCTCCGGCCCGAGCGGCTCGGGCTTGTCGACCACCCAGCCGCGCTCGCCCGTGATGCGACCGTCGCGGACGTAGAACACGTGCGCCGCCGCCTCCATCTCGTCGTCGACCAGGCTGAAGATGTCCACGTCAACTCCGGCATCGAGGACCACGGCGTTGCGGTCCAGCACCGCCGTCAGCGCCTGGAGACGGTCACGGGCGCGTGCGGCCGCCTCGAAGTCCTCGCGCTCCGCCGCCTCCGTCATGGTGCGGGTGAGGTCACGCATGATGCCCTTGGCATCCCCGCCGAGCACGGCACACACGCGCTCGGCGAGAGCGCGATGGTCCTCTTCCGAGATCCGACCCACGCAGGGCGCCGAGCACTTGTCGATGTAGCCCAGCAGGCATGGGCGGCCTTGACGCTCCGCCTTGCGAAACACCCCCGGCGCACACGTGCGCACCGGCAGCGCCGCCAGCAGCGTGTCCACCGTCTCGCGGATCGCCCACGCGCGGGCGTACGGGCCGAAGTACCGCACACCCTTCTTGCGCGCGCCACGCATCACCTGGATGCGGGGAAACTTCTCGTTCAGCGTGACCGCGAGGTACGGGTATGACTTGTCGTCTTTGAAGACGACGTTGAAGCGGGGGTCGTACTCCTTGATCCATGTGTGCTCGAGGATGAGGGACTCGACCTCGTTGCGCACCACGGTCCACTCGACCGAGGCCGCGGTGGTCACCATCATGCGCGTGCGCGGATGGAGATTGTCGAGGGGCTGGAAGTAATTCGCGAGGCGCGCACGCAGGTTCTTAGCCTTGCCCACGTAGACCACGCGGCCGTGGGGGTCGCGGAAGCGATACACGCCCGGGCGCGTCGGGATCGTTCCCGGCGCGGGCCGGTAGGTCGCGGGATCGGTCACGGGATCAGGCTGGCACACCGATGCCGAGCATCGGCGCAAGGAACCGTCCCGTGTGGCTCTCCTCCACCGCGGCGACCTCCTCTGGGGTGCCCTCCGCGACCACCACGCCACCGCCGGAACCACCCTCGGGGCCCATGTCGATCAGCCAGTCAGCGCTCTTGATCACGTCGAGGTTGTGCTCGATCACGATCACGGAGTTGCCCTTGTCGACCAGACCCTGCAGCACCGCGAGGAGCTTGCGCACGTCCTCGAAGTGCAGGCCCGTGGTGGGCTCGTCGAGCACGTAGATGGTGCGCCCGGTCGAGCGGCGCTGCAGCTCCGAGGCAAGTTTCACGCGCTGCGCCTCGCCACCGGACAGCGTCGGTGCCGGCTGACCGAGCCGCACATATCCGAGCCCCACGTCGACCAGCGTGCGCAGGTGGCGCGAGATGCCCGGGATCGCCTCGAAGAAGTCGGCGGCCTCCTCGATGGGCATGTCGAGCACATCGGCGACGGTCTTGCCCTTGAAGTGCACCTCGAGGGTCTCGCGGTTGTACCGCGCCCCCTTGCACACCTCGCATGGCACGTAGACGTCGGGCAGGAAGTTCATCTCGATCTTGAGCGTGCCGTCGCCCGAGCAGGCCTCACAGCGCCCACCCTTGACGTTGAACGAGAACCGGCCGGGACCGTAGCCACGCACCTTCGCCTCGGTGGTGTCGGCGAAGAGCTTGCGCACCTTGTCCCACACGCCCGTGTAGGTCGCGGGGTTGGAGCGCGGCGTGCGGCCGATGGGGCCCTGGTCGACGTGCACGATCTTGTCGAGCTGATCCACGCCGGTGATGCGCGTGTGTCTTCCGGGCACCTGGCGTGCACGGTTGAGGGTGTTCGCCAGCGACGTGTACAGGATCGAGTTCACGAGCGTGGACTTGCCCGAGCCGGACACACCGGTGACAGCCGTCAGCACGCCCAACGGGAACGACACGTCGATGTCGCGCAGGTTGTTCTCCCGTGCACCCACCACCGTGATCTCGCGCGCCTTGTCGGGAACGCGCCGCTGCTCGGGCACGGCAATGCTGCGCGTGCCGGCAACATACGCGCCGGTGAGCGAACGCTCGTTCGCCAGCAACTCCTCGACGGTGCCGGTGTGTACCACCTCTCCCCCGTGCTCGCCGGCACCGGGGCCGATGTCGACCACCCAGTCGGCCGCGCGGATGGTGTCCTCGTCATGCTCGACGACGATCAGGGTGTTGCCCAGGTCACGCAGGCGCGTGAGCGTCTCGATGAGGCGGTGGTTGTCGCGTTGATGCAGGCCGATGCTCGGCTCGTCCAACACGTACAGCACACCCACCAGTCCCGAACCGATCTGGGTGGCCAGACGGATGCGCTGCGCCTCTCCACCCGACAGGGTGCCGGCGGCGCGCGACAGGGTCAGGTAGTCGAGGCCCACATCCAGGAGGAAGCCCAGGCGGGCGTCGATCTCCTTGAGTACCTGGACGGCGATCTGACGGCCGCGCTCGTCGAGCTCCGCGGTCAGCAGGAAATCGCGGGCGTCCGCGATAGAAAGGTCCGAGACCTCCGCGATCGAGCGTCCACCGATGGTGACCGCGAGGACCTCGGGCTTCAGGCGTGTGCCCTTGCACACGGGGCACGGCACCTCGCGCATGTAGGCCTCGTACTTCTCGCGCGAGAAGTCGGACTCGGTCTGCTCATGAAGGCGCTGGATCCAGGAGATAGCGCCCTCGAAGCCGGTGGTGTACTGACGCTCGCGACCAAAGCGGTTCCGGAACTTCACGTGAACCTGATAGTCCTTGCCGATGAGCACGGCCTGCTTGACGGACTCCGGCAGGTCGCGCCAGGCGGTGTCCATCGAGAAGCCCAGGTCGTCTGCGAGCGCGTTGAGCATGCGCCCGAAGTATTCGGACGACGAGGCGTTCCACGGCGCCACCGCACCCTCGTTGAGGCTCAGATCCTCGTCCGGCACCACGAGCCCGGGGTCGACCTCCAGGCGCACGCCGATGCCGGTGCACTCGGGGCACGCGCCGTAAGGAGCGTTGAAGGAGAACGTGCGGGGCTCGATCTCCTCGAGCGCGAGCACGTGGTCGTTGGGGCACGCGCGCTTCTCGCTGTAGCGACGTGCCGGCACATCGCCGTCCACGGGGTCGATCAGCACCAGGCCGTCGGCGATGCGAAGCGCCGTCTCCACCGAGTCGGTGAGGCGCCGCTGCACACCCTCGCGGGCCACGAGCCTGTCGACGACCACCTCGATGTCATGCTTAAGCTTTTTCTCCAGCTGCGGCGGGTCGGTCAGCTGGACGACCTCGCCATCCACGCGGGCGCGAGCGAAGCCCTGCTGCTGCAGCTCCTCGAAGAGGTCCGCATACTCGCCCTTGCGTCCACGAATGACCGGCGCGAGCACCTGGTATCGCGTTCCTTCGGGAAGGCTCAACACCGAGTCCACGATCTGCTGCGGCGTCTGCGCCTGGATGCGCTCGCCACACACCGGGCAGTGCGGGGTCCCCACGCGCGCATACAGCAGGCGCAAATAATCATGCACCTCGGTGATGGTGCCCACCGTGGAGCGCGGGTTGCGGTTGGTGGACTTCTGGTCGATCGACACCGCGGGCGACAGGCCCTCGATGAAGTCGACATCAGGCTTGTCCATCTGCCCCAGGAACTGGCGCGCGTAGGCGCTCAGCGACTCGACATAGCGGCGCTGTCCCTCCGCAAAGATCGTGTCGAACGCGAGCGACGACTTACCCGAGCCCGACAGGCCGGAAAAGACGATCAGCGCATCGCGAGGAAGATCAAGGTCGACGCCCTTGAGGTTGTGCTCGCGCGCGCCGCGGACCAGGAGACGTTCATTCACCCGGCCATCGTACGCGGCCATTCGTTCGAACGCACGTTCGAACCGGCGTGTCGGCGTCCACGCCCCAACCCGAGGCCTGCCACGATGGCGTCATGACCGACTGGATGATCGAGTACGTATACGACGACCGCTCCGACGAGCGCGACCGCCTCCGCCCGGAGCACCGCGCCCACCTCGCGTCTCTGGCGGCCGCGGGCTCCATGCCCGCCTACGGGCGCTTCGATGACGAGGGCCCGGCCGGGGCGCTCCTGATCGGTCGAGCGGAGACGGTCGCTGACGTCGAGGCGATGCTCGACGGCGACCCCTTCTGGACCGCCGGCCTCATCACCGAGCGCCGCATCCGGCGCTGGCCAGCAGTCTGGGCCTGAGCCCCGGCGGCCCGCCCGGAACCAATGCAGAAGGCGCCCCTCCCGCGAAGGAGGGGCGCCTTCTGCGTTGCGTCAGGTGCGCGTTAGCGGCGTTCGTCGGGCGCAGCATCGTGAGACAACGTACCGTCCGACACCGTGCCGTCGAGTTCGCCGCGGTCGCGGACGGCGCCGTCAGTAGCCGAGCCGCCCACGGCATCGGCGGTCGTGGCCTCGAGGGCCTCCACCTCGGCCTCTACCTGGGCGGCGACGTCCGCCGACTTCCCGCGCGTCGCGATGAGGCTCGCGACGGTTGCGACCACGAGGATGCCGATGATGACCGTCAGCGAGGTCCCGGTCGAGATCTCGGGGACCTCGAGGTGCTCGCCGCCGTTGATGAACGGCAGGTTGTTCTCGTGCAGGGCGTGAAGGACCAGCTTGACGCCGATAAACGCAAGGATCGCCGCGAGCCCGTAGTGGAGGAACACCAGGCGCTGCAGCAGACCCTGGACAAGGAAGTACAGCTGGCGCAGACCCAACAGCGCGAACGCATTCGCGGTGAACACGATGAAGGGGTCCTGGGTGAGCCCGAAGATCGCGGGGATCGAGTCGAGCGCGAACAGCACGTCGGTGGACCCGATCGCGACCATGACCAGCAGCATGGGCGTCGCCATGCGGCGGCCCATCTCACGGACGAACACGTGGCCCTCGCGGTAGCCGTCGGTGACGGGGAACAGGCGACGCACGCCGCGCACCAGGCGGCCTTCCTCGTATTCTTCCTCGGCGTCTTCGTCCTTGTTCTCGCGCGCCAAGCCCCAGGCGGTGTAGATGAGGAACGCGCCGAACACGTAGAACAGCGCCGAGAACGCGTCGAGCGCTGCGGCGCCCGCCGCGATGAACACTCCACGCAGCACCAGCGCGATGGCGATGCCCACGAGAAGCACGCGCGAACGGTACTTGGGCGGCACCGCGAAGCGGGTCATGATGACCAGGAAGACGAAGAGGTTGTCGACGGACAGTGCCTTCTCCGTGATGTAGCCCGCGAAGAACTCGCCGGTGACGAACTCGTCATGCCACACATGCAGCACCACGCCGAAGATGATGGCGAGTGCAATGTAGAACAGCGACCAAAGCGCCGACTCCTTGAAGGACGGCTCGTGCGGCTTGCGGATCACCACCGCGAAGTCAAAGACGAACAGGCCGACGATCAGCGCTATCGTCGCGGTCCAAACAAGGGGATCAGTCACCGGGCAATCCTAGGTCAGGAGTCCCGGGTGCGATGCCGTCGCGCCGGCCACTAGCCCGCCGCCAGCATCTGTCGCAGTTCCTTCTTGAGCTCACCGATCTCGTCGCGCAGGCGCGCGGCGATCTCGAACTGCAGCTCGGCCGCAGCCTCCCGCATCTGCTCGCTGAGGTCCTCGATCAGTTGGGTGAGCTCGTCCGCCGGCCTCCCCGCCATGGGCGAGGGGTCCTTCGCGCCGCGACGGCCCTTGCCCGTCGTGGCGTTCTTGGCCTCGTCGAGCGCCTGGGCGGTATCCGCCTCCTCGCGCGCGAGCATCTCGGTGATATCGCCGATGCGCTTGCGCAGCGGCGTGGGGTCGATCCCGTTGTCGCGGTTGTAGGCGATCTGAATGTCGCGGCGACGATTGGTCTCCTCGATCGCCGTTCCCATCGAGTCGGTGATGGTGTCCGCATACATGTGGACCTCGCCCGAGACGTTACGAGCCGCGCGCCCGATGGTCTGGATGAGCGACGTCCCGGAGCGCAGGAAGCCCTCCTTGTCCGCGTCGAGGATCGACACCAGCGACACCTCGGGGAGGTCGAGGCCCTCGCGCAGCAGGTTGATACCGACGAGCACGTCGTAGCGGCCCATGCGGAGTTCTCGCAGGAGCTCGACGCGGCGCAGCGTGTCGACGTCGGAGTGCAGGTATTCGACGCGCACGTCGCGGTCCGAGAGGAACTCGGTGAGGTCCTCCGCCATCTTCTTGGTCAGCGTGGTCACGAGGACGCGTTCGTCGCGCTCGACGCGCTGGCGAATCTGCTCCAGCAGGTCGTCGATCTGACCCTGCGTGGGCTTGACCACGATCTTGGGGTCCACCAGGCCCGTGGGACGAATGATCTGCTCCACCACGCCGTCGGCCGCGTCGAGCTCGTACTGCCCGGGCGTCGCCGACAGGTAGACGGTCTGGCCCGTGCGGTTCAGAAACTCGCCCCAGGTGAGCGGGCGGTTGTCGAGCGCCGACGGCAGGCGGAAGCCGTGCTCCACGAGCGTGCGCTTGCGCGAGCGGTCGCCCTCGAACATCGCGCCGATCTGCGGCACGGTCACGTGGGACTCGTCGAGCACCAGCAGGAAGTCGTCGGGGAAGTAGTCGAGCAAAGTGTGTGGCGGAGTGCCGGCAGCACGCTGCTCCATGTGGCGCGAGTAGTTCTCGATGCCCGAGCAGGTGCCGACCGAGCGCATCATCTCGAGGTCGAAGGTGGTGCGCATCTTCAGGCGTTGGGCCTCGAGAAGCTTGTTTTGTCGCTCCAACTCCTCGAGCCGCTCCCCCAGTTCGATCTCGATGGTGCGGATCGCGTTCTCCATGCGGTCCACGCTCGTCACGTAGTGAGAGGCGGGGAACACGTGCACCTGCTGGCGCTGCTCGACGACCTGACCCGTGAGCGGGTGGAGCGTGTACAGGGCGTCGATCTCGTCACCGAAGAACTCGATGCGGATCGCGAGCTCCTCATATACGGGGATGATCTCGACCGTGTCGCCGCGCACCCGGAACGTTCCGCGCGTGAACGCGAGGTCGTTGCGGGAGTACTGCATCTGCACGAACTCGCGCAGCAGCATGTCGCGGTCGACCACGTCGCCGACGGCGAGCGACACCATGCCCTTGATGTACTCCTCCGGTGTGCCGAGTCCGTAGATGCAGGACACCGAGGACACCACCACCACGTCGCGCCGGGTCAGCAGCGAATTGGTCGCCGAGTACCTGAGCCGCTCGACCTCCTCATTGATGGACGAGTCCTTCTCGATGAAGGTGTCCGTCTGCGGCACGTAGGCCTCGGGCTGGTAGTAGTCGTAGTAACTGACGAAGTACTCGACCGCGTTGTGTGGCAGCAGGTCACGGAACTCGTTGGCGAGTTGCGCGGCGAGCGTCTTGTTGTGCGCCATCACGAGCGTGGGGCGCTGCAGGCGTTCGATGAGCCACGCCGTGGTTGCCGATTTTCCGGTGCCCGTCGCGCCCAGCAACACGACGTCCTGCTCGCCGGCCTGGATACGGGCCGCCAGTTCGTCGATGGCTTTGGGCTGATCGCCCGAGGGCTGGTACTCCGAGACCACCTGGAACGGTGCCTCGCTGCGGCGTAGGTCGGGACTCATACTCCTACCGTACGCGGGGCCGCCGACATCGTTGACGGCCGATGCCGTGGCTGGCTAGCGCTTGCGCCGCCCCTGCGTGGGAACGTGGGTCCGCCACAACTCGTCGACCTGCGCGCGCAGCCGATCCGCGGTGCCCGAGCCGTCGAGAACCACATCGGCGATGGCCGCCCGCTGCGCGTCGGTGGCCTGCGCGGCGAGGCGGCCCCTGGCCTGTTCCTCCGTCAACCCCCGGGAATCGATCATGCGCGCCACACGCACGTCGTCCGGCGCGGCGATCGTCACCACAAGGTCGAACCCGGTGCCCTGGCCGCTCTCTGCCAGCAGCGGGATGTCGTGCACCACCACCTGCACGCCGTCGAGCCGCGCCTGACGGTCGGCCGCGCGGCCCATCGCGTACACGGACGGGTGGACAATCGCGTTGAGGCGCTCGCGCGCGCCGGGGTCGTTGAACACGATGGCGGCCAGGGCCGGACGGTCTAGTGCCCCGTCCTTGAGGACGCGGTCGCCGAACTCGCGCACGATGTCGACCAACCCGGCCGATCCGGGCTCGACGGCGCGTCGCGCCAGGACATCGTGATCCACCACGCGCGCGCCGAGTTCGGCAAAGTGCGCTGACGCGGTGGACTTGCCGGCAGCGATGCCGCCCGTGAGGCCGATGCGAAGCATGGGGTGAGTCTGTCAGGAACCGTAGGGCGGATGCCAACCCGGCCACGGCATCGGCCGTTCTCACGAGTCCGTTCCTGGTGACCCAAGATCCGCCACGACCCCCCCCTGGCGCAAGTGTCCTCACTTGCGCCACCAGCGAGGGGGCGGGCGCGATCGGCGCGGCCGGAGACGACGAAGGCCCCCGACCGCGGACGGTCGGGGGCCTTCGGGGATCGGCTTAGTTGCCGGTCAGCTTCTCACGCAGGGCGGCGAGACGCTCGTCAGAGGCGAGCGTGCCCGCGTCCGACGACTCGTCGTGCGACGAGTACGACGCACCGGCGTCGCGCTTGCCACCGCGGCGGGGAGCACCAGCGCCCGCGGCGGGCTCGGACGTCTCGGCCTCGGCGGCCTGCTCGTCCTGCTTCGCCACGAACTTCTTGTGCGCCTCCCAGCGCTCGTGGGCCTTGGCGTACTCGGCCTCCCAGGCCTCGCGAGCCTCGTCGTAGCCCTCGAGCCACTCCTGGGTCTCGGAGTCGAAGCCCTCGGGGTACTTGTAGTTGCCCTGGTCGTCGTACTCGGCGGTCATGCCGTACAGCGCGGGGTCGAAGTCCTCGCCGGCCGGGTCGACACCCTCATTGGCCTGCTTGATCGACAGCGAGATGCGGCGACGCTCGAGGTCGATGTCGATGATCTTGACGAAGACCTCTTCATCGGCCTGGACGACCTGCTCGGGCAGGTCGACGTGGCGCACGGCGAGCTCGGAGATGTGCACGAGGCCCTCGATGCCGTCGTAAACGCGCACGAACGCGCCGAACGGGACGAGCTTGGTGACCTTGCCGGGCACAATCTGGCCGATGGCGTGGGTGCGGGCGTAGACGGCCCACGGGTCCTCCTGCGTCGCCTTCAGCGACAGGGAGACACGCTCGCGGTCCATGTCGATGTCGAGAACCTCGACCTCGACCTCCTGGCCCACCGACACGACCTCGTTGGGGTGGTCGATGTGCTTCCAGGACAGCTCCGACACGTGCACGAGGCCGTCGACGCCGCCGAGGTCCACGAACGCACCGAAGTTGACGATCGAGGAGACGACACCCTTGCGGACCTGGCCGGGCTGCAGCGCGGTGAGGAACGACGAGCGCACCTCGGACTGGGTCTGCTCGAGGAAGGCACGGCGCGACAGGACCACGTTGTTGCGGTTCTTGTCGAGCTCGATGATCTTCGCCTCGATCTGCTGACCGATGTAGGGCGCGAGGTCGCGCACGCGGCGCATCTCGACGAGCGAGGCGGGGAGGAAGCCACGCAGGCCGATGTCCACGATGAGGCCGCCCTTGACGACCTCGATCACGGAACCGGTCACCACGCCGTCCTCGTCCTTGATCTTCTCGATCGAGCCCCAGGCACGCTCGTACTGGGCACGCTTCTTCGAGAGGATCAGGCGACCCTCCTTGTCCTCCTTCTGGAGGACGAGCGCCTCGACGGTGTCGCCAACGTTGACGACCTCGTCCGGGTTCGCGTCGTGGCGGATCGACAGCTCACGCGAGGGGATGACGCCCTCGGTCTTGTAGCCGATGTCGAGCAGGACCTCGTCACGGTCAACCTTGACGATGGTGCCCTCGACGAGGTCGCCGTCGTCAAAGTTCTTGATGGTCGCGTCGACGGCTGCGAGGAAGTCCTCAGCGGAGCCGATGTCGTTGACGGCGATAGGGGTGGACTCGGGGGTGGATACGGACATTAAGGAGTGACTCCGATGGACAATGGATGAGTAGTGGAATTTTCGTTGGCCTCGCGCGCGGGCGCACGTAGCCAACGAACAGTGTAGCCCTTATTGCGGCTCACGCACAAAGCGAGGCGGCACACATCACGCACGCAGCGTCGCGGGGTGGCCGACGAGGCGTGCTAGTTGAGGTCCTCGCGAATGCTCTGAATGATGTCCGTCGTGGAGACCTCCGCGGTGCGCGGCAGGTACACGACCTCGCACAGGTCGCCCCAGTGGTCGAACTTGCCGGCCCAGTCGTCGCCCATGACGAGCACGTCGGCGGCGTGGTCCTTGATGTACTGACCCTTGAGCTCGAGGGACTCCTCGACGAACACCTCGTCCACGCATGCGAGCGACTTCACGATCGCCATCCGGTGCTCCTCGCGGTAGACCGGGTAGCGGCCCTTCTTGGAGAAGTTCAGCGCGTCGGACG
Source organism: Demequina sp. NBRC 110051 (assembly GCF_002090055.1). GTDB lineage: Bacteria > Actinomycetota > Actinomycetes > Actinomycetales > Demequinaceae > Demequina. The sequence continues at coordinate 139,260 of NZ_BBRH01000013.1, forward strand.
AGACCCCGACCGTCAGGTGATCGCCCATCTCCGCGGCACGCACCAGCATGTTGACGTGGCCGATGTGGAACACGTCAAAGGTGCCGAAGGTGATCACGCGGGTCATGGGCGACCATCGTACGGGAACGTCACCGTGTCACAGCCCCCAGGCGGCCTGGAGCAGCTCCTCGGGAACGTACTTGGTCTTGCCTGCCATCGTCTCGAAGGGCAGCATCTCGACCTTTTCCCCGCGAAGCGCGGTGAAGGTGCCGTAGTTGCCGGCGACGGCGGCGTCGATCGCAGCGATGCCGAAGCGAGTGGCGAGCAGTCGGTCGGTCGCCGTGGGCACGCCGCCGCGCTGGACGTAGCCGAGCGTCGTCAGGCGCGCCTCGAAGCCGGTGAGGCGTTCGATGGCGCGGGTGACCTGCGATCCGATCTGGCCCGCGATGGGGTTGCCCTTGGCGTCGAGGGTGTCGTCCGCCTCCCAGGCCGAACCCTCGGCCGGAACCGCGCCCTCGGCGACCGCGACGATCGAGAAGTTCTTGTAACGGTGACGGTGGCGCAGCTTCTTTGCGATGACCTCGATGTCGAAGGGCGACTCGGGGGCCAGGATGATGTCAGCGCCGCCGGCGATGCCCGCGGTGACGGAGATCCAGCCGCAGTGGCGACCCATGAGCTCGACCACCATCACGCGGTTGTGCGACTCGGCGGTGGAGTGCAGGCGGTCGATGGCCTCCGTGGCGATCGTGACCGCGGTGTCGAAGCCGATCGACGAGTCGGTGCCGACCACGTCGTTGTCGATCGTCTTCGGGATGCCGATCACCGGCACCCCGGCCTTCGCCTGCACCTTGGACGCCGCGCGCAGCGTGCCGTCGCCGCCAATGCAGATGAGGGCGTCGATCTTCTCGTCCTCGACGGTCTGCGCGACGGCTTCGAGTCCGCCCTCGACCTTGTGAGGGTGGCAGCGCGCGGTACCGAGCATGGTGCCGCCGTGCACGAGGATGCCGCTCACGTCATCCCTGGTCAGGGGCACGGCGTCGCCGTCGATGACGCCCTGCCAGCCGTTGTGGAAGCCCACGATCGAGCATCCGTGCTCCGAGGTGCCGCGCTTGACGACGGCACGAATGGCAGCGTTCAGGCCGGGGCAGTCTCCCCCGCCAGTCAGGATTCCAATCCGCATGCCCTCACCCTATCTAGTGGCCCGCCGTGCGCCAGTTCGACCCACGTCCTACATTCACGTCCAAAGGAACTGATAGGTCGGCCGCGGCATGCATCTGCTCGACGAGAATTTGCTCCACCGCGTCCTCCTCGCCGGGCGCAACCTCGAGCACCAGCTCGTCGTGCACCTGCAGCAGCTGCCGTGACGACAGTTTGCCTGCCGCAAGCGCTTCGTCGACGCCCAGCATCGCCTTCTTAATGATGTCGGCAGCCGAGCCCTGGATGGGGGCGTTCAGCGCCACGCGCTCTGCGATGTCGCGGCGTTGGCGGTTGGTCGACGTGAGGTCGGGGATGTAGCGGCGCCGGCCCATGATGGTCTCGGTGTAGCCCACCTGGCGCGCCTGCTCGACGACCGAGTGGAGGTAGTCGCGCACGCCGCCGAAGCGCGCGAAGTAGTCGTCCATGAGCTTCTGCGCCTCACCCACCGGGAGCGACAACTGACGCGCCAGACCGAACGACGACAGCCCATAGGCCAGCCCGTAGCTCATCGCCTTGACCTTGGAACGCATCTCGGAGGAGACATCGGCCGGCTCCACGCCGAACACGCGCGCGCCCACGAACCTGTGCAGGTCCTCCCCCGCACGGAAGGCCTCGATCAGACCCTCGTCCCCGGACAGGTGGGCCATAATCCGCATCTCGATCTGGCTGTAGTCCGCCGTCAGGAGCGTCACGTAACCGTCGCCGACCACAAAGGCCTCGCGGATGCGGTGGCCCTCCTCGGTGCGGATCGGGATGTTCTGCAGGTTGGGGTCCTTCGAGCTGAGGCGCCCTGTGGACGCGACCACCTGGGAGAACGTGGTGTGGATGCGTCCGTCAGAACGCACCGCCTGCGCGAGGGTCTCGATGATCTGCCCCAGCTTGGACGCGTCCCTGTGCGCGAGCAGCGCCTCGAGGAACGGGTGCGGGTTCTTGGCCTGCAGGTCCGCGAGCGAGGCCGCATCCGTGGAGTAGCCGGTCTTGATCTTCTTGGTCTTGGGCATGCCGAGCCGTTCAAACAGCACCTCCTGGAGCTGCTTGGGGCTTCCCAGGTTGACCTGGTCTCCACCGATCGACGCATACGCGGCCTCCGCCGCGGCATCGGCCCGTCCCGCGGCAGCGTCACGCCGCTCGCTCATCGCCGCCCCGTCGACCGCCATGCCCGCGTGTTCCATGTGGGCGAGCACTGTGACGAGTGGGATCTCCAGGTCGCGGTACAGATCGGTCATGCCGCGCCGGTCCACCTCCGCGTGCAGTTCCGCCGCCAGCGCCTCGACATGGGCCGCGGCTTGTCCCGCCGCCTGCGCGGCCGAAGAACCGAGTCCCAGGTCCAACTCCCCAGCTCCGCCGCCACCGGCGACAGTGATCCCGAGGTAGCGCTGCAGCACCGACTCAAGGTCGAACCCGCGCTGGTCGGCGTTGACGAGGAACGCCGCGATTTGGGTGTCGCCCGCGATCCCGCGCAAGGTGATGCCGCGGGACTGCAGCGCGTGCCACGCGTCCTTCGCGGCGTGAGCCACCACCGCGACGTCCGCGTTCTCGAGCCATGCGGTGAGCGCACGCTCGTCGTCGCCCGACAGGTCGCTCAGGTCGATCCCCCACGCCCGACCTGCCTGCGCGACACCGAGCGCCCACGCGTCGGCGTCGGGGCCGATGCGCCCGTCAACATGGATGACCACCTCACCCGTGAGCGCGGCCACCCGGGCGACGGCGCCGTCGACGGTCACTTCGACCTCGTCGGGCTCTTCGGGGGCGGCCTCGGTCGAATCCCCCACGACGAGCGGCATCAGGCGCTCGCGCAGCGTGCGGAACTGCAGCGCGTCGCACACCTGGTGGACGGCGGCGGCGTCGGCCCCTTCGTACTCGAGCGAATCCAAGGTCACCTCGACCTCGAGGTCGTCCAGCAGGCGGTTAAGGCGACGGTTAGTGCGCACCTGGTCGAGGTGGTCGCGCAGGCTCTGCCCGGCCTTGCCGGGGACGTCCTCCGCCTTGGCGAGGATGCCCTCAAGACCGTCATAGGCGTTGATCCACTTGGCCGCTGTCTTTGGCCCCACACCAGGTACGCCGGGAAGGTTGTCGCTGGTCTCGCCCACCAGCGCCGCCAACTCGGGGTACTGGTGAGGTGCGACGCCGTATTTCTCCGCCACCGCATCGGGCGTGAAGAACACGAGATCGGAGACGCCCTTACGGGGATACAGCAGCGTGACGTCGTCGGTCACCAGCTGAATGGTGTCGCGGTCGCCCGAGACCACCAACACGCGCATGCCGGCCTCACGGCCCTGGCGCGCGTACGTCGCGAGCAGGTCGTCCGCCTCGTAACGCTCCTTGTCGACCGCCGTGATCCGCAGCGCATCGAGCATCTCGCGGATGAGCGGCACCTGCGGCTCAAACTCCGGAGGCGTGGCATCGCGGGTGCCCTTGTACGACGGCAGTTCCTCGGTGCGGAACGTACCGCCGGGAAGGTCGAATGCCACGGCCACGTGCGTGGGCCGGTGCTCCTTCATGAGCGTCGCGAGCATGGTCGTGAAGCCGTAGACGGCATTGGTGGGGACGCCGGTCTCCGTCGCGAAATTCTCGACGGGTAGACCGAAAAATGCCCGGAATGCCATAGAAAGGCCGTCGATCAGCAGCAGCGTTGGTCGTGTTTCATCGCTCACTATGCAAACCTATACGCCATGACCGACAACGACGCGGCCAGCGATCGGCAGTTCGCCGACGACACGCTCATCTCCCGGATGGGCATGTCCATCGTGTCCGCCACCGCCGAGCGCGTCGAGGGGACGATGCCCGTCGAGGGCAATCGCCAACCGTATGGGCTGCTGCATGGAGGCGCGTCTGCCGCGCTCGCCGAGACCCTCGGCTCCATCGCCGCCATGCATCACGCGGGTCCCGACCACATCGCCGTCGGCATCGAGCTCAGCATCTCCCATCACCGTTCTGCAACGTCGGGGATCGTGACGGGTGTCGCCGAGGCGGTCCACCTGGGCCGCACCGTGGCGACGTACGCCGTGCGCATTGAGGACGAAACGGGACGGCTCTTGGCCACCTCCCGCCTCACATGCGCCATTCGAAGCAGACCCGCCACATAGGCGAAACATTCGGGGCGTACGTTGAGCCGCAATCCAACCTGGAGGGGACCCTTGACGAACAGAGTCGATCGCCGCGTGCTTCTACGCGCGCTCGTCGTCCTCGTCGCGTCCGCCGCCGCCTTTTTCGTACTGACTGCGCTGGGCACACCCGCCCTCGCCGCCGGCACGGACACCGCCGTCACACACGCCGTGGCGAGCTCAGGTGAGGCAGCAGCGCATGCGACGCAGGCCGGCACCACTATTACCGCCGAGGCCGCCGCGCCCGCCAAACCCGGAGACAACCGTGTTGTGCAACAGCTCGTCAACGGACTGGTGTTCGGCCTGTTGCTCGCGCTGGCCTCCGTGGGCCTGTCGCTGATCTACGGCACCACGGGGCTGAGCAACTTTGCTCACGGCGAGCAAGTCTCGCTGGGTGCGCTGCTGTGCTTCTTCTTCACCACGCCCCAGCCGGTGTCGCTGCCCCTGCTGCCCTTCGAGTTCAGCATCGGCCTACCGCTGATTCCGGCGGCCATCGCCGCGATCGCGGTATCGGCAGGCACCGGTTGGCTGCAGGACAAGTTCCTGTGGTCGCCGCTGCGCCGCCGGCGCGTGTCGATCGTCCAGCAGATGATCGTCTCGATCGGCTTGTCGCTCGCGATGCTCAACTTCATCCAGTGGTGGTTCGGTGCCGAGCGTCAGCGCCTCACGACCTCCATCGACGAGCGCATCGATATGGGCATGTTCTCGATCGGTATCAGCACGCTGTGGTCGGTCGCGATCTCGCTGCTGTGCCTGGGTGGCGTCGCCTACTTCCTCATGCGCACCAGGACCGGCCGCGCGACGCGTGCGGTCTCTGACAACCCTGCGCTCGCATCGGCCTCCGGTATCCGTGTCGACAAGGTGGTGCGCCTGGTGTGGATCATGGCGACCGGCCTTGCGGCCGTCGGCGGCATCCTGCTGGCGCTGTACGACAACGCCGCGGCCTTCGACGTGGGCGCCCGCCTGCTGCTGCTGATGTTCGCGGCGGTCACGCTCGGCGGCCTGGGCCACCCCTTCGGTGCCCTCGTCGGGTCGCTCGTGATCGGCGTCGCCGTGGAGATGTCCACGCTGTGGGTGGGCACCGACCTCAAGTACGCGGTCGCCCTCGCCATCCTCATCCTGGTGCTGCTGGTCCGCCCGCAAGGCATCCTCGGTCGACCGGAAAGGGTGGGTTAAGCCATGGATCTCCTTCTCGACTCCATCAACGAGCTCTTCGCCCCCGCGACGGCGGCCTTCGCCCTCGCAGCGATCGGCCTCAACTTCCACTTTGGCCTCACCGGCCTGCTCAACATGGGCCACGCGGGCTTCATGCTGCTGGGCATGTACGGGTATGCCATCTCGACGTCGCGGGGGGCGCCCATCTGGCTGGCCCTCGTCATCGCGATCGTCGTCGCGGCCCTCTTTGGGTTGCTCTTGGGATGGCCCACGCTGAAACTGCGCGGCGACTATCTGGCTATCGCCACGATCTCGGCGGCGGAACTTGTCCGCTACCTGGGCCGCTCCAATACGTTGCAATCGCTCACGGGCGGCTCGACGGGTATCCGCGGCAACGACTTCAAGTTCACGTTCGAGGAACTCAGTCCGTTCCCGGACGAGAACATCACGTTCCTGTTCTGGACCCGTCACGGCTCGCTGTCGTCGTCGTGGTGGCTGGTTCTCGTCGCATGGATCGCCGTGGCGCTCTTCGCGCTGCTGTATTGGCAGCTCGCGCGCAGCCCCTGGGGCCGTGTGCTCAAGGGCATCCGCGAGGACGAGGACGCCGTCCGTGCGCTCGGCAAGAACGTGTACTCGTACAAGATGCAGGCGCTCGTCCTCGGAGGCGTCATCGGCGCCCTCGGCGGTGTGCTGTGGGCCCTCGGTGGATCCGTACAGCCCGACTCGATGGGGCGTCCCACGACGTTCTGGATCTGGACGCTGCTCCTTCTGGGTGGCGCCGCGACGGTCCTCGGACCCATCGTGGGATCCATGATCTTCTGGATGTCGCTGGTGCTGATCAAGGGGCTCGCCTCCGCGTTCATTCCCTCGTCCGTGCTGTCCCCCGTCGAGATCGAGCCGTTCTCGCTCGTCCTCGTCGGCGTCACACTCATGTGCCTAGTGATCTTCCGACCACAAGGAATCCTCGGCAACAAGAGGGAGTTGGCTTTCAATGACTGACGCATTCGCCTCGGTGCCCCACGAGCCGGGAGCACCCAAGCCCGATCCCATCGTCACCGCTCACGGAGTGCATCGACACTTTGGCGGCCTTACCGCCGTCGACGTCGAGCACTTCGAGGTCCAGCGCCACGCCATCACGGCCCTCATCGGCCCTAACGGCGCCGGCAAGTCGACCTTCTTCAACCTGCTGACCGGATTCGACAAGCCCCAGCATGGCGAGTGGATGTTCAACGGCCACTCGCTGGTGGGCACGTCCCCAGCGAAGATCGCGCGTGCCGGCAAGGTGCGCACGTTCCAGCTGACCAAGGCGCTCAACCGCATGACGGTCGTCGAGAACATGCGCCTGGGTGCCGCGCAGCAAAGCGGAGAGAACTTCTTCCGCGCGCTTGTTCCCGGAATCTGGTCCGCCCAGGAAAAGGAGATCACCGCCAAGGCGGAGGTGCTGCTCAAGCGCTTCAAGCTGTGGGAAAAGCGTGATGACTACGCAGGCTCTCTCTCGGGTGGTCAGCGCAAGCTGTTGGAGATGGCGCGCGCGCTCATGTCCGACCCCGAGATGATCATGCTCGACGAGCCGATGGCCGGCGTGAACCCGGCGCTCACCGAGTCCCTTTTGGACCACATCGTGGAGCTCAAAGACGAGGGCAAGACCATCCTCTTCGTCGAGCACGACATGCACATGGTGCGGCGTATCTCGGACTGGGTCGTGGTCATGGCCGAGGGCAAGATCATCGCCGAGGGCCCGCCCCAGACCGTCATGTCCAACCCCGCCGTCCAGGACGCCTACCTGGGCGCCCACCACGACACCGACCTCTCGGAGGACGCCTCATGAGCGACGCCCCCGTCATCGTCCACGCCGACGACCTGTACGCCGGCTACCTGCCCGGCATCGACATCCTCAACGGGTGCTCGATGGAGGTGCGCGAGGGTGAGCTCATCGGCATCATCGGCCCCAACGGCGCCGGCAAGTCGACGTTCCTCAAGTCGCTCTTCGGCCTGGTGCCGATCCGCGCAGGTTCGGTGAAGCTCGGCGACGAGGACATCACCAACATGCGCGCCGACGAGTTGGTCCAGCGTGGCATCGGGTTTGTGCCCCAGAACAACAACGTGTTCCCGTCGCTGACGGTGATGGAGAACATGGAGATGGGCACGTACCAGAACCCCAAGGCGTTCAAGGCGGCCTGGGAGCGCATTGGGGACCTGTTCCCCAAGCTCGTGGACCGCAAGAACCAGCGGGCGGGATCGCTGTCCGGTGGTGAGCGTCAGATGGTCGCCATGGGCCGTGCGCTCATGATGGATCCCAAGGTGCTGCTCCTCGACGAGCCCTCCGCGGGTCTGTCCCCCGACCGCCAGGACGAGACCTTCGTCCGCACCCGCGAGATCAACAAGACCGGTGTCACGGTCATCATGGTCGAGCAGAACGCACGTCGCTGCCTGCAGATCTGCCACCGCGGCTACGTGCTCGACCAGGGCACCACGGCATACACGGCAACCGGCCAGGAACTGCTCAAGGACCCCAAGGTCATCGAGCTCTACCTCGGCACGCTGGGAGCCTAACTCTCCCGTCGCTGCCTCAGGCGCCCCGCTGGCTCTGGCCGGCGGGGCGCTGTGCTGCGTGTGGGCGGCGTGCGGGGCCGCGGCCGGGCCGGCGTGGTCCGTCCGTGTTGACGGTCCAGCCCGACAATTCGCGCTTCGACGGGCTCGGGAGCCGATATCTGCACACGCGCCCGTCATCTGCCGGAATGACGGGCGGGACGGCGCGTGGTGGGAGGGCGGGTGGTGGAACGCGCGCGGCCGATCGGATGGCCGATACCGCGGCTGCGGTCGTATCGACGCATCGACCGCGTGGGAGGCCGGCCGAGCGCCCCCGTGCGGGCCATCAGCACATTGACCGCGCGCCACATCCCGAGTGCACGCGGCCGATGGCCCGACTGGTTCGCGTGGGTGCCGTCGCATCGCGACGCGGCAGGCGCACGAAGAGGGCCCCGGCCGAAGCCGGGGCCCTCCCCTAGTGCTGTGCTAGATCACGAGGATCAGGAGGCGGGAACCTCACCGAAGACCTCGGAGACCCAGTTCTGCACGTTGTTCTCGTCGTACTTGTAGACACCGACGTACGCGGCCGAGGGGTCGTTGGCCTCGTTGAACGGGCCCACGCCGGAGACGGCCTGGTAGTTGATCTCTTCACCGGCCTCAAGCAGCTCGGCGCACTCGGCAAAGCCGGTGCACTCGGTGCCGCCCGTGGCGCCCGAGACAGCCGCCATCGACGACTGGATCGACGGACCGTCAGTGGCGCCAGCGTGGACCGCGGCGAGCGCGACCAGCATCGTGGCGTCGTAGGACTCAGGACCGTAGGCGAGCGAGTCGAGCGCCTCGCCGTAGGCCTCCTCAAGGCGCGTGGCGAACTCATCCGAGGCCTGAGCACCCGGGATGGTGCCCTGGGCACCCTCGATGGCGCCCGGATCCAGGTCGGCCGAGTAGTCGGCGGTGTTACCGTCCGTCATGTACAGCGTGGCGGGGTCCATGCCAGCGGCCAGCAGCTCGGGAAGAATCTGCTTGGTCTGGTCGAACGCGATCACCACGAGAGCGTCGGGGTCGGTCGCCATGACAGCCTCGACCTCGGCCGAGAAGTTCGTGGCGGCCGGGTCGAACTCCTCGCCCGGGTTACCGTACGTGATGGTGCCGCCGGCCTCCTCGACCGTCGACTTGATGACGTCGCGCAGACCGGTGCCGTAGTCCTCGTTGAACACGAGGATGCCGACGTTGGTGTGGCCGTCGTCGAGGATCAGGTTGGCGAGCGCGTTGCCCTGGACGGAGTCCGGCGGGGCGGTGCGGAAGAAGAAGTCGGAGTAGCCCGACAGCGAGGTCGCGGTGTTCGCGGGCGACACCTGGACCACCTCAGCGGCGACGACGTCGTCGATGAAGTTCAGCGTCACCGCGGACGAGGCGGCACCGATGATTGCGGACACACCGTCCGAGATCAGGCCGGACGCCGTCTGCGGCGCAATCTGTGCCTGCTGGGTGTCGGACGAGTCACCGTGCTCGACCTCGACGTCCGCGCCAAGCACACCGCCGGCCTCGTTGATCTCCTGGATCGCGAGGTCAACGCCGGCGACCTCGGGCGGGCCGAGGAAGGCAAGCGAACCGGTCAGCGGCAGCACCGTGCCGATCTTCAGAGCTTCGGTCGAACCAGTGCTCTCGGGCTCGCCCGACGCCGAACCGGACGACTCCGGGTCCGACTCGGTCGAGCAGGCCGCGAGGGCCAGCGAGGCGGCAGCCGCGAAGGCCGCGCCGCGCGCGATGGTGTTCCATCGTGCCATGTTGTGTTCCCTCCACACTGACATTGCTTGTCAGCCTTGTCGCGCCAGGGACGGTCCCTGGCTGCGATGGGTTCACGTTACCGACCAATCATTTCAAGTGGGGGTCTTGATCATCACGATTCTGTGACCTGGCAAATATGCAAAAGGCGCGTGTCGAACAAGTCGACACGCGCCTTCAGACAAATGGTCCTACTTTCCACCCATTTGTTCGATCACGGCCTCCGCGACCTCTTTCATCGTCAGGCGGCGGTCCATCGACGTCTTCTGAATCCAGCGGAACGACTCGGGCTCGTTGAGTTTCATCTTCTCCATCAAGAGGCCCTTCGCCCGCTCGACCTTCTTGCGGGTCTCCATGCGCTCGGTGATGTCCGCAATCTCCGACTCGAGGGCGCGGATCTCCGAAAAGCGCGAAGCCGCGATCTCGACGGCGGGAAGCAGGTCGGCCGGGGTGAAGGGCTTCACTACGTACGCCATGGCGCCGGCGTCACGGGCACGCTCGACGAGCTCGGTCTGCGAGAACGCGGTCAGGAGAACCACGGGTGCGACGCGCTCGGCGGCGATCTGCTCGGCGGCGGTGATGCCGTCCATCACGGGCATCTTAATGTCCATCACGACGACATCGGGCTTGTGCTCCTTGGCAAGCGCGACACCCTCCTCACCGTTGGCGCCCTCACCGACCACGTCGTAGCCGCCCTCGCGGAGCGTCTCGACGATGTCCATGCGAATAAGGGCCTCGTCCTCGGCCACGACTGCGCGGCGCTTCTTGGCCCCGGTCGTGGGGGCGGTGGGTTCCGGGGTGTTCTGAGTCTCTGTCACAGGCGCTAGCCTAGTCTCCGCACGCCCCGATAGCCCAACTGGCAGAGGCATACGGCTCAAACCCGTACCAGTGTGGGTTCGAATCCCACTCGGGGCACCGCGCGACGGCATCGGCCCTGGTGAAAGCAACCGCTTTCCCAGGGCCGATGCCGTGATCGGGTTCGCTCTTGGCCGTCACCGCCTGCGATACTCGTCGGTGAAATCGAGGAGGTTCACCGATGGCACGGATCGCCGCACGGCACATTGCGCTCGTCGCGCACGACAACAAGAAGGTCGAGTTGCTCGAGTGGGCAAGCTTCAACAAGGGCTCGCTCGCGCCGCACCACCTGTACGCCACGGGCACCACAGGAACGCTGCTCGAATACGAGTTGGGTCTGCCCGTTCATCGCTTCCTGTCCGGCCCCGTCGGCGGCGATCAGCAGATTGGCGCCAAGATCGCGGAGGGCGGCATCGACATGCTCGTCTTCCTGTGGGATCCGTTGGAGGCGCAGCCTCACGATCCTGACGTGAAGGCCCTGCTGCGCCTGGGCGCAGTGTGGAACATCCCGATGGCATCAAACATCGCCACCGCGGACTTCCTGATCTCGTCTCCCCTGTTCCGCGAGGACTACCAGCGCGCCAAGCCCAGCCTGCCCGACCGCGACGCAGCCAGCTTCGCGCCCAAGCGCGACTAAACCACGGCATCGGCCGTCGTCGTACAGGCGATCAACGGCAACGCACGAGGGGCCCCGCACCTGACGGGCGGGTTCTAGCGATCCCCGCAACACCCTGACTTCAGGGAGTTGCGGGGATCGTGTCGTTTGAGGAGCAGAAGAGTCGGTTTTTCGAGGCGTTGGACCGGTACGACGGAAATGTGCGGGTTGCCGCCCGGGCGGTCGGGGTGAACCCGAATACAGCTCGGGGGTGGGCGCGCCGGTCCGGGGTGCAAGGGCGCGGCAAGCCTGGTTGGCGTGCGCCGCATCCGGCGCGTGAGGAGTACGACCGGTTGCGGACGTCGGGAGTGTCGCAGAGCGCAGCCGCCGCTCGCGTGGGTGTGAATGTGCGCACCGCGCGTGACTGGGACAAGGGGATCCGTCGCTCTGGTCAGTCGCGCCTGCACCCAGATGGTCGCCGTGTGGACTGCAAGACGGGTATGACCACTATCGAGGCTGTCACCGTGGAGCCGGGCCTGTGCGCGGTTGACGCGGTCCTGGATCCACGGTTTCTGACCATCGTGGAGCGTGAAACGATCGCGGACCTGCACCGGCAAGGGCAGTCGCTGAGGGCGATCGGGCGGGAGTTGGGAAGGCCGGCGTCGACGATTAAACGCGAGATCGACACCTACTGTGTCGATGGCGTCTATCGGCCGCATGCGGCGCAGCGGGCGTGGGCGGCCAGCCGGTCACGCCCCAAAGACTCGAAAATGGCCCAGGAGGGGCCGCTGAGGGACTTCGTGTTCGAGAAGCTGCGCTTGCGGTGGTCTCCTGAACAGATCTGTCACGCTCTGATCGAGGAGTATCCCGACGACGAGAGCATGCGTGTGAGCCCCGAGACGATCTACCAGGCGATCTATATCCAAGCCCGTGGCGGGCTCAAGCGTGAAGTCACCGCTGCACTGCGTACCGGTCGGACCAGACGCAAGCCCCACCGTGATCCCGAGCATCGCACGAAACGGTTCGTGGACGACATGGTCATGATCTCCGAGCGCCCCGCCGAGGTCGCCGACCGAGCAGTTCCCGGCCACTGGGAGGGCGACCTGATCGTCGGCGCGAACAACGGCTCCGCGATCGTCACCATGGTCGAGCGATCGACCCGCTACCTGATGCTGGGCCACCTGCCTGCCGGACACACCGCCGAGGAGGTCCGTGACGTCCTGGTGCCCCTGATCGCAACCCTGCCACAGCATCTGCGCGGATCACTGACCTGGGATCAAGGCGCCGAGATGGCCGCCCACAAGCAGTTCACTGTCGCGACGGGCATGCCCGTGTATTTCTGCGACCCGCACTCGCCGTGGCAGCGCGGCTCGAACGAGAACACCAACGGCCTGGTGCGTCAGTACTTCCCCAAGGGCACCGACCTGTCCGTCCACAGCCCATTCGACCTTGAGCACGTCGCCCAGGAAATCAACGGCCGCCCACGCAAAACGCTCGGCTGGAAAACTCCAGCCGAGCGTCTGCGTGATCTACTACTCACCACCTAGCCAAACACCAGGTGTTGCAAGGACCCATAGAAACCGCCAGAGACCGGGGCCCCTCGTGTGTGCCGGTGGCGGTTAGCCGCGCACCTGGCCGATCTTGTGCACGAACACCGAGTTGGTGGTGCCGGGCATGCCCACGGGCGTGCCGGACACGACCACCACGTAGTCGCCGTCCTCCACGAGGCCGTCGTCCTTCAGGGCCTTGTCAACCATGTTGACCATGGCATCGGCCGTCTCCGCACGGTCCACGACCCGGGCGTCCACGCCCCACGACAGCGCGAGGCGCTTCTGGGTCTTGGCGTCGGGGGTGAAGGCGAGCATCGGCACCGACGGGCGCAGGCGGGCCATGCGCACCGCCGAGTCGCCAGACTGGGTGAAGGTGACGATGTACTTGATGTCGAGCACGTCGGCGATCTCGGCCGCCGCGTGGGTCACGGCGCCACCGCGCGTCTTGGGGGTGGTGAGGAACGGCGCGATGCGCGAGTACCCCTTCTCCTCCGTGTTGCGCACGATGCGGGCCATGGTCTCGACGGTCACGATCGGGAAGTCACCGACCGAGGTCTCACCGGACAGCATGACCGCGTCGGTGCCGTCGAGGATGGCGTTGGCGCAGTCAGAGGTCTCGGCGCGGGTCGGCACCGGCGAGTGCGTCATCGACTCGAGCACCTGGGTGGCGACGATGACGGGCTTCGCGTAGGCGCGGCACAGCTCGATGGCACGCTTCTGCACCAGCGGCACCTCCTCGAGCGGGAGCTCCACACCGAGGTCACCGCGGGCGACCATGATGCCGTCGAACGCGTCGACGATCTCCTCGAGGTTGTCGACGGCCTGCGGCTTCTCGACCTTGGCGACGACGGGAAGGGTGATGCCCTCCTCGGCCATGATGCGGGCGACATCCTCGTAGTCCTTCGCGGAACGCACGAACGACAGCGCGATGAAGTCGGCGCCGATGTTGAGACCCCAGCGCAGGTCGTCCTCGTCCTTCTCCGACAGCGCGGGGACGGACACGGCGACGCCGGGCAGGTTGATGCCCTTGTTGTTCGACACGGGGCCGGGCACGATCACCTTGGTGACGACATCGGTGCCGTCGACGATGTCGGTGACCTCGAGGCGGACCTTGCCGTCGTCGATCAGCAGCGTGTCACCGGGCGAGCAGTCGCCGGGCAGACCCTTGAAGGTGGTGCCGCAGATGTCCTTGGTGCCCTCGACGTCGCGCGTCGTGATGGTGAACACGTCACCCACGGCGAGCTCGTGCGGGCCGTTCGCGAACTTCTCGAGACGGATCTTGGGGCCCTGGAGGTCCACCAGCACCGCCACGTTCCGCCCGGCCTCCTGGGCCGCCTGGCGGACGTTGTTGTACACCGCCTCGTGCTCCTCGGTCGAGCCGTGCGAGCGGTTGATACGGGCGACGTCCATGCCCGCGTTCACCAGCTCGCGCATCCGCTCGATCGGCGCGGTGGCCGGCCCGATGGTGCAGACGATCTTCGCTTTACGCATGTTCTCCAACCTCAGTCGTATGTCAGGCGCGGATGGCTACCGTGCGCGCCGTCACAGGTGCCGGCAGCTCGGTGCTGCCGGTCAGGTATTCGTCGATGGCTGCGGCGGCCGCACGGCCTTCCGCAATGGCCCACACCACGAGAGAGGCGCCGCGTCCCGCGTCGCCTGCGACGAACACGCCGTCGGTCGAGGTGTGGAAGTCGTCCGAGCGCTCGATGCGCCCCCGGTCCGTGACGGCAATGCCGCCCTGTGAGTGCAGCTCATCGGTCTCGGGGCCGGTAAAGCCCATCGCGATGAGCACGAGGTCGGCCGGGATCTCCCGCTCCGTCCCCGGGGTGGGGGTGCGGGAGCCGTCCTCGTTGTACTGGGTGACGGCGACCTTGAGCGAGCGCACGTGGCCCGCCTCGTCGCCGACGAATTCGACGGTCGACGCGAGGTACTCGCGCTCGCCGCCCTCCTCGTGGCTCGACGACACCTCGAAGACGCGAGGGTCGGTGGGCCACGGCTCGTTCTCTGGCCGCGACAGCGGCGGCTGCTTGCCGATCGCCAGGGTGGTGACCGAGGCGGCGCCCTGGCGCAGGGCGGTGCCGATGCAGTCGGAGCCGGTGTCGCCGCCACCGATGACGATGACGTGCTTGCCTGCGGCGGTGATCTGGTCCTCGATCTGGGCGCCGGCGACGGCCTCGTTGCCCTGGTGGAGGTACGGCATCGCGAAGTGGATGCCGTCCAGGTCACGCCCGGGCAGGGGAAGCTCGCGCGGCTCGGGGGCGCCGGTGGCCACCAGCACGGAGTCGTAACGCGAGCGCAGCTCGTCCCACGTGATGTCCTTGCCGATCGTCACCGAGGTGCGGAAACGCGTGCCCTCGGCCTCCATCTGCTCGATGCGGCGGTCGATGTGCAGCTTTTCGAGCTTGAAGTCCGGCACGCCGTAGCGCAGCAGGCCGCCGATCGCGTCGTCCTTCTCGTACACGCGTACGGTGTGGCCGGCGCGGGTGAGCTGCTGGGCGGCGGCCAGGCCCGCGGGACCCGAGCCGACGACGGCGACCGTCTTGCCGGTGAGGCGCTGCGGAATGAACGGCTTCACGTTGCCGTCCTTGAACGCGTGGTCGATGATCTCGACTTCGATGTTCTTGATCGTGACCGCGGGCTGGTTGATACCGAGCACACAAGAAGTCTCGCACGGAGCAGGGCAGATGCGCCCGGTGAACTCCGGGAAATTGTTCGTGGCGTGCAGGCGTTCGACGGCATCGGCCCAGTGGCCCTCGCGGACCAGGTCGTTCCACTCGGGGATGATGTTGCCCAGCGGGCAGCCCTGATGGCAGAACGGGATGCCGCAGTCCATGCAGCGGCCCGCCTGACGGCGCAGGGTCGGCTCGTCCTTGGTGAGCTGGTCCTTGACGTCCTTCCAGTCGAGCAGTCGGAGCTCGACGGGACGGGACTGCGGGAGCTCGCGCTCACGGGTCTTGAGGAATCCGCGCGGGTCAGCCACGGCTCGTCACCTCCAGGAACTCGGCCCACGCACCCGGGGCGCTCAGGTCTCCCCCAGAGCTCTCGAGCTCCGCGAGGGCCTCACGCACGCGGGCGTACTGGGCGGGAAGGACGCGCGTGAAGCGGCCCTTGATCTCTTCCCAGCGCGCCAACAGGTCGCGACCGCGCGGGGACTCGGTCTCCTCGACGTGGCGTTCGAGCAGCGTGCGCACGATCACCTCGTCCTCGGGGTCGAGCGGGCTGAGCGTCAGCTCGCCGCTCGCGATGGCCTGGGCGTTCACGCGCTCGGGCCGCAGGTCCAGCACGTATGCCGTGCCTCCCGACATGCCGGCACCGAGGTTGCGGCCGGTGCGGCCCAGGATGACGGCCGTACCGCCGGTCATGTACTCGAGGGCGTGGTCGCCCACGCCCGCCACGACGGCGGTCGCGCCGGAGTTGCGCACCAGGAAGCGTTCGCCCACCTGGCCACGCAGGAACAACTCGCCTGCGGTCGCGCCATAGCCGATGACGTTGCCGGCGATGACGTCCTTGGAGTCGTCCATCATCGACTCGCGCGCGGGCCGCACCACGATGTGGCCGCCCGACAGGCCCTTGCCGACGTAGTCGTTGGCGTCGCCCAGCAGGCGCAGCGTGATGCCGCGCGGCACGAACGCGCCGAAGGACTGACCGGCGGAGCCGTGGAACGTCACCGCGATGGTGTCGTCCGGCAGGCCCGCGGCGCGGTAGCGCTTGGTGACCTCGTTGCCCAGCATGGTGCCGACGGTGCGGTTCACGTTGGAGATGGGCAGGTCGATCTCGACGCTCTCGCCACGCTCGAGTGCGGGCTGCGAGCGCGCGATGAGCTCGTTGTCGAGCGCGTGCTCCAGGCCATGATCCTGCGTGGTCGCGCTCGTGATGGCACGGCCGGGCTCGGGACGGGCGAGGACGGGCGTGAGGTCGAGCCCTGCGGCCTTCCAGTGGTTGATGGCCTTGCGGGCATCGAGAGCCTCGACGTGGCCCACGGCCTCCTCGATCGACCGGAAGCCCAGCGCCGCAAGGTGCTCGCGCACCTGCTGGGCGATGAACTCGAAGAACGTCACCACAAACTCGGGCTTGCCGGTGAAGCGGCTGCGCAGCTCGGGGTTCTGTGTAGCCACACCCACGGGGCACGTGTCCAGGTGGCACACGCGCATCATGATGCAACCCTCGACCACGAGCGGCGCGGTCGCGAAGCCGAACTCCTCGGCGCCCAGCAGCGCGGCCACGACCACGTCGCGGCCGGTCTTCATCTGGCCATCGACCTGGACCACGATGCGGTCGCGCAGGTCGTTCAGCACGAGCGTCTGCTGGGTGTCGGCCAGGCCGATCTCCCACGGCACACCCGCGTGCTTGAGCGAGTTCAGCGGGCTCGCGCCCGTACCGCCGTCCTGACCGGAGATCAGCACCACGTCGGACTTGCACTTGGCCACGCCGGCCGCGATGGTGCCCACGCCCACCTCTGACACCAGCTTGGTGTGGATGCGTGCAGCGGGGTTCGCGTTCTTCAGATCGTGGATGAGCTGCTTGAGGTCCTCGATCGAGTAGATGTCGTGGTGCGGCGGCGGCGAGATCAGCCCGACGCCAGGCGTCGAGTGGCGGGTCTCGGCCACCCACGGGTAGACCTTATTGCCGGGCAGCTGACCGCCCTCGCCGGGCTTGGCACCCTGGGCGAGCTTGATCTGAATGTCGTCGGCGTTCACCAGGTACTCGCTCGTCACACCGAAGCGACCAGAGGCGACCTGCTTGATCGCGCTGCGACGCTCAGGGTCGTACAGGCGCTCGGGGCTTTCGCCGCCCTCGCCCGTGTTGGAGCGTGCGCCCAGGCGGTTCATCGCGATCGCGAGGGTCTCGTGTGCCTCGGCCGAGATGGAGCCGTAGGACATCGCGCCCGTGTTGAAGCGCTTGACGATCTCGCTGACAGGCTCGACCTCGTCGATGTCGACGGCCTCGCGGCCCGAGTCGAACTCGAGCAGGCCGCGCAGCGTCATGAGCCGCTCGGACTGGTCGTCGACGCGGTCGGTGTACTCGCGGAACACGTCGTACTGGCGCGTGCGCGTGGCGTGCTGGAGCTTGAAGACCGTGTGCGGGTCGAACAGGTGCTCCTCGCCGTCACGGCGCCACTGGTACTCGCCGCCGGTGTTGAGACGCTGGTGGACGGGCAGGTCGCCGGAGGCCGGGTACGCGTCCGCGTGGCGGCGCGCCACCTCCTCGGCGATGACGTCCATCCCGGCGCCGTCGACCTGGCTGGGGGTGCCGGCGAAGTGGCGGTTGACCAGCTCGCGCGACAGCCCCAGGGCCTCGAACACCTGCGCACCGCGGTACGACTGGATGGTCGAGATGCCCATCTTCGACATAATCTTCAGGACGCCCTTGCCGAGCGCCTTGATGAAGTTCTTGACGGCCTTCTCGGGGTCGATGTCGCCCAGGTAGCCGCGCTCGGCGAGGTCCTCGATGGTCTCCATCGCGAGGTACGGGTTGACCGCGGCGCAGCCGTAGCCGACCAGCAGGGCCACGTGGTGGACCTCGCGCACGTCGCCGGCCTCGACCAGCAGCGATACCCGAGTACGGGTGTGGTTACGCACCAGGTGGTGGTGCACGGCGCCGGTCAGCAGCAGCGACGGGATAGGCGCGAAGCCCTGGTTGGAGTCGCGGTCGGACAGCACGATGAAGGACACGCCCTCACGGATGGCCTGGTCGACCTCGTCGAAGATGTCCGCGAGGCGCCGCTCGAGGCCCTCGTGACCGGCGCTGACACGGTAGAGCCCGCGGATCTTGCGTGCTGAGAAGACACCCTTGAGGCGCGGGTCGGCGTCGATGTGCAGGACCTTCGCCAGCTCATCGTTGTCGATCACCGGGAACTCGAGCATGATCTTGCGGGCGTGCTCGGGCGTCGCGGACAGCAGGTTCGGCTCGGGGCCGATCGCGCCCGAGATCGCCGTGACGATCTCCTCGCGGATGGCGTCGAGCGGCGGGTTGGTCACCTGCGCGAACATCTGCGTGAAGTAGTCGAACAGCAGTCGCGGGCGGCTCGACAGCACCGCGATGGGAGTGTCGGAGCCCATGGCTCCCAGGGGCTCGGCACCCTCGCGGGCCATCGGGATGAGCAGCTTCTTCAGCTCCTCCTCCGTGTAGCCGAAGGCGCGCTGGCGACGCTTGACGGACGCGCGCGAGTGCACGATGTGCTCGCGCTCGGGCGCCTCGGACAGGCGTACGGCGTTGTCGCGCACCCACTGTTCGTAGGGGTGCTCGGTGGCGAGGGTGGACTTGATCTCCTCGTCCTCGATGATGCGCCCGGCGGCGGTGTCGACCAGCAGCATGCGGCCCGGTTGCAGGCGACCCTTGCGGACCACCTTCGCGGGGTCGATGTCCAGGAGTCCGGCCTCAGAGCCCGCGACCACCAGGCCGTCATCGGTGAGCCAGAAGCGTCCGGGACGCAGGCCGTTGCGGTCCAGCGTCGCGCCAATCAGCGTGCCGTCGGTGAAGTGCAGTGCGGCGGGGCCGTCCCACGGCTCCATCAGCGCGGAGTGGTACTCGTAGAACGCGCGGCGAGCGGGGTCCATCTCGTCGTTGTTCTGCCACGCCTCGGGCATCATCATGAGCACGGCGTGCGGCAGCGAGCGACCGCCCAGGTGCAGCAGCTCGAGCACCTCGTCGAACGACGCGGTGTCGGAGGCCGACGGGGTGCACACGGGCATGAGCTCGCCCAGGTCGCCCAGCAGGTCCGACTGCAGCGTGCCCTCGCGCGCGGCCATCCAGTTGCGGTTGCCCTGCACGGTGTTGATCTCGCCATTGTGGGCGATGCCGCGCAGGGGCTGCGCGAGCGGCCACGACGGGAATGTGTTGGTCGAGAAGCGCGAGTGCACGAGCGCCAGCTCGGACGCGAACAGCTCGTGGGTGACGTCGGGGAACACCTGCTCGAGCTGGTAGGTGGTGAGCATGCCCTTGTACGTCAGGGTGCGGCTCGACAACGACGCGAAGAACGGGCCGCCCGCGCGCTCGGCGCGCTTGCGCACGCGGTACACGCGGCGGTCCAACTCGATGCCCTCGGCGTCACCGGCGGACACGAACACCTGGCGGAACACCGGCATCGCGGCACGGGCAGACGGGCCCAGCGGCTCGGGGTTCACGGGAACATCGCGCCAGCCCAGCACACGAGCGTTCTCGACGGCCGCGGCCTCCTCGAACGCGCGCACCTCCTCGGCCTCAGTACCCGGGGTGAGGAAGGCGATGCCGACGGCGTAGTGGCCCGCCTCGGGCAGTTCAAAGTCCACGACGGAGCGCAGGAAGGCGTCCGGGACCTGGGTGAGGATGCCGGCGCCGTCGCCGGTCTCCGTCTCGGCGCCCACGGCACCGCGGTGTTCGAGGTTCTTGAGCGCCGTCAGGCCCGCATCGACGATGTCGCGGCCAGCGGTACCACGCAGGGTCGCCACGAAGGCGACGCCGCACGCGTCATGCTCGTACGCGGGGTTGTAGAGCCCGAAAGCGGGCTGCGAGGCGCCAAGAAGCGCTGCCATCACACCGTCCTTAACCGCCCACGGGGACACGTGGGCTTTGGGTAGCAGGGGCGCCGTCGGCCCGGTGAACACACGGGTGTTCAGCGTACCGCCTTAAGGCCCCAGGTAAAGAATCGTCTATGAGTTGTTCTGGTCTTCGGGACGATCGTCCGGGGAGACGCCGCCCTCGGAGGCGGTATCCGCCTTTTCGGACTCGCTGTCGACGGCCGATGCCGTGGTCACCTTGGCGGCGAGTTCACCCCGAGGGATGTGAACCCCCGAGGCGCGCTGGCGGCGCCCCAAGACCACGAAGGCGACGATTGCGAGCGTGAGGACGGCGATCGACACCCACACGTTGACGCGCACCCCAAGGATGTGCACCGCCGTGTCGATGCGGACCATCTCGATCCACAGGCGTCCGGAGACGTACACGATCACATAGAGCCAGAACACCCGGCCGCCGCGCAGGTCGCGCTTGCGGTCGAGCCAAATGATGAGAAATGCCCCCGCGAGGTTCCACAGCAGTTCATACAAGAACGTGGGGTGAAACGTCGCGAACTGCTCGTAGCCGTCCGGTCGGAAGGCGGGGTCGATTTCGAGTCCCCACGGCAGGTCGGTCGGACCGCCGAAGAGCTCTTGGTTGAAGTAGTTGCCGAGCCGGCCGATCGCCTGGGCGATCAGGACGCCGGGGGCGGCGGCGTCGGCGAAGGCGCTGAAGCTCGCGCCGTGGCGCCTGGCGCCGATGTAGGCGCCCAGGGCGCCGAGAGCGACGGCGCCCCAGATGCCGAGCCCGCCCTCCCAAATCTTGAAGGCGTCGACGGGGTTGCCGTTCTCGCCGAAGTACGGACCTGGCGTCGAGATGACGTGATACAGCCGGCCGCCGACGATGCCGAACGGGATGGCCCACAGAGCGATCTCACCCACGAGGTCGGGGTCGCCGCCGCGCTCGACCCAGCGGCGCGTGGTGAGCCACAGGGCGACAAAGATGCCCGCGACGATGCACAGCGCGTAGGTGTGAATGGTGAGCGGGCCGATCGAGAACGACGACCACTCGACCGGGGGGCTGGGGATCGACGCGGCGATCATGCCTCACCCCGCACGCCAGCGGCGAGCTCCTCGACCTTGGCGCGCAGGCGCTCGAGGTCGCCCTCGTCACCCAGGGCGCGCACAAATGCCGTGCCGACGATGACGCCGTCCGCGTACTGCGCGACCTCGGCGGCCTGGACCCCGGTCGAGACACCGACGCCGATGCACACGCGTGCGGCGCCGGCCTCACGGGCCGCGCCTACGACCCTCTCGGCGGCGTCGCCGACGCTGGCGCGCTCCCCCGTCA
This sequence comes from Demequina sp. NBRC 110051, assembly GCF_002090055.1. GTDB lineage: Bacteria > Actinomycetota > Actinomycetes > Actinomycetales > Demequinaceae > Demequina. The sequence goes on from NZ_BBRH01000013.1 coordinate 160,829, forward strand.
CGCCCATGAGGGGCGTGGCGTAGACGAAGCCGCGCGACGCATCACAGGTGAGCTGCATGCGCTCACGGGTGGTGGACGGCGCGACCAAGAAGATGGTGTCGATGTCGGCTGCTCGGGCGGCCTCCACCCACTCGGGGGCGGCGTCGGGCGTGAGGTCGGGCGTAATGGCGCCCGCTCCCCCGGCGGCCTTGAGGTCGGCCGCGAAGCGCTTCCAACCGCGGGCGTACATGAGGTTGCCGTACGCCATCACGACGGGCACGGCGCCGGCCTCGGCGACCGTACGCACCGCGGTGAACGCGTCGTCTACCTTGACGCCACCCTCAAGGGCGACGGCGGCGGCGTGCTGGATCACCGGGCCGTCGAGCAGGGGGTCCGAGTAGGCGGGCCCCACCTCGACGATGTCGCAGCCGGCCTCGACGAGCACGCGCATCGCGGCCAGCGAGGTCGGGACATCCGGGTACCCCACGGGAAGGTAGCCGACGAGTGCGACGCGGCCCTCGGCCTTCGCGGCGTCGATCCGCTCGGTCAGCGCGCTCACGCGTCCTCCCCCGGGAACATGTCGAACCAGCGTGCGGCCTGCTCGACGTCCTTGTCACCGCGGCCCGAGAGCGTGACGAGCAGCGTCGCGTCGGGCCCCAGCTCCTCGCCCAGCTTGATGGCGCCCGCGAGGGCGTGGGCGGACTCGATCGCGGGCATGATGCCCTCGGTGCGGGTCAGCAGGCGGAACGCGTCCATCGCTTCAGCGTCGGTGATGGGCCAGTACTCGGCGCGGCCTATCGAGGACAGCCACGTGTGCTCGGGGCCCACGCCGGGATAGTCCAGCCCGGCCGAGATCGAGTGCGACGGCTGCGTCTGCCCGTCCTCGTCCTGGAGGATGAACGACTTGGAACCGTGCAGGATGCCGGGGCGGCCGCCCGTGAGCGTCGCCGCGTGGCGTCCGGTCTCCACGCCGTCGCCAGCGGCCTCGCAGCCGATCAGGCGCACGTCGGTGTCGTCCAGGTAGGCGTCGAAGGAACCGATCGCGTTGGAGCCGCCGCCGACGCAGGCGAGGACGGCATCGGGCAGCCCACCGAGCGCGAGCATCTGCTCGCGCGACTCGACGGAGATGACGCGCTGGAAGTCGCGCACCATCGCCGGGAACGGGTGGGGGCCGGCGGCGGTACCAAAGACGTAGTTGGTGGTCTCGACGTTGGCGACCCAGTCGCGGAAGGCCTCGTTGATGGCGTCGCGCAGCGTGCGGGTGCCGGTCGCCACGGGGATGACCTCCGCGCCCAACAGGCGCATCCGGGCCACGTTGAGCGCCTGGCGCTCGGTGTCCTCTTCACCCATATAGATGACGCACTCGAGGTCCATGAGCGCCGCCGCGGTAGCCGTCGCGACGCCGTGCTGGCCCGCTCCCGTCTCCGCGATCACGCGCTGCTTGCCGATGCGCTTGGTGAGCAAAGCCTGGCCCAGCACGTTGTTGATCTTGTGGGACCCGGAGTGGTTGAGGTCCTCGCGCTTGAGGAACACTCGCGCGCCACCCGCGTGGGCCGCGAAGCGCGGCACCTCGGTGATGATGCTGGGGCGGCCCGTGTAGTCACGCGCGAGCCGCTCCAGTTCGTCGCCGAACGCCGGGTCGACCCTGGCCTTGTCGTACGCGTCGGTGAGCTCGTCGAGCGCCGCCATGAGCGCCTCGGGGACAAACCGTCCTCCAAAATCGCCGAAGAAGGGTCCCGGCGCGGACTGCAGGGAGCCCGTCACGGGCGCACCGCACGCAGGGCCGGGTGGGCGCCGGCGGCCACCATGTCGGCCACCGCCTGGCGGGGGTCCTTGTCCTTGACGAGCGCCTCGCCCACGAGCACCGCGTCCGCGCCCATGCGGGCGTACTCGACCACGTCGTGGCCGTCGCGGATGCCGGACTCGGCGACCCTCACAATCCCAGCCGGAATGGTGGGTGCCAGGCGCGCAAACGTGTGACGGTCGACCTCGAGGGTCTTGAGGTTGCGGGCGTTGACGCCGATCACTCGCGCGCCGGCGTCGGCCGCGCGCTTCACCTCGTCGGCGTCATGCACCTCGACCAGGGCGGTCATGCCCAGCGAGTGCACGCGCTCCACGAGGCCCTCGAGGGCCATCTGGTCGAGCGCCGCAACGATCAGCAGGACCACGTCCGCGCCGTGGGCGCGCGCCTCCCACACCTGGTACGGCGTGACGATGAAGTCCTTGCGCAAAATGGGGATGTCGACCTTCGCCCGCACGGCGTCGAGGTCGTCGAGCGATCCGCCAAACCGGCGCTGCTCGGTGAGGACGGAGATGACCGATGCTCCGCCCGCCTCGTACTCGGTGGCCAGCAGTGCCGGGTCCGAGATTGAGGCGAGGTCGCCCTTCGAGGGGCTCGACCGCTTCACCTCCGCGATCACGGAGACCTCGGGGCTGGCGAGCTTGGCCCGCGCGTCGATCGCCTCGCGCTGCCGTGCGGCGCGCTCCTTGAGCTGATCCATGGTGGTGGCGCTCTCGCGCACCGCGAGATCCTCGCGCACTCCCGCCACGATGCTGTCCAGCACAGTCGTCATCGCTCTCCCCTTGCCATGCGGCCCATCGTACCGGCGCTCGCCCGGCCCCCTGACCGGAGCGACGACCGCGTTAGGGCGCGAGGAAGGGCTCGAGTGCGGGGATGTTGCGCGCCACCCAGAACACCACGAGCAGCACCGGAACCGCGACCGCGGCCCAGACGGGGATGCGTGGTCCCGAGCGCCCCTGCCACCCCGCGCGCAGCCACGCGACAAGGAGGAAGAGTCCGAGCGGGAGGATGACGAGCACCGCGAGCGGGTTGAGGGCGAGTGCCGCGGCGACGTCACCGTGGGCGAGCTCGTGCACGGCACGCAGTCCCCCACAGCCGGGGCACCAGTGGCCCGTCAGCGAGAGCCACATGCACGAGGGGAAGAACCCCTCCTGGTACGGGTTCGCGAGGGCCGTGTAGGCCCACGCGGACACGGCGATGGCCGATGCCGCGATCGGCGCCGTCAGGCGCCTCCCTGGGGAGGGAGGCGCCTGGGCGAGCACGGCATCGGCCATTGTCGGTTTAGTAGTAGCGGTTGAAGTCGTCGGTGGTGACGGCTCCCGTAGCAAACAGGACCGCGTAGAGCAGGACGACGGCGATGGTGAGGCCCACCTGGACCCAGCCGAGGATGCGGCCCACCTTGCCGAGCGTGCCGTTGGTCGCGAGCCCCTGCGCGGCGGCCTGCTCGGAGGACTTACCGACAATGATCGCGGGAATGGCGGTGAAGATACCGCAGCAGACGAAGCCCAGGATGCCGAGCACCAGCGCCCACACGCCCAGGCTGTTCTTCTCCTCGCTCGCACCACCGAAGCCTCCGGGCGGCGGGGGTGCGCCGTAGCCTCCGGGCGGCGGCGGGGTCATGCCACCGTACGGCGGCTGTCCGCCGTTGTAGGGAGGCTGGCCGCCAGGGGGCGGGGGAACGTCGGTCATGCGTTTCTCCTTCGTATCTGGCGGCGGCCGGGACGGACGACGCTAGCTGAGCGGCTGGCCGTGGCCCAGCGCGCGCAGGGCGGCGCCGGCGGCGAGCGAGACGACAGCGATGGCGACACCGACCCAGACGAGGGCCCACACCGGAAGGGCGATGCCGAAGCCGATGAACAGCGAGGCGATGACGAGGCCGATGTTGGTGGTCCACGCGGCGGTGGTCTTGCCGTGGTTGGCGTGGGCGACCTCGGGAAGGTCCTCGGGGGCGATCTCGATGCTGGACATGGTGTTTCTCCTTAAGGCGTTCGCGGGCCAGTCTAGCCAGCGGTGATAGTGCGCAGACGTGCCGCCATGCCGATGGCTCGGACCATCGCCGCGGCCTTGTCCTTGGTCTCCTGATCCTCGTTGGCGGGCACGGAATCGGCGACGATGCCTGCTCCGGCCTGCACGTGCGCGGTGCCGTTCTCGATAAGGGCCGTGCGGATGGCGATCGCCATGTCCATGTTGCCCGCGAAGTCGAAGTACCCGACGGCGCCGCCGTACAGCGCGCGCCTGGCGGGCTCGATCTCGTCGATCAGGGCAATCGCTCGCGGCTTGGGCGCTCCCGACAGGGTGCCGGCGGGGAACGTCGCGGTCAGCACGTCCACGGGTCCGTAGTGCGGCTCAAGCTCGCCGACCACCGTCGAGCAGATGTGCATGATGTGGCTGTAGCGGTTGACCTTCATGAACTCGAGCACTTCGACGGAGGTGGGCTCGCAGACCTTCACGAGGTCGTTGCGCGCGAGGTCGACGAGCATGACGTGCTCGGCGATCTCCTTGGGATCCGCGAGCAGTTGGGCCTCGAGCCGCGCGTCCTCCTCGACGTTTGCGCCGCGCGGGCGCGAGCCGGCGATCGGGAAGGTCGACACGCGCCCGTCCTTGACCGCGGCGAGCGACTCGGGGCTGGCGCCCACGACCGCGAACTCGCGTCCCTGGTCATCGGCGAGGTGGAAGCAGTACATGTACGGCGACGGGTTCAGCGTGCGCAGCACCCGGTACACGTCGAGGGGGCTGGCCGGGCAGTCCACGTCGAAGCGCTGCGAGGGCACCATCTGGAACACCTCGCCATCGCGGATCGCTTCCTTGGCGAAGCGCACCGCCTCCTCGTACTCCCCCGGCGCGCTGCGCTGGGTAAGGGTCGGCTCGGGGGCCTCGGGGTCAAGGCGTGACACCTCGGCTGCGTCGACCTCGGCGAGAGCCCGCTCCATGCGGTCCAGACGGGCCACGGCGTCGGCGTGCGCGCGCTCGATGCCGTCGGCGCGGGCGTCGGCATTCACCGCGTTGGCGATGAGCCACACGGAGCCGTCGTGATGGTCGATGGCGGCGATATCCGTGGCGAGCAACAGCGTGACGTCGGGAACGTCGATCTCGCGCGGCGCCTTGAACGGCAGCGTGGGCTCCCACTGACGAATGATGTCCCAGCCGAGCGCACCCACCAGCCCCCCGGTGAGGGGCGGGAGGCCGGGGATGGGCTCCGATTGGAGTTCCCTGAGCGCGTGGCGGATGGTCTCGAGGGGCGCGCCGTCCGTGAGGCCCACGGGGACGTCGCCCGACCAGCGCGCGTCGTCACCCTCGATGGTGAGGGTCGCACGCGAGTGGGCGCCGACGAAGGAGAAGCGGCCGCGGGTGCCGTCTGGCTCCGCGGATTCGAGGATGAAGGTGCCGGGGCGCTCCTCGCCCAGCGCGCGATACACGGCGACAGGGGTAAGTCCGTCGGCAAGCACCCGGCGGACCACGGGCACCACGCGCCTGGTCGCGCCGATCTCCACGAAGCGCTCAAGCGAGGGCCACGTCTCGCCCCAGGCGGGGCGGACGGTCTCGGTCACGCTCATGCTCCAGGCTCCGCTGAGGCGTCCAGCAGCGAGCCACCCTCGATGAAGCACGTGCGCTCCCCCGTGTGGCAGGCGGCACCGTGCTGGGTCACCGTGAGCAGCAGGGCGTCGCCGTCGCAGTCGATCGCGACGTCGTGCACCTCCTGAACGTGGCCCGAGGTGTCGCCCTTGCGCCACAGCTCCTGGCGCGAGCGGCTCCAATAGACGGCGCGGCCCGTGGTGAGGGTCTGGTGCAGGGCCTCGTCGTTCATCCACGCGACCATGAGCACATCACGTGTGTCGAGGTCCTGCGCGACCGCGCAGACGAGCCCGTCGGCGTTGCGCTTGAGGCGGGCGGCGATGCTGGCGTCCAAAGGCATGCGCACATCCTTCCAGATCGGGGACGACTCCTCCTGCCGCCCGTCGCCGCGCCGCCTCC
>NZ_BBRH01000014.1 GCF_002090055.1 Demequina sp. NBRC 110051
GGAGACGCCGCCCACCTCTTCGCCGGGCTCGAAGTTGCCCTCGGCGATGTCCTCCCAGAACTGGGGCAGCTCGTCCTCGGTCAGGAGGACGGTGGAGCCCACGCCGTCGACGCTGTGCCCCAGCGAGGTGATGGGCGGGGTGCCGGTCACGGCGTTGCCACCCAAGCCTGCGCGCAGGTCAAGAGCGATCGTCGCGAGGCCCACAAAGTTGGTGCCCTCGTCCACGCGGAAGGCGCCGAGCGTCGCGCTCGTGACGGGGATCAGCTGTGTGGGGTTGAGTACCGTCGCGGGGCTGAGGATCTCCTCGGCCACCGCGGCGACGACCTGGCGCTGACGCTCCGCTCGCCCGATGTCGCCGAGCGGGTCGGAGTAGCGCATACGTGAGAACGCCAGCGCGGTCTCGCCGTCGGCGACGTGGCAGCCGGCCTCCCACTCGAGACCCGACTTCTCGTCGGAGACGTCCTCGTCGTAGCAAAGTTCGACGCCCCCGACCGCGTCCACCATGTCCTCGACGCCACTGAGCCCGATCTCCATGTAGTGGTCCATGGTCAGCCCGGTGAGGTCCTCGACCGTCTCGACCAACAATGGGGGGCCACCAAAGGAGAACGCGGCGTTGATCTTGTTGTTCTTGTAGCCGGGGATAGCGACGTACGAGTCACGCGGGATCGAGATCAGCGCGACCGGACCGGACTCGGGCTTGTGCAGCACCATGATGGTGTCCGTGCGGGCTCCCTCGGTGCCGTCGTCTCCGTCCCACCCTTCGCGCGAGTCGGACCCCACGATGAGTGTGGTCTCCCCCGGTGTGTCCGCCGCGCCCGACAACGCGTCGACGTGGTTGATCTGTCCGTTAACCCAGACGATGAAGACGATCAGCGCGCCCACGAGGATGGCCAGCAGAATCCACGCCCACCGGCAGCAGCGGTGCTTCCCGCGCCGCGGCGACGACGATTGACCGGCGGCCGATGCCGTGGCGGGCTGAGCGCCCTCGTCATACGTTCCGTAGGTCGCCGCCTGGGGCGCCGACGGCCGCTGCTGAGGCGGGTATGACGGCGGCTGCTGACGGGCGGCGGGCTGTGCGGGCATGGCCCGCGTCGGATCCATGACGGGCTCGTTGGCTCGCGCCTGGGGCTGCGTAGCGGCCGGCTGATGCGTCGACACGCGCTTGGGTCGCGGCGGCACCGACGGCGGCATGGGCCGGCTCGAACTGCGCGGCGTCTCGCGCTCCCGATCGTCTGTCACGGTCCCGAGGGTACCTGCGTCGCCTTCACAGACGCGGGAACCGGGGCGCCACGCGCGCCAGCCAACCCCGGGACCGTAGACCCCTCGCCGCGGGACGCCGGGCGTGCCAGGGTAGGTACATGGCCGACTCTTCCAGCCTCTTTCCGGGCGCACAGTTCATCTCGACGGTGCTCGAAACCTTGGAAAAGAAGACCGAGATGAGCGGCACCCTTGCCCGCGTCTACCTCATGCGCGCAGGGATGGCCGGAGCGATCATCGGCATCATGTACCTCACCGAGTTCGCGGTGTTCGCAGCGTTCGGTCACGGCGAGCTCGAGGGCATCGGGCACTTTGTGGGCGCCGCGACGTTTGGCTTCGCCCTCGTCTTCATCTACTTCAGCAAGTCCGAGCTGCTGACGTCGAACATGATGATCGTGTCCATCGGCCGCTACTACAAGGCCGTGAGCTTCCTGCGCGGCCTGCGCCTGCTGGCGTTGTGCTACGCCGGCAACTTCGTGGGAGGGCTCGCGATCGCGCTCGCCGTCGCGGGCTCGACGCTCGGCGCGGGCGACATCGGCGACTCGATTTCCTCAACCGTCGACACCAAACTCGCGTATGTGTCGGGCGGCGCCGCCGGCTGGTCGGACCTCTTCATCCGGGCGATCCTGTGCAACCTGATGATCAACCTGGGCATGCTGATGATCTACAACGGCATGATCAAGAACGACCTGATGAAGGCCCTCGCGATGATTTCCACGGTCTTCGTCTTCGCCTTCGTGGGCTTCGAACACTCGGTGGCCAACACCGTGCTGTTCACCATCGCGGCCTTCCAAGGCGGGCTGGAGTGGGGCCTCGCGCTCGGCAACCTCGCGATCGTCCTGGTCGGCAACCTCATCGGCGGAGGCCTGCTGATCGGCTGGTACTACGCGTACGCCAACGACGACCGCCGCCACCTCGCGCGCAAGGCGCGCTAACAGCGAGAGCCCGCCACGGCATCGGCCGTCTTAGTGGCGCTTGATCTTCTCAATCGCCTTTCCACGCGCGAGCTCGTCGACAATCTTGTCGAGGTAGCGGACCTTCTGCACCAACGGGTCCTCGATGTCCTCGACCCGGTAGCCGCAGATGACGCCGGTGATAAGACTCGCATCGGGATTGAGCGTGGCGGCGTCGAAGAACTCGGGGAACGTCGACTCGTCGGAGGCGAAGGCATCGATCTGGGTCTTGTCGAAACCGGTCAGCCACGTGATGAGATCGTCGAGTTCGGCCTGGGTGTGCCCCTTGCGCTCGACCTTCTGGATGTACATCGGGTAGATCGACGAGAAGGTCATCGAGTACATGCGCTCGCTCATGGGGCTCAGGATAGCGAGCGCAGGAACGGCGGGCCTTCGCAGGCCCGTCGCCGGTGTTTAGGCGACCGGACCTTGCGTCAGGGTGACGGTCGCGGTCGAGGTCGCACCGGTCGCGTCGGACCACGTGAGGCCGACGGCGTCGCCGGGATCAAGGTCCGCGAGCGCGGCCGTCAGTCCGTCGGCGTCGGTGATCGCGACACCGTCGACCGCGGTGATGATGTCGCCCGCGACGAGGCCCGCCTCTGCCGCGGGGGTGTCGTCATAGACGCCGAGCACGGCAGCTCCAGCGGTGGCGGCCTGGGCGTATCGCCCCGTGGTGCCCACCGCGACCCCGAGCATGGCCGGGTAGCCGATGGTGACCGTGCCGGACTCGTCGCCGGCGGTGATCTGCGCGGCGATGGCGAGCGCCTGGTCGATGGGCACGGCGTAGGCGATGGTGGTCGCAAGCCCGCTCGAGGCGGCCGTGGTCATACCGACCACCTCGCCCTCCTCGTCGATCAGGGCGCCGCCGGAGTCGCCTCCCACTACATCCGCGGCGAACTCGATCATGCCGTCGAGAGTCTCGCCCTCGACCCCATACTCAGCGGAGGTGGTCACGGACGAGTCGAGTTCCGTGATGGTGCCGTCGGCGGCCATCAGCACTCCCCCGCCCTCGGCGTTGCCCACGGCGGTGACGGTGTCCCCGGCGCCTGCCTCGTCGTCGTCGATGGTGACGGCGGTGAGGCCCGTCGCACCCTCGAGCTGCAACACCGCGACGTCCTCGGTCGCATCGGTGCCCACGAGGTTGGCGGTGTAGGTCTCACCTGTGGTGCCGATCGTGACCGTGATGTCGGTGGCGCCCTCCACCACGTGATTATTGGTGAGAATCAGGCCATCGCTCGTGAGCACCATGCCCGTGCCGGCCGCGGCCGCACTCTGGTAGCCCAGCTCCGTATCGATGAGGACCAGGCCCGCGGATTCGGCGTCGCTCGCGGTCGTCGCCGCCTCCTGAGCAGTCGTCGTCCCTGAGCCGGTCCACGTCTGACCATCGCCCGGGACAGCGGTCATGCCCTGCTGCGCCTCCCACTGCTCGTAAAGCTCGCGGTACAGCTCCTCCCAATCGGGGCTGGCGGCGCTGCGAGGGTCCTCCTCGTATGCGTCGCCGCTCGCCCCGCCGGGCTGGGCGATCGAGGCGACCGCGGCATCGGCCGTCGTCTCGCGCGGCGCACGCACGATGACCCCGGTGGCCACGGCGCCCACGGCGAGCGCCGCGACCGCTGAAGCCGCCACGACCTTGCGGGCGCGCGGGCGGCGCTTGGTGGTGGCAGATGGTGTGTCGGTGGCCTGGTGCATCGCGTCCTCCTCGGTGGTGTCCTGGGTACTAGTTCAGGACACCGAGCCGGGAGTCGGCCGGGAGATTCCTCAGAGGTGGCTCAGAGTCGCGTCCTGGTCCGCGCCCAGGGCGTCCGTGAGGAGCCCCACGAGCGCCTCGACCTGCACGTCGACCTGGCTCGTCACGTCCTCCTCGGCGGCGCCGTCGAGCGCCCGCGCAGCGAGCCCCGACTTGCTGTCGATGAGCTCGGCGATGCGCGAGTCGATGGTCTGCGCGGCGAGGATACGCCAGGCGGTCACCGGCTCGGATTGGCCGATGCGGTGGATGCGGTCGATCGCCTGCGTCTGTTCCGCGTCGGTCCAGGACAGCTCCGCGAGCACCAGGTTGGAGGCGACCTGCAGGTTGACTCCCACGCCGGCAGACATGAGCGAACACACGATCACGTGGACCTCGGGGTCCTCCGTGAACGCCTTGATGCTCTGCTCACGTGCCTTCGCGCTCTGGTCACCGCGCAGCGTCACATAGCGGATGCCGCGCTCCTCGAAGACCTGCTGCGCCTCGTCCATGACGTCGATGTGCTTGGCGAAGAACACGACCTTGCCGGCGTGGTGCACCAGCTGGGCCGTATAGTCGGCGGCGAGCGACGCCTTTGCCTGGCCGATGCGCCTGACCATCGAGAACACGTTCTCGCCCAACTTCTTGTCGCTCGAGTCCTTGAGTTCCGCGGCCGCGATGCGGTGCGCGAGCTCGAGGTCGATGCCGTCGGTGGGCTCCGCAGCGGGCCGGGCAGCGATCGCACGGCGGTACTGATCGACCATCCGCTCGGCGAGGGCCTTTTCCGCGGCGCGGATCGAGCGCCCCACAGGACCGTCGAGTTCGACCGCAAGGTCGGCGACGCGACGCGCGGGGATGTCCGCAGCGACGTCCACCTTGCGCCGCCGCACGATGCCCTGGGACACCACGGCCGCGCGGGCGGCGGAGTAGAAGCCGCGATCGGTCGGGATAAGTCCGGTGTCCTCGAGCGCGTTGATGAGCGATCCCAGGGGCTTCTCGGCATCGATCCAGCCCAGGAACTCCCAGATGGCGCGGAAGTCGTCGACGTCGTTGATGAGGGGGGTGCCCGTCAGCGCCATCAGCAGCGGCCGCGGCGTGCGCTTGCGGATGCGGTCCGCGAGTCCGAGGACATGCTGCGAGCGCTGCGAGGTCTTGTTCTTGATGAAGTGCGCCTCGTCGACGACCATGCCGCGGAAGCCGTGCTCGGCGAACCATCCCACGTGCCGGTCGAGCACGGCGTAGTTGACGACGATGACGTCCGCGAACGCGTCGACCTCGTCGCCGTCGCCGTGCACCACCGTGGCGGTGCGGTGAGGGGTCCACAAGGAGACCTCGCGCGCCCAGTTCATCTTGACAACATTGGGAGCCACGACGAGCAACGGGTAGGCGTCGGCGGCCTCTGCCGCCATGAGCGCCTGCGCGGTCTTGCCCAGGCCCGGCTCATCGGCCAACAAGAACGTGCGATGGCCTTCGGCGGCGGCGGCGACCAGCTGCTCCTGGTGAGGCATGAGGGCCCGCCCATTGGGCACGCGCAGCGGGCCTGGAAGAGTGTCGCCGTCGGGAAGCTCCATGCACGCGCGGGCGCCCGGGGCGTCACGCTCGAATGAGTGGAACAGCGGGTCGAGCAGCTCCCAGCCGGCGAGCCTGCGCGGACGCGCGGCGCTGCGCTCGCGTGCCGCCGTGAAATCGGGGGCGAGAAAGGGGTTGGCGAGCTGGCGCGACAGCGCCGACTGCGGCGTGACCTGACGAGATGTGTCCGCCTTAGGCGTCACAGGCTCGGGTGCCACGGGTTCTTCGGGGACCTCGCGGCCGGCCTTGGTGAGCAAGGTCGCCTTGTATTCGCGGGCGGACGTGGTCACCCGGGCGTCCTCGGCGAGGAGCGCGAGCAGCGAGGTGTCGCGCACGGCGACCTTGGCGAGGATGGTGGCAAGGCCGTCGAGACGCTTGACGGTCTGCTCCCGCTGGGAGGCCGTCAGCGTCTCGTCACCGGTGACGGCGGCGCGCTCTTCACGGATGAGGAGGGCGACCACCTGGAACTTGATGCGCAACTGTGCGCGCGTGGGGGGACGCTGGACGGCACGGTCGACCTCGCGCGCGACGCTCGCCAGCACCTCGATGAGGTCCTTGGGGGTCGTGGGGCCGCTGGTGCGTGCCCGCGTGCCTGTGTGCCGGTTTCCCGCGCGCGCTCGGCTGGACCGTCGCTGCTGCTCGGGTCGTGCCATCTCGCCTCCTCGACGAATCCTTGCCATCGGCGAGCGGTGAGTGGTGCACCGCTCGTGGTGCGGATGAGTTGGCCTGTACGCCGGGTTCTGTCGGGTGCACGCGTTGCCGCATTGCGCACCGGGCGACCATCCATCTAGGCCCTGGATTGCTCCAGGGCTCCAGCGACCTACCCGAGAGCATCGGGCGGGCAGCCCTCAAACGCTCTCTGTCTGGCCTTGCTCCGGGTGGGGTTTACCGTGCCGCTTCCGTCGCCGGTCGCGCGGTGAGCTCTTACCTCACCCTTTCACCCTTACCTCCGGCCGAAGCCGGAGGCGGTCTACTCTCTGTGGCACTGTCCCGCGGGTCACCCCGGGTGGCCGTTAGCCATCACCCTGCCCTGCGGAGCCCGGACGTTCCTCGGGATCTTGCGATCACGCGGCCGCCTGGCCAACTCATCCGCGGGTCAAGCCTACCGCGACTGCCCTGCTCACGGCAGCAATGACGCGGCCGGGCTGACGGCGCCCTGGGTCGACTCTCGTCGAGCCTGGTGGGTCGACTCCCGTCGAGCCCGGTGCCGGCCGCCCGGCCGGAGGTGTCGTGCTAGTCCTGCTCGGTCAGTCCTGCTCGGTCAGCAGGCGATAAAGGTCCTTCCGTGCGGCCGCGAGAATCGCGGCAGCCTTGGCCACCTGCTCCTCGTTGCCGGCGACCTGACGCGTGACGTGCATGGCGGCATCACGCAGTTGCATCATCTCGTGACGCACCTGGCCAATGCCGGCACCGCCCTCGGGCCTCGCGAAGAGGGCCTCCGGGTTCGGCACGTTCTGCGCGAGCCATTCGCGCCCGGCGTCCGTCACCGAGGCCACCTTGCGGCCCTCGACGAGGTCGATGGTGACGAGCCCCTCGTCTTCCAGTGCCTGCAGCATGGGATAGATGGACCCGGGGCTCGGCGCCCACGCGCCCTCGGTGCGCTCCTCGATGGCGCGAATGAGGTCGTAGCCGTGGCGCTCCTGCTCGGACAGGAGGACCAGCACTGCGGCACGGACGTCACCGCGAGCGCGCCCGCGGCCTCCGCGTCCACCCCGGCCCTGGGGGCCACCAGGACCACCGTGACCGCCCGGGCCGCCGTGTCCGCCGGGGCCGCCGCGCCTGCCGCGGCCGCCACGCTCTCCTGGGCCGCCGTGAGGCCCCTCGAACTCCGCGTCGAAGCGCGGGCCCCCGTGGCCGTGACGCCGGCGCACCTGGCCGCGTGAGGCGTAGGCATCAAACATCGTGTCGTTGTCTCTCATCGATATCTCCTTTTCTCTGATGTCGATACTTTGACGATATATCGCGATATGGCATGAGTCAAGCGTGTCGCTCGAATCTGTTCACTGAAGTCGCGCGAGGTACGGTGCGCACGGCCGGCGCCCCTACCCTGGACGCGTGCTGATCCTGCTTCCCCCGTCCGAAGGCAAGACGGCGCCGCTCGCCGGCGCGCCCGTCGACCTCACAGCGCTCAGCCACCCCGGCCTCGCACCCGCCCGCGAGCGCGTCGGCACGGCGCTCGCGAAGGTCAGCGGCCAACGCAACGCGTTCGAGGTGCTTGATGTGGGGCCAAGCCTGGGCGCCGAGGTCGATCGCAACCGCACGTTGTGGGAGAACCCCACCGATGTCGCCGCACGGGTCTATACCGGCGTGCTGTACGAGGCCGCATGCGCATCCGAGTGGGGCGAGGCCGATCTTGCGCGCGCGGCCGATCGCATCCGCATCGTCTCCGCGTTGTGGGGCGCGGTCTCCCCCGCCGACCGTATCCCTGCGTATCGGCTGTCGATGTCGACGAGCCTGGGCAGGATCGGAGCGCTCGCCTCGTTCTGGCGCCAGCATCTCGCGACGGAGCTGTCACACCTCGCGGGCGACGGGCTCATCGTCGACTGTCGCTCGTCTTCCTACGTCGCGGCGTGGCGCCCCACCGGTCACCCAACGGTGGCCGTCAGGGTGGAGAGGGAACTCCATGGCAAGCGCACCGTGGTGAGCCACATGGCCAAGCACACGCGGGGCCTTCTCACGGGGGTGCTCGCCACGGCAGCCTCCGTCCCCGCCACACGTGACGAGCTCGCGGACGTGGCGCGCACGCTTCCGGGCGTGGTCGACATTGCGGTGAGCGACAAGGAGCTCACCATCGTCATCGCGGGCTAAGCGTCTAGTGTGTCGGCACTCCGAACGCCAACAGGTGGCGCTCGGCAATCGTCCCGTCCTCGCGCACTCGCAGCTGCAAGAGCGTCATCGACGCCGGCTGCGGCCACATGCGCGACCATGACGACACGGGCATGCCCATAGAAATGGCGACCGCGGACTTGATAGCGACGGCGTGTGAAGCGACCGCCCAGGCGCGCGCCTCGTCACGTCCCTCGCGCGCCAGGGACGCGTGTTCGCGCGCGGCGTCCACGATGAAGGAGTCGAAACGCAGACCCACGTCATGCAGCGACTCGCCGCCCGGTGCACGGTGGTCTCCCATGCCCCACAGGTGCATGTTCTCGGGCTCGCGTTGGGTGATCTCCGCGCCGGTCAGCCCCTCCCACTGACCGAAGTGGACCTCGCGCACGCGGTCCTCGGTCTCCACGTGGGCACCCACGCGCCTCCCGATGGCGCCGCCGGTTTCCTGCGTGCGGGTCATGGGCGAGGCGAACACGCGGCTGACGTGTGGCACGCGGTCCCAGTCCTTGCGGCCGATCCGATAGACGGCATCGGCCGCCTTTGCGGCCTGAACCCGCCCGGCAGCGTTCAGCGACGGCCCTACCTCTCCCGAGCCCGACAGGGCATGCGTGACCGTCATGTCCGTCACGCCGTGGCGCACCAGCACCAGGGTCAGCGGGCTCACAAAGCCCTCCTGGCCCAGGTCGTACAGCGACCGGCCGCGAGCGGGCTCGGGCGAGACGTCGGAACCGGTCTCGTGGGCCTCGCCCGAAGGGGCGGAGGGAACGGAGGGAGACGACGTCATGCTCAGGCGTCCGCCTTCCGCACCAGGATCCTTCCGCACTCCTCACAGCGCACCACCGCATCTGGAGCGGCCGACTCGATCTGGCGCAGGTCCGCGGGGTTGAGCGTCATGTGGCAGCCCAGGCACTGGGAACCGCGAAGCGCGGCGGCGCCCACGCCGCCGTTGTGATCGCGCAACTTCTCGTACAGGGCGACCAGCGCCGCGTCGATTCCCTCGACGGCCAGCGCACGCTCGGCCGCGATGTCACCGATCTCCGCGTCGATGGCGGCGAGCTGCTGGTCACGCTCATCGCTCAGGCGCGTAATGTCGGCGGCGATCGCGTCGCGCTGGGCCCGCACCTCGTCGTGGAGCTTCTCCGCGGTCTCGAGCCGCTCCATCGCCTCGATCTCGATGTCCTCGAGCGCGCTCTGGCGCCGGCCGAGCACCTCGAGTTCACTCTGCAGTGCCTGCAGGTCCTTCGCCGACCCGGTGCCGGACTCCAAGCGTCCGCGATCGCGGTCGGCGCGCAGCCGCACCGCTTGCACGTCGTCCTCCGCCTTCGTCACCTCGCGGCGCAGGTCGGAAACTTCCGTGCCGCGCGAGACGGCGTCCTCCTCGAGATCGGCCGCCCGCCCCGTGAGCTCGCGGATCTGCTCGGTGACGGGCAGGGTCTCGCGGCGGTGACGCGCCTGCTGGAGGCGCAGGTCGGCGTCCTGGACGTCAAGCAGTCGCAGCTGGTCGGCGACGGGGGCGGTAGGCACGGGTAGAGCTCCTTGTCACGAGGACGCGTCGCTCGCCGGTGAGGCGAAGTGCGCGGTCCAGGGATCGGTGTTGAGGGTGGACACGATGGTGTCGACGCCTGCGGCGTCGGCGACATGTTCGGCGGCGGCGGTCAGCCACGCCCATTCCGAGGCGTAGTGTGCCACGTCCACGAGGAACGGGCGGCCGTCGCCCAGGTCGGCGAGCTCACGCGCGTCGGACGCGGGGTGGTGGCGCAGGTCCGCAGTGACGTACACGTCCGCCCGTGCCGCCTTCGCGGCCGCGAGGAAGGAGTCGCCCGCTCCCCCGCAGACGGCCACCGAGGTGACGAGAGCGTCGAGGTCCCCCGCGACCCGCACCCCGTGCGCCGTCGCAGGCAGCTTCTCGGCAACCAATTGAGCGAACTCCCCTAAGGTGAGCGGCCCGCCCAGGACACCCATGCGTCCGGTGCCCTGTGTCGCATCGGCCGTCGAAGGAACCAGCGGCACGGTCGAGCGCACGCCGAGCGCCTCGGCAAGCGCCTCGGCGACACCGCCCGAGGCGTGATCGGCGTTGGTGTGCGCGTTGAACAGGCCGATGCCATGGGCGATCAGCTGGTGGACCACCGCGCCCTTGGCACTGGTCACGGGCAGTTGCTGCACACCGCGAAGCAGCAAGGGGTGGTGCGTGACGATGAGGTCGGCATCGACGTCGATCGCCTCCTGCACCACCGCGAGTGTGGGATCGACCGCGAAGAGCACCCGCCCGACGCCCGCCCCGGGATCGCCGACCGTGAGGCCGTTGACGTCCCACTCCTCCGCGAGCGACGGAGGGAACCTGGTGTCGAGGATGTCGACGATGTCTGCGACCGTGGCCATGCCCTCACGCTACTGGGGATTGCGGGTGGGTGAATCCTCAGACTTCTCGAGCGCGGCCGTGAGCCGGTCTATCTTTCCCTCGAGTTCGGCGATCCGGGCCTGCACCTCCTCGTGGCGGGTGACCTCGCGAGCCTCGTCCTCCTGCTCATCGGCGCCGCTCGTGAGGGCGACAAACCAGGCCGCCACCGAGGCCGTCACGACACCGATAAGGGCGATGCCGACGAGCATCATGAGCACCGCGATGACGCGGCCCTCGACCGACACGGGCGAGAAGTCTCCGTAGCCCACGGTCGTCACCGTCACGAAGGCCCACCACAGGGCGTCGCCGAAAGTGTTGATCGCCGAGTCTGTGACCTCGCGCTCGGCGGCGAGCACCGCGACCGAGCCGATCCACAGCAGCAGCACCACCGACAGCACCACTGCCTGCATGGTCTTCATGCGGCCCTTGGCCGTCGCGAAGGCCGTCGCCTGGGTGAAGGCCGTGAGCACCTTGAGCGGGCGGGCCGCAGGGACCAACACCGCGATCACGTCGATCGGGTGCGTCCACAGGAAACGCCAGGACTTCTTCGAGATGATCGTGCGCACGATGAGGTCGGCGAGGAAAATGGCCCAAATCACGCCCTGCACCGTCAGCATCGTGGCGCGCACACCGCCGGGCAGCGAATGAAAGAAGATGATGCGGCCGGACCACACGCACAGGAAGATCAGGGCGAGAGCCGCCATCGGGGCATCGGTCTTCTGGGCGTAGGCGTCGTACTTGTCGCCCATCGGCTCGGCCATCGCGGCGCTTCCCTTCAGTCGCGGACAGGTGCCTCACGCCATCGTACTGACGGCCGATGCCGTGGCTGGGGAGCGCTCGCCGCTCGTCTGCGAGCGGGGTTGAGTCACAGGAGTGGGCCCTGCCGGACTCGAACCGACGACACCTGCGGTGTAAACGCAGTGCTCTAACCAACTGAGCTAAGGGCCCTGGGGTGACCATTGTGGCGCATCGCGACGCCGCGATGTCACACCCCGGTGCGACAGTGCTCTCAGACGAGAGGATTCGCCATGACAGCCACGGCCACGACAACGACCAACGCGCTGCGCCCGCGCTGGAGCAGCCACGGCGACGCGCCGCATTCCGTCGCCACCGAGCAAGACATGGCGGCACATGTCGCTCGACTTGCCATGCCCGGCAGTTGGGCAACCGTCACCCGCCCGGGCGGCGCGTACGAGGTGCGCCGCGTGCCGGGCGGATGGGTCGTCGAACGCGAGGGCGCGTCGCAGCGCTTCCGCCGCGGAGGCGAAGCCGCCCACGCGTTGTGGGCGTGGCGCGTCTAGACGAAGCGCGTCAGTCGAGCGCCGCGATGGCCTCGCGGTAGTCGTCGATACTGCGCGCCTCACCCGTGGGGTTGCGCACCAGCCAGCGGACGATGCCGTCGGCGTCGATGAGGAACGTGCCACGCGTGGCCAGGCCCTTGTCGTCCGAGAACACGTCGTAGGCACGCGCCGCCTCACCGTGAGGCCAGAAGTCGCTCAGCAGGGACTCGTTGAACGCGTGCACGTCGCCCCACGCCTTCATCGTGTACAGCGAGTCGCACGACACGACGGCGACGGCGACGTCCTTGTCCTCCGACAAGGCGCCCGCGTCACGCAGGTCGATGAGCTCATTGGTGCACGTGTCGGAGAAGGCAAACGGCACGAACACCAGCAGCAGCGGCTTGCCGCGGAAGTCGGTGAGCGAGACGTGGCGACCGTGCTGGTCGATAAGCGAGAATCCCGGCGCGGCGTCTCCCACCGCGGGGTGCGTCACTTCTGCCAGCCCTTGTCCACCAGGCGGGTGCAGGACCAGCCGTCTCCGACCACGAAGGTCGAGGTGCCGTGGAGCCCCGCGAGCGAGGAGGCCTCCTGGACGTCGCCGGGAAGCACGTGACCCTTGGTGCCGGCCTTGGGTGTGAGCAGCCACACCTTGCCGCCGTCATCGAGGAGCGACTGGACGTCCATCAGCAAGTCCGCGAGGTCGTCGTCGCCGTCGCGGAACCACACAACGACACCATCGGTGACGTCGCCGTAGTCCTCGTCGACGAGGTCTTCGCCCGTGGCATCCGCGAGAGCGGCGCGTAGGGGCTCGTCCACGTCGTTGTCGTAGCCGAACTCCTGCAGGACCATTCCCTTGGTCAGGTCAAACCGGGCGATGACGCTGGTCGCGTCCGTGCCCTCCTGTGTCGCCACAGCGGCGCCGCTCCTCTCGTTGACGATCACGCGCGGACCCGCGCGTTGGAGTCCACAGTAGAGCCCCGTGCGCGACGGTGGCAACGGCGCCACACCGGGCGCGTCCGCGCGGACCCCAGCGTGACAATAGACTTGTCTATCGACAGAATGAGGCGGACGAGGCGGTCATGGCCGCTCCCCACCCTCCAACTGATAGGGCGCTCAACCCCTGCGCCTGAGAGGAAGTTCACTGGTGGCTTCACACGGCGACATCGACAAGGACCCGAGCGAGACCAACGAATGGCTCGAATCGCTCGATGGGCTGATCGAGGAAGGGGGCGAATCCCGCGCCGAGTATGTGCTCGACCGCATGGTGGACCACGCCGCCTCGAAGCAGCTCTCGGTCCCGCTGAGCCTCAACACCCCGTACGTCAACACCATCCACGCTGACGACGAGCCCGAGTTCCCCGGCGACGAGGAAATGGAGCGCCGCTACCGCGGCTGGATCCGCTGGAACGCCGCGGTCATGGTGACGCGCGCGCAGGCGGCCGGCAAGGGCGTGGGCGGCCACATCTCGTCGTACGCGTCCGTCGCGACGCTGTACGAGGTGGGCCTCAACCACTTCTTCCGCGGCAAGGACCACCCCGGCGGCGGCGACCAGGTGTACTTCCAGGGTCACGCCGCTCCCGGTGTGTACGCCCGCGGCTACGTCGAGGGTCGTTTCTCCGAGGCCGACCTCGACTCGTTCCGTCAGGAGAAGTCCGGCCCGGGTCGCGGCATGTCCTCGTACCCGCACCCGCGCCTCATGCCCGACGTGTGGGAGTTCCCCACGGTGTCGATGGGCCTCGGCCCCGCCTCGGCCATCTACCAGGCGTGGACCAACCGCTACATGCACCTGCGCGGCATCAAGGACACGTCGCAGCAGCACGTGTGGGCGTTCCTGGGCGACGGCGAGATGGACGAGCCGGAGAGCCGCGGCATGCTGCAGCTCGCCGCCCACCAGGGCCTCGACAACCTCACCTTCGTCGTCAACTGCAACCTGCAGCGCCTCGATGGCCCTGTGCGCGGTAACGGCAAGATCATCCAGGAGCTCGAGGCGTTCTTCCGTGGCGCCGGCTGGAACGTCATCAAGGTGGTGTGGGGCCGCAACTGGGACCCGCTGCTGCAGCGCGACGAGGATGGCGCGCTCGTCAACCTCATGAACACCGTGCCCGACGGCGACTTCCAGACCTATCGTGCCGAGTCCGGCGCGTTCATCCGTGACCAGTTTTTTGGCGGCGACCCTCGCGCCAAGGAGCTCGTCAAGGACATGACGGACGACGAGATCTGGGCGCTCAAGCGTGGCGGTCACGACTACCGCAAGCTGTACGCGGCGTATGCGAAGGCCACCACCGAGGCCAACGGCAAGCCCACGGTCATCCTCGCGAAGACCATCAAGGGCTACGGCCTCGGTTCGAACTTCGCGGCGCGTAACTCGACGCACCAGATGAAGAAGCTCGCCGCGGCGGACCTCAAGGTTCTGCGCGACACCTTCGACATCCCCTTCAGTGACGAGCAGCTCGAGGCCGACCCGTACAACCCGCCGTACTACCACCCCGGGTTCGAGGACCCGTCGGTCAAGTACATGCTGGAGCGTCGCCAGGCGCT
The DNA here is from genome assembly GCF_002090055.1 of Demequina sp. NBRC 110051. Taxonomy (GTDB): domain Bacteria; phylum Actinomycetota; class Actinomycetes; order Actinomycetales; family Demequinaceae; genus Demequina. Next base: position 14,545 of record NZ_BBRH01000014.1, read on the forward strand.
GGGCGGCTTTGTGCCCGAGCGCCGCGACTCGCGCAAGGACATCGCGTTGCCCGGCGATAAGGCCTACGAGCTCCTCGCCAAGGGATCGGGCAAGCAGGAGGTCGCCACCACCATGGCGTTCGTCCGCCTGTTCAAGGACCTGGTGCGCGACAAGGAGTTCGGCCACCGCGTGGTGCCGATCATCCCCGACGAGGCCCGTACGTTCGGCCTGGACGCCATCTTCCCCTCGGCGAAGATCTTCAACACGAACGGCCAGAACTACCTGCCGGTGGACCGCGAGCTCATGCTGAGCTACAAGGAGTCCGAGGCCGGGCAGATCATGCACACCGGCATCAACGAGGCCGGTTCCGCCGCCGCGTTCCAGGCCGTCGGCACCGCATACGCGACGCACGACGAACCCCTGGTGCCGTTCTACATCTTCTACTCGATGTTCGGCTTCCAGCGCACCGGCGACCAGTTCTGGGCCGCCGGCGACCAGATGACGCGTGGCTTCATCATCGGCGCCACCGCTGGCCGCACCACCCTCACGGGTGAGGGCCTCCAGCACGCCGACGGCCACTCGCCGCTCATCGCCGGCACCAACACCTCGGTTGTCCAGTACGACCCGGCGTTCGGCTACGAGATCCGCCACATCGTGCGCGACGGCCTGCAGCGGATGTACGGCAACGACGGCCGCGACCCGAACGTCATGTACTACCTCACGGTGTACAACGAGCCCATCCAGCAGCCCGCCGAGCCCGAGAACGTCGACGTCGAGGGCATCCTCAAGGGCATCTACAAGTACGCCGACGCCCCCGAGGGTGAGGGCCCCGTCGCCCAGATCCTCGCCTCCGGCGTCGCCGTGCCGTGGGCCCTCGAGGCTCAGGAACTGCTGGCCCGCGACTACGGCGTGCGCGCCGCGGTCTGGTCCGTCACCAGCTGGAACGAGCTGCGTCGCGAGGCCCTCGAGGCCGAGGAGCACAACTTCCTCCACCCCAGCGAGGAGCCCCGCACCGCGTACCTCACCACCAAGCTGCAGGGTGCTTCCGGGCCGTTCGTCGCCACAAGCGACTACGACCACCTGGTCGCCGACCAGATCCGTGCGTGGGTTCCCGGCGACTACGCGACGCTCGGCGCCGACGGCTTCGGCTTCTCGGACACTCGCGCCGCCGCCCGTCGCTACTTCAAGATCGACGGTCCCTCGACGGCGGTCAAGGTGCTCCAGCGCCTCGCCGCCGCGGGCCAGGTGGAGCGCCACCTCGTCCAGGACGCGATCAACCGCTACGAGCTGCACGACGTCCGCAAGGGCACGTCCGGCAACGCCGGGGGCGACGCCTAAGCGTCACCTCTTCTCGAAGCCCGCTCTCGCCTCGGTGAGGGCGGGCTTCGTCGTTCGGGCGGCCGATGCCGTGGCGGGCTTTCAGTCCCGCCGCTGCTCCTCCGCGGGGTCGCCCTGGTCCTCATCCGACTCGTCGCGCTCCGCAGACGCGTCGCCATCCGCCGGCTCGTCGCTCTCCCGCAGCTCGTCACCGTCGCCAGGCTCGTCGGTGTCGAGAGGCTCGACGGCGTCCATGTCACCGCGGTCGGCCTCGGCCTCGTACTCCGCCATGGCTTCGGGATCGCCCTCGGCTTGCCCCATGTGCGACGTGGTCGACGCGCTCAACGAGGTCGAGCGGGAGGAACCCGAACCTGATCCCCCCGAGCCTGTGCGACCCGAGCCGGAATGGCTCGCCGATCCCCTGCCCCGTTCGCTAACCGAGGCGGCAGCGACGCCGGCCGCGGCATCGGCCGTCCGAGCATCGCGGGCTCGCGACGGTTCAGGGTCGCCGGTGACCTGATCGGGCTGCTGGGCCATGGTCCCCGAGGTGAACGTCGCAGGCGCCGTACCACCGGTAGTCGTGATCCGATCCGTGGTGGGGGCGCCGTGGCGGCGCGCGATGACAAGGGAGCGGGCCGTGAGAGTGGCCGCGACCACGATGAGCGCGACGACGACTCCGAGCAGGACCCACAGCGTGATCGCGAGCGTGCCCACAAACGCGCCGTCGTGTGCCACCCGCACGTAGGCATACGCCTCGCAGCCACCCGTCGAGCCTTCGAGGTCACCCCCGAAGTGATACGTCCCCGTCAGCGGAAAGCCGACGGCATCGCGGACGATCTGCTCGCGCGCGTCCACCGAATCCTCGCCCGTGAGATCGAGTGGTCCGGAGTAGGCGTCCTGGCCGTTCCACAGGGGCACGCGGAAGCCCCCGAGCATGAGGGCGACCGACGGCCGCGCCTCGGTGAGCTCGTTCTCCGTGCTCGCGCTCCACACCACGGTGTCGTCCTGCGTCACGTCGAAGGGGTCGGTCGCGGAGGTCTGGGCCGGGCCGCGCGGATCGGGCTCGAGGGACGAGGTCGCCTCAGCAGTGCACCCCGAGCTCAGCGAGCCCGTCCCGACGTATTCGGGGATCCCGGTGAGCGCCACCCCACCGCACAAAGCCGCGAGGACCATCGCGGTCGCGAAGCGCCCGGTGGCGTGGCGCGGCGCCAGGGTCGTGAGGTACGTGGTGACGGCGATCGCCACCGCCACGATGCCGAACAACGGCAGCCTGTCCGGCGGCGTCACACCCAGGATCCAGAGCAAGGCCGACACCACGATTCCCAGGAGGAGGCCCAGGAGGGCGCCGATCAGGGGCTTGGGGCGTGGCGTCGTCACCGTCGTCGTGTCCATGCCTCACGCTAACCCGCCGGCACACGAAACGCCTGGAAGAAGGCGACCACGGCATCGGCCTCAGGGACGGCGCGTTGTGGATGATCCACAAACGAACCGTATGATCTCCACATGTCCCAGACACCCGCCCGCGTCGAGACGCTGAGGCGGCTGAGGGCCGCGACGGGGCGGCTCGCCACGGCCGCGCTGCGCCGGCTCGACGCCGAGTACCCGTGGTTCAGGGCGTTGCCTGCGCAGGAGCGCTCGTGGGTGGGGACGGTCGCCCAGGCTGGCATCTCCTCGTTCGTCGCCTGGTACGCGGACCCCCAGCACAGTCACCGCAGCGCGACCGAGGTTTTTGCGGCCGCGCCGCCCGAGCTCACGCGCTCGGTGTCGTTGCAGCACACGCTGTCGATCGTGCGCACCGTCGTCGAGGTCGTCGAGAGTCACTCGGACGAGTTCGCCTCCCCCGGTAACGAGGTCGAGGTGCGCCAGGCGATCTTGCTGTACTCGCGCGAGATCGCCTTCTCCGCGGCCGAGGTCTACGCCCGCGCCGCCGAGTCGCGCGGAGCCTGGGACGCCCGCCTCGAGGCGCTCGTGGTCGACGCGCTGGTGCGCGGCGAGGTGGACGACGACGTGCCGTCGCGCGCCGCGGCGCTCGGCTGGAACCCCGGTCCCACGCTCGTCATGGTCGGCACCACCGACGGCGCGCTGGGTGAGGTGCAGTCCGCGGAACTGCGCCGCACGCTGCGCCGCATCGCCCCAGGTGCGCTGGTAGGAATCCACGGCGAGGACCTCATCGTGATCGCGCGCTCGGACGACGACCACGGCGCGCTCACGAGGCAGCTCCTCACCAGCTTTGGACCCGGCCCGGTGGTGCTGGGCCCCCCGGCGATCACTCTCGTGGAGGTCGCCCGCGCCACCCGAGCCGCCGTCGCCGGCGTGGCCGCCGCGCCGGCGTGGTCGCTCGCTCCCCGGCCCGTGGGGGCGGATGAGCTCCTGCCCGAGCGCGTGCTCGTGGGGGACGCGGCCGCGCGCGAGCGTCTCATCGCGATCGCCTACGACCCCATCCAGCGTGCCGGCGGGTCCCTTCAGGAGACCGTGGCCACCTATCTGGACTGCGGCCGCTCCCTCGAGGTCGCTGCCCGCACCATGTTCGTGCACGCGAACACCGTGCGCTATCGCCTCCGCAAGGTCGCGGAGATGACGGGCTGGGACGTGCTCGCGCACCGCGACGCCCACGTGCTCGAGACGGCATTCAAACTGGGGCGCCTGCGCGACGCACGCCGCCCATCGTTGTAGGACACCTACAAATCTGGCGGGATGAATCCGTGGCGCGGCAGGCGCGCGGTCGCCGCCGCGTGAGGGATGCTTGGAAGCATGATTGCCGTTCTTTGTCCCGGTCAAGGCGCCCAAACCCCGGGCATGTTGACCCCGTGGCTCGAACTTCCGTCGGTGGCCGCGAGCCTTGCCGAGTTGTCGGAAGCCACAGACGTCGACCTCATCGCTCACGGCACCACCTCGGACGCCGACACCATTCGTGACACCGCCATCGCCCAGCCGCTGTTGGTCGCGACGGCGATCGCGACGGGCCGCGCCGTGCTCGGCGACGTGGTCCCCGGCCTGGTCGCCGGCCACTCCGTGGGCGAGTTGGGTGCCGCAGCGCTGGCGGGCGTCATTTCCGACGCCGACGCGGTGCGCCTGGTCACCGTTCGCGGGCGTGCCATGGCCGCGGCGGCCGCGGATGCGGAGCCGACCTCGATGGCCGCCGTGCTTGGCGGGGTCGAAGAGGAGGTGCTCGCGCGCCTCACCGACCTGGGGCTCACCCCCGCGAACATGAACGGCGGCGGCCAGATCGTCGCCGCCGGCGCCAAGGCCGGGATCGACGCCCTGATCGCGGACGCCCCCGCACGGGCACGCGTGATCGAACTGCAGGTCGCCGGCGCGTTCCACACGTCCTACATGGAGCCCGCAGTCGCCGCGCTAGAGGCAGCCGCGCAGGCCATCTCTCCCTCCGCGCCCACGGCCACGCTGCTGTCGAACGCGGACGGAGCCGAGGTTACGGATGGCACCGACGCCCTCGCACGCATCGTCCGCCAGGTCGCCAACCCGGTCCGGTGGGACCTGTGCCAGGCCCGTATGCTCGAGGCGGGCGTGACCGGCATCATCGAGGTCGCCCCCGGCGGCGTGCTGACGGGCCTCGCCAAGCGATCCCTCAAGGGCATTCCCGCCGTCGCCCTCAAGTCCCCCGACGACCTCGACGCCGCCCAGGCGCTGCTGAAGGAGCACGCGTGACGTCCCTCAACATCAAGCGTGGACCGGAGTTCACGCGCATCCTCGGCCTGGGCGTCGCGCGCGGCGAGAACTCGGTTCCCAACGAGGACCTCATCGAGCCCATCAACTCGTCCGACGAGTGGATCCGCAAGATGACCGGCATCGCCACCCGTGTACGCGCCGACAAGGACACCTCGGTGCTCGACCTGTCCGAGCGCGCCGCCCGTGAAGCAATCGCCCAGGCGGGCATCAGCGCCGACGAGATCGACACGGTCATCCTGTCGACGATCACGTACCCGCACATGACCCCCGGTGGCGCGCCCATCGTCGCCGACCGCCTGGGCATCACCGCGGCCGCTTACGACATCTCGGCCGCGTGCGCTGGCTACTGCTACGGCATCGCGCAGGCCGACGCCTTCGTGCGCGCCGGCACCGCCCGCAACGTGTTAGTCATCGGCGCGGAGAAGATGAGCGACTTCGTCGACCCCGCCGACCGCTCGATCTCCTACCTGCTCGGCGACGCCGCCGGCGCGGTGGTCATCGGCGCCTCCGACACCCCCGGCATCGGCCCCACCGTGTGGGGCTCGGACGGATCCGGCTCGCAGCTGATCCGCCAGACCGCCTCGTGGCTCGAGGTGCGCGACAACCCCGACACCGCGTTCCCCACCCTGTTCCAGGAGGGCCCCAGCGTCTTCAAGTGGGCGTCCTTCAAGATGGCCCCCGTGGCGCTCGAGGCCATCGAGGCCGCCGGCGTCACCCCGGCAGACATCAAGGCCTTCATCCCTCACCAGGCCAACGTGCGCATCATCGACCAGATGGTCAAGCAGATCGGCCTGCCCGACACGGTCGTGGTCGGCAAGGACATCGTCGATTCCGGCAACACGTCCGCCGCCTCGATCCCCCTGGCCACCGAGCGCCTCAAGCGGGAGGGACTGGTCCAGTCGGGCGACCTCGCGCTCCAGATCGGCTTTGGCGCCGGCCTGGTCTACGCCGCGCAGGTGGTGGTCCTGCCCTGAGCGGGCGGACCGTCATAGAGTCACAGTCGTTCCTTACGAACTACCCATCCCCCAACACAAGGAGAACCAGCATGGCTGACACCAACGAGATCCTCGCCGGCCTCGCCGAGATCGTCGCCGAGGAGACCGGCCTCGACGCCGCCGAGGTGACCGCGGAGAAGTCCTTCACCGACGACCTCGACATCGACTCGCTGTCGATGATGACCATCGTCACCCTCGCCGAGGAGAAGTTCGACGTGCGCATCCCCGACGAGGAGGTCAAGAACCTGACCACCGTCGGCGACGCCGTCACCTTCATCGAGGGCGCGCAGAAGTAACCCCCTCTTTTCCCTGATCGACCATCACTGGAGCTGCACATGACTGAAGTCGTCGTCACCGGACTCGGGACGACCTCGCCACTGGGCGGGGACGTCGCCACCACCTGGGAGGGCGCGCTGGCCGGACGGTCGGGCGTGTCGACCCTCGACAACGACTGGGCCGAGACCTACGGCATGGCCGTGAACTTTGCCGGACAGCTCGCCGTGCAGCCCAGTGAGGTCCTCAGCCGGCCCGAGACCAAGCGCATGGACCCGTCCGCCCAGATGGCGATCGTGGCGACGCGCGAGGCTTGGGCCGATGCCGGTTCGCCCGAGGTAGACCCCGAGCGCCTGGGCGCCGTGGTCTCCTCGGGCATCGGCGGCGTGTGGACGCTGCTGAGCGCCTGGGACACCATGAAGGAAAAGGGCGCCTCGCGCGTCCTGCCCATGACCGTGCCGATGCTCATGCCCAACTCCCCCGCCGCGTACGTGTCGCTCGAGCTCACCGCTCGCGCGGGCGCGCACGCCCCCGTGTCCGCCTGTGCCTCGGGCGCCGAGGCCATTGCGATGGGCTACGAGATGATTCAGCAGGGCCGCGCCGACGTGGTCGTGTGTGGAGGCACCGAGGCGGCGATTCACCCGCTGCCCATCTCCTCCTTTGCCGCGATGGCGGCGCTGTCCAAGCGCAACGACGACCCCCAGGCGGCCTCGCGCCCCTACGACACCGAGCGTGACGGCTTCGTGCTCGGCGAGGGCTCCGGCATCGTCGTCCTTGAGTCTGCCGAGCATGCCGCCGCCCGCGGCGCCCGCGTCTACGCCAAGCTCCTCGGACTGGGCCGCACCGCGGACGGCCACCATATCGCCGCCCCCGAGCCCGAGGGCAAGGGTCAGACTCGTGCCATGCAGCAGGCGGTCGAGATGGCGGGCCTCGCCGTCACCGACATCGCGCACGTCAACGCGCATGCCACGTCCACCCCGGTGGGCGACATGATCGAGGCGCGCGCCATCCGCGGCCTGCTGGGCTCGCACTCGGACCAGGTGCTGCTGAGCGCCACCAAGTCGATGACCGGCCACCTCCTGGGTGGCGCCGGCGCGCTCGAGTCGGTCTTCACGATCAAGGCCCTGCAGGAGCGCGTCGCTCCGCCGACCATTAACGTCACGTCGCCCGACCCGGAACTCGAGGTCGACCTGGTGCGCGACACCCCGCGCGCCCTGCCCTCGGAGGGTCAGCTCGCCGCGATCAACAACTCGTTCGGCTTCGGCGGTCACAACGTCGCGCTGGTGTTCGGCACCGCCTGACACCCTCGCCTCGCTGCACAGAGCCCGGTCTCTCCGTCAGGAGTGGCCGGGCTTTTTGCTGTCCTCGGCGCTCAACCACGCTCCGCCCGTACCTCTCACCACACGGCTGAGATTGGTGGGACTCATGGGGCACATGGGAAATCCCAGTAGCCACACCGTGCACATCAGTCCCGGCCGTGTGTTGAGCGGCACAGGGTGGGTCGGGCGAGGACCACCCCGACAAAGGATGCTCCGGGTCAGACCTCCGCGGGCGTCGCCTGGTGAAAGCGCAGTTTCCAGCGCCCGTCGTTGGTCCACACCGACGTCCGATGCGCGGCGCCGCGCGGCGCACGGGCAGGCACGGACGTGTAGGTCACGAGCGCCACGTCCTCGCAGATCGCCACGGCCGAGAATCCACGCAACGGGAATTGGATGTCGATCTCGATGGGGCGAAGATCGAGCGTGTCGTCACGTGTATAGGTGCGGCCAGACTGGCCCACCTCGTGGAAGTTCTCGGCGAGGATCGCCTCCATGTAGCGACGGTCGAACCGGGTCTCGGGTCGCCACATCGCCTCCTCCATCGCCTGGAGGGTGAGGGCCTCGTCGTGAGCGAGCTCCATCATGCGAAGGTCGCGGTGGTGCAGGTGGTCATGCGGCGGGACTTTACCCCACGCGGTGCAGCCACCGCACGGGGGCGCCGGCACCCGCGTAGCGGAACGGTTCCAGCTCCTCGTCCCACGCGGTGCCGAGCGCGAGGTCCATGGCGCGGCGGAACTCCGTGACGGTGCCGGCGCCGTCGAGCGCAGCGCGGATGCGGTCCTCGGGCACCACAACGTTGCCGTGCACGTCGGTGACGGCGTGGAAGATGCCCAGCGACGGGGTGTGCGACCAGCGTGCGCCGTCGGCTCCGAAGGACGGGTCCTCGGTCACCTCATAGCGCACGTGCTCCCAGCCGCGCAGCGCGGAGGCGAGCCGAGCGCCGGTGCCGGGCTGGCCCTGCCAGGCCACCTCGGCGCGGTACAGGGAGGTGCCGGCGGGCTGGTCGGTCCATTCAAAGGAGGCGCGCGAACCCAGCACAGACTGGGCGGCCCACTCGATGTGGGGGCACATCGCTCGGGTCGCCGAATGCACGAAAAGCACACCGCGGGTGATGGTAGCCATGACCCTTCCTTCCTCTTGAGGTGCGTCTTCCCCTACGACCTCATCCGAAGAAACAGTCAGCGTCAGCCCCGGTGTGCTCCTATCGTGCCTGACCAGCGCCGGAAATGCCAGCCCCGCCACGCGCCTCGCGGTCGATCCATGTGCGAACCTGGGGCCATGTCTTCCACCGTCATGACCGTCGCCCAGATCCGTGCGGCCGAGCGGCGTGCCATGGAAACGGTCAGCGAGGCCATCTTGATGGCTCGGGCGGCCGATGCCGTGGCCGCCGAGGCGGAGATGATGGTCGCCGATGCCCGGGGCCGGGTTCCCGGCACCAGGGTCGCCGTGTTGGTCGGCGCGGGCAATAACGGCGGTGATGCACTGCTCGCGGCAGCCCGCCTACAGCACCGCGGCTGCCGAGTCACGGCCGTGCTGGTCGCGTCGCGCTCGCACGAGGAGTCGCGGCTCGAGGCGCTCGACGCCGGAGTGACAACCGTGGATGCTCAGGACTTTCCCCACGTGGCCCAGATGGCAGTCGAGCGCGCGGATCTTGTCATCGACGGGATCGTGGGGTTGGGCTCGTCGCCCGGGCTGCGCTCCCCCGCCGATGCCCTCGTGGCGGCCATCGGCGCCGACACCCCGGTTCTCGCGGTCGACATCCCCAGCGGGCTCGACGCGGACTCGGGGACGGCCGATGCCACCCATGTGCGCGCCGACGCCACCGTCACCTTCACGGCACTCAAGGCATGCCTTGTCGAAAACCCCGCCGCGGCACAGGCCGGGCGGATCATCGTCGCGGACGTGGGCGTCCCGCGCGGCTAGGCGTCAGCTCTGTTCGAGTGACTCCCGCAGCTCGCGCATGGCGCGCTTGCGCACGTCCTTGGCGAGGCGGTCCAGGTAGAGGTGACCGTCGAGGTGGTCAACCTCGTGGTTGATGAGCCGGGCCCAGATCTCCTCGCCCTCGACGACCACCTCGTTGCCGTCGAGGTCGGTGCCGACGACCTTGGAGTACGAGGGGCGCTCGCACGGGTACCACAGGCCCGGTACCGACAGGCAGCCCTCCTCGCCCAACTCCTGGTATTCGGTCGACTTCTCGACGATCTCGGGGTTGAGGATGTAGCCGATGTCGCCATCGATGTTCCACGAGAACGCGCGCAGGGACACGCCGATCTGGTTCGCTGCGAGGCCCGCGCGGCCCTCGTAGTCGACGGTCTCGAGAAGGTCGTCAACGAGGGTGCGGACGCGGTCGTCAATGGTGGTGATGGGGTCGCAAACCGTGCGCAGCACGGGGTCGCCAGTCACTCGAATGTCACGCATGGCCATGGCAGGGATTCTCTCACGGCCTGTGCACTGGCGAGCATTCGCGCTGGTGTCGCCTTGATTTCGGGCACGGCTGTGCAAGTCTGGGGGGCATGAGTGACACGCGCGGCTGGGGCGCGGACCAGGTCCGCGAGCGCTGGGCGGTGCCCGGCGCCGATGACGACAAGTACTCCCGGGGAGTGGTGGGCGTCATCGCGGGCTCGGAGGCCTATCCGGGTGCGGCGGCGCTCGTGGTGTCCGGAGCGGCCCGTGCGGGTGCCGGAATGGTGCGATACGTGGGACCGCCGCGAGCAAAGAACCTCGTCCTCACGCACCGCCCGGAGACCGTGGTGCACGATCCGGGAGACGCCGCCGAGCGACTGCCGCGCGCCCAGGCCTGGGTGGTGGGTCCCGGCGTGGCCGACTATCCCGAGCAGGACGCGGCGATTGGCGCGGCCATGGCCTCCGGGGCCCCGTTGGTGGTCGACGCAGGTGCACTCGAGGCCGTGGCCAAGGCGCGCGCCGCCGGATCGCGCGAGGCCGCAGCCGACCGAGTACTCCTCACTCCCCACGCCGAGGAACTGATGCGCACGCTCAACGCCCTGCGCCACGACGTGTCCATCGGCGACGTGCGCGCCGACCGCGCCGGCCACGCGAGGTTGCTGGCCGAGACCGCGCGCGCCACCGTGCTGCTCAAGGGATCGCGCACACTGATCGCCTCCCCCGGCGGCACCGTCACGGAACTTCCCGAAGCGCCCGCGTGGCTCGCGACCGCGGGCTCCGGCGACGTGCTCGCGGGGATTGCAGGCACGGCCCTCGCGAGCGGCCTCTCGGCGGCCGATGCCGGGGCATGCGCCGCATGGCTCCACGCGCGCGCAGCGGAGCTGGTCAGCGAGGGCGGTCCCCTCGTGGCGCTCGACATCGCGCGAGGCGTGCCTGCTGCCCTCGCGGAGGTGCTCGCGGAATAGCGACGCCGCCCCGTGGTGTTCTCCTGACTGTCCGCTGTTCCGACGATGAAGGAGCTTCACCATGAGCAACACCGACCGACTCAGCAACGCCGCCGAGGATGCCAAGGGCAAGATCAAGGAAGGCTTCGGCAAGGCGACGGACAACGAGCAGATGGAGGCCGAAGGCAAGGCTGACCAGGCCTCGGCAGACGTCAAGGACAAGGTCGAGGACGCCAAGGACGCGGTCGCCGAGAAGTACAACGACCTCACCGACCGCGACAAGGACAAGTAGCCGACACCGCTCCGGGCGGCGCTCACTGCGACTATCGCAGCGAGCGCCGCCCTCGGCATGTCACGTCCCGGCTATCACGGCTCGATCAGCTCGATCGTCAGGCGTGCGGTCCCGTCTACCGAGAGCCCCTCCGCCTTCCTCACGCTCGCCTTCACCGGCAGGATGTACGAACCCTGATCGCTCGAGGGAAACATTGACGTCTCCCACACTGTCGAGCCAATCGTCACACGCACCTTCACGGCACCGAAACCGCGTCTCAGCCCCGTCTGGAGGTCCTCGACCTCGTCAGCGATGTCCTCCGGCACGGTGACGAACGTCCAGGTTTGGTTCCGTGCGCGCCACACCCACAGCGGAGCCGTAAATGCATACTTCGTCATGCCCACGCCCCGTACAAGGTGATGTGTGCGACGCGGGCGGTCTTGCCGTGGCCCGAGAACGTGACGACGTGGCAGAACTCGTGCTGTTCGCCCTCGCAGACCAGCGCGCCCGCTGCGACGACCACCTTGCCGTGGCTGATCACGGTGTCCAATCGAATGCGGGAGAGGCCCGGGGGCGTCATCGCCTCGACGAGGCGTGACGCGGCGTGGTCGGGCGACGGTTCAGCGCCCGCGGGGCGCACGGTGGCGTCGGGCTCGAGCGCCGCCTGGACGCCGTCATCGTCACCGCGCACTCCCGCCACGAGCATGTCCCTGACGAATGCCTGCTTGGGGACGTTGCCGCAGTCGGCCGCGACGTCGATATCCACCATGCGCGCCACGCTATCGGTCATCGCTCCACGAGCGCCGGCTCGAGGCCGTAGCGCTCCAGCAGTTCCATCATGAGCGGCGAAGGCTCCCCCGACATCGTGACGTCCGCCGAAGTGAACGTCGTCGCGTCCGGCTGGGGAGTGACCCACACGGTCCATCCCGGCGCGTGCGGCGACACCGCGCCAATTTGGATGTCCACCCGCGCAATCCCGCCCGTTCGCCAATAGATCTGCGTGCGGTCGACGCTTGCTTGCGCCAGATGTCCGTAGACAGTCCACAGGTCCGCGCTGACCCAGTTCGCGGCGCCTCGCGGGATCTCTGAGTCGCCGAAGTAAGGGTTCTGCGAGTCCTCTTCGATCTCCGTGTCGTCGCTGCCGATCTCGACGGCAAAGTCGGGAAGCGCCCGTCGCAGGATGCGTTCCCAGGCGTCGATCTCGATGCTTTCCGAGAGCCTGCCGCGCACGTCGATGCCTTCGTCGGCCTCGCGCAACGTGTCCAGGCCGCGATCGATGTCCATGCGAGTCGAGAGCAGCCGCCCGCACGCCGCGTGCCGGGCGCACAGCCAACACGAATCCGGCGGATCGCTCTCGACGGCCTTCCGGCTAGCGCCGCGCCGCCACTCCAGATCGCTCTCACGCGGGACGAAGTCCACGAGCGCTCCGTCGTCGCCCACGACGAAGCGACACACGGCGCACCTCATCGCTTCCATGCGTTCACGCTAGGCCACGGCACCGACATCCGCCCGTGAACACTCGCGTGGGATACCGTGGCGCGCATGAACTGGCTGAGGACCGTGCAGCGCGTGCGGTGGTCATGGGTGCTCGCTGCCGTGATCTGCCTGGCCGTCGGCTTCGTCACCTTCACCAATGCATCCACGCAGTCGTGCATTGACGGCGAACAATGCTGGCCTACCTTCCAGGACCGCGTGGGTCAGGGCCTTATCGCCATCGCCACCATGGCGGCCGTGGGCTGGTGCGCCTGGCGCGCGCTGCGCCACGACCCGGGTGTCGATCTCGAGGACACCGACTCGGACGCCACGGGGTAGCCGGTCAGACGCTCGGTTCACTCCGCTGCCGCCGCGTGCGCGCCGCCCAACGTCCCTCGCGGTGCTCTACCTCGATCGGGTAGTCGAAGCATGTCGTCACCATCGCGGTCGTCAGCACCGTGTCAACCGGGCCGGCGCTCACGACTGCCCCGTCGCGCAGCAGCAGCGCATGGCTCGTGGTGGACGGCAGTTCCTCCAGGTGATGGGTGACGAGGACGCTCGCGAGGTCCGGATGAGTCGTCGACAACAGGTCGACCGTGGCGAGCAGCTGCTCGCGCGCGGCGACGTCGAGGCCCGTGGTCGGCTCATCGAGCAGTAACAGGTCGGGCTCGGCGATCAGTGCGCGGGCGATCAGCGTGCGGCCGCGCTCCCCCCTGGGACAGCGTGGGCCACCGCCCTTCCGCGTGGCGCTCGAGGCCCAGCAGGCCGATCAACTCACGCGCCCGGGCGAGCTCGCCCGCGGAAGGCGACCACCGCATCGGCCGTTCGATGGTTCCCGTGATGCCTGTCAGGACGACGTCGGTCACTGTGAGTGCCGACGAGAGGCGGTGGCGCGGGTCGACGTGGCCGATGCGCCGGCGCAGCCGCTGCAGTTCGATGCGCCCAAGTCTGCCGCCGAGCACCTCCACGGTGCCCGACGTCGGGTGCATCTCGGCGCCGCAGAAACCGAGGATGGTCGATTTTCCTGCGCCGTTGGGACCGAGCATTGCCCAGTGCTCGCCACGCCCGACCTGGAAGGTGATGCCGTGCAGGATCTCGGTCGAGCCCCGTCGGTAGGTCACGTCGGTCAGGGCGAGGACCACCTCGCCGGCGCCATCAACAGTCACCGGGTCAACCTATATGCCAAGCGCCGGCCGCCCACAAAGGGCGACCGGCGCATCGGCCGTATATGGCGTTTTATTCGACGTCGTCGTCGACCCAGTCGAGGGTCTTGGTGACGGCCTTCTTCCAGTTGCGCATCAGGCGGCCGCGCTCGTCGGCGTCCATCTGCGACTCCCAGCGCTTGTCCTCGGCCCAGTTGTCGATGACGTCTTGCTCGCCGGACCAGTAGCCCACCGCGATGCCGGCGGCGTAGGCGGCGCCGAGCGCGGTGGTCTCCGCGACCTGGGGCCGGACCACGTCGACGTCGAGGATGTCCGCCTGGAACTGCATGAGCACCTCGTTGGCGACCATGCCGCCGTCAACCTTGAGCTCGGACAGCTCGACACCGGAGTCGGCACGCATGGCCTCGAGGACCTCGGCGGTCTGGAACGCCGTCGCCTCGAGCACCGCGCGGGCGATGTGCCCAGCCTTGACGTACCGGGTCAGGCCCACGAGGGCACCTCGTGCGTCGGCCCTCCAGTGCGGGGCGAACAGGCCCGAGAAGGCGGGCACGAAGTAGGCGCCGCCGTTGTCGTCCACGGTCGCGGCGAGCTTCTCAATCTCGGGCGCATCCTTGATGAGACCCAGGTTGTCGCGCAGCCACTGGACCAGCGAGCCGGTGACGGCGATCGAGCCCTCGAGCGCGTACACCGTGGGCTGGTCGCCGATCTTGTACGCCACCGTGGTGAGCAGCCCGTTCTTCGAGGGCACCGCCTCGGTACCGGTATTCATGAGCATGAAGTTGCCCGTGCCGTACGTGTTCTTGGCCATGCCGACCTCGAAGCACGCCTGGCCGAACGTCGCGGCCTGCTGGTCTCCCAGGATGCCCGCGATCGGCACCTCGGGCAGCATGCCGCCCTTGCGGCCCTTGCCGTAGACCTCGGCGGAGGAGCGAATCTCGGGCAGCATCGACATCGGAATGCCCATGTCGGCCGCGATGGACTCGTCCCAGGACAGGGTCTTGAGGTCCATCAAGAGGGTGCGGGAGGCGTTGGTGACGTCGGTGACGTGCACACCGCCGTTGACACCTCCGGTCATGTTCCACAGCACCCACGTGTCGATGGTGCCCATGAGGAGGTCGCCCGCCTCCGCCTTCTCACGTGCACCCTCGACGTTCTCGAGGATCCACATCACCTTGGGGCCGGCGAAGTAGGTCGCGAGCGGCAGGCCCACGGTGTCCTTGTACTTGTCCATGCCCGCGTCACCGGCGAGCTTCTCGATGATCTTCTGGGTGCGCGTGTCCTGCCAGACGATGGCGTTGTAGACCGCCTCACCGGTGTTCTTGTCCCACACCACCGCGGTCTCGCGCTGGTTGGTGATGCCGACGGCCGCGATGTTCTCGTGCGTCAGATCGGCCTTGGTGAGGGCCTGGCCCACCACCTCGCGGACGTTGGACCAGATCTCGTGCGGGTCGTGCTCGACCCAGCCGGCCTTGGGGAAGATCTGCTCGTGCTCCTTCTGGCCGGTGGACACGATGGTGCCCTTGGCGTCGAACACGATGGCACGCGAGCTGGTGGTGCCCTGGTCGATGGAGAGAACGTAGTCAGTCATGAGGGTTTCCCTTTCACTTCATTGTGTGTCGGGACGGGGACGTCCCTAGCGTGTCAGATAGGCGCCGGTCAGACGACCGTGGAGAGCAGCCCGGCCGCGACGCCGCCGATGATGGGGCCGACAATCGGCACCCAGGCGTAGGACCAGTCGGACGAGCCCTTGCCCTTGATGGGCAGCAGCGCGTGGGCGATGCGGGGCCCGAGGTCACGGGCGGGGTTGATGGCGTAGCCGGTGGGGCCACCCAGGCTGGCGCCGATGCCGACCACGAGCAGCGCGACGGCGAGCGGGCCGATGTCTCCGGGCCAGTTGCCGAAGCTCAGCACCACGAAGACCAGGACGAACGTGCCGATGATCTCCGTCACCAGGTTCCAGCCGTAGGAGCGAATCTCGGGTCCGGTCGAGAAGACAGCGAGTTTGAGCCCCGCGTCCTCGGTCTCGTCGAAGTGCTTCTTGTAGGCCAGGTAGGCCAGGGCGGCACCGACCATGGCGCCGAGGACCTGCGCGACGATGTAGATCGCAAAATTGCCGGCCGTCACCGGGACACCGGTCGCGAACTCCTCGGCTCCCGAGGCCCAGATGCCGAAGGTGACGGCGGGGTTGATGTGGGCGCCGGAGGCGAAGGACACATACACACCGGCGAAGACCGCGAGGCCCCAGCCGAAGTTGATGAGCAGCCAGCCGCCGTCGAAGCCCTTGGACTTGGTCAGCAGCACGTTGGCCACGACTCCCGCGCCGAGCAGCAGCAGCATGGCCGTGCCCAGGAATTCCGGGATGAAGATGTCGGACATGGGGACATTTCCTTTCGTACACGTCGTTGTGACGGGGTGCGACACGGGCGTCGCGGCATGCCGAGTCCGGGGTCGGTAGGCATGCGGGGGTGGCACGCGGCCCCATGCGGGGGCCGCGCGCTGGGTTCTTGCGCTACGGGGCCGGGTCTGCTCCGGTGAGCGGCACCATGGGTGCGATGTCCTTGGCGGCAGCACGTGCCTCGATGGCGGCGGGCTCGGACTGGGCGGCCGCGGCGGCGGCGTCGGCCTCTACCCGTGCCCGGTAGGACGCGATCTCGCGTTCGCGGTGCTCGTCGCTCCATCCCAGGACGTCGCCCACGATCTGGGCGATCTCGTCCGCGGCGGCGACGCCTGCATCGGCCACCTCGTAGACCAGGCGCGTGCGGTGCAGCATCACGTCCTCGAGGTGGATCACCTGCTCGTGGGTGGCGGCGAAGTGGATCTCGGCCCTGAGGTAGGCCGATGCGTGCTCGAGCGGGCGAGCAAGGTCCGGTTGCGCTTCGATCGCCTCGAGCAGCTCCGCGATGCCGGAGCCGTAGCGGTGAATGAGGTGATCGAACATCGCTCGGGTCCACCC
The DNA here is from genome assembly GCF_002090055.1 of Demequina sp. NBRC 110051. Lineage (GTDB taxonomy): Bacteria > Actinomycetota > Actinomycetes > Actinomycetales > Demequinaceae > Demequina. The sequence continues at coordinate 31,323 of NZ_BBRH01000014.1, forward strand.
GTACTTCTCGGCGAGCGCCCGCCCGCGGCGCTTGACGGCGCGCAGGCCCTCGGCGCCCCACAGCGGGATGCGGTCGGTGATGGACGGCAGCGCGGTGGCGCGGGGACCGAGCGCGAAGTCCACGGCGTCCTTGGCCATCACGCGGTAGGTGGTGAGTTTGCCGCCGGCGACGACGGTGAGTCCGGGGGCCGGGGACGCGACGGTGTGCTCGCGCGAGACCTTCGCCGACGACGTGCCCTCCTTGGTACCCGGCTGAAGCAGAGGGCGAAGACCCGCGTAGGTGCCGATGATGTCGTCACGCGTCAGCGGATCGGCGAGCACCGCATTGGCGTGCTCAAGGATGTAGTCGATGTCCTGCGCCGTCGCGACGGGGTGGGTGGGGTCGTGCTCGAAGGGCGTGTCCGTGGTGCCGATGATCCAGTAGCGCGACCACGGGATGACGAACAGCACGGACTTCTCGGTCTGGAGGATCAGGCCCACGTCGCCGCGGATCTTCTCGCGCGGCACCACCAGGTGCACTCCCTTAGAGGCCAGAACGCGGAGACCGCCCTCGCCCTCGGCGAGCGCCTCGGTCTGCTCCGTCCACACGCCCGTCGCGTTGATGACGCGCTTGGCCTTGATGGTGTGGCGCTCGCCGCTCTCGAGGTCCTCGACCACGGCGCCCGTGACGGTGCCGGCCGGCGAATGCGTGAGCTCGACCACCTGGGTGCGGTTGGCGGCCATGGCGCCGTACTGGGCGGCGGTGCGGACGAGGGTGAGGACCAGGCGGGCGTCGTCGACGGCCGCGTCCCAGTAGCGGATCGCACCGATGGCGGCGTCGTGACGCAGGTCGGGGAACTTCTTGGCCATGCCTGCGCGGGTGAGGTGACGGTGGATCGGCATCGCGCGGCGGCGTCGCCCGTTCACGGAGGCGAGGGTGTCGTACAGCGCGACACCGGCGCCCACGTAGGCACGCTCCCAGACGCGATTCTCGAGGGGGTAGAGGAACGACACCGGTTCCACCAGGTGGGGGGCGAGTTCCGTGACCAGCAGGTCGCGTTCCGTCAACGCCTCGTGCACCAGGCGGAAGTCGAGCATTTGCAGGTAGCGCAGGCCGCCGTGGACCAGCTTGGACGAGCGCGAGGAGGTGCCGGAGGCCCAATCCTGCGCCTCGACGATGCCGGTGCGCAGGCCGCGCGTCGCGGCGTCGAGCGCGACGCCGGCACCGGTGACACCGCCACCGATGACGAGCACATCGAGTCCGTTCTCGTCGCTCATCGCCTCAAGATCGGCGGTCCTACTGTCCGGGGTCAGGGTGCTTCGCATGGCTGGGGACGCCTCCTTACGTTGCCGTCATCAAAACTCAACGTGAACGGATGATCAACTAAGGTGCACATATGTGCAGCGCAAGGAGGCGACCGTGAGAAGCCGTGACGAAACACGCGGCCCGGGAATACCGGCCCGCGAGGCGCTCATGCGCGAGGCCGCGGCGCTGTACTACCTCGAGGACCTCACCATGGAGGCCGTCGCGCGCCGGCTGGGCCAGTCGCGCTCGGGGGTGTCAAGGCTGCTGAAGGCCGCACGCGAGGCCGGGATTGTGCGGATTGAGGTGCGCGACCTCTCCACCGTCGCGACGCTCGAGTCGCAGGTCCAGGAGGCCTTCGAGGTCAGGGCGCGCGTGGTCAACGTACGCGAGCCCATCACGGACGGCGAGAGGCTCGATGCCGTCGCGCGCTTCGCCGCGAGGGCCCTCGCGGATTGGTTCGACGACGGCATGACGCTGGGTGTGGCGTGGGGCACCACGGTGTCCGCGATCATCACCCACCTGGGCGATCATCCATTGACCGATGCGACGGTGGTGCAGCTCAACGGCTCGGTCACGCCGACGATGTCGGGCCGCGCCCTGGGCGCCGAGCAGATCGGCGCCATCGCGGAGGCCTTCAACGCCACCATGATCCCCTTTCCCGTGCCCGCCTTCTTCGACTTCCCCCGCACGCGCCAGATGATGTGGCAAGAGCGCTCCGTCCAGCAGGTGCTGGAGCGCCAGGGTTCCGCGGACCTTGCCATCTTCGGCGTGGGCGCCATCCACTCCCCCGTGCCATCGCACGTCTATGCGTCCGGCTACCTCGACGAGCCCGACCGCCGCACGCTCGCCGCCCAGGACGTCGTCGGCGACGTCTGCACCGTCTTCTTGCGCGCAGACGGATCCTGGCGCGACATCGCGATCAACACGCGTGCGAGCGGGCCTACGCCGCTGGAGCTTCGCCGCATCCCGCGTCGCGTGGCGGTGGTGGCGGCGCCGGCCAAGTCCGTGGCACTACTGGCGGCCCTGCGGGCCGGGACCATCACAGAGCTCGTCATGGACGCGGGAACGGCACGGGCCTTGCTCCTGGAGGCGGGACGGGCGGTGCCGCGCGCGAGTGTGCGAGCACCAGGGGTGACGCTGCGGTGAGCGCCGCTGCTCAGGAGGCAGCCATGCGGAAGAGGAATGCCGCAGTCGCCTCACGAGTCACGTTGCCATACGGCCGGAAGCTACCATCCGAATATCCCGTGGTGATTCCCCGTGCCGCGAGCCATGACACCTCCCTGAAAAAGGGGGAACCCGTGCTCATGTCGTCGAATCTCGAGGACCGCGGCGCCACGAACGCCGGCGCACCCTCGAACCGATATAAGAACGCGGCCATCGCATTGCGCTCAATACTCTCTCGCGGCCGGAAGGTGCCGTCCGGCCAGCCGGTCGTGATGCCTTGTTGCGCCAGCCAGACAATCTCTCGATAGAACTGGGAGTCACGCGACACGTCGCTGAAGGGCGAGCGTCGAGGAAGCGCGACCGCCGGCCGTCCCGCCAGGCGATAGAGGAATGCGGCGAACGCCTCGCGCGACACGTCACGTGACGGCCGAAACGTGCCATCTGAGTAGCCCGTGGTGATGCCCGCGGTCGTCAGCCACGAGATCTCGCGCACGAATTGGTGCGTTCTGGGGACATCGAGCGCTGGCCCTGTCGCCGACCCATGGAGGGGGAACCTGAGCGTCGACACGGCGGGCGCATCGCCCCGTGCCGCCACCTCTGTCAGCGCCGAGAGCCCCTGCGGCGTGCCGTAAGCCACCTGCCACCCGGTCCACGCGAGCCGCGCATTCGTCTGCCCGGTAAACCACAACACATCGTCACGACCGTCTGCATTCACGTCGACGATGGCCAGGGTGTCATCAAGAGGGGTCACGGGAGAGTGGAGCGCTTCGATAAATCGCCCGGTGTGCGAGGTGGTGCCATGCGCAATCTGCCACCCTGCTCGGCTCGCACCCGGCGCAGTCGTGCCCGTGAACCACAGGAGGTCGTCCCTGCCGTCGCCATCGAAATCGCCCACACGATAGGCGTCGTCCTTGGACGCGGCGATGGCGTCGTACTGCGCGGAGGGGGCGCGATCCGTCGAGCCGTGAGGCCGGAGGGCGTATGGCATGCGGCCCGAAAGGTTGAAGTTCATGGAGGTGATCCACGACGTGCGGCCGCTGGCCGTTTGCAGGATCTCACCGTCACCCAAGTAGAGGGCCACGTGATAGATCCCCGAGGTCCGTCCGTCGCGAGACCAGAAGAGCAGATCTCCGGCACGCAAGGCGGATTCTTTCAGCCGCGATCCGGTACCGACGTAGACGCGCGTTCCGTCACCGTCGTATTGGCGTGCGGACCAGTCATTGCGCACCTTACCGGGCACCGCGTGCTTCCACGCCAGATATGCCGACCCGGAGCAGTCGAAGCCGTCTTCGCCCCGATATCCCCAGAGGTAAGGCCGTCCCACGAGGTGTTCGCGCGCATATGTCGCTGCCACGTCCCCCAAGGTCGTGTACGTCGCGGCGGTCGCCGGTCCGGCAGGCAACATCACCGTTGCGACGAACATGACGGCGAGAGCAGTCCACCACCGTGCGCGGGGACGAATCGGACGTTCTAGGACACGCGCGCTGAGGCTCGAAAACACCGCTTCTCCAGGAGTTTTACAGCGAGGACGCGTCACTGTATCGGAAATGAGAATGCCTGCCCCGCGGCGCGCGCGAGCACACGGGCAAACGCCAGAAGGGTGGGCGCCACTCGGACGTGACTGACCAGGGTCATGCGGCGCCGATGAGAACCCCAGCGCATCGCCGATCTGCGCGCAGGCCTGCGCAGGCTGGCGCACCTCGTTGAGTGGCACGGCCACCAGCGACGATGCTCCGCCTCGGGATGTCACCTGCTGCGCCTTTCGGCTGCCGGCCCTCCGGTCGACGGATCACCCCACACCTGATGCTCGCGCTACGAGGGTACGAGCACGGGGTCGCGCACGCCAGACGGGCCCTGCTGACGTCTATTCGTGCTCAGACAGCCGCGGCGCCGACACACCGGAGTCGCGACCGATGAGAGCGGCCCGCGTGACGGCGGCGGAGCCAAAGCGGTCGCGAACCGCATCGAGGGCGCTGTCGATGCGCGCACCATCGTCGCCGTCGCTCCCGTCGAAGGGAAGCTCCAGCTGAACCATGCCGGCACTGGTCAGTTGAGCGAGCGAGACTCCGACAAGTGTGACGCCCCGGTGGGCGATCTCGGGACCCGCCGCAGCGAGCAGGCGCTGGGCGACGCCGAGCACCACCTCGGTGCGATCGGTGGGCGCGGAGAGCGTGTGCGATCGGGTCGCCTTCGCAAAATCGCCGAAGCGAAGCCGCAAGACCACGGTGGAGCACGACGATCCGCGATCGCGCAGGCGCTTCGCGAGGCCGTCGACGATCTGAGTGACGATCAACTCGAGATCTCCACCGGTGTACGGGCGATCGCCCAGCGCGCGCTGCGAGCCGATGGATTCATGGCGTTTGGTCGTCTCAACCGGCCGCGGATCCCGCAGGCGTGCCAGCGCGTGTAGACGCACTCCGGCCGCCTTCCCGAGCCATCGCTCGGCTGTCGCCGCCTCGAGCTCGGCCAGCTGCCCGACCGTGTAAACGCCGTTGTTGTGCAACTTCTTCGCGGTGACCGCACCCACACCCCAGAGCCGTTCGACGGGGAGTGGATGAAGGAACGCCTCCTCGCGGTCCGGCTCCACCACGAGGAGCCCGTCGGGTTTGCTGGCCGCGCTCGCCACCTTCGCGAGGAACTTGGTCCTCGCGACACCCACGGAGATCGGAAGCCCCACGTCGGCACGCACGCGCTCCCGCAGGCGGACCGCGATCTCCTCGGGAGTCCCCGCAATGCGGCGAAGCCCGCCCACCTCGAGGAATGCCTCGTCGATCGAGAGCCCCTCCACGTACGGAGTCGTGTCGTGGAAGATCGCAAACACCGCACGGCTCGCCGCCGAGTATGCCTCCATCCGGGGAGCAACCACGATGGCGTCGGGACAAATTGCCAGCGCCCGCTGCACCGCCATCGCCGTGCGCACGCCCCGTGCTTTCGCTTCATAGCTCGCCGCCGCCACGACCCCGCCGCCCACAATCACAGGCCGTCCACGCAGTGCGGGATCGTCCCGCTGCTCGACCGAGGCGTAGAACGCGTCCAGATCGGCGTGGAGCACCGTCGCATCGCCGCGCATCTCACACCTCCCGCCACTACCCGGAGACTCTCGTCCTTGATGGGCTGATAGCCACCAAGAATTCCGGGGAGCATCAGTGGGCCAGGTGGGGCTTGAACCCACGACCGACGGATTATGAGTCCGCTGCTCTAACCGGCTGAGCTACTGGCCCGTGGCCGCCCTCACTGCACCACACGGGCACCGGGGAAGAACGACCGCAGATCAGTCTAGTCAGCGCCCCTCGGCGTCATCACCACCCCGGATTGTCCTGTAGTATTTCTGACTGCTGATCCTCCATAGCTCAATTGGCAGAGCAGCCGACTGTTAATCGGCAGGTTGTTGGTTCGAGTCCAACTGGAGGAGCGCACAGAGAGCCGGTCCCACGGGGCCGGCTTTCGTCGTTTCCGGGCTCGACCAGGGCCGATGCTCTACTCACCCCTCAGGCAGATCGTCCGGGATGCGCGTGGCGCCGTCCTCCCCGGTTACCCAGAACGGGTTCACGGCGAGTTCCCACACGTGGCCGTCGGGGTCAGCGATGTAGCCGCTGTAGCCGCCCCATTCGGCGGCGACGGGCCTCTTCAGGTCGGTCGCGCCGGCGTCCAGCGCCGCCTGGTAGCGCTCGTCGACCTCAGCCTCGGACACATAGTTCTGCGCCAAGGCGGAGCCGCCTACGCCCAAGCCGGCCACGGCATCGGCCCTCCCCTGGTCCTCGGCGAAGGCCTGCAGCGGAAAGAGTGCCAGCACCATCGTGCCGAGCTGATAGAACACGATCTCGTCGGTCGCCTGGCGGGCCGTCCACCCCCACGCGTCATAGAAGGCGCGCGAGCGCCCAAGGTCGGCGACGCCGAGGGTCACCATGGATACACGTTGAACCGTCATAGAACGAGGCTAGCCCCGGGCACCGACACGCGCCCGGGGCTAGCAACAGCGGATCAGGCCTAGAGGTTGGCCTCGGCCTTTTCCTTCGATGACACGTGCTGGCCGGAGCCCGCGATGATGCGGTGGCGGATCGCTCCGGAGATGGCGTCGACGATCAGCGTCACCACGATGACGACAGCGAGCGTGATGCCGATCTGCTCCCACTCACGCTGGCCGAACAACTGACCGAGCAGCTGTCCCACACCGCCGGCACCGATGATGCCCAGCACCGCGGAGGCACGGATGTTGACCTCGAAGCGGTACAGCCAGAACGCGACCACCTCGGGCAGCACCTGCGACCAGTACGCCCACCGGAGCACGGGCAGGCCCTTCGCGCCGGATGCCCTGGCCGCCTCGACGGGACCGGGGTCGATGCCCTCGAGCGCCTCCGCCGTGAGCTTGCCGAGCGTGCCGACCGCGCCCACTCCGAGCGCCACGGTGCCCGCGACGGGACCGAAGCCGAACACCGGCAGCATGATGATGATCGCGAAGACCAGTTCGGGGATGGCGCGGATGAGGTTGAGGAACGCGCGCGTGATCTGCACTGTCACGGGGCCGGACACGTTGCGTGCGGCGAGGAACCCGAACGGGATCGAGATGACGGCGCCGATCATGGTGCCGATCCACGCCATGTAGACCGACTCCATCATGCGCTCGAACGCGAGGGTCCAGTAGCCCGACCACGGCTCCGAGAACGGATTCTGGAACAGCCCCTCGCCCATGAGGCCCAGGTAGCGCCAGCCCTCGGTGAAGACGTCGGTGATCTCGCTCCACTTGGCGTTGGACAGCCATGCGGCGCCGCCGAAGATGACGACGAGAGTGATCCAGGTGAGGGTGACCTTGGCCTTCGACGGCTCGGTGGGGCGGGTGGGGGTGGCCGATGCTGCGGCCGGCTCTGTCACGGCGCTCACACGAACCTCCGGCGCAGATACTGGCTCAGCTGGTCAATCAGCAGGACCACCACGAACAGCGCGACCACGATCGCGGACACGTTCTCGTACTCGAAGCGCGAGAACTGCACGTTGATGACCTGGCCGATACCGCCACCGCCGGCGATACCGATCACCACGGACGAGCGGATATTGAGCTCAAAGACATACAGAAAGTAGGACAGGTAGTTGGGCAGGATCTGTGGAAGCACCGCCCACCGGGCGCGTGACCACGTGCCAGAACCCGCGGCGTCGACCGCCTCGAGCGGGCCGCGGTCGATCGCGTCGATGGTCTCGCTGGTGAGCTTGGCCGCAATGCCGATGTTGAACAGGATCAGCGCCAGGATTCCGGCGAGCGAGCCCACTCCCACGAGGGCGACGAAGATGAGCACATACGCAATGTCGGGTAGCGAACGCAGCACCGACAGGAACCAACGCGTGGCGCGATAGAGCCAGCCCGAGCGGTTCGTGACGCGCGAGGCCATGAACGCGAAGAGCAGGCCCAGACCGGCACCCACGAACGTCGCCACGATCGCGATCGCGATGGTCTCGACCCACGCGTCCCACACTCGCCAGATGAACGGCCAGTTGGGGCTGAGGAATTGCTCGATGACCACCCAGCCGTTGGACCAGTTCTCGATCAGCGGGCGCAGCGAGAAGCCCATCGAGTGCCCGGCCCACCACGTAAAGACCGCGGCGAGCACCAGGCCCGCGATGACGGGAATGGAGGGGGCAGGCTTCTTGGGCCGCTGCGTGACAGGGGCCTGTGCCGTGGTGACCTCGGACGTCATGCGGGCTCGGCGAGCGTGTCGTCTGCCGTGAGGGAACGCCCGTAGATCTTCTCGAACACGGCGTCGTCGGCCTCCGCGCCCGTGCCGTCGAACACGACCTGGCCGGCGCGCATGCCGATGACGCGGTCGCCAAACTGGCGTGCGAGGTCGAGGAAGTGCAAGTTCACCAGCGTGGTGATGCTCAGCTCACGGTTGATGCGCTGCAAGTCCTTCATCACCATCTGTGCGGTGGGCGGGTCGAGGCTCGCGACGGGCTCGTCGGCCAGCATCACGGACGGGTCCTGCGCGAGCGCGCGGGCAATAGCCACGCGCTGCTGCTGGCCGCCCGACAGCTCGGAGGCGCGGGTCCAGGTCTTCTCGACGATGCCCACACGCTCGAGCGCCTGGTACCCCTTCTCCTTCTCCTCCTTGGACCACGCGCCAAGCATGGAGCGCCACGAGGGAATGTCGTGCAGCTGGCCCATGATGACGTTGTTCATCACGGACGTGCGCTTCACGAGGTTGAAGGACTGGAAGATCATGCCGATCTTCGAACGGATGGCGCGCATCTCCTTCTTGGAGGCGCTGGCCACGTCCATGCCGTCGACCAAGAGGGATCCCGAGGTCACGGGCACCAGGCCGTTGATGGTGCGAATGAGGGTGGACTTTCCCGCACCGGAAAGGCCGACGACGACCACGAATTCGCCGTCGGGGATGGTCAGGTTGACGCCGTCCAGGCCCACGACCCCGTTGGGGTAGCGCACCGCGACGTCCTTGAGCTCGATCATGAAGTCACTATCTCGTTGGAATGCCGACGCGGTGGCCGCGCCCCGCCGAGCGGGACGCGACCACCGCGTGTGGTCAGGCTGTTTAGCTCTCGCCGAAGTTGGCGGCGACCTGACGGGCCTCGTCGAGCGCGTCGACATCGGCGGGCTCGAGGCCCTCGATGTTGTAGACCGCGTCGAGGGCGGCGAGGCCCTCCTCGGTCTCGGCCAGCGCCATCAGGGCGTCGGTGATCTGGGTCTGAGCGTCCTCGGACAGGTCCGAGGACAGCACCACGCCGTCGTTGGGGATGTTCGACGAGTACGCGAACACGACGACCTTCTCGCCGACGTCCGGGAACTCCTCGGCCAGCTCGGAGCGCGCGTCGTTGAACGACGTGCCCACCAGGGCGTCGCCGTCGTAGACCGACTGCACGGCCTGCGGGTGGCCGCCGGCGAAGAACGACGCCGACAGGTCGGTCAGCGGGTCGATGCCCAGGATGTTCTGCAGCTGCGTGGCCGGGTAGTAGTAGCCCGAGGCCGATGACTCGTCCACGAACGCGATGTCCGCGCCCGGGTCGAGCAGCGCGAGAGCGTCCTCACCGGCGGGGCCCTCGTAGCCGGTGGCACCGTTGCAGTACGAGTAGTTGACGCCCTCGTCATCAGCCTCGGTGGTGACCTCGTCCAGGCAGAACGTGTCGGGGTCGTTGGTCATCCACTGGGTGACGTAGCTCGACGAGCCGTAGCGCACCGACTGGAGGACCGGCACGGCACCGGCCTCGTCGACGGCCTGCACCATGGCGATCGGGCCGAGGAAGCCGATGTCGGCCTGGTCGGTCTGCAGCGCGACGACCACGGCGGCGTACGAGTCGGGGATGAAGGTCGTGACCTCGACGCCCAGCTCCTCGCTCAGCAGCGCGGCGAGCGTGTCGCCGTCGGTGACCAGCTGGTCGACCTCGTCGGAGGGCACCAGGCCAAGGATGAGCTCCTCGGGCAGGCCCTCGGACTCCATCGCGTCGTCGGTAGCCTCGGCGGTCGCCTCGGTGGTGGGCTCGGTGGAGGTGCCGGTGGTGGCCTCCTCGTCGGTGCCATCGCTCGAGCAGCCCGCCACGGTCAGAGCGAGCGCGCCGGTAAGCGCGGCCGCCGCCATGGGGTTGAACTTGATCTTCACAGTCTCGTCTACCTTCCGGTCGGTATAGCCAGCCGCCCCCTGCCGGCGGCGCTGGTCGCGTCGCCGCATCAACGCGGCTTCCTAGGACCGTACCCGCCCGCGCGGGCGCGTGGCGCGGGAACGAGGAGATTTATCGTGCCTGTAACAGGGATTTCACTCAGACGTTCCCTGGACGAGACGTTCTTGTGACCTTTGGACGCTGGACAATCCGTTCACGGCATGCGGGGGCCGCGGGCCTGCCCCACACCTCTACCGCGGGTCAGGACTCGCGCAGCTCGCGGCGGCGCGTCTCGATGCGGATCATCTCTGCGAAGGCCTCCTGCGCCTCAGGCGTTCCCGTGCCCGCGCGCTGCATACGGCCACGCAACGCTGCGACCTGGCGCGTGAGGCTGAGGTCCAGCACCCGGGCCAGCACCGTCCCGGCGTAGTGCCCCAGGGTCTCGGGCTTGTCATGCGGCAGGGGCGAGACGGCGAGTTCCGAGATGGTCGCGACCAGGGTGTCGCCCGCCTGCTCGGCCACGTCGTTGGCCCAATCCGGTCCCGCATTGCCAGGGCCGCCCGCGGCGAGGATCGCCTCATAGACCGCGCGGTACTGGGGCACCGTGTAGGACTCGGGCGTCAGCTCCTTGACGATCGCGGCAGCGAACGGGTCGTGCGAGATCTCGGAGGGCGCCTGCAGAAGCGTGCCCAGCGACAGCGCCTCGGCGCGCACCACGGGGTCGCGCCGGTCGGGGCGCGCTGGGCCGGCAGCCGACCTGACCCCATCCCCACTGGCGCCGCCGACGGGGCCTCCCCACGCATCGGCCGCGCTCGGGGAAGCCCTACGAGACTGGCCGTCGCCTCCCCGGCCGCGTGACGCATCGGCCACCTGCCTGCGCACCACGTCCATCTCCATGCCCAGCCAGCCGGCGAGCAGCCGCGTGTACTCGGGCTGGATCGCGCGATCCCGAATGCCTGCCACCACGGGTGCGGCGGCACGGAGGGCACCGGCGCGGCCCTCGGGGGTGTCGAGGTCGAACTGGGCCAGGGAGGCGCGGATCACGAACTCGAACAGCGGCTGGCGGTGCTCGAGCAGCGCCTGGACTGCGGCGTCTCCCCCGCCCATCCGCAGGTCGCACGGGTCGTTGCCCTCGGGGTCGACGGCCACGAACGTCTGCGCGAGGAACTGCTGATCCAGCTGGAAGGACTTGAGGGCGGCGTTCTGGCCGGCCTCGTCGCCGTCGAACGTGAAGATGACCTTGGCGCCGGTGGAGCCGATCTTCAGCTGAGAGCCGCCCACGTCGCCCATCAGGCGGCGCACCACCTTGACGTGCTCCTCGCCAAACGCCGTGCCGCAGGTCGCGACGGCGTTCGTGATGCCGGCAAGGTGACAGGCCATGACGTCCGTGTAGCCCTCGACCACCACCGTGGTGCGCTCAGCACGGATGGCGCCCTTGGCCAGGTCGATGCCGTACAGCACCTGGTTCTTCTTATAGAGAGGAGTCTCGGGAGTATTGAGGTACTTGGGCCCCTGGTCGTCCTCGTGCAGGCGCCGCGCGCCGAAGCCGATGACCTCGCCCGTGACGTCGCGAATGGGCCACACCAGGCGCCCGCGGAAGCGGTCGTAGATGCCGCGCTGGCCCTCGGACACCAGACCCGACGCCCGCAGCTCCTCCTGAGTGAAGCCCTTGGACTGCAGGTGGTCGGTGAGGTGGTTCCAGCCCTGCGGGGCGTAGCCCACGCCGAAGTGCTCGGCGGCTTCCCGATCGAATCCGCGGTCCCTCAGGAAGTCGCGGCCGATGCGCGCATCAGGGGTGTTCAGCTGGTCGGCGAAGTACTGCTGAGCCACGCGGTGGGCCTCGAGCAGGCGCTTACGCTGACCCGCGGTGCCCTCGCGGCGCGGGCCGCCTCCCGCCTCGTAGCGCAGGGTCACGCCGGCACGTTCGGCCAGGTATTCGACCGCCTCCGCGAACGGCAGGCCGTCCATCCGCATCACAAACTCGATAACGTCGCCGCCCTCGCCGCAGCCAAAGCAATGCCAGCGGCCGGCGCCCGGGCGGACGTGGAACGACGGCGACCGCTCGTCGTGGAACGGGCACAGGCCCTTGACCGAGCCCACGCCTGCCGGCTTCAAAGCGACGTGCTGGCCGATGATGTCCTCGATCGGGGCGCGCTCGCGCACCTGCGCGATGTCATCCCTGTTGATCGTTCCAGCCACGGCTGCATGGTACTCGGCTGCTGTGACCGGGGGTTGCGCCACGAGCGGAACGCGCGCCCGTCACGGGTACCCTGGTTCGAGTTGCCTTCCATGAAAGGAAAATCAGTGAGAATCGATGCCTTCCTCGCCGACTCGGCCGAGGTTGTCCAGGGCAAGATCTACGCGCTCGGCGCCGGCTGGAACACGATCTACGTGCGCCAGTTCCCCGCCGCACACCGTCGCCTCGCCGTCGCGGCCACGGTGCACGTGCCGTTCACCGCGACCAACATGTCGCACCAGCTCGAGCTGAAGCTGCTGACCGAGGATGGCAAGGAATACCCCATCGGCATCCGTGCCGACGCCGAGGGCAAGCCCCAGCCGGTGCGCGGCATGGGCGGCGAATTCACGCTGGGCCGTCCCGCCCACTTGGTGGATGGCGACGAGCAGGTCGCGTGCTTCGCGTTCACCATCGATGGCATCCGCTTTGTGCAGGCCGGCATGTTCTCCTGGGTCGTCTCCGTCGACGGCGAGGAGCTTGCGCGCCTTCCCATGCGCGTGCAGCAGTCGCAGCAGCAGAACTAACCCCCACCCATGGGTCTGTACGGAGGGCTGGTACTACCGGCCTATCTGGCGGTGTGCGCGCTGCTGGTGCTCGTCGGGATCGCGACCATGATCTGGGTGCCGGTGCACCGCGTGCTGAAGTGGGTCGTCACGGCGATGTGGATCGTGACGGCCGTGCACCTGCTGGCGGTGCTGGCGATCCTCATCGGCGGGCACAGCGCCCCCATCGTGCTGACCCTGGGCTACCTGTTGGCCTCGGTCATCCTGGTGCCGCTGCTCGGCATCGGCCGCCTGGGTGAGCCCGATGCCGCCGCCGCGGACCCCGACCCCCACCGCCCCGTCCTCGCGCCCGACCAGATCGCGCGCGTGGACGGCGGCGCGGCCGTCATCATCGGCATCGCCGGGGCGGTCCTCGCCTGGCGCGTCGTCATTCTGCTGGGAGGCTGAGTGAACCCCGTCGGACGCATCGTCCTCATCGCCGCGTACGCCGTGCTCGGCCTCGCGGCCGTGGGCAGGTCCTCGTACCAAATCTCCACCAAGCTGGCCGAGGCACCCCTGCCCTACCTCATCTCCGGCGTCTCCGCCCTGCTCTACGTGGTCATCGCGATCGCACTGTGGCGCGGCTGGCGACGTGTGGCGCTCTGGGGCACGTCGCTCGAGCTTGCAGGCGTCCTGATCGTCGGCACGCTCGGGTACATCGAGTCCGACTGGTGGGCAGACGAGACCGTCTGGACCGGCTACGGCTCCGCCTACGGCTGGGTGCCGCTGCTGCTTCCGCTTGCGGCCCTGTGGGTGTTGCTGCGCGGCCGTTCGGTACGGTCCGCCGATGCCGTGGCTGGCTCCACTGGCGAGGTCGCCCAGTGAACGTCGACCTGGGTCGCACGGCGCTGAACGCCGTGCGCGGCGCCTTGATCGGTGCCGCCGAGTCCGTGCCGGGCGTCTCCGGCGGCACCATCGCCTTGATGACGGGCGTCTACGAGACGCTGCTGACCTCCGCGGGGCACTTCATCACGGGCGCGCGCATTGCCGTCGTCGACATGGTGCGCGGGCGTGGCGTGGAACGGTCTCGGTCCGACTTCGCGCGCGTGAAGTGGGCCGTGCTGATCCCGTTGGGCATCGGCATGGTCATCGCGCTGCTGGCCATGGCATCGGTCATGGAGACGCTCGTCGAGGAGCACCCCGAGACTATGCGGGCCCTGTTCTTCGGGCTCGTGCTTGCGTCGCTGTCGGTGCCGTTCCGCCTCGCGGCGCACGCGCCTTTGGGTGGACGGCCGGACGGCCGGTGGGGCGGCAAGGACTGGGCGCTCGCCCTGGCGGGCACCGTTGCGGCCGCGGTCATCGTGTCGCTTCCCGGCGGCAACCTCGACCCCTCTCCCCTGGTGCTGGTGCCCGCGGGCGCCATCGCCGTGTCCGCCCTGGCGCTTCCCGGGTTGTCGGGATCGTTTCTCCTGCTGACGATGGGCCTGTACGAGCCCACCCTCGCTGCGGTGAACGACCGCGACCTGGGCTACCTGGTGTGGTTCGCGCTGGGTCTCGTGATCGGCCTCGTCTCCATCGTGAAGGCGCTGCAGTTCCTCTTGGAACACCACCGCCGCAACACCCTGGTGGTCCTCACCGGCGTCATGGCCGGCTCGCTCGTCGCCCTGTGGCCGTGGCAGGACGAGGACGGCACCACACTCGCGCCCTACGGGGACCTGGTAGCGCCGCTCGTGGCGTTCGTCGCGGGCTTCGTCGTGGTCATCGCTCTACTCGCGGTCGAGTCCCGCATCCTCACGGGCCAGCAGACCCAGATCGACGCGGACGAGTCCACGTCCCTCGACTAACGCAGTTCTCCTGGCGGCCGCCCAGGCGACCACGGCATCGGCCCTACGCCTGAACGCAGTACTTGTGGTGCCAGTTGTAGGCGGACGTGTCGGTGAGCGAGGCGACCTGGTCGACGGCGACGCGCAGGCGGGCGGCATCGTCTGACGCCTCGCGATAGTCGGCGGCGAACTGCGGCTCCATCGCGTCGGGACCACGATCTGCGAGAGAAATCACGAGTTCCTTGAGCACCCGGCGCTGCTTCGCATAGGTGGGGCTGGTCTCGCGCGGGGCCATGAGGAAGTGCACCGCGATGCCCTTGAGGATGAGGATCTCGTCCAGGGTGTCCTGTGGCACCACGATGGACGCGCGGTGGCGAGTGAGCGGCTCGTCGCCGTGCTCGGCCTGCGTGGCGGAGATGATCGCCTGTGCGAAGCGGCCGATGATCTGGCTCGTCATATCCTTCAGCGCCGCGAGCGAGGCGCGCGTGCCGTCGTAGCGCTCAGACCACCACGGGAACGCCTGGAGGCGACTGAGCGCGGCGCTGAGCGCCTCCTCATCGCCACCGCCGTACCACTGACGGGTGTGTTCGATGACGGCCGCGACCTGGCCCGGATCGCGCAGGGTCGACAGCTGCACGGCGCGGTAGACGATCGAGTCCTCGACATCGTGGACCGAGTACGCGATGTCGTCGGAGACGTCCATCACCTGGGCCTCGAGCGACTGCTGGGTGCCCGGCGCGCCCTGGCGGAGCCAGTCGAACACCGGAAGATCGTCCTCGTACACCCCGAACTTGCGCGTGGGCGTACCGTCGGGCCGCATGGGTGCGGCGGGCTCGCGCCAGGGGTATTTGACGGCGGCGTCGAGGCTCGCGCGGGTGAGGTTCAGCCCCACGCTGCGGCCCGTCGCGGGGTCGAACGTCTTAGGCTCCAGGCGGGTGAGCAGGCGCAGGGTCTGGGCGTTGCCTTCAAATCCGCCGATGTCGCGGGAGACCTTGTCGAGAGCCCGTTCCCCGTTGTGACCGAAGGGCGGGTGGCCCAGGTCGTGCGCCAGGCACGCAGCGTCCACGATGTCGGGCGAGCATCCCAGCGCCTTTCCCAACTCACGGCCCACCTGCGCGACCTCAAGCGAGTGAGTTAGGCGCGTACGCACAAAGTCGCCGCTGCCGAGTCCCAGCACCTGGGTCTTGGCGCCGAGCCGACGCAGGGCGCTCGAGTGCAGAATGCGCGCGCGGTCACGCTCGAAGGGCGAGCGGTGGGCGGCCTTGGCGGGCTCGGGGATAAAGCGTTCGACGTCGGCCTCGGTGTAGCCGTGCGAGTTCGCGTTCACAGGTCCAACTTAGTCATGCCTGGTGAAGGCGCGGTGCAGGCGGGCCGCAGGGTGGGCTCCCCCACGCCCGCGCGTACCGATGTGACGGTGATCCTGACCGGGTCCCGGCGTGTCGCGCTCCTCAGGCGGCGTGTCAGCCAGATCACCGTCACTTCGTGACGCTGAGTGCGCAGGGCGACGCGATCACGCACCCACGAGCCCACCGGTGCACGAGCCCACCGGCGCACGAGCCCACGCGCGCCAGGCCGGGCGCGCGTACCGTGGTGTCATGAGTCGCGTTCTCGTCTACTGCGCCATGTCCGTCGACGGTTTCATCGCCGGTCCGGGCGACGACATCGCCTGGCTCGAGGCACCGCGGCCGTCATGGGCGCCCACCGCAAACGGACCGTGGGCTGAGGATCGCGCGACGGAGGGCGTCGAGTACGACGACTTCTTCGCGGGCATTGGCGCCATGCTCATGGGCAGGCGCACCTTCGATGTGGTGCACGGCATGGGTGAATGGTTTTACGGCGACACGCCGGTCATCGTCGCGACCGGAAGGCCCCTTCCTCCCGACCCTGGCGTGCCCGCGAGCGTGACCACGGCATCGGCCCCCATTGCGAACCTCGTCGCCGAGGCCCTCGAGGCGGCTGGCGAGCGCAACGTGTATCTTGACGGCGGTTCGCTCATTCGTCAGGCGCTCGATGCGGATCTCATCGACGAGATGGTCGTCACCATCCACCCGACCATCCTGGGCGCGGGACACCCCTTGTTCGCCGGCGCCGAGCAACGACACATGGTCACGGTCAACGAGGTGCGCCGCTTCGGCGAGGGGTTGGTGCAGCTCGTCATGCATCCGGCGCGCAGGCCCGTCGACCACTCGCCCGTTCCGGCGTACGGAGGCCCAGCGGGGGCCGATGCCGCAGACGCCGGCGCGCTCGGCCACGCGTAGCGCGAGGGTTAGCCGCCCGACACGCTGAGCTCCGCCTCGCGCAGGCGCAACTCGAGGTCGGGAGTGATCTCCTGGGTGTCGAGCCAGCCCTCGGGGCACGACGGCGACTTGGGCGTGCCCTGACGGCCGCGCGGGCCCTCGGCGCCCTCGCCGGGGTACGGCTGGTCGAGCGGCAGACCGTCGAGCAGCGAGCGGAGGTCGGCCAGCGTCTCCACGAGCCCCAGGTTCTTGCGCACCTCTCCCCCGACCGGATATCCCTTGAGGTACCAGGCGACATGCTTGCGGATCTCGCGCATCGCCTTGAGTTCGTCGTCGCCGAAGAACGGGATCATCAGCTCGCCGTGGCGATAAATGGTGTCGGCCACCACGCGCAGGCCTGGACGCACGCGCTCCGACCGCCCCTCGAACGCCGCCTGCAGGTCGGCAAACAGCCACGGGCGACCCTGGCACCCGCGGCCCACGACTACGCCGTCCACGCCCGTGCGCTCCACCATGTCCAGCGCATCCTCGGCCGACCAGATGTCGCCGTTGCCGAGCACCGGGATCGACGTGACGGCCTCCTTGAGGCGCGCGATCGCCTCCCAGTCGGCATGACCGGAGTAGTAGTCGGCGGCCGTGCGGCCGTGGAGCGCGACGGCCGCGGCACCCTCCGCCTCGGCCATGCGGCCCGCGTCGAGATACGTGAGGTGGTCATCGTCCACACCCTTGCGCATCTTGACCGTGACGGGGATGTCGTACGGCGACGCCTCGCGCACCGCCGCACGCACGATGTCGCGGAACAGGTCCTTCTTCCACGGCAGCACCGCGCCGCCGCCCTTCTTGGTGACCTTGGGCACGGGGCAGCCGAAGTTCATGTCGATGTGGTCGGCGCGGTCCTCCTCGACCAGCATCTTGACCGCGGCGCCGATGGTCGACGGGTCCACGCCATAGAGCTGCACCGACCGAGGGGTCTCGTCGGGGTCGTGGTGGATGATCCGCATCGACTCCTTGGTGCGCTCCACCAGGGCCCGCGACGTCACCATCTCCGCCACATAGATGCCGCCGCCGTGCTCGCGGCACAGGCGCCTGAAGGCGGCGTTGGTGATACCCGCCATCGGCGCGAGCACCACGGGGGTGTCGACCGTCAGGGGGCCGATCTGCAGGGGCGGCAAAACACGGGCAGCGGCCGATGCGGTGGTGGTCATTCCTCCATTGTCGCCGATGCGCCGGGCTGGCTTGGCGACCTGGGGTCGCCGGTCGCGGCCGGCTCGGCCTCATCGCCGGGTTCGGCGACGGGGTCCTCGTCGGCGATCGCGCCGTCGTACCCGACGACGAGCGCGGCGATGGCGGTGGTCAGCGGCACGGCGAGCACGAGGCCGATGGACGTCACGAGCGTGCGCACCACCTCCTCGGCGATCTCGGCGCTTGTCAGCGTGGTGGCGAGCGAGTTGTCGTAGAGCGTCACGAGCATCAGCGTGGGAAGGGCGGCGCCCACATACGCGAAGGCGATCGTGTAGACCGTCGAGGCAATGTGGTCGCGACCGATGCGCATGCCGCGCGCGAACAGCGACCACCGCGAGATGTCGGGCCGCGCGGCACGCAGTTCCCATACCGCGGACGACTGCGTCACCGTCACGTCGTTGAGCACACCGAGACCGGCGATGATGATGCCGCACAGCACCAGGCCCTGCAGGTCGACGGCGCGGCCGGCTAGTTCCAGATGCGTGCCGTCCTCGGACCAGATACCGGTCAGCCGCGAGGCACCCACCGCCCACCAAGCGAGCAGAGCGGTGATCAGCAGGCCCGCGAGCGTGCCCAGGTAGGCGGTCGTGGTGCGCGCGTTCACGCCGTGCGCCAAATACAGCAAGACAAACAGGGCACCCGCGCCGGTCACCAACGCCACCACCAGCGGGCTGGAGCCGTCGAAGAGCGCAGGCACCGTGAAGAAGACGACCACACCGAACGCGGCGAGCAGCCCCAGCAGCGCACCGAGGCCCCTCCAGCGCGCGATCACGACGACAAGCAGCACGTATGCGATGAGCAGGATCAGCATGGGTGATCCGCGCTCAAAGTCTCCGAACACCACCTCGCCGGTGTCGAGTTGCAGCGCCCGTACCTGGTCGCCCACCTGGTATTCGAAGGTGGTGAGGCCAGGATCGGCGAGTTCGAGTTCGTCTCCGTCAAGCGAGACGGTCGCGGAGCCTGTCTCGGCGTCGACGGACTCGACGGTCACCGTGACCCACGAGGCCCCCTCATACGAGGTCGGCACCGACCGCATGAACGACCAGTCCGACGGCCACACCGCGACCGCCCCGGCCACGGCGAGGAACACCACCACGCCCACCAGGACGGTGAGCACCGTGGTGGTGCGCTCGGACGCGCGCGGGGCCTGCTCGAGCACGCCGTCGGCGCCGCCCAAGCCCAGCCCGTGCGAGTGACCGGCGCCCACTATCGAGAACCCAGCGCCGGCATCGGCCGCACGAAAATCCTTACGCGCCGATCAGGCGCGTGGCGAGGTAGGCCTGCACCTGCGACAGCGCCACGCGCTCCTGCTGCATGGTGTCGCGGTCGCGGATGGTGACGGCCTGGTCGTCCTTGGTGTCGAAGTCGATGGTGATGCAGTACGGCGTGCCGATCTCGTCCTGGCGGCGGTAGCGCTTGCCGATGGCCTGCGTGACGTCGAGGTCCACGTTCCAGGCGCCGCGCAGCTCCTTGGCGAGGGCCTCGGCGGTGGGCAGCAGCTCCTCTGACTTGGACAGCGGCAGCACCGCGGCCTTGACGGGGGCGATGCGGTGGTCCAGGTGTAGCACCGTGCGCTTGTCGACGCCGCCCTTGGAGTTGGGAGCCTCGTCCTCGTCGTACGCCTCCACCAGGAAGGCCATGAGCGAGCGGGTAAGGCCCGCCGCGGGCTCGATGACGTACGGCGTGTAACGCTCGTTGGTCTGCGGGTCCAGGTACGACAGGTCCTTGCCCGAGTGCTCGGAGTGCGTCGACAGGTCGAAGTCCGTGCGGTTCGCGATGCCCTCGAGCTCGCCCCACTCGGAGCCGGTGAAGCCGAACCGGTACTCGATGTCCGTGGTGCCCTTGGAGTAGTGCGACAGCTTCTCCTGCGGGTGCGCGTACAGTCGCAGGTTGTCCTCGGAGATGCCGAGGTCCTTGTACCAGGCCAGACGCGTGTCGATCCAGTACTGGTGCCACTCCTCATCCGAGCCGGGCTTGACGAAGAACTCCATCTCCATCTGCTCGAACTCACGGGTGCGGAAGATGAAGTTTCCGGGCGTGATCTCGTTGCGGAACGACTTGCCGATCTGGCCGATGCCGAAGGGCACCTTCATGCGCGACGTGCGCTGGACGTTCTCGAAGTTCACGAAGATGCCCTGGGCGGTCTCGGGGCGCAGGTAGTGGAGGCCCGACTCGTCCTGGTTGACGCCCAGGTAGGTCTTGAGCAGGCCGTTGAACATCTTGGGCTCGGTCCACTGGCCGCGCGTGCCACAGTTGGGGCAGGCGATGCCGGCGAGGCCACCCTCGGGGGCACGTCCCTTCTTCTCCTCGAACTCCTCGATGAGGTGGTCTTCACGGAAGCGCTTGTGGCAGGACAGGCACTCGACGAGCGGGTCGACGAACGCCTTGAGGTGGCCCGAGGCCTCCCACACCTTGGGCGGCAGGATCACCGACGAGTCGAGGCCCACGATGTCGTCGCGGCTCGACACCATCGCACGCCACCACTGACGCTTGATGTTCTCCTTCAGCTCCACACCGAGCGGCCCGTAGTCCCACGCGGAGCGCGTACCTCCGTAGATCTCTCCGCAGGGGAACACGAAGCCGCGTCGCTTGGCGAGCGAGATCACGTTGTCGAGGCGGGAGGGCTGGGCCACGGAGAACTCCTT
Organism: Demequina sp. NBRC 110051; assembly: GCF_002090055.1. Classification (GTDB taxonomy): domain Bacteria; phylum Actinomycetota; class Actinomycetes; order Actinomycetales; family Demequinaceae; genus Demequina. Next base: position 52,033 of record NZ_BBRH01000014.1, read on the forward strand.
GGGTGGGGTGAGGCTTGACTGCGCGACAGTCTATCGGCGGCCGATGCCGTGGCGGGCCGGGCGCGTCGGCTCGTCTGCCCGACGCTCGCCGTCCGTTCCAGCCCGTGGCCCAGCCCGGCCCCCGCCCCCGCCCGCGCCCCCGGCGACGAAGTGACGGTGATCTGGACGGCGCGCCGACGCAGAGGCCGTCTGCGCCGGCGTGTCGGCTGAGAGACCGTCACTTCGTGACTGCCAATGCGAGCGCACCGGATGGCGACGGACCGCGCCGGGCGCGTCGGCTCACCTACCGCTCGCCGCTCGCCCGCTAGTTTGACAATGATTCTCATTTCGTCATACGGTGGCGGTCATGAACGTTTCCCGCCCCCTGATCGTCGGCGGAGCGGTCGGCACCCTCCTTCTCGCCGGCTGCTCCGCCGATCCCTCCACCGCAACCGACGATGACGCGAGCGCGAGCGACGCCTCGCTTTCCGTGGGCGCCGCCTTCTACCCCGTCCAGTTCGTGGCAGAGCAGGTAGGCGGCGACGACGTCGCCGTGACCCCGCTGATCGCCGGCGGAGTAGAACCCCACGACGCTGAACTCTCCCCCGCCACCGTGCGCGAGATGCAGAGCATGGACACCGTCCTGTACCTCTCGGACTTCTCGGCGGCGGTGGACGACGCGATCGCCACCACGGGCGCTCGCGCCCTCGACGCGCACCACATCATCGATGAGCACGGCGAGGAGGTCGCGGTCCACGAGGCCGAGACGCACGACGGCGAGGAGCACGCGGTCGATGACGGCCACGAACACGGCGTCGCCGATCCCCACTTTTGGCTCGACCCCACGCTGCTCGCCGAGTACGCCCAGGACGTCGTCGCCGAGTTCTCCGAACTCGACCCCGACAACGCCGCGGCCTACGAGGAGCGCGGCAACGCCCTGGTCGCGAGCCTGACCGACCTCGACGAGACCTTCACCGAGGGCCTCGCCGTGTGCGAGCGCCGCGAGATCTTCGTGAGCCACGAGGCGTACGGCTACCTGGGCCTGCGCTACGACCTCGCCCAGGAGGGCATGTCGGGCCTGGACCCCGAGGCGGAACCCTCCCCCGCCCGCCTGCGCGAGATCCGCGACCTCATCGAGGACTCCGGCGCGACCACCATCTTCACCGAGTCGAAGGTCAGCGCCGCGGTCGCCGAGTCGCTCGCGAGCGACGCCGGCGTCACCACCGCGGTGCTCGACCCGGTCGAGACCGCCACGAACGGCGATGACTACATTGACATCATGACCCGCAACCTGGAAGCGCTGAGGACCGGCCTTGACTGCAGCTGACGTCGACTGCCTCAGCCACGACACCCCACCCGCCCTCACGGCGCGCGGGGTGCGCGTGCGCCTGGGCGGCCACGAGATCCTTCACGGGGTCGACCTCGACTCCCACCCCGGCGAGGCCGTCGCGATCATGGGCGGCAATGGCTCGGGCAAGTCCACGCTGGTGCGCTCCCTCGTGGGGGCGATCCCGACGACGGCGGGCGACATCACCGTGTTCGGCGAGCCCCGCACTCGGCTGACGTCGCGGCGCATCGGCTACGTCCCCCAGCGGGCCTCCGCGGGTGGCGGCGTGTCCGCGACCGCTCGCGAGGTCGTCACCTCCGGCCTGCTCGGGGTCGGCGCCCTGCGCACGCCCCGCGACGCCAAGGCCCGGGCGCTCGCCGCCCTCGACGACCTGGGAGTCGCCGACCTCGCGGACCGCGACGTCACGGCGCTGTCGGGTGGCCAGCAGCAGCGCGTCCTCATCGCTCGCGCCCTGGTACGCGACCCCGACCTGCTCATCCTCGACGAGCCCATGGCAGGCGTCGACGTCCCCAGCCAAGAAGCCCTCGCGGCCGCGCTGACCAAGCGCCGCGACGCGGGCGCCGCCATCATCGTGGTGCTCCACGAGCTCGGCGCGCTCGCGCCGCTCGTCCACCACGCGGTGGTGCTCGAGCAGGGCTGCGTCACCCACATCGGCGCTCCCCCACGCGCGCTGGGCGTCCACGCGCTTCCCGGCCACGACCACGACCACGCCCATCCCGACGTGCCCGAGCCGGTCGCGTCGACCTTCGCCTGGGAGGTCCGCCAGTGATCGACCTCATCACCGACCCGCTCGTGCAGCGCATGCTGCTCGTGTCCCTCATGGTGGGCGCCACCGCACCCATCGTCGGCACGTACCTGGTACATCGCCGCATGTCGCTTCTGGGCGACGGCATCGGCCACGTCGCCCTCGCCGGTGTCGCCGCGGGCTGGCTCGCCGGCTCCGCCGCGGACCTCGCCCAGGTCGACGCGCTCGCCATCCCCGGCGCCATCGTTTTCGCCGTGGCCGGCGCCGTCGTCATCGAGCGAATGCGGGCCAGGGGCGTCGCGGCCGCCGACGTCATCATGGCGATCATGTTCTATGGCGGCATCGCGTCCGGCGTGCTGCTCATTTCCGCCGCGGGCGGCTCCAATGCCAACCTCATGGGCTACCTGTTCGGATCGATCTCGACGGCGAGCTGGACCGATGTGTGGGTCACCGTGGGCCTGGCCGGCGTCATCCTCGTCATCGGCCTGGGGCTGCGCGCGTCGCTGTTCGCCGTCACCCATGACCAGGAGTTCGCGCACTCGACGGGACTGCCCGTCGCCGCGCTCAACATGGCTGTCGCCATTCTCGCCGCCATTACCGTCACCGCGGCCATGCGTGTGGTCGGCGTGCTGCTGGTGAGCGGGCTGATGATCCTGCCCGTCGCCATCGCGCAGCTCATCACGCGCTCGTTCACCCGCACCATGACCATCGCCATGGTCACCGGCGTGGTGCTGTGCCTCGCCGGCGTGGGCATCACGCTGTTCTACAACCTGCAGCCCGGCGCCCTCATCGTGGTGCTCGGCGTCATCGTGTACACCGTGGTGGCCTCCGGCGCGGGGCTGCGCAAGCGCCGCAGGCGCCTGCGCGACGAGGCCGGCCACGCCGGTCACGACGAGAGCCACCGCGAGCACCAGCACCCCACCCTAGGAGCACCCGCATGAGCCCGACGAGTGGAGCATCGGCCCCCCGCATGACCAAGCAGCGCGCTGCCGTGCTGGACGCGTTGTCCGGCACCGACGAGTTCCGCTCGGCCCAGTCGTGGCACGACACGCTGCGCCACGACGGCTCGAGCGTGGGCCTCGCGACCGTCTACCGCTCGCTGCAGGCGCTCGCCGAGGCCGGCGAGGTCGACGCCGTCGTCACAGAAACCGGCGAGACGCTCTACCGCCGTTGCGGCGCGGTCGACGAGCACCACCACCACCTGCGCTGCCGCGTCTGCGGCACGGCGGAGGACATCGAGGTGCCGCAGTTCGAGGAGTGGGCCGAGCGCGTCGCCACCGAGCACGGCTTCGCGCGCATGGACCACACGGTGGAGATCACCGGCGTGTGCGCCGCCTGCACGGCGAAGGGCCACTGATGCCGGGAGTGCCCAGCGCGGTCACGGACCTCGGATGGTGGGCGCTGGCGATCTTCCTGTTTGGCGTCATCTTCACCCGCACCCAGGCCACCTACTGGATGGGCCGCTGGGTCCGCACGGGCGCGCGGCGCCTCGCCGACAGCCCCAGCGAACGGTTCCTCGCCCGCGCCTCACGCCGGCTCGATGGCCCCATGATGGCGCGCGGCGAGGCGATCCTGGACCGCTGGGGCTACGTCGCGATCCCGCTGTCGTTCCTCACCGTGGGCGTGAAGACGGTCGTCAATGCCACCGCGGGCTACGTGCGCATGTCGTGGCCGCTGTACACGCTCGTGATGCTGCCCGGGTGCGTGCTGTGGACGGTGACGTACACCGTCGTTGGCGCGTCGATTGTGCACCTGTGGCACCGCTCCCCCGCGCTCGCGATCGGCACGGTCGTGGGCGTCGTGATCGTCGCTTGGGCCGCGACTCGCGTGGTGCGCGAGGTCAGGCGGCGCCGAAGCGTCGATTCCGTCGCGCGTATTCCTCAATAGCCGCCCACAGGTGCGTGCGGTCCACGTCCGGCCACAGCGTGTTCGAGAACACGTACTCGGCGTAGGCCGCCTGCCAGGGAAGGAAATTCGAAGACCGCTGCTCGCCGCTCGACCGCCAAAACAGGTCGACATCGGGCATGTCCGGCTCGTCCAGGTGCGCCGCGAGGGTCTTCTCCGTCACCTTCGACGGATCCAACTCGCCGGCCGCCACGCGCAGCGCGATCTCACGCGCCGCATCGGCGATCTCGGCGCGACCGCCGTAGTTGACGCACATCGTGAGCGTGAGGCCCGTGTTGTGCTGCGTAAGCTCCTCGGCCTTCTCGAGCTCCTTGATGACCGAGGTCCAGAGCTTGGGGCGCCGCCCGGCCCAGCGCACGCGCACGCCCCACTCGTGCATCTCGTCGCGCCGGCGGCGGATCACGTCACGGTTGAAGCCCATGAGGAAGCGCACCTCTTCGGGGCTGCGCTTCCAGTTCTCCGTGCTGAACGCGTAGGCGCTGAGGTGGCTCACGCCGATCTCGACGGCGCCCGCGACGACGTCGAGCAGCGACGCCTCGCCGCGCTCGTGGCCCGCGGTGCGCGCCAGTCCCCGGTCCTTGGCCCAGCGGCCGTTGCCGTCCATGACGACGGCCACGTGCGCGGGGATCGCCTCGGGGGGCAAAGCGGGCGGCGTGGCGCCGCCGGGGTGAGGGAAGGGGCGAGCGTAGGTCACCGGCTCAGCCTATCGGCGGCCGATGCCGTGGCGGGTTTTCCCTGCCCCTCGCCCTATGGGTGGGTCGCCGCCCACGCCTCGATCTGGCCGTACAGGTCGACGATCGACGCGCCGGCCATCGTCACCGGGCCCGGAGGCGCGGACGCGGTGGCTCCCACGAGCGCGGTGTCCGCGCCGAGCGCCGCGGCAGGTGCCAGGTCGTTGACGTACATGTCGCCCACCGAGAGCACGGCGCCGCGGGTCAGGGCTTCGCTCACCGTCGCCTCGATGCCCACGGGCTTGCGCGCGGAGTGCACCACGTCGGCGAAGACGTCGCCCACTCCCAGGAAGGCCAGGGCCTCGCTCAGGCGCGTGTCGGGCGCGTTGGTGACGAGCACCACGGTGGCGTGGGCCGCGAGCCTGTCCATGAAGTCGCCCAGGCCGGGGACGGGTTCGATGGGTCCACGGTCGGTGGCGAGCAGGGTGCGCGACAGGCGGTAGCCGCGCCCCAGGGTGTCCTCGTCGATCCCGAGCGAGTCCGCCGCGATCCGCACCGCGTGATACTCGTCGCGGATATCTGCATCGCCTTCGGCGAAGCGAGTACGAGAGGCGGCCACGGCATCGGCCACCCCCGGGATCCCGGCGACCTCGGCGAGGCTCGCGGCATAGGCATCGATCGGCCCGGACCCGAGCGCGAGGGTGCCGTCGAAGTCAAAGATCACGGTAGGCATGTCAGTCCCCCAGGGAACGCGAGAGCACGGTGAGGGCGGCGGCGCGCGCCTCTTGGGCGCGCGGCCCGCGACGCGCGGCGAGGGCCTCGACGAGCGCCTCGATCACGAGCGTGAGCGCCACGCGAGAGGTCAGGAGCAGCTCGTCTTGGAAGGACTCGCTGACCGGCGGCACCACGAGGGTGTGGGTGGCACGATCCACCAGCGCCGACCGGGTGAAGCTCGTGACGGCCAAGACCGAGGCACCGGTGCCGAGCGCGGCGTCCACCACATCGAGCGTCGCCTGGTTGGCGCCCGAGCCGGACAGCACCAGTAGCACCGCGTCGGACGGCATCTGCGCGGCGAGGATGCGCTGACCCAGGGTGTCGGGAATGAACTCGGCGGGACGGCCGATGCTCGACAGCCTCAGCGCCGCGTCGTAGCCCAGCGGCGCGGACAGCCCGTTGGCGGCGATGAGCACGCGCGGCGCCTCATCGAGCGCGGCGAGGAAGGGCTCGAGGACCTCCTCGGTGATGGCCGCGGCGGCGTGCGGCAGCGCCCGGCCCAGCCGCTCCATGGCGCCGCGGACGATCCCCAAGGCGCCGGGAGCATCGGCCACCGGCGGTCCCGAAAACGCGCGCTCGCGTGCCAGTGCGACCCTCAGCTGCGGGTAGCCGTCGTAGCCGAGCGTCTGCGCGGTGCGCACCACGGAGGCGCGGCCCACGCCGACGCTCTCCGCGATCTGCTGCGCGGTCATATCGACCGCGGCGGCAACGTCGGCCGCGATGGCCTCCGCGACGCGGCGCTCACTGGGCTGCAGGGACGGCGCGAGGGCCGCGATACGCACCGTGGGAGGCGCGTCAGTGGATCCGTTCCACGCCACGAACCTTGGCCCCTTCCATGATCCGCCGCCGGATGGCCCCGGAGATGGCGTCGATGATCATCGTGACCACGATCACGACGATGATGAGGACGCCCACGGTATCCCACTGGCGGAACTGCGTGTAGTTGGTCAGCATCGCGCCGATGCCGCCCACGCCGATGAGGCCCAGGATGGCCGACGTGCGCACGTTGATTTCGAAGCGGTACAGGGCGAGGCTCATGAGCTCGGGGGCGGCGACGGGCCACAGGCCCCAACGGATGACCTCGGTGAGCGAGCCGCCCGAGGCGCGCACGGCCTCGGCCGTACCAGGCGGGACGGCCTCGATGGTCTCGTAGGTCCACTTGGCGTGCGTGCCGATGCCGCCGATGGCGAGCGCGAGGGCGCCGGTAAAGGGAGTGAGGCCCGTCACGGTGAGGATGATGATGGCGATCAGCACCTCTGGCATGGCGCGGATCACGGCGAAGATCCACCGCAACGGCAGGCGCACCCACACGGGGCCCACGCCCTGTGCGGCGGGGATGCCCAGCAGGGTCGACAGCACCACACCCAGGATCGCGCCGATCCATGCCATCGACACCGAGCGCCACGTCTGCAGCGCAGCCTCGCCCAGCATGGACCAGTCGGGGCTGGAGAACATTAGCGCGCTGTAATGCACCAGGTCGGACGGCAGCTGAGCGACCTTGTCCCACTCGAGGTCGATGTCCCAGAAGGCCAGCAGGATCACGGCGGTGACGGCCCAGCTGGCGATGCGGGCGGCGACACGGCGGGGCTTGGGCGGGATGGCGAGGGCCGACGCCGGGGTGGGCTGCGCGGGTTCGGTGGTGGTCGCGGTCATCGCAGCCTCTTTCGCAGCAGGTTGGACGCGACCTCGATCGCGATGACGACCACGAGAATCTCCAGCACGATGGTGCCCAAGGCGTCGTAGCGGTAGAAGCCGCGCATCTCGTCGATGAGGCGGCCGATGCCGCCCGCTCCCACGAGGCCAAGGATCGCCGAGATGCGCACGTTGAGCTCGAGCGAGTACAGCACCTGGCTCGCGATGGCGGGCCAACTCTGCGGCAGCGCGGTGACGCGGTTGATCTGCGTCTGGGTGCCGCCGGCGGCGCGGCCGGCCTCCATGTAATGGGCGTCCGCGGAGTCGATCGCCTCGCTGACCAGCTTGACGACGATGCCGATGTCGAACAGCACGAGCGTGATGATGCCCGGGAGCGTGCCCACTCCGACCATCGCGACGAGGACGGTCGCGTAGACGAGGTCGGGAACGGCCCGCACGACGTTGAGCACAAAGCGCACAGCGCGCCGGGCGACGCCGTTCGGGTTGGTGGGACGCGCGGCCCACAGCGACAGCGGCACCGCGAGCACCGCGGAGATCGCGGCGTCCACGAGCGCCATCTCGAGCGTCTCGAGCAGCGGCTGCCACGTGCGCGGCAAGATCGACCAGTCCGGCGTCAACATCTGGACGATGCGGTCCGCGCCGTTGGTCCAGTTCCGCGCGATGGACGCGAAGTCCAGCTCGACGCCGCCGATTGCGGGGATGGTGGTGAGGATCGTGAACGCCGCGAGGGCCGCCACGATGGCCGCGGCACGCGGCCACGTGCGCGGGCGCGGCGGGATGGTGAGCTGAGAGCGTTCCCCCGCCACGGCATCGGCCGCTGTCACTGCTGACCCAGCCTGTCGCGCTGCTGGACGGGGCGCCCGTAGATCTGCTCGAAGTCGGCGTCGGTGGCCGACGCGGCCGGGCCGTCATAGACCACCTCGCCGGCGCGCAGGCCGATCATGCGGGTCGTGTACTGGCGCGCGAGGTCCATGAGGTGGAGGTTCACGAGCACGGTCAGGCCGCGGTCGGCGTTGATGTCGGCGAGGTCGGCCATCACGGAGTGCGCGGTGGGTGGGTCCAGGCTTGCGACGGGCTCGTCGGCGAGCATCACCGCCGGCTGCTGGGCGAGCGCCCGGGCGATCGCGACGCGCTGCTTCTGTCCGCCCGAGAGCGCCCCGGCGCGGTGCCAGACCTTCTCGAGCATGCCCACGGAGTCGAGGGCTCGCATCACGATGTCGCGGTCCTCGGCGGTGGTGAGGCCCAGGAGGGTGCGCCACGTGGGCGTGTGCGAGAAGCGGCCCACCATCGCGTTGCGGTACACGCTGGTGCGGTCGGCGAGGTTGAACGACTGGAAGATCATGCCGATGTCGCCGCGGGCGCGACGCAGCGCCGCCCCCTTGAGGCGGCTGATCCGGTGCGGGCCGACCGTGACGGTTCCGGCCGTGGGGGTGACGAGGCCGTTGATGGTGCGGATCATCGTGGACTTGCCCGAGCCGGATAGGCCCACGACGGCGACCATCTCTCCCGCGCCGATCTCGAGGCTGACGTTCTTCATAGCGACCACGCCGTTGGGGTAGCGCACGGTCACGTCGTCGAGGGTGATGGGCCACGGCCCGGAGGCCGGGGACGCGTGGTCCCCGGCCTCTGGCCGCTGCGTGGCAGCGGTGTTGTCCACGTGCTTACTGTCCCGAGAAGCGGGAGTTGACCTCGCGGGCCAGGTCGATCGCGGCGGCGTCCGCGGGGACCCAGTCGGTCTGGTCGAAGATCTCCTGCAGGGTCTCCGGGTCGACTTCCGAGAAGCCGTCCATGAGGGTCGTGATCTCGGTGCGCAGGTCCTCGGGCAGCTCGTCCGAGAGGACCACGCCGCCGTTGGGGTACATCTCCGACAGGCCGAACACGACGACCTTCTCGCCGAGGTCCGCGACCTCGGCCGCGTCGATCGAGGAGCGGGCGTCCCAGTAGGCGAAGCCCACCTCAGCGTCGCCGTTGTAGACCGCCATCAGGAGCGTGTCGTTGCCGGTCACGGGCACCTGCTGCAGGTCGTCGATGTTGACGCCCTGCTCCTCAAGCGCGAGGACGGGCAGCTGGTAGCCGGCGGGCGACGTGGTGTTGCCGAACGCGACCGTGGTGCCGGGCTCGATCTTGGACAGCGCGTCCACCGCGACGGGGCCCACGCCCGAGTTGTCCTCGCCCTCGGCGGTGCCGTTGCAGTACAGGAACTCCTGGCCCGTGGCACCGTAGGTCGCCATGACGGGCTCGTCGTCGCAGTACTTGTCGGGGTTGTTGGTGAAGAACATCGAGGCGTACTGCGAGGCGCCAAAGCGGACGTCCTGCAGGACGGCGTGGGCGCCGTACATGTCCTCGGCGGCGGCGAGCGAGCCCGCGTCCGCGATGGCGATCTGGGCCTGGCCCGATCCGATGGCCTCGACGGCGGCCTGGTAGTCCTGGGTCACGACGCCCTCGACGGTGATGCCGAGCTGCTCCGACAGGTAGTCCGTCAGGGGCGCGACGGTCGTGACGAGGTCGGTGACGTTTTCGTTGGGGATCAGGGCGAGGGTGATCTCCTCGGGCCAGTCGGCGCCGGCAGCGGCGCCCGCGTCGGCGGTCGCCTCGGTGGTGGCGCCGGCGCTGGACTCGTCGGTCGCGTCGGCGTCCGAGTCGGCGCTACAGCCCGCGAGTGCGATGAGGGCCGTGGCGGCAACACCGGCGGCGGTGAGCGTGGTGCGCATGGGGTGGGACCTTTCGTATCTGTGCTCGGGGCCGGGCGGCTAACCGAGGAGGACGGACTGGGCCGCCCACGTCTGCATGGCCGGATAGAGCTCCGGCAGGGTGAGGGCGGCCATGGTCACACCGGTGGGCGGCTGGGTGGCGGCGGGGCCCACGAGCGCGGTGCTCGCGCCGAGCGCGGCCGCGGGAGCGAGGTCGTACTCGTGGATGTCACCCACGGACAGGACCGGGCCGCGGGTGAGGCAGTCGGTCACGACGGGCTCGAGCCCTAAGGGCTTCTTCGCGGACGTGACGATGTGCTCGATGCGTCCCGCGGCACCCAGCGCCTCGAGCGCCCGGTCGATGCGGACGTTCGGGGAATTGGTGACGAGGTATCGGTCGGCGTGCTCGCCCAGCGCCTCGAGGAACTCGCTCAGCCCCGCGGGCGCCTCGATGGGGGCCTCGGCGGTGGCGAGCAGCTCGCGGCTCGCGAGGTAGGCCGCGTCCATCGTCGCGGCGTCCACGCCGTGCACGGCCGCCGAGGCGGCGACCGCGTGATAACCATCGCGGAAGGCCGTCGAGCCCGCCGCGATGCGGACCATGGCGTCCTCGAAGTCGTCGACGATGCGGGAGTCCCCCGCGGCGTCCGCCACACACCGCGCGTACGCCCGGACCGGGCCGTCGCCCAAGGCGAGGGTGCCGTCGAAGTCGAAGATGACGGTGGGGCGCATGGGACTCCTCGCGGCGCTCGGGGGCCGCGCGGTCCGCGCCACTCCCCCTCGGTGGACATTGCGTCCACGCTAGCGCGTCGTTGTGGACGGATTGGCCACGAACTGGTTACAAGTATGTGAAATCTTCACGGCCCCAGCCCGCGCGTCCCGTCCCGTCCCGTCCCGTCCCGTCCCGTCCCGTCCCGTCCCGTCCCGAAGTGACGGTGATCGAGCACGACACTCCGGAAACGCGCCTCATCTCGCGGCGTGTCGCCTGCATCACCGTCACTTCGTGACGCGCGCGGAGTAAAAGAACCCGAGGCGGGAGGCGCGTGGAGTGGCGTGCGTGGAGCGCGTCAGGCGCCGGTGCGGTCCACATGGGACAGGGAACGCACCTTGCGCTCAAGGTGGAACTGCGCGTACGCGGCGATCAGGCCCGCGGCGTCCTTGCGTGGGCGCTCTGCCGAGGCGTCGGCCTGCTGCCAGTCCCCGGCGAGCAGCGCCTCCAGCAGCGAGAAGGTCTCGGGCGCGGGAGCGGCGGCGCCGGGAGGGCGGCACGCCTCACACACGGCCCCTCCCCCTGCGACCGCGAAGGCACGGTGAGGCCCGGGGCGCCCGCAGGCGGCACAGTCGTCGAAACTGGGCTCGTAACCCGCGAGTGCGAGCGAGCGCAGCAGGAACGAGTCGAGCACCAGGCCCGGGTCGTGCGCGCGACGGCTGAGAGCCCCGAGCCCGCCGTGGAGCAGACGGTAGTGGTCGTACGAGGGCTCCTTCTCGTGGTCGACCAGCTTGTCGGTGGTCTCGACCATGGCGGTGGCGGCGGTGTACAGCGCGTAGTCCTCGGCGATCCGGCGGGCGTAGGGCTCCTTGGTCTCGACCTGGCTCACGATGTCGAGGCTGCGGCCCTCGTAGAGCTGCACATCGACGAGCATGAATGGCTCCATGCGCGACCCGATGCGGCTCGTGGTGCGCCGCACGCCCTTCGCAACGGCGCGCACCTTGCCGTAGCGGCGCGTGAGCATCGTGACAATGCGGTCCGCCTCACCCAGCTTGTGGGTGCGCAGGATGATCGCGTCGTCTCGGTACAGGGGCACGCCCTATTGTCTCCCGTCTGGCGCGTCGCGCGGGGAGGCGGCCTCGATCAGGCGGCAGCCGCGGCGAGCCCGTCGAGGATCATGTCGAGCCCCACATCAAAGGAAGCCCCGAAGGAGTAGCCGGGCTGCGCCACATGTTCCATGGCAAGACGGGTCATGTGGGGATAAAGCCCGGAGGTGAAGACCTCTGTCATCTGCTCGGCCACCTCGGCAAGGCCCTCACCGCCTTGGTCCGGCAGGTTGGCCTCCTCGATCGCGAAGCCATAGACGTAACTATCGAGGATGGCGTAGCCGTGCGCCATGAGGGCGAGCGGGAGCCCGCCCCGATCAAGGGTGGCAAGCATCGCCTCATGATGCCGGAGCAACTCGGGGCCCGGAGACCTCCTCGATTCGAGCAACGGCACGGCCCAGGAATGACGCACCAACACGGCGCGCGCCGAGCGGCAGCGTGTGCGGATCGCGTCGCGCCACTCCAGCTCCTCGGGCGGGAGTTCCATCTCACCGAACACCCGCTCCACCATCAGATCAAGAAGATCCTCCTTGCCAGCGACGTGTGTGTACATCGTCATGGGCTTGGTGCCGAGCTCTGCGGCGAGGGCTCTCATGGTGAGAGATTCGACGCCGTCACGATCCGCGAGGCCCATGGCCGCATCGACGATGCGATCCTGCGAGAGCTTCGCGCGAGTTGCGGGGGGCATGTGCGCATTCCTCCGTCGAGTCGAGTGAGGCGTAGGGCTGATCAAGTGTCACAGATGCGGGCTTGCGCATCGCCTATCCCGGACCGCGCGTGTCTCGCCGGCATGGCATCCCGTCAGTACGTGGCCGACGACATTTGGGCGATGCCGTACCCGAGGAGCGCGACCATGGCGCCCGAACTCACCATCAGCATGGACAGGATCGCCGGGATCGCATACCAGGGGTACTCCTTCTTTACTGGCTTGCTGGCGGGGTTCGCGGTGGACTCCTGGTGGGTCATGATCTTCTCCTACGGATTGTCGTACTTAGTACGCTTCCGAGCGTACGCCGTACTTAGTACGCAGTCAATGCCCCAGGTAAAGAGTCATGCTTGTCGCGAGCGTTTGCGCGTCGTACTTAGTACGTCTACGCTCGGATGCAGCAGGCGTACTAAGTACGAACACCGCTCATCCTCGGGAGGGACACCATGACCGCACACCACAGCACCACCACCGCAGCCACCGGCTCTGCCTCCGAGCACCCCGCGACGATGGCCGCGGCGGTCCAGCGTCACTACGCCGCACCGGAAGAGATCCACCTCGACAGCGTGGCCGTACCGCAGCCGGGCAAGGGCGAGGTACTCATCGAAGTTCACGCCGCTGGCGTCGATCGGGGTGTGTGGCACCTCGCCACGGGTCGCCCGTTCGTGATCCGCGCACTCGGGTTCGGCCTGCGTCGGCCCAAGCAGCCCGTGATGGGGTCCGACGTGGCCGGCGTCGTGACCGCCGTCGGCCCCGACGTCGACGCCTTTGAGGTGGGCGATGAGGCGTTCGGCACCGCAGACGGTTCCTATGCCCAGTTCGCGATCGCTCGAGCCGACAGGCTCGCGCACAAGCCCTCTGGACTCTCGATGGTCGACGCCGCCGCGATGCCGGTGTCGGCCGTTACCGCGATGGAGGCCGTCCACGATGCGGCCCGCGTCGAGGCCGGGCAACGCGTCCTTGTACTGGGCGCGTCGGGAGGGGTCGGCTCGTTCGCCGTACAGCTCGCTGTGGCCGCCGGAGCCCACGTCACCGGCGTGGCGAGCGAGGCAAAGGCGGCACTCGTGACCGCGCTGGGAGCCGAGCGCTCGATCGACTATCGCACCACCGACGTCACGGAGCTCGACGAGAGCTTCGACGTGATCATCGACGCCGGGAGTCTCACTTCGCTGCGCCGCCTGCGGCGCGTCCTCTCCCCCACGGGCGCGCTCGTCGTTGTCGGCGGCGAAGGCGGTGGCTCGCTCATCGGAGGCTCCGGCCGCGCACTCGTCGCCCCGCTGGTCTCGCTTTTCACCGGGCAGCGCCTCCTGGGCCTCATGTCAGCCACCACCGCTGCACACCTCGAGCGTCTCTCGGCGCTGGTGCAGGCCGGCGTGGTCCGGGCCGCGGTCGACAGCACCTACCCACTCGATGCCGCCGGCCAAGCCGTCACCGATCTGGCCGCGGGCCGTGTCGCGGGGAAGGCCGTAGTCACCATCCGCAACCGCGATTAATTACCCCTACCCCACACCGACCCAGCAGTCAGGAACGCACTCCATGAACACCCGCCATGACCTCGCTCCCGCCACCGCCGCGCGCCTTGCCGGCGTGGGGTACATCGCCATCGTGTTCCTCGCGATGGGCGCGAACTTCCTCGTCCGCAATGAGTTGGTCGTGCTCGACGACCCCGCGGCCACCATGCGCAACATCGCCGAGAACGAGACCACCTTCCGGCTCGGCATCGCTGGATTCTGCGCGATCGCCATGATTGACATCTTCATCGCATGGGCGCTCCACGTCCTCTTGCGTGTCACTGGTGAGCGCCGCTCACTTCTGGCCGCGTGGCTACGCCTCGCCTATACCGTGGCCTTCATCCCGGGTATCGCCTTCATGTACCTGGCGCTTCAGCTCTCTGTGGGAGGCGACCTGCTCGCAGGGCTCGAGGTGAGCCAACGGGAGGCGCTCACGGGGCTCGCCATGGAGGCCTTCGACATTGCCTGGCTGCTCGCGCTGGTCGCGTTCGGGCTTCACCTCACCGTGGTGGGACGCATCATCTTTGCCTCACGCATCGGCCCTCGCGCCCTCGGTGTCGGCCTCGTCATCGCGGGTATCGCCTACATCGCCGACACCTTCGCGCACGCCCTCCTCGCCAACTATGCCGAATTCGCCGGCGCGTTTCTCGCCGTCGTGGCCACCGCCTCGATCGTCACCGAGGTGTGGTTCATGGTCTGGCTGCTGGTGCGCGCCCCGCGCGCCGTGGGGGCGTTCCCCCGTGCCGAGCGGCCAACTCTCGCCACCGCCTAGCGGTCACGGAACCAGAGACTCGGGTCACCTCAACGGCGGTCCGGGGCTCTGTGGCGTCACTGGCGTGACCGACCTTTACTCGCCGATGACGCGCCCCAGGTTGAACGCGTCGAATTCCTCGAAGCCGACGGCGTCGTAGACCGCCAGGACGTCCTCGTTGGAGCGACGCACCTGCAGGTTGACCTTGACGCACCCGAGGATCTCGAGTTCGGCGATCGCGCGCTCGACGAGCATCCTGGCGATGCCCTCGCGGCGACGTTCGGGGTCCACGCCCAGGTGATAGAGCCAGCCTCGGTAGCCGTCATAGCCACCGAGGAGCGCGCCCACCACGGTGTCGCCGTCCGTCGCCACCCAGAACAGGTCGGGGTCGCGTGCGAGCTTACGTTCGATGACTCCCCGCGGCTCGTTGCGCGCGGGGTCGTCCGGGAAGCACGCCTCCCACAGCGCTACCACAGCGTCCGTGTCACGGGGGGCGAAGCGTCTGACGCGGGCGGGCATGCTACTCCTCGGGGGTCTTCTCGGTCTGGACGACGACCTCGACGCTCTGCCCGGCGGCGGCCTGTTCGATCTCGGCGTCCGTCGGTTCGTCGGGGAGCTGGTCGACCACGGCGGCAGGATCGGGCAGCGAGACCACCACGCGGTACATCACCTCGTCGTCGTACGCGGCACGGCAGGCGAAGGCCACGTCCGCGATGATCACGTCGTCGGGACAGATGAACGCGGTCACGTCCTCGGCATCGGTCGCCGACGTGATCGAGCCGATCACGTCGTCGGCGAGCGCATCGAAGGCGACGTCGGGCGCGCCGGTCCAACACTGACGCACGTAGGGATCCTCGACGGGAGTGAGCGCGTCCTGCTGGAGCTCCCCGCAGTCGATCGTGGTGAGCCCGTCAGAGGTGAGGTCGGGGAGGTTGTCGGCGGCGCGCTCGGCCTGCGCGGGGCCGGTGCAGCCGGCCGCGGCCAACGCAGCCGCGGCAAGCACCACGACCAGGCGACCACGGCATCGGCCACTCGAACGCGAAACGTCCGCCGCACGGCCGAGCGCGCCGCCGAGCCTCATCGAGCCGCTCGGTTCACCGCCGAGATGATCGCCTTGAGCGTCGCCGTGGTGATCGAGGGGTCGATGCCGACTCCCCAGTAGATCTCGTCGCCAATCTGGCACTCGACGTAGGCGGCGGCCTGGGCGTCGCCGCCGGTGGTCATGGCGTGCTCGTGATAGTCGAGCACCTCGACCTTGACGCCGCGGGTGCCGAGGGCCGCGACAAACGCCGCGACGGGGCCGTTGCCGGACGCCTCGATGGTGACGGCCGCGCCGTTGTCGGTGATGTCGGCCGCGAGGGTGTCCTCGCCCGCGTCCGTGCTGGTGGTCCGAGTGCCGCGCAGGGAGAAGCGTCCCCACTGCCCCTCGGCCGTAGGCGACGGCAGGTACTCGTCACGGAACGTCGTCCAGATGTTCTCGGCCGTCTGCTCCTTGCCCGAGGCATCGGCGACCACCTGGATCACGCGCGAGAACTCGATCTGCAGGCGGCGCGGCAGGTCGAGATTGCGCTCCGTCTTCAGCAGGTACGCGACGCCACCCTTGCCGGACTGGGCGTTGACGCGGATGACGGCCTCGTACGAGCGGCCCACGTCGCGCGGGTCGATCGGCAGGTACGGCACGCCCCACTCGATGTCGTCGACCGTGGCGCCCGCGGCATCGGCCTTCCTGTCCATCGCATCCAGGCCCTTCTTGATGGCGTCCTGGTGAGAGCCGGAGAAGGCGGTGTAGACCAGGTCGCCGCCCCACGGGTGGCGCGGGTGGACGTCGATCTGGTTGCAGTACTCGACGGTGCGGCGGATCTCGTCGATGTCGGAGAAGTCAATCTGGGGGTCGATGCCCTGGCTGAACAGGTTCATGCCCAGCGTCACCAGGTCCACGTTGCCGGTGCGCTCGCCGTTGCCGAACAGGCATCCCTCGATACGGTCGGCGCCTGCCATGTATCCCAGTTCCGCGGCGGCCACGGCGGTGCCGCGGTCGTTGTGGGGGTGCAGGCTCAGCACCACGGAGTCGCGGTAGTCGAGGTGGCGGTTCATCCACTCGATCGAGTCGGCGTACACGTTGGGCGTGGCCATCTCGACGGTCGCGGGCAGGTTGATGATGACCTTGCGCTCCGGGGTGGGCTTCCACACGTCCAGGACCGCGTTGCAGACCTTCACCGCGTACTCGAGCTCGGTGCCGGTGTAGGACTCGGGGCTGTACTCGTAGAAGACCTGGGTGTCCGGGATGGTCTCCTCGAACTTCTGGCACAGCATGGCACCGTGCGTGGCGATGTCCATGATCTCGTCCTCGTTGGCACGGAAGACGACCTCGCGCTGCAGGACGGATGTGGAATTGTACAGGTGCACGATGGCCTGCTTGGCGCCCTTGAGGGACTCATAGGTGCGCTCGATCAGGTGCTCGCGGGCCTGCGTGAGGACCTGGATCGTGACGTCATCGGGGATCCGGTCCTCCTCGATGAGGGCGCGGACAAAGTCGAAGTCGATCTGGCTGGCCGAGGGGAAGCCCACCTCGATCTCCTTGTAGCCCATGCGCACCAGCAGGTCGAACATGCGCATCTTGCGCTCGACGTTCATGGGCTCGATGAGGGCCTGGTTTCCGTCGCGCAGGTCCACGGCGCACCAGCGCGGGGCTTCGGTGATGGTCTGCGACGGCCACGTGCGGTCGGGCAGGTCAACCTTGATGATCTCGTGGAAGGGGCGGTACTTCTGGATCGGCATCGTGGAGGCGTTCTGCGCTCCGCCGGTGTAGTGCTCGCTCATGCTGTCGTCAATCCTTCGGGTCTCGGGGGCTTTCGCTCAGCCGGCGCACGAAACTCCGCGACGAGGATCCGGCCTGGGTCTAGGCCTCGTCGCGGCAGCGAAGGAGCAGCGAGCGTGCACGCATAGATTCACCATAGCGGACGGCCGATGCGTCAGTCACCATGCCGCCGCGAGGCGGCGGCTAGAACCCCAGGCGCCCCAGCTGCTTAGGGTCCCGCTGCCAGTCCTTCGCCACCTTGACGTGCAGGTCCAAGTACACACGCCGCCCAAGCAGGCGCTCGATGCCGGCGCGCGCGGTCGCCCCGACCTCCTTGAGGCGCGATCCCCCGCGGCCGATGATGATGCCCTTTTGGGACTCGCGCTCCACGAACAGGTGCGCACGAATCTCCAACACGTCGCGGTGCGCGTCCTCGGAGCCCGGCTCCACCATCTCCTCGATCACCACGGCGATCGAGTGGGGCAGCTCGTCGCGCACTCCCTCGAGCGCGGCCTCGCGGATGAGCTCCGCAATGCGCACGTCCTCGGGCTCATCCGTGACGTGACCCTCGGGATACAGCGCCGGCCCCGCAGGCAGGTGCTGGACGAGCACGTCGACCAGGGTGTCGATCTGGATGTCCTTGACCGAGGACACGGGCACGATGTCCGCCCACTCCCCCAGCTGAGACACGGCCAAGAGATGCTCCGCAACGCGCTCGCGCGACACCGCGTCGACCTTGGTGACGATGGCGACGACGGGAGCCTTGGCATCGGCCAGCTCGCGGGCGATCCATTTGTCGCCCGGCCCCACCTTCTCGTCGGCGGGGAGGCAAAATCCGATCACGTCGACCTCCGCGAAAGTCTCGCGCACCAGGTCGTTGAGGCGTTCGCCCAGCAACGTGCGGGGGCGGTGAAGCCCCGGCGTGTCGACCACGACCAGTTGAGCGTCCTCTCGGGTCAGCACGCCGCGAATCGCGCGCCGCGTGGTCTGGGGCCGGGACGACATGATCGCGACCTTTTCCCCCACCAGGGCGTTCATCAGCGTCGACTTGCCCACATTGGGCCGGCCCACAAAACATGCGAATCCGCTGCGGTGCGTCACGGTGTCAGTCATCCTCGTCCTCCTTCGGTGCGGCCTCGACGATCACCGAGGTGAGCCGTCGCCGCCTGCCCTCGACCCTGTCGGCCGTGAGCGTTACTCCATGAATGGTGCCCCGTGCGCCGCGAATCGGCACCTTGCCAATGGCCTTCGCCAACAGCCCCGCGGCGGTCTCGACGTCATCGTCGTCGATCTCGAGCTCGAACAGCTCGCCCAACTCGTCGAGCGGGAACCGCGCCGGGACGCGGAATCGCCCCTCACCCAGAGACTCGACGTCGGGCGCCAGGCGGTCGTGCTCGTCGACCACCTCGCCCACAATCTCCTCGAGAGCGTCCTCGATCGTCACGAGTCCGGCCACGCCGCCGTACTCGTCGACGACGATCGCCATGTGGAACACCTCGGACTGCATACGTCGCAGCAGGTCGTCCACCGGCACGGACTCGGGCACGAACTCTGGCTCGCGCATGAAATCGTCGACCGGTAACTCCAAGCCGCGCGAGTCATCCCAGGTGCGCTCCACGACGTCTTTGAGGTAGATCACACCCACGGTGTCGTCGACGCCGTCGCCGATCACGGGCACGCGCGAGAATCCCGAGCGCAGGAACAGCACCATCGCCTTGCGCGCGGGGGTGCCGGCCGCGATGGTGATCATGTCGGTGCGTGGCACCATCACCTCGCGCGTGAGGGTGTCGCCGAGCGAGACGACGGAGCGCAGCAGCTCCGCGTCCTCCTCTTCAAGCGCGTCCTGGGCCTGCTCGACGAGGTCCTCGGGCTCGGCCAGGGGCGGCGCCTGCAGTGCGGGCACCACGTGGCGCACCGGCGTGGTGAGACGAATGGACAGCCACGCGAGCGGCGCGAGCACGCGCACGGTCCCCAGGGGTTGGCCGCGCCCGATCTGGCGCGGCAGCGCGCGCACCAGCACGAGCGACAGGAATGCCGCGATCGCCGCGGCCAGGAGGGCGACGACAAAAACCGACCACCGCATCGGCGCCACGAGATCAGCCACGATCAAGGTGACGCCCACCAGGCCCACCGCCTCGAACGTCGCGTACGCGACGGAGGTGGCGGCGTCGGTCTGGGCGGCCGCGGCGGCCAGGCGGGCCGATGCCGTGGGTCGCCCGTCGGGGCGCCTCCCCTGGGCGAGCTCGCGCTCCTGCGCGTGTGGGAGTTGCTCGAACGCCGCGACCACGGCGTGCAGGATCGCCGCTCCCACCAGGCTCGTCCCGGCGATGAGCGCGAGGACGAGCAGCTGCGTCCCTGTCACGGGCCCCCTATCCGCGCCCGGCGAGGAACGTCAGCAGGAGCTTGCGCTGCAGCGCGAACATCTCCTTCTCCTCCTCGGGCTCGGCGTGGTCGTAGCCGAGCAGGTGGAGGATGCCGTGTGTGGTGAGCAGCAGCATCTCCTCCTCGGGGGTGTGGCCCGCGGTCTGGGCCTGGCGCGCCGCGACCGTGGGGCACACCACGATGTCCCCCAGCAGCCCGGCGGGCGTGGGCTCGTCGGCGGTGCCGGGGCGCAGCTCGTCCATGGGGAAGCTCAGGACGTCGGTGGGGCCGGGCTCGTCCATCCACTGAATGTGCAGCTGCTCCATGGCTGGCTCGTCGACGAAGATGATCGACAGCTCTGCGCCGTCCGCGACGTGCATCTCACGCAGCACGTACGTGGCGAGCTCGGAGAATTCGATCTCGTCGACGTCGATGTCGGTCTCGTTGTTGACGTCGATCATGAGCGCTCCTCCTTGAAGCGGCGCTGCTGGCCGCCGCCGCGCGGGGCGCGCGACTCGTCGGCCTTGGCGTAGGCGGTGATGATGTCCGAGACCAGGCGGTGGCGCACCACGTCTTGGGCGGACAGCTCGCAGATGGCAATGTCCTCGATGCCCTCGAGGATCTCGCGCGAGGCCCTGAGGCCCGAGCGCGTCCCGCCCGGCAGGTCCACTTGAGTGACGTCGCCCGTGACCACCATCGTCGAGCCGAACCCCAGACGTGTGAGGAACATCTTCATCTGTTCCTGGGTGGTGTTCTGTGCCTCGTCGAGGATGATGAACGCGTCATTGAGCGTGCGCCCACGCATGTACGCGAGCGGCGCCACTTCGATGGTGCCGGCCTCCATGAGGCGCGGGATCGACTCGGGATCCACCATGTCGTGCAGTGCGTCGTACAGCGGCCGCAGGTAGGGGTCGATCTTCTCGTTGAGGCCGCCGGGCAGGAACCCGAGCCGTTCGCCTGCCTCGACCGCGGGGCGGGTCAGCACGATGCGGTTGACCTTCTTGGCCTGCAACGCGGCGACGGCCTGGGCCATCGCGAGATAGGTCTTGCCGGTGCCCGCGGGGCCGATGCCGAACGTGATGGTGTGGCTCTCGATCGCCTCCACGTAGGCGGCCTGGCCCTCGGTCTTGGGCCGGATGGTGCGGCCGCGCGTGGACAGGATCGAGCGGCTGAGCACCGACACGGGACGGGCCGATGCGTCGGCCGGCTCCCGGCCCACCGCGCCCGCCGCTGCGGTCACCACGCCGCGCGCGCCCGCGAGCATGCGCACGCTCTCGCGCGCGACCTGCGGGGTCAGGGGCACGCCGGCGGCCATGACGGAGCGCAGTTCATCCACCGCGCCCGCGGCCGCGGCGACGTCCGCCTCGTCACCCGAAAAGGTGATCTCGTTGCCGCGCACCAGGATCTGGACGGAGGGGAAGGCCCGCTCGATTTCCCTCATCACGGCGTCGCCGGAGCCCATCAGCTCCTGCATGCGGTCCGCATCCTCGACGATGACGACCTGTCGTGTGCTCACGCAGGCTCCCATCCGAGCTCGCCGCCGCCCAAGACGTGGCCGTGGACGTGGAACACGCTCTGGCCGGCCTTGGCGCCGGTGTTGAAGATCCAGCGGAACTCGCCGTCGCACTCCTGGTCCGCAATCTGCTGCGCGGCGGCGGCCATGTGGGCCAGCAGCGCAGCGTCAGTCGCGGCCAGTTCCGCGACGTTGGGGACGTGCAGCCGCGGCACCACCAGCACGTGGGTGGGCGCCTTGGGTGCGATGTCGCGGAAGGCGATCACGTGGTCGTTCTCGAGGACCTTGTCGGCGGGGATGTCGCCCGCGACAATCCGGCAGAACAGGCAGTCGTCACTCATACGGCTAGCGTAGGCCCCCGCGCAAGGAGCCATCGGCCCAGGTGCCGCGCGAGGCCGCGAGCGCCGCGATGGCCGCCGGGCCCGCGCTCGAGGCGCGCAGGACGTGCGGGCCCAGCAGGACGGGCTCCGCGCCGGCGTCGGCAAGCAGGCCGATCTCGTCATCCGCGATGCCGCCCTCGGGGCCCACGATGAGCCACACCGGCTGGTCGGCGGCGGCCCAGGTGAGGGACGTGAGCGGGGTCGAGGCGTCCTCGTGGAGGACCAGCACCCTGGCTCCCGCGGCGACGGCGCGGTGCACCTGCCACGTGAGTTCCTTGGTGGTCACGACACCCTCGACGTCGGCGATGCGGGCCCGTCGCGACTGCTTGGTCGCCGCGAGCACCAGGTCCACCCACTTCTGGCGCGCCTTGTCTGCCTTGGGGCCGCGCCATTGCACGATGGCGCGCTGCGACGCCCACGGGATCACCGAGGTGACGCCCAGTTCCACCGAGGCCTCGACCGCTTGCTCGTCGCGGCCGCCCTTGGCGAGGGCCTGGACCAGGACGATTTCGGGGTCCTCGTCGCGCCCCACGGCGCCCACCCGCACGCTCATCGCGGCCGGCTGGGTCTCGAGAATCTCGCCGCGCACCCGTCGGCCATCGCCGTCGATGAGGTCGATGACCTCTCCGACCTCGCGTCTTTGCACCGTCACCGCGTGGCGAGCCTCCGCCCCGGTGACCGTGATCGTGTCGCCGACCGCGGCATCGGCCGCCTGGGGATCGACGAAGACGGGCGCGCTCACGGGTCAGCGACCCTTGAAGGCGTCGCGCAGGCGGTGGAAGACGCCGCCGCCCACGGGTGCGAGGTTCGCCTCGGGCATCTCCTCGCCGCGGAGGGCAGCGAGCTGGCGCAGCAGTTCGGCCTGCTCGTCGGTGATGTCGGTGGGGGTGTGCACATCGAGCTGGACGATGAGGTCGCCGCGCCCGGCGCGCTGGAGGCGGCCCACGCCGAGCCCCTTGAGCTTGACGCTCGAGCCCGCGTGGGTGCCCGGGCGTACCTCGACCGGCTGCTCGCCGTCGAAGGTGTCGACCATCATGGTCGCGCCCAGCGCGGCCGCGGTCATGGGGACCTCAAGCGTGCAGTGCAGGTCGTCTCCGCGGCGCTCGAATACCTCGTCGCGCTTTTCACGGATCTCGACGTAGAGGTCACCCTTCTGACCGCCAGCCACGCCGGCGTCGCCGCGGCCGGCGAGGCGGATCCGGGTTCCGGTCTCGACGCCCGCGGGAATGTCGACCTTGATGGTGTGACGCGAGTGCGTGCGTCCCTGTCCCGAGCAGTCGCCACACGGCGAGGGGATGGTGGTGCCGTAACCGCCGCACGCGGGGCACGGAGACGTGGTCATGACGTTGCCCAGGAGCGAGCGCGCCATCCGCTGCACCACGCCCTGGCCGTTGCACTGGCGGCACTGCTGAGGCTGGGTGCCCGGCGCGCAGCACGAGCCGTGGCAGGTCGAGCACACGTCGGCGAGGTCGACCTGGACCTCGCGGCTGACGCCGAACACGGCCTCCTTAAGGGTGACCGCGGTCTGCACCAGGGTGTCGCCGCCGCGCTGCGTGCGCGAGGCGGGACCACGCTGCTGGCCGCCAAACGGGCTGCCGCCGCCGAAGAACTGCTCGAAGATGTCCTCGAAGCCGAAGCCCTGGGGGCCTCCCTGCGCGCCTGCGTGGCCACCGCGCGGGTCCACGCCGCGGTCGTACTGTGCCTTCTTGTCGGCGTTGCCGAGCACCTCGTAGGCGGCTGCGACCTCCTTGAAGCGCTCCTCGCCGTCGGGACCGGCGACGTCGGGGTGCAGCTCGCGTGCGAGCTTGCGGTAGGCCTTCTTGATGTCCGCCTCGGAGGCGTCCCTGGAAAGCCCCAGGGTGGCGTAGTAATCGTTCACTCGTTCTCCACGACTCTCGACAGATAGCGGGCGACGGCACGCACGGCGGCCATCGTCCCTGGGTAGTCCATACGGGTGGGGCCCAAGGCGCCCAGCAGCGACGACGACTCTCCCGTCGGGCCGTAACCCGCCGCGACAATCGAGGTGCGCGCCAGCGCCTCGGTGTTGGTCTCGGCTCCGATGCGCACGGCCACGTCTTGGCCGGTGCCGGTCATCTCATGCAACAGTCTGAGCAGCACGACTTGTTCCTCGAGCGCGTCGAGGATGGGGCCAATCGCGTCGGATTCGAAGTCCGTGCTGGCCCTCGCCAGGTTGGACGTGCCAGCGAACACGACCCTGCGCACGGTGCCGCCCTTGGCGGCGGCCACCACCGCATCGGCCACCCCCGCGGCCCACACCACCTGGCCGGGGCGCGACACCCAGCGGGCAAGCGACTCGATCAGCGGCGCCGGGGTGTGCCCCACGGCCGCCTCGTTCAGGTCGCGCGCGACGGTCTCGAACTCGTCGTCGCTGGGTTCCATCCCGAGCGCGACGGTGGACTGTTCCACGCGGGCGTCGGCCGAGACCACCACGACCAGCGCACGATCGGTGCCGATGCGCACCAGCTCGACGCGGCGCACCGCGGACTCCCTGAGGCTCGGGTACTGCACCACGGCCACCTGGCGGGTGAGCTGGCTGAGCAGCCTCACAGACCGCTCGACGACGTCGTTGAGGTCGACGGCGTCGGACAGAAACGTGCGGATCGCGCGCTTGTGCGGGTCCTGGAGCGCCTGCGCGGCGACGTGGTCCACGAACGACCGATAGCCCGCATCGGTGGGGATGCGCCCCGCGGAGGTGTGGGGCTGCGCGATGAGCCCCTCCTCTTCGAGGATCGCCATGTCGTTGCGGATGGTCGCGGGGCTCACACCCAGGTGCCGCGACGATGCGAGCGCCTTCGATCCCACGGGCTCCGAGGTGGAGACGTAGCCCTCCACGATCGCGTGCAGGACGGCGCGGCGGCGGTCCTCGCTCATGCAATCCCTCCCGTGGGTCGTACTGGCACTCGCAGGGTTCGAGTGCTAATCCTAACGCGAGGGTGCGACAGGTAGCGTGAGCGCGGGAGGTGGGGCATGTCTCAGACACGGCGAAACGAGGGCGCCGGCGCGGCCGCGTGGGCTCAACTGGGTGCGGTGCTCGGCCCGCTCGTGCCATGGCTCGTGTGGCTCACCCAGCGCCGACGATCGGCGTGGGCGGCGGCGCAGGCGGCGGCCGCCACGAACTTCGGCACCCTGGTGCTCGCGGTGTTCGCCTCGGCGACCCTTGTGCGTGTTTTCGTGCCGCTGGTCGGATTTGTCGGTACATTGACACAGTTGGCGGTCGTCGTGGTGTCGCTTTCGCTGGGGATCCAGGGCTTTCGGGCGGTGCGCGGTGGTTTGCCGGCGACGTATCCCTATGAGATCAAGGTTGTGAGACGCCATGACTGACAGCACCACACCTCCCCCGCCTCCGCCCCACGACGGGCAGCCCTCCGGTGGTTCCGCTGGGGGTTCCAACGCCAACCTGATGCCTGCACTGGCACACATCACCACGCCGCTGGGGTTCTTGTTGCCTCTGATCTTCTGGCTCGTGGGCAAAGACCAGTCCTCGTTCGCCGATTCCGAGGGCAAGACTGCCCTGAACTTCGGCATCACCGTCACGATCGGCTACGTGATCTCCGCGATCATCGGCTTCATCCCGATCATCGGGCTGCTGTCGCTGCTGATCAACCTCGCGATCTTTGTCGTCGCGCTGATCTTCGGCATCCAGGGCTTCCAGGCCGCCCAGCAGGGCCGCTCGTACCGCTACCCGTTCACGCTCGACCTGGTGAAGTAGCCCCCACACGGCACCCGCCCCTCGCATCGGCCGGTCCGATACGAGGGGCGACGTGTGTGCAAGGCTTATCGCCATGACCGACAACTCTCCCAGCAACGCCTCCGGCAACGCGAATCTCATGGCGGTGCTCGCCCACGCCAGCGTCTTCACCGGCTTCCTGTTCCCGCTGATCTTCTGGCTCGTGGGCAAGGATCAGTCGTCGTTTGCCGACACCGAAGGCAAGAAGGCCCTCAACTTCGGCATCCTCGTCACCCTCGGGTACGTCGCGGCGAGCGTGCTGGGTGTCATCCCGTTCATCGGCTGGCTGTCGGGAATCGTCTCTGCCGCGGTCTTCGTGGTGGCCGTCATCTTCGGCATCCAGGGGGCGGTCACCGTCAACCGCGGCGTCGCGTACCGCTACCCCTTCACGATCGACGTGATCAAGTAGCCCCCGACCGTCCCTGACGGCGCACCCTGACATCCTCAGGGACACCAATCGATCAGGGGGCCGATGCCGTGGCTGGCTTGACCGTGCCAGGCTTTCCCTATGAGCGACAACAGTGTTCCCGCCTACGGCCAGCCTGCCGTCGAGCCGATGCTCGAGTCCGAGGCCCGCCAGTACTCGTTCCTGATCCACCTCATCGCCGCCATTGCGGTGGTGCTGTCGGCAGGATTCCTCGGCTTCGTGGCGCCGTTGGTCATCTGGTTGATGTTCCGCCAGCGCAGCGCCCTGGTCGACTTCCACGGCAAGCAGCAGCTCAACCTGCAGATCACGGTGTTGCTGGGCGGCCTCGCCGCCATGCTCGTGGGCCTCGCCCTCTTCGGAGTGGGGATCTTCCTCACCCTGCCGCTGTACTTCGCGTACTGGGTCTACTCGATCGTGATCTCGTTCATCGCGGCGAGCAAGGCCAACGCGGGTCAGTACTACCCGATCCGCTTCGCGGTCCCGTTCCTTAAGTAAGCAGCCGCACCGCGGCATCGGCCAACAGGCGGCCGCGCAGTGTGAGCCGAAGCGTTCCGCCGATCGCGGCACGGCCGTCGAGCACACCGTCAGCCACGAGCGACGCGATCTGCGCGGTGCGCGGCTCGGGCAGGTCCGCGACCGGCATGCCGTCGGCAAGTCGCAGGCGCAACATGACGGACTCGAGCGCCAGGTCGTCGTCGCTGAGGGGTTCGCGTTCCGCCGCAGGGTCCTCCCCCGCCGCAAGCCGCGCGGCGTAGGCGCGGGGAAGCTTGACGTTCCACCAGCGCTCGGCTCCTCTTGCGTCTCCCTCGGGACCGATACGCGGGCTCAGGTAGCTATGCGCCCCGGGGCCCACGCCCCACCAATCCTGGCTGGTCCAGTACGCGACGTTGTGTCGGCAACGCTGATCGGGCTCGCGCACCCAGTTGGACACCTCGTACCAGGCGTAGCCCGCCTCGGCGAGGCGTGCATCGGCCGCCTCGTACATATCCGCCTGCGTGTCGAGGTCCACCGCTTCGATCTCGCCGCGCTTCAACTGCCTGCCCATGCGCGTGCCGGGCTCGATGACCAGCGCGTAGGCGCTGATGTGGTCGGGCTCGAGCATGATCGCGGCGTCGAGGCTCGCGTGCCAGTCCTCGAGCGACTCCCCTGGCGTGCCGTAGATGAGGTCGAGGCTCACCGCGAGGCCCGCCTCGCGCGCCCACGCCACGGCGCGGCCCACGTTCTCGGGCCGATGCGTGCGTTCGAGCGTCGCGAGGACATGCGGCACCGCGGATTGCATGCCGAAGGACACCCGGGTGAAACCGGCCTGGGCAAGCGTGGCGAGCGACTCTCGCGTCACCGAGTCGGGGTTGGCCTCCGTGGTGACCTCGGCATCGGCCGTCAGCCCCCAGGTATCGCGCACGCCGTCGAGCATGGCGACCAACGCGCGTGGGTCGAGCATGGTGGGAGTGCCGCCGCCGAAGAAGACGGTGCGCGCCGGCCGCTCGTCGCCCGCCATGGCGCTGCGAGCCTGCGACATCTCCGCGAGCGCGGCGCCCACGTAGTCGTCGCGCGAGGAGAACTCGGCCTCGCCCGGCGCATACGTATTGAAGTCGCAGTAGCCGCACCGCACGGCGCAGAAGGGCACGTGGATGTAGACGCCGAAGTCACGCTCCGGCGCGGTCACGGTACGCACCGTGTCCGTCACCGCTACTTCTTCTTGCCCTTGTCCGAGCCGTCGTCGGAGGTCGACAGGGCCGCGATGAAGGCCTCGGGCGGCACCTCGACCGAGCCGATGTTCTTCATGCGCTTCTTACCGGCCTTCTGCTTCTCGAGCAGCTTGCGCTTACGGGAGATGTCGCCGCCGTAGCACTTGGCGAGGACGTCCTTGCGGATGGCACGAATGGTCTCGCGGGCGATGATGCGCGCGCCGATCGCGGCCTGCACGGGGATCTCAAACTGCTGACGGTCGATGAGGTCCTTGAGCTTGCCCACCATGCCCACGCCGTACTTGTAGGCGGCGTCCTTGTGGACCACGGCCGAAAAGGCGTCGACGGTCTCGCCCTGCAGCAGGATGTCGACCTTCACGAGGTCGGCGGCCTGGTCACCGTCGGGCTCGTAGTCGAGCGAGCCGTAGCCGCGCGTGCGGGACTTGAGCTGGTCGAAGAAATCGAACACCACCTCGGCCAGCGGCAGCGTGTAGTGCATCTCCACGCGCGTCTCCGACAGGTAGTTCATGGTGCCCATCACGCCGCGGCGCTCCTGACACAGCTCCATCACGGTGCCGATGAACTCGCTCGGTACCAGGATCGATGCCTTCACGACGGGCTCGCGTACCTCGGCGATCTTGCCGCCGGGGAACTCCGAGGGGTTGGTGACGGTGTGGATCTTGCCGTCCTCCATCTGAACCTCGTAGACCACGTTGGGCGCGGTCGAGATGAGCTCGAGCCCAAACTCGCGCTCCAGGCGGTCGCGGACGATCTCGAGGTGCAGCAGGCCCAGGTAGCCGCAGCGGAAGCCAAACCCGAGCGCGACCGAGCTCTCGGGCTCGTACACGAGTGCGGCATCGTTCAGCTGCAGCTTGTCGAGGGCGTCGCGCAGCACAGGGAAGTCGGCGCCGTCGAGCGGGAAGAGTCCCGAGTAGACCATGGGCTTGGGGTCGCGGTAGCCGCCCAGCGACTGCTCGGCACGGCGCGCGGCCGTGGTGACGGTGTCGCCCACCTTCGACAGGCGCACGTCCTTCACTCCGGTGATGAGGTAGCCCACCTCGCCCACGCCCAGGCCCTTGGTGGGCTGGGGCTCGGGGCTGATCACGCCAATCTCAAGCAGGTCGTGGGTCGCGAGAGTAGACATCATCGCGATCTTTTCCCGGGGCTTGAGCTTGCCGTCGACCACGCGGACGTAGGTCACCACGCCGCGGTAGGTGTCGTACACCGAGTCGAAGATCATGGCGCGCGTGGGGGCGTCCGCGTCGCCCACGGGCGCCGGGATGTCGCGCACCACACGGTCGAGCAGCTCGGGCACACCCGCGCCGGTCTTGCCGGACACGCGCAGGACGTCCTCGGGCTCGCAGCCGATGAGCTGGGCGAGCTCCGCGGCGTAGCGCTCGGGGTCCGCCGAGGGCAGGTCGATCTTGTTGAGCACCGGGATGATGGTGAGGTCGTTCTCCATCGCCAGGTACAGGTTGGCGAGCGTCTGGGCCTCGATGCCCTGCGCCGCGTCGACCAGCAGGATCGCGCCCTCGCACGCGGCCAGCGACCGCGACACCTCGTAGGTGAAGTCGACGTGGCCGGGGGTGTCGATCATGTTCAGCGCGTGCGGGGTGCCCTCGACCTCCCACGGCATGCGCACGGCCTGCGACTTGATGGTGATGCCGCGCTCGCGCTCGATGTCCATGCGGTCCAGGTACTGAGCCTTCTGCAGCCGCTCCTCGAGCACCCCCGTGATGCCCAGCATGCGGTCGGCGAGGGTCGACTTGCCGTGGTCGATGTGAGCGATGATGCAGAAGTTGCGGATCAGCTCGGGGGCGGTCGCCGCAGGCTCGATGCGGGTCGCGGATGACGCAGCAGGTGACACGGTGAAGAGCGTTCCTCGTCTGGGGTGCGGGTGGGACGCACCATTGTCCCACGTGTGACGTGATTCTCATGCGTGGGATAAACGTGCCGATAGACCCCGTGGAGGCAGGGCCACTGAGGCGCCCCGCCCGGAACCTGGGGAGATGCGATCGTGAACCACGACGCCGAGGCCTTCACCGGCACCTTCCGCGACTCGCCCATCGGGATGGCCATTCTCGATGCGAGCGGCCGGTTGGTGGACGCGAACCCTGCCCTCACCACGCTCATGGGACGCACCTCCGCCCTGCTCGCCGGCGCCGGCATTGCCGGTGCGGTCCACCCCGACGACCGCGATCAGTTTCGCCAGGTGGTCGCCCATGTGGCCCGCGGCACCTCCGAGCGCGTGCAGATCCAGGTGCGTGGCCTTCACGCGTCGGGAGACGTGCTGTGGACGAAGACCACGCTCTCCCGCATGCCGGGCGCGGCCGGTCACGTCGTCGCCTATGTCGAGGACCTCACGGAGGTGCGCCGCGCTCGTGAACTCGTGGAGCACCACTCCAATTACGACCTGCTCACGGGCCTCGCCAACCGCACCCTGCTCATTGACCGCCTGACCGTCGCCCTGCAGCGCTCCGCCGCGTCCACCGCGTGTGTGTTTCTCGACCTCGACCACTTCAAGGTCGTGAACGACTCCCTGGGGCACGAGGCGGGCGACCTCCTGCTGGTCGAGATCGCGCGCCGCATCCAGGCGACCGTGCGCCCGGGCGACATCGTGGCCCGCCTGGGCGGGGACGAGTTTGTCGTCATCCTCGAGGACATGGACGAAGAGGGCGCGACGGGCACCATGAACGCCCTTCTCGCCGCGCTCCGCGAGCCCGTGCTCATCGCCACCCATGAGGTCGTACCCACCGTGTCCGCCGGCGTCGCCGTCGGCACGCCGCGGACCACCGCCGAGACCCTGGTGCGTGACGCCGACATCGCCATGTCGCGGGCCAAGGCCGCCGGTCGAGACCGTGTCGAGGTGTTCTCCGAGGAGTTCAGGGACGACGCCATCGTGCGTCTGTCGATCGAGTCGGAACTGCGCGTTGCCCTCCGCGAGGGCCAGCTCGAGGTGCACTACCAGCCGGTGGTCGACATGGGCACCCGCGCCGCCGTCGCGTACGAGGCGCTCGTGCGGTGGCGCCACCCCCAGCGCGGCCTGCTGCTGCCCGATGCGTTCATCGAGGTGGGAGAGGAGGCGAACCTCATCATTCCGTTGGGCGAGTTCGTCCTCGACGAGGCCTGCCGCTTCATCGCGTCGCGTCCGTCCTTCACCGGCAAGGTGCTCGTCAACGTCTCCACGAGGCAGATTGGCCTGCCGGACCTCACCGGCGTGGTGTCCCGCGCGATCGCTCGGCACGCCATCGCGCCGGATCGCCTCGCGCTCGAAATTACCGAGTCCGGCATGCTCGTCGCCACGCAGGCGGCGCTTGCCGATCTCCAGGGCCTCGCGGATCTCGGCGTCGACCTGCTGCTCGATGACTTCGGCACGGGCTATTCGGCACTGTCGAGCGTGCTGCGCTCCCCCGTCACCGGGCTGAAGCTCGCCCGAGAGTTCACGCTTCGCCTGGGCGACCGTTCCACCGGCGACCGTATTTCCACGGCCGTGGCGAGCCTGGCCGACAGCCTGGGCATGCACGGCATCATCGAGGGCGTCGAGACCGAGGCGCAGTACCGCCAGGCCCTCGCCCAAGGATGGAAGCTCGCACAGGGGTTCCTGTTTGGCCATCCCACGCCCGCGGAGCAGATTCCTGGCGCCGTCGGCGCCCCCGCATCGGCCGATGCGGCCGTCACCCCTCGTACGACGCCCCGCTTCCCGTCGCCACCGGTGGGGCCTCGGTCCCCCATAGACGTGGCGGCGGACGTCCCGCTGCTCCCCTCACGCCTGTAACGCTCTCCGCGGCGCGCCGCGGCCCCTAGCCTGACGGTATGGAACTCGTCTTTGGCGTGCTCGCCGTCGTCGCCCTCGTGGTGGCCATCGCGCTCAAGGGCCGTCGGCCCGCCCCACCGGCCGGACCTCGACGCGCCGGGGCCTACCCAGGGGACTTCACGGGCACGCCAGCCATTTCATACTCACCGTCCCTCGACGGCGCGCCCGATCCCGGCGAAGTGGTGTGGACCTGGGTGCCGTTCGAGGAGGACTACTCGCAAGGCAAGGACCGTCCCGTGCTGCTCATCGGGCGCGACGGTCGCTGGCTACTGGGTCTCATGCTCACCAGTAAGGACCATGATCACGAGGGTGGACGGGATCCGCGCGGGCGCCGGCGATGGGTCGACATCGGCACGGGAGCCTGGGACCGCCGAGGGCGGCCCAGCGAGGTGCGGATCGACCGGGTGGTGCGCGTGGACCCCGCAGCGGTGCGCCGCGAGGGCGCTATCCTGGACCGAAAGCGATTCGACACGGTCGTGCGGGAGGCGAAAACCCGCCAAGGCTGGTAGCATAATCGTTCGTGTGTGAGCGCGGCTCGCGCTCCAGCCCTCTAAGTTTTCCAGATTTCACCACCATCGAGAAGGATCGCTGTGGCAAACATCAAGTCGAAGATCAAGCGTATCGGCACCAACGAGAAGGCCCGCCAGCGCAACGTTGCCGTTAAGTCGGAGCTGAAGACCAACGTGCGCAAGGTGCGTGAGGCCATCACCGCCGGCGACAAGGACAAGGCCGTCGCCGCCCTCAAGGTCGCCGAGGTCAAGCTGGACAAGGCCGTCTCCAAGGGCGTCATCCACAAGAACCAGGCCGCGAACCGCAAGTCGGCGCTGGCCAAGAAGGTCGCCGCGCTGTAAGCGCCCCGACTGACACGTCAAGCCCCGTCGCACCTCACGGTGCGGCGGGGCTTTGTCGTCTGCCGGTGCGACCTAGCGTTGCTGGGCGAGCTGCGCGACGCTGCGCACCGCACGCTCCAGCGCGAACTGCGGGGCGCGTGCCGCGCCCTTGATCTCTGCATCGGCCGTCGCCACCGCCTCGATAGCCGTCGCGAGAGTCTCGGCGTTCCACCGCTGCAGCTCCCGGCGCGCGCGGTCCACCTGCCACGGAGAGATTCCCAGGTCGCGCGTGGGGTCGAGCCTGCGACCGCGGGCGGCCCCCACCTTCGCGAGCGTGCGCAGCTTGGCGGCCATGGCCGCGTTCAGCGGCACAGGGTCGTTTCCCGTGGCGAGCGCGTGACGCACCAAACTCAGCGCCTTCGCCACATCGCCGGCGACCGCGGCGTCGGCCACCGCGAACGCCGTGGCGTTCACGCGCGTGCCGTAGTAACGCGTGACGGCGGCCTGATCGATGGTGCCGTCGACATCGCTCATCAGCTGATGGCACGCGGCCGCGACCTCGGCGATGTCGGTGCCGACGGCGTCGACCAGGCTGCGCACCACGGAGGCCTGCACCGGCCGCTTGCCGCGTTCGAACTCGCCGCGCGCGAAGTCCATGATCTCGGCGTCCTTCTTGACCGCGGGGCACGTGTACTCGGGTGCGCCGCCCTTGCGCAGGGTGTCGAGCAGCTTCTTGCCACGCACGCCGCCGCCGTGGCGGATGATCACGATGACCTCGGGGTCGGGCTGGGCGACATACGCGAGGGCGTCGGCGAGGAACTCGTCGTTCATCGACTCGGCTCCCTCGACGAGCACTATTCCAGCGTCATCGAACAGCGACGGAGACGCGGCCGCGAGGAGCGCTCCACGCGTGTACGCGCCCGCATCAAGCCGTGTCACGGCCGCGCCCGGGCGGGCCGCGACGATGCGCTCGACCGCGCGCTGACCGAGCAGGGCCTCGGGCCCCGAGACCAGCACCACAGGGGCGGGGGCGGCGCGATGCCAGGTCGGTTCTGCGGAACGAGTGCGGGCTGCCATGGCTCTAGGGTGCCATGCCGCTACGACACCGGACCGCAGCGTCCCCCGCAGCCGAGATGCTCACCACGATGTCCCCGCACGTGGCCGTCACGGCCAGGGTCCCCACGCGGTCCTCGTACAGGTCGAGCGCGGCGCGAGCCGGGTGACCGTAGTCGTTGTCACGGCCCGCGCCGATCATCCCCACGGTGGCGGTGAGGTCCGCCGCGAGCGCCTCGTCCTGCGCCGCCGAGCCGTGGTGCGCGACCTTCACGACGTCCACCGAGAGCGGCGGGAGCACGTCGGCGAGGGTGCGCTGGGCGCCGGGCTCGAGGTCGCCCAGCGCGAGCATGCGGGCGCGCTCGCCGTCGACGAGGACGACGATCGAGGCATCGTTGGCGTCGTCTGGCTCGCGGTCGAGATGCCCAAAAGAGAGCACCCGCACCGCGGCGCTCCCGGCGCTCACGGCCTGGGCAAGCGCCGGAACTTCGACCGCGACACCGGCCTGGGCGAGGTCCCTGTGGGCCCGGCCGTTCCAGCCGGCCCGCGAGATCCATGCCCGGTCTACCGTGGCGCGGGCCGCGACCGCCGTGACCGCGCCGTCATGGTCGGCGTGCGGGTGCGTCAGGATCAGCAACGGCGCATGCCGCACGCCGTAGCGCCGTAGGCACGCGTCGGCGAGCGCCGCGTCCCTTCCCGTGTCGATGACCACAGCGCTGTGGGGTCCCGCCCGCATCAGGGTCATGTCCCCCTGGCCCACGTCGCACATGACCACATCCCAGTCATCGACGACCCGGCCGGGCCACGCGCTGACCGCCAAGGCGGAGGCCGCGACGGCGACGGCGAGCGCCGCGGTGGCACGCCTGCGACGCCGCGTAGGAGCCACGGTCGCAAGGATCGCGACGAGGACCACCGCTGATGCGAGCGCGAGTCCCCGCGGCCCCTCGGGCCACGCGAGCATGGCACCCGGCACGCGCGTCACCGCCTGCGCAACCGCCGCGACCGGGATCGCAGCGGCGTCGCTGACGGCCAGTAGCGCATGGCCGGCGCTGGGCCACCAGGGCCCCACGCACGCGGCCGTCAGTCCGGCCATCATCAGGGGCAGCAGGAAGGGCACCACGACGAGGTTGGCGGGGATCGCCCATCCGGAGATCCCCGGCTGCAGCATCAGGAGGATGGGAGTCAAGGCCGCCTGGGCCGCGAGGGGGACGGAGACGGCGCGAGCGGCCCGCGGGGTCATGCGTCGCCCCATGAGGCGCGCGAGCACCGGCGCCCACAACACGATCGCGCTGACAGCGATGACGGACATGAGAAAGCCAATCTCGACTGTCAGAGCCGGCGCCGTCGCGACCACTGCGAGGACGGCCGTCGATAACGCGGGCAGGCCGCGAGCCTTGCGGCCGAGAGCCAACGCCGCCGCGACGACGGCCGCCATCACGGTGGCGCGCGCGACCGACGGGGCCGCTCCCACGAAGGCGGCGAACACGACCGCCGCTCCCGCCACGGCCACTGCCGCGACGACCCGTGGTGCCCGCACGGCGCGCGCCGCGGCGATGACGAGGAGCGTGACCACCGCGAAGTGCGCGCCCGAGACTGCCGTGAGGTGCGCGAGGCCAGAGGTGCGCATCGCGGCAACCTGGGCGTCACTCATCGCGCTCGTGTCCCCCGTCAGCATCCCGCGCACCAATCCACCACGCTCGGGCGGAAGAGCCGCGGTCGCTTCCGCGATCCATGTCCGCCCGGCCGCAAGCGCGCCCCGTGGCTCCCCCACCGCCTCCAGGGTCGCGCTCCATGCAATGGCGCCCTGGTCGCTCGCGACAAGATCGGCGGCGACCTCGATGACCTCGTCACGCTCGACAACATCGGGCTCGAGGACCACGGTGACGCGCCCCTGAACGGCCTCCCAGGCGCCCGAATCCTGCGGCCGCCACTGGGTGAGAGCCATATCGACCATGGCGGCATCCCCCGAGCGCAACGCGACGACCCGCGGTGCCTCGATGACGGTGCCACGCAGCCCCACCTCGCCTGTGTCGACGGTGGCTGTGGGGAGCCCCGAGACTGCCGCGACCCCTGCGTAGATCAGGCCCGCCGCGAAGGCGACGCTGGCGAGCGTGACCGCACACGCCACACGCGCGGCTCGCTCTGTCCGGTTCCGTGGCGGCGCCAAGCCTCTGCGTCGCTCGTGCAGGTCTCCCGCCCACTGCGCGGCGCCGGCAAGGAGTGCCATGAGCGCCACGACGGCGACAGTGGCGACGGCGTCCAGGCCCCTGTCCGCACACGCCGCCGCGCTCCATGCGGCCGCCGCTGCGGGCACGAGGCGCGCGTCATGCGCTGGCCTCACATCGTGACGAGCCCGTCGAGGCGTGCCACGAGGGCGGGACCGATGCCTGGGACGCGCTGCAGGTCATCGAGGCTCGCGTAGGGGCCATTCGCGTCCCTATCCGCGACGATATTGGCGGCCGTCACGGGGCCCACGCCCGGCAGTCCCTCGAGAGCGGCGGCGTCGGCAGTATTGAGGCGCACCGTCGAGTCCTCCTCAGCACCGGCCTCCCCCACGCGGGGCACGGAGATCTGTTCGCCGTCGAGCGGCACACGCGCGAGGTTGAGCGCGGACAGGTCCGCGTCCGCGAGGGAGCCTCCCGCACGCTCGATGGCATCTGCCACACGCTCGCCGGGGCTGAGCTCGATGAGACCAGGTGTCGCGACCGCGCCTGCGACGTGCACCACGGCCATCGGCCCGACTGTGCTCACCGAAGGAGCTGGCGCGGCGCTCGCCGCCGGCGTGGGCGTCGCGTCCGCCCCGAGGGGCTCCGACACCGCGGGGCGGGCGAGTGCCCACACGAGCAGCGCGATGAGCCCGATAGCGCCCGCCGCGGTCAGTGCGACCCGCGGCGACAGCGCCCAGCGCACCCCGCGTGACTCGTCGTCGATCTCGCGCCCGTGCGCCGTCTCGTAGGCGCGGCCCGCGGCGCGCATGGCGCTGTCGCGCCAACGGGTGAGGGCCTCGTCCTCGCTCTCGGGTGTCGTGGGAACCATGCCTGCGACGCTAGGCGGGCATCCTCACCTCCGTATGACGGCTGCCCGCACCCGTGGACGGCCGCGCACCCCGAACGCGCCTGGGGACGACGCTCGGATTCAGTGCCGCGGGGTGGCCTCAGGCGCGTCGAGGAGAGCGGCCGGCAGCTCCGCCGTCACGACGCCGAGCGCGCCTGGGCCCGCATGGACCGCGAGGACCGCGCCAATGTCGGTTCGCACCAACATCGCGGCGTCGGCGAAGGCCTCGGCCGTCGCATCGGCATACGCACCGTCGCCGACCGTGAGGATGCCGACACCGGGCCGTGTCAGCGTATCCACGGCGCGCCGCGCGCGAGTGGCCACCGCCTCCCTGGCGCGGGCCGTCGATCGCACCTTCTCCGCGGCCACGACCTCCCCGTCCACGATCTCGAGCACCGGCCGCACCTGCAGCATGCGCCCCACGGCCGCGGCCGCGGACGACAGCCGTCCGCCGCGCCGCAGGAACTCGAGTGTGTCCACGGTGAAGACGCAGCGCGCGGACGCGGCCACCTTCACTGCCGTCGCGGCGACATCCTCCGGGTTGTCGCCCGCGCGCGCGGCCGCGGCCGCGGCGAGCGCCGCGAAGCCCGTGCCCAAGGCGACCTGGCGGGAGTCCACGACCTCGACGGGGATGCCCACGGCATCGGCCGCCTTCCTGGCCCCAGCGACCGTCCCCGAGAGTCTCGACGACAGCAACACCGCGACCACGGCCGACGCCCCGGCCACCTCGACGGCACGGAAAGCCTCCGCGAACGCCTCGACAGCGGGCTGCGATGTCGTGACGGACTTGCCCGCCAGCAACGCCTCGAGGACGCCGTCGGCTCCCACGCCCTCCGGGCGCGCCTCACCGTCCACCACGACCTTTAAGGGCACCACGGTGATACCCCAACGGCGCACCAGGTCGTCGGGTAGCGCCGCGGACGAGTCCGTGACGACGGCGACGCGCTCGGTCATGACCCCACGCTAGCGGCGACCGGTCCCCTGGGGCCCGGCGCCACCATCAGGCGGTGACGATGTTGACGAGCTTGGGTGCGCGCACGATCACCGTACGGATCGCGGCGTCACCCACCGCCCTCACCACTCCAGGTGCGGCGAGGGCCAGCTCGCGCAGGGCGTCCTCGGAGATGTCGGGCGCCACCTCGAGGCGGTCACGGACCTTGCCCTTCACCTGGACGATGCACGTGACGGTGTCCTCGACCAGCAGCGACTCGTCCACGTCGAGCCATCCGGCGCGCGACACGTTCTCGTGTCCCAGAATCGACCACATGTCCTCGGCGACGTAGGGCGCGAAGAGGCTCAGCAGCACGGCGACGGCCTCGGTGGCCTCGCGCACGGCGGGGTCGGCGGGGCCGGCACCGCTGTCGATGGCCTTGCGGGTGGCGTTGACGAGCTCCATGGTGCGCGCGACCACCACGTTGAAGCGGAAGCCCTCGACCAGTTGGGCGGCGTCGTGCATGGTCTTGTGCGTCACCGCACGCAGGGCGGCGTCCCCAGTGGCAGGGTCTACGCCCGGTGCGGAGGCGACGTCGCGCGCCAGGCGCCAGGCGCGGGCGAGGAAGCGCTGGGATGCGCCGGGCGAGACGTCCGCCCAGTCGATGTCGTCCTCGGGCGGGCCTGCGAACGACATGGTGATGCGCACGGCGTCCACGCCGAACTCGTCGAGTTGCTCGCTCAGGCGCACCAGGTTGCCGCGTGACTTCGACATCGCGGAGCCGTCCATCTGGACCATGCCCTGGTTCAGCAGCGCGAGGAAGGGCTCCTCGAAGTCGATCATGCCCATGTCATGCAGCGCCTTGGTGAAGAAGCGCGCGTACAGCAGGTGCAGGATCGCGTGGGTGACGCCACCCACGTACTGATCGATGGGTGCCCACTTCTTCGCCTCGTCGAGGTCGAAGGGGCCGTCGGTCTTGCCCGGCGACAGGAACCGCAGGAAGTACCAGGACGAGTCTACGAAGGTGTCCATGGTGTCCGTGTCGCGCAGGGCCGGGCCGCCGCAGTCGGGGCATGTGGTGTTGACCCAGTCGGTCGCTCCGCCGAGCGGTGAGGTGCCCTTGGGCTTGAGGTCGAGGCCCTCGGCCGGCGGCAACTCGACGGGAAGCTGGTCGTCCGGCACGCGCACCTCACCGCACGCGTCGCAGTGGACGATCGGGATGGGCGTGCCCCAGTAGCGCTGACGCGAGATGAGCCAGTCGCGCAGGCGGTAGTTGGTCGACGAGTGGCCCAGGCTCTTGGCCTCGAGGTCCGCGACGATGGCGTCGATCGCGTCTGCCTTCGACTTGCCATCGAGGTCGCCGGAGTTGATCAGCGTGCCGTCGCCGGCCGCGGCGACGCCGGAGACGGCCGGGTCCTCGACCGGTTCGCCGTCCTCGCCGCGCACGTCGAGCACCACGCGCACCGGCAGGTCCATGGCGCGGGCAAAGTCGAGGTCGCGCTGGTCGTGCGCGGGCACGGCCATGATCGCGCCGTGACCGTAGTCGGCGAGCACGTAGTCGGAGGCCCAGATGGGCAGGCGCTCACCGTTGACGGGGTTGATCGCGTACCGATTGAGGAACACACCGGTCTTGGGGCGCTCGGTCGACAGGCGGTCGATCTCGCTGGCGGCCTTGACCTCATCGACGTACGCCTCGAAGGCCTCGGCGACCACGGCATCGGCCCCCTGAACCAGCTCGGCCGCAAGGTCGGAGTCCGCCGCGACGACCATGAAGGTCGCACCGTGGAGGGTGTCGGGGCGGGTCGTGTAGATGTCGACGGGCTCGTCGCGACCCTCGATCGTGAACGACACGTCGGCGCCGCTGGAGCGTCCGATCCAGTTGCGCTGCATGGCGATGACCTTGGACGGCCACGAGTCCTTCAGCGTGTCAAGGTCGTCCAGCAGGCGGTCCGCGTAGTCCGTTACCTTGAAGTACCACTGGTTCAGCTTCTTCTTCGTGACGGGCGTGTCGCAACGCTCGCACAGGCCGCCCACCACCTGCTCGTTGGCGAGCACGGTCTGGTCCTTGGGGCACCAGTTCACGTTCGAGTGCTTGCGATACGCCAGGCCCTTTTCATGCATGCGCGTGAAGAACCACTGGTTCCAGTGGTAGTACTCGGGACGGTGCGTCGCGAGCACGCGGTCCCAGTCGAACGAGCACGCATAGCGCTCCATCGAGGACCGCTGCTGGGCGATGTTGTCCTCGGTCCAGCCGCGCGGGTCCAGGCCGCGGGTGATCGCGGCGTTCTCGGCGGGCAGGCCGAACGAGTCCCACCCGATGGGGTGCATCACGTTGAAGCCGCGCTGGGTCCAGTAGCGCGCGATCACGTCACCGAGCGCGTAGGCCTCTGCGTGGCCCATGTGCAGGTCGCCCGAGGGGTACGGGAACATGTCGA
The DNA here is from genome assembly GCF_002090055.1 of Demequina sp. NBRC 110051. Classification (GTDB taxonomy): domain Bacteria; phylum Actinomycetota; class Actinomycetes; order Actinomycetales; family Demequinaceae; genus Demequina. The sequence continues at coordinate 91,609 of NZ_BBRH01000014.1, forward strand.
GCACGTACTTGGTGGGACGCGAGTCCTCGGGGTCGCCCGAGCGGAAGGGCTGGGTTTCCCGCCACACGGGTAGCCAGCGGTCCTCGATCGCGTGGAAGTCGTACCTGGTCTCGTCGTTCTCGGGCATGGCAGTCACGCGTTTGATTCTATCGGGGGCGCACGCCGGCGAGGACGGCAGCAGTCCCCACGGCATTTGCGGCGAGTGTCCGTTGTCACATCAGGCTTCACCATGGCACCGCTATCGCCGATAATCTCGGCAGGCGGCGCTCGGTCGAGGGCGTCTCACGACCGTAGGAGCGCACCATTTCTTCCGTCCCCACCGCAGCCCCCGTCAGCGTCCGCGTCCGCGCGGTGCGGGCGGCTGCCGTCACCGTGTTGGGAGCGGGCCTCGCCGCGGGAATCGTGCCCAGCGCCGTTGCCCAGACCGATCCCGCCGATCCGACGCCGACCACCGTGACGACACCGACGATGGCGCCGACGGTGACACCGATCCCCTCGTTGTCACCCGAACCCTCGGCCACGCCTGCCGCCACGCCGTCCCCGACCGCCTCGCCCGGGCCGTCCGCCTCGCCCGGGCCGTCCGCGAGCCCGTCGCCTACGCCAAGCACGGACGCCTCGTCCCCTCCCACAGCCGCGCCGTCGGGCGACGTGGAGGAGCAGACCGACGCCGCAGAGCCGCAGCCGGCCATGTCGGCGCGCGGCGCCGAGCCGGCCGACGTCACCCCCACCGAGGCCCTCGAGCCTCCGTCGGTCGGCGTGCTCGCCGCGACGGGGATCACCTTCACCGACGTGTCGGCCCGCGTCGGGAGCTCGTCCTACTCGAAGTTCGCCACCGAGATCGGGTGGCTGGCCCAGGCGGGTATTACCCGCGGCTGGACGCTGTCCGATGGCACCCGCGAGTACCGCCCCCTCGACACCGTGGCGCGCGACGCCATGGCCGCGTTCCTGTACCGCTACGCGGGCGAGCCGGCCCACTACGCTCCGTCGCGATCGCCGTTCAGCGACATCACCTCAAAAACCGCCTTCTACCGCGAGATCACGTGGGCCGCGGACGCCAAGGTCTCGACCGGGTGGCGCGTGGACGGCGCGGCCGAGTTTCGCGCTCAGGAGGACATCTCGCGCGAGGCGATGGCCGCATTCTTGTACCGCTTTGCCGGCTCACCTGCGGTCTCGCTGCCGTCCCGGTCCCCGTTCACCGACGTGAAGACCTCCGACCCCTTCTATCGCGCGATCGTGTGGCTGTCGCAGACCGGCGCCACGACCGGCTGGAAGACGTCGTCGGGCGCCGAGTTCCGCCCCCGCAACGCCATCACGCGTGACGCCATGGCGGCGTTCCTGTACCGACTCGACGGCGCCGGAATCACCTATAACCCCGCCGTGGGCACCGCGACCCTGCTGCGTCACTCCACGCTGTACGTCTACGGGGCCTCGAGCCTCGCGGTCCGCGCCGCCCCCGGCACCGCCTCCTCATTGCTGGCGTACCGTCCGCGTGGGGCGGCGGTCACCCCCACGGGGAACGTCTCGCCCGACGGCTGGATCGAGATCGTGGTCGACGGCGGTCGCGGCTGGATGTCGGGCTATTACCTGCGCGGCACTGGGGGCGCGGCCGTCACGCGCGTCACCACGACCTACTCCAACGGAGCCCTGCCCCGCGATCGACTGTGTTCGCTGTCGTGGGATACGAGCGAACTGCTGCTGTGCCAGGCCGCTGCCGACCTCGAGCGACTCAACGCCGCTTTCCGGGCCCGCTTCGGGCGCAACATCCCCGTGAACGACTCGTACCGGGACTACGACGAACAGGTGCGCGCACGCGCCCTGTACGGCACTATCGCCGCGATTCCCGGCACGTCGAACCACGGCTGGGCGGCCGCCATCGACATCGCGGGGGCGTCGCTGCCCGGCGGATACCAGGGCTCCGCTTACCTGTGGCTGCGTCAGCAACTCACCGGCTACAACTGGGTCCTCCCCACCTGGGCGCGCCCCGATGGCAACAAGCCCGAGCCGTGGCACTTCGAATACACGGGGTAGCCACGCCACCTGCTCACGACATGTGAGAGGACTGCCGATATCACAGACGGCCGATGCCGCGGCGACTCCCGTTGCCCGGTTGGGGCTGACAACTGCGCACCCGCGTGCGACTCTTGTCAGGAAGCGGGCGCACATGTGCCCGTGCACCGGCGTAGCTGAGGGGCTGATGCCGGAGAAGGAGACGGGCGATGCGGCGCATCTCATCGCGGTCCATGGCACGGCGAGCATGGGCCGGGCACGTGGCGGTCATCACGCTCGCTGGCGCGTGCTTCCTTCCCGTCAGCGCGGCCAGCGCCACCGAGACGACCGACACCCCCGAGGCCTCCGCTCCGGACACCACGCAGACCGCCACCGCAGCGGCGACAGCTCCGGCGACCGAAGAGACCACCACTGCGGAGCCCACGCCGACGTCCACCTCGACACCCAAACCCACCGCGACGCCCAAACCCACCGCGACGTCGTCTCCCAAGCCGACCGCAACATCGACGCCCAAGCCCAACGGAACCGCGACCCCCGAACCCTCCACGACCTCAAGCCCGGAGCCCACGGTTACCCCGTCGCCCGAGCCCACCACGGCATCGGACCCCGATCCGGTTCCCTCCGCCACGCCCACCCCGACGACCGACGAGGCTCAGGAAGACGACGACGAGGCGAGCCCGCCCTTGTCCGTCCTGTACGCGTCGCCGACGGTGTGGAAGGCGGAGCCGGTGCGCACCACGTTCCGTGACGTCTCGGCGGCCGGTGCCGGCGGCGTCTCGGCCCCGCAGGCGGAGGCGATCGCGTGGCTGGCCCGTCTGGGCGCGGGCTTCGGGTGGGGCCTCGCCGAGGATTCCGCGACGTTCTCCCCCACCGCACCGGCAACGCGCGCCGACCTGGCCGCCTTCGCGTACCGCGCGGCCGGACTGCCGCTGCATGTCATGGACGAGGACGGCCCCTACGACGACGTCGATGCCGACCACGCCTCGGCGACGGAGGTCTCATGGCTCGCCTCTCGCGGCGTGGAACTGGACGACGACACCTCCTCGTTCGACCCTGACCGAGCCACCACGCGCGGCGAGGTCGCGCTCACGCTGCACCGCCTGGCAGGCGAACGGCGGATCGTGTTCGTGCCGGGACTGTCGTTCGAACCGGTCGAGGCACCCTCCGAGCACGAGACCTCGACCGAATGGCTCGAGAGCCTCGGAGTGGCGGCGCCCGGCTCCGACGCCGAGGCTGCGGCCGAAGAGCTCACGAAGGCCGACCTGGCGGCGCTGCTCTACGAGGTGGTCGACGCGGGCCTGGTGCTGTCGCACGAGCCCTCCCTCACGGAACGACTCGATTTCTCCGGCAGCGAGGTGCCCTCGCTCGCGGGTCTGCGCAACGGCACCCTCACGTCCGCGGTGCTCTGCGCGGTGCCGTGGGACGCCGACCAGACCCTGTCCTGCCATGCCGCCGCCGATCTGGAGACGCTGAACGCGGCGTTCTCCGAGCGTTTCGGTGTCGACATCCCCATCACCGACTCCTACCGCAGCCTCTCCGGGCAGCGCGTCGCCAAAGCCACCAAGGGCGTCATGGCCGCGACACCGGGGACCTCGCAGCACGGCTGGGGCGCCGCGATCGATCTCAACTCGGGTGGCCTCCCGGGTGGATTCCGCGGCGAGGCCTACCGGTGGCTCGTCGACCAGGCGCCCGCGTACGGCTGGGAATTGCCCGCGTGGGCGCGTCCGGGCGGACCGAAGCCCGAGCCGTGGCACCTCGAGCACCGGGGCTAGGAGCACGGCGGCGAGGACTACCCCGGCTCAGGCGATCTGAGTCACCTTCACCGTGACGTCGAGATTCTCGGTGGTGCCCGCGACCACGCCAGACAGCGGGGGCACGTCGCGGTACTCGCGTCCGCGGCCCACGATCACGTGATGGTCGCCCACCTCGCGGTCGTTGGTCGGATCGAAGCCGGTCCACTCCCCCGTCCACCACTCGACCCACGCGTGGCTCTCGCCCGCGACGGTCTCACCGATCTCGGCGTCCCGCTTGGGGTGCAGGTAGCCCGAGACGTAGCGCGCGGGGATGCCCACCGAGCGCAGCGCACCGAGCGCGAGTTGGGCGAAGTCCTGACACACGCCCGAGCGGGCACCCCATGCCTCCGCGGCAGCGGTGTGGACGGTGGTGGCGCCGGGCACGTACTTCACCTCGGAATGCAGATACTCACACACCGCGCGGGCCGTCGCCTCCGGGCCCAGCTTGTGCGAGGCCTCGCGCGCGAACTGCTCGAGATCCTCGGGCGGAGCCGTGGCATCGGAGTTCTCCAGGTACTCGCACAGCAGGTCCTGAAAACGCGGGCCTTGGAGCGCGTCCCATCCGGCCTTCTCGCCTCGGGGCACCTGGGTCGACACCTCGACCACGGACCTCGCGTCGACGGTCAGCGCGCGGTGCGGCTGCAGGACCTCGAAGGTCGTGACGTCGCACTCCCAGTAGTCGCGGTAGGACGATCGCCACGTCACCGGGGAGATGTCGACCGCGGCATCCAAGACCCGCTGACGCGGCAGCCATGCGGGGGTGACCCTGGCCTCGTTGTAGGAGCTGGTGACGTCCGAGGCGTAGCGGAAGTGCGTACGGTGCTCGATGCGAAGGGTGGTCACAATGCCTCCTGGTTCCACACGACGGTGGCGTCGGGCAGGAAGTAGCGGTCGCGGATGATGTCCGATGCCGTGGCGCACGCGCGCTGCACGGCCTGCATCTGGCCGGGAAGGTCGTCGAGGATCTCCCTGACCGGCGAGTACTCGAGGTTGGTGCGTGCCCGACCCAGCGCGAGTTGGGCGCGCCCGGCGAGGGTCCGCGAGCGCTCCGAGCCTTCGATATCGGTCAGGATCGACTCCGCCATCTCGAGGTTATAGGCGATCGAGCGCGGGAACAGGCGATCCACCAGGAGGAATTCCGCGGCGCGTTCCTCGGTGACGAGGGCGCGCACGGTGCGCAAGTACGCCTCGTGGGCCGAGCAGGTGCGCAGCAGTGTGGTCCAGTTGACGCCCGTGGTGCCGTCGAGTGAGCGGGTCATGAGGAGGCGGGCGATCATGTCCGCGCGCTCCAGGGAGCGGCCCAGCTCGAGGAAGTGCCACGCGTCGTCGCGCGACGTGGTTGCCGAGGCGAGCCCCCGCACCACCGCGGTGCGCTCGCGCACCCACACGAAGTACTCGTGAGGACGAGCGGCCTGGCTCCAGCGCGACAGCTCCATCCTGGTGGTGTTGAGCGACTCCCACACCTCGGTGGAGATGACCTCGCGGGCCCGGCGTGCGTTCTCGCGGGCCGCGGTCAGCGACCCGGCGATCGAGGACGTGCGCTCCCGGTCGAAGGCCAGGCGCTGCAGGACGTCGGAGCGGGTGACCGGCGCCTCGGTGCCCGCACTCATGACGGTAAGGATCGAGGCATTCGCGCTGGGCTCGTCGACCCAGGGGTCCTCGAGCAGGACATTGAGGTGCACGTCGAGCAGGCGCGCGGTGTTGTCGGCGCGCTCGACATAGCGGCCAATCCAGAACAGCGACTCGGCGATGCGGCTCAGCATGATGCGCCCCCGTCCTCGCCCGGCTCGGCCGGTGGCTCACTGTGCTCCTCGCGCTGCTGTTGTTGCTGCTGCGCCTGCTGGCCCGCGACCACATCCTCGGGGTGGGCGGCCTGCGGCACGGCGTGCATGCCTCCGAACTCGACCTTCGACTCGGGCGCCTGGCGTGGTGCGCGGTCGCGCACGCCGCCAAGGACCCAGGTGTCCTTGGAGCCGCCGCCCTGGGACGAGTTCACGATGAGCTGACCGCGCTGGAGTGCCACCCGGGTGAGCCCGCCGGGCAGCACCCACACGTCGTCGCCGTCGTTCACGGCGAAGGGGCGCAGGTCCACGTGACGCGGCTCGAGCCCGTCGTCGGTGAGGGTCGGCACCGTCGACAGTTGGATCACGGGCTGCGCGATCCAGCCGCGCGGGTCCTCGCTGATGCGGTCCTTGGCCTCGGCCAGCTCCGCTGCAGACGCCTTGGGGCCGATAAGCACGCCCTTGCCTCCCGCGCCGTCGACGGGCTTGACGACGAGCTCGTCGAGCCGGTCGAGCACCTCCTCGCGAGCGGCGGGCTCCTCGAGACGCCAGGTATCGACGTTGGGCAGGATCGGGTCCTCGTCGAGGTAGTAGCGCGTGAGGTCGGGCATGTACGTGTAGATGAGCTTGTCGTCGGCCACGCCGTTGCCGATCGCGTTGGCGATCGTGACGTTGCCCAGGCGCGCGGCGTTGACGAGCCCAGGCGAGCCCAGCGCCGAGTCGGGCCGGAACTGCACGGGGTCCAGGAAGTCGTCGTCCACGCGGCGGTAGATCACGTCGACGCGGCGGCGCCCGGCCGTGGTGCGCATGTAGACGCGGCCGTTGACCGTCTCAAGGTCGCGCCCCTCGACGAGCTCGACACCCATGGTGCGCGCCAGGAGCGAGTGCTCGTAGTACGCCGAGTTGTACACACCCGGGGTGAGCACCACGATCGTGGGGTCGTCGACGCCCTCGGGGGCGGACTTGGCGAGCGCCGAGCGCAGCCGTCGCGAGTACTCCAGCACGGGCCTAATCCCCATAGCGCCGAACATCTCGGGGAACATCTGGCTCATGGCGCGGCGGTTCGACAACACGTAGCTCACGCCAGACGGCACGCGCACGTTGTCCTCAAGCACGCGCCAGATGCCGTGCTGGTCGCGCACCAGGTCGATGCCGCCCACATGGACGCGCACGCCGTTGGCCGGCTCGATGCCCGCGACCTGGCGGTAGTAGTACTGGCTCGACGCGATGAGGCGGCGCGGCACCAGGCCATCCGTCACGCAGCGCTGGGAGCCATACACGTCCGCGAGGAACGCCTCGAGGGTGCGCACGCGTTGGGCCACGCCGGGCGAGATGATGTCCCACTCGTCCGAGCCGACCACGCGCGGCACGAGGTCCAGCGGGAAGGGCCGCTCCTCGCCCGCATGGTCGAAGGTGACGCCCTGCGCGAGGTAGGTCGACGCGAGCGCCTCCGCCTTCGAGTACAGGTCGTCCCCGCTCATGCGTTCGAGTTCGGCGTAGACCCGCCGATACGGCTCGCGGACCTTGCCGTCCACGTCCATCGCCTCGTCCCACGCCGCGGCGGGCGTGTAGCCGCTCCAGGGTGTCGCCGCATCGCTCATGGGCCCACGTTAACCAGGAATCATGTCTACCGCGTGGCAATAGTGTGTCGCGGCGATTGCGCGGCGCCGATGCCGTGGCTGGCTTTCCTTCCCCGGCCGGGTCGCGCTCACTACAGTGAGCGTTATGGGATACCCGCGTGGATTGCTGGCCGCCGATGAGGAGGTCGTCGTCGACCGCCACCCGCACTGGAAGGCGCTGTTCTGGCCCGTCGTGGTGTCGGTCCTCGCGATCGCGGCCGTCATCGCCATCGCCTGGTGGGTGTCGACCACTGAGTGGAGCGACACGACCCGCACGTGGGTGGGCGTGGTGACGGGCGCTCTGTTCGCCATCCTCGTGGGCTGGCTGGCCGTCGCGCCGTGGATTCGCTGGCGCACCACCCACTTCGTCGTCACCGACAGGCGCGTCATCTACCGCACAGGTGTCTTCACCAAGAGCGGCATCGACATCCCGCTGCAGCGCGTCAACACCGTCCAATTCCGTCACGGCCTGATCGACAGGCTGTTTCGCACCGGCACGCTCATCATCGAGTCAGCCTCCGATGACCCCCTCGAGTTCGACGACATCCCGGACGTCGAGAAGGTCCATGCACTGCTGTACAACGAGGTCTTCGACTCCCTCGACGGCGACAACGACCCCACGCCGGGACCGTCCGCCACCTAGCCACCTAGCCGCCTCGCGGACGAGCCTCACGGCCGAGGGCGTGCGGCCGCGAAATGCCCGCAACACGGGCGTCGAGCGAGGCGCCTAGACTGGCCCGCACCCCGACGTTTGGAGGGCCGATGCCTCACGACCTTACGGGCGTGACGGTCGCCGTGATCACGGTGTCCGACCGCCGCAGCGCGGGCGCCGCGACCGATACCGCGGGCCCCGCCATCGCCGCCATTGTGCGCGACGCCGGCGCCGCGGTTGTCGCGACGGTGGTGCCCGACGGCGTCGCGTCCGTCCGCGACGCGATCCTCGATGCCCGCACCGACGGCGCCCGGGTCATCATCACCACCGGAGGCACAGGTGTCGCTCCGCGCGACCTCACCCCCGAGGCCACCGCGGGAGTGCTCGAGCGCGAGATCCCCGGCATCCCCGAGATGCTGCGTCGCGAGGGCGCCGCATCCACGCCGATGGCGGCCGTCAGCCGCGGCCTCGCGGGCGTGACCGCGGGGCCCGACCGCGCGCTCGTCATCAACCTTCCGGGTTCGGAGGGCGCCGCCCGCGACGGCGCCACCGCCCTGATGCCGATCCTCGGCCACCTGGTGGGCCAACTCGATGGGCGCGACCATTGATCGCGCGCATCACGGCCCAGCCGCTCGACCTCATGGCGCACATCGCGGCGGTCAGTACCAGCGCCGATGGCGCCGTGGCGACCTTCGTAGGCCTGGTGCGCGACCACGACCCCTCGGTCGAGGGCGAAGTCGTCGCGCTCGACTATTCGGCGCACCCCGACGCCGAATCCGTGCTCTCCGCCATCGCGTCCGCCATCACCGCGGAGGGTGATGTGCGAGCGGCGGTCAGCCACCGCATCGGCCACTGTGACGTCGGTGAGGCCGCCATCGTGGCGGCGGTGTCCTCCGCCCACCGGGCACGCGCCTTCGAGGCCTGCCGCGAGCTCGTCGAGCGAGTGAAGGCCGAGGCCCCCATCTGGAAGCGCGAGATCCTCGCGGATGGCACACACACGTGGGTGGGGATGTCATGACGCACGCCGGACTGATCGATCGCTTTGGACGCGTCCACCGCGACCTCAGGATCTCGCTCACCGATCGGTGCTCGCTCAGGTGCACCTACTGCATGCCGGCCGACGGGGTGCCGTGGCTGCAGCGCGACACCATGCTCAGCACCGACGAGCTGGTGCGGGTCGCGCGCGTGGCCGTCGAGATGGGCATCGAGGAAATCCGGCTCACCGGCGGCGAGCCCCTTCTGCGCGCCGACGTGGTCGATGTGGTCGACCGGCTCGCGCACCTCGACGGTCCGGCCGGGCACCCCGAGATCTCGCTCACCACGAACGCGTTGCGCCTGCCGCAGCTCGCCTCGCAGCTGGTCGACGCGGGCCTCACGCGCGTCAACGTGTCTCTCGACACGCTGCGGCGGGACCGGTTCATCGAACTAACCCGCCGTGACAAGCTCGTCGAGACCCTTGCGGGCATCGCGGCGGCCGAGGCCGCCGGGCTCGCCCCGATCAAGATCAACGCCGTCGCGATGCGCGGCGTCAACGACGACGAGGTCGTAGACCTCACGCAGTTCTGCGTGGACCACGGCTACCAGATGCGCTTCATCGAGCAGATGCCGCTCGACGGCGGGCACACGTGGGACCGCCATCAGATGGTCACCGGGGAGGAGATCCTCGCGGCGCTGCGAGCGCGCTGGACCCTCACCGAGCGCGACGATCGGGGCGCCGCTCCCGCCCAGGTGTGGGACATCGCGGGGACTGACGCCTCGGTGGGAGTCATCGCGTCCGTGACCGCGCCGTTTTGCGGAACGTGCGACCGGGTCCGGCTCACGGCCGACGGACAGCTCCGGGCATGCCTGTTCGCGCGCGAGGAATCCGACCTCCGAGGGCTCCTTCGCGGGGGCTGCACCGACGAGGTCCTTGCGGACGCGATCGCCGCGAACCTGCGACTGAAGAAGCCCGGCCACGACATCGACGATCCTGGCTTCCTGCAGCCGGACCGGCCGATGAGCGCGATCGGCGGCTGAGCGCCGCCCCTTCCCCGTGGTGGCGCAGACGGGGACATTACCGCCACGCAATCCGCTTTCGTGGCACACATGAGGACATCTGCGCCTGTGGTGGGCGGGGTTTCCGGCTTGTTTCACACGCAGATGCGGCACTAGCGTCGCTCTCATGCCGCATCTGCGAATCAGTGAAGCCGCGTCCCTTCTCGGCGTCTCGGACGACACTGTGCGTCGATGGATCGATGCGGCCGGGGTCGCCACCGTCAAGGACGGCGCGGGACGACTCCTCGTCGACGGCGTGGACGTCGCCAGCTACGCCAGCCAACGCGCCGCGGAGCACACCACGAGCCGTGACGACGCCAGCGTCTCCCGCTCGGCCCGCAACCAGTTCGTCGGCATCGTCACGCGCGTGGTGGCGGACACCGTCATGGCCCAGGTGGAGTTGCAATGCGGCCCCCACCGCGTGGTCTCGCTCATGAGCACCGAGGCCGTACAGGACCTGGGCCTCGAGCCCGGCGTCGTCGCCACCGCCGTCGTGAAGGCCACCACCGTGATCGTCGAGCGCCCGCGAGGTGCGGCATGACTCGCGTGTTGAAGCACCCGCACGGCTCGCGCATGCGTGCACGCGCGAGCGCGTGTGTGCGGGCACTCGTGCGCGGGAGCGTCGCCATGCTCGCGCTCGCGGCGGCGGGATGCGCGGTCGACGACACCAGCGACGACGTGCTTATCGTGCACGCCGCCGCCTCGCTCACGGACGTGATGGACGTCATCGCCGCGGACTTCGAGGCCAACAACCCCGGCGTCGACGTGCAGATCAATGTGGGCGGCTCCTCCGCCCTCGCCTCCCAGATCGTGGAGGGTGCACCGGGGGACGTCTTTGCCTCGGCCGACCTCGCCCAGATGGGTGTCGTGCACGACGCCGGGCTCGCTCCACACCCCCTGGCCTTCGCGACAAACACCCTCACCATCGCGGTGGCGCCCGGCAATCCCCGTGGCTTCGCCGGGCTGGCTGACCTCACCGATCCCTCGCTCGACGTGGTGGTCTGTGCCGCTCCGGTTCCCTGCGGCGAGGTCGCGCTCGCCGTGGAGAAGGCCGCGGGCGTGGACATTCAACCCGTGAGCGAAGAGCTGTCGGTGACGGAGGTTCTCGCCAAGGTCACCTCGGGCCAGGCCGATCCCGGACTCGTCTACGTCACCGACATCGCCAGGTCGAAAGGTGAAGCCGAGGAGGTCCCGCTCGGCGGCGACGAGTCCGTCGCGATCGCCGCGGGCACCCAATATCCGATCGCCTCTCTCACCACCGCCACCGATCCCATCGTGGCCGATGCGTTCGTGGGCTTCGTCCTATCCGACAGCGGGCAGAGCGCGCTGGAGAACGCGGGATTCGGCTCCCCATGACCTCGACGATGCCGACAGCCCCCGCGCCTACCCTGGAGGGCACGCCCTTCGCGCCGCGCTGGTTGGCCGTGCCCGCCATCGCCGGCGCGGCCCTGATTGTGCTGCCGCTGATCGGCCTGGCTACCAGGGTCGAGTGGGCGCAGTTCCCCGCGCTCGTGACGAGCGATGCGGCGCTTGCGGCGCTCGCACTCTCAGCGCGCACCGTCGCCTGGTCCACGGCGCTCGTGGTCATCCTCGGGGTCCCGCTCGCCGTCATGCTGGCGCGGCTCGAGTTTCGCGGCATGGACGTGGTGCGCACCGTCATCCTCGCTCCCCTGGTACTCCCCCCGGTCGTGGGGGGCCTGGGGCTGCTCTACGCGTTCGGGCGCACGGGGCTCATCGGCGAGCGCCTCACACTCCTCGGCATCGACATCGCGTTCACCACCACGGCGGTGGTGCTCGCGCAAACCTTCGTCGCCCTGCCCTTCCTGGTGTTCAGCCTCGAGGGGGCGCTGCGTGCCGACGGCACGCGCTTCGAGGCCGTCGCCGCGACCCTGGGCGCCGGCCCCTGGACCACGCTCACACGGGTGACCTTGCGCCGCGTGTGGCCCGCACTCGTCGCAGGCACGGTGCTCGCCGCCGCGCGGGCACTCGGCGAGTTTGGCGCGACGCTCACCTTCGCGGGCTCGCTCCAGGGCGTCACGCGAACCGTGCCCCTCGAGATCTACCTCCAGCGCGAGGCCGATGCCGATGCCGCCGTGGCGCTGTCCCTCGTCCTTGTGGTGGTGGCGCTCGTGGTGGTCGCCCTCGCATACGGAGGCGCGACGCGCGTCGCCCGCGCGCGGGTGGCGAGCGGACGGTCGTCATGAATGGAAGCACACCGTGAGGCTCGACTGTTCCGCGTCCGTGCCCGAGCGCGCCGTCGCGGCGCGCATCACGGTGGAGTCCGGGCGCACGCTCGCCCTCCTTGGCCCCAACGGCTCGGGCAAGTCCACCATGCTCGAGGTCGCGGCGGGACTGCTGCGCCCCGCCGACGCCCATGTCACCCTCGGCGGCGCCGACCGTGTGCTCTGCCAGGACGCCACCGCCTGGCTGCCCCCACACCGCCGCCCGGTGACGCTCCTCACCCAAGACCCCAGCCTCTTCGCGGGGATGTCGGTGCTCGACAACGTCGCGTTCGGGCCGCGCGCCGCGGGCCACGGCAAGCGCGCGTCACGCGAGGTCGCACGCGACTGGCTCGACCGAGTGGGCGCCGCCGACATAGCCAACGCACACGCGTCCACCCTCTCCGGTGGCCAGGCCCAGCGCGTGGCCTTGGCGCGCGCGCTGGCCACGCGACCCGCGGTATTGCTCCTCGACGAGCCCTTCGCCGCGCTCGACGTGGACGCCGCCGGGCACATGCGCACGCTCCTGTCGACCGTGCTGGCTGACCTCACCGTGGTGATGAGCACCCACGATGTACTGGACGCGGCGATGCTCGCGGACGACGTGGTCGTCATGCATGACGGTGCCGTCGCGGAGCGCGGGACCCGTGCGGAGGTCCTCGGCCGGCCTCGTCACTCATTCACGGCGCGGCTCGTGGGACGCGGGCTTGTGCGCGTGGACGCGTCGACGTGGACCGCGCCGCGCCCGTCGCAGGTCTCACTGCGCCTGGCGGCGGATCTACCCGAGTCCTCGACGGCGGAAGACACGTGGCACGGGACGGTGGCGCGGGTCGAAGGCCATGACGACGTCGCCCGAGTCTGGGTCGACACCGACGCCGGCGATCTCGTTGCCGACGTCGACCCGCTCATCATCGATCGGCGCATTCTCACCCCTGGCGCTGCCGTGGCGTGCACGGTCGCGAGCGACGTCGAGACCTATCCCGCCTAGCCTCCGGCAAACGGCGGCAGCACGTCCACGAGCGCCTCGGGTCCGACCGCCGCGTCGTCGTCCGCGCGCACGCGGTCGACCACGATCGAACACCGTCGCAACACGCGGTCGAGGTCGTCGCCGAAGAGTTCCGCGAGGCGAGCACGCAGCTCCCCCACCGTCGCGGCGCCGCTCACCGCAGCTTCGTCGACTCCGGCGGCCTCGGCAGCCGCCGCAAAGAAGCGCACACGCGCCATCAGCCGGGCATCTCCTCGGTCCAACTGCGGGCCAGACCAGCCGCCGTCGCCACCGCGTTCTCGAACGCCTCTTGCGCGGCACCCTCGTCAAAGCCCTCCTCGCCCATGGCGGCCTGACCGACGGCGTAGCCGACGAGGAAGGTGGTCAGCGGCGCGCTGGGACGCGCGACCGCATGCGCGGCCTCACGCGCGACGTCGAGCAGCGCCTGTACATCCACCACCGCGGTGTCGATGCCGAGTTCCCCCGCGAGCGCCTCGACCCAGCCGTCCAGTTGCGTGTCCGTCATGACAGTTCCTTCCGCAGACGTTCCACATCATCCCAAGTATCCGCGTCGAGCGCCGCGCGGCCCACCGCAATGGGCGTCATCGTGAGCGTTGCCGTGAGCGCCCGCATGGGAGCGTTCACCACCGAGTCGAGCGCGTCGAGCGCCCCGGCCAAGGCGTCGCGGCGATAGACGGCGAGGAGCGGCTGCTCGCGTCCCTCCTGGTCGACGGCCCACGCGCCGTCGGCGCCACCGCCGGCCAGCAGTTCCCCCACGGCCTCCGCCGCGAAGGGCATGTCGCACGCGAGCACCAGCACCCGATCGGCGGGCGGCGACGGCAGCGCCGCAAGTCCCGCCGCAATCGCGGCGACCGGACCGGCAAACGGCGGTTCCTCGCGAGCGGTGAGCATGTCCTCGGGAATTCCATCCCGCGCTCCCACCACCACGGTGGCGCGGGCCGACGACGCTGCGGCGAGGGTGCGCGCCAACAGAGTCCGTCCGCCCAGCGTCAGCGCGCCCTTGTCTGCTCCGCCCAGGCGCGACCCGCGCCCACCGGTGAGCACGATGGCGTCGACCGTCATGGCCGCACCCAGTCCCCCGACTTCCCGCCACGCTTGGACAACAGCCGGACGTCGCGAATGGCGGTGGCCTTGTCGAGCCCCTTGACCATGTCGACCACGTTCAGCGCCGCGACCGATGCCGCGGTGAGCGCCTCCATCTCGACCCCGGTGCGGTCGGCGGTGCGGCACGTGACCTCGATGCGCACCCCCTCGTCGTCGATCTCGGCGTCGAGCGAGACCCCGTGAACCCCAATGATGTGCGCGAGCGGCAGCAGCTCCGGCGTGCGCTTCGCGGCGGCGATGCCCGCGACGCGCGCCACGGCAAGCACATCGCCCTTGGGCACCGTGCCGTCACGCAGCGCCGCGACCACCGCAGGCGAGCACGCCACAAAGGCCTCGGCGGTGGCCGCTCGCACGGTGGGCTCTTTGTGGGTCACGTCCACCATGCGCGCATGGCCGCTGGCATCGAGGTGGGTGAACTCGCTCACGTCAGGATCTCCAGGTGGCTCATCATGAAGCCCACGCTATCGCCGGGAAGAACCTCGTCGACATCGGCGGGCACCACGGCGAGCACTCGACCCTTCGCCAAGGATGCGACCAGGTGAGACTGCGAGCCGCGCGCCGTCGCGGGACGCACCGTCCCATTGGGCTCGACCACGGCAGGCACAAATTGGGTGCGCCCGCGCGGGCTGCGCCATCCCACGGCGGCGATCGCGCTGGTCATGGACGGCTCGGGCGCGACCAGCATCGAGCGCAACATCGCGCCCACCACCACCTCGAAGGTCACCGCCACGGAGACAGGGTTGCCCGGCAGGCACGCGATCGGGATGCCGCGGTAGGTTCCCAGTCCTTGAGGCTTGCCCGGCTGCATGGCCACCGCATGGAAGCCCACTCCGCGCTCGGCCAGCGCGGCCTTCACCGGGTCATACGCCCCGACGGACGCACCGCCTGCGGTCACGATCAGGTCCGCGTCCACACCATCCAAGGACTCGAGCACGGACGCGGCGGTGTCTCCGGCGCGAGGCAGCACGAGCGGCACTCCGCCCACGCCCAGCACCATCGCGGCCAGCAGCGTGGTGTTGGAGTCGACGATCTGCCCAGGTCCCGGCTCGGTGCCGGGGTCGACGAGTTCGTCGCCGGTGGTGAGGATCGCGATCCTCGGCGCACGGCGCACCGCAACCGACGCGACCCCGGCGGAGGCCGCCGCCGACAGCTGCCATGACCCCAACTGGACCCCCGCGGGCACCACCACGTCGCCGGCGCTCACGTCCTCGCCGCGACGGCGGATATGAGCACCCACCACGGGCGCCACATCGATCCGCACCTGCTCCACACCGCCATCGGTGTTCTCGACGGGCACGACGGCATCGGCCCCGGCAGGCACGGGAGCGCCGGTCATGATGCGTGCGGCCGCGCCCGGCGCCACGGGCGCAGGCAGGCCCGAGCCGGCCGGGATATCCGCGGTGACGGTCAGAACGGACCCAGCAACGGCATCGGCCGCCCTGACGGCGTAGCCGTCCATGGCCGAGTTGTCGAACGGTGGTCCGTCGAGCGTGGCGACCACGTCGCGGGCGAGCACGCGGTTCATGCCCTCGATCAGTGGCACGGTTTCGATGGCGAGCGGCGACACCAGAGACACCGCCTCGGCGAGATGCTCGCTGAGCAGCCTCATGTCACCTCCCACCGTCGTGGGGCGCGAGCGCCACGTCGCGCCACCGTCCGGTCCTGCCATCGACGATAGCGAGAGTGCCCGCGAGCGACGGCGCCACCCCCGCGGCGAGTCGCGCAGCCTCGCTCGCCATGGCACTCCCGACCTGCCCACACAGCGGCCCCCACACGGCGCCGCCGTCACACGTCTCGAGGTCGACGGCGTCGGGACCGGGGAAGACGTCGTCGAGCCGATGCGTATCGTCGAAGACCGTCACCTGACCGTGCCAGCCCAGCACCGCACCCCACGCGACCGGGATGCCCGCGGCGTGGGCGGCGGCCTCGATCACACGGCGCACGGGCATGGTGTCGGTGGCGTCCACGACCACGTCATGGCCACTGAGAACGGCCGATGCCGTGGCCGCGTCGAGCCTGTCCGTCACCACGGTCACGGAGCACCCTGGCGCCAGTCGCCCCAGCGCCTCGCGAGCCGCGTCCACCTTGAGCCGACCGATGTCGTCGGGGCCGAACAGGATCTGGCGATGCAGATTGGTGATCGAGACGTGATCGGCGTCGATGAGCGTGAGCGAGCCCACGCCGGCCGCGGCGAGGTATTGCGCCGCCGGGCAGCCCAGCCCCCCGACCCCCACGATCGCCACACGAGCGGCCGCGAGGGCCTCCTGGCCGGGCGCACCGAAGCCGGTCAGGCCCCGCTGGCGCACAAAGGGATCAGGTGTCGAGGACATCGGCGAAACGGTCGGCCACGATCTCGAGCAGCATGGGGTGCGGGGCGAGGGGACCCGTGACGTAGTCGGCGCCCGCCTCCTCGAGGCGGCGCTGGAAGAGCCCGGGAGCGAGCAGGTAGGAAGCGACGGCCACCACCCCATCCTCGCCGTTCACGCGTGCCTCCGCCACAGCATCGGCCACCGAGGGCTTCGGCCCGGCCGCGAAGCCGACGCGCACGGGCCCTCCCCATCGCTCGCGCAGCAGCTCCGCGGCGGCGGCGGTGTCCGCCTGGCTGCGGGGATCGGAGGAACCGGCGGCCGCCAGGACCACCGTGGCATCCTCGGGCACACCCTGTTCCTCGAGGCGCTGATGCACGATGTCGAGCAGGCGCGGGTCGGGGCCCAGCGCATGCGCGGCTCGCACGTCGGGGCGGGCCTCGACCGCATTCGCGATGTCGACGTACACGTGGTAGCCGCCCGCCAGCAGGAGGGGCACCACGACGGCACTCACGCCATCCGCGGCGTCGATGCCACCGACCACATCGGGAAGTTCGGGCCCGTGCACGTCGACGTAGGCCTCGCGCACATCCAGCCCGGTGGCCTCGCGCAGCTGGCCGATGACGGTGCGGATGGTCGCGCGGCCCTCCTCGGAGCGGGTGCCGTGCGCGCAGGCGATGAGGATCGGGGAGGTCATGCTGTCACCGCCAATGCGTAGCCGCGCTTGACGACGGTGCGCACCAGGGCGCGGGACCCGGCATTTTCGCGCAGTCGATTGATCGCGGCCTCGACCGCGTGAGGTCCCGCCTGGGCGCCGGGCAGGAGTTCGCCCAGCTGGTCGCGGGTGAGGACGTTGCCGCGTGCGGCGGCGAGCGCCTTCAGGATTTCGAGCCCCGTGGGGGTCAGCGGTAGGACGCGACCGTCGAGGATCGCGGCGGTCGCACGAATGACGAGCGGGCCGTCTGGGGTCTGTAGCGCCGCCGTGTTCTCGCTGTAGTGCTTCACGAGCTCGCGTACCAGCGCGCCCAGGCGCCAGCGGTCGGGCCAGTGTGCGTTCAGGCCAGCCTCCGTGAGCGGAGCCGCGGTCACGGGGCCCACGCAGGCGAGGACCAACTCGCCGGTCGCGGCCTTGGCGGCGATGCGGTCGAACACCCCGGCCTCGTTCAGCCCTGCGAGCCACGCGGACGCGCCGGGGGCGGACGTGAACAGGACGGCATCGACGCAGCCGTCGGCAGCCGCACGGATCATGGCCTGGTGAGGCTCGGGGTCGAGTGGCGGCCCCCAGCCGTAGACAACAAGGCTCTGCACGCGGGCGCCGGCGGCGGTGAAGGCCTCATCCAGGCCGTCCGAGCCGTTGCCGTGGTGCTGCACGGCGATGGTGAGCCCGGCGACCCCCTCGGCAAGAAGATAGTCCCGTAGTTCCGCGGCCGTCTCCGACTCGGCGACCCAGTCGGCCTCGAGGCCCTGCTGCTGAATCGCGCCACGCGCCTTGGGACCGCGGGCGATGAGGCGGGCGCCGCGCATCGCATCGATGAGTTCCTCGGCGAGGCCCACGGCATCGGCCGCCTCGACCCAGCCGCGAAAGCCGATGCCCGTGGTGGCGACGATGATGTCGGGCGGGTTGGCGATGACCGCACGGGTGTCGGCGAGCAAGCGCTCGTCGTCGAGGTGAGGAACGGTGCTGAGCGCCGCGGCGTGACGCACGGTCGCGCCTCGCCTTTCGAGTGCTGACGCGAGTTCTCGCTTGCGCCGGTCGGCGGTGATGACCATCACGCAGCCGGTGAGCGGCTCTCCCGCGTCGGTCATTCAGTCCCCCTTCGGCTCGGGCGTCGCGGCGATGGCCGAGGCCAGGAGGCCCGGTCTCGCGACGTCGCCCACGACGATAATCGCCGGAGGTTTCACCCCTGTTTCACTCGCAATACGGCTAATGTCCGCGAGCGTGCCGCGCGTCACACGCTCCCGTGACGTGGTCCCGTTCTCCACGATCGCGACCGGTGTTTCACCGTCACAGCCGGCGCTCAGCGCCGCCTCCACGATGTCCGGCAGGGCACTCACGCCCATCAGGATGACCACCGTGGCGCCGGCCGCCATCGCGGCGCGCGCCGCCGGGTCCGCGCCCGCGTGCCCCGTCGTCACCAAGAGCGACGTGGCCACCCCACGCTGAGTCACGGGAATGCCCGCGAGCGCAGGAACGGACAGCGCGCTCGTGACGCCCGGCACGACCTCGACGTCCACGCCCGCCTCGATGCATGCGTGGACCTCCTCGCCGCCGCGGCCGAACACGTACGGGTCGCCGCCCTTGAGCCGCACCACGGTCTTCCCCGCGAGCGCGCGATCCACGAGGATGCGGTTGATCTCATGCTGAGGCACAGGATGGTTCGTGGGGCTCTTGCCCACGTTGACGACCTCCACGTCGTACGGCACCGTCACCAGCAGCTCGGTGGCGCCCAGGCGGTCGGTGACCACGACATCGGCCTCCGCGAGGGCCTGGCGGCCACGCACGGTGATGAGGCCGGGGTCTCCGGGGCCGGAGCCCACCAGGATGACGCGGCCGGCGCCAGAGCGTTCGCGGCGCAGGTCCATCTCCCCCGCGTCGATCCGCGCGGCGATCTGGTCGCGCACCTTGCGGATGCGTCCGGGGTCGGGCGCCCCGGTCGACAGCACGCCGATGCTGACCTCGCCGTGACGGCTCACGGCCGCCTGACGCGCAGAGCCGCGGGAGGCGTCCGAGGCGTCGATGCACCAGATGCGCCGCTCGTCGGCCCAGCGTGCGACCTCGTGGTTCAGATCGGCGTCGTCCGTGGCCGCGAGGACAAACCACGCGTCGTCGAGGTCGGCCGGCTCGATGCCGCGACGCACCAGGGTCACGTCGCCGTGCAGGGCGTGACGCTCGAGATCCTCGTCCATCCGGGGCGCGACCACGCTCACGTGGGCGCCCTCAGACACAAAGCGACGCACGCGCCTGGCGGCCACCGTGCCGCCTCCCGCCACGACCACGCGCCGCCCGCGCAGGTCGAGACCGAACAGTGCCGTCATGCAGTACCTACCAGGTCGATGATCACCTGGCCATTGTCGAGGGTCACGGGGTAGACCACCAAGTCGGCGGCGTGTCCTGCCTGGGGTTTCTTGTCCATCGTCACCAGGCACTCGCCGGTCAGCAGGGAGAACACCTGCTTGTAGATGGGGGACGCGATGGTGGGTGCGTCGCCTCGCGTGCCGGTGATGCCGCGGCTCATCACGTGCGCGCCCGAGAACGGGTCGAGGTTCTGCACCGCATGGACCGTGCCGTCGGCCAGGCGGAAGATCGCCACCTGCGTGTCGCCGATGAGCGCCGCGACGCCCAGGTCGGGCGTCAGCCTGTCGTAGGTGCACACGGCCATGCGGGTGGCCGATGCGGCGGCGGGGCGGGTCTCGTGGCTCACCGTGGTCATGAGCGCACCTCCAGTCGGGTCGGGGCGATGAGTACCGCGGTGTCGCGGCGCTCGGCATCGGTCGCGGGACGGCGCTGGCCGCGCTGCTCGACGTAGGCCAGCGACGGGTCGGGCTCCTCGGGGGCGTTCACGAAGCTCGTGAACTGCTGCAGGCGCTCGGGGTCGTTCAGCACGGCCTTCCACTCGTCCTCGTACGAGTCGATGTGGCGGGCCATGTGGGCGTCGAGGTCGGCGCAGATGCCGAGCGAGTCGTCCATGATGACGGCCTTGATGGCCTCGAGCCCACCCTCGTGGTCCTCCTGCCAGGGCGCGGTGCGCTGCAGGCGGTCGGCGGTGCGGATGTAGTACATGAGGTAGCGGTCGATGAGCGTGAAGACCATGTCGTCAGGCACGTCCTCGACGAGCAGCTGCGCGTGCTTGGGCGTGAAGCCGCCGTTGCCGCCCACGTAGATGTTCCAGCCCTTGTCCGTGGCGATGACGCCCACGTCCTTGCCGCGCGCCTCGGCGCACTCGCGGGCGCAGCCGGAGACTCCCAGCTTGAGCTTGTGGGGGCTGCGCAGGCCGCGGTAGCGCAGCTCGAGCGCGATCGCCATGCCCACCGAGTCCTGGACGCCGTAGCGGCACCACGTGGAGCCCACGCATGACTTCACGGTGCGCAGGCTCTTGCCGTAGGCGTGGCCCGACTCCATGCCGGCGTCGACGAGCCGCTGCCAGATGCCCGGCAGCTGCTCGAGGCGCGCGCCGAACATGTCGATGCGCTGGCCGCCCGTGATCTTCGTGTACAGGCCATAGTCCTGGGCGATCTGGCCGATGAGAATGAGGTGCTCGGGGAGGATCTCGCCGCCGGGCACGCGCGGCACCACGGAGTACGTGCCGTCCTTCTGCATGTTCGCCATCACGCGGTCGTTGGTGTCCTGCAGCGCCGCGCGGTCAGCGGCGAGCACGTGCTCGTTGTAGATCGAGGCGAGGATCGAGCCGACCGTGGGCTTGCAGATGTCGCAGCCGCGGCCGGTGCCGAAGCGCTCAACGATCTCGGAGAAGGTGCGCAGCTCGCTCACCTGGATCGCGTTGAACAGCTGCGCGCGCGACATGTCGAAGTGCTCGCACAAGGCGTTGGACAGCTCGATGCCGGACTTCTCCAGCTCGGTGCCCACGATCTTCTTCACGAGCGGCAGGCAGGATCCGCACGAGGTACCGGCCTTCGTACAGGCCTTGACCTCGCCCAGCTCGTGGCAGCCCTGCTCGCTGACCGCGTGGCGGATCGCGCCGGCGGTGACGTTGTTGCACGAGCACACGCCGGCCTCGTCGGGCAGTTCCACGTTGGGACGCTCGACGGTGCCCTCGGGCAGCAGCCAGCCGGCGGGGTCGCCTCCGAGCTCGGATCCCACCAGCGGTCGCAGGCTTGCATAGGCGGAGGCGTCGCCCACGAGGATGCCGCCCAGAAGGGTGCGAGCGTCGTCGGTGACGACGAGCTTCTTGTAGACGCCCGCGACCGGGTCCGCGTACGTGAGTTCGAGCGCGCCGGGGGTGGTCGCGAACGCGTCGCCGAAGGACGCGACATCCACGCCCAGCAACTTGAGCTTGGCGGCCGTGTCGGCGCCGGGGAACGTGGACTCGCCTCCCAGCAGCCGGTCCACCGCGATCTCCGCCATCGTGTTTCCGGGAGCGATGAGGCCGATGCACGCGCCCTGAATGCACGCGACCTCGCCGATCGCGCTGACCGCTGGGTCGTCCGTCAGGCACGTGTCGTCGACCACGATGCCGCCGCGCTCGCCAATGGTGAGGCCCGCGTCGCGGCCCAACTCGTCGCGCGGGCGCACACCGGTGGCGAACACCACGACGTCGACCAGCTGCTCGCCATTGTCGGCAAACTTGAGGCTTCCCACGTGGCCGTGCTTGTCGGGGCGGATCGCCTCGGTCGCGGTGTTGCAGCGCACCTTCACGCCCATGTTCTCGATGAGGCGCGTGAGCGCCTGGCCGCCGCCCTCGTCGACCTGGAGGTTCATGAGGCGGTCGGCGAACTGGATGACCGTGCTCGTCGCGCCCAACTCCTGCAATGCGCCGGCGGCCTCGAGTCCCAGCAGACCTCCGCCGATGACGGCGCCGCGCACGGCCCGGCCCAGCTCCTTGCGCCGGCGCTCGACGTAGATGCGCAGCGCCGCGACATCGTCGATGGTGCGATAGACGAACACGCCGGGCAGGTCGCTGCCCTTCACCGGCGGCGACCACGCGTAGGAGCCGGTAGCCATGACGAGGTGGTCGTAGGGATGCACCACGCCGTGGGCGTCGGTGACCGTGCGGCCTTCGCGGTCGATCTGGACCGCCTTCGCGTCGCGCTTGAGGGTGACGAGGTCGTCGTCCCACAGCGCGGGATCGCCCAGGGCCAGGTCGTCGGGATCCTTGCCGGTGAAGTAGCTGGTGAGTGCCACGCGGTCGTAGGGCGCGCGCGGCTCCTCCGCGAGCACGGTGACCGCGTAGCGGCCGTCGGTGTCGCGGGCACGCATGGCCTCGGTGAAGCGGTGGGCGACCATGCCGCCGCCGACGACGACGATCTGCTGGATGTCGGTCATGGTGATCCTCCTCAACCCGCGAGCGCGGGAACCTTGTCGTGTGCGGCGGCCTCGATGAGCCGGGTGACGTTGGCGCGGCAGTCGCCGCAGCCGGTGGATGCGCGGGTCGCCTTGGCGACGTCCTCGACGGAGTCGCAGCCGTCGGCGATGGCGGCGCAAATACGCCCCTTGGTGACGGTGTTGCATTGGCAGACGGTGTCGGCGTCGTCCATGTCCTCGACGCTCGCCGCGGCCGCGGGACCGGCGCCCGCGAGGGGGCGGATGATGAGGTGCGCCGGGTCGGCGGGGACGGGGATCATGCGCGTGTACATCGCGGACAGCTGCGCGGCGCAGTCCTTGTCCCCCACCACGGTCGCGCCCACGAGCAGGCCGTGCGAGACGACGACCTCGACAAACCGGCCGATGCTCGGGTCGGCCAGCCGCACCGCGCGCAGCTCGCGTTCGCCGTGCTCGAACTTTCCCGACAGGCCCATGGTGACGACGTCGAGGCCCGATGCCTTGACGCGCACGATGCTCGTGGGGTCGTCGTGGGCGGGCCGCGCGACCGGCACCGACGCGCCGGTCCAGGCGTCGACCAGGCGCGTGGCCTGATCCCAGCCCTGCGCGACGAGCCCGGTGCCGCCCTCGGGCGGCTGAGCGCAGTCGCCGATGGCGAAGACCGCGGGGTCTGTGGGGCTCGCGAGGTCGCTTCCCACCACGATGCCGCGCTCGCAGGCGAGGCCCGCGCGCCGCGCGAGCGTGGCCTCGGGAATGGTGCCCGCGCACATCACGAGCAGGTCGGTCAGCACCTCGGTGCCGTCCGTCAGGCGCACCGCGCTGAGCTGCCCGCGTCGGTCGATGGCCTGTGCCACGGAGGAACCGGTCACTACCCGCACTCCCAGGCGGCTGAGCGACCCGGTGGCGATCTGCGCGGCCGCGTCTCCCAGTTGGCGCTCCATGACGCGGTCCGAGTGGTGCACGAGTGTGACGGTGAGGCCGCGCGCCGCGAGACCCGTGGCGACCTCGAGGCCCAGCACGCCGGCGCCGAGCACCACCGCGCGACGGGACTTCGGCAGCCGCGCGAGGATGCCCTCGGCATCGGCCAGGTCCTTCAGCACGCTCACGCCGGGCACCAGGCCGCGGTCGGTGGCGATGCCGAGTATGTCCGGGATGCGGGCGGCCGATCCCGTGGCGAACACCAGCCGGTCGTAGGCATGCACGTCGCCGCGCGAGTCGGTGACGGTGCGGGCGGCCCTGTCGACGTCGACCGCATGGATGCCGTCGAGGACCCGGGCACGCTCGCTGTCGACGGCGCTCATGGCCAGCATCGCGGGGTCGGACTTGCCGGCGACCACCGAGGACAGCAGCACGCGGTTGTACGGGCCGTGAGGTTCGCGACCCAGCACCGTTACATACGCGTCCTGGTCGCGGGCGATGAGGTCCTCGACCAAGCGCGATCCGACCATGCCGTGGCCGATGACGACGATTCTCATGCGAGCGCTCCTTCCGTCACGCGCGCGGGTGCGATGGCGACCGCGGTGACCTTGAACTCGGGCATCCCACTGATGGGGTCGGTGACGTCGTTGGTGAGGCGGTTGGCGCTTCCCTGGCCCGCCCAGTGGAAGGGCATGAACACCGTGTCGGGACGCGTGGCCTCGGTGATCCGCACCGTCGCGAGGCCCTCGCCGCGTGCGGTCGTCAGGTTGGCCAGGCCGCCCTCGGTCAGGCCCAGGCGGTCGGCGAGCAGCGGGTGCACCTCGACGAACGGCTCGGGCTGCGCCGCGTTCAGCTCTGCGACGCGGCGGGTCTGCGCACCGGACTGGTAGTGCTGCAGCACGCGACCGGTGATGAGATACAGCGGCGCGTCGCCGCGCACGTCGTCGTCGGGCGCATGGTGGTCGACGGCGATGAGGCGCGCCTTCCCGTCCGGCGTCGGGAAGGCGTCGAGGAACACCCGCGGCGTTCCCTCATGCCCCTCACCCCGCACCGGCCAGTACAGCGCCTCGCCGCGGTCGAGTCGCTCGTAGGTGACGCCCGAGTAGTCGGCCTTGCCTCCGGCGGATGCCGCGGCGAGCTCCGTAAACACCGTCGCCGCGTCCGTGGGGAAGCCGCGGTCGACACCCAGGCGGGCCGCGAGCCGATTGAGGATCCACAGCTCCGATCGCGCGTTGCCGGGGGCTTCGACGGCCTGGCGTCGGCGGATGATGCGACCCTCGAGGTTGGTCATGGTGCCCTCCTCCTCCGCCCACTGGGTGACGGGGAGGATGACGTCCGCGAGCAGCGCGGTCTCGGACGGCACCAGGTCGGCCACCACTAGGAGGTCGAGACGGCCGAGGGCCTCGCGGACCTTGTCCGCGTTTGGTGCGGACACGACGACATTGCTGCCGTGCACGAGGAGGGCCTTGGGGCCGTCGGCCGTGCCCAAGGAGTCGAGCAGCCGGATGGCCGGGACGCCCGGGCCGGGCAGCGAGCCGGGGTCCACGCCCCACACGCCGGCGACATGTTCCCGCGCGGCGGGATCGGTAATCATCCGGTAGCCGGGCAGCTGGTCGGACTTCTGGCCGTGCTCCCGGCCGCCCTGGCCATTGCCCTGACCCGTGACGGGACCGAAACCCGAGCCCTCGCGGCCGATCAGCCCCAGCAGGAGTGCCAGGTTGATCGCGGCGGTGACTCCGGCGGTGCCCTGGCTCATCTGCTCGAGACCTCGACCGGTGAGGACGTAGGCACCGCGCCCGCCGCGCGACGGCGAGGCGGCGGCGAGCAGACGCGCGGTGCGGCGCAGCTCGTCGGCGGGGATACCGCACACCTGCTCGGCACGCTCGGGCCACCAGCCTGCGACGGAGCGGCGCACGTCATCCAGTCCTGTGGTGCGCTGGGCGAGGTAGTCAGCGTCCGCCAGACCCTCGGCGAGCACCACGTGGGCGAGTGCGAGCAGCACCACTAGGTCCGTGCCGGGCACGGGTGCGAGGTGAATGCCCTTGGCCTCGTGGGTCAGCTTCGCCGTGACCGTCTCGCGCGGGTCGACGACCACGAGGCCGCCGCGCTCGCGCGCACCGGCGAGGTGCTGCACGAAGGGAGGCATGGTGACGCCCATGTTGGAGCCCACGACGAGCACCGCATCGGCCCCGCCCAGGTCCGACAGCGGGAAGCCGAGCCCGCGATCCATGCCGAGCGAGCGGTTGGAGGCCGCCGCGGCCGACGACATGCAGAACCGGCCGTTGTAGTCGATGTAGGGCGTACGCAGGACGGTCCGAGCGAACTTGCCCAGCGCGTACGCCTTCTCGTTGGTGAGGCCCCCGCCGCCGAAGATCGCTATGGCGTCGCGCCCATGCGCGGCCTGCAGCGACTCGATGCGACCGGCGACGAGGTCGAGTGCCTCGTCCCAGCCCGCCTCGCGGAAGCCGCCGTCGGCGGTGCGGATCATCGGGACCGTGATGCGGTCCTTGGCACGCAGGACCTCGGCCGAGGTCCAGCCCTTCTGGCACAGCCCGCCCCGGTTCGTGGGGAACTGGCGACCCGAGACCTCGACCGGAAGTGCGGCATCGGCCGCAGTCCTGGTGAGGGTCTGCGCGCACTGCAAGGCGCAGTACGGGCAGTGGGTCGCGACCGCGCCACCCGGGGCGCTGAGGGCCCCGGGCGACGTGGTGCCGTGCGATGCGGGCACGATTAGACCCCCTGCATCCTCGCGCCCTTGCGCAGGTAGAACACCCACGTGAGCGCGGCCATCAGGAGGAAGACGCCGATGTAGATCTGGAGCGCGGGGACGATCGAGCCCTCGAAGGCCTCACGCGACCACTTGTAGACGAAGGGGATGGCAAATCCACCGAAGGCTCCGATCGCGGAGATGATGCCGACCGCGCCCGCGCTTTGACGCTTGAAGTCGAGCGTGCGCTCCTCGCCGGGCTCGCCGTCGGCGTCGCGCAGGCGGTTGAAGATCGACGGGATCATCCGGTAGGTGGAGCCGTTGCCCAGGCCCGTGATGAGGAACAGCGCCATGAAGCTCACGAAGAACAGCGGTAGGTTCTCGCCCTGGACGCCCTGCACGGCGCTGAAGCCCGCGATAGCCATGAGCACGAACGCCGCGACGGTGATGATCGAGCCGCCGAACCGGTCCGCGAGCTTGCCGCCGTAGGGGCGCGCGAGCGAGCCGAGCAGCGCGCCGAGGAAGCCCCAGCCGAGAGCGATGTCGGGGCGTTCGAACACCACCGTGAGGAGCGTGGGGAACGCCGCCGAGTAGCCGATGAACGATCCGAACGTGCCGACGTACAGGAACGACATCAGCCACGTGTGGCCGTGACGCAGCGAGCGCACGGTGGGCTTCGGGTCGGCCTTCGCCTCGCGCAGGTTGTCCATGAAGACGAAGGCGAGCACCGCGGCGATCACGGCGAGCGGGAGGTACACCAAGCCGGCCATCGCGAGGCCGATGCCGCCGATGCCGATGACGATCGGCACCAGCTTCTGGGCGACCGCGACGCCGATGTTGCCGCCCGCAGCGTTGAGCCCGAGTGCCCAGCCCTTGGCCTTGTCCGGGTAGAAGAAGGTGATGTTGGACATCGAGGAGGCGAAGTTTCCGCCGCCGAAGCCCGCGGTCGCGGCGATCGCGACGAGCACGCCGAAGGACGTCTCGGGCCGGCCGACCACCCACGCGAGTCCGGCGGTGGGGATGATCAGGAGCAGCGCCGAGATCACCGTCCAGTTGCGACCGCCGAAGATCGGCACGGCGAAGGTGTAGGGGATGCGCAGGAAGGCGCCGACGCCCGAGGCGACCGCGAGGAGCGTGAGGCCCTGCTCGGCGGTGAGAGCCCAGCCGTTGGCGCCGGTGGCGACCAGGTTGCCCGCGTCGTCGAACGTGCCGTACATGCGCACCACGACGATGGACCACAGCATCCAGATGGAGAAGCCGATGTGCTCGGCGACGATAGAGAAGATGAGGTTGCGGAAGGCGATCGCCTTGCCCTTGGCCTCCCAGAAGACCTCGTCCTCCGGAGTCCAGCGCTCGATCCACCGGCCCTTACCGATGATTCCGGGCTCGACGGATGCGGATGCTGTCTGGTCCTGCCGGTCCTGAACAGTCATGACCCCTCCCCAGGGTTCCTTGTGATGTGAGAGTCCTCGCCATCGTTGGCTCTCGATCACCCCGCATCGGCGATCTTTCGGACACTCACCACAGTAGGAAGGGGATGTTTCACCGGCCCGCGGCCTGTGTGAAACATGGAGAAACTCTTCCTCACCTCACGGGAGGGGTCGGTGTGAAGTGAGGTCGCGGGGCCGGTCCCCGTCACCCGCGTCACCCGTCACCTCCGGCGTTGTCCGTCGCCCCGGCACCACCCGTTCCGAAGTGACGGTGATCTGGACGACACACCGCGTACGCGACTTCACGCTACGGCGTGTCGCATTCATCACCGTCACTTCGTGACACGAGCCGCACAACCCAGGGCACTCAGGACGTGCTCAGGCGCGGGAGAGAAGCCGCGCGGACGACGACGCGGTTTAGCGCGCGTGTGCCCAGGCAGCGGCCGCGGCCACGATCGCGTCGACGTCAGCCTCGGTGTGTTCGTTCGACAGGAACCACGTCTCGAAGGCGCTCGGCGGCAGGTAGACGCCGGCGTCGTGCATCGTGTGGAAGAACGATGCGAACGCCGCGGTGTCCTGCGCCGCCGCGTTCTCGAACGTCACCGGCGGCTCCGAGAGACCCAGGAAGAACGAGAACAACGTGCCCGCGCGGCCCACGGCGTGCTCGACGCCCGCGGCGTCGAATGCCCCGGATACCCCAGCGATGAGGCGGTCGCCCAGCGTGCTCAGGTGTGTGTACACGTCGTCGGTGAGCAGGCGCATGGTGACGAGGCCAGCCGCCACCGCGACCGGGTTACCCGACAGGGTACCCGCCTGGTACACCCGCCCGAGCGGAGCGAGCTGCTCCATCAGATCCGCGCGGCCACCGAGCGCAGCGACGGGCATGCCGCCGCCAATGACCTTGCCGAACGTGATGAGGTCGGGCTGCCAAGGCTCCAGGCCCGCGGCAAGGTCCGCGTCGCGCTCCACGCCCCAGTACCCGGCGGGGCCGGCGCGGAAGCCCGTGAGGACCTCGTCGACGATGAAGACGGCGCCCTCATTGCGGCACAGGGTCGCGATCAGGCGGTTGAAGCCTCGCGGCGGCGCGACGGTGCCCATATTGGCGGGAGCGGCCTCGGTGATGACGGCCGCGATGGACTGGCCGTGCTCGGCGAAGGCTGCGGTGAGCGCGTCCTCGTCGCCGTAGGGCAGCACCAAAGTGTCCACGGCGGCTCCCTTAGTGACGCCCGCGGAGTCCGGCACGCCGGCCGTGGCGAGGCCCGAGCCCGCTGCCACCAGCAGTGAGTCCGAGTGACCGTGGTAGCAGCCAGCGAACTTCACGATGACGTCGCGCCCGGTCGCGCCGCGCGCGAGTCGGATCGCGGTCATCGTCGCCTCGGTGCCGGTCGACACGAGGCGCACGCGCTCGGCGGGCGCGTAGCGGCCGCGGATCTCCTCGGCGAGCTCGACCTCGTGCTCCGTGGTGGCACCGAACGACAGCCCGCGCGCGGCGGCCTCCTGGACCGCCTGCACCACGGTCGGGTGGGCGTGACCCAGGATGGCGGGGCCCCAGGAGCCGACCAGGTCGATGTACTCCCGGCCGTCCGCGTCGGTGACGCGAGCGCCGCGAGCCGAGGCGATCGGCACCGGCTCTCCCCCGACGCCATTCCAGGCGCGCACGGGCGAGTTCACGCCGCCGGGCAGGATGGCCGCGGCGCGGTCGGATCGGATACTCACATGTCCTCCTTGAGCCACGCGGCGACCTCGAGGGCCGCATAGGTCAGCACAATGTCTGCTCCCGCACGCACGATCGAGGTCACGGCCTCGAGGTGGGCGGCGCGCCGGTCGATCCAGCCGCGCTCGGCGGCCGCCTCGATCTGCGCGTACTCCCCCGACACGTGATAGGCGGCCACAGGGACGGCCGATGCCGCGGCGACGTCCGCGAGCACGTCCAGGTACGGCAGGGCTGGCTTGACCATGACAACGTCGGCGCCCTCGGCCTCGTCGAGCGTGGACTCCACGAGCCCCTCGCGACGGTTGGCGGGGTCCATTTGGTAGGCCTTGCGGTCGCCGACGAGCTCGGACTCGACCGCCTCGCGGAACGGGCCGTAGGCGGCGGAGGCGTACTTGGCGCTGTACGCGAGGATGCTGACCGAGGTGAAGCCCTCGGCGTCCAAGGCCGCCCGGATGACCGCGGTCTGGCCGTCCATCATCCCGCTGGGCGCCACGACGTCGGCCCCCGCGCGCGCCTGGGCGACGGCCATCGCGGCATAAATCTCGTTCGTGGCGTCGTTGTCGACGGTGCCGTCGGCGGCCAGGACGCCGCAGTGGCCGTGGTCCGTGAACTCGTCGAGGCACAGGTCCGCCATCACGACCAGGCGACCCCGAGAGGCCTTGGCCGCGCGCTCAATCGCGAGGTTGAGGATGCCGTCCGCCGCGCACGCGGCGGTCCCGGTCGCGTCGCGCACCTCGGGGATCGCGAACAGCATCACACCGCCGACGCCGGCCTCGGCGGCAGCGTCGATGACCGCGGGCAGCGCCTCAAGCGAGTGCTGCTGCACGCCCGGCAGCGACTCGATGTCGCGCGAGCCCTCGAGTCCCTCGCGCACGAACAGCGGCAGCACCAGCTGCGCGGGGTGCACGCGAGTCTCGCGTACCAGGCGGCGCATCGCCGGCGTGGTGCGCAGGCGCCGAGGGCGACGCGTGAGGCTCACTGGTGTGCCTCCTCGGTGACCTCGTTACCCGGCTCAGCCACGGCATCGGCCGTCTCAGAAGGCCCGGAAAGGGCTTCGGTGAGACCGGTGAGGATGCCGTCATAGGACGGCGCCTGGGAGGTGGCGGCGATCGTGAGGCCCGCACCGCGCGCGGCGGCGGCGGTCATGTCGCCGATCGCGATCAGCATGACGTCGGGCGAGATGTCTGGCACGGTCGCCGCGAGACGCTCGGCCACCGAGCCAGAGGTGAGCAGGACGGCGTCGATGGTGCCGTCGGCGAGCATGTGGCGCACGTCGGGGTCGGGGCCGTCGCCGTCGACCGTGCGGTACGCCTCGACGACGTCGACGGTCCAGCCCTTGCGGGCCAGGCCGCGCTCAAGCACGGGCGACGCGAGATTACCCAGGGGCGCGAGAACCTTGCCCGTGCCCTCGGGGAACTCGGCGACCATGCCGCGCGCGTTCTGCTTGTCGGTGGGGACCAGGGTAATCTCGAGGCCGAGGTCGGCGCACACCGAGCGCGTCGCCTCGCCCACGGTCGTCACCTTGGCCTCGGGCTGGGCATTGCCGAGCGACGTGCCGCGCCTGCGCGCGATGCGATCCATCGCGAGGACCGCGTTGCGGCTCGTGACGGCCATCCAGTCGTAGTCGCCCGCGCACCACGCCAACACAGCCTCCTCGAGCCGCTCAGGCTCGGACGACTCGGCGATCGCGATGAACTCGACCTCCTCGACGATGGCGCCGGCGGTGGCCAGGCGCTGCGCGAGGTGGCGGCGCTCGGCGGTCACGGGAACCAGCAGGCGCTTGCCCTCCAGAATCGACAGGTTCACTTGGTGCCTCCCATCAGGCGCGCGGCGCCACGGCCGAGCAGGGTGTGTCCGGTGGAGCGTCCCAGCGCGGCGGCCTGTGCCACCGGGCCGGACGCGGTCTCGTTGAGGACGAGTGTGCCCGCGGTGTTCACGACGCGGGCGTGCAGGGTCAGGCGGGGTCCGTCGACGGTCGCGTAGGCCGCGACGGGGGCCGCACAGCCCGCCTCGAGCACCTGGAGCACGGTGCGCTCCGCGGTGACGGCGGCACGCGTGGCGGGGTCGTCGAGCGAGCGCACAATGTCCGCCCACGCGGGATCGGCGTCGGGCTTGATCTCGATGCTGAGCGCGCCCTGGCCGGGAGCCGGGACCATGGAGTCCTCCGCGAAGAACTCGGTGACGTCATCGCTGCGACCGAGCCGCGCTAGCCCGGCTGCGGCGAGCACCACGGCGTCGAACCCGTCGTGAAGCTTGCCCAGTCGGGTATCGACGTTGCCGCGGATGCCCTCGACGGTGAGATCGGGACGCAGCGCGAGCACCTGAGCGGCGCGGCGCGGCGAGCCGGTCCCCACGCGGGCGCCTGCGGGAAGGTCGGCGAGCGCCTCGCCGCGCGTGCACAGGGCGTCGCGCACGTCCTCGCGGGGCGGGACGGCAGCGAGCTCGATGTCCTCTGGTTGCACCACGGGGATGTCCTTGAGCGAATGCACCAGCAGGTCGCATTCGTCCGCGAGCAGTGCGTCACGCAGGGCATTCACGAACACGCCGGTCTGGCTCAGCCCCACCAGCGACGCGCGGTTCACGTCGCCCTCGGTCGTGATGTGGACGAGCTCGACCTCGACGTCAACGCCGCGTGCGGCGGCCGCGGCTTCAATGTCGCGCGCCACCATGCCCGACTGGGTCGTGGCGAGCTGGGAGGCCCGCGTCCCAAGGCGAAGCTTCATGGGTTCAACTCTTTCACAGGTTCGTGGGGCCGATGCCGGCCGTGGGTTCCGTGGCTGCGTGCGGCTACGCGGTAGGCCGGCGCCGCGTCACCATCGCGAGCGCGGTAGCGGCGCCGCCGATGACGACCGCCCCCACCACCCACCACAGCCATGCGGGGTTGTCGGACTCGGCGTCGCCCGTGGCGCTCGGCGAGGGCGACGGGGAGGCCGATGCCGACGGCGCCTCGGAGGCGGACTCCGTGGGCGAGTCCGTCGGGGACGGCACCGGTGCAGCGCTGGCTGCATCCGAGGGCTCGGCAGACGGGCTCGGGCTCGTGGTCCCTGCGTCTGTCGCGCCGTCCGGCGCGCCCTCGGTGGCCCCGTCGGGCACAAACGTGAAGTCGATGACACCCTCGATGGGGTGGCCGTCCTCGGCGACCACGCGCCACACGAGCTGCGCGTCGCCCGGCGCCAGGCCCGTTTCCACCGCCGCCGCGACCGTGTCCTCGGCCGGGAACGTGGGCTCGAGGGCAGTCGTGGTGCCCTCGGCGTCCACCAGGCTGAGCTCCGTGCCGATGTCGAGCAGGGTGCTCGTGAACTGCAGCGACACCTCGTCGAGAGTCGCCACGCTGTCGCCCTCTGCCGGCGTCGAGGACCGCAGATCCGTGTGCGCGTAGGCGGCCGTCGCGGGGACGAGCGCCGTGATGAGCGCCACCAGTGCGGCGAGGGCAACAACAACGGACGGACGTGCGGTGGCGGGCATGGTCGCCATTGTCCCACGCGCACTCGCCGCCCCTTCACGGTCCAGACACCCAAGATTCACCCGTGTTTTGCCTGGACTTCGCCCGGTCGGTGCCCCGCCGTGGCCACCATGGACACGTGAGAGTCGCGCTGGTCGCCGAGTCGTTCCTGCCGCACGCGAATGGGGTCACCCACTCGCTGATGCGGGTCATCGAGCACCTCACCCAGCAAGGTCACGAGGCGATCGTCATCACGCCCGATCCTCGCGGGGGCCACGGCCCGGTGCGCTACGGCGTCGCGCCCGTGGTGCGGCTGCCCTCCGTCGGATGGCCCGGCTATCCCGAGGTGCGGGTGTCGGTGGCGACGGTGGGGAGGGTGACACGCATCCTCGAGGACTTCACCCCGGACGTGGTCCACCTCGCCTCTCCCCTCATGCTGGGCTGGACCGCCGTCCGCGCGGCCGCCGCCCTGAACCTGCCGACCGTCGCGATCTATCAGACAGAGGTGCCCAGCTACGCCGCCCGCTACCACGCACCATGGGGCGAACAGCTGCTGTGGAACAGGGTGCGCGACCTGCATTCGCTGGCCGACGTCACGCTGGTGCCATCGACCCACGCGCATGACCAACTCGCCCACCACGGCGTCCCCCGTCTTAGCCGCTGGGGTCGCGGCGTCGATACCCGCCGCTTCGATCCGCGACGGCGCGACCACGATCTGCGGGCCCGGTGGGCTCCCGCTGGCGAGGCGATCGTGGGTTATGTGGGCAGGCTCGCGCCGGAAAAGCGCGTGGAGCACCTCGCGCTGCTCGCCCGGCTGCGCGGCGCACGCCTGGTGATCGTGGGCGACGGACCCAGCCGCGGCGAACTCGAGCAGGCACTTCCCGACGCAGTCTTCACAGGCTTCCTGGGCGGCGACGCGCTCGCCACCGCGATGGCCTCCTTCGACACGTTCGTGCACTGCGGCGACCTCGAGACCTTCTGCCAGACCATCCAAGAGGCGCACGCCTCGGGCGTGCCTGTGGTCGCGCCCCGCCGCGGCGGCCCCGTCGATTTGGTCGAGGAAGGCGTGACGGGCTACCTGTACGACCCCGATCGCCCCGAGGAGTTCTTTGCTCGCGTGCAGTCCGTGGTGGACGACGCCGAATGGCGCGACCGAGCGGGAGCCCACGCGCGCGACGCCGTCCGCGACAGGACATGGGACCGCATCTGCGATCAGCTCATGGGGTATTACGAGGAAGCCATCGACACCCGCCGCGGCGCGCCCGGGCACGGCATGGCTCTGGGGGCGAGCGCGTGAGGATCGCGCACGTCGCGAACTTCTATGGTCCGCGTTCGGGAGGCCTGCGCACCGCCATGCATGCGCTCGGCGCCGGCTTCCTCACACGCGGTCACGACGTCCTACTAGTGGTGCCCGGCGAGCGCGATGCGCGCGAGGACACCCCGCGAGGCACCCGGGTCACCATCGCCTCTCCCGTGGTGCCGCGCACGGGCGGCTACCGAGCCATCGTCCGTCCCGCGGCCGTGCGCGCCGCGCTGACCCGCTTCGTTCCCGATGTCATCGAGGTCTCCGACCGCACCACCCTCAGATGGGTGGGCCCGTGGGGCTCCGAGCGCTCGATACCCACGACTTTTTTCGCACATGAGCGGTCCGACGGCGTGCTGCGTGCCAACCTCTCGCCCTCGCTTGCGAGCGCGCGGTGGCTGCGCCGGGCAGTGGACGCCCACAATGCCGCCACGCACCGCAGCTTTGATGCCGTGGTGTGCACCACGGACTACGCCGCGGCGGAGTTCACCCGGCTGGGCCTCACGACGACGACCGTGCCGCTGGGCGTGGACCTGTCCCGTTTTCATCCGTCGCGCCGGGACCCGGCCATGCGCGCCCTCCTCGCTGCCGACGACGAGGCCCTGCTCGTGCTCGCCTCGCGCCTGTCGCCCGAGAAGCGCCCCGACCTCGCAATCGACGCCGTTCGCCACCTCACCGACGCAGGTGTGAGGGTGCGGCTCGTCAGTGCTGGCGCGGGAGTGCAGGAGGCCGCTTTGCACGTGCGCGCCGCCGGGCTTCCGGTGGACTTCCTGGGCTTTGTCGACAACACCGAACGCTTCGCGGCTCTCCTAGCGACGGCCGATGCCGTGGTCGCCCCGGGGCCCATCGAGACTTTTGGCTTGGCCGCCTTGGAGGCGCTCGCGTCCGGCACTGCGGTGGTCGCCCACGCCGAGTCGGCCCTGCCCGAGGTGATTGGCGGCGCCGGCATCGCTGCGCGCGGCACGCCCGGAGACATCGCCGCGGCCGTGCGAGCGGTGCTCGCGCGCGAGCCGGACGCACGACGTGCGGCGGCGCGGGCGCGCGCCGAGGAGTTTCCGTGGAGCCGCACGGTGGAACAGATGGAGGCACTGCACGAGGCCCAGCTCGCGGGGGTACGTGTTGCGGAGACGGCATGAGTGGCCCGCGGGTCGTCGCGATGGGCGATTCGATCACCCTGGGTGTGGGCGACGGTCTCGAGGAGGCTTGGGGACGGGTCGGCTGGGCGTCTCACGTCGCCCATGCGACGGGAGCCACGGCCTTTCTCAATCTCGCCGCGAACGGTGTACGGGCGCGGGACCTTGCGACCCAGCTGCCTGACGCGCTCGCGGCGCGCCCCGATGTGGTGCTGTGCACCGTGGGCGGCAACGACGCGCTGAGGGGGGACTTCAATGCGACCGAGGTCGAGCGCTACACGCGGGAGACGCTCACGGCCCTCACCCATGACGGACGTACGGTGATACTCGCCACCATCGACCGCATCGGCCTGTTCGATTTGCTCCCGCGCGCCATCGCCGACGTGATGGCCCGCCGCGCCCATGCGGTCAACAGCGCCCTCAGCGCCGCGGCCGCTCCCACCGGCGCAGTGGTGCTCGATGGCGCGGTGATCTTTGCCGCGGCTGGGTCGAGCGCCTGGCACATCGACCGCATTCACCCGTCACAGCGCGGCCACCGCGCACTCGCCGCCGCCGCTGTCGGGACGCTCGCGCCCCGGTGGCCTCAGCTCGCCGCCATCTCCCCCGCCGCCGCCACGCCGGCGCTGCACGCGCGGCTGTGGTGGCTCACGCGCCGCGGGATCCCCTGGGCCGCACGGCGCAGCCGCGACCTCTTGCCCCAAGTCGTAGGAGTCGTCGCGAGCGAGCTGCGAGCCACCCAGGCTCGGGTGGGCGACAAGCCCACCACGGCATCGGCCATCGCCAGTGAGGCACACACACCAACGGCGGGGCGACCCGAGGGTCGCCCCGCCGTCCGCGGGTCATCGTTGACCTAGATGAGCCAACGGTTCTTCTTCACGATGTCGAGGCGCTTCCACCACGATCCGAGGCCGATGGCCTGGTAGCGGACCTCGAGGAGGACGGCAGCCCACACGGCGACGATCATGATGATGTGGTCGTCCAGGAACGGGTTCGTCGACAGCGGGATCTGCGTGGTGTACATCATGAGCAGCATCGCGGAAGCGGAGATCGCGCCGATGCGGGTACCGATGCCGAGCATGAGCGCAAGACCCACACCCAGCAGTCCCAGCATGAAGGGGATATCCGTCCAGGCCTGGCCGCCGAGGTTCACGTAGAAGTCGTTGAACGGGCTCTGCGAGTTGCCGCCGTAGACCAGGTAGCCCTCGGTGATGCGCGAGCCGCTGATCCACGCGCTGTCGCAGAACGCGTCGATGGTGAACGAGCCGTCCTCGGCCGTGGTGCGGCACGTCGAGAAGCCCAGGCCGAAGGTCTTGTCGAGGAAGGCCCACAGGAAGTAGAAGCCGATCACGATGCGGGTGGTCGACAGAAGGACCCAACCGGCCTTCGAGCCGACCGGGCCGGCGACGGCGGTCTCGGCGGGGACTGTTGCAGTGGACATGGCGTGCTCTCCTTGTGCGCGTAATGGTCCGTAACTGGTGAGGCTTCCTTGTGGGATTTGCCTCACTGCAAACCTATCCGCGCCCAGGGTGCCCATCGCAACAAAATCCCAGGTTAAGTGCCGAATTGAAGGGTTTTCCATAACGCCGCGCCAGGGCGCGAAACCGGGACTTTGTTCTTAGTTTTTCGGGTATTTTTCGCCGGAAGCCGGGCCCTTCGAGGCGTTCGCGCTACGGGACTTTGGGCCCACCCACGACAACGGCGGGACGGCCCGAAGGCCGCCCCGCCGTTCGCGAATGAGGAGAAGCGCTAGACGAGCCAGCGCTGCTGCTGGACCACGTCGAGCCGCTTCCACCATTCGCCGAGCCCGATGGCCTGGTAGCGGACCTCGAGGAGGACGGCTGCGGTGATGGCGACGATCATGATGATGTGGTCGTCGACGAAGGGGTTGGTCGTGTTGCCGCCCTCGCCGGGCCACGAGTGCGAGATCCACATCATGGCCAGCATGAGGATCGCGGACACCATGCCCACGCGCGTGCCGATGCCCAGCATGAGGGCGAGGCCGATGCCGCACAGGCCAATCATGAACGGCCAGTCGGTCCAGGCCTGGGTCCCGAGATCGGCGAAGAAGTCGGCAAAGGGGCCCGAGGACGAACCCAGGTAGCCCTCGGTGATGCGCGCTCCGCTGAGCCACGCCCGGTCACACATGACCTCGACCGAACCGTCCTCCTGACGGCAGGTGGAGAACCCGAGCCCGAAGAGCTTGTCGATGAAGGCCCAGAAGAAGTAGAAGCCGATCACGATACGAGTGATCGACAGGAAGATCCAGCCGGTGCGGGATCCGACGGGGCCCGGCGCCGCGGCGTCGGTGGGGACGGGGGCTGTGGACATGGCGATCCCTCCTGATGCGCTTGCAGTCCTGAACGGCGAGGCATCCGAGGCGCCTCACTACTCAAAGTAGCGCTCACACGCCTCCGGCGCGCGGTGAAACCGCAGGTCTTTGCCGAGTTGTCACATGCGCCACAGTCGTTACGCCGCGGCGCTGTGCATGCGTCAACTCCTACAGGCCCTTCACCAGGGAGGCGAAGTGATCGTGCATCGCGTCACCCATCGACATCTCGGTCGAACCCAAGAGCCACTGCACCTGCAGTCCGTCCATCACCGCGACGGATCGCACCGCGGCCGATGCCGGCTCCACGCCGTCGCGCAGCCCGCCCTGAGCCGCGACGACCTCGAATGCCTCGGTGAGGCGTGCCACGAGCCCGCGGTACCGATCGATAAAGAAGTCATGGGCGGGGTGGTCGGGCGCCGTCGCCTCCGCCGACACGGCGGCGAACAGTTCCACCACACCGCGGTGCGACTCGTTGCGATATGCCGAGGCAATGAGGTTCTCGATGGCCAGCATGCCGTCCTCGCCGCGGACGGGATGTACCTCGCCGTCGACCTGGTCGCGCCGTTCCAGCACCGCCATCAAGAGGGCTTCCTTGGTCGGGAAGTGATAGAGCAGCCCGGGGTGGGACATGTTGGCACGCTGCGCGATGTCACGCAGCGAACTGCCGCGGTAGCCGACCTCGGCAAAGTGGTCGCGCGCGACATCGAGGAGATGCGCCTTGGTGGCCCGTCCGCGGGCGTACGTACGATCCTGACCGACGGTCGATTCCTGGCTCACGCGGCCTAACCTACCACACGGTAGAAATTGCGTTACAGTGGGCCACATCGGCCCTATCGAAAGGATTCGTGCGTGACCACCGTCGCTTACCTCGACCCCTCCCTGACGACTCGCGAGCGCGTTGCCGACCTCCTCGGTCGCATGACGCTGCCCGAAAAGGTCGGGCAGATGATCCAAATGCACACGTACTCCGGCGTCCCCCACCTGATCGAGGAAATGCACGTCGGCTCGATCCTGCACGCCTCGCCCGAACGCCTGGCCGAGGCCCACGAGTTGAACTCCCGCACGCGCCTCGCGATCCCGCTGCTGGTGGGCGAGGATTGCATTCACGGTCACTCCTTCTTCGAGGGCGCCGAGATCTACCCCACCCAACTGGGCATGGCGGCGTCGTTCGATCCCGCCCTGCTCGAGCGTGTGGCCCGCGCCACCGCCGTCGAGGTCGCCGCCACCGGCATCCACTGGACCTTCTCCCCCGTCCTCTGCATCGCCCGCGACCTGCGCTGGGGCCGCGTGTCCGAGACCTTCGGCGAGGACCCGTACCTCCTGGGCGAACTCGGTGCTGCGATGGTGCGCGGCTATCAAGGCGACGGGCTATCCGATCCCACCGCCGTGCTCGCGACCTCCAAGCACTTCGCCGGGTACTCCGAGACCCAGGGCGGACGCGACGCCTCCGAGGCGGACATCTCGCGGCGCAAGCTCCGCTCGTGGTACCTGCCCGCCTTCGAGCGCGTGGCACGCGAGGGCTCCGCCACCTTCATGTTGGGCTACCAGGCCACCGATGGCGTGCCCATCACCATCAACAAGTGGCTCCTCAACGACGTGCTGCGCGGCGAGTGGGGCTACACCGGCACCCTCATCACCGACTGGGACAACGTCGGCAACCTGGTACGCGAGCAGCGCCTGTTTCCCGACTATGCCGAGGCATCGGCCGCCGCCGTCAACGCCGGCAACGACATGATCATGACCACGCCCGCGTTCTTCCAGGGCGCGCAGGACGCGGTCGCCCAGGGGCTGCTCGACGAGTCCCGCATCGACGAGGCCGTGTCGCGCATC
The DNA here is from genome assembly GCF_002090055.1 of Demequina sp. NBRC 110051. GTDB lineage: Bacteria > Actinomycetota > Actinomycetes > Actinomycetales > Demequinaceae > Demequina. The sequence goes on from NZ_BBRH01000014.1 coordinate 130,934, forward strand.
CTCACCCTGAAGTTTGACCTGGGCCTCTTCGAGGACCCGCGCCTGCCCAACGTGGAGCGCCAGCGCGAGGTCATCGCCGCGCCCGCGCACCGGGAACTGAACCTCGAGGTGGCGCGGCGCTCGCTGGTGCTGCTCGAGAACGACGGCACGCTTCCGCTGGCCGACGACCGCCCGCTGAGGCTGGCCGTCGTGGGCCCCAACGCCGACGACCCGCACACCACGCTGGGCGACTGGGCCGGCGCCTCCGGCCAGGCCGACTGGCTCATGCATGGCCACCCGCGCCACATGATCACGACGGTGCTCGACGGCGTGCGGGCGGTCGCACCGGCCGGCTCGGAGGTGACCTATGCGAAGGGCGCCGAGATCATCACCACCGGCCCCGACCCCAAGGGCGCCTTCTTCCCCGACGGCCAGCCGCGCCCGCACATCGCGTTCCCGGTCGAGCCCGACCAGTCGATGATCGACGAGGCCGTCGCCGCCGCCCAGGGGGCCGATGCTGTGGTCGCCGTCCTCGGCGACCGCATCGAACTCGTCGGCGAGGGCAAGTCGACCGCCACGCTCGAGCTGCTGGGCGGGCAGGTGGCCCTACTCGACGCCCTGGTGGAGACCGGCACGCCGGTCGTGTTGGTGGTGCTCGCGTCCAAGCCTCACGTGCTCCCGCCATCCGCGTCGCGAGCGGCGGCTGTCGTGTGGGCGGCCAACCCGGGCATGGCGGGCGGGCGCGCTCTCGCCGAGTTGTTGTTCGGTGCCATCGAGCCCTCGGGACGCCTGCCAATCTCGTGGCCGCGTCATGTGGGCCAGCAGCCCACGTTCTACAACCAGATCGACGCGCAACACGGCTACCGCTATGCGGACCTGACGCAGGAGCCGCAGTGGGTATTCGGCGACGGGCTGTCGTATTCGAGCGTCGAGTACGCCGACCTGACGGTCGCGGAGGCCTCTGTGGCCGCCGATGGCGTGGTGCACGCCTCGGTCACCGTCACCAACACCGGCGACAGGCCCGTCCTCGAGACCCTCCAGGGGTACGTGCGCGACAACGTGACGTCGGCGACCTGGGCGGACCGCGAGCTGAAGGCGGCGGCACACGTGGCCCTCGCGCCTGGCGAATCCGCCTCCGTGTCACTCGAAGTCGCCGCGATCGCGTGCTCTATCGTGAATGCCGCCGGTGAGCGCGTGGTCGAGCCAGGAGAGTTCACCCTGCTGGTGGGCCCGACGTCGCGACTGACTGACCTGCTCGCGGCTCCCTTCACGATCACCGGCTAGGAGTCCTCGTGGCAACGTCCCCGCTCGCCCCCGTCGCGCCGCACCTGCGCCGCGCACGCGTCGGCGTCGCGCTGATCTTCTTCACCAACGGCATCGTGCTGGGCGGCTTCGCCCCGCGCGTGCCAGAGATCCGCGCCAACCTGGGCATCTCGTACGGCACGCTGGGCGTCGCGATGGCGATGTGGTCCATCGGAGCCCTCGCGCTTGGGCTGTTCGCGGCGAACCTCATCCGTCGGTTCGGTTCGGGCAAGGTTGCGACCCTCACCATGCTGGCCTCGGCGGGCGCCATGCTCGCCGCGGGCGCCGCGCCCAACGTGTGGCTGTTCGGTGCGGCGCTGTTCCTGGTGGGCGTCACCGACGCATGGGTCGACGTGGCGCAGAACGCGCACGGCCTGCAGGTCCAGAAGCTCTACAAGCGATCGATCCTCAACGCCTTCCATGGCCTGTGGTCCATCGGGGCCGTCGCCGGCGGCCTGATCGGTGGACTCTTCGCCGGGTTGGGCTGGGCCGTTCCATGGCAGTTCGCCCTGTCGCTCGTGATTGTCATCATCGTCAACCTCGTCGCGTATCCGATGCTCCTGCCCAAGGACGCGGCCGCCGAGGCCGAGGTCGACGAGGCCGCGGCCGAGTCCGCGGTGCCGCAGCACACGCCGCTGCGGAAGATCCCGCTGCGCACCTGGGGCGTGCTGCTGGCACTCACCATCATCGCGATCGGTGGCGGCTGGGCTGAGGACGCCGCGGCGACGTGGTCGGCCTCCTACATGCAGGACGAGCTGCTCGCCGGCGCGGGCCTCGCGGCCTTCGCGTTTATCGCCATGCAGGGCTCCCAGTTCATCGGCCGCATGGTCGGCGACGGCATGGTCGACCGCTGGGGTCAGCGTGCGGTGGCGCGCTTCGGCGGCCTGCTCGTGGCAGTGGGCATGGGCCTCGCGCTTGCGTTCCAGTCGCCGTGGGGCACCATCGCCGGGTTCGGCGCGGCGGGCTTTGGCGTTGCGACGCTGATTCCCGGCGCGATGCACGCCGCAGACGAGATCCCTGGCCTACGCGAGGGCACCGGCCTCACGATCCTGTCGTGGCTGCTGCGCCTCGCCTTCCTGATGTCGCCGCCGGTCGTGGGCTGGATCGCGGACGCGACATCGCTGCGGGTGGGGCTCTCCCTGGTGCCGGTCTTCGGCGTGCTGGTGGTGCTGCTCGCCGGCGTCATGGCGCCGCGCAAGGCGAGCGGAGCGGTGACCGCTGCGGCCTGAGCACGTGAGACAACGCGCGGATTCCCCCTCGATGGCCAAGGTCGGGCGCGAGCATGCCGCTCGCGCCCGACCCCGGTCACTCACGCGAGTCAAGGAGGAGAGGACTGTCGCCCCGCGTGTGTGATGGTGAGGCTGGCGCGCCGTCCACGCCACGCCCCGACGGCCGGCCCGACCGGGGATGGTGTCCCCCGCCGGGCCGGCCGACAGATCACGGCATCGGGCGCGGCCCGTTGCCCTTGTCATGGCCGTTGCTCTGGCCATTTCCCGTGCCAGGGCCGTTGCCGTTGCCGAACCCGTAGGCATTGCCTTGACCGTTGCCGGCGCCGTATCCCGGCCCCGCCGCACTGGTCACCGCGGCGAGCGGCGACACCGTGATGCGGTCGACGATCGGGGCCGAGTCTGCGCGCAGCCAGCCGTAGTCAGGCCACGTGTCGCTGATGTACGACTCGCCGTCATAGTTCGGCAACTCCTCACCGCGCAGGGCGATCGTGTTGACCCCCTTATCCAGGTCGAGCACCAGGGTGCGTTCCCAGAAGTTGTTCTCGTGGAACGTGGGAACGAACGCGTACCGCTCCTCGTCGGCGCCGTTGACCGAGATGCGCGCGTACCGCACCATCGGGTTCGGGTTGTAATGCGAGGCCGGAGCCTGCTCCGGGTTCGAGAACCGGACCACCACGGCGTGCTGGCCGGCCTTGTCGGCCTGGACGTCGAACGTGAGCGTGTTGGCATTGCCAGGATCACCGCCGATGCCGGAGACGGCCTGGCCGCCCTCGGCAAGGGAGAGGTCGACGACAGTCGCGCTTCCAGTCACTGTCGCGTCCTCCGCCTGGTATTCGACCGTGTCGAGCAGACCCTGCGAAGCACCGATGGTGAGGCTATCCACCACGGCGGGACCGGTCACCACGACCTTGTTGATCCCGCCAGCGAGGTGGACGGCGGCCTGCGTCGCGCGCGACAGGTCGAGCACGTCGTAGCCGTTGATCGCCACCGCGCCGCTGGCCCCGGCATCGGCCGCGACCTCGAGCTGGTGCTCACCGTCGTGGTCGCCGTAGACCCAGAACGTCGCCTGGCCTCCGTCCGTCAGCGTGACCACGCCGGACCCCGACCCCGCCGCGCCGTAGGCGCGGCTGGCCGACGACTCGGCGAGCTCACCCTCGTAGGTGTCCACGGCATCGGCCGCCGCTGTCGTGGCAAGCACGATGCGGTCGATGAGCGCGTCGCCTTGGGTGTGGCGAGCGCCGTCGAGGCTCTGCGCCGCCAAGGTGATGGTGTGCTCACCGGCGGACAGGTTCACCGTCGTGTCGGCGTGATCCCATACGACCCACTTGTACGCCAACGGCAGGTGAATCTCCTGCTCATCGCCGCCGTCGACCCGCACGAAGATGTTCGTGGGGCCCTGATCGGCGACGCTGGCGAACGAGTTGAGCGTCGATGAGAACACCGAGAGGTCGTACTCGCCGTCCTCGGGTACCGCCACATCGAAGGTCAGCTCGAGGTCGGAGTCGGTCCGCAGGCCGCCGATGTTGTAGCCGCCCGAGGTGTAGAACTTCGCCACGTCGCTCGGCGACCCCTCGGGGCCGTTCAAGAAGCGCGGCTCACCGGTGTAGCTCGCATCCTCGGCCTCGTATGAGGCCTCCCACGCGGCGCTCGGCGCACCGTCCGTCGCGTTGCCGGCCGGCGTCACGATGATCTCGTAGGCCGACGACTCGGTGAGTTCGGGCAGCCACTCGGATCCGAACTCCACGGTAGCGGTGGCGTCGGTGACGGGCAGGACGCGCTCGGCCAGCACGGCGGGCTGAGCGGAGTCGCCCAGCTGACCGGTCCAGTCGATTTCCTTGACCCAGACTCGCACCGAGTCGCCGAAGGACTCGGGTACGTCGACGAAGTCGACCGGAGCTGCGCCTTCGCCGCCGCCGATGATCGCGCGTGCCTGCTGGATGTCCTCGTCGAGGGTGGCCACGCCCTGGAGCGTGTAGTTCTCGCCGGGGTTGGGGGGTGTCACCTGCACGGTGTGCCCCGTCATCTGCGAGTAGGCGTGGTAGAGCCACCACTGGCCGTTGCCACGGTTGGACTGCACCGCGGAATCGGACAGGTTGCCGTTGATGTTCCAGAACGCGATCATCGCATCCACCTTGGAGTCCTCGATCGCGGAGATCCACTGGATCATCTGGCCGGGAACCGACGTGTGGTAGTTGAACGCGTACTCGTTGATGTTGAGGGGAAGTTCGGTGCCCTCCCACGCGGTGCCGGCGAACACGTCGGCCTCCCAGCCGCGGAACTCCTCGACGGACTCACGGATGGCCTGAGGGTGAGTCAGCTCGTGCCACGTGACGATGTCGGGGACGGTGCCCTCCTGGACGGTGTGAGCGAGCCAGCCCTCGATCTGAGGCCACAGTTCGATGGCACCAGGACCCGCGACACGCATGTCCGGGAATCGTGCCTTGATGGTCCGGTACGTCTCGTCCCACGCGGCAAAATAGTCAGTGGGATCACTGAGCCACGACGTTCCCGTGAGGCTCCAGGTGCCGGTGCCAAACATGTTGCCGCCGGGCTCGTTGTAGGGCTCGATGACGAGGTTGTCGCGGTATTCCTCCGGAACGTCCTCGATCATGTCGAGCTGGGTGTTCAGCACCTCGCGGTAGCTGGCGAGCCGCTCCTCCTTCGTGGCGTTGGGGGACTCGCTGTCCGGCCACTGATAGGGGAAGCCGCGGTACCAGTCGGTGACGCGCAGGTAGACGTCGCCGTCGGTGGAGTCGGCGAGCATCGGAAGGATCTCGAGAGCGTCCGAACCGGGGTGCTGCGCCCCGTCCTGCGCCTTGGTCGCGACCGTACGGATGTTCATGCCCTCGATGAGATTCTTCGTCGGCATGCCGTCGCCATAGAGGCCATAGAGCAGACCGGAGGCACCGCCCATGAACTCGCCGGTGTCCGTGCCCAGGTCCACGCGCACCTCCCCGCGGTTGACGAGCACGGTCGCGGTAACCGTCTCCCCCGCGGCAATGCCAGTGACGGTGAACTCGCCCGACTGAGCGTAGTCCGCCGGGTCGACGTCCTCCCACTCGACCGCCACATCACGGTCGTAGCCATCGCTGTAGGTCGCGCGCACCGCGGCGGGAAGCTCGGGAGCCTCGCCCACCTTGGTATAGACCTGGATGGCGTCCTCGACGAGACCCATCGCGACGGGCACCTCGTCGACGAGGTCGGCGACCTCGGTGGCCGTCAGCGCCTCGCGGTACAGCACGAAGTCCTCGAAGGCGCCGTCGAAGGCGGGGTCCGGGTAGAAGGACTTGCCCAGGTAGCCGGCCATGGACGCCGACGAGCCGAGCAGGTCTCCCGCCGCGATGGTGCTCGGCGTCGCACTGAGAGCCACACCGTTGACGTAGACGGTGAGCAGATCGGCCTCGGTGTCGAGCGTGACGGTGAGGTTGACCCACTCGCCGGTCTTCAGGGGGCCGTATCCGGTGACCTGGTCCTCGCCGCCGCCGCCGGCGGTCGTGATGGCCGTTCGGATGTCACCGCCGTTGGATGGGGTGAGGAAGAGGTAGCGGTTGGTGCTCGACCCGAGGTCGAAGACGCGCTGCCACGCTCCCCCGCCGGCCCACTTGATGGTGGCCGATGCGGTGATGGAGTCCGCGCCGGTGAGCGCGGCTCCCGGTATGGTGACGTGCGCGCCGCTCAGCTCGAGGGCCGATGCCGTCGCCTCGCCGTCGACGCTCGCGTAGCCGGTACCCACGAGGGTCCCGTCGAGTCCGTTGCCGGTGGCATCAATGATGTTGGCACCGTCGATGCCGTCCATCGTGTAGTGGACGAAGGGCTCGCCGGGGACGGGCTCCGGGATGTCGCCGTCGCCGCCGTCGGACGGGTCGGCGAGGTCGCCGGTCCACGCGAGGGTCTTCACCTGATCGGCGCTCAGGGCGCTGCGGAAGATCTGGAAGTCGTCGATGAGGCCGTCGAACGTGGGGTCCCACGCGAAGGCGGAGCCGCCCAGGCGGCCACCGATGGGGTCGTCTGCGTCGACGAGGTCCGCGACGGTCACGGTGGTCTCGAACGTCGTCGCGAGGGTGCCGTCGATGTAGGTGCGCAATTCATCGGCGTCGTCGTCGAGAGTGAGGGTCACGGTGGACCACTCCTCAGTGGCTAGCGGAGCGTCCGCGTACGCATATCCCGCGGCGGTCACGTCGCTGCCGAGGCCCACGTCGGTGCGGAGCACCCCCTGCGGAGAGACCTCCGGTCCTGTGCTGGGAATCACCGCGGCGAAGGCGTCGCCCGTCGCGCCGAGCCCGTACAGCCAGCCCCAGTCGTGGGTGCCGTCCCAGCGCACCCGCGCCGACACGGTGACGTTGGTGGTACCGGCGACCGCGGACGCGGGGAACGTCACCGAGTCGCCGGCTCCGGAGAGGTCAAGCGCGGCGCCATCGCCGACACCGTCACGCGCGGTGGCGCCGCTGCCCAGCAGGGCGCCGTCGTGGCCGTTGCCCGAGGCATCGGCCACCGTCGTGCCGTCGACATCGTCCATCGTGTAGTGCAGCTCGGCGGCGGGTAGCGCCGCGGGAGTGATGGTCGCGATCTGTTCGGCGGTGAGCGCCGTGTCGTAAACCTGGAAGTCGTCGATGACCCCGCCAAAGAAGCGGTCAAAGCCGAGCGGGGAGCCTCCAATGCGTCCGCCCACGCCGTCGGCGTCGAAGAGGTCCGCTGCCGTCACGTCTGTCACGACGGACCCCACGGCCTCGCCATCAAGATAGGTGGTAACGGTGCCCGCCGCGGTGTCGAGCACCGTCGCGACGGTCACCCACGTGTCGACGGGTACCGCCTCAGATCCGGTGGTCTGCGCCTCGGTGCCAGGACCGGTGAGGCCGATGCCGGCGCGCATGAACGCACCGAAGTCCGCACCCGTACGCGCATTCAGAATCATCCATGCCTGGTCATTGCCGCCGAGGGAAAACACGGGGTCCCAGTCGGTTCCGGCCTCCCACAGGATGCGACTCGTCACCGTCACGGAGCCCGCGCCGTCAAGAACGCTGTTGGGGATCTCGACCACGCCGGCGCCGCTGCCTGCGGCTCCTCCCGGCAGTCGAAGGTAGCCGCCCGCCAGCGCCTCGGCGCCGGTGCCGGCGATAACGCCGTCGAGGGCGGTGTCGTGGGAGTCGGGCACGGTGGTGCCGTCGATGCCATCCATCGTGTATTCGACGATGGGCTCGGGAATCTCGACCGCTGTAGCCGGGATCGGTGCCGTCAGGGTGATCCCTGCCGCGGTGATCCCCACCGCGGCGACGCTCGCGATCGCACGCCGGCTTGCCGGTCGATGCGTCATTGCATCTCGCATGGAGTAGACCTCTCTGTCTCGCTCATGTGCTGTCGACGGCCGCGGCGGGGCCCGCGGCCGTAGTGCCCGGCGTCCGTGGCGCCGGGGTGATGCTGTCGAAGGTGGACGGGTGTCAGGCGGTGGGCAATGCGACGGGCAGGAACACACGCATGGTTCCTGGCTCGCGCTCGGACCACCGGTGATACGGCACCAGCTGAATGTCCTGACCGGCCTCGTGAGAGGCCGATGCTTGAAGGGCACCGTCGTAAGGCACGCGCCCGGTGGGCACGTGCGGGCGGGAAATGGCGGCACCGCGAACGACGGCGCCGTCGTCAGACGCGCGCGGCGGGGCGGCGGGATCGATGCTGACGTTCTCGAGCGCAATCTGGGCGGGCAGGTCGGTCTGCTCGAGGCACAGCACGAAGGGACCACGCTCCACCGCAACCGTCCCACGGACGGCATCGATGCGCGGGTCGGGCCAGCTGAAGCGCGGCTCCACGGGGATCGACAAGACGATGGTGTCCCCGGGCGTGAACACGCGACGGACGTCCCACCAGCCCCCCGCGACGCTCTGTGTGACGCCGTCGGGAGTGGTGCCCGTCGCTCCCTCTGCCCACTGCGGGACGCGGAGTCGCACGGCGATCTGTGTGTCAGGAGCCTCGGTGACGGTCAGCGTTACCTCGCCCTCGCGTGGGTAAGCGGTATCGACGCGCAGAGCGAGCGTGGCGCCCGCGATCTCCACGCGGATGTCGCCAGCCCCATAGAGCAGGACCGATGCCACGTCGTGCTTCACGGCGGCGGCGTACGTTTCGATCGAGGCAAGCGTGCGCGCCATATTGGTGGGGCAGCAGGAGACGTCGAACCACGGTGCGCGCGTGCCGCCCTCGGCCCTCATGTTGACCTCCTCGCGCACCGCCGCCTCCGGCGCCGTACGCAATTGGAGCGGGTTGGCGTAGAAGAAGGCACGGCCATCGGGAGCCTGCGCCGTGGCGATGACGTTGAAGAGCGTGCGTTCGATGAGGTCGATGTGGCGGGCCTGACCGGTCGCCAGGTACAGACGCCACGCGAACATGATCGAGGCGACGCCGGCGCACGTCTCGCAGTACGCGCGATCCGGCGGAAGCTCCCAGTCCTCGCCGAACCCCTCGTCCTGGTGACGCGATCCCATGCCGCCAGTGATGTAGGTGCGGCGTTCGACGGTACGCACCCACTGCTGCTGCAGGACGTCGAGGAGCTCCGCGTCCTCAGTCTCCACCGCCACGTCGACGGCACCCGCGGAAAGGTACAGGGCGCGCACGGCGTGACCACGCAGCGCCTCGGCGTCGCGCACCGGGACGTCGTCTTGGAAGTAGTCGGCGGCGAGCAGGACCCGGACGGGGAGGGTCCCGCGACCGCGGCGGTCGACGAACAGTCTCGCCTGCTCGAGGTACCGGTCGTCGCCGGTGGCGCGCGCGAACTCCGCGAGCGCGACCTCGATCTCGGGATGTCCGCACAGGGTTTGACGACCGTCCTGGCCAAACTCTCGGCAGATGTGGTCGGCGGCTCTCGTGGCGACGCGTGTGAGCGTGTCCTCGCCGTAGGTGCGCAGCCGCGCCACGCCGGCCTGGATCAGGTGACCCATGTTGTAAAGCTCGTGGCCCATGGACATGTCGCTGTAGCGCTGCGGCAACCCGGGGTGGCCGAACGCCGTGCCCAGGTAGCCGTCCTCGTCTTGGGCCGCGGCGACGCGAGCGACGAGTCCGTCGTAGATCCCCGTCAGCGCATCGTTGGGCTCGCGCGCCATCTCCCACGCGAGGCCCTCGAGGAGCTTGTACACCTCAGAGTCCGAGAACTGCCAACCTGGGCGGTCGACGGTCTCCTCGCCGCTAGCGACGCGGTCGAAGTTCTCGAGCCACCCCAGGCGCTCCATCCACGCCACACAGTGGTCGAAGGTGTTCTCGGCATTGGTGCGGATGCGGGTTCCCCAGAAACTGGTCGCGTCCCAGCGGACCTCACCGACGGACGCGCCGCGGCGCGGTCCGCGAGTGGGCACGACGGGACTGGCGCCAGTCGCGGTGGCGGTGTTGTCGGCAGTCGTCATGGATCAGTCCTTCACCGCGCCGGCGGTGACTCCCGCGGCGACGTACTTCTGCGCAAAGACCAGCAGGAATGCTGCGGGGATCGAGGCGACGACGGCGGTGGCCATGATCGCGTTCCACTGCGTGGTGTTGTTGCCGATGTAGTTGTAGATGGACAGCGTGATGGGGATCATGTCGCCGTTGCGTGCCAGGGTCGACGCGAAGATGAAGTCGGACCAGGCCCACAGGAACGCGAACAGCGCGACGGTAAGCGCGGAGTTCCGGCTGAGCGGCATCACAATCGACCGGAACGTGCGCCAAGCGCCCGCGCCATCGATGCGCGCCGCCTGCATGAGCTCCTTGGGCAGGCCACTCATGAAGGCCGAGAACAGCAAGACACCGAAGGGGACCGCGATAGTCGAGTCCGCGAGGATCAGACCCCAGATGCTATTGAGCAGATCCAGGCGCACGTAGATGGCGTAGAAGCCCATGGACATCACGACCGCGGGGATCATCTGCGCCACGAGCAGGATGAAGTTCAACGGGCGACCACCGCGCATACGCAGGATGGCCAGGCCGTAGGCGGCGGGCGCGGCGATCACGATGGTGAGAACAACCGTTCCGAGACCGAGGAGCAGCGAGGTACCCAGGGCCGGGAGTTGCTGCTGGAAGACCGCCTCGTAGCCCTCGAACGTGGGGTTGAGGGGAAGCAGCGACGGCGGGGACTGGCGGAGGTCCTGCGTCTGCGTGAGCGAGACGTTGAACATCCAGTAGACGGGGAACAGCATGAGGACGGTGAAGACCAGCCCGAGGACGGTCTGCCACCACGTCCGACGCTTGTGCTTGGTGTGCATTAGTGGTCCTCCATCCTCTTCTGCATGCGCAGGTAGAAGAACCCAAAGATGAGGGCGATGATGATCAGCAGGTTTCCGATCGCGGCCGCGGGCGAGAAGTCCGGCTGACCGGTGCCGAAGGCCTCGCGGTAGGACCAGATCGCCAGGGTCGTCGTCGCGTTGGCGGGGCCGCCAGTCGTCATGACCCAGATGATGTCGACGACCTTCAGCGTGTACACCAGGCCCAGCAGCAAGGTGATCGCGGAGACGGGACGCAGCAGCGGAAATGTGATGCGGGTGAAGGTCTTCCAGGGGCCCGCGCCATCGAGCGACGAGGCCTCGTACACGTCCTCGGGGATGTTCTGCAGGCCCGAGTAGAGGATGACCAGGTTGAACGGAATGCCCAGCCAGATGTTGGCGATCACGACGGCGGTCATCGCGGTGTCAGGGTCGGTGAGCCAGTTGATCTGGTCCACGCCGAACACCGCGAGGAATGAGTTGATGATGCCGTAGTCGCCGTTGAGCATCCACGCCCAGACGGAGCCAGAGACGATCAGTGGCAGGAGCCACGGCACGAGGAAGAGTGCTCGCAGGACTCCCGACAGGCGGAATTTGTTGCGGAAGAACACGGCCAGGCCCAGGCCGATCGTGTACTGAAAGACCAAGGAGAGGAACACGAACACGAAGGTGTTCCACAACGCTGTCGGGAACAGATCCGACGTCACCACGTCCACGTAATTCTCGAGTCCCACGAACTCGGCGTTGCCCTGGACGAAGGCGCGGATGTTGTAGTCGTGCACCGACAGGTCGATGCTGCGGTACAGCGGGTAAGCGTAGAAAGCGATGAGGTAGGCGATCAGCGGTGCGACAAATCCCACCGCGATGAAAGGCGAACCCTTCGCGGAGCCGCGCCATGCGGCGCGGCGACGCGGTTGCCGCTCGGCGCCGTTAGCGACGCTCGTGTCCTGCGTTGTTGTCATGGTCCTTCCCAACTGAGAGACGGTGCGGGGTGGGGTGTGCCCCCACCCCGCACCGGTGTGTGGCGTGAGTCCTCAGCGGACCTAGCCGAGCTCGGACTGTGCGGCCTCCTGCGCGGCGTCCAGTGCCTCCTGCGAGCTCTGGGCACCGGACATCGCGGCGTTCACCGCGGTCCACAGCTGCTCCGAGATGATCGGGTAGTCGGTACCCAGGTTGTCCGAGGTGCGGCCCTTCGCGGCGCGCACGGCGTCGACCCACACCTCGAGCTCGGGGTGCGCCTCGATGAACTGGTCCTGGCCCTCGGCCGTCGGCGGGATGTAGTACGCGAACGTGTCGGCCGTCTCGACGAAGCCCTCAGGGGTCGTCATGCACTCGATGATCTGGGTGGTCACCGCGTAGCGAGCGGTGTCATCCTGCACGGGTGCCATCACGAACTCGCCGCCGGTCGGAGCCGGGGCGGCGCCGCCGTTCTTCGCGGGCAGGGTGATGTAGCCGGTCTCGAACTCAGCCTCGGCGGCCGAGTTCACCTGCCAGGTGCCGTTCTCGACGAAGCCGAAGTCACCGGTGAGGAACTCCTCCCAGGTGGTGTTCTGCGAGTTCGAAATCACGGTCTGAGGGGCAAGGCCGGAGTCGACCCAGTTGACCCACAGGTCGAGAGCTTCGACGGCCTGGGGCGAGTTGAGCTCGGTCAGGTCGGCGCCTGCGCCCCAGAACCAGGGCAGGAACTGGAACGAGCCCTCTTCGGTGTTGATGCCGGCGAAGGTGATCGCGTTGTGTCCGGCAGCGTCGATCGCCTCGAGCGCCGCGTTGAGCGAGTCCCAGTCGGTGACGGAGGCCGGGTCCACGCCCGCCTCCTCGAGGATCTCGGCGTTGTAGTACAGCGCGAGGGTGTTGGCGCCGATAGGGATGCCGTAGGCGGTGCCGTCCACCACTCCGGCGGCGAGGAGGTTCTCGTCGATCGAGCTGGTGTCGAAGCCCAGCTCGTCCATCGACACGATCGCGCCGGTGTCGGCGAGGGTCGAGACGGCGGGGTTGTCGAGCAGCACGACGTCGGGTGACGTGCCTTCCTGGGCGGACAGCAGTAGCTGGTTGGTGAGGGCCGTCGTGTCGTAAGCGGTGCGCTCGAGCGTCACCCCGGCTTCCTCACCACAGGCCTGGACGCGCCCCTCCCAGTCGGAGCCGGCCTCGTGCTGGGGGTACGGGTCCCACCAGGTGTAGGTGCCGCCAGGGGCCTCGGACGAGGTCTCACCCGAGCTGCTGCCGGTGGCCTCCGGGTCCTCGTCAGACGAGCAGCCCGCGAGCGCGCCGACCGCAACTGCGGCGACGGCGAAGGCCGTGGTCGTGCGTAGGTGCTTGATGTGCATGGTGTTCCTCCTTGAACACGCGCCGCGGGTGCGGCACGAATGGTTAGCCCCGAGGGGCCTTGGTGGGTGCGGCGATGGAGCCGCGGTCGTGAATGACGGGCGGGATCAGTTCGACAGTGTGAGGAGCGGGGGCCTCGTCCCCACCCTCGATGCGGGCCACGAGCTGGCGCACGGCTCGGCGTCCCAATTCGTCCGCGGCACTGTCGATCGCCGAGAACGGAAGTGAGAAGGTCTTGGCGAAGTCGTCGGAGTAACGCCCCACCACGGAAAGATCGACGGGGACGCTGATGCCCCGTGCCAACAGGACCGATGGGAGCGCTGCCGCGGCGGCCTCGTTGTTCAGCAGCAGTCCTGTGGCGCTCGGGTGTGCGTCGAGCAGACGCTTCAGATCGTCGCCGATGCCGGGCTGCTGGGATGCCCCAAAGGACGAGTGCAGCGTGACACCGAGTTCCGCGGCGCGTTCTCGAGCCGCATTCGCCAGGCGCCACACATAGGCACCGCCTCGCTCCACGACGTCCTCGGGTTGCGATACCAGGATCAGCTCCCGGTGACCCAGCTCGTGGAGCGTGTCGACCATCAGTCGTCCCGATGCCACGAAGTCGAGGTCGAAGACGTCGAAGCCGTCGGGATCGCCAGGGAGTCCCACCATCGCGCCGGGCTGCGGCGCCTTGCCGAGGACTGCGAGGCGCTCGTCTTCCTCCGAGACGTTGAGCAGCACGAAACCGTCGACCTGGCGCGACGACGACAGGCGCTGCAACGCGTGGACGCCGTCTTCTTCCGACACCAGCAGCGTGTCGTAGCCCAGCTCACGGGCTCCATTCGTCACGCCGAGGATGTATTGCAGCATGGCGGGGGCGAACTCGTCGTCGAGGAACCGGGCCAAGAGCGCAATCACCTTGGTTTGCGACGTCGACAAGGCACGGGCGCCCGCGTTGGGCACGTACCCCAGCTCCTGGACAGCATCGATGACGCGCTGCTTGACCGCGGGAGAAATGGAGCGCTTGCCGGTCAGTGCGTATGACGCAGTGCTGCGTGACACCCCTGCCGCCTTCGCGACATCTCCAATCGTGACCACTTCGTCACCCTCCTCTGCGACATCACTGTCGAACCGGTTCGAGTCGTACCGGTTCGACACTAAGGGCATGTGAACGCTCAACTCAAACGGCGAGGGGCGACCGTAACCATTTCGTGATCTTTCGTGTCGAACGCGCTGTCGAACGGAGATCTTTCGGGCCTACTGGCCAGCCCCTCGAGTGCTCAGGAAGGCAGCGTCACCCCGTGCGCGCGCCCATCACGAGCGAACACGGGAATCACGTCTAGCGGCGCCGCGGCAGGCGCCATCGTGCCGCCCTCGTGCACCTCGCCCGTGGCAATTTCGGTCCACCGGGCGCCCGCAGGTAGGTCCACGGCGCGGGCCCCATGCGAGGCTGGGACGATGGACACGTTCGTCAAGCGCCGGGAGGATGCCCCGGCGGGGTTTTTCGAGGCCGAGGCGGCGGGACTCAGGTGGCTCGCGGCCGCGGGCGGCGCGCGGGTGGTCGAGGTGGTCGACGCCTCCCCCGACGAGATCAGGCTGGCCCGTGTGAACAGGACAATGCTGACGGCCGATGCCGCACGCACCCTGGGCCGCAACCTCGCCACGACGCATGCTGCTGGGGCCGCGGCGTTTGGCGCGGGGCCCGTTGCGTACGACGGCCCGCTGTACATCGGCAGCCGCGAGATGCCGCGGATCGAGTCGGCGTCGTGGGGCGAGATGTACGCGCGCGGCCGCGTGGAACCCTTCCTCGCGCCCGCCGTCGCCGCCGGGCACCTGATGCGCGACGAGGCCGACCTCGTGCGCCGTGCCTGTGATCTGATCGCCGCAGCCCGGTTCGACGACGCCGCTCCCCCGGCACGCATTCATGGCGACCTGTGGGCGGGAAACGTTCTCGCCGATGCCGACGGAGCGATCCTGATCGACCCTGCCGCGCACGGGGGTCATGCGGAGACCGACCTCGCGATGCTTCAACTTTTTGGGCTGCCACACCTCGACGCGGTCATCCGCGGCTACCAGGACGCGGCGCCACTACGCGACGGCTGGCAAGATCGGGTGCCGATGCATCAGCTCCACCCGCTCGCCGTCCACGCGGCCGGGCACGGGCGCGCGTACGGCATCGAACTCGCAGCGGCGGCTCAGGCGACGCTGGGCTGAGCCGGGTCAGCGCGGCCCCGACCGGCCGGCCGTTGCCTCCTGTACTGCGGCGACCATCGCGTAGAGCCCCTCAACCATGGACTCGGCACGCTCGGGCTCGCGCTGTGCGAACGCCGCGATCTCCGAATGCAACAGCGCCGCGTCACCCGCATCGACCACGGCACGGCCCGCCTCGGTGAGTGTCACGACCCGCTCGCGGCGAGACGACGGCGACGGCGCCGTGACGGCGAGCCCGGCGGAGCGGGCCCCGTCGAGGAGGCGGCTGACCGTGCCCTTGGTGAGACCCAGGCGGTCCGCGATCGCCTGCTGACTGACGGCCGCGTCGCGCGCATGGAGGACGCTGAGCACCATGTAGAGCCCAAGCGACACCCCCGTCTCCCGCGACACGATCGCCTCCGCGTGGCGCTCCATCATCGTCGCGGCCTTGCGTAGCGCGAACCACAGCGCCTCGGGTCCCGTCAGTTCATGTGCCATGACACTGGTCTACCAGACAACCGTTTGACACTCAACCATTCTGATGAGATAGTTGAGTATCAAACCTTTAGCCCAGGAGGCCGTCATGAATACCCTCATCGTCTTCGATCACCCGCACATCCGCACCGCTTCCGAGAATGTTCCGCACCAGCGCAGCTTCACCGCGGCGATGGCGGCCGCAGCCGAGCGCGAGCTTGGCCAGTCCGGCCACAGGGTCGACCCCATCGACCTTCACGCGGACGGCTTCAACCCCGTCATGAGCGCAGAGGATCTCACCGCGTGGCGCACGCAGCGAGTCGTCGACCCCCAGGTGGCCGACTATCAGCGCCGTGTCCTCGCGGCCGACTCCATCGTGTTCGCGTTCCCCATCTCGTGGGAGTCGATGCCAGCCCTGACCAAGGGCTTCCTCGACCGGGTGCTCACCAAGGGCATCGTGTACAGCGAGGTCAAGAAGGGTCGCCCGTTCGTCAACCACTTCGAGCAGCTTCAAGGCGTGACCGCGCTGACCGTCATGAGCACGCCGCAATGGATCTACCGCACCGTCTTCGGCAGCCCGCTCACCAAGATGATGTTCCGCGGCGCGTTCCGCAAGATGGGCGTCAAGAACCTGAAATGGATCAACGAGTCCGACCCCGCGGGCCGCACCCTCGAGCAGCGCGAGCGCGCCCTGGCGGGCATCGAGCGCCGCTTCGCACGGGCGGCGTAGGCCGCGTCAGACCTCGGTCGACTCCCCCGCGCGCAGGCGTTCGACGTCGACCGGCGACAGCATCCCAGAACTCAGCCACCGGTCGGTCGCGGAGAGTCCGACCTCGGACAGCATCATGTCGTGGATCATCACGGCACGGCGCGGCTGGATGGCCCGCAGCTGCTCGACAGCATGGGCCAGAATCGCCCACGGACCAGACACCCCGACGAGCAGCATGTCGACCTCGACCGCCGGCACGGTGTACGAGTCACCGGGGTGGAACACGCGCCCGCCGATCATGAAGGCGACGTGCTCCGGCAGCGGAATCTCGGGGTGAATCGACGCGTGAGGGGCGGGAAACACCTCGACCGAGATACCACCCGCGTCGATGTTTTGGCCCGCCTCGGCGACATGGACGCGATCCTCGAAGTCCCCCAGCCATACCGCCACGGCCTCGCGCGGCCCCCACACGCGTAGGTTCGGGTTGGCCGCGAGCGCCTCGCCCACAGCGGCGACGTCGACGTGGTCAGGGTGACCGTGGGTCATGAGCACCGCATCCGTGCGAGCCAACAGCTCGGCCGCGTTCGGTGTGTAGCTGCCTGGGTCAACCAGCAGGTGGCCAGTTTCATCGTCGATCTCGATGGTCGCGTGCGCGTGCTTAGTGAGGATCACCTCGTCAGGCTACGCCCGTGCGTGCGCCGGCCGGCCGATCACGGGGAATCCTCCACGGCCCCTCGCGTTATTACATGCAAACGCATATATTGGGCCTCAGGTCCTAGCCCTCACACCCCAGGAGCACATCATGCAGTTCGGCATCATGTCCGTCTCGGACATCACCCGCGACCCCGTCAACGACTACACGCCCTCCGAGGCCGAGCGCATCCGCGACCTGGTCCGCATCGCCAAGAAGACCGAGGAGGTGGGCCTCGACGTCGTCGCCGTCGGCGAGCACCACAACCCGCCGTTCTTCTCCTCCTCACCGACGACCCTCCTGGCGAGCATCGCCGCGCAGACCGAGCGCCTCACGGTGACGACGAGCACCACGCTCATCACCACCAACGACCCCGTCCGCATCGCCGAGGAGTACGCGATGCTTCAGCACCTCTCGGGCGGGCGCATGGACCTCATGCTGGGGCGCGGCAACACCGGCCCCGTCTACCCGTGGTTCGGCCAGGACATCCGCCAAGGCCTGCCGCTCGCGCTCGAGAACTACAACCTGCTGCACCGCCTGTGGCGCGAGGACGTCGTGGACTGGGAGGGCTCGTTCCGCACTCCCCTGCAGGGCTTCACCTCCACCCCGCGCCCGCTGGACGACGTGCCGCCCTTTGTGTGGCACGGCTCGATCCGCACCCCGGAGATCGCCGAGCAGGCCGCCTACTACGGCAACGGCTTCTTCGCGAACCACATCTTCTGGCCCAAGGAGCACACCAAGCGGATGGTGCAGTTCTACCGTCAGCGCTTTGAGCACTACGGCCACGGCACCGCCAAGCAGGCGATCGTGGGCCTGGGCGGTCAGACCTTCATCGGCAAGACCAGCCAGGAGGCCCGCGACCGCTTCCGCCCCTACTTCGACAACGCCCCCGTGTACGGCCACGGCCCCACGCTCGAAGACTTCTCGACCATGACCCCGCTCGCGGTCGGCTCGGTCCAGGAGGTCATCGACAAGATCATGGGCTTCCGCGAGTACGTGGGCGACTACCAGCGCCAGCTGTTCCTCATCGACCACGCAGGCCTTCCCACCGACATGGTACTCGAGCAGCTGGACCTGCTGGGCGGCGAGGTGGTCCCGGTCCTGCGCAAGGAGCTCGAGTCCAAGCGCGACCCCGAGGTGGCGGCCAACCCGCCCAGCCACACCGACCTCGTCAAG
Source organism: Demequina sp. NBRC 110051 (assembly GCF_002090055.1). Lineage (GTDB taxonomy): Bacteria > Actinomycetota > Actinomycetes > Actinomycetales > Demequinaceae > Demequina. The sequence continues at coordinate 149,195 of NZ_BBRH01000014.1, forward strand.
GCCAAGTACGGCGACGCCGAGCCGCGCCAGCCGCGCCCCAACGCCAACCGCGGCGACAACGTCACCGGAGCCAGTCCGTACCAGGACTCCGAGGGCGCCGAAGCCGTCTACCCCACCCTGTGAGGCGACCATGACCGCCAGCCCGGCCACGGCATCGGCCACCCGTACGCGCACCAGGCTCGCCAACGAGTCCTGGGAGGCGGCCCTTCGAGCCCACGCCGTCCTCATGCGCCGCTTCGCGGAGCAGGACGTGTGGGAGGGGCTGTCGATGCGGGAGTACGACGTGCTCTACACCCTCGCGAAGGCGGACCACCCGCTGCGCCTGCGTGACCTGGGCGAGGGCGTGCTGCTCAGCCAGCCGGCCCTCAGCCGCCTGGTGGACCGCCTGGTGCAGCGGGGCCTCGTGTTCCGCTGCACCAATCCGGACGACGCCCGCGCGCACCAGCTCTCGCTCACCGACGAGGGCCGCGCCCTCCAGCGCACGGTGGGCCGCGCGCACGGCGCCGCCGTCGCCGAGTCCATCACCACGGCCCTCACCGACGACGAGATGCGCCTCCTCGAGGCCCTCTCACTGAAACTTGCCACCGCACCAACATCACAGGAGCCGTCATGACTCACGACCCGTTCCGCCTTGTCGTCGTCTCCGCTGGCGCCTCGGACCCCTCGTCCACGCACCTCTTGGCCGACCGCACCGCACAGCGCGCCATCGCGCTGGCCCGCGAGCACGGCCGCGACGTCCAGCTGAGTGTCATCCAGGTCCGAGAGCTGCTGCCGGAGCTCCCGCAGGCCCTGTCCAGCCAGTTCATGGGTCCCAAGTTCCGCGCCGCGATCGACACTCTCGTGGCCGCGGACGGCATCATCGCGGCCGCCCCCGTGTACAAGGCCGGCGCCTCCGCGGCGTTCACCGGGTTCTTCCAGGTGCTCGACAACGACCTGCTCATCGGCAAGCCCGTCATCCTCGCCGCGACCGCCGGCACGTCCCGGCACGCGCTCGTGGTGGACGAGGAGATGCGCTCGCTGTTCGCCTACCTGCGCACCCTGCCCGTCCCCACGGGGCTGTTTGCCGCGCCAGAGGACTTCTCCTCGACCGCGCTGACGCAGCGCATCGACCGCGCGGCCAAGGAGCTGGTGCTGCTCATGGAGTCCGGCTTTGCACGCTCGGTGCGCGAGGACTCGTGGGGCTCGTACCAGCACGAGTACGGCTCCGCCGGCGGCACCGAGGTGGGTGTCAACTTCGACACGGATCTGATGCGCCTGGCCACCGGAGGATCGCATCGTCCCACGTAAACGACGGATGGCCGATGCCGTGGCGGGCCGGGAGCACCCGGCCCGCCTCGCGCGTTGGCTGGGCACGCCGTGGCGCCGCTGGCGCCACGGCACCACGATCCCCTACCCCGAGGAGACCGACCATGAAGTGCCCCGTTGACGACGCCACGCTCATGATGAGCGACCGCCAGGGCGTCGAGATCGACTACTGCCCGCAGTGCCGCGGCGTGTGGCTGGACCGCGGCGAACTCGACAAGATCATCGAGCGCTCCGCGTCGCACGAGGCCCCGGCACAGCAGCAGCGCCGCGTGGCCGACGACCGCTCGCGCCGCTACGACGACTCGTATCGCGGAGACGGCCAGTACTACGGCAAGCGCAAGAAGAAGGAATCCTGGTTGGGCGACCTGCTCGACTTCGGATGACCCGTCGTTAGGCTGGGCGGCATCGACCCCGCACGAGAGGACACCATGACCGAGTCGCAGAACATCCAGGTTTCCAGGGACGATGCCGCCCACCGCTACACGGTGAACGTTGATGGCGAGCCCGCCGGCTTCATCGACTACATCGAGGGCGACGGCACGCTCGCCATGACACACACCGAGGTCTTGGAGCGCTATCAGGGCACCGCGACCGCGCGCACGCTCGCAGGCGAGGCCCTCACCGACGTCGCGAGGCGAGGCCTCGCCGTAATCCCCCTGTGCCCCTACATCGCCCGCTACCTCACTCGCACCGAGGTCGACGACCTGACGGTGCTCTGGCCCGAACGGTCATGACCCGCCCCGGGCCGCGCCTGATACCGCTCGAGGCACGCGAGGTGCCGCTGGGTGGCCTGCGCGCCATGAGCGTCCAGCGCGTCCTGCCCTCGCGCGACCTGCCCACCATCGGCGCCTGGTGCTTCGTGGACCGTTTTGGTCCCCAGCGCGTGACAATGACCGTCGACCCCCACCCCCACACGGGCCTCCAGACCGTCACCTGGCCGCTGACCGGCCGCATCCGCCACCGCGACACCCTGGGCTCGGACACCGTGCTCGACGTGGGCCAACTCAACCTCATGACCGCGGGAGACGGCGTGGCGCATTCGGAGTACTCGCTGGGCGCCGAAGACGACCTGCTCGACGCGCTTCAGCTCTGGATCGCTCTACCCGAGCGCTCGCGCGCTGGCGACGCGGACTTCGAAACCCACACCTTCCTTCCGCGCCTCACCCTGCCCTCCCTGCACGGCGCCGATGCCGTGGTCACCGTGGTCATGGGCGCCTTCGCGGGTACGCGGTCACCGGCCACGACCCACACGCCGCTGGTGGGGGCGCAGGTGTCCCTGACCGCTGGATCCGTTGTCGACCTGCCGCTCGATCCCGCCTGGGAGCACGGCCTCGTTCACGTCGATGGCGACGTCACCGTCGAGTCCGGCGAGATCACCATGCCCGAACGAGGGTTGATCTACCTAGGCGACCGCCGCGAACGCGTGCGGGTAAGCGCCGCCACCGACGCGACGCTCTTCGTCCTGGGAGGCGAGCCCTTCGCCGAGGACATCGTGATGTGGTGGAACTTCATCGGCCGCACCCACGAGGACATCGCCACGGCACGCGACGACTGGGAGGCGCGCTCGGAGCGGTTCGGAGAGGTTGCCGGCCACGGCGACGTGCGGATCCCCGCTCCCCCGCTGCCGGGAGTGCGACTCACTCCCCGACGCCGCCGCGCCTGGGACTGAGCGCTACTCGACGGCCACCGTGGCGGTCACCGTGAGCGCCGTCGCCGAGAGCGACGATTTACCCGCCGCGTCCCAGTCCCGCGAGCCGTCGGCCGCGATCCAGTCGTTCGCGTTCGCGCCCAGGGTTCCGCGCAGCACGCCCACGACCTCAACAGGACCAGCGACGCCCGTGCGGACCGCATCGAGGTCCCAGTCGACCGCAAACTCCGCCGTGCCGCCCCCGTGCAGCGTCGCCTCCACGGTCGCGGGAAGCGCCGCGAGCACCTTGGATCTGTCCGCGCCCGTCGGAACCACGGCATCGGCGAGGTGAGGTACGACGGGTGCCGCAGCATCGGCCGCCCGTAGTGCCTGGTAGACCTCTCGTGTGAGCGAGATGACGCCACCGTGCTTGGTCGCCGGCGCGAGGTCGAAGGCGCCGTCCTCGACGTACTCCCACGGCTCGTCCGCGTCCAGGTCGGTCGCGATCATGGGTCGGTAGCCCACGTCGGGGATGACGTCGACCAGCAGGTGCCAGCGGTCCTCGCCGCGCACGCGGAACATCGCGGGGCCCTCGACGAGTCCCGGGTCTCCCCCGGAGTACGCGGCACCAATGTGCGTCTGGGTCTGCGTCCAGGTCGCCTCCGGCAGCCACCAGCGCGCGTCGTCCGTGTACTCCATGAAGAGGCCGCGGGCGGTGCCGTTGTCTTTGGTCACACGGTAAGTGCGCCCGCCCTCGCGGATCATCGTGGTGTCGATGACGTCGCCCGGTGCGTCGATGAGCACGCCGCCCGTCACCCAGCCTGCCTGCGTGAAGTCCCTGGTCGCGCCCCACAGAATGCGTTGCCGGCCGTCCTCGCCCGAAGACGCCCAGTAGACGACGAACGCCCCTCCATCGGCGTCGTAGTCGTCGACCCATAGGGCCTCGGGAGCCCACATCATGCCCATGTGCGGGGTGCCGGGATCGGGCGCGCCGTCGGGGCCGCACGCGACGTCGATCTGGCGCTGCGGACCCCAGTGGATGAGGTCGTCGGACTCCCACACGTTCATTTTGGTGGAGTAGTCCGTGGCCCAGGCCTGCCAGCCGGCGTCGTCGGCGCCGAACACCCTGAGGTCCGTCGCGATCAGGTAGTACCGGCCGGTGTCGGGGCGACGCAACAGATAGGGATCGCGCACGCCGGTAGTGCCCAGGTGCGAGGCGAGGATGGGCTCGCCGCCGTTCAGCCGGTCCCACGCGGTGGGGTCGTCGCCGCGCGATAGAGAGAAATGCACCTTCTCGCGATACCCGTGGGGGTCCTCGACGAAGTGGACCATCAAGTAGCCGTAGGGTTCCTCGGTCATACGTCACCATCCCCGACTACCACGCGCGCGGCGACCTCGCGGAAGCGGGGTGCCAGCTCCTCCTCGGTCTCCATGTCCAGGCGGGGCAGGCCATCCGCGGTCCAGTGGACGCGGCGGACGAACGTGTCGCGGCCCGTCAGCCCCAGGTGATCGGTGCGGGCGTGGAAGACATAGAGGTCGTTGCCGTCCTCGTCCACGGACCACATCCCGTGACCGGTGCCCAGTTGGTACTCGCCGTTGTAGGGGCCGGACTTCTGGATGGGGGCGTTGAGCCGCGTCCACGCCGCGGGATCGGTGAGATCGCTTCCGGACGCCGCGGTCGCCAGCCCGGTCGTGTAGGTGTCTCCCACCGTCGAGCCCGAATACAGCATGAACACACGGCCGTCGCGGATGATCATGTTCGGACCCTCGGCGATGGTGTTGTCCCACGCGTACTCGGGCGCGAGGATGCGCACGGGCTCGCTGGTCAGGCGCGCGGGGTCCGCGGGGTCGAAGGTCGCGATGAAGATCGACCCGAGCATCTGCCAGGCGTAATAGTGCGTGCCGGCATCTTCCAGATAGGTCATGTCGAGCGAGATGCCGGCGCGATCGTTGAGCACCGAACCGTCGGCGCGCGTGACGTGCCTGGCGGCACTCCAGCTGGCCGGATCCGTGGGGTCGAGGTGGGCGCCATCGGCGTCGCGCCCCAGCTGAATGATGCTCGCGCGGCCCGTCCACATGTCGGTGCGGCCATCCTCGCCGTCATAGGACGGCATGAAAAGGATGGACAGCTCACCGCCGATGACGTGAATCTCGGGCGCCCAGAAGCAGCCGGTCATGGCGTCACCGTGGGCGTCGAGGTCGCCGGCGACCAGGATGTCGCACTCGAGGCCGTCGCCACCGGCCGGGTCCGCGAGCGCCGCGATGGTGTCGGCCATGCGGATCGGCATCCCGATGGGACCACCGTCGTTCGCGATCGGGTCCAGGTTCAGGTCCTTCGTCGCGATCATGAGGAACACGTCGCGGCCGTTGAAGTGGAACGGCACGATGCTCGGGTCGGCCCGCTCGTCCGCGAACGGCGTGGGATAGATGGGCTGGCGCACGGTTCCGGTGACGGCGTGCTCACCCAGAACGCTTGTGTCGATGGCAGACAGCGCCTCGTTGTCCCAGGTCACCGCGAGCGAGCCCGTGGAGCCGTCCGAGTACGCGAGGTCCACGCGCGCGGGCAGGTCGGCCACGGTGAGCGCCGCACCCACGGGCACGGCCACCGGCGCCACCGACGCGTCGGTGTTCGCCACGGGACCGAACCGCTCGCGCAGCCTCGCGGCAAGGTCCGCCGGGATCTCGATGGCGTTGCCCGAGCGCAGGTCGGGGATGCCCGATGCCGCGGCGTCTCCCGCGACGATCTCGCCCGGGATGGGGTGGTCACCGGGCGTGGGCTCGCCCAACGCGGTGTGGGGGGCGAAGAGGTCGAGCGTCGCATGCCACGGCTCGCCGGCATCGGTGCTCCACCGCATGACGTAGCCGTCGCCGTCCGCGACGACGGCGGGCGCATTGACGCCGTGGGTCACACCCAGGTCGAGCAGGCCGAGCTCCGTGTAGTCGATGAGATCGTCCGAGCGCAGCAACAGCACGGACGAGGCCCGCGTGCCGTCGTCGCCGCCCCCGCGTGCGGTGCGCGTCGCGACGATGCCGTAGCCGCCGTCAGCGAGCGCCACCACGTGCGGATCGATGAGCCCGCGCAGGACCGGATCGAACGTGCCGTCGGGGCCGGGCGTCTCGCTCACGTGGGCGAAGGCGACGCCGTAGTTGTCGAACAGCGGCTCACCGTCGAGCGCGAGGTGAACGCTGAGGGCAATGTCGGCATTATTGGCCTCCGCCTCGGAGGCCGGCTCGCGGTCGTACACCGTCAGCGTCGCGGTCGCGACAGCATTTTCTACATCGTTGTAATCAGGCACGGAATGAGCCTACAGCCGTCCGCGCGCGCGAGCCACCACGCGCCCGCGTTGGGTGTCCCAGAATCGCTCCAGCATCGCGCGCGCCTCGGCCCGGTCGGCATCGGCGCCAAACAGCTCCGTGCCTGGCTCGAAGCGCATACCCTCGGCCAGCTCCCCGGCGACCACCGGGTCATACCCCAGCGCATCCACCAGCCCCTCGACGAGCTCCACCGCCCCGGCGTCATCCCCCGCGAGCGCGACCGCGATGCGATCGGGCTCACCCGCCGGTCGCGCAAGCTCCTCGAGCGCGTAGCCCGACAGGTGGTTGAAGGCCTTGACGACCCGCGCTCCTGGGAGGAACGCCGCCACGGTCTGTGACGTGGACGTCGTGGGATCGTCAAGGTCGGGGCGCGCGCCATCGAGCTCCCACCAGTAGTTCATGGCATCGACGACCACGCGCCCGGCGAGCCGCTCGGACGGTAGCGAGCGGTACTTGCCCAGCGGGATCGCGAGGACCACGGCATCGGCCGCCACCACCTCGTCCACGGGGTCGCCTGACCCCGCCATCGCGACCGTGAGCCCCGCATCGCGTGCGAGCGCCGCGATGGCCTTGCCCACGCGCCCGGCTCCCAGAATTCCTAGCGTCTGCACCGTCTGTCCTGCCACGGGACGTACCGTACGCGATCGCACGGATAGGCTGACGGGCGTGAGCGTGATCTTCCTGGACGTCGACGGTACCTACGCCTCCCACGGGGAGGTCCCCCCGGCTCACGAGGAGGCCGTCGCGCGGGTGCGCGCCAACGGTCACCAGGTATTTCTGTGCACGGGGCGCTCGCGCTCCACCGTCTCGGACCGCCTGCTCGCCGCCGGCTTCGATGGCGTGGTGGGCGGGGCAGGGGCCTACGCCGAGGTGGGCGGCGAGGTCATCCACGACGTGTCGTTCCCTCGTGAGCTCGCGGACAGGACCATCGACGTCCTGCTGGAGCATCACGCCCAGATGCTGGTCGAGGCACCCGAGGCGATCTACGTCCTTCCCCAGGCCGCCGAGCTCATGGACCGCCGCGCCCCTGGCGCCGATGCGTCCGGTGCACAGGTCGCGATCTGGGAGGACCTGCTGGCCGCGCGGCGTGTGGTGGATTCCCTCCAGGGGCTCGACTTCGCGAAGATCGTGACGCTGTCCGCCGGGCGCGACTTGGGCGAGATCGTGCCGCTCATCGGCGACGAGGTCGCGGCCGTCGAGACGTCGATCAAGGACCTGGGCCGCGGCGCCGGCGAGGTCTACCTGTCGCACATCACCAAGGCCGTAGGCATCCAGGCGGTGCTCGATCACCTGGGATTGACGGCGGCCGATGCCGTGGGCGCCGGCGACGGCCCCAACGACCTCGAGATGCTCGCCATGGTCGGCACGGCGATCGGCATCGAGGGCGGCCACCCCGGCGTCATCGCCGAGGCCGACATCGTGGTGCCCGGCCCCGAACGCGCCGGACTCGTCCAGGCCTTCGCCCGCCTGGGGCTGAGCTAGAGCGTCACCCAACCCCGGCATCGGCCGGTCGCGTGTCACCGCTCAGTGACACAATGTGAAACGTCCCCGCACCGGAGCGCGCCGTCTGCCCGGCCACCGCCGCGCCCACGCTCCGTGCCCAGAAAGGCCCTCGTATGTCCCCCACGCCCGCCCCCGCAGCCGCGCCCGCCACCGTGAGCGCTCGCGACGAGCTCGTCATTCGCGTGCTGATCGTCTCCGCCTTCACCGTCATCCTCAACGAGACCATCATGGGCGTCGCGATCCCGCACCTCATGGAAGACCTCGGCATTACGGCGGTGCTCGCCCAGTGGCTCACGGCCGCGTTCCTGCTCACGATGGCGATCGTCATCCCCATCACGGGCTTCCTTCTGCAGCGCTTCCCCACGAGGCCGCTGTACATCGTCGCGATGTCGCTGTTCGCGGCGGGCACGCTGCTCGGGGCGTTGGCGCCCGGCTTCGAGGTGCTGCTCGTGGCGCGCGTGATCCAGGCCTGCGGCACGGCCGTCATGCTACCGCTGCTCATGACGACCGTCATCTCCATCGTCCCCGAGCGCGAGCGCGGGCGCCGCATGGGCACCATCGGCATGGTGATCTCGGTCGCCCCCGCGGTGGGCCCCACCATCTCAGGGCTGATTCTTGCGGTCCTGCCGTGGCGCTACCTGTTCCTGTTCGTGCTGCCCGTCGCGCTGACCGTCCTGGTGTTCGGCGTCTTCAAGATGCGCTCGACCAACGAGACGCGCGAGACCCGCATGGACGCGCTTTCGGTGATCCTGTCGGCGTTCGGCTTCGGCGGCATCGTCTTCGGCCTGTCCCAGGTTGGCGAGTCAGCGGAGGGCGACATCGCCTCGGCTCTGGTGGCCGTCGCGGTGGGCGTGGTCGCGCTTGCCCTGTTCGTGTGGCGTCAGCTGGTGCTGCAGCGCACCGACTCTGCCCTTCTCGATTTGCGCGTGTTCCGCTCGCGCACGTTCGCCATCGCGTGCGCGATGTTCGTGGTGTGCATGATGGGCCTGTTCGGCGGCATCATCCTGCTCCCGCTCTACACGCAGGGTGTACTGGGACTGTCCGTGCTTGCCTCGGGACTCATGCTGCTGCCCGGCGGACTCGCGATGGGCCTGCTTGCCACGCCCATCGGCCGTGCCTACGACCGCGTGGGCCCGCGCCCACTGCTCATCCCCGGCACCATCCTGGTCTCGGCGGCGCTGTGGATCCTCGCCCTGTCGCTCACCGCAACCACGCCGTGGTGGGTGGTACTCGCCTCGCATGTGGTGCTGAGCCTGGGCCTCGCGCTCGTGTTCACGCCGCTGTTCTCGTCGTCGCTAGGCTCGCTTCCCAAGAAGCTGTACTCCCACGGCTCCGCGATGGTGTCCACGCTGCAGCAGGTCGCTGCCGCCGCGGGCACCGCGCTGTTCGTCTCGACGATGACGGCCGTGGCGCTCACCCGCGTCGACCAGGGCGCGACCGAGGTCGTCGCCCAGGCGGCGGGCATTCGCACCGCCTTCTTCGTGGGCGCGATCCTCGCGATGGGCGGCATTGTGCTCGCGATGTTCATCCAGCGCCCCGAGCACGAGGACGGCGACATGGCCGTCGCGGCGCACTAGCGGCGCCGCTCAGAACTCGAACTCGGCCACGTCGTCGCCGCGCAGGGCCGCGGCAACCCGCACCGTCATGTCCTCACTCATCGGGGGCATGGCGGTGACGGGGAACCAGGCGGCCTCCAGGTTCTCACCGTCGGCGGGATGCGGATCTCCGCTGACGTAAACGAAGCGGAACGTCAGGTCTAGGTACTGCGAACGGTCGCCGTTGTCGTAGGTGATCTCGGGCGTGACTCCCACCCGCACGAGGGCCTGTGGCACCGCGACGATGTTCGCCTCCTCGAGCACCTCGCGCGCCCCGGCGACCGCCGGATGTTCACCCGGGTCGATGATGCCGGTGACGGGCGTCCACGCTCCGGTGTCGGCGCGGCGTACCACGAGGATCTCGCGGGCGTCGCTCGCGGGGGGAACGCCTGGCTCGGTCGGAGTCGCGCCTCGCAACACCACGGCGGTGACTCCCGAGAGCCACAGCATCTCGGTCCCGATCTTCTCTCGCAGGGACAGGATGAAATCGGGAGTCGCCATGCGCCCAGGCTAGCGGCGCGCATCGGCGGCGCCCGCCCTGTCCCCACCGAGCAGTGCGAGCCCAGCTCGTGGGACATGAGTGTCGATTTCA
>NZ_BBRH01000015.1 GCF_002090055.1 Demequina sp. NBRC 110051
ACAGGGCTCGGCGAGACGGGCACAGCGAAAGTCCTGCTAAGAGCAGTACTACACCACCAACAACCGACCCTTGCGAGCGATGTAGAAAACAGTCCGCCACGACATCTTGCGCTGGTCCCGCGGGCACGAGCGCCAGCCTTCGCGGAAGCCTCCGAACCACGGCCCTAGGCCGTGGAACCGCGGCGCCGAGCGCGCCACCTGCGCCAGTGCCCACACCGACGCATACACAACCGACAAGGGAGCCGGCAGGTTGCGCCGCGCCACCCACACCCGGTTGCGCGCGGACAAGCGGTAGTAGTCCGCGTGCCGCGTGGGCTTCTTCACCGGGTGGTAGATGCGCAGCTCGGGATCGTAGATGACCTTCTTGCGCTGCTCCCAGACGCGCCACGCGAGCTCGATGCCCTCGTGCGCATAGAAGAAATCACCTGGCCACAGACCCGCCGCGACCAGCACGTCGCGCCTGATCGCCACCGCCCCCTCCCACAGCGAGAAGGCAGCAAACGGAGCGTCGGCGGGGCGCGATCCCAGGCGCGGCACCCACCGCGACGGCGAGCCCTTGCCCTTGGGGTCGAACACCCGCCCCTGCAGGGCGCCCAGCCCGCGATCGTCCTCGAAACGGGAGAGCACCTCGGACAGGAAGTCGTCGTCGACCACCTCGGCATCGTCGTCGAGGAAGAAGATCAGCTCCCCGTCCACGTGCGACACGCCAGCGTTACGACCAGCAGGGATCCCGACGTTCTCCGGCAGGGCCAGCGTGCGCACCACCGGGGGCAGTTTCTCGAACGACGCGGGGTCCCAGCCGTTCCCGACCACCAGGATGTCCGTCGTCACGTCGCGCTGCTTGAGCACGGATTCGATGGCCCGCACCAGCCTCTTGCGACGCTTGCCCATCGTGAGAATCACGACGCCAAAGTCGGGCGCGACGGGTTGAGGCATAAGGAGAAGTGTACGTGCGGCCGATGCCGTGGCCGGCTTCGTACCCGGCCGTCAGTTCAGGCCGAGCAGGGCGCGGGGGACGGCCGATGCCGCGGCCTCGGCTTCCGTACGCGCCACGCCCGCCGCGACGCACACCTCCACTGCGCGCGCGAGGGTGAGCGTCGACCCCGCGATCGTGTCCGTCCCGGCGAGCACCGCCTTTCCTTCGCGGACCTCGACGTCGAGTGACCCCAGCACATATGAGCCGTCGGCCGCGCAGGCGGCAGCCATCGCATCGGTCACCAACACCACGCGGCCGGGTGCGGCCCGGAATACCGCCGCGATCAGGGCGGGATCGACATGGATGCCGTCCGCGATGAGCTCGATGAACACGCGCTCATCGTCCAGCGCGGCCCCCACCGGACCGATCTCGCGGCCCACGATCCCCCGCATCGCGTTGAACCCATGCGTCAGGAGCGTCGCGCCCTGGTCGAAGGCCGCCCGGGTGAGTGCTGCATCGGCCTCCGTGTGCCCCACCGCGACGATGACCCCGGCCTCGACAAAGCGGCCGATGGCGTCGAGCGCGCCGGGGAGCTCGGGCGCCATGGTGATCTGGCGGATGATCCCGTCGCCGTCCTCGAGGAGCCGCGAGACGGCGTCGGGCGACGGATCGATGAGGTTCTTTGGAGCATGCGCGCCCTTGCGCGCGGGTGACAGGAACGGCCCCTCGAGGTGGACGCCAAGGATGGAGGAATCAGCCTCCATGGCCGCACGCACCACGCCCATCGCGTGCGCCGCGACGTCGAGCGGCAGCGACACGAGGGATGCCACCATCGCCGAGGTCCCCGCCGCGCGGTGAGCGGCGGCGGCCGCAAGGGTGCCCTCGACCGTCTCGCCGAACGCGTGCCCCCCACCGCCGTGGCCGTGCAGATCCGTCAGCATCACCATGAGACGACCCTAGAGGTGCTGCCAGGCCGGCTTGTGGGCCTGCGCGTACCGGTAGTAGTCGGCGTGGGCCAGCGCGGACGCCGCGGCCTCGTCGACCACCACCGTCACGTGCGGGTGGAGCTGGATCGCGGAGCCCGGCATCCCCGCACTCACGGGGCCCTCCACCGACGCCGCGAGCGCCTCGGCCTTCCCCGAACCAAACGCGAGCAGCACCAGGTGTCGCGCGCGCAGAATGGTCCCCAGCCCCTGGGTCACGCAGTGGATGGGCACCTCGTCGAGCGAGTCGAAGAAGCGCGCGTTGTCGAGCCGCGTCTGCTCCGTCAGCGTCTTCACGCGCGTGAGCGACCCAAAGGAAGAGCCGGGCTCGTTGAACGCGATGTGCCCGTCCGTGCCGATGCCCAACAGCTGCAGATCCACGCCGCCGTGCGACGTCAGCGCCTCTTCGTAGCGCGCGCCAGCCGTCGCGACATCGGACCCGGTGCCGTCCGGCACGTGCACCAGGGCGGGGTCGAGCCCCAAGGGCTCCGTCACCTCGCGCGCGATCACCGAGTGGTAGCTCTCGGGGTGCGCCACGTCGATGCCGACGTACTCGTCGAGCGCGAAGGCGCTCACCCGGGAGAAGTCGACCCCGTCGGCCGCGTGGCCGGCGAGCGCCCGGTAGACGGGCAGCGGGGTCGATCCCGTCGCGACGCCCAGCGTGAACGCGGGCTCGTCCGCCACGCGCGAAGCGATGTGGTCCGCGACCAGCGCCCCCGCCGCCTGCGGCGATTCGACGATCAGCACCTCAGCCATGTGTCACTCCCAGCAGCGCCGCGCCAATGGCCGCGACGGGTCGATGTCCTTCAAGAATGCGCGTGCGCTGCGCGAGCTCGAGCGACGCGAGGAAGCGCGACCCCTCGGCCCAGTCGCGCAACACCCCGGCGGTACCGTCGAGCAGGGCGTCGCCCATGCCTGTGAGGCCGCCGCCCACAATGACCTCTTCGACGTCATACGCGAGCACCAGGATGCGGATCGCGTGCGCCACGCCCAGGAACAGGCCGTCCCTGATCTCGACGGCACGCGGGTCACCCTTCGCCGCGAGCGCCATCACCTCCCGCGCCTCTACCGTCGGGTCGCCCCACTGGCGCACGATGCCCGATCCGGACGCGTACGTCTCGAGCCCACCGGGGTTACCCTCGCCGTCCAGCGGACCGGCGGGGTCGATAGAGATATGTCCCACCTCTCCCGAGGTTCCGCGAGCGCCGCGCCACAGCTGGCCGTCCAGGATGATCCCGGCCGCGAGCCCCGTACCGAGGTTGAGGTACGCGACCGAGCGCGCATCGGTGCCCACCAGGCGCCACGCGCCCACGGCGGCGGCGTTGACGTCGTTCTCGACCTGTACGGTCCGGCCCCAGACGTCGCCCAGGGCGGCGGCCAGGTCGATCTCGTCGAGGTCGAGGTTTAGCGCGTGACGCACCACTCCCCCGCTCACCGCGCCGGGGATGCCCACGCCCACACTCAGGGTGTCGGCGACGTCCACGGCGCACTTGCGGGCGACCACCTCGACGGCGGCCTGCGCCGAGCGCACCACGCCCTCGGGTCCCTTCTCGACCGGCACGCGGTGGCGATGGAGCACCTGCAGGCGCTCGTCCACGGCGATCGCGTCGACCTTGGTGCCGCCGATGTCCACTCCGATCCGCACGCCGCTCATGCGAACACCTCGATGAGGGCCTGGCCCACGAAGCGCGAGGCGCCAAAGGTCGCGACGTCGGCGTAGGGGGCCGTGAGGTCCGGCCACCCCATGTCGACCACCACCGGGTCGTGTTGCCTCAGCGCGTCGATGGCCTCGCGAGCCCACGCGTGGCGGTGGTTGTCCTTGCCGACCACGATCACGGTCTGCCCTGGCGCCGGACTCCACGAGCCGAGCCCAGATTCGGGGGTGACCACGGCATCGGCCGTCACGCCGCTCGCAAACGGCCCCCATGGCGAGGGGCCCACCGCGATGTTGGCGGCCGGCTCCAGCCGGACCCACGCCACGTCGCCCGGTGTCACCTGAGAGAGCCGGGCAGCCACGGCATCGGCCATCTGGAAGCCGGCCCGAAGGGCCGTGGTGTCGAGCCCGGGGATCACGCCGTGCGAAACCATCGCGGGGACCTCGGGTGCCTCGAGGGTCGTATCCACCAGACGGCCGATGCGACGGCTGGCATCCGCAAGGCGCTCGCCCGACAGCGTGCCCGCCTCGAGCGCGGCCTCGATGGCCGCGACGATCTCGCCCATCTGGGCGTCGGTATTCCTGGTGCCGATGCACAGCAGGTCGCAGCCGGCCGCGAGTGCGCGGGCGGCCGCGGCGGGGATGCCAATCTCGCCCGAGGCGCCCACCATGTCGAGGGCGTCCGAGACGATCGCGCCGTCGAAGCCCATCTCGCCGCGGAGCAACTCCGTCAGGATCGCGTGGGAGAAGGTCGCGGGGTTCTCGGCGTCGATGGCGGGCACCATGATGTGCGAGCTCATGAGGCTCGCCACCCCGGCGTCGATCGCCGCCTGGAAGGGCGCGAACTCGCGCTCGCGCAGGGTCGCGAGGTCCGCGTCTACGGTGGGCAGCGACACGTGCGAGTCCTGGGCAGTGTCGCCGTGGCCGGGGAAGTGCTTGGCGTTCGCGGCCACACCCGTGGACTGCACGCCCTCGGTCCATGCCACGCCGTGGGCTGCGACCAGCTCGGGCGTCGCGCCGAACGAGCGCACTCCAATGACGGGGTTGGCGACGTTGGTGTTGATGTCGACGTCGGGCGCGAGGGTGAGGTTCACACCCACCTCGCGCAGCTCCCAGCCCACCTGAGCACCCACGGCGCGCGTGATGGCCGGGTCGTTGAGCCGGCCCAGCAGGGCGTTGCCGGGGAACGGCGAGCCCTGTGCCTGGTAGAGGCGGGAGACGTCGCCGCCTTCCTCGTCGATCGAGATGACGGCGCGCGGGTTGGCCTCGCGGATCGCGGCGGTGAGTTCCTTGAGCTGCTCAGGCGACTCGACGTTGGTCGCGAACAGGCACACGCCTCCCATGCCCTCGCGAAGGCGCCTCGCGACCCACTCGGGAAGCTCGGGCCCCTCGAAGCCTGGCATGAGGACGGCCAGCGGGTTGACGGCGGTCATCCCTTCACCGCCCCACCCACGAGCCCGGAGGTCATGCGGTTTTGCACGATGAGGAAGAAGATGATCACCGGCACCGCGACCAGCACCGAGCCTGCCATGACCTGGCCCCACTCGATCATGCCGAGCGTCGAGGGCTCGGCAAACGTGCGCAGCCACAGCGGGAGCGTCTGCGACGCGTCGGAGGTCAGCAGGACGGACGCGAGCGCGAACTCGTTCCACACCTGAATGAAGGCGTAGACGCCCGAGGCGACCAGGCCGGGTGCCAAGAGCGGGAACGTGACTCGCATGAAGGCGCCGAACCTGGTACAGCCGTCCACCATCGCGGCCTCCTCGAGGTCGGCCGGGACGCCCGCGACGAATCCGCGCAGCATCCACACCGTGAACGGGATGACGCTCGCGATGTAGATCACCGAGATGCCGATGACCGTGTTGAGCAGGTTGAGCCCCGCGATCATCTTGTACTGCGCGATGAACATGGCCTCGGCCGGGAGCATCTGCACGATGATGATGGCGAGCACAAACGACTTGCGGCCGCGGAACTTGAAGCGCGAGATCGCGAGGGCGCCCAGGAAGGCGAAGATGATGCACACCACGAGCGACAGCGCCGTGATCATGAGCGACATCCGCATGGCCTGGCCAAAGCCCGAGGAGCCGTCGAGCACTGCGGAGTAGTTGCGCCACGTGCCGCCAAAGGGCAGCCACGTGGGCTCGAGGGCGGAGATGGTGGGGGCCGACTGGAATGACGAGTTGATCATCCAGTAGACCGGGAACGCCCACAGCAGGGCGACGGCGAAGATGGCGACGGAGCCGATGCGACGGCCGAGGGAGTGACGGCGGGTCATCTCAGTTGTCCTCCTTGAGCAGCTCGCGCACGTAGAACCAGGACAGCCCGATGGTGAAGACCATCACGATCATGGCGGCGGCCGCAGCCACGCCGAAGTGTCCCTGGCCGATGCCGAGGCCGTAGATATAGGTGCCCAGCAGGTCGTACTTGTCGCCCGCGGCGCCGAAGCCCTGCAACAGCTCGATCTGGGCGTACACGCGCAGGTCCCAGATCATCTGCAGGAGCAGCAGGATCACGAGGATGGGGCGAATGATGGGAAGGGTGATGCGTCTGAGCATCTGGAAGCCGCTCGCGCCGTCGAGTTGCGCCGCCTCGGTGACCTCGCCGGACACCTGGGTGAGGCCCGCGTACACCGACAGGGCGACGAAGGGCACGGCAGCCCACGTGATGATGACCGATGCGACGGCGAAGAAGCTCCACGGGTTGACCAGCCAGTTGTGGCCGATCATGTCGACGCCGGGGATGAGACTGAGGACGTAGTTCAGCACGCCGTTGCGTGAGTCGATGAGCCAGTTCCATACCGTCATCTGAGCGACGATCGGCATGGCCCATGCGAGCAGCATCGCGACCTGAAGACTCAGTCGCGCCCAGCGGTTGACGGCCTTCATCGCGAGCGCGAGGCCAATGCCGAGCGCCATGGTGACGAGCGCGGTGACCGCCATGAAGGCGACGGACTTGAGCAAGACCGCCCAGAACTGGGAGCCCGTGAGCAGCTCGACGTAGTTGGCGAGACCCACCCACTCGGGGGCCTGGCCAAACTGCTGGGCGAGTCCGTACTCCTTAAAGGAGTTCGTGACCTGCCAGTACAGCGGATAGCCAAGGCCCACCAGGAGAGCCAGGACCGCGGGGGTCACGAGCAGGTACGGGAGCGCGCGCACGCTGCGCGGCTTGGTGGCGCGGGGTGCGTCGCTGCGCGGTGTGGGCGCGTCGACGACGGCGGGCGCGGTCGCGGGAGAAGTCATGAGGGTGCCTCTGAGGTTGAGCTGAGGGGGATGTCCGGGGCACGGAGCGCGCGTGGGCCCGGACGCCAGGGATCGGCGCCCGGGCCCACGCGGATGACGGCAAGCCGCCAGTTGGGGATGTGTCAGCCGTTGATGAGCTCGTTGAGCTTGGCGTCGTACTCGGTGGCCAGCGCGGTCACGTCGCCACCCTCGGCGACGGCGGCGAAGTACTGCTCCATGATCTTCGCCTCCTCGATCGCAGCCCAACCCGGCGCGGCCGGGGTGAGCTTGGCCGACTCGGCGGCCTGGAGGGCGATGTCACCCATCGCGGCGACCTCGGTGTAGGTGTCGGCGTAATCGAGGTTGGCCGGGCCAAGACCGTTCTCGGCGAGCATGGTCTGGTACTCGTCGCCGAAGATGATGCGCATCAGGTCCTTGGAACCCTCGGGGTTCTGCGTCGCGGCAGAGATACCGATGTTGGAGCCACCGGCGAACACGGGGGCCACGCCACCGTCGGCTCCAGGAAGGACGAAGGCGCCGAACTTCTCGTCGTTCCACGTGGCGACCTGCTCGCCCTCGTCGTTCTCGGCGATGTCGCCCAGCGACCAGTAGGCCCAGTTGGGAGCCATGGTCGTGGCGGCGGGGGTACCCGACAGGAAGCCGTCGTTGATGGCCTCATACGCCGTCGAGTCGTCGTCGGTGACCTGCGCCACCGAGGCGGTTTCGAACAGTTCCTGCCACTGCTCCATGCCCTCGATCGACTCGGGCGTGGCGAGCGCGCCGGCCCATTCGGAGCCGTCGTACGTCGCGATCTCGCCACCGTTGGCGAAGATCCAGGAGATGCCGTCGCGCCAGTCCTGCCCGGGCACGTAGAAGCCACCCACGCCCTGCTCCTTGAGCGACGCGTTGACCTCGGTCACCTCGGCGAGGGTGGTGGGCACGGACACGCCGCCGGCCTCGTAGAGGTCCTTGCGGTACCAGGCCATGCGCGAACCAAAGTAGTACGGCAGCGCGTAGTTCTTGTCGCCCACGGCGCCGGCCTCGACGAAGCCCTGCAGCAGCGAGTCGCCACCCAGCTCCTCGTACATGTCGGTGATGTCCATGAACGCGCCGACCGTGGTGAACGTCGCAGACTGGGTATTGCCGACCTCGGTGACGTCGGGGGTGTTCTCCGAGTCGGGCAGCGCGGTGGTCAGCGACGCGATCGCGTCACCCCAGCCGATCTGCTCGACGGTGAGGGCGCCGCCGTTGACCTCGGTGTATTCGGTCTTGAGGAACTCGATCAGCGGGTCGGGGGTGTCGGTGCCCATGAGCCACAGGGTGATGTCCTGCGCGGTGGCGCCGGTGGTCTCGGTACCCGTCGTGGCCGAGCTCGTAGGCTCCGCGCTCTCTTCGCCCTCGGAACCGGACGAGGAGCATCCGGCGAGAACGATGGCAGAGGCAGCGGCGAATGCCGTGACCCCAAGCGTCATCTTCTTCATTGTGCTTCTTCCTTCTGTTGTGTGTGCCGTCCGTGACTCAAGGGAAGTCACGTCGTGGGTGGTGCCTGGGTTCATGAGATCCCCAGTTGTCCGGTGAGGACGGTGACGACCGCACCGAGCACGACGATGTCGCGCCCCAGGGCGGTCATCCGCAGCGTGAGCGAGCCATGGATCTCGCCCATGGTGCGGCTGCGGAGCGTCTCGGCCGTGGCCTCGAGGAGGTCCCCGGCGAGAAGATCGTGTGGCCCGGCGAGCACGACCTCGCCGAGGTTGAGGGCGCCGACGACGGGACCCAGCGCAATGCCGAGCCGCTCGCCAGCCTCGGCGAGAACGGCCGCCTTGGCCGTCGCATCGGCCGACTGCGAGACGTTCGCCTCGAGACGCGGCGATGCGAGCCACGTCTCGAGGCAACCCGCCTTCCCGCACGCGCAGTCGGCACCACCATCCGTGCCGACGACGACGTGGCCGATCTCGCCTGCGGCGAAGCCCGAGCCGTGCACCAGGTGGCCGCCGACCACGAGCCCGGCACCCAGACCACGGCCGATGCGGATCAGCATCATGTCCGCGCTCGCGCCTCCGAAGGCCCGCTCGCCCTGGGCGGCCATGTTGGCGTCGTTTGCGACCTGGGTGGGCAGGTCGTAGCGCTCGGCGATGAGCTGCTGGAGGGGCACGTCGTACCAGTCGAGGTTGGGCGCCTGGACGACGGTGCCGTCGAGGTCCACCAGACCGGGGCTGCCGACGCCGATGCCGATGACAGGCGCCGCCGCGCGGGCGAGGAGGTCGTCAAGCAGTGCGTACGTGGCGGCGACGGCCTCATCGCCCGTGACGCCGCGCACAGGAACCTCTGCGCGCTCCACGACGGTGCCGTCCAGATCGGTGAGGACGCCGCGGAAGGCCGAGTTGTTCGACAGGTCCAGACCCACGATGGTGAAGCCCGTCCGGTTGATGTCGAGCAGCGTGGCCGGCTTGCCGGGGCGCGAGTCGGGGCGCAAACCCAACTCGACGACGAGGTCCTCGGCAATGAGGTCGGCGACGAGGTCGGAGATGGTCACGCGGGTGAGTCCCACCTCGCGGGCGAGGTCGGCGCGGGAGAGCCCCTGGGCACGGTAGAGCGACTGCAGGACCAGCGCGCGGTTGTGACGGCGGGCGTGCTCGGGGCGCAGCCGCGAGGTGGGCCTCGCGGTGGCCGCACGAACGGGGCGCGATGCCGCCGTCCCGGCCTTCTGCTGCGTCTCCCGCGTCGTCATAGTTAGTTAGTAAAGATTACTAACCAACTCGGCGCAAGGGGTCAAAACGTTTCGATTTTCGCTGTTACCGAGTCGTGACTTTCGGTTGCATGGCGAAGCGGTGACGTTTCGGTGAACGTGCCAGGCCCCTGGGTGCCGCCGTCATACGGTGACGGGATGCTGCCTGTCACCGCGCCTACGCCTGCGCAGCGAGGCACGTCGTGAGGGTCGTCGTGGTCGGCGACATCGGCTGGCGATACCTCTATCACCTGGGTGACGAGGCCATGACGGAGGCGGCCATCGCCATGCTGCGCGAGCGCGGCGTTGAGGACATCACGCTGGTCGCGGGCGACCCGGCCGTCGCATCGGCCTTCTACGGGCTGCCCGCCGTCGCCCGCGTGGGATTCAACGGACGGTGGTCGCGCGACGGCAACGACGGCCACCTGCGCGGCGTGGACGAGACGTTGGCGGCGGGCGAGTTCGAAGCCGGTTCCGTGTACGCCGCCATTCGCGACGCCGATGCCGTGGTCATCGCCGGCGGGGGCAACATGAGCTCCACGCATTATCACCACCTTTACGAGCGCCTCGCGATCACACGCATCGCGGCGCACGTCGGCACGCCGCTGTACGTGACGAGCCAGACCGTGGGACCCGCGCTGCTCGACGGCGACCGCGACAAGGTCGCCGAGATCGCCGCCTACGCGACCTGTTTTGGTGCGCGCGAGGCGACCACACACGCGCTCGTGTCAGGGCTGGTCGAGGACGCCTCACGGGTGGTCCACACTCTCGACGACGCGGCGATGCTGGACGCTGATGGCCCCGCTGTTGCTCGGGTGGCGTCCTTCGATCTGCCATCTCGCTACGTGGCCGCCTCCTTCTCCAACGGTCACGGGACCACGTGGCCCGATGCCGATACGTACTACCGCGCGATGGCGCGCTTGAGCGACTCGCTTGCTGAACGCTGCGATGTCCATGTGGTGCTCGCGCCCCACGCCGGCTCGTTTGATGAGGCGCGGACCACGCGTGACCAGGACAGTAACGCGGCCATCGAGCGCCACTCGACGAGCGGACGGGTGCGCGCGCTGCCCATGATCACGGCGCGCGAGGATGTCGCGTTGATCGAGGGCGCGGCGCTGTCGCTGTCGACGCGCTATCACCCTGCGGTCTTTGCGCCGGCAGTCGGGACCCCGGCGGGCGCCATCGCCCCGTCGTTCTACTCTTCCGTCCGGATGCGCGGCGCGCTGGGCAACGTGGGCCTCGAGAAGTGGGTGCTCACCACCGAGTCGATGCCGGTGGCCGCCGATGCGTTTGCCGAGCTTCTCGACGCGCCCGAGGCCGCGCGCGCGCATCTGACTTCCGCGCGCCCCGCGACGGTGTCCTTCCAGCACCGCTGGTGGGACGCGATCGTGGAGTCGATCGAGACGGGCATCTGGACGTCGCCTGGAGACCTGCCGTCCGTGCCCTCGCTTGAGCCGACCGGCGCGTGGTCCGGTGTGAACGAGGCTTCCTACCCGCTGTGGGACAAGTACACCGAGCAGATCGAGCTGGCCGGCATGTGGCGCAGCGAGGCGCGGCGGCTCACCGTCGAGCACGAGGGGCTCCCCGAACTGCGTTCTCAGGCGCGCGACGGTCGCCGCCTGCGACGGCGCCGTGTGGTCCGTTTGGCCGATGCCGTGGGCCGCGCCCGCCGCGACCTCACCGGGACAGCGTGACCGGCACGACCTCGCCAGCCCGCGGGTAAAATCGTCTCAGCCCTGACGACAAGGAGACCGCATGCCGGTCCTACGCAAGGACGGCGCGGCCCTGCTGTTCGTCCACATCCCCAAGACCGGCGGCGGTTCCGTCGAGACGGCCTTTCGCAAGAGTGGCTGGGCGGTCGACCACTTCGACGGCACCAGCGGCCCGGACTCGCTGAACTACCTGCGCCTCAACTCACCTCAGCATGCCGACGCCGCGCAGATCGAGGCGACCTTCCGGCTTGAGCGCTTCGCCGCGGTCTTCGCGTTTGTGCGCGATCCCCTGGCCCGCATCAAGTCGGAGTACGTGTGGCGTCACCGAGCCGATGAGAGCGTTGATCCCTCGGGGCGGGCATTCGAGAAGTGGCTGAAGGCGAACCTCCGCCAGACGCTCGCCAACCCGTGGCGCTACGACAACCACTTCCGCCCGCAGGTGGACTTCATGGTGCGCGGCACGCGCGCGTTGCGCATGGAGGACGGCATCGACGCCGGGCTGTCTCACCTCGCCGACGTCACCGGCCTGGACGTGCCCCGCTCGGCGCCGCGCCGGCACGCAGGGTCGAACGTGTCCGCCGTAAGCCCAGCCGAGATCGAGGTCACCGCGAAGGCCGCGAAGCTCGTGTCGGATTTCTACGCCGAGGACTACCGGCGGTTCGGGTACGAGCGGGCGGACGCCGCCTGACGGGAGGCGCTACCCGAGGTCTTCGCGGATGCTCTGGATGATGTCCGTGGTCGACACCTCGGCCGTGCGCGGCAGGTAGACCACCTCGCACAGGTCACCCCAGTAGTCGAACTTGCCGGCCCAGTCGTCGCCCATCACAAGCACGTCGGCCTCGTACTGCTTGATGTATTCACCTTTGAGCTCGAGTGATTCCTCGACAAACACGTTGTCGACACAGGCGAGGGACTGCACGATGCCCATGCGGTGCTCCTGGCGGTACACGGGGTAGCGCTGCTTCTTCGAGAAGTTCAGCTCGTCCGAGGAGACGCCGACGGTGAGGTGATCACCCAACTCCGCCGCTCGCAACAGCATGTTGACGTGGCCGATGTGGAACACATCGAAGGTGCCAAAGGTGATCACGCGCTTCATGCGGGTAAGGATACGGGAGAGCGCATGCACGCTTCAGTCGCATGCGCGAGGCGAGATGTCCGCGCAACGTGGGCATCTGCGCGGGTAGCCTAATGGCGGCATTTCCCACAAGAACGAGGTTGACATGAAGGTAGTTGTACTCGGCGACATCTCTTGGCCAGACCTCTACCACCTTGGCGATGAGGCCATGACCGAGGCCGCGATCGACATGCTGCGTGCTCGCGGCATCGATGACATCACCCTCGTTGCAGGCAACCCTGAAGTCGCCCGGGACTTTTATGGCCTGCCCGCCGTGCGTCGCGTGCGCTTTCGTGGCGACTGGAGCCGCGGACGCAACGAGTGGCGCCTGGCCGACGTGTCGCGGGTGCTCGCCGAGCAGGACTGGGACGATCACCCGATCTACCCGGCCATTCGTGACGCCGATGCCGTGATCATCGCCGGCGGCGGCAACATGAACTCGCGCGATTACCACCTGCTCTTCGAGCGCGTCGCCGCGAAGCGCATCGCCGAGCACTTTGGAGTCCCTCTCTACATCACCTCCCAGACGGTGGGGCCGATGCTCGACGAACCCGATCGCGAATTGATCGTCGAGCTCCTGACGTACGCGCGCGCGTTTGGCGCGCGTGAGGGCGCGACCTACGAGATGTTAAAGGCGCTCACTCCCGACCCAGCGAAAGTGTTCCGCACCCTCGACGACGCCATCCTGCTCGACGCCGACGACGAGGCACGCGCCGCTGCCCGCGAGATCGCTGGTGACCGCCCCTATGTGCCCGCGTCCTTCACCTGGCACGCGGGCGCAGCGTGGCCCACGATTGAGGACTATCACGCCGCCGTCGCCGAGGTCTGCCGCGACATCGTGAACGAACTTGACCTCGACGTTCTGCTCGTGCCTCACGCAGGATCCTTCGACGAGGCGACGGCAAACCGTGACCAGGACAGCAACGACGCCATCGCGGCACTCGTCGGGTCGGACCGCGTCCGCGTCACAAGGATGGTGACGGCACGCGAGGATGTCGCACTCATTGAGAACGCTGCGGCGTCGCTCTCGACGCGCTATCACCCGACCGTGTTCGCGCCCGCCACGCAAACCCCCGCCGTAGCGATCGCTCCCTCGTACTACTCATCGATCCGCATGGGCGGTTCCTTGGGAAACGTGGGTCAAGGGCGATTCGTCGTGCCTGCCGCGTCGCTCGATCTGGTGATTCCCGCACTTCGCGAGGCTGCACAGCGCGGTCCTCGCCTCACCGCGGCGCTGGCGGAAGCCGGGCCAGCGGCGACGTCGTTCCAGGCTTCCTGGTGGGACTCGCTGGTGCGGTCGATCACGTCTCGAGAAGCGGTCAAGTTCGATGCGAGGCTCGATGTCGCAGAGTTCGTACCGGACGGCGAATGGTCGGCGTTCAACGAGGATCGCAGGCCGCTGACCGACCGCTTCGTTCAGATGCAGGAGGACTACACGCAACTGACAGAGGACCGCGACTCGCTACGCGAGGCCCTCGCCACTTCCAAAGAGCGCGAGCGAAAGGCCTCGGAGGCCCTCAAGCGCTACAAGAACCGTAAGGTCATCCAGCTTCTGGACCGCGTCGGGAAGCGCTAACCTCCGCGCGCGGCTGGCTGCCCGCTAGGACGACCTATCCATGCTCCACGACCGGAGCACGGGCACTGGACCATGCTCGCGGGCGGGAAGCTCGGCACCGTCGACGACGCGAGCGACGATGTCACGCGCGGCGTGGCCGGTCTCGAAGTCGGTGAAGATGTCCGCAAACTTCTCGAGCCGCGCACGGTTCTCATCCGACTCGTAACGACGGGTCGCGAGGGCATCGGCCAACTCGGCTGTGGTCCAGACCACCTCGCCCGGAGCATCGACCGTAATGTCGAAGTACGTGCCGCGCACCTGGGAGTACAACTCCCAGTCGTACGGGAACACGATGATGGGCCTGCGCAGGTTTGCAAAGTCGAACATGACCGACGAATAGTCAGTAATGAGGACGTCCGCGGCGGCGTAGAGGTCCTCCACTGCCGGATGCGCCGACATGTCGAGAATCTGTCCCTGGCCAGGAATCGACGCTTGACGACCGTGGAAGTAGTGCCCCCTGACCAGAAAGACGTCGTCGGCCTCCAGATTTTGTTGGAGTGCCCGCAGGTCAAGACCGGCCGCTGCGCCCATGCCGCCGTCGCGGAACGTCGGCGCGTAGAGGAAAACACGGGCGTCGGGATCGATGCCGAGCGCCGTTCGCGCAGCGCTCTTTGCCTCGTCGTCCGCATTCACCAACACGTCGTTGCGGGGGTACCCGACTTCGAGCATCTCGCAGCGCACGGGGTAGCTGTGCTTCCACACCTCCGAGGAATAGGAGTTCGAGGCGACCGCGTAATCCCACTGCGCGCAGCGCCGCAAGAGCGCGTCGCGCCACGCAGGGGTCTTGCCGCGTTCCTCCACGCCCATGTACTTGAGTGGCGTGCCGTGGAAGAGCTGAGTGAGTACTTGCCCATCGCGCTTGCGCCACCACGTGGGCGGGTTCGCGTCGACAAAGACGTGCTTCGCCGTGGCGAGGGCGCGGTAATACTTGTGGGTGTCGCGGACCGCGTAGTCGACACCTTCCGGCACGCCCGGCACCTCGGTGGGCTTCACGAGCCACATGATGCGCTTGTCGGGATGGGTGCGCTGAATCTCGCGCGCAATCGCCAGGCAGTTGAGGCGCGGCGACATTCCCCACAGCGCCTCGAATACCACCAGGTTGTCGTCAATCGCGGCGGTGCGGCGGAGCACGTCGTACGCCCGGCGGTGGTGGTAGCCCACACGGCCAAGGCGCTTGGCGAGGCCCAGGGCGCGTTGGGGCTGCTTGCGAGCGACGTGATAAGCCTCTCGGGCCTCAACTTGGGCACGGAACACCGGATAGCGACTGGTCCAGATCCAGTGCAAGGCCTGCGCCTTGTCCCCCTCGGTGGGCGGCGTCCATCCGGAAGGAGCATGCTTCTTGACAGCCGCCTTGGCACGGTCGTAGAACCGGGAGCGCTCCTCGGCGGGGATACGCTGCTGCTGGGTCGTCAGCAAGGTCGCAATGTTGCGGAACGCACACGTAAAGATATGGGCCCGCTCGTCACCCTCCACCCCCAGCCGGTCCAACTCGGACATGAGCCGCTCGAACTGGTCCAGGATCTCCAGGTGACGACGATCGGTGGAGCGCAGAATGGAACCCGCGCCACGCTGGCGGTACATGTACAACGCGCGGTCGACACCGACAATCGATGACGCCTGCGAGAGCACCGGGTAGGTCCACGGGATGTCCTCGTAGTAGCCCACGGGGAACTGAAGCCCGGTCTCCGCCAAGAACTCGCGGCGGTAGGCCTTGTTCCACGCGACGTTGAGGACTTCGTAGATCTCGGGTTGGTCTTTGGCGACGAAAGTGCCCTCAATCTGGAGTGGTGCGCGCTTGACACCTTCCTCCGCGTTGCCGTTGGGGTAGAGGCGCGCGTAACCGAACTGAATGATGTCGGGGTGGTGCTCGGCTATCACTTCCTGAATAGCCTCCAGCGCCCCAGGCACGAAATAGTCGTCGCCGTCGAGGAACAGCACGTAGTCACCTGTCGCGTGCGCGAGTCCCAAGTTGCGTGCCTTGCCGAGGCCCCCATTGTGCTCGGGGCGAATCACCGTGACAGTGGCGTGGGTCTCGGCAAGTTCGTCCGCGATGCGACCTGTCGCGTCGGTCGACCGATCATCGACAACGATGACCTCCGTTTGCGGCGCATCCGCAACGGATCCGACTGCCTGACGAAGGTAGGCGGGGACGTTGTAGGCGGGGATGACCACCGACAGCAACGGCAACAGAGTCTCCATTCGTGGCCTCTCAGGCCCACATTCGGACGGACGACGGCTTGAACTGGGAGATGCTCATGGTACCGACCACCCACCACGCGTCCGCACCCGGCTGCACCGGACTACGCCAGGCGGTGGACGACGTCGGTGAGAAACTGCCGCACAATCGCCGGATCGTGGGCGTGAGCGTGCTGATGCGCCAATGGCTCACCCAGGCACATGACTTCCACCCGAGCATCGTCCAGGATCTCTTTCATCCGGTGCTCGAGTCGCACATGGTGGAGCCGCAAGAATCTGAACTCTACTGAGCTTCTCACGTAGGAGTGCGTGGCCCAGCCGTAGTACTGCGCTAGAGAAGACAGCACGGAGAGGTCGCCGCCCGAGCGGAACCGGCTTGACCGCGTCCTCTCAAACTCCTCGGCATACGCGTCTTCAAGCTGCCCCAGTACCGACCTCAGGTGCGGGTGCGGCGTGTGGAGCATCGTGTTGGTGATTTCCACGCCAAAGCGCTCGGCGAGCAGGCGCCGGTTGTGAGCACCGGCGAGCAAATGTGCCTCGCCAGTGTGACTGTCGTGAAAGCCAAGTTGGAATTTCGACGGAAAGAACCTCGCCTGTCCATTGGGCTCAAAGAACCGCTCTGGGCCGAGCGGCTTCATCACGAACACGTCATCGTTGAACATGATGAAGTGCTCGCTGAGGTCTGCAATGCGGTGGAGGCAGGCTTCGATCGCGTGGGAGTTGAACACCGGAAGCACGCTGGGGTCGGGGAAGATCTCCTGATGGTCGACCCAGCGGACCTCGGGGAACTCGTCACGCACCCGCGGATGAATCTGGCCATCGGTCACCACAAAGATTTGCCGAACCCACGGCATCGCGCGCCGTACGGTGGCGATGGAGTAATAGAGCTCGTCCCGGCTGAGGTATCTGCCGGGCTCGGCGCCCTCGGCGGCATCCTGTGCGGTCGACGAGTCAAATGCGTTCTTCCTCTTGAGCCAGGCCTCATCAGAGCCATCAACCCAGGTATAGACAGCATCGATTGGGAACGTAATGTCGGACCAGAGCGGCAGTCCGGTCACGCTTGAGGATTCGCGGGTCAGCCATGCGCGCCACTGGTCCTCGGCGACGACGTCGGTCTCGAGATTGCGCCGCGGCGCACGACGCAGGCGATCCTCTACCTCCCACAGTTCGATGTCGATCGTGGCGCCCGACTGTGCCCGCAAGGTCCATACGTTCGCGTGAAGACTGAACGGCACGAGTTGGTCCGTGCTGAGGGCAGGCGTCGATTGCAGCGGCGCCGATCCGACTCGGGGTGACGCGGAGCACCTGCCCTGCTCGAGCAAGCCTGTGACGAGGGAGAACACGTCGATGGCGTCTTCTATCCCCACCACAATGGCGAGGTCGCCTGCTTCGCCACGCACCTGCGCCGAATGGACACCGCGATCCCGAAGACCCTGAACGACAAGGCTACGGAAGTCGGCGGACCCCGCAGCGTCGGGCGCAGCCTCGCGGAGCCTGGGTCTAGCTCCGTTGCCCGCGCTCGTGACAACGGTCTCCCACAGCGCAGCTGGTTGATCCACCACGACTGACTCAAGCACCTCTTCAGCCCGCTTCACTAGGCCGAACCGCACGCTCTTCGAATCCATCGCGTAACGCAGAGCGGCACCGCGGGCCTTGGCGTTGGGGGCAGTCGCGAGCGCGCCACCAGCACGCGCAACACTCAGCAAGTCAGGAACGCCTTCGTCGCCCACGACGGAAACGCCCGTGTGGATCGCCTGAACGAGGTGCTCCCTGGACGCACCCACGCTGCCCACAAGCAGAACCACAGATGCCTTGGACAGCTCCCGGGACGGGCTCGGAGGCGGGGCGACGGCGTCGACACGACCCCCGAGACCCACACGGCGCGCCCGGGTGAGGACTTCACGGCATGCCTGCGCAGAGCCGTACACTCGCAGGCGCCAGTCAGGCGCACTTCGGGATGCGAGGAGAAACGCATCCACGACCGACGCAGCCTCGGCCTCCGAGGTTTCCGGTATCAGCGCAGCGACCAAGGGCACCGCCAGCGGCGATCTGGGCGTATAGGGAGCAGGCGCTGGCCACGGCTCGGAGAGCAGAACCGGCGTAGTACCTGCTACTGCCGCTACAACCGGTCCGAGTGGCACGGGCTGCGCCACCACGACTCCGGCGACGTCGCGTGCCCGCTCGCCCAGGAGCACGGCGTCAGTTCTGCTCAGCGGAGCCGCCAGGTAGAGAACGTGGGGAGCCAACCCGTCGGCCCTCCCGCTCGCCGGCGCTATCTGCCGGGCGTCGGTCAGCACCACAAGATCCTCGTCGGTCGAACCCACGGGACTGGCGGGTGCTTCCATCGCCTCGAGGCGAACCGTGTGGCGCGCCGACAGCATGGCGCGAAGGTCGTCTGCAACGCGCCGGTCAGCGTCGAAATGTCGTATGCGAACCCTCATGTCGCCTCACGCTCGGCCACGGGCTTTGCGGCAACAGCGACCGTGCCGTGCACCGTGACGTACGGAGTCAAAGACACGAAATCTCCATCCACGTTGTCCAGAATCTGGGGAAACGACGTCGTGCCCCGAGGTTTCGTGAGATCGCCCGCCGGCGAGCCGAGCGTGGCCACTACGCCCGCCCCATCGCTCAGGCCAAGGTCCCAGATGCGCTCGCTCTGGTCTTCGAGTCGGCCGAGCTGACTCACATCGACTTGCCCCGCGAACCGTCCCGAGTCGACAAGCTGCACCGTCTCACCAGAGGCGCGACACGTGGCGACAAGTTGCCATGCCTCAAGATCGTGGCACAGCCCAATCGTGATAACTGTTCCCCGCACCGGGATGATCGATGTCACCCGCGGGCGTGGGCGAGAGATACGTATCGCGACGGTTCCATCGTGGCTCACCAGTTCAGCCACGGCATCTATCGAAGGCACGGGCGGGCCGTCACCCAGCCCTGGCTCCACCCGGTTGAGGGCCTTAGCGTCGATGCCGCGGGCTGCGCCATTGACCGCAAGGCTCAGCGCGTACGGTTCTTCGCGCGACGGCATCGTGCCGTGCAGATCGATCGTCCACGTTGCCGTTCCCGCCCGCCGAACCACAGGGGGGAGACCGATGAGGCTCGTGTCGTTGATGGTGAGGGTCATCGCTTCGCCGCCTTCGACCGCGACATTGAGTGTTCGGCCATCGTGCACAGCACACCATGCCTGATCGAAGGCTCCGCTCGACCGGCGAACACGGCGCTGCCTGAGCACGGGGGACAGCCATGCGGATCCTCGAATCCTCAATGACTTTGCGGGCCTCACTCCCCGGCCTCTCTTTCTGATGCGAGCAACACGTCCACCGCACGCGTCGCAGCGTTGCCATCGTCATACGGACTGTAGGTTGCCACGAATCGGGCAACGTCGACCAGGTCCGCGGAGCCCTCAACGAGCGCGGCCCTGACGGCGAGGCGAGCCTCAGCCGCATCTTCAAAAAGCGGCCCGGGAATGTCCTCCGGGTAGTCGAGGTAGAAGCCGCGGACGTCGTCTCGATAATCAGGCAAGTCCGGCGAGAAGAAGATCGTGGCCTTCAGTCTGTTGAGAAAGTCGAACGCGAGCGACGAATAGTCGGTCACCAGCACGTCGGCGAGAGCAAGAAGCTCTTGGACATCCGGGTAGTCACCGACGTCGAGGATCCGTGTGCCCGCATCGGCCGGAATTGCCAGCGCACCCTTGTCGAGCGCATGGCGCCTCACCAGCAAGCAGACGTCGGCATCCCGCGTTTCGTCGATCCACTCGCCAAGTCCCCAGGCATTCGCGATCGACATCGTCCTTGAGTTGCCGAAACTACGGTCTCGGAATGTCGGAGCGTAGAGG
Source organism: Demequina sp. NBRC 110051 (assembly GCF_002090055.1). GTDB lineage: Bacteria > Actinomycetota > Actinomycetes > Actinomycetales > Demequinaceae > Demequina. The sequence goes on from NZ_BBRH01000015.1 coordinate 19,969, forward strand.
ACGACCTTCGTGCCGGGCCCCACACCCAGTCGCTGCCGCGCACGTTGCGCCGCCCGCGATGCGCGCTCGCCAAAGAACACATCGTTGCGCGGATAACCGATCTCCGCCACTGGACCATCGAAGTCGTACGCCGACCGCAGACACGCCGTCGCGTATGAGCTCGGCGACACGAGCACTGACCACTGAGCCGCGGCCTTCAACGCCCGTCCGAGGTAGCCCGGATCGCGACCGAGGCTCGCGACCATGTCGCGCCCCATCTTTTTCATAGGGGTACCGTGCCAGGTTTGCATGAATCTCTGGCCCTGACGCATCTCGATATAGCTCGGGAAGCTCTGGTTATTGACGACGTAGCCCGCACGAGCCAAGACGTAGTGGTACCTCAGCGAAAGTCGCTGGACGACAGTAGTCGCTGGGTTATTGCCGACAGACCGCTGCTTTGTGATCCAGAACGCATGTTTGCCCGAATCACGTTCGCGGAGCGCGTTGTAGATCGCGCGTGGCGAGTCGCCCACGCTCGCTCCCAGGTTGCTCTCGAAAACCACCCAGTCGGCACGGATGGGCAGCAAACGGAACGCGCGGTACGCAAGTTTTGCGGATGGCATATAGCGGCTCGACTTACGCCACTTGCGATACATGGCTTGGCCGAGCGAATGCACCCGGCGGCGGGTGAGGCGTAGTCGCTCGCGCCGCGCCCCACGCACTGCGGCGTAGACCCGCGCGGACGAGCCGCGGTCGGCCATCGGAAATGCTCGGTGCGATGCCTGTGCGTCGAACGGCGCAGACGTATCCCCATCTCCCACCAAGCTCCGCAACGCCTGCGCAACTCCATCCGGGGTCGACACAATCCGCCCGGGGAGATCCTCGTCGAGCTCAAGATTCGTACCCCTGCGCCCCAGAAAACCGCTTCGATTGGCGTGGAAGTACACCACCGGCTTGCCCGCGAGGCTGGCATCGAATCCGCGGGCCGAGTAGTCGGTGAGAAGAATGGACGCAGCGTTGAGTCGTTCGTCGAGCGACTGCCCCTCATCCTCGACCACCGTGAGGCCCGCCTCTTCGAATTGCCGTGCGAACGGGCGGAGAGATGCGGGCATGATCATCTCCGCTCGCCAGCCATGCTCGTCGCAAAGTTGACGGAGTCCCGCTTTTTCGAACGCTTTGCGCCAGAGCGCGACGTTCTCGTTCAATCGGCTCTCGTTGTCGCCGTCGAACTCCCACGTCGGGATGACCACCAGCGTTCGACGATCAGCCGCGCTCGATGTGTTCTCGATGGAGTCGAACCGCGGCGACCCCGTCACCGATACGCGCCGTGCTGGATACCCAAGCTCCCGCACGACGATCCTCTTCTCCCGAGGCGAGCTCACCAGGTACTGGTCAACATCGAAGGTGCCACTGTGCCACGCCTGAGCCCCACTGAGCGCGCGAGTTCCGAGTACGTCCGTGGGAAGCAACGTACGCGGCGCCTTCACTTTGCGCTTGAGTGCCCGACTCGGGACGGGCATGACATCGTCGGGATGGCCCGTCACGACGAGGCGCTGCGCTAAGAGAACTGACGCAACGTGCTCTCTCGAGCCTCGCAGCACAAAGGACCCGATCCGCTCCACACGCTCAAGATCCGGACTTGTGGCGTCGATGACAAACCGCGCGTCGATCTCGGGGTGGTGCTCTCGGAGATACCGGAAAAACAGATAGCCCGCGTCACGCGCGTGGACTCCGTCCTCCGCAACGACCCAGATCGGACGCCGCGCCAGCCTTCGCGACACCTTCCACACGTTCGTGAAAAACGACGGCAAGGCCATCAAGGCAGCACCCCGGGCACTCACACATGTCGACGTGAACTGCAACGTGCGGCTCCGCCCCACGAATGCCGGATTGAGGAAGACGAACTCGTCGTGCCCCCGGGAGATCTTGACCGTCCTTGGCGGGTTCACGAGGCCTCGAGGGAGCTTCGGCCGTCCCAGTACTAGCCGCTGGTCAGCGACGCCGTCGCGGCTCACAGCGAGGTGTACGTCGATGACATCCCGGGCGGCCAGCGTGCGCAACCGTTCAAGCGGAAACTGGCCATCGAACGCGACACGGGTGGTCAGACCAGTGGGACGGTCCTCCAATGAGTGTGTGGCGATCGGTTCGCGATGAAGCGCGCCACTACCCCGTTCCGTGACGAGCAGGCTGAGCTCGGGAGTGCCGATGTTCGGCAGCGTCACTTCGCCCCGCACGGATAGGGTCTCGCGAACACGAAGCCGGTGAATCTCGGCGGAAAAATCGTGGAGCGTTGCCCTGGGGCCATTCTTCAGCACGAAAGAGCTGGGCCCCGTCGGACACAGAAACGCGACGGCGCCCTCGCCGAAGGCTGCGCCCAGCTGACTCACATGCGGCCGTGCACCCGCTGTCACTCGCGCCCAGGACCCATCGCCAAGTTCCCACCACAAAGCCCAGGACGCCGCAGGCCGCCTCCACCACTGTGCAAGGTCAGCGTCGAACACCACAGTGTGGCCCTGCACGCGATAGGCGACGTCGATGGCGGGCTGCGCATTTTCGCCTTGCGCACGCCACTGCAGAGACTTCGGGTGGCCCTCGGGGCTGACGCCCACCTTGAAAGTCAGGACCGCGCCGGCCTGTTCGACCGCGAACGACTCTGGAACCACACGCGAAGGGGAAGGCGACACGACTAAGACCCCGCGCTGGCGAGTCGCGGCGCGGCGCAGCCTGATTGCGCGGTGGTGGGCGCGTCAGCGCGGAACGCCCCCTGGCTCAACCGACAACCTCTTGTGCGGCAAGGAGCCAGCGGTCGCGCCAGTGTCCAATCGATTCCACTCCCGCACGGACCGTTGCGTCGTGGCCCAGAACAGACCAGGCGGGCCGCGGGGCGGGGCGAGGGAATGCATCGGTGGTCGTTGGCGTGAGCTCGGCCACCACGTCGGCACTCAAGAGCACGTCGCGAGCGAACTCGAACCACGTGCACGAGCCGCTCGACGTACCGTGGTACGTGCCTGCAGGCGCACCTGCGGCGATCAACCGCACAATCAGGTCCGCCAGATCCCGTGTCCATGTGGGCTGGCCCCGCTGATCGTCGACCACCGCAATGGCACCGCGGTCGGCCGCCACCTTGGCAATAGTCTTGGGGAAGCAGGCACCGTGCTCGCCGTAGAGCCACGCCGTACGCACGATCAACGCGTCGGCTCCGGATTCTCGGACCTGCCGCTCGCCACTCGCCTTCGTCATTCCGTACACGCTCACTGGCGCGATGGGGGCATCCTCACTGTAGGGCTCGGCAGCATCGCCAGCGAATACGTAATCCGTCGAGACATGCACCATGCGCGCACCGGCAGCAGCGCAAGCCCGGGCGACGACGCCCGCGGCATCCCCATTCAGTCGCTCGGCCGCCTCTTGGTCGGACTCGGCGGCATCGACCGCCGTGTAGGCCGCGCAGTTGACGACCACGTCCGCGTCGGCCACACCGCGCTCCACGGCCGCGCCATCCAAGATGTCCACGTCACCACGGCCCGCAGCAACGACGTCAGCACCTTGAGCACGCAATACCTCGACAAGATCCCGGCCCAACATCCCGTGGGCGCCGAGTACCAGCCATCGTGTGGGTCGCATTGCATTCATGGTGCAAGGGTAGCCAGCCACTCGGTAGGCTTGTCGCGCAATCTGAGACGGGAAAACGAGTGGAATTCACTGAACTGAGCATCCCCGGCGCCTGGAGCGTCACCACCAAGCACTTTGGCGATGATCGCGGGATATTCCTCGAATGGTTCAAGGACGCGCCCTTCGCTGCAGCCACCGGCCATGGACTTTCGCTGGCTCAGGCGAATTGTTCGGTCTCCGCTGCGGGCGTGCTCCGTGGCATCCACTACGCAGATGTACCCCCAGGTCAGGCGAAATTCGTGACCTGTGCGCGTGGCGCCGTGCTTGACGTCGTCGTGGATCTACGGGTCGGGTCCCCTACCTTCGGACAGTGGGACTCGGTCCTGCTCGACGACGTCGACCGCCGGGCCATCTACCTCTCCGAGGGACTCGGCCACGGATTCCTCTCACTCGAGGACAACTCAACCGTCATGTACTTGTGTTCGACGCCGTACGCGCCTGAGCGTGAGCATGAAGTGCACCCGCTCGATCCCGAAGTGGGCATCGCCTGGCCGACAGTGGGCCGCGACGGCACGCCGCTGGAGTTCGAACTGTCACCCAAGGACACCGCGGCGCCGACGTTGGCAACGGCCCTCGAAAATGACCTGCTGCCGACGTATGAAGCAGCACAGAACTGGAGGAACTCGCTGTGAAGGTTCTCGTCACCGGCGGTGCCGGTTTCATTGGCGCAAACTTCGTGCGACGGACCATCGCGACGCGACCTGACACAGACGTCACGGTGCTCGATGCCCTGACCTACGCAGGCAATGCGGCGTCGCTGCCGTCAGACGAGCGCGTCACTCTGGTGAAGGGCGACATCGCTGACGCTGACACCGTCGATGAGCTCGTCCGTACGACCGATGTCGTCGTTCACTTCGCTGCAGAGAGCCACAACGACAATTCTCTGCACGACCCATGGCCCTTCGTACAGACGAATGTCATCGGGACGTACACCATCCTCGAGGCGTGCCGGCGCCACGGCGTTCGGCTCCACCACATTTCGACCGACGAGGTCTACGGCGACCTTGAGCTCGACGACCCCGCGAAGTTCACGCCCGCGACGCCGTACAACCCTTCGTCCCCGTACTCGTCGACCAAGGCGTCGTCCGACCTGCTTGTACGCGCGTGGGTCCGGTCATTCGGCCTTGAGGCGACAATCTCGAACTGCTCGAACAACTACGGACCGTTCCAGCATGTCGAGAAGTTCATCCCGCGCCAGATCACCAACATCATCGACGGCGTGCGTCCCAAGCTCTACGGCGCTGGCCTTAACGTTCGCGACTGGATTCACGTCGATGACCACAACGACGCTGTGTGGTCCATCATCGACGGAGGTCGGATCGGCGAGACCTACCTCATCGGCGCCGATGGCGAAGTCGACAACAAGACAGTCGTCGAGACGATCCTTGCAGAGATGGGGTTTGAGCCCGATGCCTACGATCACGTGAGTGACCGGCCGGGCCACGACCTCCGGTACGCCATCGACGCCTCGCGAACCCGCGACGAACTTGGCTGGGAACCGACGTACATCGACTTCGCATCCGGACTGCGCGCGACAATCGCGTGGTACCGCGACAACGAGCCGTGGTGGCGAGCCCAGAAGCACGCCACCGAGCTCAAGTACGAGCAGTTGGGACGGTAGGGACAACCCATGAAAGGCATCATTCTCGCTGGCGGGTCCGGCACGCGGCTCCACCCCATCACGATGGGCGTCTCAAAGCAGCTCGTATCGGTATACGACAAGCCGATGATCTACTACCCGCTGTCGACACTCATGCTCGCCGGGATTCGCGACGTGCTCGTGATCACGACGCCGCACGATGCACCACAGTTCGAGCGCCTCCTCGGCGACGGATCACAGTTTGGGATCGACATTTCCTACGCTGTGCAGGCGGAGCCCAACGGACTGGCCCAAGCTTTCGTGATCGGCGCCGATTTCATCGGCGAAGAGCCCGTTGCGCTCGTCCTGGGCGACAACATCTTCTACGGGCCAGGCCTTGGTACGCAGTTGGCGCGGTTCGACCACATCGAAGGCGCCGCGGTGTTTGCCTACCGCGTGGCGGACCCGACAGCGTACGGCGTCGTGGAGTTTGACGCGGACGGTCGCGCGCTGAGCCTCGAGGAGAAGCCATCAGCGCCGCGGTCGAACTATGCAATCCCTGGTCTCTACTTCTACGACAACGACGTGGTCGACATCGCGCGGAACCTCGAGCCCTCCGCTCGTGGAGAGTACGAGATCACCGACGTCAACCGGGCGTACCTCGAGCGAGGCGACCTCCAAGTCGAGGTGCTGCCTCGCGGTACCGCGTGGCTCGACACCGGTACGTTTGACTCGCTCCTTGAAGCAGGCAACTTCGTTCAGTCAGTCCAACATCGTCAGGGACTCTCTATCGGATCACCCGAAGAGATCGCCTGGCGCAAGGGCTGGCTCTCAGACGAGGCCCTACGTGCCAGAGCTGCTGCCCTTGCCAAGTCAGGGTACGGGTTGTATCTCGCCTCGTTGCTAGAACACCGTTCGTAGCGCAAACGACGCTCCGCGGTCCCGGCGTCGCAGAGTCCCGGCGGGTTCTTGCGCGTATCGGCCTTGCAGCACCTGACCGATCAGCCCGCTCGCGCCCGCACGTCGATTCGCCCATCCCAAGGCCGATTGCACCTGACTTGGCTTCTGGCCGCGGAGCCATGAATGTGTTTACGTAGTGGCCTTGGCCCCGAAGCCTGTACCAGCGGTGTAGAAGTGCGGGGACCGCTGTTGATGATGATCACCGCTGAGCCCGGCAAGAACGGTCGTGGTGAGGAGATTCCGGATCTCCTCACCAGGGCACGCCCGGGCGCTACGGACGTCACGGGGGCGAGCGGGTCGGCAGGCGCGCCTCGGCCTGACGACAGCCATCAAACTCGAGACCGCAATCGTGAACCAAGAGGATGCCATCGACGCCAATCCAGCCCGGTGACCACGCTCGAGGCACAGCGGACATCGCCACCCACATGCGCAATAACCTGTCGCAACACCTATCGAGATCCGGCTCCACGAACGCGCAGCGGCATGACGGCACTTTCGCGACGAACAATCGCACGCGTGCGGCCAGAGTGTACGGAACTTGTTAGCCTCATTGAAGCGCCCTGGGTTTGATCGAGATTCTGGCGTGTCCCGGTATTGACGTAGTCGGGCGGGTTGGAGTTCTCATGCCACGGCAATGATGCGGTTGCGGGGTCTGCCGCACTGACTGGTGACATCTTGACCTGACCCACGGTTTCGTTACCAGTGGCAGTGTGTCGTTCAGGCTCTATCGCTAGGAGTCCGAACCATGCCGAAGCCCTACCCTGCAGAGTTCCGTCAGCGAGCTGTCGCGCTCGTGCGTGCCGGCAAGCCCGTCACCGTCGTCGCCCCAAGCCTGGGCATCAGCGAAGGGTGCTTGCGCAACTGGGTGCGCCAGGATCGAATCGATCATGGCGAGATCGCCGGGACGACGACGATCGAGAATGCCGAGCTGAAGGCCGCCCGCAAACGCATCCGCGAACTCGAACGCGAAGTGGAGATCCTGCGAGTCGCGGGCAAGCTCCTGGGAGAGGACAAGCCCCACTTAAAAGAGTCCCCCCGGTGATCGACGTCCTCGTCGCCGCCGGACACCCGGTCCTGACCTGCTGCCGCATCCTGGGCGTCTCCAAGCCCGGCTACTACCGTTACAAGCATCGCCCGACCTCCCCGACAACGATGCGCCGAGAATGGCTCACCGGGCTCATCCGCGAGGTTCACATCGCTTCCCGCGGCACGTACGGCTACCGCAGGGTTCACGCCGAACTGACGATAGGGATGGACGTCTCAGTCAGCTCCAGACTCGTGTTCACGTTGATGCACGACGCAGGCCTCTACGGGCTACCAGGACCGACACGGATCAAGCGGCTGCGAGGCGTCGTGACCGCCGACGACCTCGTGAACCGGAAGTTCCACCGGATGAAGCCCAACGAGCTGTGGGTCACCGACATCACGCAACACAGGACGCGGGAGGGCTGGCTGTACTGCTGCTGCGTCCTGGACGCCTTCAGCCGCAAGATCGTGGGCTGGTCCATCGACTCCAGTGCCGACACCCGCCTCGTGCTCAACGCCCTCGACATGGCTATCAAGACCCGCAATCCCGCGCCCGGAGGCGTCGTCCACGCCGACCACGGAACTCAATTCACGTCCTGGGCCTTCGGCAACCGCATACGCCAGGCCGGCCTCATGCCCTCGTTCGGCACCGTCGGCGACGGCCTCGACAACGCGATGATGGAATCGTTCTGGTCCTCGATGCAGATCGAACTGCTCGACCGTCAACGATGGAACACCAGAGTCGAGCTCGCCAACGCGATCTTCGAGTACATCGAGGTCTGGCACAACCGTGCTCGACGTCACTCATCGATCGGATATCTCACGCCCGTCGACTTCGAACTACAGTCAGAAACGCACACCATCCCCGCCCGTGCGGCACACCTGATCCGGTAACCAAACCGTGGGTCAGGTCACGACTGTCACCTATTGGTGCGGCAGACCCCCCCTGCGCGAGCAAGTCGAGCACTAGAAGTCAAAGCTCGCTTAGATAGCCTGGTCGTCCCATCGGAGCCTCCCTCTATCAAGCACCAGACTCCAACAATTTCTACCCCGTCAAACCCGGGACAAACCAGAGCCTCCAAGAAACCCAGGGCGCTTCACATCGTCAGCACACCGGGGTTGCGACACGAGTCGGGAGCCCGCCCCGCGGGAGGCTCGGGTTCACACCTACACGGGAGTGTTCTTTCTGAGCCTGGTGCCAAGCCAACTGGGTATGCTCGAAGATTCGGCTAGCCCAGTGCAGGGAACAGGCCCGCGGCATGAGCGCCAACCCGGTCTCCATAGCGCTCGACAATCCGAGTCTTCACACGAGGCAACCGCTGTGATTCGCTAGACGGACATTAACCCCGCGGTGATATCGGGGTGAGCAACTCTTCATTGCCGTACCGACAAATCATGCGCTCCGCTCGCTGAAGGGCATGCCAACACCATGAACTTCCGTGAGGTCTCTAATCCTCTCGCGGACTCGTTCAGCACTGCGTCCGTCGACGTGCTCGTGATGGAGGCTGCGCATGAGTTCGTATTTCGGTCCCACGCCGTGGGACAGGGCGGATTCCAACGCCTCCGGTATTGCCGAGATGGAGTGCACCAGATCTCCGAAAAACGCGAACGAAGACTCTGGGCTAGATCCGCTGAGCGCTGCGTTGGACGCATGGTGAGAGAGGTGTACGACGACCGGCCTGCCCGTGAGCAGGAAGTCGGTGAGGACGCCATAATGATCGCTCACCAGAACCGCGGCGGAGCGAAGCAGGACTTCCAGGTGGGCGTAGTGCGAACTAGATAGATCGAGCACGTGCTCATCAGACAGAAGTCCAAGTATCGGATGGCGCTTCGAAGAGTCCGCAAGCCTCAAGCCAAGGACGAACTCGTTCTCGCCTAGCCATCGGGCAACCTCTGCGAGTTCCTCCGCAGATGACGTCAGGAAGGCGGCGGGCGGCACGGCCCCAACCATCAGTACTAGTTGCCTACCTCCAAGAGACCGCCTAAGGTTCTCCGCTTCTGCAGTCAGGTCGTCGGGGAGCTGGTCGTCTGCCGCGACAAGAAAATCGTTCTTCGGAAGGCCCGTATTCCAGACTTGGTGGAACGTGAGGGGATAGTGAGTCGTCGGCGTCGCGACAGCATCCAACCTCGAGGAACTCACCACTGCGCGGATTTCTTGCCGCTCACGCGGACTCGGCGAACGCATTGCTTGAGACAAGGCCTCCGCAGCGGGAAGCGAAGTTCCTAAATCCACGATGTTATGCAGGGCTCCTGAAACCGGGAATCCGAGCTCCGCGTGCAGGTCACCATTGCTGAGAATGGTGCCTGCTTGTAGGGCACTGGCCTGCGCTTCGACACTGGATACCTCCGACGTCCGTACGTTAACCCCGCCAAGCTCAAGTACTTCTCCGCGCGTAACTACGTGTTTGAGGATAGTGCTGTCGTCTTTCACGGCCTCGAAGATCGCCCTAGCGCTCCCCGTGAACGCACCCGACACCGGGTCTGCGGTAAATACCCATAGTTCGGCAACCTTGGCAACGCGCCAATCCAAGCGACGAAACTCTTCGGTCGATACTAGGCTCTCCGGTGGATCGACCTCGCTAGCAGAACGCTCTCCTGCGAGGTCACTGTGTAGGGCCTGCCGCAACTCATCCGCCGGCACCACCCTCTGCAGATTTCGTTCGAACTGATCAACGTTCGCGTTTGGCACCTTCGCAAGAACGCGACTCTTCCAGTTAGCCAAATTCTCGAGCAAGAAGGGGTTCGCCGACAATAGGTTGCGCTTGAGCAGCGGAAAACCCTGATCAAGAAGGCGAAAATACCATCCGGAGTACAGCGGATGGAACGGATACACGTCCTCCACGAAAGCGCCGAACGGGTGCCCATGGGCAACGAGCCAACGACTAAGTCCAATTTCGTACTTGAGGATCACCCTAAGTTTGGTCGCCTGACGGGTGATTCCGCCGAGGAATGCCTGGAACTCTCGGTCAGCTATAACCGGACGCCGATATGCAACGAAATACGAAGACACATGTAGGTAGTCCAACTGTCTCGGATGCACCTGGTCAAGCAGGACGCCAATAGATTCATGGCTAATCGGTTCGCGGTGCGGGTCGCGCGCGGTGTGCTTCCGTGTCGAAGCCTGGAGGCCCCACCAGTCGCACGCACGGGAATCCATCTGTGAGAAGACTTCATCAAGCGGGCGCAACAAGTAACACGAGTCGTTGACCAGCAGCATCTCATCGTAAGTCTCTAGACGCTCCCAGCCGACGCGTTCGGCAAGACGCTTGTACGATCCAAAGTCGTACTCACCGTGACGGTCGGCCCATGCCTCCACAGTAATATCGGCCAGCTTCTCCAACTCAGATTCCGGCATGTCCGAGTCTGCCAAGTAGTAGACGTCGGCGAAGCGCGACAACTCCTTCACGTAGTCGATCACATAGTCGTCGACCACGCCATCGGCGTCATAAGCAGCAAACAAGCACACCCTGCGCACCGGCTGACCTTCAGCGAAACGATGGCCCGTGCCCCACTGTCGTGACGGGAATCGTGGCGGGCGTGTGGACAGCCCTCGCCCCTTACCTTCCGCCACGTAATGCGCCAAAGGCATCACAGTGTCTTGCGCGAGATCCAAGTGCTTTGCCCAATACCACCATGTGTCGAACCGCGGAGATGGATTGCGCAAATCCTTCCACCCATACTGCACGTAATGCGCCAAAGGATTCATCGCGCGAGTATCGGGATGGTGGCGCCGATAATACTTCGTGTCGAACATCGGCGAAGGATCGAGACCCAACGCAGCACCCGTCGAAACGTAATGGGACACCGCATCGACACCATCAGGCAGCGCCTCAACCTGCCGGAGATAAAACTCTTCATCAAACACTCGTGAAGCGGCGATTATTTCAGCGGCGCTCAACCGTCGCAAACTGAGATTGCCATGAATAGTTGAATACCACTCGCGATCGTCAATGGCAGGTACATCAGCCACGACAAACTTCACCGAAACGCGGCGATACTGGGACTCACTCGAATCAGATGCAACAAAAAGGTCTACCAGTTCTCCGCGAAAAATCGAGAGGCGAGACGCCTCTACTATCGCGATCGCATGGTCGCTTTTTGCGCTGAGTTCAAAAGCCAGTTCAACTCTTGACTGACGCCCGCGAGCGACCAGTTTGGTGTCGTCCCGTTCTAACCATCGAAGCTTGACTTGCCACGACTGAACATCGCGCCCTATCGCAACAGCCTCTGGGTTACGCAACGCGCTCTCCCCTCCACTTGCCCAGTCCTCGAACTCGGGCCAATTCACCTATCCGTGCTACCACTCGCGACGCAGCATTAGCGTCCCCGTATTCGTGAAACAACGCGCGCTTGTACTCGTACGCCAGATCAATCTGGCCAGCTATTGCGCCTTCAAGAGCAAGTGTCAGTTGACCAAAATCTTCCGCAATCATTCCGGGGAAAACGGTGCGGAGGTCGTAGAAGCCGCCCCGCTCAAGTTCATAGGAATCGAGGTCGAATGCGAAACTAATAGCCGGCTTATTGGTGAGCATGAAATCAATAAACGTGCTTGAGTAGTCGGTCACCAGGACGTCTGCAACTCGGTACAGCATCTCGGGATGCACAATGTTATCGTCCGAAAGGTCGATCACCGGCAAATCACGGAGTTGAGTCCAATATGTGCGCGCCGAATCGGCCATGTGCTCGCGCACTCCCAGCACCAAGTCGTTGGAGCGTAGCCAGCGATCCAACCAGGCTAGTTCCGTGGCGCTGAACCGGTAATACGCGTCATCCTGAGCATTGCGAAAAGTCGGCATGAAAAGCACGACCCTACGTCCTGCTGCCAGTCGTCGAATTTCGGCAAGCTCGTCAATCATATCTGCGGGGAGGCGCGATTCATCCTGAAGAATGAAGTCGTTACGAGGAAGTCCCGTAGTCCAGATCTGACCGATAGTCAATGGATGAAACGATGCGGCCATCGCCAATGAATCCGTTTGAGACGAAGCGATTACCGCTCGATACTGTGAATGCTCGTTGGCGGCCCATGCAAGTTGGTGCTTAAAGTCCTCAGAAGCATAGGCGATCCTTTTGAAAGGTATACCGTGCCATACCTGGATAATGTTGTGCAGCTCTGGGGACACGGGGTAGATGACATTGGCACTTATAGAGTGCTTGATCAGGATGACACCTGCTCGCATGAGCAAGTGCTGACCTTCAGGGCTCTCAAGCCGTGCCACTGTGACATTAGCCCCATCGGCCACGACCTCTTTCGACCGCGTTAGAACGATTTTGCGTATCGACGGGTCGTCTTTCACCTGTTCAAAAATAGCGCGCTCGTTGCCGGAGAAGTTCTCCGTAAAAGCGCACACCGGAAAAACCCACCAGTTCGCATGCTTCGGCGCACGAATCTCAGCAAGCCTGAACTCCGCCGGCGACAAAATGCGCTGGGGTACCGGGGCATCATCTATCCCTTGTTCGGTACCAATCATCAGCGTCTCATTTAGTTGCTCCTCCGTAGTGGTCCGAGAAAGGTGCCGTTGGATCTGGTCAACATTAGCGCTCGGAGCAAACTCGAGGATCCGCTTCTTCCATTCGACGAGTCGTGGTACTTGGTAGTGGTTGACGGCAAGGAGGTACCGCTTGAGGAGAGGGAATCCTTCTCTAAGAAGCTCAAAGTACCACTGGCTGAAGACCGGATGAAATGGGTAGAGACTCTGCACGAATGTATCAAAGGGATGGCCTTGCTGGATCAACCAGCGCGTAAGTCCGAACTCGTACTTTCTAATCACTCGCGCTTTGCTGCCTTCACGCGAAACAGCATTCAGATATTTTTGAAACTCCGGATTCCTAATAACAGGATTTCGGTAGGCGAGGAAATATGAAGCGACATGAAAGTCATATCTAGGTTCCGCCTCGAACTGGTCCACCAAAGAATCACGGACCGTGTCCATTGGGACCGGATCGCGGAATAGCGCCTCGGCCGCAGCTCTATTCGCTGCTATGCCCTTGGTCGCCTGGAGGCCCCACCAGTCGCACGCACGGGAATCCATCTGTGAGAAGACTTCATCAAGCGGGCGCAACAAGTAACACGAGTCGTTGACCAGCAGCATCTCATCGTAAGTCTCTAGACGCTCCCAGCCGACGCGTTCGGCAAGACGCTTGTACGATCCAAAGTCGTACTCACCGTGACGGTCGGCCCATGCCTCCACAGTAATATCGGCCAGCTTCTCCAACTCAGATTCCGGCATGTCCGAGTCTGCCAAGTAGTAGACGTCGGCGAAGCGCGACAACTCCCTCACGTAGTCGATCACATAGTCGTCGACCACGCCATCGGCGTCATAAGCAGCAAACAAGCACACCCTGCGCACCGGCTGACCTTCAGCGAAACGATGGCCCGTGCCCCACTGTCGTGACGGGAATCGTGGCGGGCGTGTGGACAGCCCTCGCCCCTTACCTTCCGCCACGTAATGCGCCAAAGGCATCACAGTGTCTTGCGCGAGATCCAAGTGCTTTGCCCAATACCACCATGTGTCGAACCGCGGAGATGGATTGCGCAAATCCTTCCACCCATACTGCACGTAATGCGCCAAAGGATTCATCGCGCGAGTATCGGGATGGTGGCGCCGATAATACTTCGTGTCGAACATCGGCGAAGGATCGAGACCCAACGCAGCACCCGTCGAAACGTAATGGGACACCGCATCGACACCATCAGGCAGCGCCTCAACCTGCCGGAGATAAAACTCTTCATCAAACAGACCCGAAGCTGTAATCGACTCGACGGCAGTCGCGCGCCTCAGGGACACGACTTTCCGACTGTCACGCACTAGCCAGCGCCAGTCTCCATTGTCGACCGCTTCGAAAAGCCGGAGATCGTCGCATCCGATGCCAACACGGACGGTAGTTCGTGGATCAAGGCTGGTTTCCGCCATTAGGTCGACGGTGCGTTCCGCTATTGAAGCAAGGTCATCATCCTCGAGGAGTACAATTGCGTCACCCTGCACTTCACTTTCGAACACGACGCCCGTATTCCAACCGCGCGCAATTATTCGCTTAGGTGCTGGACCACTCGGCCGCGCCTTGAATGCGACTTCTGTCCTTCCTTGCGTACGGTGAAGGTGTGCGATGACCTGATGGGCTTCAGCAGGTCGCAAATCTCCCGAAATGCGCACGCTCAGGTCGTGCTGCGAAGTCCGATACCACTCCAACTGACGGCCCGAAACTGCACGGAACAGAGCCCCGTGGGTGGCAGAACGTGCGCTGACGCGAGCTCGGTACGAAGTCTTCTCGGGCCCAGCGCCTTCCAGTGAGAAGTCGATGACGCGTGCACCAAGCGAATGCAGCAGTTCCAAAGGGAGGTCAACACGTAGTGTCGATCCAATGATCTCGCCATCGACGGCGATTTCATTGCCTGTGCCACGCCCAACCAAGATTAGGCGAGCGGTTGATATCCCGCCGTCAGGAGGCATGTGAACCGTGAGGGTCACGAAGTCACGCCCGCGGTCGATTCTCGCGATCTCATACGGGGTTGCGGTATCGTTCTTCCGCTTCAGGCCCCACGTAGCGCGAGCAACAACGCCTCTATTGAGTCGGCGACCCACTCGCCGAACGGCCTTCTTCATCACAAGTGCGCTCCAGTTCAAAGATCGGAAGAGGGGCGCCCCAAGAATACGGGACCAGAACTACCGGCAGCGCCCCTCCGCTGGCCGGTAGCCCGTGCGTGCTACAACAGCCCCAAATCCTTCACAGCGTCGCGCTCTTCGACGAGCTCGGCGACCGAGGCATCGATCTTCTCGCGAGCGCTGGCGTCGGTCGACAGACCCTGAACGATCTCCCACTTCCCGCTACGGGAAATGGCAGGGAACGACGACACGAGACCCTCGGGAACTTCGTAGGAGCCGTCAGAGGGCATCGCCACCGACGTCCAGTCGCCCTCGGGAGTGCCGTGGACCCAGTCGCGCACGTGGTCGATCGCGGCGTTGGCGGCAGAAGCCGCCGAGGACGCGCCACGCGCCTCGATGATGGCGGCGCCGCGCTTGGCGACGGTCGGCACAAACGTGTCGGCCACCCATGCATCGTCCGCGATGACCTCGGTCGCCGCGCGGCCACCGATGGTCGCGTGCGCCACGTCGGGGTACTGTAGCGCGGAGTGGTTGCCCCAGATCGCCACCTTCTTCACGTCCGCGACGGTGGTGCCAGTCTTCGCGGCAAGCTGAGCGAGGGCGCGGTTGTGGTCCAGGCGCATCATGGCGTTGAAGCGCTCAGCGGGCACGTCCGGCGCGTGCGCGGAGGCGATGAGCGCGTTCGTGTTCGCGGGGTTGCCCACCACGAGGATGCGCACGTCGTCCGCGGCACCGGCGTTAATCGCCGCGCCCTGGGGGCCAAAGATGCCACCGTTAGCGGCCAGGAGGTCCCCGCGCTCCATGCCGGCGCCGCGGGGGCGGGCACCGACGAGCAGGCCGACGTTGACGCCGTCGAAGGCCTTCTCAGCGTCGTCGTAGATGTCGACGCCCGCGAGCAGCGGGAAGGCGCAGTCGTCGAGCTCCATGGCGGTGCCCTCGGCAGCCTTCACACCCTGGGGGATCTCAAGCAGGTTGAGTTTGACGGGCGTGTCCGGCCCGAGCATCTGCCCAGAGGCGATGCGGAACAGCAGCGCGTAGCCAATCTGGCCTGCCGCGCCGGTGACGGTAACGGTAACGGGGGTGGTGCTCACGTCGGTGTGGCTCCTTGTCTGGGGTGGGGACGAAAGGTGGGAACTGCAAAGAGGGCCCGCAGGCGGTCGGCCTGCGGGCCCTGCGATTAGGCCAGGCGCGCGGAGAGGTTCTCGTCGAGCGTGGCGAGGAAGGCTTCGGTGGTCTGCCACTCCTGGTCGGGGCCGACGAGGAGGGCGAGGTCCTTGGTCATCTTGCCGGACTCGACGGACTTGATGACCACGTCCTCGAGGGTCTCGGCGAAGCCGGTGACCTCGGGGGTGCCGTCCAGCTTGCCGCGGTGCTTGAGGCCGCCGGTCCACGCGAAGATCGAGGCGATCGGGTTGGTGGAGGTGGGCTTGCCCTGCTGGTGCTGGCGGTAGTGGCGGGTCACGGTGCCGTGAGCGGCCTCGGCCTCGACAGTCTTGCCGTCGGGCGTCATGAGCACGGAGGTCATGAGGCCCAGCGAGCCGAAGCCCTGCGCGACGGTGTCGGACTGGACGTCGCCGTCGTAGTTCTTGCAGGCCCAGACGTAGCCGCCCTCCCACTTCATCGCGGAGGCGACCATGTCGTCAATCAGGCGGTGCTCGTAGGTCAGGCCCTTGGCCTCGAAGAGCGCCTTGAACTCGGTGTCGAAGATGTGCTGGAAGATGTCCTTGAACGCGCCATCGTAGGCCTTCAGGATCGTGTTCTTCGTCGACATGTACACGGGGTAGTCGCGCAGCAGACCGTATGAGAAGGACGCGCGCGCGAAGTCCTCGATGGACTTGTTGAAGTTGTACATACCCATCGCGACGCCACCGTCGGGGCCGTAGTTCGCGACCACGTGCTCGATGGGAGCGGAGCCGTCCTCCGGCGTGAAGGTCACGGTGAGCTGGCCAGCGCCGGGCACCTTGAAGTTGGTGGCCTTGTACTGGTCGCCGTGGGCGTGACGGCCGATGATGATCGGCTTAGTCCAGCCGGGCACCAGGCGCGGGATGTTCGAGATGATGATGGGCTCGCGGAACACCACGCCGCCAAGAATGTTGCGGATGGTGCCGTTGGGCGACACCCACATCTTCTTAAGACCAAATTCCTCCACGCGCGCCTCGTCCGGCGTGATGGTGGCGCACTTCACGCCCACGTTGTGCTTCTTGATAGCGTTGGCCGCGTCGATGGTGATCTGGTCATCGGTGGTGTCACGCGACTCGATGCCGAGGTCGTAGTACTCGAGGTCCACGTCCAGGTAGGGGTGGATCAGGCGGTCCTTGATGAACTGCCAGATGATTCGCGTCATTTCGTCGCCGTCGAGCTCGACGACCTTGCCTTCGACCTTGATTTTCGCCATTGATGTGCCTCTCTGAACGGCTAGAGTTCGGTACGCGCTAGAGCCTAGACCACCGAGTAGTCGCAGTGGACAAGGACATTGAGGGGCCCGGGGATATAGCCAACTTGGTGCTTCAAGTCTCGGCAGCGGAACTGTCAGGCGGGACATAGGCGAAGCGCTCGTAATCGTCGCGATAGAACTCGGCGACAGCCTTGCGGACGACACTAGAGATTGCGACGTCGCGACCCGAGACACCCGTTGAAGCTGTCGAGTTCTGTTCCCAGGGAAGAACTACTGGCACATCGATGCCGGTGACGTCTCGGATCCGACACATTCCAACGTTGAGTCCATCCTCAAATCGCAAGGTATGCATACCGGGAAGCAGGAAGTCCACCTGTGGGCGAATGTGGTTGTCGTACGCGAACGGGCTTTCACGTGCCGCCGCCAACACTGATGTGATCCACAAAGCGAAAGCCTCTGGGGACGTGTCGACCTCTGACTTTCCCCAGTGGCGCCATACGTACTCCGAAGTAAGACGCGCCAACGGCTCCCGCACGAAACCAAAAACCGCGTCGATGCGATCGAGCCGAAACGTATTGGAGAGTCGGGACGCTTCCATGTGCTGGGGGCTGGAGTGCAGGTAGTAGTTGAGCAAACCAGGCGCCGCATGCCGGTCGAGAAAGTCGACATGCCAGCCATGCTCGGCAAACGCGTCCTCGATGGACGTGCCGCCAGTCTTGGGGATGTGCACGAAGAGCACTGCGACATTGTCCCGGCGAAACAGCGGCATAACGTGCCTCACACAGGTAGGTATCGGGGAGCAGATTCCGCACCCAGGCTAGTCCATACAGAAACCTTGCCCAGTCCGCACGTAGCATTCGCGCATGCCCTCCGCACGCAATGCCAGGATCGAGGCGCTGCGCATCGTGGCGATGCTCGGCATCGTCGCCCACCACTATGTGGTGCACGGTGGAGTCCAAGACCACACGCAGTCGGGATCCTCCGCGCTCTTCCTCGCGGCGTTCGGCAGCTACGGCAAGTGGGGCGTCGACCTCTTCGTGCTCGTCAGCGCCTACTTCTTTGACCGGCGCCCCGCCCGCGGCAAGTCGTTGTCCTCCGTGTACTCCCAGGTCCTGCCCGCCTCGTGGCTGATCGTGATCGCCGCAGCAGCGGCGGGGATGACCGTCAGTGGCGCCGACATCCGCGAGGCCATCTTCCCCGTCCTCTTCGACGAGTACTGGTTCGTCACGACGTTCATCATTCTGGTCCTCATCGCGCCATACCTGTCACTGCTGCTCGACCACCTCACCGTCCGTCAGCAACAGCGCCTCCTGCTCGCCGGGTTCGTCCTGTGGAGCGTCCTCACGCTCCTTGACCGCGTCAACAATGACCTGTCGGACCTCGCGTGGTTCGCGTACCTGTTCCTCCTCGGCGCGTATATCCGCCGTCACCCCATCCACGGTGACGCGCGCGCGTGGGCGACCACGGCATCGGCCGCCATGGTCTTGCTCGCCGCCGTGCCGACCCTGCTGGTGGGCGTGGGTGTCGCGCGCGGGGCCACCCCCGGCGACCTCGGCTGGCTGATGGATACCTACGCCGCACAGCAGTCTCCCTTTGCCCTCGCCGCGGCGGCCGCGATCCTCATCTGGGCCATCAAGGCCCGTCCGTGGCACTCGCGAGCGGTCAACTACTGGGCCTCGGCCGCCTTTGGCGTCTACCTCATCCACGACAACCCGCTGGTCCGGCGCGTGCTGTGGCGCGACCTTGTCGACACCACCTCTGCGGCGGGCCAATGGTGGCTCCCGCTCCACGCGGCGGCGGCCACGCTCGCCGTGTACGTCGCCTGCTCGCTCATCATCTTCGCGCTCCAGCCCACCGCGTTCAGGGCCGTGCACGTCGTCACCGAGGCTGTCCGTACCCGCGTCCAGGCACGCCTGAGCCGCGGCACCGAGCCCAATAACGCAGACCAAGCCACCTCATAATTCCCTGAGAATGTCGCCGCGCCAGCACTCGCCGCGCGCGCGGACGTGCCACGATGCCTGTGTGCGCGTACAGCGCGATGCGCGCCCCGCGCAGTCCCTTAACGAAAGGTGCAGGTGATGACGGAGAGCCGTCCGGAGGACGTGACCCCCGAGCTCGACACGACCGATGAGGTCGTCGAGGAGCAGTTCGAGGCCGACGAGTGGGTCGAGGACACCTCGGGCCCCAGCCTCGTGGCCCGCATGTGTGCCGAGGCAGGCGGCACGTTCATCCTGGTCCTCATGGGCGTGGGCGCCGCGCTGTTCTCGTCCGTCATGGGCTGGGGCCTGCTGGCCGTCGCCTTCGGCTTCGCGCTCGGCGTCATGATCGCCGCGCTGATCTTTGGCCGCATCTCGGGCGCCCACCTGAACCCCGCCGTGACCGTCGGCGTGTGGCTGGGAGGCCGCTTCCCCGGCCGTGACGTCGCGCCGTACATCATCTCGCAGGTCATCGGCGCGATCGCCGGCGCGGGCCTGTTCGCCTTCCTGGTCTCGACCAACGAGCTCTACGACCAGCTGGGCACCACGCGTGAGTTCATCGGCACCGCCTCCAACGGCTACGGCGAGCACTCCCCCACGCAGTTCGACTGGCTGCCCGCCGGCATCGTCGAGATCATCATCGCCGCGCTGCTCGTCGCCGTGGTGCTGTCCGTGACCTCGGTCCTCAACAAGGCCGGCGCCGCCGCCGCGCCGTTCGGCATCGGCCTCACCGTCGGCTTCCTGGTCCTCATCGCCATCCCGTTCACCAACGGCGCCCTGAACCCCGCCCGTGCCACCGGAACCGCGGTGTTCTCCGACGGCTGGGCGCTCGAGCAGCTGTGGCTGTTCTGGGTCGCACCGCTCATCGGCGCCGCGATCGCCGGCCTCCTGTTCCGCGCCTTCGGGCCCGAAGAGGACCTCATCATCGTCGAGCGCGTCGAGGAGACCGTCGTCGTCATCGAGGACTAAGCCCTCAGCTCGCGCGAAAGCCCCCGACCGTGAGGTCGGGGGCTTTCGTCGTTGACGAGCGGCCGATGCCGCGGCTGGGTTGGCGCCGTCAGTCCAGCGGCGTGGTGAGGCCAAGGTACGCGAGCGCGACGCCGAAGGCGATCATCAGCGCCACGTCGATCGCGCGCCGGCGCACCGAGAACGCCGTGCCGGGCGGCAACGACATGCGCACGGCCGCCGCACCAAGCGAGGCTCCCGCGAGCAGCAGCGTTCCCGCCTGAGCGTCGACGAGGGCACCGAAGGCGACACACGCCGCGACGAGGACCACCGCGATGATCGCGGTGCGCCGTCCCGTCTGCGGGGTGTTGTCCCGCGCGACGGGATGCTCACCCGTCACCGTCGGCGCCTCGGCCCCCTCGTCGTGATGAGACATGTCCGCTTAGTGGAAGAAGTGCCTGGTACCGGTGTGGTACAGGGTGATCCCGGCCTTCTGGGCGGCGGCGATCACCTCGCTGTCACGCACCGAGCCGCCGGGCGAGACCACAGCCTTCACACCCGCGTCGATCAGCACCTGGAGGCCGTCGGCGAAGGGGAAGAACGCATCCGAAGCCGCCACCGAGCCCTGCGCCCGCTCTTCGCCCGCGCGCGACACGGCGAGCCCGCACGAGTCCACGCGGTTGACCTGACCCATGCCGATGCCCACGGCGGCGCCGTCCTTGGCCAGCAGGATCGCGTTGGACTTCACGGCGCGGCACGCACGCCAGGCGAAGTCGAGGTCGGCCAGAGTCGCCTCGTCGGCGGCCTCGCCCGCGACCAGCTCCCACGTGTCGGCGGGGTCGCCGGGGGCGTCGATCGCGTCGGCGCGCTGCACCAGCAGGCCACCGGTGATGCGGCGCCACTCGGCGACCTGCGCACGCGGCTCGACCTCGAGCAGGCGGATGTTCTTCTTGGCCTGCAGCACCTCGGCGGCGCCGTCCTCGAAGCCGGGGGCCACGACGACTTCGGTGAAGATGTCCTTGATCTGCTCGGCGGCCTCGACCGAGATGGGCCGGTTGGCGGCGATCACGCCGCCGAACGCGGAGACGGGGTCAGTGGCGTGGGCCTTCGCGTGCGCCTGGGCGATGGTCTCGCCCACCGCGATGCCGCACGGGTTGGCGTGCTTGATGACGGCCACCGCGGCGCCCTCGAAGTCGTAGGCGGCGCGCAGCGCGGCGTCGGCGTCCACGTAGTTGTTGAAGCTCATCTCCTTGCCGTGGAGCTGGCGCGCCTGCGCGAGCCCTCCGCTGACCGACGGGTCCGTGTAAACCGCCGCGGCCTGGTGCGGGTTCTCGCCATAGCGCAGCGACGCGGAGCGGTCGAAGGACGCGGCGACCCACTGGGGCAGCTCGGCGCCTTCCTCAGGCGCGATGACTGAGGTCATCCAGGACGCCACGGCGATGTCGTAGTCCGCGGTGTGGCGGAACGCCGCGGCCGCGAGCGCCTGACGCTCGGCGAGGGTGAACCCGCCGCCCGCGACGGACTCGAGCACCGACTCATAGCGCGCGGGGTCCACGACGACGGCCACGGACGGGTGGTTCTTCGCCGCGGCGCGCACCATGGAGGGCCCGCCGATGTCGATCTGCTCGATGACGTCATCCTGCGCGGCGCCCGAGGCGACCGTCTGCGTGAACGGGTAGAGGTTCACGACCACCAGGTCGAAGGGCTCCACGCCCAGCTCCTCGAGCTGAGAGCGGTGCGACTCCAGGCGGCGGTCGGCGAGGATGCCGGCGTGCACGCGCGGGTGCAGGGTCTTGACGCGTCCGTCGAGGCACTCGGGGAAGCCCGTGAGCTCCTCCACGCGGGTCACGCCGACGCCGGCGTCGGCGATCCGCGACGCGGTCGAGCCGGTGGAGACGATCTCGACACCCGCGGCGGCGAGGCCCCGTGCCAGGTCCTCGATCCCCGTCTTGTCGTATACCGAGATCAGTGCCCGTGCCACTGCCTGCCGCTCGCCCATGCCGTGCCTTTCGTAAAGTGTGATCACGCGCCGATGCGCGCGCGACGTCCGTTAACCGTCCACCCGTCGCGCGCCATCCGCCCGACCGTCTCGGCCACCAAGGCGCGTTCCGCGATCTTGATGCGCTCGTGGAGGGTCTCCTCCGTGTCATCATCCCAGACCTCGACGGTGTGCTGCGCGAGAATCGGCCCCGTATCGACGCCAGCGTCGACCAGCATGACCGTGCACCCCGTGACCTTGACGCCGTGCGCGAGGGCGTCCCTCACCCCGTGCGCGCCAGGGAACGATGGCAGCAGCGCGGGATGGGTGTTGACGATCCGGCCCTCGAAACGCTCGAGCGTGGGGGCGCCGATGATGCGCATGAACCCCAAACACAGGACGAGGTCGGGAGAAAAGCCGGCCACGGCATCGGCCAGCCCCTCGTCCCACGCCGCCCGGTCTGCGAAATCCTTGGGGGAGACGACTACGGAGGCCACGCCGGCATCGGCCGCAATCTCGAGGGCCCCGACACCGGGCTTGTCGGTAATCACGCCGACCACTTCCGCACCATAGGCCTCGTCGCTCGCGGCCTTGAGGACCGCGCGCATGGTCGAGCCTGCGCCCGAGGCGAGCACGACGAGACGGGTGGTGGCGCGCCGGTTTGTCACGGGGCGAGCCTATCGGCATGCTGGGGTCACCATCGATCCCAGGAGCACCGTGCCCGACACCGACACCCCCACGCCGACGATGCCCGCCGCGGCACGCCGCTACTCCATGATCTTCATGGTGCTGCTGGGGATCACGCTGCTGCTGTATCTATTCTCGATCCCGCTCGCGTACGGCATGCTGCTGACCGGCCCCGCCGCCGCGATCGTGGGCCTCAGGGCGCTGTGGGTCACGCGCAAGGACAAGGCGATCGGCTACTTCCGCCTCTCGATGACCTTCGGGATCATCGTGGCCGGCTTCATGACCGTCACCGCGCTGAGCCTGGTGGTCTTCCACGACATCGTCACCGAGCTGTCCGACTGCATGGACCGCGCCCTCACCCGCAGCGCCGTCGAGCAGTGCGAGGCGGACTACCAGGATTCGCTGAACGGCCTGGTCGAGGACCTGTACGACCGTTTCGGGGTTACGACGGGGTCGTAACAGCGGCCGATGCGTCGGCTGCCTTCTCGTCTGCGTGTGGCTGGGCGGCGCTCGCCTTAGGGTCGCTCGCCTTGGAACCGGTCGGCGCCACGTCGGCTCGGCCCGCGCGCCAGCGGCTGACGCCGTCTCTGGCGGCGATCACGCCCGTCACGAGCAGGTAGCCGGCGAGGACCAGGCCGCACCATGCGGTCGCGGCGGGGACGAGGGCCGGCCCCACGGACTCGGAGAGGCGACCGGGGCCGATCGCGCCGGTGGCGAACGCAAGGAGCGCGACGGCGCTGACGGCGACCACGGCGAGGGCGATGGCGTCGGCCTTCGCCTCGTCCCAGGTGAGGGCGCCGCGCCGGCGGCTCAGCACCCGCACCACCGCGGCGATGGCGAGCAGCGCGACGGGCGCCCACACCAGGAAGCCGCCGGCGTCGACGGGCAGGGCGCCCAGGAGCGGCACCTGCGGGAGGGCGCCGGTGGCGACGGCCTCGGGGGCATAGGAGCTTCCGGTGCCCACAGAGAACCCGAAGCCCGTGAACCAACTGAGCATCCACACCACGAGCGTCGGGGCATAGGCGAGCTCGCCGATCGCGAGGACCAGGCCGCCCACCCCGTCCACTCCCAGGGCGGTCGCGCTGGCCGCGATGGCGTCGCGGCCCAGGACGGCGAAGGTCGCGGCGGCGACAGCGGCGGCGGCGAGGCTCCACGCGACGGTGGCCGCGCCTCGCCTGGCGCCCGACCAGACCCAGGCGGGAAGCTGCTCCGCCCAGCTAAAAGTCGCGCCGTGAGCGCGCCAGATCCCGAGCGCTGCAGCGGGCCCGGCGACGAGGGCCGCGACGGTGCACGCGCGCACAATAAGGCTGCCGCCGTCGGGACGGCCCGACAGCGCTACGGACGCGATGACGCCGACCACCGCGACGTAGCTCGCGACAGCGAGGCCCCAGCTCATCCACGATCGGGTGGCGAAGCGGCGCGCGAGGGCCGCGGTGGTGATGCCGGACAGAAGCGTGAGTCCCAGCGGCAACAGCGTGATGGTGCCGATGCTCGTGATGGCCGGAACCCCGTGAGCCATGAGGAACACCGTGGTCGCGACGGTGAAGGCCGATCCCCACGGAATGCCGTCGATGGTGGTGGGGCCGGGGTCCGCGGCGATGACCGCGAGCGCGAGGATGGTCACCGCGATGTACGGGCCGAGCGCGCCTTGGAGCCCCGTGAGTACTCCCCCGACCCAACCCGGGTAGCCCGCGAACCAGCCCTTGACCGCCTTCGCGGCCGTGCGCACGGGATGGGAGGGCAGGCGCGACATGCCTCTATGGTCGCCGCTGCCGGGCCGATTCGGTGGACCGGCACGCATGACAGCGCCCCAGGAGTCGTCCAGTGCCCGGTTTCGCGCGAAAGCGGGCACCCCGTGGCTCCTGGGGCGCTGCGGTGACTACTTGGTGAGGATGGCCCGCATCAGCTCGGCGGTCTCGGTGGGGGTCTTGCCCACCTTGACGCCGGCGGCCTCGAGGGCCTCCTTCTTGGCCTGCGCGGTGCCCGCGGAGCCCGAGACGATGGCGCCGGCGTGGCCCATCGTCTTGCCCTCGGGAGCCTCAAAGCCCGCGACGTAGCCGACGACCGGCTTGGTGACGTGCTCCTTGATGTAGGCCGCGGCACGCTCCTCGGCGTCGCCGCCGATTTCGCCGATCATCACGATCGCGTCGGTGTCGGGGTCGTTCTCGAACGCCTCAAGGCAGTCGATGTGAGTGGTGCCGATGATGGGGTCACCGCCGATGCCCACAGCCGTCGAGAAGCCCAGGTCGCGCAGCTCGAACATCATCTGGTAGGTCAGCGTGCCCGACTTCGACACCAAGCCGATGCGGCCGGGGCCGGTGATGTTCGCGGGCGTGATGCCCACATTCGACTCGCCCGGCGTGATGAGGCCGGGGCAGTTGGGGCCAATCAGCCTCACGCCCTTGGACTGCGCGTAGGCGAAGAACTCGGCGGTGTCCGCGACGGGCACGCCCTCGGTGATGATGACGGCCAGGCCGATGCCCGCGTCGACCGCCTCGATGACGGCCGCCTTGGTAAAGGCGGGCGGCACGAACAGCACGGTGACGTCGGCGCCGGTCTCAGCCATCGCATCGGCCACCGATCCAAACACGGGGATCTCGGTGCCGTCGAAGTCGACGGACGTGCCGGCCTTGCGGGGGTTCACGCCGCCCACGATGGTCGTGCCGGAGGCGAGCATGCGCGCGGTGTGCTTGGAGCCCTCCGCGCCGGTCATGCCCTGGACGATGACCTTGGAGTCCTTGTTGATGAAGATCGACATGTGAGGCTCCCTTACGCGTTGGCCAGCTCGGCGGCCTTGGCCGCGGCGCCGTCCATGGTGTCGACGATGGTCACGAGCGGGTGGTTCGCGGCCGCGAGGATCTCGCGGCCCTCGTCCACCGAGTTGCCGTCCAGGCGCACCACGAGCGGCTTGGTGGCCGCGTCGCCGAGCGTCTCGAGCGCGCCCACAATGCCGTTGGCAACCTCGATGCAGCTGGTGATGCCGCCGAAGACGTTGACGAACACCGACTTCACCTGCGGGTCGTTGAGGATGACGTCCAGGCCGTTGGCCATGACCGCGGCGGACGCGCCGCCGCCGATGTCGAGGAAGTTGGCGGGCTTGACGCCGCCGTGGGACTCGCCCGCGTAGGCGACCACGTCGAGGGTCGACATGACCAGGCCGGCGCCGTTGCCGATGATGCCCACGGAGCCGTCGAGCTTCACGTAGTTGAGGTTCAGCGCCTTCGCCTTGGCCTCGAGCGGGTCGGCCGCGGCCTTGTCCTCGAGGGCCTCGTGGTCCTCGTGACGGAAGCCGGCGTTCTCGTCGAGCGTGACCTTGCCGTCAAGGGCGATGATCGCGCCGTCCTCGGTGCGCACCAGGGGGTTCACCTCGACGAGCGTGGCGTCCTCGTTCTTGTAGACGTCCCACAGCTTGACGATGACCTCGGCGACGGGAGCCTTGAGGTCCTCGGGGAAGTTCGCGGTGTCGACAATCTCGGCGGCCTTGGCGGCGTCGATGCCGACCAGGGGGTCCACGGCCACGCGGGCGAGAGCCTCGGGACGCTCGACGGCGAGCTGCTCGATCTCCATGCCACCCTCGACCGAGCACATCGCGAGGTAGCGACGCTGCGCGCGGTCCAGCAGGACGGAGAAGTAGAACTCCTCCGCGATGGCCGCGCCGGCCGCGATCATCACGCGGTGCACGGTGTGGCCCTTGATGTCCATGCCGAGGATCTGCTGGGCGGCCTCTTCGGCCTCCTGCGGCGAGCGGGCGAGCTTCACACCGCCGGCCTTGCCACGTCCTCCGGTCTTCACCTGGGCCTTGACGACAACGACGCCGCCACCCAGCTTCTCGGCGGCGGCCTTGGCCTCCGCGGGGGTCTCGGCGACGATGCCGGGCAACACGGGGACTCCGTGCTTCTCGAACATGTCGCGAGCCTGGTACTCGTACAGGTCCATGTGCGTCCTTGCTGTCGTGAAAGGCCGCGCGGGTCTCGCGCGCCAGTACGTGGGGGTCACGATACCGGCTCGCTGTTACCGAGAAGTGACGGATATCCGGGGTTGTGCCGGTGAAGATTCGTGATTCTTGACGCCGCGCGCGGCACGCGTCCCCCGCCCGTCCCTCCCCTCCCTGCGCGAAATGGCTCCATCTCGCTGTTCTAGGCGCTTAGAGAAGCGAAATCTCACCGCGGGGGCGGGCCGCGGGGGCGGGCATGAACAGGCAGCGGCCGATGCCGTGGTTTAGAGGTCGGCCGCGTCACCCGGGCGCACAAAGCCCGCTTCGTAGGCGACGATCACGGCCTGGGTGCGGTCGCGCACCCCGAGCTTGGTGAGGATGGAGGCGACGTGCGACTTCACGGTCTCGAGTGAGACGAACAGCGCGCTCGCGATCTCTTGGTTCGACAGTCCCCGCGCCAGCAGCCGCAGCACGTCCTGCTCGCGGTCCGTAAGTTCGGGCATCGCGCGCTCCGCGGGCGCCGCAAAGCGTTCGATCACCGTGCGGGTGGACGCGGGGAAGAGCAACGACTCCCCGGTCGCGACCACCCGGACCGCCTCGATCAGTTCCGTGGGCGGCACTCGCTTCAGCACGAACCCGGAGGCCCCGGCGCGCATCGCCTCGAACACGTACTCGTCGACCTCGAACGTCGTCAGCACCAGGACCCGCGTATCGCAGCCCTCCTCGAGGATGCGACGCGTCGCGGCCAACCCATCCAGGCCCGGCATGCGAACGTCCATCAGCACCACGTCGGGCCGGTGTTCGAAGGCTCGGGCGATGGCGTCTTCGCCGTCGCCTGCCTCGGCCACCACCTCCCACCCGTCGACGGAGGTGAGGATCGCGCGCAGCCCCATACGCACCAGCGGATCGTCGTCGACGATGAGGATTCTCACGCGCTCACCTTCTCGCGCATCGCACCCCAAGGAGCGCAATACTCCGTTGCCGTGAGGGACACCTCGAGCGGGAGGAGCGCAAGCACCTCGAACCCGCCGTCGTGGGTGCGGCCGGTATGACTCACCCCGCCCAGAAGTGCCGCCCGGTCGCGAATACCCGCGAGCCCGCGTCCCATTCCCCCGCGTCCCGGCACCGCGGTTCCGGGACCGTTCGACACCTGCAGGCCCACGGCATCGGCCACCCGCTCGACTCTGACCGCGATGACGGCCCCCGGGGCGTGCTTGGCGGCATTGGTGATGGCCTCACGGATCACGGCATAGACGGTGCGAGAGACGGGCTTGGGCGCGTCGTCCATCCTCAGGTCCGCCTCAACGGTGAGGCCGGCCGCGCGAGCTGCGGCGACAAGTGCGGGCAGTTGCGGCATTCCCGGCAGCGGCGCGCGCGGCTCCGAGTCGTCACCCCTCAGAGCCGCAATGATGCGGTCCAGCTCGCCCATCGCCGCACGGCCGCGCTCCTCGATGTTGCGCAGCGCCTGGCGCGCGAACTCGGGATCGGAGTCGAAGACGTGCGCGCCAGCGCCCGCCTGAACGATGTTCATCGTGATCATGTGGCCGATCGAGTCGTGAAGTTCCTGGTCGATCCTCACCTGGGTCTCGGCGAGCTCGGCCCGAGCCGTGGCGCGTGCCACCGTCTCCGCGGCGCACGGCCCCAGGGCCCACCGCGCTAGGGGTTGGTGCAGGCACGAGTAGTGGTGAGAGATCCAGGAGAACATCGGCACCGCGAACGCCACCACCGGTGTGCCCACGAGTGTCCAGAACACCACCGTGTCGACGATGGCGACCGCGGTCGGCTCGTCCGCCCCGGGCCCCGGCACGATTCCCACCGCATAGCCCACGGCGATGAGCCATGCGGCGACAAGACTCACCGGCACCACGATCGCCGCCACCGCGAGCGCGAAGCCCACCGGCCCCAGCACACTGCGCATCATGATCCACGCGAGGATCCGCCAGCCGTTGGTGTCGTGCAGGAGTGCGTGCCCCCAGCGGCCCGCGCCCGCCATCGTCATCGGTTCCCCCGGCTCGTGGAGGCGATAGCCACGCGGTCCCGGCTCACCGACCTCGGCATCGAGGGCGGCGTTCGCGAGGCGGCGCTCTAATGCTCCCAGCGGGCGCAACGTCCACTGCATGAAGGCCAGCACCACGACACCGACCCAGACGATCACGAGCGCGAGGCCCACGGCGTACAGCGTCACCGCGTACGTGAACCACAGTATTCCGAGCGGCAGGCCAATGAGCAGGTATGACACCTCACGCCAGGTCCGGACAGACCAGGTGTTCGCGAAGTAGTGGCCGAGAGCGCGCATAGGGACCATCGTGCCCGGTGCGGCCCCGTCTCGCCCACGCTCGCGCGGACGTTTTGTGACTCCCTCCCATGGGGGACGCGGCCCGGATGCGTGCCCCTCTCGCGGCAACCTCGAATCCCCCGGAGCCCCGGCACGAATGGCTCGCAGGCGTGCTGACCATCCCTGGGCCGCCTTTCTAGCGTCGAGGTGTCCCTATCGACAGGAGCAGACATGAGTCCCCAGGGCATCACCGGGCGCCTCGCCCACACCGCGGCCACCCGGCCGTGGCTCACCGTATCCGTCTGGGTCGTGGCGATCGCCGCTGCGGCCTACGCCGCGTCAGGCCTCGGCGACGCGCTCACCCAGGACGATCGCATCCAGGTCGCCACACAGTCCGACGCAGCGGCCGCGCTTGTCGCCGCACACGAAGAGACGACGGCCGATGCCGTGGGCGCCTCAGAGGCGACCGTCGAGACCGTCGTGGTCGCCTCCGACGGCGAGCGCTTTGGTTCGCCCGCATTCTCGGACGCGCTCGCGGTGCTCGCGCGCGCCCTCGATGCAGTCGACGGCGTCGAGGGCGTCGCAGAGCCGTCGCCCGAGGCTGGCTCCGTCGCACCCGATGGCTCCTCTGCCCTCATCACCGCCGCGGTCACCGCTGACGAGGACGGCGAGGTGGTCGACGCCATGCTCACGGCGCTCGAGGAGGCGACACCCGCGGGATTCGACGTCTCCGTCGCGGGAGAGGCGACGGGCGAGGTCATGTTCGACTCGCTCGCGGAGGAGGGCCTGGTACGCGGCGAGGCCATCGGTGTCGCCGTCGCACTCGTCATCCTGGTGGGCGTCTTCGGCGCGCTCCTCGCTGCAGGCATCCCCCTCGTCGTCGCGATCGCCGCGATCGTCATGGCCGTCGGCGCCACGGCCATCGTGGGTCAAAGCTTCGAGTTGTCGTTCTTTGTCGTGAACATGATCACGATGATGGGCCTCGCCCTCGGCATCGACTACTCGCTGGTGATGGTGCAACGCTTCCGCGAAGAGCTGGCGGCGGGCCGCGACGTAGTGGATGCCGTGACGGTGGCGGCAGGCACCGCCAACCGCGCGGTCCTGTTCTCCGGCATCACCGTCGTCATCTCCCTGATGGGTCTCCTACTCGTGCCGTCGACCATCATGCGCTCGCTCGGTGCGGGCGCGATCCTGGTCGCCGTGATGGCTGTGGCCGCGTCGCTCACTCTGCTGCCAGCCATCCTGCGGCTGCTGGGCCACCGCGTCAACGCCGGCCGCCTGCCGGGCCGCCACCCGGACGCCGAGCCGCGCGCGTGGCGCGCCGTTGCGCGGACCGTGAGCGCCCGCCCCGGCGCATGGGCCGTCGGCGGCCTGGTGATTCTGGGGCTCCTTGCCGCACCCGCGACGCAGATGCGCATGGCGTTCCCCGGCCTCGACTCGCTACCCGAGGACAACTCGCTGCGCGTCGCGGCCCAGACCCTTGCGGACGAGTACGGGCTGGGCCAGGGCGCGACCGTGATCGCCGTGGACGGCGGCGCCGACACTCGGGCGGCCGTCGAGGAGATCGCTTCACGCGTCAGCGCGGATCCCGCCTTCGCCGATGCCACGGTGACCTACGTGGGCGACGACGCCATCGTCGCCTCGACGGAACTGCTCGATGCGGCCGATCCGGAGGCGGACGCGGCCGTTGCGCGCCTGCGCGACACGGTCGTGCCAGCGGCACTCGAGGGCACGGACGCCACCGCGTACGTGGGCGGCGACCAGGCCGAGGCGGTGGACTTCACCGACGTCATCCGCGACGCCACGCCCTGGGTGCTGCTCACCGTCCTGGGCGCGAGCTGTGTGCTCCTACTGGTTGCATTCCGCTCGGTGGTGGTGCCCGCGATGGCGATCGCGCTCAACCTGCTGTCGACCGCGGCGGCATTCGGCATGCTCGTCGCGGTCTTCCAGTGGGGCTGGGGCGGCGCGCTCCTGGGCTTCCCCCAGGTCGACGGCATCGCGCCGTGGATCCCTCTGTTCCTCTTCGCGGTCCTCTTCGGCCTCTCGATGGACTATCACGTGTTCCTCCTGAGCCGCATCAAGGAGCGTCACGACGCCGGAGCACCCACGCGGGAGGCCGTCGCATACGGCCTGTCCCGCACCGGCTCCCTCATCACGGGTGCGGCGCTCATCATGGTCGCGGTGTTCGCGGGCTTCGCGTTGGGCGACCTCGCGGAGTTCTCCCAGATGGGCTTCGGGCTCGCCGCGGCCGTCATCCTCGACGCGACCGTGGTCCGCTCGATCCTCGTGCCCGCGCTCATGACCCTGCTGGGCCAGCGCAACTGGTCCCTGCCCCGCTGGCTTGAGTGGCTACCGCAGGTGAGGATCGAGGCCCAGCCGGCCGCGGCATCGGCCGCCCGCGCCGACGACGAACGCGAGCCCGCGCTCGTCTAGCGGCTACGCGACCCCGAACTGGTTAGCCACGTCCTTGATGGACTGGGCGGAGGCGAGCAGGGCTGCCGTCTCCGCCTCGTCCATCGGGACGGTCGCGTGGTGCTCGATGCCGTGGCGGCCCACCACCGACGGCAGCGACATGCACACCTCGCCCACCCCTGGGTAGTCGATGAGGGTCGACACGGGCATGATGCGGCGCTGGTCACCCAGCACCGCCTCGACGATGCGGGCACCGGCGGCGCCGACCGCGTAGTTGGTCGCGCCCTTGCCCTCGATGATGGTGTACGCGGAGCGCATCACGTCGTGGTGGATCTGCTCACGCTTCTCCGGGGTCATCACGATCTGGCCCTCGCGATCGCGCCACTCGGTCAGCAACTGTCCACCGATCGAGGCGGAGGACCACAGCGCGACCTCGGAGTCGCCGTGCTCACCGGCGATATAGGCGTGGACGTTGCCGACGGCGACGTCGCAGACCGCGGCAATCTGGTGGCGCAGGCGCGAGGTGTCGAGCGCCGTGCCCGAGCCGAACATCTGCGCGGGATCCATCCCGGACTTCTTGATCGCCGCGTACGTGACCACATCGACGGGGTTGGTGACGAGGATGTAGATCGCGTCCGGCGCGACCTTCAGCAGCGGTGGCAACACCTTGTCCATGAGCGAAATGGTCGCGCCGGCCAGGTCCATGCGGGACTGACCGGGCTGCTGCTTGGCGCCAGCCGTGATGACCACCACGTCGGACCCGCGGACGACCTCGACGTCGTCCGAGCCCAGCACCGTCGCCTCGGGCATGAACTGGATGCCCTGGGCGAGGTCAAGCGCCTCCGCCTCGACCTTCGCCTTGTTGATGTCATACAGCGCCACCGTGCGGGCAAAACCGCGCATCAGGCCTGCATACGCGAGGGTCGCACCCACGGCGCCCGCGCCAATGATCGACACCTTCGAGGTCTTGGATTCCATGGCTTCCTCCCGAGTCGCGGTTCCGCGGTCAGCCTATAGGGCCGATGCCGTGGCGGGGCGGTCGTGCCCACCCGCCTTCCGCGCGGCCCGCGTCACGAAGTGACGGTCGTTGAGCCGACACGCCGCGCGCGACGAACGTCAGCCCGGCGTGTCGTCCGGATCACCGTCACTTCGTCACGAGGTGCCAGACGTGGCCGGGCGGGTCTCGATGCACAGGTCACCCGCGGCGATCTCCTCTGCGGGCACGTTGAGGTTTCCGCCCCAGCGCTGCTCGATGAAGTACTGCGCGCCCGCGCACCACCGGTCGCCGAGCACGAACGCCGAGCCCAGGGACAGACGTTCGCCGGTGTATGTGAAGGACTGCCCGCCGGGCGCGAGGTCGTCGAGGGCGAGAGCGTCCGCCCAAGGCACGAGCGACCACCCGTCCCCGCCGCAGCGCCGCTCGGGCTCTCCCGACCCGAGGTCAACCAGTGCCTCTTCGTCGGTCTCGATGGGCAGGTCGCAGTTGGGGTCAAAGACGAGCGCACCACCCGTCAGCACGATGTCGTCGTCGCACGTGTCGGTCGCGGCGGTGGTGATCGTGGGGTCGGTCAAGGTCACCTCGACGCGGGTCAGCCCCCACAGATCGAGAAGGGGGGCACGTCCCGACGACTCCAGGTCGGCCTCTAGGGTGATGGCACCGCAGCCATCCTGGGCCGCCACCGCGGTCTGCGACACCGGCGTGACGGCATCCCCGACCGCGCGGGCCGGCACGACCGTCAGCGCCCCGAGCACGGCGACGGCTGCCAGGCCAATGACCGTCTTGACCCACCACGCCATGTGCTCCCCCTCGGTGGCGCGCTTTGCGCCTGGGGGAAAACTACTGCCCACGAGGGTCCGTGCGCCACAGCGCGACCCGAGGTGAGCGGGCGGTGTGCCGTGTCAGCCGCGACGCGTCAGCGCTCGCTCGCGAGCACGCGCGCCGATTCTCGCTCAGCGCTGAGGTTACGCACGCCCGCACGCGAGCCCGCGAGCTTGGCCGCGATGTGCTCGCCCACGGTGATGGGCTCGTAGAGATCCGGGTGTTCAGCATCCACGCAGGACGGCAAAGTACTGATGACCGTGTCGACGTTGCCGTCGTGGAAGAACGCGGCGCTGCGGCGGCGCTCGATGGTCCCGTCGACCACGGGCGGCTTCACACGGTGCAGCGTGGACATCCATCGCTCGTTCGTCAGGCGCGCGGTGACGTCGCCGAGGTTGATGAGCATCGCACCTTCGTCGGGTTGGACATCGTTCCAGCGGCCCTCGGTGTCGAGCACCTGCAGACCCTTGATGCGGTCGGCCCACAGCACCGTCACGATGCCAAAATCGGTGTGCTCACCCATGCCTGTCAGGTCGCCGTCCAGTTCGACGTTGGTGCCCGGCGGCAGGGCGTAGTTATTCATCCGCAGCACGTCGAGCGAGTGGTCGCAGCGCTCCTCGAAGAACTCCGGCGCGAGGCCCAGCGCGTCCGCGAAGATCCGCGTCATGGTGCGGGCCACCCGGGCGGCCTCGCCAAAGTACGTCCAGACCTGGGACTCGAAGCCGGGCACGTCGGGCCAGACGTTGTCCGCGTAATCCACGGGCGACAGGTCCACCGCATCCGGGTAGTCCGCAGCCGTGGCGCCCACATTGAAGGCCTCGAAGAAGTCGTTCATGCGCGTCGCCGACTCGACCCCCAGCGACAGGCTCAGCGACTCCGACTTGGGAGGCGAGTACCCGCGATTGATCTCCGGCGGCGTGCGGTAGCCCTTCTTGTCGTCGAGGTCGAGCCCAAAGAAGCCGTCCATCGCCGCGGCCAGGCCATCCGTCACCGGACCCGGAATGCCGTGGCCATGAATCTGCATGAACCCCACGGTGCGGCACGCGTGGTCGACCGCGGCGGCGACCGCGGCCCGCTCCTCGGCGGTTCCTCCCTGGACGTAGGGAGTGATGTCGATGGCGGGAACCTCGAAGGCCATGGGCAGTCCTCTCGCGACGGCGCAGCACTCGACGGCACCACACGCACCGTCTCACTCGGATGCTAGCCAGGCGCCTGTTTCATGCGCATGACCGCCGTCGCACGCCACCGGCGACGAGGGACCGACTACAGCTTCTCCAGCGAGTTGAACCGGAGCACTAGGCGCTTCACGCCCTCGGAACCGAAGTCGACTTTGGCCACGGCGTTGCGGCCCGAGCCCTCGGTCCCGACCACCTTGCCCATGCCGAACTTGTCGCTCATCACGCGATCGCCCACCTCGAACTCGCTGTCGCCACCGGCGCCGCCGGGCGGGCTGGGCGGCACGTAGCGCGAGGTGACGGCCCCGGCGCGCGCGTAGGTGTTGCCGTCCGCGCGGTCCTGGTTGCCGCCGTAGCCACCCGAGCCGCCGCCGAAGCCGCCCCACGAGCCGCCGCGGCTGGTGCCGCGATCCGACTTCGCCCTGAGCGACGCCATCGACTGCTGGGCGATCTTCCACTC
Source organism: Demequina sp. NBRC 110051 (assembly GCF_002090055.1). GTDB lineage: Bacteria > Actinomycetota > Actinomycetes > Actinomycetales > Demequinaceae > Demequina. Next base: position 54,839 of record NZ_BBRH01000015.1, read on the forward strand.
GATGAGTTCGGCGGGGATCTCCTCGGTGAAACGCGACGCACCAAAGTACTGCGGCGCGCCCCAGCTGGAGCGCATCTGAGCGCGAGTGAGGTACAGCTTCTGGCGCGCGCGGGTCAGGCCCACGTACGCGAGGCGCCGCTCCTCCTCCATGTCTTTGGTCTCGCCGGACTCGATGGAGCGCATGTGCGGGAAGGTGCCGTCCTCCATACCGGTGAGGAAGACGACGGGGAACTCGAGGCCCTTCGCGGTGTGCAGCGTCATCATGGTGACCACGCCGCCCGTGCCGTCCTCGTCGGGCAGCTGGTCGGCATCGGCCACGAGCGCGACCTTCTCGAGGAAGTCCTCGAGCGTGCCCTCGGGGTTTTCCTCGGAGAACTCGCGGCCCACCGCGACGAGCTCCATGATGTTCTCCACGCGGCTCGCGTCCTGCGGATCCTCGGAGTTGCGGTACGCGGTGAGCATCCCGGAACGGTCGGCGATCGCGTCCAGCACACCCGCGGGGCCGTTGTCCGCCGCGATCGCACGCAGGTCGTCCATGAGCGACACGAAGTCGCCGATCGCGCGCACCGCGCGCGTCTGCAAGCCGGCCTCGCCCGCCCGGCGAAGCGCGTCGCCAAAGCTGACCGACGCATCGGCCGTCGTCAACTCACGCCGCAAGGCGTCGATGCCCTCGACGGCCGTGTCGCCAATGGCGCGGCGCGGGGTGTTGATGATGCGCCGCATCGCGATGTCGTCGTCCTCGTTCACCACCGCGGAGAGGTAGGCCAACATGTCCTTGATCTCCTTGCGGTCGTAGAAGCGCGTGCCTCCGATGACCTTGTAGGGGATCTCGGCACGCATGAAGCGCTCCTCGAGCGCGCGGGACTGCGCGTTGGCGCGGTACATGATCGCGATGTCGCCCTCGGAGTAGTCGCCCGCGTCGATGAGACGGCGGATCTCGCCCGCGATGTACTGCGCCTCGTCCTGCTCGGATTCGCCCGCGTAGCCCTCGATCTTGGCGCCGGCGCCCGAGTCGGTCCACAGATTCTTGGGCCTGCGCCCCTCGTTGTTTTTGATCACCGCGTTGGCGGCGCTGAGGATGTTCTGCGTGGAGCGGTAGTTCTGCTCCAGGCGCACGATGTGCGCGGCCGGGTAGTCGGCCTCGAACTCCAGGATGTTGCGGATGGTCGCGCCGCGGAAGGCGTAGATCGACTGGTCGGCGTCACCCACGACGGTGAGTTCGCCGGGCGGCAGTTCGGGGTCGCCGGGCTTGCCGATGAGCTCGCGCACCAGGATGTATTGCGCGTGGTTGGTGTCCTGGTACTCGTCGACCAGCACGTGGCGGAAGCGCTCGCGGTACGCGCGCGCCACCTGCGGGTTCTCTTGCAACAGGCGCACGGTGCGCACGATGATGTCGTCGAAGTCGACGGCGTTGGCAGCCTCGAGCCGGCGCTGATACTCCGCATAGGCGCGTCCCGCGGCGTGGTCGATCGAGAATTTCGACGCGTTCTCCGTGGCCGCAAGCGCCTCCAGGGGGCTGACCAGCTCGTCCTTGAACTTGCCGATGCGGTTCAGCAGCGCCTTGGGCGTGAACTTCTTGACATCGATGTTCAGCTCCTTGGCCACGAGCTTCATGAGGTTCGCGGAGTCGGTCTGGTCGTAGATCGAGAAGCTGGACTTCAGCCCGGCGGCCTTGTGGTCGGCACGCAGAATCCGCACGCACGCCGAGTGGAAGGTCGACACCCACATGCGCCGCGCATCCGGCCCCACAAGGTTCTCAACGCGCTCGCGCATCTCCCCCGCGGCCTTGTTGGTGAACGTAATCGCGAGGATCTGGTGCGGCCGCGCGCGGCCGGTGGCGAGCAGGTAGGCGATGCGATGGGTCAGCACGCGCGTCTTGCCCGAGCCGGCGCCGGCCATGATCAGCAGCGCCTCGCCAGCGTGCTCGACGGCCTCTGCCTGGGAGGGGTTGAGGCCCTCCACCAGGGCCGATGCGTCCATCGCCGGGGCGGGGGCACCCCAGTCGTCATAGGCCGGGCGATTGTTGGCGGCCGATGCCATGGCCGGGTTCGGCTGCGCCGGCACCTGGTCCGTGGTCGGCTCGGTGGGGGGCGTCCAAGCCTCCTCCGGCATGGGCTCATCCTCCGGCTCCGGCTCGGGGCCGGGCTCCCAGGCGGGCTCGAGGTCCTCAGCCCACGCGTCGCGGGCAGGCGCCGGTTCGCTCACGCGCGCCTGGGCGGGCTTGATGGGGTCCGGGCCGTCGAGTTCGAAGAGCGCATCCATGACCCGAAAAGTCTAGGCGCTGCGAGTGACATCGGCGCCCGCCTGTGGACACCGCGGCACGTCACGCGCCAAGGCTACGCGCTGCGCATTGGCGCGGCGCTGACCCGGTCGCGTCCACCTCGCTTGGCCCGATACAGAGCGTCGTCGGCATCGGCCAGCGCGTCGCTGATCGCCGTGCCGGGATAGCGATGCGCGATCCCCACCGACAATGTCACATCGATGGTGGTGTCGCCGACGTCGATCGGCTCCTGGCGGACCGAACGCACCAGCTGCTGCGCTAACGGCTCGAGTTCGATGTCGCCGTGGCGAGTGATCGCGAGGAACTCATCGCCGCCCCACCGCGAAACGACGCACTGGCGCCCCAGCGACTCCTCGATCCTTGCTGCGACGGCACTGATCACCGCGTCGCCGATCTCGTGCCCCCAGGTGTCGTTCGTGGCTTTGAAAAGGTCGATATCGATGAGCGCCACCGCGGCATGGCGGGCCGGGTCGCTCGCGACCGCCTCGAGCTCACGCAGTGCGGGTCGACGGTTTCCGATGCCCGTGAGCTCGTCAGTGTTGGCCCGCCGCTCGCCTTGCGCGACGAGCTGCACGAGTTGCTGCTCGAGCTTGGCCGTACGCAACAAGATCATGCTGATCGCGGCCAGCACGAGGGCGGTTCCGCCCAGCCGCATGCCGACGGCCATGGCGGAAAATGCCTGGTCGTCCTCTGCTACGACCCCACTGCCTGGCGGCGCGACGATCTCGCTCGCGATGATCGCGACGATGACGGCACCACAGAAGACGAGCCGAACGACGACAAGGCGATCGGGCAGAGCCGCCAAGGTCAGGAAGCCCACTGCCAAGAACAAGAATTGCACGCCCGAACTCACCGAAAAGGCCACAGCAAAGGGGACGAGGCACACGAGTGTGGTCGCCAGGAAGGTCACCGCAGCGCCAACGATATGGCCGCGCACGGCTGCCACCAGGGCGCCGATGAACACCGGTATCGACAGCGCTCCCAGCACGGCGAAGAATTCCCAATGCTCTGGGCGCCATGCCAGGAAGAACCCCGCATAGAAGACCGACGACACCACGCAGAACGCCGCGAGTCCCACGACCACGACAGGACTCGGCGTTCCACGCCTGTCACGTCCCGCGGGGAAGCGGCTCGGGTGCCGCAAGCGCTCATTGAAGGTCATCTTGCCCACATGTTAAGCGAGCACGAGCCGCGGCCAGAGGGCGCAATTCAGGACATTTGCGTCATTTCAGGCAGGACCTTTAGACGATCCTGCGCTGCGCCGCCCAGTGGGCGAGCTCGTGACGGTTGGACAGCTGTAGCTTGTGCAGCACCTTGCCCACGTGAGTTTCGACCGTCTTGATCGAGATGAAGAGCTTCTCGCCCACCTCGCGATAGGTATAGCCGCGGGCGATTAAACGCATGACCTCCTGCTCGCGGGCGGTGAGCTGGTCGAGCTCGTCATCTGCCACGGCCACCTCTCCCCCCGCGGCCCCGAAGGCGTCCAAGACGAACCCAGCGAGCCGCGGCGAGAACACGGCGTCACCGCCGGCGACCCTTCGCACCGCATCGGACAGGTCGGGGCCGGAGATCGACTTGGTGACGTAGCCGCGAGCGCCGGCGCGGATGACGGACACCACGTCCTCGGCGGAATCGGACACGCTCAGCGCCAACACGCGCGTGCCGTCCACACGCCCCTTGATCTCGGCGAGCACATCGAGCGCGCCAGCGCCCGTCCCACCCGGCAGGTGCACATCCAGGATGACGACGTCGGGTCGGTGCGCCAGGATCGCCGCCACCGCCGACTCGACATCGCGCGCCTCACCCACGACCTCGATGGACTCGTCGAGAGACTCGCGCACTCCCACACGAATCACGTCGTGGTCGTCGACAATCACCACGGAGACGGACATCAGGACTCCCTTCGGGGGACGGAGATGGTGACCTCGGTGCGGCCGCCGGGCGACGAATGGATCTCGGCGTGGCCGCCGTGACGCTCCACGCGCCCAATGATGGACTGACGGATCCCCAGCCTGTCGTCGGGGATCGCGGCCGGGTCGAATCCCGGGCCGCCGTCACGCACGAACACCTCGAAGGCGTTCGCCGTGAGCTCGGCGTAGACCGAGATGGGTCCGGTGCCGTGGCGGGCGGCGTTCTTGGCCGCCTCGCGGGTGGCGGCGACGGCCGCCCGGAGGTCGGGCGTGAGCGGCGCGTCTCCCACGCTCACGGTGTCGACCACCACGGAGTGCGCGTCCTCGATCTCGCCGATCGCCTCCGCCACCGCCGTCGCCACCGAGGCATCGGGGTCCCGCCGTTCGCCGTAGAGATAGGCGCGCAGGTCGCGTTCCTGGGCGCGGGCCAGGCGCGCGACCGCATCGGGATCCGCGGCTCGCGCACGGATGAGCGTGAGGGTCTGCAGCACCGAATCGTGCAGGTGCGCGGCGATCTCCGCGCGCTCGTGCTCGCGGATGCGTGCCTGACGCTCGATAGACACCTGGCGGATGGCGCGCAGCCACCACGGCGCGAGCATCAGGCCCAGGCCCACGATCACCACCACGGTGGTCACGATCGAGCGCACCCACATGCGGTCGCTGTAATCCCACAGCGCGAACCACCACAGCGCGGTGATGCCGAGCGTCACCCCCACCACCAGGCGCCACAGGTCATCGCGCCTGAACAGCCCGGACACGTCCAGCCGCCACGCGTCCTGCCCGAAGGCGCCGTCGAGCGGGCTCCACGTGAGGCCCAGCGAGAGCAGGAACAGCACCAGCGGGATGAGCCATCCGGGCAGGTCCTCGCCGCCCCAGCGGTCGAACGCGAGCACGCCCGCGATCACCAGCAGCGCCACGCCGCCGAGGGCACGCCACCACACGGGCGCATTGCGGCGCCGCTGGAGGGGGCGGGCGACCCGGGGGGCCGGTGCTGTGGTCACGGCACCATCGTCACACAGCCGAGCGCACGCAAGCAGGGGTTTTCCCTGATCTCAGGGTGGCTCCGGCGCGAAGTTCAGGGTGCGGATCAGGGCGTTCCCTCATAGCGGTAGGCCGCGTGGCCTTGCGACAGTGGAGACATGATCGGGCGCCGCCTGGGCGCCCACAACGAGACTCGGTACAAGGAGTGACATGAGCGAGACACCGCCGCCCCCCAGGGAGGCCGGGTTCTTCACCGCGATCCGCGGCTGGAACATCCAGCGCGGCGACCGCATCCTGGGCGGCGTCGCCTCGGGACTCGGCGCCCGCATCGGCATGGCGCCGGTCCCCGCCCGCCTCCTCATGGTGGTCGCGGGCATCCTGCTTAACGGCCTGGTACTGCTCGCCTATGCCGCGGCGTGGGGCCTGCTTCCCGACCGTCGCGGCGCGATCGTCATCCAGGACTTCGGCCGCGGCGTCACCAACGTGGGCGCACTCATCGGCATCGCCGTCATGGGCATCCTCGGGTTCGTGACGCTCGATAACGGCGGGCTGTTCGGCGGCGTCTTTGGCGGCGACCCGTTCCCGTGGGACAACGTCCAGAGCTTCGGGCCGTTCGAGATCGTCGCGGCCTTCTTCGCGGTGACGATCCCGCTCGCACTCCTGGGCGGCCTGGTCTTCCTCATCGTGTACCTGGTGCGTCGCAATAACCGCGGCTCGGTACCTCCCGGCACGCCAGGTTCGACCACGTGGTCGAGCGCCACTCCCGTGGCGCCGTCGGCGGCATCGGCGGCCGATGCCGCGGCTGAGCCCCGTACCGACCAGGCACCAGGCGAGCAGGCCGGCTCTGGCGAGCCCGCCGAACCCAGCGACCAAGCGGAATCCACCGCCCCGCCGGCCCCTTCGGGGCCGCCCGCGCCGACCGGAACCCCCACCGCTGGCGAGGCGCCCGCAAGCCCGGCCACGGCATCGGCCGCACCCTCTGTCGCCTCGACGCCCCAGCCGTGGGAGCCTGCGCTCTTGCCTGGCGATCCCCGCGCGACCGGGGCGCCGCGCGCGACCCACCAGGGCCCCGCGAATCCTCACGGCACGCCGGCATCGGCGTACGCCTGGAACGCCTCGACCGGTCAGCCGACCGCTGCGTACCAGCCGCCGCGTCCCCCCAAGCCGCCGCGTGTGCCGGGACCGGGCAAGGCCGCATGGCTCGCGTTCGCCGGTGTCGCGGTCCTCGCCGTCGCGGCGGTCTTCGCGATCGAGCGTGCCGACCGCCTCGCCATCGACCCCGTGCTCGCCTGGGGCGTGGGCCTCACGATCGGACTCGGCGCGATCCTGGTGGTCGTGGCCCTCAGCGGTAGACGCCTGGGCTTCCTCGGGTTTCTGTCCGTGTGTGCCGTGCTGATCTCGCTGCCGCTTGTCGCCGAGGCGGACGAGCTTCACGACTACTACGCGACCAACCACGACTGGTGGGACGAGCCCTTCGTCGTCGAGGAGTCGAGCGCAGTGGCGTCAGCCGAAGCCGAGGCCGCCCCCGAGCTCGCCGACATTCGCGAGGAGTTCGGCGATGACTACTCCGCCGTCTACCTTTCCGGGACCTGCTACCCGCTGACGGAGGACGACGGCTTCTTTGGTGAGTCCGACTCGCTCGTGCAGTACGCCACCATCGCTGAGGACACCACCGTGACGCTGCGCGGCTACGCGACAGACCTGTATGTGCCGGCGGGCACGTCGCTGTCCGTGGAGAGCGCGGGCGGCCAGACCATCGTGTTCGCCGATCGTGGGATCTACTGCGACACCTGGTCCGACGGGGTCGACTCGACACTCGCGTCGCTGACCAACGCCGACGCTCCCGTCCTCACGCTCGAGGCGAACGACGGAGCCACGCTCTACATCCACGAGGAGGCCTCGCTGTGATCACCACCGCCACCCCCCGCCGCCGCGCGGGCCAACGCATCGCCTCCGCCCTGTGGGGCCTGCTCGTCATCGGCGCCGGCGTCACGATGGCCGTGGCCTTCTCCGGCTACGAGATCGACCTTGAGCTCGCCGCGATCATCGCCCTCACCGCGGTGGGCGGCTGGCTGATCCTCTCGGCGGCGCTCAGCAGCATCGGCCGCTCGCGCGAGGTGCGCGCGGCAACCGCACCCGTCGCGGAGGACACGTACTCCGCCCCCTCCGAGCCGACCCCCACCGAGGTGATCTTTGCGGAGGCATCGACCCCGAAAGCCCCCGCCACCGACAGTGCGAACCAGGACGAGCCCCGACACGCCGAGCCGACCGACGCATCGGCCACCGAGGACGGCGTGTCGGACGCGGATCCGGTTCAAAGTGTCGGCGAGGACCGCAAGGACCCGGACGCCAAGCGCGACTGACCACCGCTATCGGTTTGGCCCACGCCTGAGACGCGTGAGGCGCGTGTGACAGTTCTCCACTGTCACACGCGCCTCACGCGTCCTACCCGTCACATCCGTGGGCCAAACCGGCGGCGGGACGGGGCGGAATCACTCCCACTCGATGGTGCCCGGCGGCTTCGACGTGACGTCGATGACCACGCGGTTGACCTCCCGCACCTCGTTCGTGATGCGGTTCGAGATGTGCGCGATGACGTCGTAGGGCAGGCGCGACCAGTCGGCCGTCATGGCGTCCTCGGAGGACACGGGGCGCAGCACGATGGGGTGGCCGTAGGTGCGGCCGTCGCCCTGGACACCCACGGAGCGCACGTCGGCGAGCAGCACCACGGGGCACTGCCAGATCTCCTGGTCCAGGCCGGCGGCGGTCAGCTCCTCGCGAGCAATCGCATCCGCGGCGCGCAGGATGTCCAGGCGCTCCTCGGTGACCTCGCCAATAATCCGAATGCCCAGGCCGGGGCCGGGGAAAGGCTGGCGCCCCACGATCTCCTCGGGGATGCCCAACTCGCGGCCCACCGCGCGGACCTCGTCCTTGAACAGCGCACGCAGCGGCTCCACCAGCGAGAACTGCAGGTCGTCGGGCAGGCCGCCCACGTTGTGGTGGCTCTTGATGTTGGCCGCGCCCTCGCCGCCGCCGGACTCGACCACGTCGGGGTACAGGGTGCCCTGCACCAGGAAGTCGACGGACTCGCCGGAAGCCCCCGCCTCCTCGACCACCTGACGCGCGGCGTCCTCGAACACGCGGATGAACTCACGGCCGATGATCTTGCGCTTGGTCTCGGGGTCGGACACCCCCGCCAGCGCGGTGAGGAACCGCTCCTTCTCATCGCGGATGATGAGGCGCACGCCGGTGGAGTCGACGAAGTCCTTCTCGATCTGCTCCACCTCGCCGGCGCGCATGAGCCCGTGGTCCACGTGGATGCAGGTGAGCTGGTCGCCCACGGCCTTTTGCACGAGCGCCGCGGCGACCGCGGAGTCCACGCCGCCGGACAGCGCGCAGATCACGCGCTTGGAGCCCACCTGCGCGCGAATCAGCTCGACCTGTTCGTCGATGATGTTGGCGTTGGTCCAGTCGGGGGCGATGCCCGCGACGTTGTAGAGGAAGTTCTCGATGGAGGCCTGGCCCTCGGGCGAGTGCTTGACCTCGGGGTGCCACTGCACGCCGCACATCTTGACGTCGAGGTTCTCGAAGGCCGCGACGGGCGCACCCTCGGTCGTCGCCAGCACGGTGAAGCCCTCGGGAGCGGCCTGCACGGAGTCTCCGTGGCTCATCCACACCGTCTGCTCGGCGCCGGAGCCCGCGAGCGCCACGCCGGCATCGGCTACCGACGCGACCGTGCGGCCGTACTCGCGTCGACCGGTCTGGGCGACGGTGCCGCCCATGGCCTGCGCCATGGCCTGGAAGCCGTAGCAGATGCCCATCATCGGCACGCCCGCGGTGAAGATGGCGGGGTCGATGGTGGGCGCGCCCTCCTCGTACACCGACGAGGGGCCGCCGGACAGGATGATGCCCGCGGGGTTCTTGGCGAGCATCCGCTCGGCGCTCATGGTGTGGGGGACGACCTCGGAGTACACGTGGGCCTCGCGCACGCGGCGCGCGATGAGCTGCGCGTACTGGGCGCCGAAGTCGACGACCAGGACGGGACGGTGCTGGGTCTCGGCGGCGACCTCGGCGACGGGCTGGGCGGTGGTCATGCGGCCTCCTTGGCGGGGTCGAGCTCGTCGGCGATGCGGCGCTCGATAACGAAGGACAGGAACGGGATGATGCCGCCCAAGAACATGGTGAAGAGCCGTCCGTAGCCCCACTTGGCCTGGAGCCACAGCTGCAGCACCGTGACCAGGTAGACCATGTAGACGAAACCGTGGATCTGGGCGAGCAGGAACATGGTGGGGTCGAGCGACGCCTCGAGGCTGTCGAGCCCGGGCAGGTAGCGCAGCATCCCGAGAAAAACGAGGATCAGCAGCGAGCCGGTCACGATCGCCATCACCTTGTAGCGCGTGAGGGCGCCGGGGGTGACGGCGGGGCGGGGGTCGGGGGTCACGGGCTTCCTTCCTTGACGGCGGCCGATGCCGTGGCGGCGTCCGTAGGCACGTCCGGTGACGGCTCGTCACGGTCCGCGGTCTCCGGGGCAACGCGCCCATTGTCCCGTATCCACCGCACGGCGACGAACAGGAAGAAGGCGCCGAAGAGCCACCACTCGAACGCGTAGACGATGGAGCGGAAGTTCAGCTCAGTCTCCGGCTCGGGCGCGGGGATCGGGTTGAGGCCGTCCTCGGGGGTGTCGGCGACGAGCAGCGCCGAGTACATCGGGCTGTCCCAGTGCTGGGCGAAGACGGCGGGCGAGAGGGTGTCGGCCAGGAACGTGCCGGCGGGAGCACCCTCGGTGGTCGACACGGACGCGCCCTCGGAGCCGCGCAGGTAGCCGGTGAGCTCGGTGGCGCCGGAAGGGCTGCCCACCCGCGAGAGGTCATCCGCGGGAACCCAGCCCACCACCACGGGGAGCGTCGCCGTCTCCTCGGTGCCCGTGGCATCGGCCGCGACCGTGAAGGGCCGGACCACGAGGACCGCCTCCGTACCGTCGATCACGCGACCGCCGCCCACGAGCGCGGCATCGGCCAGGGCGAACGCGCCGGACACGGTGACGGACTTGCCCACGCCGCCCTCGGCGGGGCTTGCGGGCGCGAGGACGTCGGCCAGCGGCACGGCGTCGGCGGCCTCGACGGGCTCGCCGCCGTGGGTGCCCACGCTCCATTGCCACGCTCCGAGTGAGCCACAGACGCCGAGCACCACGAGCAGCGCCGCGACCACGCCGGCGATGGGACCCCAGCGCAGCGACCCGGGAGCGCTCATGCCTCGTCCCGCATGCGCGCCTCTGCGGCGCTCGAGGGCTCGCGTACCACCACCTGGTTACGTCCCTTCTTCTTCGCCTCATAGAGGGCGTCGTCGGCGCGCCGCAACGCGGCATGCGCGGCACCCGAGTGGTCGCCCTGCGTGAGCCCGATCGATGCCTTCACCGAGTGCGTGTGGCCGTCACACGCGATGGGCGCCTCAGCGATGGACTCGCGAATGCGGTCCATGGTGGCGGCGGCATCGGCAGACGACGACCCCGGCAACACAAAGATGAACTCCTCGCCTCCCCATCGTCCCACGGAATCGGTAAGCCTCAGTTGAGCGCGCAGCAGGTCACCCACCTCCGCGAGCACCCTGTCGCCGCACCCGTGGCCGTACTCGTCGTTGAGCGCCTTGAAGTGGTCCAGGTCGGCGATCGCGAGGCAGTAGTCGTCGCCGTCCGGGCTCGACAGCTCCACGAGCCGGTCGAGCACGGGCCGGCGAGTCGCCAGGCCGGTGAGCAGGTCGGTGTTGGCGATGCGTTCGGCACGCTCGGCGGCCTCGGCGGCGACCGCGCGCGCCTGCTCCACGCGGTAGTGCGACAGCGCGGCACCCATGAAGAGGATGAAGGCCGTGAGCACCGCGTTGATCGAGAACAGGGTTTGCAACAGAACGGGCGGCATCGAATAGAGCGCCCCGTCCGAGGGCAAGATGAACTGACAGACCAGGAACGCCGCGAGGGTGACGGTGACCCAGATCCAGCGCCACACCTTCTGGCGCTCGGTCAGCGTGATGTAGACCAACTGGCCGCCGGTCAGAAGATAGAGATGGGTGCCCGCCTCCCACCCGAGGTAGGCCGTCGCGGTCACGAGCTGCGCCGTGGGGACGGCGAAGGCGATGAGCGCAGCAGCCAGGTGACGCCCCAGCCGCGCGAGCAGCAGGCCCCCCACGTAGGCGGCGATCCATACGATGTGCATGATGATCAGCCCGCCCAGGCCGATGATGTCGTACGTCATGTAGAACGCCGTGTACGCCATCGACACGATGAGGGCAAAGCCCAGGAACGAATGCGTGGTGGCGACGGCCCGGCCCGCATCCCCCGTGAGCGCGCCCACCCGACGGTCGAGCACGCGCACCACCATGCCGGTGAAGGTGGCGCGCGCACGCGCAGGAGTCTCGCTCACGGTTCTGCCCATTCCTCGCGGCGTCCCATGCGCGCCGCGCGCATCTCAGACAGGGGCCCCGCGGCCTCAGCGCGTTCCAGCCTAGTCAGCGCCGCCGCGGCCCGCCACGGTTACCGGGTCATCGCAGGGACCAACCAGGCCCATCGTCATGCGCGCATCCCTCTCGCGCGTGACAGGATGGACGGGTGGCACGCTCCATTTACATCGCATCGGCCGAGGGAGACACGGGTAAGTCCACCGTGGCCCTGGGCATCACCAATCTGCTGACCCGCACCGTTGGCCGCGTGGGCATCTTCCGGCCCGTCGCGAGAGTCGCGGACGGCTCGGACTATGTCCTCGACCTGCTGACCGGTCAAGACGGCGTCGACACCGCGTATGACGACGCGATCGGCGTCACCTACGCCGACGTGCACGCCGACCCGGACGCGGCGCTTGCGACCATCGTGGCGCGCTATCACGAGGTCGCGCGTGACTGCGATGTCGTCGTGATCGTCGGCACCGACTACACCGACGTGTCGGGCGCCGCGGAATTCGCGTTCAATGCCCGCATCGCCGCGAACCTGGGCTCGCCCGTCGCGCTCGTGGTGCACGGACGCGACCGCTCCCCCGAGGACGTCGCACGTGTGGTCGAGCAGACTCGTCTTGAGCTCGAGGAGGACCACGCCCGCGTGGCCGCCGTCTTCGCCAACCGCTGTGAGCCGTCGCAGCTCGCCGCCGTGCGCGCGAGCCTGCCCGCCGACATCGGCATGGGCGCCCTGCCCGAGGACCCCATCCTCACCGCACCGCTACTGAGCGCGCTCGTCGAGGCCGTCGACGGCACCGTCATTTCGGGCGACGAGGCGCTGTTGTCACGCGAGGTGCGCTCGGTCAACATCGGCGCCATGACCGCTGCCCACCTCCTCGAGCGCATCGACGAGGGAACCGTCGTCATCACCCCCGGCGACCGCTCCGACACCCTGCTCGCGCTGCTGTCCGCTCACGCCGCGGAAGGCTTCCCGGCGCTCACGGGCATCATCCTCAACGGCGGATTCGCGCCCGAGCCGTCGATCGCCCGCCTCATCGAGGGCCTGGGCTCGTCGTTGCCCGTCATCACCACCGAGATCGGTACCTACGGCACGGCCCGGCGCTGCTGGAACACCCGCGGCCGCGTGTCGCGCGAATCGACGGTCAAGGTCGACACCGCGCTTGCGATGTTCGAGCGCTACGTCGACTCCGACGCCCTGCTCGCGCTACTCGACGTGGCGCGCACGGACGTCGTCACGCCGCTCATGTTCGAGTACGACCTGCTGGACCGCGCCCGCACGTCGCGCCAGCACATCGTGCTGCCCGAGGGCGGCGACGACCGTATCCTGCGCGCCGCCTCCACGCTGCTCACCCGCGACGTGGTCGACATCACCATCCTGGGTCCCGACAGCGCCATCCGCTCCCGCGCGAGCGAGCTGGGGCTCGACCTCGAGGCCGCCCGCATCGTGTCGCCCTCCGACCCCGAGCTCGTCGAGCGTTTCGCTAGCGAGTATGCGGAGCTGCGCAAGGCCAAGGGCGTCACGCTCGACCAGGCCAGGGACGTGGTCCAGGACCTGTCGATGTTCGGCACCATGATGGTGCGTCAGGGCCTGGCCGACGGCATGGTCTCGGGCGCGGCCCACACCACCGCGCACACCATCACGCCCGCGTTCCAGGTCATCAAGACCCCGCCGGGTGTCTCGATCGTGTCCTCGGTATTCTTCATGTGTCTGCCCGACAAGGTGCTGGTGTACGGCGACTGCGCCGTCAACCCCGACCCGACCGCGGAGCAGCTCGCCGACATCGCGATCTCCTCTGCCGAGACCGCCGCACAGTTCCACATCGAGCCGCGCGTCGCAATGCTGTCGTACTCGACGGGCGAATCCGGATCGGGCCAGGACGTCGACAAGGTGCGCGAGGCCACGCGCCTAGTCCGCGAGCGCCGTCCCGACCTGTTGGTCGATGGGCCCATGCAGTATGACGCTGCCGTAGAGCCGTCCGTGGCCGCCTCGAAGGCGCCCGACTCCCCCGTGGCGGGCCAGGCCACGGTGCTGGTCTTCCCCGACCTCAACACGGGTAACAATACGTACAAGGCTGTTCAGCGCTCCGCTGGGGCCGTCGCCGTGGGCCCCGTCCTGCAGGGCCTGCGCAAGCCGGTCAACGACCTGTCGCGCGGAGCGCTGGTCCAGGACATCGTCAACACGGTCGCGATCACCGCGATTCAGGCACAGGGCCTCAAGGCCAAGGAGGGAGACGCGTGAGCGTCAACTACGTCGGGCTCGCGCTCGTCCTCAACTGCGGTTCCAGCTCGGTGAAGTACCAGGTGGTGGACACCACCCAGGACGAGCCGCTCGCGGTGGGCCTCGTCGAGCGCGTCGCCAACCACACGGAGGCGATCCAGGAGATCATCGCAACCCTGTCGGCCCCCGAGTCCGGCGTGGACCTCTCGAACCTCACCGTCGTGGGCCACCGCGTGGTCCAGGGCGGCGCGGAGTTCTCGGCGCCCACCATCGTGGACGACTCGGTCGAGCGCTCCATCGCGCAGTTGTCCGTGCTCGCGCCGCTTCACAACCCAGGCCACGTCCAGGGCATCGCGGCGGCCCGCGCAGCCTTCCCGCACATTCCGCACGTCGCGGTCTTCGACACCGCGTTCCACACCACGCTTCCCGAGGCCGCATACACGTACGCGCTCGAGAAGAACGTGGCCCAGGAACACGGCATCCGCAAGTACGGCTTCCACGGCACCTCGCACGCCTACGTCTCGCGCGAGTGCGCGCGCCTCATGGACCGCGACCCCCGCGACGTGAACATCATCACGCTGCACCTGGGCAACGGCGCCTCCGCCGACGCCGTCCAGGGCGGCCACGCGATCGACACCTCGATGGGGCTTACTCCGCTCGATGGGCTCGTCATGGGCTCGCGCACCGGCACCATCGACCCCGCGGTCGTCTTCCACCTGCACCGCGCCGCCGGCATGACGATCGACGAGATCGACACGCTGCTCAACAAGCAGTCCGGTGTGCTGGGCCTGTGCGGCTACTCGGACATGCGCGACGTGCACACCGCTATCGCCGAGGGATCGGCCGATGCGACCCTCGCCCTGGACGTCTATACCCGCCGGATCAAGGGTTACGTGGGTCAGTACATGGCGCTGCTGGGCACCACGGACGCGATCGTCTTCACCGCGGGCGTGGGCGAGAACGACCACATTGTGCGCGAGCAGTCGCTGGCGGGCCTCGAGGGCTTCGGCATCGAGATCGACCCCGAGCGCAACGAGGGACGCAAGAAGGAGGCGACCCTCATCAGCACCGACGCCTCGCGCGTGCAGGTGTGGGTGGTGCCCACCAACGAGGAGCGCGAGATCGCGCTGCAGTCGATCGCGGCCGTCTCCTAAGCTTGGCTCCCCGCAGTGTGATGTATCCCACTGCGGGGCACGGCCCCTGATGCACCGTGGCGCCCACGCGCGCCCGTAGGGTGGCAGGACCGTCGCGGCATGTGCCGTCGGGGCGCGACGGCACACTCGAGGAGCACACACGATGATCGACGTCTCGGCGTGGGTGACCCACGCCACGCGGGAGCCTAGCGAGGACTTCCTGCGGGCCTTTGACCGGCGCTGGCGCGACGGTATCGCCGTCGCCGCCAACGAGGCGTGCGCGCCTCTGGCCGACCCGCTGCGGTCGTTCGTCATTGCCCACGTCGACCGGGCCGCTCACAAGCGTCGCTGGCGCTGCGTGTTCATCCTGCCTGGCGCCGCCCACGATCACACCCACGGCTTCACCCCCATGTCGGATCTAGTCACGGGCGACTTGTTCGGGCCCCAGGTGCTCGAGGTGCTGCACTGCGGCGACGCCTCCGCCCTCGCGACCGCGCTCGAGCTGGCCAAGTCCGATCCTCACGTGCTCGCGGTGCCGGTGCTGACTGAGCGCCAGTTCGCGGACGTCGACGTCTTCGACTCGCACTCGGCGTCGCTGCTCAGGCCCGAATACCACGGCGTGGTACTGCCCTTCATGTATGCACCGCTCGACGAGCCCTTCGAGGAGACCGTCGAGCGCGAGGACCTGCTGCGAGCCTCGGGCTTCGGCACCTACACGATCGACGTCGACTTCACCGCGGAGGAGCCGGCGCTCATCCACCGCAATGTGGCCATCCTCCTCGAGGACCTGTGCGACGAGATCTCGTCGAATAAGGCCGATGCCGCGGCGAGGGTCCTGCTCAGCGCTCCCCTGTGGCCGCTGGTCACCCTGCGCGCCCCCGAGACCTGGGACCCGGACCGTCATTTCAGCGCGGACGACGCCGCGCTGTCCGACGCTCCCGCGCGTCGCGAGCTCCCCTAGTCCGGGCCCGCAGCGCCTCCTACCAGCGGGCGCGCAGGAACTCGCGGATCATCAGCACGCCCGCGACGGCGGCCTCATCGGCGTGCGCCGCCGACTGGCCGCGCAGCTCGACCACGTCGATGCCCCGCGCCGCGAGCTCCACGCTGTGGCCGATCAGCCAGCGCTCGATGGCCTCGCCGTCGACCTCGGGGTGGAACTGCAAGGCAAGCCCCGAGCCGGCCTCGAAGGCCTGATGGGGTGTCGCTTCCGTCGACGCGAGCAGCGTCGCCCCCTCGGGCAGGGCGAAGGTGTCCCCGTGCCAATGGAGAACCGGGGCCTCGGCGAGATGGCGCAGCGGCCCCGCCACGGCATCGGCCGTCAGAGCGACCGGAGCCCAGCCGATCTCGGCCACCCCGGGGCGCACCTCGGCGCCGAGCGCGGCCGCCATGAGCTGCGCTCCCAGGCACACGCCGATGGTCGCACGGCCAGCCTCGAGGCGGCCGCGAATGAGCGCGATCTCCTCGCTCAGCACGGGGTACGTGGCCACGTCTCCCACGCCCACCGGGCCGCCGAGCACGACGGTGAGCTCGGCATCGGCCGCGCCGGCAAGATCGTCGACGCCCGCGTCAAGGTAGGTCACCTCGAATCCGTGCGCGAGGATCTCCGCCTCCCACACCCCCAGGTCCTCGAACGCGACATGGCGGACCGCGACGCACCTCATGGCTTGAGCCCCCGCCGCTTGGCGACCGCGCCGGAGATCAGGCGCCAGCCCACCAGGCCCGCGCCCAGGAACGCGCCGGCGACGATGACGAACGAGGTCTGCACCCCCTGACCGGTCGCGGCGCGCAGCAGCATGCCGCCCACCAGGGTCGAGGCCCACACGATCGCGCCGGTGCGCTTGGCGTCGCACGGGCCCGTCCAGCCGCGCGCGATGACCCATCCCACCGCTGCCCCGGCCAGGAACGGCCACGCGGTGGTCGCGAGTCCCAGGCCGTTGTCGCCCAGCCCCCCCTCGTCGTGGCTGCGCCTGCCGATGGCAGAAAACAGCACAATCACACCGGCGTCGAGGGCGGCGGCACCCACGGCCGCCTCGCGAATCTTCATGCCGTCAGTGTGCCGCACTCACGCCCGTACCCTTGTCGGGTGGCACATCTCCTCGGCGCGCAGTCCATCGGCCTCGACTTCGGTACCGGCACCGTCCTCAAGGACGTGACCGTCGGGCTGGAGGACGGCGACCGCATCGGCATCGTCGGCTCCAACGGCGCAGGCAAGTCCTCGCTTATGGCCATCCTCGCGGGCCGCCTCGCGCCTCACGACGGCCAGGTCACCGCGACGCGCGGCACCCGCGTGGGCGTGCTCGACCAGTCCGACCACGTCGACGAGGACCTCACCGTCCTCGAGGCCATCGTCGGCGACGCCGACACCCACGAGTGGGCAGGCGACGCGCGCGTGCGCGACATCATGTCCGGCCTGGTGCCCGACCTTCCGGCCGATGCCGTGGTGGGCTCGCTCTCGGGCGGCCAGCAGCGACGCGTCGCCCTGGCCGCCGTCCTCACCGGCGAACACGACGTGGTCTTCCTCGACGAGCCCACCAACCACCTCGACGTCGAGGGCGTGGCGTGGCTCGCCGAGCACCTGAACCGCCGCTGGGCACGCGGGCGCGGCGCGCTCGCCGTCGTCACCCACGACCGCTGGTTCCTCGACGCCGTCACCGACCGCACCTGGGAGGTGCACGACGGCACGGTCGACATGTACGAGGGCGGGTATGCCGCCTACGTGCTGCAGCGTGTGGAGCGCGACCGCATCGCCGCGGCCACCGAGGCCAAGCGACAGAACCTCATGCGCAAGGAGCTCGCGTGGCTCCAGCGCGGCGCCCCCGCACGCACCTCGAAGCCCAAGTTCCGCATCGACGCCGCGAACGCCCTCATCGCCGACGTCCCGCCGGTGCGAGACCAGGTGCAGTTGACGCGCATGGCAACGGCCCGGCTGGGCAAGGACGTGGTCGAGCTGATCCGCTGCTCCGTGGCGTACACCGCCGCGGACGGCTCCACGCGCGAGGTGCTGCACGAGGTCGACTGGAACATTGGCCCCGGCGAGCGCACGGGCATCCTGGGCGAGAACGGCGCGGGTAAGTCCACGCTGCTGCGCCTCATCACGGGCGACCAGGAGCCCACCGGCGGGCGGGTGAAGACCGGCATGACCGTGCGCGTCGCGCAGCTGAGCCAGCAGCTCGCGGAACTGGACCAGCACGCCGAGGAGCGCGTCTCCGGGGTCGTCAAGCAGTTCAGCTCGATCGAGCTCGCGGACGGCTCCGAGATGACGCCCACGCAGCTGCTGGAGCGACTGGGCTTCACCTCGGCTCAGCTGAAGACCCAGGTCAAGCGCCTGTCGGGCGGCCAGCGCCGCCGCCTGCAGCTGCTCCTGGTGTTGCTGAGCGAGCCCAACGTGCTGGTGCTCGACGAGCCCACCAATGACCTCGACACCGACGTCCTCGCCGCGATGGAGGACCTGCTGGACTCGTGGCCCGGCACGCTCATCGTGGTTAGCCACGACCGCTACCTGCTGGAGCGCGTGACCGACCAGCAGTACGCGGTGCTCGATGGGGGGCTTCGCCACCTCCCCGGCGGCGTCGACGAGTACGTCGAACTCACCCGCACCCGCCGCGCCGCGGCCGACGGCGTGGGCACCTTCGGCTCAAGCGCCCCCTCCGCAGACAATGTGAACCGACACGGGAGCCGACACGCCGAGCCGGCCACGGCATCGGCCTCCCCCACCGGCGTGTCGGGCGCGAATCCGGTTCAGACTGTCCGGCTGAGTGGGGCCGAGCGGCGCACCCTCGAGAAGGAACTGCAGTCGGTCGAGCGCCGCATGGCGAAGGTCGGCGAGCTCATCGAGGGCGTGCATCACGAGATGGTGATGCACGATCAGGCGGACTTTGCCGGCCTCGCGGCGCTCACCAAGCAGATTGGCGACCTCGAGGAGGAGAACGCCGGTCTTGAGGAGCGGTGGCTCGAGCTGTCGGAGGAGCTGGGCGCCTAGCCGAGCACCTCGACACCGAACCCGGCGACCACGGCCCTTACCTCCTCGAGGTAACGCCCCGCCTGCTCGGTGAGCGGGATGGCGGCGTGGCCGATCCAGCCGATCTCGATGCGCTCGTCCACATCGAGGGGGATCGCGGCGATCTCGGGGTCCAGCTCGCCGCTCACGATTCCCGTCGAGATCGTGTAGCCCCCCAGGCCGATCATCAGGTTGAAGATCGTGGCACGGTCGGACACCCGGATCTCCTGGGAGGCCGACAGTGTGGAGAGAATCTCCTCGGCAAAGTAGAACGAGTTGTTCGCCCCCTGGTCGAACGTCAGGCGAGGCAGGCCCTCGAGGTCGGCGAGGCTCGCGCGCTCCCGCGCGGCGAGCGGGTTGCTGCGCGCCACGAAGATGTGGGGCTCGGCCAAGAACAGGGTGTGGAAGGCGAGGCCGGCGTCGCGCAGCAGCTTGTCGATGACCTTGCGGTTGAAGTCGTTGCGGTACAGGATGCCGACCTCGCTACGCAGCGTGCGCACGTCCTCGATGATGTCCCACGTGCGGGTCTCGCGCAGGGCAAACTCGTACTGGGCGGCGGCGCTCGCCTTCACCATCCTCACGAAGGCGTCGACCGCGAAGGAATAGTGCTGCGTGGAGACGCCGAGCAGCCGACGCGACGGG
Organism: Demequina sp. NBRC 110051; assembly: GCF_002090055.1. Lineage (GTDB taxonomy): Bacteria > Actinomycetota > Actinomycetes > Actinomycetales > Demequinaceae > Demequina. The sequence goes on from NZ_BBRH01000015.1 coordinate 74,439, forward strand.
GGCCGGCCAAGGTAACGCTGTTCCAAGAGCGTGACCTGCTCGACGACCTGGCGCGCGTAGCCCAGGAACTCGGCTCCGTCGTCGGTGAGGCTCACGCCGCGCGCCGAGCGCACCAGGAGCGCACGGCCCACCCGCGACTCGAGGTCCTTCATCGCGGCCGACATCGTCGGCTGCGCGACGTAGAGGACGTCCGCCGCCGCCGAGATGGATCCCTCCGCGGCGACCTCGATGAAGTAGCGCAGTTGCTGCAGGGTAAGGCCGCTGGTTCCGTGTGCCATAGGTAGATCCTATACAAAAGCATAGATCGATCCAGTTACCCGATATCCGCGTTCTGCCTGCACCATGGAGCCATTCCATTTTCCAGGGCCGACCCCGGCCACCCCTGACCGGATGGGCGATCATGTCGCACGACTTCACCTTCACCACGAGCACGACCCGCTTCGACGAGAACTACACCCCCTCGGCGAGCACGCGCGCGACCACCAACTTCGCGAACCTCGCGCGCGGCGAGCTGCGCGAGCAGAACCTGCGGAACACCCTGACGATGATCAACCGCCGCTTCAACGACCTGGCCGACTGGGACAACCCCACCGGCGATCGTTATGAGCTCGAGCTCGACATCGTGTCGGCCTCGGTCCAGGTGGACGCTGAGGCCAATGCCTTCCCACTGCTCGAGGTGCTCGACGTCACCATCGTCGATCGACGCACGGGCGAGCGCCGCCACGGCATCGTCGGCAACAACTTCTCGTCGTACGTGCGCGACTACGACTTCAGCGTCCGCTTGCCCGCCTCGGTCGACGAATCGGGCAAGCCCGCCCTGCCCGCGGACTTCGGCGACCTGCACGGGAAGCTCTTCCAGGGTTTCGTCGGATCCGACGCCTACCGCGAGCGCTTCTCGCAGGCGCCGGTGATCTGCATCAGCGTGTCCACCAGCAAGACCTACGTGAGGACCGCGAACCACCACCCCGTGCTGGGCGTCGAGTACACGCTGGAGCAGGAGGGCCTGTCGCTCACCGACGCGTACTTCGCGAAGATGGGCCTCCAGGTGCGCTACTTCATGCCGCGCGGCAGCGTCGCCCCGCTCGCCCTGTACTTCCGCGGCGACCTCGTGAACGACTACACGGACCTGCAACTCGCCGGCACGATCGCCACGATGGAGACCTTCCAGAAGATCTACCGTCCGGAGATCTACAACGCGAACTCGGCGGCTCCGGCCGTGTTCCGTCCCAGCCTCGAGTCGCAGGACTTCTCGCGCACCCAGATCGACTACGACCGCGTGGAGCGCAGCCAGCTGGGAGCCTCGCAGGGCAAGTACACCGAGGAGCACTTCATCGAGCCCCACCGCGAGCTGCTCGAGCGGTGGGCCGCGGGCTACCTCGCCCCCGCCTCGTCACCGGCCGCCTGACCGACGGAGTCCCCCATGACACACACCCTTCTTCCGACCTCGATCGTCGGCAGCCTGCCCAAGCCCTCCTGGCTCGCGGCGCCCGAAACCCTCTGGGCCCCGTGGTCACTCCAGGGCGACGCCTTGGTCGAGGGCAAGCAGGACGCCCTGCGCATCGCCGTGCACGAGCAGACGCGGCGCGGCATCGACATCGTCAGCGACGGCGAGCAGACCCGCCAGCACTTCGTCACCACCTTCATCGAGAACCTCAGCGGGGTGGACTTCGAGCGTCGCGAGACCGTCCGCATCCGCGACCGCTACGACGCCTCCGTGCCCACCGTCGTGGGCGCCGTGGGCCGCGAGCGCCCCGTGTTCGTGGAGGACGCCGCGTTCCTGCGCTCCACCACCGACGCACCCATCAAGTGGGCCCTGCCCGGGCCCATGACGATGGTCGACACGCTCTTTGACGCCCACTACCGCAGCCGCGAGCAGCTGGCGTGGGAGTTCGCCGGGCTCCTCAATCAGGAGGCGCGCGAACTCGAGGCCGCCGGCGTCGACATCATCCAGTTCGACGAGCCCGCGTTCAACGTGTTCTTCGACGAGGTCAAGGACTGGGGCGTGGCCGCGCTCGAGCGCGCGGTCGAGGGCCTCAGCGCTCAGACCGCCGTGCACATCTGCTACGGCTACGGGATCAAGGCGAACACCGACTGGAAGGCGACCCTGGGCTCGCAGTGGCGCCAGTACGAGGAGTCCTTCCCGCTGCTGCAGCGCTCCGCGATCGACATCGTCTCGCTCGAGTCGCAGAACTCGCACGTGCCCATGGACCTCATCGAGATCCTGCGCGGCAAGAAGGTGATGCTCGGCGCCATCGACGTGGCGAACCACGCGATCGAGACCCCCGATGAGGTGGCGGACACCCTGCGCAAGGCCCTGCAGTTCGTGGACGCCGAGAACCTCATCCCCAGCACCAACTGCGGGCTGGCACCGTTCCCCCGCGACGTCGCGCTGGCCAAGCTCACCGCGCTCGGCGAGGGCGCCGCCATCCTCCGTGACGAGCTCACCGGCGCCGCGGACACCAGCGCGCCGGCGACGACCGCCGTCCCCGCCTAGGAGCCAAGCCATGACCTGCCTGTCCCCCGCCGTCACGCCCCTTGGCGCGGCACACGACCTTGCCCCGTCGCTGCCCGCCGACGACTTCAAGGCGCTGTTTCGCGGCCACCCCAATGGCGTCGCCGTCATCACGGCCGATGCCGGCGACGGCCCGGTCGCGCTGACCGCCTCGTCCGTCTCCTCGGTGAGCGCCGACCCGCCCCTGCTCGTGTTCTCGATCTCCGCGCAGTCGTCGGCAGCGGACGTCCTGTCCCGGGCCCAGACGGTCGTGGTGCACCTGCTGGACGCGAGCGACCTCGAGCTAGCGAAGCTAGGCGCCGCACGCGGCATCGACCGCTTCGCCTCGACGCACCAGTGGACGCGGCTGACCAGCGGGGAGCCGGTCTACAGCGACGTCCGCGCCTGGGTACGTTGCGCCGTCATCGACCGCCTCAATGCGGGCTCGTCGACCGTCTTCGCCGCGCAGGCGCTCGAGTCTCACATCGCGCGCGACACGGACACCGACGGCCACGAAGGGGCGTTGGTCTACCACGACCGCGCCTGGCACCGCCTGGGCGAGCACTCGAAAATCTAGGGACGCCCCGCCGGCCGGCCACCGCATCGGCCGCAGACACGCCCCAACGCCGCGAGGGCGGGCCGGGAACCCCGGCCCGCCCTCGCGGTCGTGTGCGTCTTAGCCGAGCGCGATCAGCGGCTCGGTGATGGTGAGGCCCATGTCCGCGCCGGTCACGGCGAACAGCAGGAACAGCGCGAGCGCGCCTCCGATGAGGCCCAGGTTCTTGTTGAAGCTGATCTGCTCCGCCTGCTTGGCCTGAGCGTCCGACTCCTTCCAGAACGCGTGCATGAAGAAGGTGACGGGGATGAGCGCGGCGGCGATGAGCAGCGCACCCAGGCCTCCCCACACACCCAACAGCACCATCAGGCCGCCCAGGCCCATCAGGACGCCGGAGGCGATGACGCCGAACTCACCGCCGGGAGCGCCCTTGGCGGTGGCGTACTGCGCCATGCCCTTGGCCTGCGTGATGTGGCCGATGGCGGAGAAGATGAAGATGAGCGCGAACAGGATGCGCGCGATGAGGAAGACGATGTCCATGATGATCCTTCGTGAAAGTGAGAAGGTGGCGGGGGCAACCGATCGTCACCCACGTTGAAGCCACAACTATTGACGGCGCAACTATATTCCATCGCCGCCATGCCCGCGACCACGCCCCATCGTTGGGACCTTTGCCCTCGCATCACGTGCCAGACGGTGACAGGCTGTAACCGGTCCCTACCAGCGACGGAGGTTTTGATGAGCAGCACCCCTTGGTCCCCACGTAGTACTGATGCGGCCACGCCCGAGGAGATCGACGGCATTGACCGCTGGTGGCGCGCCACCAACTACCTCTCGGTGGGACAGATCTACCTGCTGGACAACCCCCTGCTCAGGGGCGGCCTCAAGCGCGACGACGTCAAGCCGCGCCTGGTGGGCCACTGGGGCACGACCCCCGGACTGAACTTCCTCTACGCGCACCTCAACCGCATGATCAAGGCGCGTCAGCAGCCGACGATGTACATCATCGGCCCCGGTCACGGCGGACCTGGCCTCGTGGCATCGAGCTTCCTCGACGGCACCTACACCGAGACCTACCCGGACATCTCGGAGGACGAGGCGGGCCTGAAGCGCCTGTTCAAGCAGTTCTCCTTCCCCGGCGGCATCCCCTCGCACGTCGCGCCCGAGACCCCCGGGTCAATCCACGAGGGCGGCGAGCTGGGCTACGCACTGAGCCACGCCTACGGCGCCGCGTTCGACAACCCCGACCTCCTGGTCGCCGCGATCGTGGGAGACGGCGAGGCCGAGACCGGGCCGCTGGCCACCAGCTGGCACTCCAACAAGTTCGTCAACCCCGCCACCGACGGCGTGGTCCTGCCGATCCTGCACCTCAACGGCTACAAGATCGCCAACCCCACGGTTCTCGCGCGCATCAGCGACGAGGAACTCGAGTCGCTCATGGTCGGTTACGGCCACAAGCCGCACGTCTTCGTCGCCGGCTTCGACGACGAGTCTCACGAGTCGATCCACGCTCGCTTCGCCGCGATCCTCGACGACGTCATGGACGAGATCGCCGCGATCAAGGCGCAGGCTGCCGAGAACCCCGACATGGACCGCCCCATGTGGCCCATGATCGTGTTCCGCACCCCCAAGGGCTGGACCTGCCCCGACCAGATCGACGGCAACGTCACCGAGGGCTCGTGGCGCTCGCACCAGGTGCCGCTGTCCAGCGCGCGCGACACCGAGGATCACCTCAAGACCCTCGAGTCCTGGATGCAGTCCTACGGCCCCGAGGACCTCTTCGACGAGGCCGGCGCGCCCAAGCCTGCGACCCGTGCCCTCGCGCCCGAGGGTCAGCTGCGCATGTCCGCCCGGCCCGAGGCCAACGGCGGCATCATCCTGCGCGACCTGAAGATGCCCGACTTCCGCGACTTCGCCGTCGACGTGCCCAACCCGGGTGCGGGACCAGCAGAGGCCACGCGCGCGCTCGGCGACTTCCTCAAGGCCGTCATGGCGAACAACGACGACAACTTCCGCATCTTCGCTCCCGACGAGCTCGCCTCGAACCGCATCCAGGCCGTGCTCGACGTCACCGACAAGGTGTGGCAGGGCACTCGCGAGGACGACGGTGCCCACACGGGACCGTCCGGCCGCGTGGTCGAGATGCTCTCCGAGCACCAGTGCCAGGGCTGGCTCGAGGGCTACCTCCTGACTGGCCGCCACGGCCTGTTTACCAGCTACGAGGCGTTCATCCACATCGTCGACTCGATGTTCAACCAGCACGCCAAGTGGCTCAAGGTGTCGCGCGAGCTGCCGTGGCGCCAGCCCATCGCGTCGCTGAACTACCTGCTGTCCAGCCACGTGTGGCGCCAGGACCACAACGGCTTCTCGCACCAGGACCCGGGCTTCATCGACCACGTGGTCAACAAGAAGGCCGAGGTGGTGCGGGTGTACCTGCCCGCCGACGCCAACACGCTGCTGAGCACCTACGACCACTGCCTGCGCTCGCGCGACTACGTCAACGTCGTGGTCGCAGGCAAGCAGCCCGCTCCGCAGTGGCTCACCATGGACCAGGCCATCGACCACTGCACCCGCGGCCTGGGAATCTGGGAGTTCGCGTCCAACGTGCCGCTGGGCGAGGAGCCCGATGTCGTCATGGCGGCCGCGGGCGACGTGCCCACGCTCGAGATCCTCGCGGCGATCGACATCCTGCGTCGCGAGCTGCCCGACCTCAAGATCCGCATGGTCAACGTGGTCGACCTGATGCGCCTGCAGCCCGAGAAGGAGCACCCGCACGGCATTTCGGATCGCGACTTCGACCAGCTGTTCACCACGGACAAGCCGATCATCTTCAACTACCACGGCTACCCGTGGCTGATCCACCGCCTCACCTACCGCCGCAACGGCCACGCCAACCTCCACGTGCGCGGCTTCAAGGAGGAGGGCACCACCACCACGCCGTTCGACATGGCGATGCTCAACGACATCGACCGCTACCACCTGGCGATGGACGTCATCGACCGTGTGCCGCACCTGGGCACCCGCGCCGCGCAGCTGCGCCAGGACCTCCACGACAAGCGTCTGGAGGCCCGCCGCTACGCCCGCGAGCACGGCGCCGACCTGCCCGAGGTGGCCGACTGGGTGTGGCCCGACGCCGGCGCCGAAACCCGCGAGGCCATGGCGGGAGTGTCCGACACGGGCGGCGACAACGACTAACCCCCACCCTCCCCTCGTGGCGCACATGAGGGCATTTGCGCCACGACACGGGGGTTCGTGGCGGACCTAGGGACACCAGGAGACAAGGTCAGGGCCGATGCCGTGGTCGCCACGGCATCGGCCCTCACCCATTCTGGGGTTACGCGTGCGGCACCACGACCGCGCGGCCCAGCACCGAGCCCTCGATGAGCTTGTCGTAGGCCTCGAGTGCCTCATCCATCGTGAAACGGGTCACGTCCATCTCGATCTTGCCCGCGCGGTATAGCGCGGCGACCTCGTAGAGGTCCTCGATGGTGCCCCAATAGGTGTTGGTGAGGGTCGACTCGTACGGGGTCGACATGAAGTTCCACTCGACCGTGCCGTTGGCGATGCCGGCGATCGTGATCGCACCCTGGACGGCGACCACGGCGCGCGAGAGCTCGATCGTGGGCTTCACGCCCACGAAGTCGAACACGGCGTCGACGCCCTTGCCGCCCGTGATCTCGCGGATCCGCTCGGCCTGACCCTCGCCGCCCTCCACGGTGACCGCGCCGCGCTTGGCCGCCATCTCCATGGCGTCCGCCTTGTTGTCGGTGGCGATGACGGTGGCGCCCGTGATGGCCTGCAGGATCTGCACGGCCACCTGACCCAGGCCTCCCAGGCCGATGACCAGCGCGTACTTGCCGCCGCCCACCAGCACATGGGCGGAGTTCTTGATCGCGTGATACGGCGTGAGGCCGGCGTCGGCAAGCGGAGCGGCGGCGACAGGGTCGGCGTCACCCAGCGGCACAAGATTGCGCACGGGCACCGTCATGTACTCGGCCATGCCGCCGTCGCGGCCCAGGCCGATCGCGGCATAGGGGTTGGTGGCCTGGTTCTCGCAGTACGTGTCCTGTCCGCGCGAGCATGCGCGGCAGTGGCCGCAACCAATGGGCCCATACGCCAGGTACGCGTCGCCCACGTTGATGCCGTCGACCCCCTCGCCGAGCTCCTCGACCCAGCCCGACGACTCGTGGCCCAGCGTGAACGGCGGCTGCAGCATGCGGCTGATCGGCAGCGACTCGTCGTAGTCCTGAAACACGGACACATCCGAGTGGCAGGCGCCGGCGCCTGCCACCTTCAACAGCACCTCGCCGGGGCCCGGGACGGGCTTGTCGATGTCTCGCAGCGCGGGTGGGGTGTGCCACGCCTCGAAACGGACAGCCTTCATGGTGCATCTCCATTCCCACGATGGCTGCCGCCAGTGGCCCAGCGCCCCCGGGCGGGCATCGTGGACCTTTCACGTTACCCCTGTCGCGAGCGTCCAGGTTGTGACCGCCGGTCGGGAACGGCCGATGCCGTGGTGACCACGGCATCGGCCCTCGCCCCGGGGGGCTTACGAGCGCGCGAGCGCGTCCCTGAGCTTCATGCGGCCGCCCGTGTTGAGCACCGCGCCGGCGTAGACGCGGCCGGCAATCCAGGTCAGTAGCGGGATGGTCGCGAGGCAGATGCCGATCGCGAGGGCGATCTCCCATCCGGCGATGGTGCCGAAGGCAGCACGCATGGGCACCATGAACGGCGCGAAGAACGGCACCTGGGTGAGGACCGCGGTCGCCGCACCGTCGGGGTTGTTGGGCACCAGATAGATCGACAGGTACAGCGGCACCATCATGAGCAGCATCATGGGAGTCGAGACGGCGCCGATGTCCTCTTGACGCGACACGAGCGCCGCGAGCCCGCCAAAGAACACGGTGAAGATCGCGAAGCCCAGCACGAACCACACGGCGAGGTTGGTCAGCAGCGGCCCCAGCGGAATCTCGAACTGCTCCAAGAGGCCCAGGTACCAGGCGGCGAATACCGCAGGCACGACCATCGCGGCCGCCTGGACGAGGGCGTAGAGTCCCACGCCCAGCACCTTGCCGCCCAGCAGCGTGGCGGGCCTGACCGTGGCGAGCAGGATCTCGACCACCCTCGAGGCCTTCTCCTCGACCACGCCCATCATGATCACCGACGAGCTCTGGATGAGCACAAAGAACAGAATGAAGATGACGGCGAAGCCCGCGAAGAAGGCGCCGGAATCGAAGTCGCCCGCGTCGTCCCCGAGCATCTGAACCGTCGGCACGGCGCCCGCGAGCGCCGTCGCCACCTCGGTCGGATCGCCGCCCAGGTCCTCGACCGCCGCGCTGAGGGCCGCCTGCTGAGTGGCGACCTGGACGATGCCGGTGAGGGTCTCGTCGCCGCCGTCCAGATAGAGCGTGGGGGCGTCGGCGGGGCCGACCACCAGCCCCGCGGTGTCCTCGGCGACGGCGGGCTCGGCGGGCGCGTCGATCTCGGCGAACACGTACGCCGCGTCCTGAGCCTCAGCGGCGGCATCGAGGTACGGCACCAGGTCGCCCGCCGTGGCGGTATCGACCTGCACCGTCGCCGGCTCGTCGTCGCCGGTGAGGAACGGCTTCGCGATGAGCGAGCCGATCACGATGATCGCGATCATGATGCCCGAGGAGATGAGGCTCGCCTTGGACAGGGTGCGCACGCGGAACTCGCGGCGCGCGATCAGCCACACGGTGCTCACGCGGACACCTCCTCGGACACGACGCCCTGGAACAGCTCGCTCAGTGTGGGGCGCACCTCGGCGAACGACGTCACCGTGCCGGCCTTCACGGCCGATGCGAGGGCCGCCTGGGCGGCCGCTGCGTCGGCGGCCTCCACTCGCCACACTCCTGGGCTGGCCTCGGTGACCGAGCCGGCCACGGCATCGGCCCATCCAGCCGGAAGGCTGCCCGTCAGCTCCCACACGGGACGCTCGGTGGCGCGCAGCTCGTCGATAGTGCCCTGCGCGACCATCCGGCCGGCGCGGACGATGCCCACGCGGTCGCACAGCCGCTCGACCAGCTCGAGCTGGTGCGACGAGAAGATCACCGGCACGCCGCGCGCTGCCTGCTCGCGCAGCACGCCGCTCATCACCTCGACGGCGACGGGGTCGAGGCCGGAGAACGGCTCGTCGAGGACGAGCACCTCGGGGCCGTGGACCAGCGCGGAGGCGAGCTGCACGCGTTGCTGGTTTCCCAGCGACAGCTTCTCGACCTCGGTGTCGCGGCGCTCGGCCACCCCTAAGACCTCGGTCCAGTGCTCCATGGCTGCGGCAGCGTCGGCGGCGCTGAGTCCGTGCAGTCGTGCCAGGTAGATCAGCTGCTCGCCCACCTTCATGCGCGGGTAGAGGCCGCGCTCCTCTGGCATGTAGCCGATGCGGCGGCGCGCCTCGAGGTCGAGCGGCGCCTCGTTCCAGGTGACGGTGCCGGCGTCGGCTCGCAGCACGCCCAGGATGATCCGCATCGTGGTGGTCTTGCCCGCGCCGTTGGAGCCGACGAAGCCGAAGAGCTCACCGCCGCGCACCGTGAACGACACGTCGTCGAGCGCCCTGAGCTCGCCGTAGGACTTGGTCAGGTGGTCGATACGTAGGTCCGGCACGCACGTCTCCTGGTCGATGAGGGGGACCAGCCGAGCCTAACCAGGAGCGACGCCGCGCGTCGTCATCCGCGCGAACGACCTGCTCCCCCTCCCCCCTGGCGCAAATGTGGACATGCGCGCCACAAAACGCCGTCTCGTGGCGCGCATCGGGCCACCAGGAGCAAGCGGAGCGCCCATCCAAAGGAAAGGGCCGATGCCGTGGTCACCCACGGCATCGGCCCCTGTCTGTCGAACGGGTCAGCTGGGGTGGTACGGCGAGACCACCACGTCGATGCGCTGGAACTCCTTGAGGTCCGAGTAGCCCGTGGTGGCCATCGAGCGGCGCAGGGCCCCCATGATGTTGGTGGTGCCGTCGGCGAGGTGGCCGGGGCCGTGGAGGATCTCCTCGAGCGGGGCGACGGTGCCGACCTCGACGCGCTCGCCGCGCGGCAGCTCGGCGTGGTACGCCTCCTGGCCCCAGTGGTAGCCGCGGCCCGGGGCCTCCTCCGAGCGGGCCAGCGCGGAGCCGAGCATGACGGCGTCGGCACCACACGCGAAGGCCTTCACGAGGTCGCCCGACCGGCCCAGGCCGCCGTCGGCGATGACGTGCACGTAGCGGCCGCCGGACTCGTCGAGGTAGTCGCGGCGGGCGGCGGCGACGTCGGACACGGCGGTCGCCATGGGGGCGTGAATACCCAGCGTGGCGCGCGTGCGCTGCGCCGAGCCACCGCCGAAGCCCACGAGCACGCCCGCGGCACCGGTGCGCATGAGGTGAAGTCCGGCCTGGTAGGTCGAGGCGCCGCCGACGATGACGGGCACGTCCAGGTCGTAGATGAACTTCTTGAGGTTGAGCGGCTCCACCTCGGGCGAGACGTGTTCGGCGGACACGGTGGTGCCGCGGATAACGAACAGGTCGACGCCGGCCTTCAGGACCGTCTCGTAGTGCTCCTGCGTGCGCTGAGGGCTGAGCGCGCCGGCCACGGTGACGTCGGCCGCACGGATCTCACGCAGGCGCTCGGCGATCAGCTCGCCCTTGACCGGCTCGCGGTAGATCTCCTGCATGCGCGCGGTCGCGGCGACGCCATCGAGCGCGGCGATCTCCTCGAGCAGCGAGGTGGGGTCCTCGTAACGCGTCCACAGGCCCTCGAGGTCCAGCACCCCGAGCCCGCCCAGGCGACCCAACGCGATCGCGGTCGCGGGGCTCATCACGGAGTCCATGGGCGCGGCGATCACGGGGATGTCGAACTGGAAGGCATCGATCTGCCAACTCAGCGACACCTGCTGCGGGTCGCGCGTGCGGCGCGAGGGCACCACGGCGATGTCGTCGAAGGAGTAGGCACGGCGTCCGCGCTTGCCGCGGCCGATCTCGGTCTCGTAACTCACCGGTCCAGCCTATCGGGCGCACGCGGCTTGCGGGCCAGGCGGGCGGCCGATGCCGTGGCTGGGGCGGCGATGTCGGTCCCCCGTGGGAGAGTGTCACCATGAGCTGGCTAGACGAGACCATGGTGGGCTTCGACACCGAGACGACGGGTGTGTCGACGGATCACGACCGCATCGTGACCGCCGCAGTGATCACGCGCACGGGGTCCGACGTGAGCACGCGGACGTGGCTCATCGACCCCGGCGTCGAAATCCCCGCCCGCGCCACCGAGGTGCACGGAATCACCACCGCGCATGCACGCGAGCACGGGGTGGCGCCCGCTGAGGCGCTCGAGGAGATCGCCGAGATCCTCGCCTCCGCGCTGTCGGCCGGCTTCCCCGTCGTCGCCTTCAACGCCCAGTTCGACCTGTCGCTACTGGAATCGGAACTCGCGCGCCACGGGTTGGTCTCGCTCGCCGCGCGCATTCCCGGCGGGCAGGTGTCGCCGGTCGTGGACCCGCTCGTGCTCGACCGCCACCTGGACCGCTACCGCCGCGGCAAGCGCAAGCTCATCGACCTGTGCACGCTGTACGCGGTGCCCGTCGTCGCCGACGACCTGCACGCGGCGGATGCGGACGTGCTCGCCACCTTGGAGCTGGTGCACGCGCTCGCGGCGGCCTTCCCCGCGATGGGAACGTCGGAGCTTGCCGACCTGCACAGCCAGCAGATCGAGGCACACCGCGCCTGGGCCACGCACTTCGCAGCCTTCCTCAAGTCCAAGGGCACGGTCGACGACCTCCCGCGCCCCGAGTGGCCCGTCGCCGCACCCGCGCGTGCCGAGGCGAGCGCGGAAGGCGCCGACGCGCTGTTCTAGCGGCCGCGCGCCGCGTGCGCCGCGCGGGAGAAACCGGGCATTAGAGTCGAGGTAACTCGATGAGGAGGCCCGGATGAACCCATCCACCGGCGTCCAGAGCACCCTGACCCGGGGCCCGCTCGACGACGCGAAGGCACAGTTAGCGCAGGCGGCCGATCTCCTGGGGGTGAGCGACGGCGTCCACGCCATGCTTGCCACTCCCCGGCGCGAGATGGCGGTCGCGGTGCCGCTCAGGCGCGACGACGGCTCAATCGCCGTCTACGAGGGCTTCCGCGTCCAGCACAACTTCTCACGTGGACCCGCCAAGGGCGGGCTGCGATTCTCCACCGCCGTCGACCTCGACGAGGTCCGCGCGCTCGCCATGTGGATGACGTGGAAGTGTGCGCTCGTCGACGTGCCCTACGGCGGCGCGAAGGGCGGCGTGGCCCTCGAGCCCCGCGAGCATTCCACCGCGGAGTTGGAGCGCGTCACGCGCCGGTACACGGCGGAGATCCTGCCGATCATCGGCCCCGAGGTGGACATCCCCGCGCCCGACATGGGCACCGACGAGCAGACCATGGCGTGGATCATGGACACCTACTCCGTCAGCCAGGGCCACACCGTGCCCGGTGTCGTCACCGGCAAGCCCATCTCTCTGGGAGGATCGCTTGGCCGCGCGAGCGCCACATCCCGCGGCGTCGCGCATGTGGCGCTCATGGCGATGAAGGCCCGCGGCATCGACCCGACGACGGCGACGGCCGCCGTGCAGGGCTTCGGCAAGGTGGGCCGGGGCGCCGCTCGCTTCCTCGCCGAGGCGGGAGTGCGCGTCCAGGCCGTCAGCGACGTCGACGGCGCCATCTGGCTCGAGGAGGGGCTCGACATCGCCCGGCTCGGCGAGCACTCCGACGCGACGGGCTCCGTCGCCGGCTTCGACTCGAGCGAGCAGATCGACCCGGGCTCGCTGCTCACGTTGCCCGTAGACGTGCTCGTCCCGGCTGCAGTCGAGGGAGTCCTCACCGAGCACAACGCACCCCACGTCGAGGCCCGCATTGTGGTCGAGGGCGCCAACGGCCCCACCACGCAGGCGGCCGACGCCATCCTCGCCGACCGCGACGTGCTGGTGGTGCCGGACATCCTCGCCAACGCGGGCGGCGTCATCGTGTCCTACTTCGAGTGGGTGCAGTCCAACCAGGCGTACACGTGGCGCGAGTCCGAGGTGAACGACCGCCTGGCCGAGCGCATGACCAATGCGTGGCACGCCGTCGTCGAGCAGGCCGGCGCACGTGGCATCACCTACCGCGAGGCTGCGACGGCGCTCGCCGTCAGGCGCGTGATCGAGGCCCACGAGCTGCGCGGCCTCTACCCCTGACCCGCCCGGCCCGCCCCCGCCAGACGGTTTGAACCGGATTCGAGGCCGCCACGCCGACCACGGCCCTCTCACGGGACCGTGACGCGGGGTGTCGCGCCCCGGTCCGGTTCACAGTGTCTGGGTAGGGCGGGCGAGTTAGGCGACGAGGACCCGCACCAGCATGCCCAGCGACACCACGACGATGAGCACGCGCAGCACCAGCGGGTTGACGCGCAGCAGGATGTGCGAGCCCAGGTAGGCACCGATGAGCTGGCCCACGATCATCACTCCACCGATGGCCCACACCATCTTGCCCGCCACCGCGAACACCAGCAGGGACGCGATATTGGTGGCGAAATTCAGCGTCTTCGCGACGGCCGTGGAGCGCCTCAGCGGCAGCGCCCTGAGCGCCACCCCCGACAGCGCGAAGAGCGACCCGGTGCCGGGCCCAAACGCCCCGTCGTAGGCGCCGATGACGGGCACCACCGCGCCCTCGAACCCGCGTTCGGAGATCCGCGGCGCGGGCGGCGGCTCGTGGGACTTGGGCACGAACAAGAAGTAGGCCGCGATGAGTGCGAGGACGATCGGGATGACGACCTCGAGCGCGTCCGGCGCGACAAACAGGACGCCGACGGAACCGGCTGCCGATCCCAGAAAGGCCCACAGCATCGGCCGTCTGACGTCGACCCAGCGCACCCCGTGACGGCGAATCACCTGGGTCGTGGCCATGAAGGTGCCCGCCGTGCCCTGGAGCTTGTTGGTGCCCAGGGCCTGCAGCGGAGGCACACCGGCGAGCAAGAGCGCGGGCACGGTGATGAGCCCGCCGCCGCCGGCCAAGGTGTCGAGGCACCCCGCGAGGAGCGCGACGAGACCGAGGACGAGCAGCAGCTGCCAGGTGATCTCCACCTGGGGTTAGCGACCGGTGTAGTTGGGCGCCTCGACGGTCATCTGGATGTCGTGCGGGTGGCTCTCCTTGAGGCCTGCCGCGGTGATGCGCACGAACTTGCCGCGCGAGCGCAGCTCGTCGATGGTGCGTGCTCCCACGTAGAACATGGACTGGCCCAGGCCGCCCACCAGCTGACGGGCGACGTCGTGCAGCGAGCCCTTGAACGGGACGCGGCCCTCGATGCCCTCGGGGATGATGTCGTCGTCGCTCGGGGCGTCCGACTGGAAATAGCGGTCCTTCGAGTAGGAGACGCGGCCGCGGGACGCCATCGCGCCCATGGAACCCATGCCCCGGTAGAGCTTGTACTGCTTGCCGCCCACGAGCACCAGGTCGCCGGGTGCCTCCGCGCAGCCGGCGAACAGCGAGCCGATCATGACGGACTCGGCGCCCGCGACCATGGCCTTGGCGATGTCGCCCGAGTACTGCAAGCCGCCGTCGGCGATGACCGGCACACCGGCGGGTCCGGCCGCCTGGTAGGCCTCCCACACCGCCGTCACCTGCGGCACGCCCACGCCGGCGACCACGCGGGTGGTGCAGATGGAGCCGGGGCCCACACCCACCTTGACTGCGTCCACGCCCGCGTCGACGAGCGCCTGAGCACCCTCACGCGTCGCGACGTTGCCGCCGATGACCTGCACGTGAGCCGTCGCGGGGTCCGCCTTGAGGCGCTTGATCATGTCGATCATCGCCTGAGCGTGGCCGTGCGCGGTGTCGACGACGAGCGCATCGACGCCGGCCTCGACCAGCGCGGTGGCACGCTCCCAGGCGTCGCCGAAGAAGCCGACGGCGGCCGCGACGCGAAGGCGGCCGTGCTCGTCCTTGGTGGCCTTCGGGTAGCGCTCGGTCTTGACGAAGTCCTTGACGGTGATGAGGCCGGTGAGTCGGCCGTCCGCGTCCACCAGGGGTAGCTTCTCGACCTTGTGCTTGCCGAGCAGCTCGGCGGCCTCGGCGTTGGAGATGCCCTCGCTCGCGGTGATCAGCGGCATGGGGGTCATCGCCTCGCGCACCTTGAGCGCGTCGTACTCGCTGGGGTCGACGAATCGCAGGTCGCGGTTAGTGATGATGCCCAGCAGGCGGCGGTCCTCGTCCACCACGGGCAGGCCGGAGACGCGATACTTGCCGCACAGCGCGTCGAGTTCGGTCAGAGTCGCCTCGGGCCCCACGGTGACGGGGTCCGTGATCATGCCCGACTCCGAGCGCTTCACGATCTGGACCTGGTGCGCCTGGTCCTCGATCGAGAGGTTCCTGTGCAGCACGCCGATGCCGCCCTGGCGCGCCATCGCGATCGCCATGCGGGCCTCGGTGACGGTGTCCATCGCCGCGCTGAGCAGCGGGGTCGCGATGCAGATGTCGCGGGTGAGCCGAGTCGACGTGTCCACCTCGGAGGGGATGACGTCGCTCTGGCCGGGCAGGAGCAGGACGTCGTCGTAGGTCAGGCCGGTGAATCCGAAGGGGTCGTTGAGTTCAGGCGCCATGGCCAGATTCTACGTGGGGCCCGAGCACGCGGGCGACCCGCACATCGACCATGCGCGCGCCCGCGCGAGGCGTTGCAACGATGCAGACCGTCCCGCCGCACCGCGCGGCCTCTCGGCACCCCCACCGCCCCGCGCACGAACGTTGCATGAACTGGACAAAAGGGGCTTCCCAAACCCTGATCTTCCAGGTATGAATGTCAGTAGATGGCGTCACCGAAGCAGAGATCTCGCCCCCACGAGAGCTCTGAGTCGGAGTGTGTGCAGCACCGAAAGATCGTGCCTCAACGACGAGGCACGGTGAGTCTCAAACGAGATGAGGAGTGGCCATGGAAAGCATTGCCAGGCTTCCCGCACCGACGCAGGACCAGTGGGAGTGGCAGTACGAGGGGGCATGCCGTGACGCCGACCCCGATCTGTTCTTTCATCCCGAGGGCGAGCGTGGCGCCGCACGCCGCCGCCGGGCCGAGGCAGCGAAGCAATACTGCGCCAGGTGCCCCGTGCTCGACATGTGCCGCGAGCGCTCGCTCGACGCCCGCGAACCGTTCGGCGTGTGGGGCGGCATGAGCGAGGACGAGCGTCACGCGATGCTCGCCGGCCGTCTGCGCCAGGCGAGCTAGGAACGCCGCCCGCCACGGCATCGGCCGCCCCAAGCCCGCAGAAACGACAGAACCCCGGAAGGCCTGAGGCCTTCCGGGGTTCTTGCGCGTGCAGCAGCGTTACTGCAGAACGCCAAGCAGGTCGCGCGCCGAGAGGATGAGCAGCTCCTGGCCGCCGTACTTCACCTCGGTGCCGCCGTACTTCGAGTAGATGACCTTGTCACCCACCGCGACGTCGAGCGGGACGCGGTTGCCGTTGTCGTCGACGCGACCGGGGCCCACCGCCAGGACCTCGCCCTCCTGGGGCTTCTCCTTGGCGGTGTCGGGGATGACGAGGCCGGACGCGGTGGTCTGCTCGGCGGCAGAGGGCTTCACCACGACCTTGTCCTCAAGAGGCTTGATAGAGACCGACACAGCGGACCTCACCTTCCGTGATCCAGACAGATGTGTGTATCGCGGCTCATCGTCCGGCCTGCCGTCGCGGGGGTCAGGGCGGCCGATGCGGCCACGTGTCCCGTCGCCGGGACGATCCTCAATTTAGCACTCACCCACTGAGAGTGCTAACCGAATGCCGGATGTTCACCGCGCGCGAAGCGGGCCGTGCGAGGATCCTCGTATGGACGCCGTGACCGCCCGCCTGCTGCTCACGCCCGACGGCCTCGCGCTCGTGGACGCCCTGCCACCGTACGACGAGAAGCGCTCCCTCGCGATGGGCGAATCCATGCGCGCCCAGGGCGTGGACCCGAGGCTCGTGGCGGCGGCGCTCACCCAGTCGCGGCTGAGGGCCGATGCCGTGGGCAAGCTGGGGGACTTCGCCGGCGGCATGCTACTCACCCAGGACGGGTTGGAGCAGGCGACCCGGCTCACCGTGGCGGCGCGCCATGCGGCGCGCTATCGCGACGCCGGGGTGACGTCCGTGGCGGACCTCACCGCCGGGATCGGGGCCGATGCCATGGCGCTCGCCGCGCTCGGCCTCGACGTGACGGCGATCGAGCGTGATGAGGCGACCGCGCTGCTGGCCGATCACAACCTGCGCCACTGGGCGTCGGCGCGGGTGGTGCACGGGGACTCGATGTCGCTCGCTGCATCGCTCGACGTGGACGGACTCTTCGCGGACCCCGCCCGCCGCACCGCACGCGGGCGCCGGCACGACCCCCAGGACTACTCCCCCGCGCTCGACGACGTGCTGGCGCTGCGCTCATCACACCCGGCGCTGGGCGTGAAGGTGGGGCCGGCGATTCCTCACGAGGCGATCCCGGCCGATGCCGAGGCCGAGTGGGTCTCCGTCGACGGCTCGGTGGTGGAGGCGGCCCTGTGGCACGGGCCGCTCGCGACCGCGCCTGGGCACGCCGCGCTCGTGGTACGAGGGGACACGGCGCATCGCCTGACGGGCTCGACGGACCGCGCCGATGCGGGTGAGTTGACTGACTATCTCTACGAACCCGATGGCGCGGTCATCCGTGCGGGACTGGTGGGCGAGGTCGCCGCGCGCTTGGACGGCCACCTGGTGGACCCGATGATCGCGTACATCGCCGCGCCCACGCCGGTCGAGACCCCCTTCGCACGCGGGTACCAGGTGCTCGAGACCGTCCCGCTCAAGCCCAAGGCTCTCGCCGCTGCACTGCGTGCGCGCGGCGTCGGCACGGTCGATATCAAGAAGCGGGGCGTCGACATCACGCCCGAGCAGCTGCGTCCTCACCTGAAGCTCAAGGGCGACGAGCGTCTCACAGTCATCCTCACACGCATGGGCAACCGCCGGCTCGCGATCCTCGCCGAGCCGCTACCCGCCTGACGGCGGGCTCAGGTGCCAGCGCGCAGCACCTTGCTCACCATCTGCTGACTGGTCCCCTCGGCACGGGCGATCGCGCTCTGCGACTGCCCTGCGGCGTGGGCGGCACGGATGCGCGCGCGAGCCGCGTCGTCGAGCGCGCCCGCACGGGTTGAGGTGGCGCCGCCCCGGCGACCCGACATGATGGAGTCGACGCTCGCCTTGGAGATCCCGAGCGCCGCCGCCACCTCGGCGCGGCCCTCGCCTGCACCCACACGCTCGCGCACCTCGGCCACGACGGCGTCGGTAAGGCGGTTGCGGGCACTGGCGCTCCGGGTCGATGTCGCCTGCGGGCGCTGAGCGCGAGGCGAGCGCGCGGCGATCGGTCCGCCAGCATCGGCCCGCGTGCGTCCCGAGACGATCGCGGACACGCTGGTCTGGGCGACGCCAAACACGGCGGCGAGGTCCGTCTGGCGCTCGCCGGCGGCGTAGCGCTCGCGCAGCCTCACCACGTCCGCGTCGGTCAGCCTTGCCATGGCCCCACCCTAGGCTCCCAGCACGAGCGTGAAGGCAAGCCCCGCCATCACGCATGCCACGAAGCCGTCGAGCACGCGCCACGCTCCCGGACGGGCGAGGACGCCGGACAGCAGCCGCGCCCCATATCCCAGGGCCGTGAACCATGCGAGCGATCCGACCATCGCCCCGGCGGCGAAGGCCCACCGCGCGTCGCCATAGGTCCCGGCGACCGAGCCGAGGAGCACCACGGTGTCGAGGTACACGTGCGGGTTGAGCCAGGTGATCGCCAGGGTGGTGCCGACCACGGCCCACATTCTCGGTCCGGCGACAGGAGCATCGGCCGCCTGGAGCCCCGCCTCGCTGCCCCGCCACGCGCGCCTGGCCGAGAAGACCGCGTAGGTGGCAAGAAAGAGTGCGCCACCCACGCGCGCCGCGGTCTCGATCCACGGATGCGCGGAGATCAGCGCCCCCAGGCCCGCGGTGCCGACGCTGATGAGGATCGCGTCCGAGCCCGCACACACCAGAACCACCGCAAGCACGTGCTCGCGGCGCATGCCCTGGCGCAGCACGAACACGTTCTGGGCGCCGATGGCGGCAATAAGGGACAGGCCCAGGCCGAGTCCCGCAAGGAAGATCATGCGCCGACGCTAGCCGCGCCCGATCATCAGCGCCACCAAGGATTTCTCAAGTTGTATTAACTTTGCTTCATGAAGGTACCGGCCGACCTCGCCCTCACACTTGCCGCCGCGGTCGACGCGGGCTCACTCGACGCGGCTGCCCGGCGTCTGCACCTCACCCAATCCGCGGTGAGCCAGCGCCTCGCCACGCTCGAGCGCCTCACCGGCCAGGTGCTGCTGGTGCGCTCGCGCCCCGTACGGGCGACCGCCGCGGGCGAGAGCGTCATCCGCTATGCCCGCCAGGTGGCGCACCTCGACGACGCGCTGGCGTCCGAGCTGGGCGTCGCCGACGGCGCTACCGCCCTCGCGCTCGCGGTCAACGCGGACTCGCTCGCCACCTGGATCCTCGCCCCGCTCGCGGCGGCCGCGAACGAGCATGGAGTCCTGCTCCACCTGCATCGCGAGGACGAGGGCCACACCGCGGCCCTGCTCGCCAATGGCACCGTGGCTGCGGCGGTCACGACGGTTGCCACCCCGGTGCCGGGCTGCACCGTCACGCCGCTCGGGGTGCTCACCTATCGAGCCGTGGCCGCGCCTGCTTTCGCGACGCGGTGGTTCCCCGACGGGGCCACCCCGGCCGCGCTGACGACTGCCCCCGTCCTCGACTTCGACGACCGCGACACCATCCAGAGCCGCTACCTCGAGTCGCGTGGGATCGAGGCATCGGCACCGCCGCGCCACTACGTGCCGTCATCGACGGAGTTCGCGCGTGCGATTGGGCTCGGGCTCGGCTGGGCGCTGCTGCCCGGCGTTCAGCGCGACGGCCTCGACCTTGTCGAGCTAGGGGGGCCGGAGGTGCGCGTCGCCCTGTACTGGCAGCAGTGGCGCACTCACGCGCCGTCGCTCGTGGCGATGGCCGATGCCGTGAAGGCCGCCGCTCGTGACTCGCTTGAACCCGTGGCACCCGGCCCGACACTGGGCTCCGCGCCTCGCTCGACGCCTACGCGACGACGCGCGTGAGAGGCATCGACGAGTCGACGCCGTAGCCCAGGTCCGAGGGCGCCAGGCCGCGTCGCACCACGGCCGCGCCGAGCGCCGCGATCATCGCGCCGTTGTCGGTGCAGTAGCGGATGGGCGGGATCCGCACGTCGATCCCGGCCTCCTCACCGCGGCGCGTCGCCATCTCGCGCAGCTGCGAGTTCGCCGAGAACCCACCGCCGATGACCAGGGTGTCGATGCCGTGCTCGCGGCACGCGTTCAGAGTCTTCATCACGAGGACGTCGGCGACGGCATCTGCGAAGGACGCTGCGACATCGTTGATGGGAATCTCGCGCCCGGCATCGCGCTCGCGCTCCACCCAGCGGGCCACGGCGGTCTTGAGGCCGGAGAAGGAGAAGTCGTACGCGTGCTTCTCCTGGAACTTGGCCGCGGTGAGCGCGCGCGGGAAGGGGATGGCTGTGGGGTCTCCCTCGCGGGCGAGGCGGTCGATGTGCGGGCCGCCCGGGTACGGGAGCTCGAGCAGACGCCCCACCTTGTCGAAGGCCTCTCCGGCGGCGTCGTCCAACGTGTGGCCCAGCTCGGTGACCTCGGTGGCGACATCGTCAATCTTCAGCAGCGAGGTGTGGCCACCCGAGACCACCAGCGCCATGACCTTCTCGGGAAACTCGCCGTGCACCAGCTCGTCCACGGCGGCGTGGCCGATGACGTGGTTCACCCCATGCAGCGGCTTGCCAAGAGCGACGGCGAGGGACTTCGCGGCGGCGTTGCCGACGGTCAGCGATCCGACGAGGCCGGGACCGGCGGCGACGGCGATCGCGTCGACGTCCGCCAAGGTCTTGCCCGCGCGGCTCAGCGCCTCCTCGAGGGTCGGCACGAAGGCCTCGAGGTGGGCGCGGCTCGCCACCTCGGGGACGATTCCACCAAATCGCGCGTGCTCGTCCATCGACGACGCCGTGACGTCGACGAGGAGCTCGCCGCCTTGCACGAGCGCCACGCCCGTCTCGTCGCAGGTGCTCTCGATGCCCAGTACCAACGGATCCACGGGCTTGAGTCTAGTTCGCTTCGCGCGGGCGGCCGATGCCGTGGTCGGCTCTCGTGGTCCGCACGCCACCCGTATCGCGCGACAATGGTTGACATGTCTACAAACTTCGCGATCGATGCCGCTGCCCGCGCCACCCTCTTCACCGATGCCCGCTCGGCTCTGCAGTGGGATGAGCGCCCCGTCTCCATGGAGGTGGTGCGCGAGGTGTGGGATCTCATCAAGTGGGGCCCGACCGCGAACAACACCGTCCCCCTGCGCGTGCTCGCCGCCGCCTCCGAGGACGCCCGCGCGGCCGTGCTCGGCGCCGCCGCCGCAGGCAACCGAGACAAGGTCACGGCGGCACCGCTGGTGCTGGTGGCCGCCCGCGACGAGCGCTTCCACGACGCCTTCGGTGTCACCGGGGGTTCGGAGAGCGCGGCGGCGCGCTTCGAGGCCGACCCCGAGGCCCGCACCACGTTCTCGCACACCAACACCATGCTGCAGACGGGCTACCTCATCCTGGGCCTGCGGGCAGCGGGTCTCGCGGTGCGCCCCGTGGGCGGGTTCGACCGCGCCGCACTGGACTCCGCCCTGCTCGGGGACTCGTCCTGGCGCTCGGAGCTCCTGCTGCTGGTCGGCTACCCCGCCGAAAGCCACGGCGCGGGCGAGCGCAAGGGCCGTATGAGCGCGGACCAGGCCATCCGGGAGCTGTAGCCCGGCCGGCCTAGTGCCCGGCGCCCAGGTTCCCCGACAGGCGCCCGTGCCGCGCCGCCGAGTCCTCATTGAGCCCCACGATCTCCACGGACTTGCCGCGCGCCTCGTACTTGGTGCGCACCGCGTCGAGCGTCGCGACGGTGGACGCGTCCCACACGTGCGCGCCGGACATGTCGATGACGATCCGCGAGGGGTCGCCCGAGTAGTCAAACTGGTACACGAGGTCGTTTGACGAGGCGAAGAACAGCTCGCCGCTCACGGCGTAGACCCGCTCATCGTCGTCGTCGGAGGCGTCGAGCCGCGTCACCGTCGTGAGGTGCGCCACGCGCCGGGCGAAGAGGACCATCGCCGTCACGACGCCCACCAGCACGCCGTACGCGAGGTTGTGCGTCCACACCGTCACGGCGACCGTGGCGATCATGACGAGCGTCTCGGAGCGCGGCATGCGACGCAGGGTGGACGGGCGGATCGAGTGCCAGTCGAACGTCCCCACGGACACCATGATCATCACGGCGACGAGCGCGCCCATCGGCATGAGCGCCACCACGTCGCCCAGGCCCACCACGAGGATCAGCAGGAACACGCCCGCGAGGAACGTCGAGATCCGGGTGCGCGCGCCCGAGGCCTTCACGTTGATCATGGTCTGGCCAATCATCGCGCAGCCACCCATGCCGCCAAAGAAGCCGGTGATGATGTTCGCCGCGCCCTGGCCCCACGCCTCGCGGGTCTTGTTGGAGTGGGTGTCGGTGACGTCGTCGACCAGCTTCGCGGTCATGAGCGACTCGAGCAGTCCCACGAGCGCCATGGCGAGCGCATACGGCGCGATGATCTGCAGCGTCTCGAACGTCAGCGGCACGTCCGGGAACAGCAGGGACGGCAGCGACTCGGGCAGCGCGCCCTCGTCACCGACGGTCGGCACGGAGATGCCCCCGATCACCGCGGCGGCGGTGAGCAGCACGATCGCGACGAGCGGCGCAGGCACCACAGAGGTCCACCGCGGCAGGAACACCATGATCGCGATGCCGATCGCCACCATCGGGTACACGGTCCACGGCACGTCGATGAGGTGCGGCAGCTGCGAGGTGAAGATCAGGATCGCGAGCGCGTTGACGAAGCCCACCATGACGGAACGAGGGATGAAGCGCATGAGCTTCGCCACACCGAGCAGGCCCAGCCCGACCTGAATGACACCGGCCAGAATCACCGTCGCAACCAGGTAATCCAGCCCGTGCGACTCCACCAGCGGCGCGATCACGAGCGCCACGGCACCGGTGGCGGCCGAGATCATCGCGGGGCGCCCGCCGAGGAACGCGATCGAGACGGCCATCGTGAAGGACGCGAAGAGCCCCACGCGCGGGTCCACACCCGCGATGATCGAGAATGCGATCGCCTCGGGGATCAGCGCGAGCGCGACCACCAGTCCTGCGAGTACCTCCGTCTTGAGGCGCCGTGGCGAGCGCAGCGCCGCGCGCACGGAGTACGAGGCATCCGCCTCGGGCGCGCCGGTGACGGGCGCGGGCTCGGGCAGGCGGTCGGAGGGCAGGGCAGGCACAGGGGTGTCCTCACGTCGGGGATGGCGGGTGGCCGATGCTGTGGCCGGCTTTCGGCACCGCCCCGCTTTCGGCGGGGCCGAGCCGCGCAGAACTCTACCGCAACGTGAGGTTTTCGCCTCGGCTCCATGGGCACCCGGGATAATGGGGCCATGCCCGTCGACCCCGCTACCACCCACCACATCGGCGCCGTCGCCGAGCGCACCGGACTGTCACTGAGGTCCCTGCGCCACTGGGAAGAGGTGGGCCTCATCACCCCGTCCGCTCGCACCGACGGGGGCTTCCGGCTCTACACCGAGGACGACATCGACCGCATCCTGCTGGTGCGCCGCATGAAGCCGCTGGGCTACGCGCTCGAGGAGATGGGGGCGCTGCTCGAGCTGTCGGAGACCATCGCCGAGGGCGCCGACGCGGACGCGATCGCCCAACTCGACGCGCTGCTCGAGGACGCCCAGGCGCGTCGCGACAAGCTCGCCGAGCGGCTCGCGATGGCCGACGAGTTCATCGCGATCCTCGAGCGCCGTCGCACCACGGCAACGAGGGCCTGACTAGGACGTGAGGCGCAGCCGCATCACGAGCGCGTCGAGCCCCTCGGGCTGGTAGTACCGGGGACGGACGCGCACATCCTCGAAGCCATAAGCGCGATAGAGCGCCAGCGCGGCGGCGTTCGTCGTGGCGACCTCGAGCCACGCGTCGGGCGCGCCCAGCCGGCGCGCCTCCGCCAGGAAGTCGTCCATCACCGCGCGCGCGATCCCTCGCCGGCGTGCCTCAGGCGCCACGGCGAGGTTCATGAGGTGGAAGGCGTCGCCCTCGAAGCCGTAGACCGCATAGCCCGCGAGCGCGCCGTCGAATTCGACCCCGCGCCAGCGCGAGAAGCCGTGCAGGAAGTCGTCGCGAATCAGCGACGGCGACCAGGCGGAGCGCCCGAAGATCTCGCGCTCACGCTCGGCCACCCAGTCGAGATCGGCCTCGGTCAGGTCGCGCAGCACGATCCCCGACGCCGCCGGCGGAATCGGCGAGCCGGATTCAGGCAGGGACGCCATGCACGTCGGGGCGACGCAGATACATCGGCTCCACGGGGAAGTCCGTCTCGCCGGCGGCCTCACGCCTCACCGCCACGCGCGCGAGCCATGCCGGGTCCACGTCGCCGCCCTCGGCCGCGGAGAACACTTCGGGGTAGAGCAGCGCGCCGCGCCCCACGACCGTGCCGACCGTCGCGACCGCGTCTGGCGCGGCCACGGCAGGACCCTCGACCCTCACTCCGTCGCGATAGGTGGCCCAATAGACCTCCTTGCGTCGCGCATCGGCCACCACGGTGACCTCGCCGCCGTGGGCGGCCGCGAGCGCGTCGAGCGAGCACACGCCCATGACCGGCACGCCCCAGGCGAATCCCAGGGTCCGCGCCGAGACGAGGCCCACACGCAGGCCCGTGAAGGGCGCCGGGCCCGTGCCCACCACGATGCGGGAGACGTCGGCGCCGGTGACGCCGGCATCGGCCAGCACGTGCTCGACAAAGCCCGAGAGCAACTCGGCGTGCCCGCGAGGGGCGAACTCGGCGCGCTCGGACAGCACCGTCTCGGCGGCGTCGTCGAGCAGCGCCACGGAGACGGACGCGGAGGTGTCGATGGCCAGAATCATGAGGTCAAGCCTAGTTCGCGGGCAGTTCGACGTCCGACCAGCGATAGCCGTGGGCGACGATGCGCACCTCGCGCACGCCCACGTCCGGGTTCGCGAGGTCCACGTCGCCGCCGCGCTCGCGCGTGAGCGTGAGGTGCAGACGGTCGTCGGCGAGCTGCTCGGCCTTGTCTTCTCCCCACTCGACGACAGTGATGGAGTCCTCGAGGGTCGAGTCGAGGTCGAGGTCGTCGAGCTCGGCGAGCGAGCCCAGGCGGTAGGCGTCGACGTGAATCAGTCCCGGCCCGCCCACCTCGGACGGATGGGTACGCGCGATGATGAACGTGGGGCTCGCGACGGGCCCGCGCACGCCGATGGCCTCACCCAGGCCTTGCGTGAAGGTGGTCTTGCCCGCGCCAAGGTCTCCGCTGAGGATGAGCAGATCACCGGGGCGCAGCAAGGGTGCGACCACGTCTGCCGCGAAGGCGCGCATCGCGTCGGCATCGGGGATGGTGACGGTCGCGTCGATCATGCGTCCTCCTTGGGCCTGAGTCCACCGAAGCGGCAGACGACCTCATAGTCGATGGTGCCGATGGCATCGGCCCAGTCCGTGGCGCTGGGACCGCCGGGGCCGATGAGGGTCACGACGTCCCCCTCGCTCACCTCGGTGGCCGGCCCCAGGTCGACGACGAACTGGTCCATGCACACGCGTCCGGCGATCGTGTAGCGGCGCCCGCGGATCTCCACCTCGGCGCGGCCTCCCGCGGCGCGGAACACGCCGTCGGCGTAGCCGGCGCTGATGAGGCCGAGGGTGGTCGCGTAGGGCGTGACGTACTCGTGGCCGTAACTCACGCCCTGGCCCGCGGGCACGTCCTTGACGAGCACCACCCGCGAGCGCACCGACATGGCAGGGCGCAGGCCGAAGCCAACGCCCGCGGGATCGGAGATGGGCGGCAACCCGTACATCGCGATGCCGGGGCGCACCAGGTCGAAGTGGAGATCGGGTCGGGTCAACGTGCAGGCCGAATTGGCGAGGTGACGCACCTCGAGCTCGATGTCACGCTCCGCCACAGCGACCAGTGCCGCGCGGAAGTTCTCCGCCTGCAGGTCGATGGTCTCATGCCCAGGCTGGTCGGCCCACGCGAGGTGCGACCACATGCCGACCACGCGGACGTGCCCGGCCTCCTGGGCGGCGACGGCGGCATCGAGCAGCGCGGGGAGGTCGTGGAGCGTGACGCCCTCGCGCCCCAGCCCGGTGTCCACGCACACGTGGATGCGCGCAGGCTGGGTGAGGTCGCGCGCGGCGTCCACGATCGTCTCGAGCACCGCGAGGGAGGAGACGGACATGTCGACGTCGGCGGCGATGAGCGCACGGGCGGGCACCTCGGTGCCATACAGCCACGTGAACACCCGCTCGGTGTCGCCTGCGGCGCGCAGGGCGAGCGCCTCGCCCGGCTGCGCCACGCCCAGCCACGCGGCTCCCCCGGCGCGCGCGGCGACCGCCGCACCCACCAGGCCGTGACCATAGGCATCTGCCTTCACGACGGCCATGACCGCGGCGTCGCCGGCCATCGCGCGCAGCACGCCAACGTTGTGGGTGATCGCGGCGTGGTCGATGGTGATCTCGAGCGCGCTCATCAGGCTCCTTCGGCGACGACGACGGCGGAGGCGATCCCGGCGTCGTGGGACAGCGACACGTGCAGGTGGGTGATGCCCAGCTCGGCGGCGCGGGCAGCGACGGTACCGCGCATGGTCATCACGGGCCGGCCCGAGACCTCTCGCAGTACCTCGGCGTCATGCCAGTGCAGCCCGGCGGGGGCGCCCAGCGCCTTCGCCAGCGCCTCCTTCGCGGCCCACCTGGCGGCGAGCGAGTGGGTGCCGAGCTCCCGCTCGCCCGAGGTGAAGATGCGCTCCGCGAACGACGGCGACTTCTCGAGCGTCGCCTCGAAGCGAGCGATCTCGACCACGTCGATGCCCACGCCCAGCACCGCCATTACTCAACCGTGACGGACTTCGCGAGGTTGCGCGGCTGGTCCACGTCGTAGCCCTTCGCGGACGCGAGTTCGTGAGCGAAGATCTGCAGCGGGATGACCGACAGCAGCGGCGTCATGAGCACGGGGGCGCTGGGCACGTAGAACGTGTGTGCGGCGTGCGAGGCGGCGACGGTGTCACCCTCCTCCGCGATGACCAGCGTGCGGGCGCCGCGAGCACGGACCTCCTGCACATTGGACAGCACCTTGGCGTGCAGCGACTCGCGCCCGCGGGGGCTGGGCACCACGACGAACACGGGCTGGTCCTGCTCGACGAGCGCGATGGGGCCGTGCTTGAGCTCGCCGGCGGCGAAGCCCTCGGCGTGGATATACGCGAGCTCCTTGAGCTTGAGCGCGCCCTCGAGCGCCACGGGGAAACCCACGTGACGGCCGAGGAATAGCACCGTGCGCTCGTTCGCCATGGACCGGGCCACCTCGCGGATGGGCTCGGACGTGTCCAGCACGCGCTGGATCTTCGCGGGCATCGCGTCGAGGTCCGCCAGCAGCGCGTCGATCTCGTCGGGAAACTTGTTGCCGCGCAGCTCCGCGAGGTAGATCCCCAGCAGGTAGCCCGCGGTGATCTGCGCGAGGAACGCCTTGGTGGAGGCCACCGCGATCTCGGGTCCGGCGCGGGTGTACAGCACCGCATCGGCCTCGCGCGCGATGGTGGAGCCTTGCGCGTTGACGATGCCGATGACGGTCGCGCCCTGCTGCTGCGCGTGACGCACGGCCATGATGGTGTCCATGGTCTCGCCCGACTGGCTCACGGCCACCACGAGGGTCTTCACCGACACGATGGGGTCGCGGTAGCGGAACTCGTGCGACAGCTCCACCTCGACGGGGATGCGGGTCCAGTGCTCGATCGCGTAGCGCGCCACCTGGCCCGCGTAGGACGCGGTGCCGCACGCGATCACGATGATCTTGTCGATGGACTTGAGGATGTACTCGTCGACCATGCCCTCGTCGAGCTTGAGGCGGCCCTTCTCGTCGAGCCGGCCGCGCAGGGTGTCGGCGACGGCGGCAGGCTGGTCGTAGATCTCCTTCTCCATGAAGGTCGCGAAGCCGCCCTTTTCGGCCGCCGAGGCGTCCCAGTCCACGTGGTACGGCTCGCGCTCCACGACGGCGCCGCTCGCGTCGGTGACCACCACGGCATCGGGCGTGATCTCGACGACCTCGTCCTGGCCCAGCTCGAGCGCCGTACGGGTGTGTTCGATGAACGCGACCACGTCGGAGCCCAGGAAGTTCTCGCCCTCGCCCAGGCCCACCACGAGCGGGGAGTTACGCCGGGCGCCCACCACGACGTGAGGCTCGTGGGAGTCGACCGCGAGCAGCGTGAAGGCCCCCTCGAGCCGGCGTGCGGCCGCACGCATCGCATCGGCCAGACTCAGGCCGGACTCGACCAGCGAGCCCAGCAGGTGCCCCGCGACCTCGGTGTCCGTGTCGGACAGGAAGTCAATGCCCTGAGCCGCGAGCTCGGCGCGCAGCTCGCCATGGTTTTCGATGATGCCGTTGTGGATGATCGCGATGCGACCACCCAGCGCGAGGTGGGGGTGGGCGTTGGCATCGGTGGGCGCGCCGTGGGTCGCCCAGCGGGTGTGCCCGATCGCGGCCGATCCCGTCGGTAGCGGGTTCTCCGCGAGCGCCTTGGCGAGCCGCTCGAGCTTGCCGGCCTTCTTCGCGGTGGCGACACGCTCGGCCTCGTCGGCGACCAGCGCGATGCCCGCCGAGTCGTAGCCGCGGTACTCGAGCCTCGCGAGGCCGCCCATCACCACGCCCTGCGGGCGGTCAGACGGCGCCCCCGCTCCTACGTATCCGACGATTCCGCACATGCGCACGAGTCTACGGCGGCAACCCGTGCGCTCCGCGCGGCGCGCACGATGCGGAACAATGGCTCCCGTGAGTCCCCGTACCGCCACGGTCCCCGACGGCCCGTTCACCACGTTCTCGCGCGACCAGTGGGCCGCGCTAGCCGACACCACCCCGCTACCGCTGACGCAGGACGACATCGGGCGCGTGCGAGGCCTGGGCGACCCGATCGACCTGGCAGAGGTCGACAAGATCTACCGGCCGCTGTCCAGGCTGCTCGACCTGTACTCGGGCGCCATTGGCGGCCTGCACTCCGCGACGAGCGCGTTCCTGGGCGAGTCCACGGGGCGCACGCCGTACGTGATCGGCATCGCGGGGTCCGTCGCCGTCGGCAAGTCCACGACCGCGCGCGTGCTGCGCGAGCTCATGGCACGGTGGCCCCACTCGCCGCGCGTGGAACTCATCACCACCGACGGCTTCCTGCACCCCAACGCGGTGCTCGCCGAGCGCGGCCTGCTGCAGCGTAAGGGCTTCCCCGAGTCGTACGACCGCCGCGCCCTGCGCCAGTTCATCGCGGACGTGAAGTCAGGCGTGGACGAGGTCAGCGCGCCGGTCTACTCGCACATCACCTATGACATCGTGCCCGGCGAGCGCGCCGTGGTGCGCCGCCCGGACATCCTCATCGTCGAGGGCCTCAACGTGCTCCAGCCAGCGAGCCCGCGCGACCTCGACGAGACCGCGCTCGCGGTGTCCGACTACTTCGACGTGTCGATCTACGTCGACGCCGAGCCCACCGACGTGCGCCGCTGGTACATCGACCGCTTCCTGTCGCTGCGCTCCACGGCGTTCTCGCGGCCGGACTCCTACTTCCTCAACTACGCGAGCCTCACCGACGAGGAGGCCGTCGAGAGGGCCGGCCACATCTGGGACTCGATCAACGCTCCCAACCTTGCGCGCAACATCGCGCCCACGCGCTCGCGCGCGACCATCATCCTGTCCAAGGGGGCTGACCACCAGGTTCAGTCCGTCCACATGCGCAAGCTCTAGGTGTACTCGGCCGTCACGTTGGTGACAGGCGGCTGGTGGGAGGTAGTCCTCCGAGTGCGGTGTGGCGTCGGTCAGTGTTGTAAAACTCGAGCCAGGGTGCAAGGGCTGCGGCGCGGTCGTCGTTGGTGAGGAAGACCTCGCGGTATGCCCATTCGGTGGCCAGGGTGCGGTTGTAGCGTTCGACTTTGCCGTTTTGCCAGGGGCAGTGGGGCTTGATGAACAGGTGCTTGGCGCCGAGACCTTCAATCACCTCACGAACATCGGCGGACTTGGCGTAGCTGAAGTGGTTGTCAGTGATGACCTCACGGATGTGGGTGATGCCGTGAGCGCAGAAGTAGGTCGCTGCGCGGGCCAAGAAGCCTGCACACGTGTCGCCTTTTTCGTCAGGCAGGATTTCGGAGTAGGCCAGCCTGGAGTGGTCGTCCACCAGTGAATGGACGTAGTCGTATCCGATGCGGGCGCGCTTCTTCGCGCCGGTCGATCCCATCTGGCGGCCGTGGGCCTTCCAGCCACCGCCATCAGGGATCTTGCCGATCTTCTTGACGTCCATGTGGACCAGACCGCCAGGATCATCACGTTCGTAGCGCACCGCGGTGATCTTGGAGGAGCGAATCACCTCGCCGGTAAGCGGGTCGCACTCACGCAGATAGGGGACGTGGTGGCGGCGCAGGATCCGTGACACGGTGCGTGGCGCGATGCCCAGTTCAGGCCCGATCCAGTCTTGGCCGCGGCGGCTGTCACGGCGGGCAGTCAGGACACGTTGCTCGACGTCTTCAGGGGTGCGGTGGCGGCACGAGCGCGGGCGTGAGGAACGATCCGCCAGTGCGGCAATGCCGTGTTCGTCGAAGCGTGCCAGCCAGCGATGAGCGCATTGACGAGACACTCATTGAGCTTTCGCGGCATGAGCGACAGCCCACCCCTCGATGCGGACACGCTGCACGAGGAGCTGACGGCCACGCTCGTTCAAGCGCGCGTTACGGTGGGACACGAGGACCTCCGGTCGGTAGGCGACTTAGACATCACCCACCGCATCCGGAGGTCCTCCTTTGCGTCAACTACCCAGCCGGAGTGTCACCAACCTCCCGGCCGAGTACATCTAGGCGGCCGATGCCGTGGTCACGCGGGTTTGCGAGCCACCAGCGTGAAGGTGGTGGGGATGCGCGACCGTAGCGGTTCCGGGTACGCGTAGTCCCCGCCGGGCAGCCCCTCCATCAGGTCCGAGAACTTCCACGGCAGCGTCGTTCCCTCGTCGAAGGCCTCCAAGGCGAGGCCGGAACTCAGCAGCGCCGTCACGGTCTCGGACAGCGCATGCGGATATTCGAGCGTGCGCGGGCTCGTCACGGTGCCGTCGCCGGCGTAGGTCGACTCGTCGTTCCACTCGATCGCGTCGCCGTTGGCGAAGTACCGGTAGCGGGTCACCAGGCCGTCCGCGGTCTCGTCGAGCGAGTAGAGCGCGGGATGGCCATCGCGGAGGTAGAAGACGCCTCCGGGACGCAGGAGCGCCGCCACCTGCGCGGCCCATCGATCGAGGTCACGCAGCCACGTGATGGCACCGATGGAGGTGTACACGAGGTCGAAGTCGCCCACCACGGCGGCCCTCGCGTCGAGGACGTCCGTCTCCACCCAGGTGGCGGCAAGCCCGAGCTCGGCGGCCAGTGCCCGAGCGGCCGCGAGCGCCGACGGTGAAAAGTCCACCCCCGTCACACGCGCTCCCGCACGCGCGAGCGAGAGGGTGTCGGTGCCGATGTGGCACTGCAGGTGGCAGACGTCGAGCCCCGCGATGCCGGCGGGCAGAGAGCGACCGAGCGCCTCGAGGTCGTGGGCCACGACGGCGCTCATGGCGGCCGGGTCGGCGCGCAGCGCGGCCACCTCGGGATACGCGTCGACATGCAGCGGCACGCGCGCCTCCCAGTTGGCGAGGTTGACGGACCTCGCCTCCTCCCAACTCACGGTGGCGTCGGCGCCCAGTTCACTCATGGACCGAACCTAGTCCTGTGAGTCCTCCCCCGGTGCGGTGGGCTCATTGCCCTCGGGATCGGCCGTGCGGCGCCGGCGCGCCAGCGGGATCTGACCGGTGAAACTTTCGCGCCGCTCCGCGCGGTGTTCCGCGCGGTGCTCGCGCCGCTCGAGGCGCTGCCGCTCGGCCTCGGCCGCCCGTTCGCGCTCCTCGGGCGTGAGGCTCGCCTCGATGTCGCTGACGAGGTCGGGAAGGTCGGGCGACGTCAGGCCGAACCAGCCCAAGATCCGGTCGACGAAGAAGCCGAACACCACGCCGGCGATCACCCCAATGACGATCGACAGCACCAGGTTGTCCTCGGGGAAGATCGCGCCCGCGATGGTGCCCAGCGCGACGCTCCAGATCGCCCACATGCCGGCACCGATCGCGTCGACGCCCATGAAGCGGCTGTGGGGGAACCGCAGCGCGCCAGCGGCCAGGTTGACCACGACCCTGCCGCCCGGCACGAACCTCGCGGCGATGATGAACGTCGTGCCCCGACGCTCGAGCTGCGTCTCTGCCCAGTCGAGCGAGCGGCGCCAACGGTCGCGCTTGAATAGGCGCCACTGGGCGATGTTTGCCTTCGCGCCGATGAGGTACGCGATCTGGTCGCCGAGCCATGCGCCCAGTGCCGCGCACACGAGGATCAGCAGCAGGATGGGCGAGCCGGTCTGGTACGAGGTGGTCGAGGTCGCGATCACCACGGACTCGCTCGGCACCACGGGGAAAAAGCCGTCCACCATGGACACGCCGACGATGCCGGGGTAGATCCACAGGGACTCTGACAGCTCCAGCACCCATTCCTCGACGGTCGAGGAGAAGTGAAGAATCCAGTCGGTGAAACTACGGTCGGTCACGGCATCAGTGTTTCAGTCCCTGGGGTTGCCCGCGATGGGGAACCCCCCTGATCCGCGGCCGCTGAGGGATGACTCTCCCCCGCCCACTGGTGGCTCAGGAAAGCGCCAGCCGCTCGGTCACCACAGCGGCCAGCGCCTGCGCGTGACGCTGCGCGTCGGCCGGCGTCGAGGCCTCGACCATGACGCGCACCAGGGGCTCCGTGCCCGAGGGACGCAGGAGTACGCGCCCGGACTTGCCCAGCTCGCGGCGCGCCGCGCTCACGGCGCTCTGCACACCCGCGTCGGTGTGGACGCGGCTGCGATCCACGCCCGAGACGTTGACGAGAATCTGCGGCAGCGTCTCGATCGTGGCGCACTGGTCACGCAGCGGGCCCGACTCGCGCACGCGCGCGCCAATTAGCAGGCTCGTGAGCACGCCGTCGCCCGTCGTGGCGTAGTCGGACACGATCACGTGGCCCGACTGCTCGCCGCCCAGGCTGTAGCCACCCTCGCGCATGGCCTCAAGCACGTAGCGGTCACCCACCGCGGACTCGATGATGGTGATGCCCGCGGCATCCATGGCGCGGTGGAGGCCCAGGTTGCTCATCACGGTCGCGACGAGCGTGTCGTGGTACAGGCTGCCGGCGTCCTTCATCGCGATCGCGAGCAGGCCCATGATCTGGTCGCCGTTGACGAGCGCGCCGGTGTGGTCCGCGGCGAGGCAGCGGTCAGCGTCGCCGTCATACGCGATGCCAAAGTCCGCACCCTCGGCGACCACGCGGTCCTGCAGGGCGCCCATGTGGGTCGAGCCGGCGCCGTCGTTGATGTTGAGGCCGTCGGGCTGGTCGTGGATCGCGATCACGGTGGCGCCGGCGGCGGCGAGCGCCTGCGGGCCCACGGTGGACGCGGCGCCGTGTGCGGTGTCGACCACGATCGTGAGGCCCGTGAGGGGCTCCTCTGCACCGGCGAACGAGCGCACGGCCGCGACGGAGTGGTCGACAAAGTCGCTCGCGAGGTGGGACGCGTCCTGGATGGAACCCACGGCGGCGCCGGTGGGACGTTGCCACGGCTCGCGCAGGCGCTCCTCGATGAGGTCCTCGACGGCGTCGTCGAGCTTGTGCCCGCCGCGGGAGAAGAACTTGATGCCGTTGTCGGGCATGGGGTTGTGGGATGCGGAGATCACGACACCGAGGTCGGCCTCGACGGCATCCGTCAGGTAGGCGACGCCTGGCGTGGGGAGGACACCCACGTCGAGGACGTCCACGCCGGCGGACGCGAGGCCCGCCGCCACGGCGTGAGAGAGGAATTGGCCGGACACGCGAGTGTCGCGGCCCAGCACGGCCTTGGGGCGGTGCCCGGAGAACTCTCCGCGCTCCGCCAGGACCCTGGCCGCAGACACGGCGAGGTCCACGGCCAGCTCTGCCGTGACATCACGGTTAGCCAGGCCGCGGACCCCGTCCGTGCCGAAAAGTCGCGCCATGCGCGGTTTCTGCTTAGCGCTTCGAGTACTGCGGAGCGCGGCGGGCCTTCTTGAGACCGGCCTTCTTGCGCTCGACCACGCGAGCGTCGCGGGTGAGGAAGCCGGCCTTCTTCAGGGCCGGACGGTTGGTCTCCTCGTCGATCTCGTTCAGCGCACGCGAGACGCCCAGGCGCAGCGCGCCGGCCTGACCCGAGGGGCCACCGCCGGTGATGCGGGCGTGCACGTCGAACTTGCCCTCGATGTCGAGGAGCGAGAACGGGTCGTTCACGAGCTGCTGGTGCACCTTGTTGGGGAAGTAATCCTCAAGGGTGCGGCCGTTGATCTTCCACTGACCCGAGCCGGGGACCAGGCGCACGCGCGCGATGGCCTCCTTGCGACGGCCGAGGCCGGCGCCGGGAGCAATGGCCGAGGTGCCCTTGCCGCGCTCGGGCGCGGACTCGGAGGTGTACTCGGTGGGGGTGTCGTTCTCGACGGTGTCAGTCACGTCTGCCACTTCAATCAGTCCTTGTGTCCGTCGGCGCGTTACTGCGCGACCTGGGTAATCTCGAACGCCTGCGGCTGCTGCGCGGCGTGGGGGTGCTCAGAGCCGGCGTAGACCTTGAGCTTGGTCAGCTGGGCACGGCCAAGCTTGGTGCGGGGAAGCATGCCCTTGACAGCGTTCTCGATGACGCGCTGGGGGTTCTTCTCGAGCAGCTCGCCGATCGGCACGGCCTTGAGCCCGCCCGGGTGACCCGAGTGACGGTAGACCATCTTGTCGGTGGACTTGTTGCCGGACAGCGAAATCTTGTCGGCGTTGATGACGATGACGAAGTCACCGCCGTCGACGTGGGGGGCGAAGGTCGCCTTGTGCTTGCCGCGGAGCAGCGAAGCGGCCTGGGAGGCCAGACGACCGAGAACCACGTCAGTAGCGTCGATGACGTACCAGTTCTTGGTGACGTCACCCGGCTTGGGAGAATACGTACGCACTGTGAAGCCTTCTTACTTGTTAACGATGGGCGCTGCGGGTGCAACGCGAGGTTCGGTCGGCGGGTCCTGCGGAGGCGAGTGGGAGGCACTTCCAGCCGGAACGCACAACGACAGACGATTGTACCGGCGTGGTGGCTTGACGGTCAATTCGTAGCGAGTCCGGGCTCCGGCGGTTGTACTGTCGCCCCATCATCATCTCCCGGAGGCCCCTGTGACGTCCACGCGATCCCTGCTTGTCCTCCATGTCAGTGACGAGCGTCCCCACGCGCCGGGCTATCAGCGGCTCCTCGACGAGCTCAACCGAGCGACCCTGGCCGGCGTGAGGGCGGCCGGCTGGGAGCCGACGCTGGTAGCGACGGATACGGCCGATGTCGACGAGGTCCTCACCCTCGCCCGGACGGCCGATGCCGTGGTCATCATGGGCGGCGAGGACGTCACCCCGGCGCTGTACGGCGGGGCCGAAGAGTATCCCGATGGCGGGCATCATGTGCCGCACTCCGACGACGTGCTGCTGGCGGTCATCCGCGACGCGATCGCACGCCGCTCTCCCCTGCTGGGCATCTGTCGGGGCCAGCAGCTGCTCAACGTCGCGTGCGGGGGCACCCTGGTGCAGCACATGGAGGGCCACCGTCTCACCGGCGACCAGGTGTGGGTGCGCACGCGCCTGAGCGAGGACGCGGCGCTCTCCCCCGGCGCACACGTCTGGTGCACTCACCATCAGGCGGTCGCAGAGGTCGGCAAGAACCTCACCGTGGTAGCCCGTGCCGCCGATGGTGTGATCGAGGCCCTCGCCCACGATCACGCTCCGGTCCTCGGCGTGCAGTGGCACCCCGAGCATCCAGCCGTCGCGGCGGTCGAGGTCCCCGCGCTGCTCGCGCGGGTGACGGAGAAGGTTCCCGCCTAGTCGAGCGGCTCTCGGCGCGCCCGTGTGAGCTCCGCGCGGGCGGCAAGGTCGGCATCGGCCGGATACGACACCTGCTCGAGCGTAAGACCGTGCGCCGGCGCCACGGCGACCGCCTGGGACCGCGCGGCGGAGCCCGCCACCGCGGCGAGCCACTGTCCATCGCGCCTACCCTGGCCGAGCGGAAGCACCGCGCCCACCAGGGAGCGCACCATGGAGTGGCAGAACGCGTCCGCGCGGACGGTGGCGACTACCAGGCCCGTGTCGGGGCCGGCCGTGACGCGCTCCCACGAGAACTCGGTGAGATCGCGAATGGTGGTCGCGCCGGGACGCGCCTTACAGAAGGCGGCGAAATCCCTCAGCCCCGTGAGGGTCGCGGCGGCGTCGTTGAGCGCGTCCACATGGAGTTCACCGTCGACGTGCAGCACGTGGCGGCGCGTGAGCGGATCGCGCAGGTCGAGCCGGTCGCAGATGCGATACGCGTAGCGCCTCTCGGTGGCCGAGAAACGGGCGTCAAACCCCTCGGGAGCCTCTCGCACGTCGAGGATCACGATGTCGTCGGGGGTCGTCCCGTCGAGACGTGCTCGTAGCCCCTCGGCCGGTGTGCGGCCGGAGCGACCGGGCATGGCCTGCCACGCATGGAGCGGCACGTCCACGTGGGCGACCTGGTGGCGCGCGTGCACCCCCGCGTCGGTGCGTCCGGCCACGGTGAGACGAGCGCCCAGGCCCTCGCCGGTCACGGGATCACGGATGATACGCGCGAGCGCACCCTCCATCTCTCCCTGCACGGTCCTGAGGCCCGGTTGAACGGCCCAGCCCGCGAAGTCGGTGCCGTCGTAGGAAAACGCGAGACGGGCCCGCACGACCTGGCTGGATAGCTCGGTCATGCGGGCCCGTCTCGTGAGTGGCGCGCTACGCGGGGTGACCCGCGCATCGGCCGTCTGTCTTACTTGTCGTCGCCCTCGGCGGGAGCCTCGGCGGCAGCCTCAGCCTCGACGGCCTCGGTCTCGGTGGCCTCGGCCTCGACGGCGGGCTCCTCAACCTTCTCGGCCTTCGCCTTCTTGGGGGCGGCCTTCTTGGTGGCCTTCTCGGCCTCCTTGGCGACAGCCTTCTTGGCGGGGGCACCGAACTCGACGAGCTCGATCACGGCCATGGGGGCGTTGTCGCCCTTGCGGTTGCCGATCTTGGTGATGCGGGTGTAGCCGCCATCACGCTCAGCGAAGCCGGGGCCGATCTCGGTGAACAGGGTGTGCACGACGCCCTTGTCCGAGAGGATGCCGAGCACGCGACGGCGCGACGCGAGGTCGCCACGCTTGGCGAACGTCACCAGACGCTCGGCGTAGGGACGCAGGCGCTTGGCCTTGGTGACGGTGGTGGTGATGCGGCCGTGCTCGAACAGGCTCTGCGCGAGGTTGGCGAGCATCTGACGCTCGTGCGCAGGACCGCCGCCGAGACGGGCTCCCTTGGTGGGGGTAGGCATGGTTCTTCGTTCTCCTAGTTACTCTTCGCTGCCCGAGAAGTACACGCCCTGGGCGTTGGCGCCGTACTCGACGCCACCGTCCTTGAGCGAGAAGCCCAGCTCCGCGAGCTTCTCCTTGACCTCGGTGATCGACTTCTGCCCGAAGTTGCGGATATCCATCAGGTCCGCCTCCGAGCGGGCGGTCAGCTCGCCCACGGTGTGAATGCCCTCGCGCTTGAGGCAGTTGTACGAGCGCTGGGTGAGGTTCAGCTCCTCGATGGGCTGGTTGTAGTCCTCTTCGAGCGACTCGTCGGTGTCCGACGGGCCGATCTCGATGCCCTCGGCGGCCTCGTTGAGGCCACGGGCGAGCGAGAACAACTCAACCAGCGTCGAACCGGCCGAGGCCAGCGCGTCGCGAGCGGAGATCGAGTTCTTGGTCTCGACGTCGATGATCAGCTCGTCAAAGTCGGTGCGCTGCGCGACACGGGTCGCCTGCACCTTGTAGGTGACCTTGAGCACCGGCGAGTAGATCGAGTCGACGGGGATCTGGCCGATCTCGGCGTCGTAGCTCTTGTTCATCGAGGCGGGCACGTAGCCGCGGCCGCGCTCGACGGTCAGCTCGACCTCGAAGCGGGCCTTCGAGTTGAGGGTCGCGACGTGCAGGTCGGGGTTGTGGATCTCCACACCGGCCGGCGGCGCGATGTCGGCGGCCGTGACGGCGCCGGCACCCGACTTGCGCAGGTACATCACGACGGGCTCGTCGTGCTCCGAGGAGACGACCAGGTTCTTGAGGTTCAGCAGGATCTCGGTGACATCCTCCTTCACGCCCTCGATCGTCGAGAACTCGTGGAGGACGCCCTCGAAACGCACCGACGTCACGGCCGCGCCCGGGATGGACGACAGCAGCGTGCGGCGCAGCGAGTTGCCGAGCGTGTAGCCGAAGCCAGGCTCGAGCGGCTTGAGGGAGAACTGCGAACGGTTGTCCGAAATGACCTTCTCGGTCAGCGTGGGACGCTGTGCGATGAGCACTGTTCATTTCCTTTCCGAGCACCCGCTATTTGATGCTCGCAAGTCCTGCCGGATCGGTCCGACAGGGTGGAGGTTCTTCAGTTGAAAGGATCTTGGGTGCGGCCGATGCCGTGGGCACCGGCCGCCTCCAAGGAGGCGGGGTCGCGAGGCGGGCTTCGTAGCCCGCGCCGCGGCCCCCGTTCGCTAGTTGCGGCGACGCTTGGGCGGACGGCAGCCGTTGTGCGCCTGCGGGGTGACGTCCTTGATGGAGGTCACCTCGAGGCCGGCGGCGGTGAGCGAACGGATCGCGGTGTCGCGACCGGAGCCCGGGCCCTTGACGAAGACGTCGACCTTGCTCATGCCGGCGTCCTGCGCACGGCGAGCGGCAGCCTCCGCGGCCATCTGGGCGGCGTAGGGGGTCGACTTACGCGAACCCTTAAAGCCCACCTGGCCGGAGGACGACCACGACACCACGGCGCCCGAGGGGTCCGTGATGGAGATGATCGTGTTGTTGAACGTCGACTTGATGTGCGCCTGACCGTGCGCGACGGTCTTCTTGATCTTCTTGCGCGGCTTACGAGTGGGAGCGGCCATGGGTTACTTCTTCTTTCCGGCGACGGTCTTCTTGCGGCCCTTGCGGGTACGCGCATTGGTCTTGGTGCGCTGTCCGCGGACAGGCATGCCGCGGCGGTGACGAAGACCCTGGTAGTTGCCGATCTCGACCTTGCGGCGGATGTCGGCCTGCACCTCGCGGCGGAGGTCGCCCTCGACGGTGAAGTTGGCCTCGATGTAGTCACGGAGCGCGACGAGCTGCTCGTCGTTCGCCTCCTTGACACGCAGGTCCTCGCTGATGCCGGTGGCGGCGAGG
The DNA here is from genome assembly GCF_002090055.1 of Demequina sp. NBRC 110051. GTDB lineage: Bacteria > Actinomycetota > Actinomycetes > Actinomycetales > Demequinaceae > Demequina. The sequence continues at coordinate 113,860 of NZ_BBRH01000015.1, forward strand.
ATCTGCTGGGCGCGGGTACGGCCGATGCCGTAGATGTACGTGAGTGCGATCACCATGCGCTTTTCGCGCGGGATGTCGACACCAACAATGCGTGCCATTGTCTTGTTTCTACTCCTGAGTAGTCGGAGGTCTGACGCTCACACGTCCCGCGGGGGGTTTCTTGGTGCGGGCCCCGGCCTCCGAGCCGAGGGATTGCCGTGCTGGCTGTGTGAGCGCGGTCTGTCTTGAGTTGTCTAGCCCTGACGCTGCTTGTGGCGCAGGTTGTCGCAAATGACCATGACACGGCCGTTACGACGGATGACCTTGCACTTATCGCAGATGGGCTTGACGCTGGGCTTAACCTTCATGATTCCTTCTTCGCCTCGAGGCGTCCGGACGCGGACGCACCGGGACGACGATCACTTGTAGCGGTAGACGATGCGGCCGCGGGACAGGTCATACGGGCTCAACTCGACGACCACACGGTCCTCAGGGAGGATCCTGATGTAGTGCTGACGCATTTTGCCCGAGATGTGCGCGAGGACGAGGTGCCCGTTGGTCAGTTCCACTCGGAACGACGCATTGGGCAGCGCCTCGACCACGGTGCCTTCGACCTCGATGACTCCGTCTTTCTTGGCCATGGACTCCACTCACGTTGGTTGACTGGTGTGAGGGCGCGCTAAAACGCCCGAGGATCTACTATACGCGAGTGTCGCGCTTGACTCAAGCGCGAACGGCTAACTCAGCGGTAACCGTTACGCAGCCGCTGAACGGCGGCATCGGCCAACGCGGCGTTGCGGTGGTCCGAAAGCTTTCGCACTACCGAGGACGGGGTGCGCGGATTGCCCAGCAGGGCGTGGAGGACGTCCAGGGAAGGATCGTACCCGAGCGACATGAGCACGGCCATCGGCGCGTCGGATCGCGCGGCCACCGTCGCACGCACACGCGGATCGCGATGCGTAGCGAGGGTGAGCAGCGCAGAAGGCTCGAGCGCGGGGTCCTGGGCAAGCGACACATCGTCTGCGGTCTCTCGCATGGGCGACATACTCACGCGACTTCCTCCCTCACCTCGGCGTGCCCCACATTCTATGGCGCTGCGACCGCCGTCGCCCAGGCACCTGTGAAGAACTCCACGCGCACCGCGCGGTGTGTCCGCCCCTGCGCCGACCGCTCGGCTAGGCCGGGCGGGGCATCCCCGTGCCGTCCCGGCCGACTCGCGGTCGGGGCGCGAGCGTCTGGGGCTGCACCTTCCGCGATGGATGGGTGGGTGCCTGCGCCACCTGCTCGACGGCGCCATGCAAGCTCAGCGACGGGCGGCCACCTCGGGCGAAGAGGAGCGCCTCGTCCTCCTGGGTGCCGGCGGTGATCATGGCGGCCCGCTCTTCAAGCATGCGTCCGGCGAGGTGGCGCACCTCCTCGCGCCGGTGGTGCGCGAGCTTCTCGACGATGTCGAGCGGAGCCTCGATGTTGCGCGTCACCGCCTTGACGACGTGGGGATCGCGATCGGCGGCGAGATGTGTCAGTACGGTACGGCCGGCTCGAGGGTGCGCAGCGACGGCAATTCTCACCTGCGCGCGAGAATCATGCGCCAAGGCTGCGAGGACACCGAAGGGGCAATCCTCGCGCCGTGCGATCGCCTCCCGCACGGCCGGATCCTTGTGTTGCGCGAGGCCCGAAATGCGCTGGCGGGGCAGGTCGGCGGCACTGGCCAGGCTGAGGTCCGCGGACATCGAGCGCCCGCGCGTGTGGAGGGCGAGTCCCGAACTCGCCATATATGCCCGCGACCACGAGCCCTCGTCATCCCTTGCGTCCACCGGGACACCTCCTCAGCCTGGAAGGCCCGACCTTACGTCTCCGAGGTGACGGCAAGGTGGCCTATACCAGGTGCGTCGGTGAACGTTCGGTGAAGGTCAGCGCGGTGGGTGACGCACCCGTCACGCCGAGCGTGGGCGGGCCCTACCGGGAGATCCGGAAGCCCCGGACGGGAGCGGTGCGCGTGGGGCGCGCGGCCTCCTCGTCGGGTGAGCCCTCGGGCGCCTGCTGCACCGGCTCCCCCGAGGGGAAGTCGAGGACCACCGAGTCGCCGACGACGGCGACGTGTTCCTGGATCTCGGGGGCGCCGAGCGTCGACAGGGGCACGGACGCCGGTGTGGAGACAGGCTCGTTGAGCCGCGCTGCGGCGGCCGCACGGACCTCGCTCTTGCGATGGAAGGCCAGCTTCTCGACCAACGCGGGCGACAGCGCCGGGTTGCCGAGCAGCGCCTCGAGGACGGGGATGTGCCTATCCGCCACCAGATGCTCCAGGATCGTCTGCGCGGCGGTCGCGTTGGCGGCAATGGCCGCTCGCACCTCGGTCGCCTTGTCGTGGGCAAGGGTGACCATGAGCCCCAGTGGCAGGTCCGCCCTGCCCGCGATCGCCTCGCGCACCAAGGTGTTCTTGCTGGACGCCAGTACCGTCACCTGGGTGCGGTGTAATCCCGGCTCCTGCGCCTGCGCGACCTCTTCACTCGCACCGGGCGCGTAATTGAATCCGCGTGCCATGACCCCTCCCTCAGCGCGGACCGACGAAGGATGTGCTATGGCCCGCAGCGACCACGCTAGACACGCAGGTTTGCCCCTGCATGGCGTCCGTGTCACAGTCGCATTTCACCGCGTGCAATACGTCACACTCGGGGTGTCTGAGCGGGGACGTTAAGGCGCGACGGGGGTCACTCCGTGCGACGCGAGGCCCGCGCGACCACCGTCCGAGGCCGTGAGGACCCAGATGCCGTCGTCGTGGATCGCGACGGAGTGCTCCCAGTGGGCACCCCTGCTGCCGTCCGCGGACACCACGGTCCAGTCGTCCTCCAGCACACGGGAGTCACCCGTGCCACGCACGAACATCGGCTCGATCGCGAGACACATCCCCGCCTTGACGCGAGGATGGCGGCCACGAGTGCGGTAGTTCTGGACATCGGGAGCCTGGTGCATGGCGGTTCCGATGCCGTGCCCCACATAACCCTCGAGCGGATACACGCCAGCGGCATCGGCGACGTCCTCGATCGCAGCCGAGACCTCGTCGAGACGGGAGGCGGAGGCCAGAGCGGCAATGCCCGCCCACATCGACCGTCGGGTCGCCTCGACGAGACGGGCGTCGGCATCGCCCGCGGTGCCGACAATGAACGACAGCGCCGAGTCGCCATGCCAGCCCTCGACGATCGCGCCGCAGTCGATCGACACCACATCGCCGTCCTGGAGCACCCGATCGCCTGGGATGCCGTGGACGATCTCGTCGTTGATCGAGACGCACGCCACGGCGGGAAAGCCGTGGTAGCCCAGGAAGTTCGACGTCGCGCCCTCAGCGGAGATCACCGCGGCGGCCGCATCGTTGATGTCGCCCGTCGTGGCACCCACCACGGCCGCGGACTTGGCGGCCGCAAGGGCCTTCTCGACGACGAGTCCCGCGCGGGCCATGACCCGCATCTGCTCGCGGGTCTTGTATTCGATGCGGGACGACACCTTAGTGAGACTCGACCGCAGCGACGATGCGGTCGGTCACCTCGCCGACCTCGCCGAGACCGTCGACCTGGACGAGCAGCCCGCGACCCTCGTAGAACGCGGTCAGCGGCGCGGTCTGGGTCGCGTAGACCTCGAGACGCTTGCGGATCACCGGCTCGGTGTCGTCGGCACGGCCTTCGATCTCGGCACGCTTGAGGAGGCGCTTGGTGACGGCATCCGAGTCGGCGGTGATCTCGATCGCCACGTCGAGTGTGACACCGAGGTCGTTCAGCATGCTGTCGAGCTCGACGGCCTGCTCGGGGTTGCGCGGGTAGCCGTCGAGCAGGAAGCCGTCGGCCACGTCGTCCTGCGCCAGGCGGTCACGCACCATGGCGTTGGTGACCTCGTCGGGCACCAGTGCGCCGGCGGACATGTACTCCTGAGCCTTGCGGCCCAGGGCGGTCTCGCCCTTGACGTTGGCGCGGAAGATGTCGCCAGTGGAGATCGCGGGGATGCCATAGCGCTCGGCGAGCAATGCCGCCTGAGTGCCCTTGCCGGCACCGGGAGGGCCGAGGAGAACGGTACGCATTATCGGAGGAACCCTTCGTAGCTGTGCTGCTCAAGCTGCGACTGGATGCGCTTGACGGTGTCAAGACCGACACCCACGAGGATCAGCACCGACGCCCCACCGAAGGGGATCGACGTGCCCAGCCCCAGGGCGACGAACACGATCGTCGGCAGCAGCGCCACCAGCGCGAGGTAAATCGACCCCGCAGCGGTAATGCGCGACAGCACATAGGACAGGAAGTCGGCGGTCGGCTGGCCCGGACGGATGCCGGGGATGAAGCCGCCGTACTTCTTCATGTTGTCGGCCACGTCGTCCGGGTTGAACGTGATGGCCGTGTAGAAGTACGCGAAGAAGATGATCAACGTCACGTACAGCGCGATGTTCAGGGGGGAGCCGGGGTTCGCCACGTGGTTTTGGAGCCACACCACCCAGTCGGCGGGGTCGTTGCCGGAGAACTGCACGATCACCGTGGGCAACGTCAGCAGCGACGAGGCGAAGATGACGGGGATGATGCCCGCCATGTTGATCTTCATCGGAATGTAGGTCGACGAACCGCCCAGAGTGCGACGGCCCACCACACGCTTGGCGTACTGCACCGGGATGCGGCGCTGGGACTGTTCGACGAACACGACGGCGGCGATGATCGCGAGCACCAGGATCGCCACCAGCACGGTGTTGCGCACGCCGTCCGACGAGTTCCAGATGGTCGACACTGCGCCGGGGAACGACGCGGCGATCGACGTGAAGATCAGCAGCGACATGCCGTTGCCGACGCCGCGCTCCGTGATGCGTTCACCGAGCCACATGACCAGGACCGTACCGGTGGTCATCGTGAGGATCATGACGGCGATCGTGTACCACGAGTCATTCGGGATGATCGGGACGGCGCAGCCGGGGAAGAACACGTCGTTGCGCGCGAGCGTGATGTACGAGGCGGACTGCAACGCTGCGAATCCGACCGTGATGTAGCGCGTGTACTGCGTGAGCTTCGCCTGGCCCTCCGGGCCCTCCTTGTAGAGGGTCTCGAAGCGCGGGATGAGCACGCGCAGCAACTGCACCATGATCGACGCGGTGATGTACGGCATGATGCCGAGCGCGAAGATCGAAAGTTGGAGTAGGGCTCCGCCTGAGAACAGGTCGAGGATCTGGAAGGCGCTGTTCGTGGTCGTCTGATTCGCGCACAGCTGCACGTTCTCGTAGTTGATTCCCGGCGTCGGGATGGCCACGCCCGCACGATAAATCGCGATGATTCCGAGCGTGATCAGGAGCTTCTTGCGCAGATCCGGCGTACGGAACGCGTTGAGGAAGCCTCTCAGCATTGATCCTCCACTAGTGGGGTCCGGGACGATGCCCGGGTGAGCGTAGGGCGGGCCGCACCGTGGTGCGGCCCGCCCCTAGACTCTAGCCCTCGTTGACCGAGCCGCCTGCGGCCTCGATCTTGGTCTTCGCGGACTGCGAAACCTTATCCGCGTCCACGACCGTCACCTTGACGGAGATCTCGCCCTCGCCCAGCACCTTGACGGGCTGGTTCTTGCGGACGGCTCCCTTGGCGACGAGCTCGGCCTTGGTGATCTCTCCACCCTTGGGGAAGAGCTCGCCGAGCTGACCCACGTTGACGACCTGGAAGGTCACCTTGTTGGGGTTCTTGAAGCCGGGCAGCTTCGGAATGCGCATGTGGATGGGCGTCTGACCACCCTCGAAGCGCTCCGGAACCTGGTAGCGAGCGCCGGTGCCCTTGGTACCGCGACCGGCGGTCTTACCCTTCGATGCCTCACCACGACCCACGCGGGTCTTCTTGGTGTGTGCACCCTGCGCGGGGCGCAGGTGGTGCATCTTCAGGGTCGTCACCTTGGCGACGGGCTCGGCGTCGGCCTTCTTCGCGGCCGCCTTCTTGGCGGTCGCCTTCACGGTCGGCTTGTCCTCCGCGGCAGCCTTGGAAGCGGTCGCCTTCTTGGCAGCCGGCTTCTTCTCAGCGGCGGCCTTGGTGGCGGGCTTCTTCGCAGCCGGCTTCTTGGCGGCCGGCTTCTTCTCCTCGGCAGCCTCGGCAGGAGTGTTCTTCTCCTCAGCCATCACTCAACCTCCTCGACGGACACCAGGTGGTTGACCGCCTTGACCATCCCGCGAATTTCGGGACGGTCTTCCTTAACGACGATGTCGCCGATGCGCTTCAGGCCAAGCGACCGCAGGGTCTCGCGGTGCTGGGGCTTGATGCCGATCGTCGACTTCTTCTGCTGAACCTTGAGGCGTGCCATTACTTCACTCCCGCTGCCTGCGCACGGAGCATCGCGGCCGGGGCCACGTCCTCGACGGCCTTGCCGCGACGTGCGGCCACCGCCTCGGGCTGCTCAAGCGACTTCAGGGCCGCCACGGTCGCGTGCACGATGTTGATCGCGTTCGACGAACCGAGCGACTTGGACAGGATGTCGTGGACGCCGGCGCACTCGAGCACGGCGCGCACGGGACCACCCGCGATCACACCGGTACCCGGCGACGCGGGACGCAGGAACACGACGCCCGCAGCGGCCTCACCCTGCACAGCGTGCGGGATGGTGCCCTGGATGCGGGGAACGCGGAAGAAGTTGCGCTTGGCCTCTTCGACACCCTTGGAAATCGCCGCGGGCACCTCCTTGGCCTTGCCGTAACCCACGCCCACGTTGCCTTCGCCATCGCCGACGATCACGAGGGCGGTGAAGCTGAAGCGACGACCACCCTTCACGACCTTGGAGACGCGGTTGATCGTGACGACACGCTCGATGAACTTGTTGTCGGGCTCGTTGCCGCGACGGTTGTCGCGACGGTTGCTGTTGTCAGCCATACGAATACCTCCTGGACCCGGCCCTACAGGGCCAGGCCACCCTCTCGTGCGCCGTCCGCGACCGCGGCCACGCGACCGTGGTACTTGTTGCCTCCGCGGTCGAACACCACGGTGTCGATGCCGGCGGCCTTGGCACGCTCGGCGACCAGGGCGCCCACCTTCGAGGCCTTGGCGGTCTTGTCGCCCTCGTACGCGCGGACATCGGCCTCGAGGGTCGAAGCCGACACGAGCGTCTTGCCGATCGTGTCGTCCACAATCTGCGCCACCATGTGACGCGAGGAGCGAGTGACGACCAGACGGGGACGAGCAGTCGTGCCCGAGATCTTCTTGCGCAGGCGGAAGTGGCGGCGCTTGCGCTGAACCTGCTTCCCCTTGCCCTTGATGCTAATAGCCATGGCTACTTACCCGTCTTTCCGGCCTTGCGGCGAACCTGCTCGCCCGCGTAGCGCACACCCTTGCCCTTGTACGGCTCGGGCTTACGAATCTTGCGGATGTTGGCGGCGACTTCGCCGACCTGCTGCTTGTCGATGCCCGCGACCGAGAACTTGGTCGGGCCCTCGACGGTGAACGTGATGCCAGCCGGCGGCGCGACCACGACGGGGTGCGAGAAGCCGAGCGCGAACTCGAGGTCCGAACCCTTGAGCGCGACGCGGTAACCCGTGCCGACAATCTCGAGCTTCTTCTCGTAACCCTTGGTGACGCCCTCGACCATGTTGGCGATCAGCGTGCGGGTGAGGCCGTGCAGCGACTTCGACAGACGCTCGTCATCGGGGCGCTTGACCTCGATGCCGGTCTCGCCCTGCTCGACGGAAATCGGGGCTGCGACGGTGTGCGACAGGGTGCCCTTGGGGCCCTTCACGCTCACCACGGCGCCGTCGATGGTGACGTCCACTCCGGCGGGAACCGGAACGGGGTACTTGCCAATACGTGACATAAGAGTGCTCCTTTCCGGTTACCAGACGAACGCGACGACTTCGCCGCCGACGCCCTTCTTTTCGGCCTCACGGTCGGTCAGCAGACCGGAGGAGGTGGACAGGATTGCGACACCCAGTCCGCCGAGAACCTTGGGGAGGTTCGTCGACTTCGCGTACACGCGCAGGCCCGGCTTGGACACGCGGCGCACGCCCGCGAGCGAACGCTCACGGTTGGGGCCGTACTTGAGGGTCAGGGTGAGGGTCTTGCCCACCTCGGCGTCGGTGGTCTCCGAGCCGATGATGTAGCCCTCCTGCTCCAGGATCGAGGCGATGCTCGCCTTGAGCTTGGAGTGCGGCATTGCCACGGTCTCGTGGTACGCCGCATTCGCGTTGCGCAGACGCGTCAGCATGTCTGCGATGGGGTCAGTCATCGTCATGAGTTTTGAACTCTTCCTCGCCGTGGTTTCCGCTCATCGGAGCGGACCTGTGGCGTAGTGGTTTTACCAGCTGCTCTTGGTGATGCCGGGAAGCTCACCTGCGTGAGCCATCTCGCGGAAGCACACGCGGCAGAGGCCGAACTTGCGGTACACCGAGTGCGGACGACCGCACTTCTGGCACCGGGTGTAGGCGCGGACGGCGAACTTCTGCTTGCCGGCGGCCTTGTTCTTCAGGGCAGTCTTCGCCATGGTTACTTCTCCTTGAACGGGAAGCCCAGCTGCGTCAGCAGCGAGCGGCCCTCGGCGTCGGTCGTCGCGGTGGTCACCACAGTGATGTCCATGCCGCGGACGCGGTCGATCTTGTCCTGATCGATCTCGTGGAACATCGACTGCTCCGTGAGGCCGAACGTGTAGTTGCCGTTGCCGTCGAACTGCTTCGCGCTGAGTCCACGGAAGTCGCGGATACGCGGCAGGGCGATCGAGATCAGGCGGTCAAGGAACTCCCACATGCGGTCGCCGCGCAGCGTGACGTGGGCGCCGATGGGCTGACCCTCACGCAGCTTGAACTGGGCGATCGACTTGCGGGCAGCGGTCACGGTCGGCTTCTGGCCGGTGATCGCGGTGAGGTCAGCGACGGCACCCTCGATGAGCTTCGAGTCCTTCGCAGCGTCACCGACACCCATGTTGACGACGACCTTGGTCAGTCCGGCAACCTGGTTGATGTTCTCGTGACCGAACTCCTCGCGGAGCTTCGCGATGATCTCGGAGCGGTACTTCTCCTTGAGGCGCGGCTGGGCCGTTGCGGTGGTCATTCGACGTCCTTACCCGAGCGCTTGGCGACACGCACGCGCTTGGTGCGGGTGCGGCCATCCTGCTCGACCTGCTCCGTGCGGAAGCCCACACGGGTGCCCTTCTTGGTCTCCGGGTCGACGAGCATCACGTTCGAGACGTGCAGCGACGCCTCGGTCTGAACGATGCCGCCCTGCTGCTGGTCGCGGCGGGTGCCCGGCTTGATGTGCTTGGTCACACGGTTGACGCCCTCGACGACCACGCGGTCGTTCTCGACGTCGACGGTGAGCACGCGGCCCTGCTGGCCACGGTCACGACCGGTGATGACGACCACGAGGTCGCCCTTCTTGATCTTCGCCATCAGATGACCTCCGGTGCCAGCGAAATGATCTTCATGAACTTGCGGTCACGCAGCTCACGGCCCACGGGGCCGAAGATGCGGGTTCCACGGGGCTCGCCCGACTCCGCGTTCTTGAGGATCACCGCAGCGTTCTCGTCGAACTTGATGTACGAACCGTCGGGACGGCGGCGCTCCTTAGCGGTGCGCACCACCACGGCCTTGACGACATCGCCCTTCTTGACGTTGCCGCCGGGGATGGCGTCCTTGACGGTGGCGACGATGGTGTCGCCAATGCCGGCGTAGCGGCGCTTCGAACCACCGAGCACGCGGATGACAAGGATCTCCTTGGCACCCGTGTTGTCGGCGACTCGCAGCCGCGACTCCTGCTGAATCATGTGTGTCTCCTGTCGTCTGGTTCTCGACCGGTCTTACCCGGCGAGCCTGGTCGAACGTTAGTTACTTGGCCTTCTCGACGATCTCGACCAGACGCCACCGCTTGGACGCGGACAGCGGGCGGGTCTCCATCACGACAACGAGGTCGCCGATACCGGCGGTGTTGAGCTCGTCGTGGGCCTTGATCTTGCTGTTACGACGGATGACCTTGCCGTAGAGGGGGTGCTTGACGCGGTCCTCAACCTCAACGGTGATGGTCTTGTCCATCTTGTCGCTCACCACGTAACCGCGACGCGTCTTGCGGTACGCGCGGTGCTCGGCGGTGGCCGTGCTGTGCTTCTTGGTAGCCATGTGTCCTCGAACTTCCTTACTCGGCCGACGCCGACGGGGCGGTGCGGATGCCGAGCTCGCGCTCACGCAGGATCGTGTAGATGCGGGCGATGTCGCGCTTCACGGCCTTGAGGCGGCCGTGGTTCTCGAGCTGGCCAGTGGCCGACTGGAAGCGCAGGTTGAACAGCTCTTCCTTGGCCTTACGCAGCTCCTCCACGAGGCGCTCGTCCTCCATGGCGTCGAGCTCACCGGGCATCAGGCTCTTGGTGCCGATAGCCATCAGATGTCACCACCCTCACGGGTCACGAAACGGGTCTTCATGGGCAGCTTGTGCTGCGCACGGCGCATGGCCTCGCGGGCCAGCTCCTCCGGCACGCCGGCGAGCTCGAACATCACGCGTCCGGGCTTCACGTTGGCCACCCACCACTCGGGCGAACCCTTACCGGAGCCCATGCGGACCTCGGCAGGCTTCTTGGTCAGCGGACGGTCGGGGTAGATGTTGATCCACACCTTTCCACCACGCTTGATGTGACGGGTCATGGCGATACGAGCCGCCTCGATCTGGCGGTTCGTGACATACGCGGGCTCGAGAGCCTGGATGCCGAAGTCGCCGAACGTCACCTGGGTACCGCCGGTCGCCATACCCGAACGCTTCGGGTGGTGCTGCTTGCGGTACTTCACACGACGGGGAATAAGCATGCTGCTTAAGCCTCCTTCTTCGCCTCGGCCGGAGCCTCGGCTGCGGGAGCCTCGGACGAGCCGGAGGCGGACTGCTGCTGGCGCGGGCCACCGTCACGACGGGGGCCGCGGCCGTCACGGCGGCCACGCTGGGGACGGGGGGCCTTCGCCTGCTCGGCGGCCCACTCCTTCTCCGTCATGTCGCCCTTGTAGATCCACACCTTGACACCGATGATGCCGAAGGTGGTCTTGGCCTCGAAGAAGCCGTAGTCGATGTTCGCGCGGAGCGTGTGCAGGGGCACACGGCCCTCGCGGTAGAACTCCGAGCGCGACATTTCGGCGCCACCGAGACGGCCCGAGCACTGGACACGGATGCCCTTGGCACCGGCGCGCAGCGCGGACTGGATGCCCTTGCGCATGGCGCGACGGAACGCGACACGCGACGCGAGCTGCTCGGCAATGCCCTGGGCGACGAGCTGGGCGTCGACCTCGGCGTTCTTCACCTCGAGGATGTTGAGCTGGACCTGCTTGCCGGTCAGCTTCTCGAGGTTGGAGCGCAGCTTGTCGGCCTCCGCACCGCGACGGCCGATGACGATGCCCGGACGGGCGGTGTGCAGGTCGACACGGACACGCTCACGCGTGCGCTCGATCTCGACCTTGGACACGCCGGCGCGCTCGAGGCCCTGCGACATGAGCTTGCGGATCTTGACGTCCTCGTCCACGTAGTCGCGGTAGCGCTCGCCCTTCTTGGTCGAGTCCGCGAACCAGCGCGAGCGGTGGTCGGTGGTGATCCCCAGGCGGTAGCCGTGCGGGTTGATCTTCTGACCCATTACTTGGCCCCTTCCTTGACGGCGGCGGGCTGAGCGACGACCACGGTGATGTGGCTCGTGCGCTTCAGGATCCGGTTGGCACGACCCTGAGCGCGCGGCTGAATGCGCTTCATGGTCGGACCCTCGTCCACCGTGATCGACTGGATAACGAGCTCACGCTCGTCGAAACGCTCACCAGCGGCTTCGGCCTTGACCCGCGCATTGGCGATCGCCGAAGCGATGAGCTTGCGCACATCCTCGGCGACGGCCTGGGGCTGGAACTTCAGCGAGGCGATGGCCTCGACTGCGTTCATCCCGCGGACCAGGTTCACGACGCGGCGAGCCTTCTGGGCGGTCACGCGAACGTATCGCGTCTGCGCCTTGGCTTCCATCAGTAACTCCTCTTACCTACGCTCGGGCGCCTTAGCGGCGGCCCTTGCGGTCGTCCTTCACGTGGCCCTTGAACGTGCGGGTCGGGGCGAACTCGCCCAGCTTGTGACCGACCATCGACTCGGTGACGAACACCGGGACGTGCTTGCGGCCGTCGTGCACGGCAAAGGTGTGACCCAGGAAGTCCGGCGTGATAACGCTACGGCGCGACCAGGTCTTGATGACGTTCTTGGTACCCGCATCGTTCTGGGCGTCCACCTTCTTCTGCAGGTGGTCGTCGACGAAGGGGCCCTTCTTGAGACTGCGTGGCATTCTTCAGGCTCCTTAGCGCTTCTTGCCAGTACGACGGCGGCGGACGATGAGCTTGTCGGACTCCTTGCCCGGCTTGCGGGTGCGGCCCTCGGGCTTGCCCCACGGCGAGACCGGGTGGCGACCACCGGAAGTCTTGCCCTCACCACCACCGTGCGGGTGGTCAACCGGGTTCATGACGACACCACGCACGGTCGGGCGCTTGCCCTTCCAGCGCATACGGCCGGCCTTACCCCAGTTGATGTTGGACTGCTCGGCGTTGCCCACCTCGCCGACGGTCGCGCGGCAGCGCGCGTCGACGTTGCGGATCTCACCGGAGGGCATGCGCAGCTGCGCGAAGCGGCCCTCCTTGGCGACGAGCTGCACCGAGGCACCCGCGGAGCGGGCGATCTTGGCGCCGCCACCGGGCTTGAGCTCGATGGCGTGGATGACCGTACCCACGGGGATGTTGCGCAGCGGCAGGTTGTTGCCGGGCTTGATGTCGGCGCCGGGGCCGGCCTCGACAACGGTGCCCTGCGACAGCTTCTCGGGCGCGATGATGTAGCGCTTCTCGCCGTCCGCGTAGTGCAGGAGCGCGATGCGCGCCGTGCGGTTGGGGTCGTACTCGATGTGCGCGACGGTGGCGGGAACGCCGTCCTTGTCGTGACGACGGAAGTCGATCACGCGGTAGGCGCGCTTGTGACCGCCACCCTGGTGACGGGTGGTGATGCGACCGGTGTTGTTACGGCCGCCCTTCTTGTGAAGCGGACGGGTCAGCGACTTCTCGGGGGTGGAACGGGTCACCTCGACGAAGTCGGCGACCGACGAGCCACGGCGGCCCGGCGTCGTCGGCTTGTACTTGCGAATAGCCATGGTTGCTTGAGTCCTTTACCTAGCCCACGTGGCCCGAGAAGATGTCGAGCGCCTCGCCGCCACCGACGGTGACGATCGCGCGCTTGACGTCCTTACGCTTGCCCATCCCGAAGCGGGTGCGGCGCGTCTTGCCCTTGCGGTTGATGGTGTTCACCGAGAGAACCTTGACGTTGAAGATCTGCTCAACGGCGATCTTGATCTCGGTCTTGTTCGCCCGGGGGTCGACCTCGAAGGTGTACTTACCCTCGTCCATGAGCGAGTAGCTCTTCTCCGACACGATCGGACGGATGAGGATGTCGCGGGGGTTCTTGTTCAGGGTGCTCACTTGGTCTCCTCCGCCTCGGACTCGGTGGCGACCGCAGTCGCCGACTTGCCCTTGGCCGGGCCGGCCAGGAACGCCTCGAGAGCGCCGGAGGTGAAGACGGTGTCGTCGTGCACCAGGACGTCGTAGGTGTTCAGCTGGTCGACCGGAATGACGTGGATCCAGGCCGCGTTGCGCAGCGACTTGAATGCGATCTCGTCCGAGCGCTCGAGCACGACCAGGGCGCTACGGCCGTTGGTGAGGTTCGAGACGGCCTCGAGGGCCTGCTTGGTCGAGGGGGTCTCGCCCGCGATGACGCCCTCGAGGACGTGAACGCGGCCGGCACGGGCCCGGTCGGAGAGGGCACCGCGCAGGGCGGCGGCCTTCATCTTCTTGGGGGTGCGCTGCGAGTAGTCGCGCGGCTGCGGGCCGTGCACCGTGCCACCACCAGCGAACTGGGGAGCGCGGATCGAGCCCTGACGGGCACGACCGGTGCCCTTCTGCTTGTAGGGCTTCTTGCCACCACCCGCGACTTCGCCGCGGGTCTTGGTGGCGTGGGTGCCCTGGCGGGCGGCGGCGCGCTGGGCGACGACGACCTGGTGGATCAGGGGGACGTTGGTGACGACGTCGAACACCTCGCCGGGCAGGTCGGCGGTGCCGGCCTTCTTGCCCGAGGCGTCGAGCACGTCGACAGTCAGCGTTTCAGCCATGGTGTCACGCACCCTTCACGGCGGAGCGGATGAGGACGACCCCGCCCTTGTTGCCGGGGACCGCGCCCTTGACGAGCAGCAGACCCTTCTCGGCGTCGACCGAGTGGACGGTGAGGTTCTGGACGGTCTTGCGGTCATTACCCATGCGACCGGCCATCTTGAGGCCACGGAAGACGCGCGACGGCGTCGAGGCGCCACCGATCGAACCGGGCTTGCGGTGGTTGCGGTGCGCACCGTGGGAGGCGCCGACACCGGAGAATCCGTGGCGCTTCATGACACCGGCGGTGCCCTTTCCCTTGGTGGTGCCGGTGACGTCGACCTTCTGGCCTGCCTCGAACACCTCGGCGGTGAGCTCCTGGCCCAGCGAGTAGTCGGCGGCGTCAGCGGTCCGAACCTCGGCCACGTGGCGGCGCGGCGTGACGCCTGCAGCCTCGAAGTGGCCCTTCAGCGGGTTCGTGACGCGACGGGGGTCAACAGTGCCGAACGCGAGCTGGACGGCCTCGTAGCCATCGCGCTCTGCATTGCGCACCTGGGTCACGACGTTGGTGTCAACCTGAACGACGGTGACGGGAACAACCCGGCCCTCGTCGTCCCACACCTGCGTCATGCCCAGCTTCGTACCCAGCAGCGCACGGGTGGTGCGCTGGGCATTGGAAGTCGTAGTCATGGTGCTTGTGTCCTTATTTCTCTGGATTAGAGCTTGATCTCGATGTTGACGTCCGCGGGCAGGTCGAGACGCATGAGCGAGTCGACAGCCTTGGGCGTCGGGTCCACGATGTCGATGAGGCGCTTGTGGGTGCGCATCTCGAAGTGCTCGCGGGAGTCCTTGTACTTGTGCGGCGAACGGATCACACAGAACACGTTCTTCTCCGTCGGGAGCGGCACGGGGCCCACTACCGACGCGCCGGCGCGCGTGACCGTCTCCACGATCTTGCGGGCCGAGGAGTCGATGACCTCGTGGTCATAGCTCTTCAGCCGAATGCGGATCTTCTGTCCCGCCATGGCGTTGTCTGCCTTTTCTCTCGGACGACTTGGTCTCCCCAACCACCGACCCCCGCGCTCGGGCGTGTCGCTTATCTTCGACAGACTCGTGCGCTCTCGATTTCTCGAAGGTCACATGGGTGAGGTGTGCGGCTGCCCGCAATAGGCAACCTGAATATTGTGCCAGATACGGGGGTCTCGTGCAACACGAGGGTCCCCGCTCCCGCGACCATCCAGGTTATCGTGGTATCTCGCATCCGTCACATCGTCCCGTTGGGGACGTGAGGAGGTCACTGACGTGGCTGAGACCCCCGTCGCTGGGCCGCGTTCGGCGGCCTCCACGGCCGATGCCGTCCTCGCCTACCGCCGTCCGGTCGCCGTCGGCGTGGCGACGGTCGCCGTGCTGGGGCTGGTCACCTGGAAGATTCCGGTGCTCGGTGTCGCACTCGCCGTCGGCGTCGCCGGCTTGTCGTGGCGACTACGAGGGTCCCGCCTGTCCCCGTGGCGTCCCATGGAGCCACCGCCGGTGCCGATCGACGTCTCGCCTGGCCAGACGTGGACGTTCGCCCGCAACCTGGTGTGGCGCTGGGACGATGCGTGCGTCAATGCCGGGCTCGGTGAGTTTGTCGACGACCATTACACCTACGCGGGTCTCACGCTCGTGGGGCTGACCGAGTCTGCCGGCACCGTCGTCGCCCACGCCCTCCTCGCCCCCGGACAGACGGCGGCCACGCTTCAGGCCGCCCAGGGTAGGCTCGCCGCCGGGCTTGAGGTGGCACGCGCCACCGCCACCGTCACGGGCGACGATGTCGCGATCGCGGTCGTGCCGGTCGAGGCAGCCGGCGAATGGACGTGACTCAGGCGGCCTGAGAATCCCACCAGGCGCGCAGCGCCGCAGCGTCGACAGCGCCGTCGTCGCCAAACGGGTCGCGCAGCCCGAACGCCTCCAGCACCGCGGTGGCCTTCGTCCGTGTGTCGGCGTCGATACGGTCGACCCATGCCCGTCGGTTGCCGCCCGCGTGGGCATTCGCTCCCTTGGAGTGGGTCATCCGTGAGGGACGGGACAGGTCAGCCAGGGCACCGGGGTCGATGCCCATGGCGACGGCGCCGGCGTGGAGCTCGGACGGATCCTCGACCGCCACGTCGTAGCTGATCAGGGTGGAGCGAGCGCCGCCGTACGTGCGCGCGGCCACGACGTTCTCCACCGCCCAGCGTCCCACCAAGGCGCTGACCTGATCGGCGGTGTCCAGGTCCCGCACGGGCAAGTCGCCCAGGAGCCCGTCCACCAAGGCATCCTGGCTCAGCATGTAAGCGAAGCGTTCGGGCGACCAGCCGAGCACACTCTGTGAACTCAGCGACGCCAACGGGTGACGCATGACGTGGAGCACCGTCAGTTCGGGATAACGCCGGGCAATCCAGCCCGCCCAGGTCGTGCCCCTGATCTCCTTGACCAGCCTGCCCCGCATCGGGACGAACGGATTGAGGGTGGCCTCCTGATCCGTCCACGGGTAGCGGTACTTGCCCGTCAAGACCTCATGAACACCCCGCTCTCCCGGCAGGTGGGGTGCGTCGACCGGAACGTACCGGCCCGGTCTGAGGCCCTCGAAGCGGGCGTCGAGATCGGGGCGGAACGGCTCGAAGATCGGGCGCAGGCGTCCCGCGCGTGCGTACGCCTCGAGCAACCACGTGGTACCCGAGCGTCCCGACCCCGTCAACAAGTGAGCGTGCGCCACGTCGGCGTACGGATCCCACACGGCGAGGGAACGGCCGATGCGCTCGACGGAACTCGGGATACCTTTCACCCGGTCACGCTAGCACCGGAGGCTTGAGCGCCAAGCCAGCCACGGCATCGGCCGTGGGGAATGCAAAAGCGGGGGCCCGGCCGAAGCCGAGCCCCCGCAGTCGCGAAGGAAAAGATCCTTACTTGACGATCTTGGTGACGGTGCCTGAACCGACGGTGCGGCCACCCTCACGAATCGCGAAGCCCTGACCCTCTTCGAGGGCGATGGGCTGGATGAGCTCAACCGACATGTCGGTGGTGTCACCGGGCATGACCATCTCGGTGCCCTCGGGCAGCGTGATGACGCCGGTCACGTCAGTGGTGCGGATGTAGAACTGCGGACGGTAGTTCGTGTAGAACGGGTTGTGGCGGCCACCCTCGTCCTTGTTCAGGATGTAGCAGCGACCCTCGAACTGGGTGTGCGGCGTGGTGGTGCCGGGCTGGACGATGACCTGTCCACGCTCGACGTCCTCACGCTTGGTGCCGCGAAGCAGCAGACCGCAGTTCTCGCCGGCCCAGGCCTCGTCCATCTGCTTGTGGAACATCTCGATACCGGTGACCGTGGTCTTCTGGGGCTCACGGATACCGAGGATCTCGACCTCGGAGTTGATCGCGAGCTTGCCGCGCTCGACCTTACCGGTGACGACGGTGCCACGACCGGTGATGGTGAAGACGTCCTCGATCGGCATGAGGAAGGGCTTGTCCATGTCACGCTCGGGGGTGGGGACGTTCTCGTCCACCGCGTCCATGAGTGCCTCGACCTTGGCAACCCACTCGGGGTCGCCCTCGAGGGCCTTCAGCGCCGAGACCTGGATGACGGGAGCGTTGTCGCCGTCGAAGCCCTGCGAGGACAGGAGGTCACGGACCTCGACCTCGACGAGCTCGAGGATCTCCTCATCGTCGACCATGTCGGACTTGTTCAGCGCGACCAGCAGGTAGGGAACGCCGACCTGCTTGGCGAGCAGCACGTGCTCACGCGTCTGGGCCATCGGACCGTCGGTGGCGGCGACCACGAGGATCGCGCCGTCCATCTGAGCCGCACCGGTGATCATGTTCTTGATGTAGTCGGCGTGACCCGGAGCGTCGACGTGCGCGTAGTGGCGCTTCTCGGTCTCGTACTCGATGTGCGCGATGTTGATCGTGATACCGCGCTCGCGCTCCTCGGGGGCCTTGTCGATGTCCTCGAAAGGCGTGAAGGGGTTGAGGTCGGGGTACTTGTCGTGCAGCACCTTCGAGATGGCAGCGGTCAGCGTCGTCTTACCGTGGTCAACGTGACCAATGGTGCCGATGTTGACGTGGTCCTTGGTCCGCTCGAACTTGGCCTTAGCCATGAGGTATTCCTCCTGATTAGTGAGACTGAGGTAAAGATGCTAATCCCTGGCGGGGCTCGAAGCCATCCGGGGCAGATCCCTACTGGTCGTTATTGTTGCTGATTTTCAACCGGTGGGGTTACTCGCCCCGGGTCTTCGCGATGATCTCGTCGGCCACGGCCTTCGGGACCTCCGCGTAGCTGTCGAACACCATCGAGTAGACGGCGCGACCGGACGTCTTCGACCGCAGGTCGCCGACGTAACCGAACATCTCCGACAGCGGCACGAGCGCGTCGACCACCTTGACGCCGGACGCGTCCGACATCTGGCGGATCTGTCCGCGACGCGAGTTGATGTCACCAATGACGTCACCCATGTACTCCTCGGGAGTACGGACCTCAACGGCGAACATCGGCTCGAGCAGGACGGGCTTCGCGAGGCGCGCGGCCTCCTTGAAGGCCATCGAGCCCGCGATCTTGAACGCCATCTCCGAGGAGTCGACGTCGTGGTAGGCACCGTCCAGCAGCGTGGCCTTGACGCCCACGACCGGGTAACCGGCCTGGATGCCCAGTTCCATCGCGGACTGGATACCAGCGTCGACCGACGGGATGTACTCGCGCGGCACGCGACCACCGGTCACGGCGTTGTCGAACTCGTACAGCACCTCGGCATCGGCCTCGAGCGGCTCCAGACGGATCTGGACCTTCGCGAACTGGCCGGAACCACCGGTCTGCTTCTTGTGCGTGTAGTCGTACTTGTCGACCGTCTTGCGGATGGTCTCGCGGTAGGCCACCTGGGGCTTACCGACGTTGGCGTCGACCTTGAACTCGCGACGCATGCGGTCCACAAGGATGTCGAGGTGCAGCTCGCCCATACCGCCGATGACGGTCTGGCCGGTCTCCTCGTCCAGGCGCACGCGGAAGGTGGGGTCCTCCTCGGCGAGCTTCTGGATGGCCGTCGACAGCTTCTCCTGGTCACCCTTGGTCTTGGGCTCGATGGCCACGTCGATCACGGGCTCGGGGAACGTCATCGACTCGAGGACAACCTGGTGGTCCGGGTTGCACAGCGTGTCACCCGTCGTGGTGTCCTTCAGACCGATCACGGCGTAGATGTGACCCGCCGAGATGCTGTCAACAGGGTTCTCCTTGTTGGCGTGCATCTGGAAGAGCTTGCCGATGCGCTCCTTCTTGCCCTTGGTCGAGTTGATGACCTGGGCACCGGTCTCGAGGTGACCGGAGTAGACGCGCACATAGGTGAGACGGCCGAAGAAGGGGTGCGATACGACCTTGAACGCGAGGGCCGCGAACGGCTCGTTGGCGTCGGCGTGGCGCTCGATCTCGATGGACTCGTCCTTGGCGTCGACACCCTTGATGGCGGGCACGTCGGCCGGGCCGGGCAGGTAGTCGATGACCGCGTCGAGCATGGGCTGCACGCCACGGTTCTTGTACGCCGAGCCACACAGGACCGGGTACAGCTCCGAGGCGACCGTCATCTTGCGGATCGCGGCCTTGATCTCGGCGGTGGTGAGGTCCTCGCCACCCAGGTACTTCTCGAGGAGAGCCTCATCCGACTCCGCGACGGTCTCGAGGAGCTCGGCGCGGTACTGCTCGGCCTTGTCCTTGAGGTCCGCGGGGATCTCGGTGGTCTCGTAGGTCGCACCCATAGTCACGTCGCCCTTGGCGTCGCCGGGCCACACCTTGGCATTCATCTCGACGAGGTCGACGATGCCGACGAAGTCGTTCTCCGAGCCAATGGGGAGCTGGATGACGAGCGGCTTGGCACCGAGGCGCTTCACGATCGTGTCGACCGTGAAGTAGAAGTCCGCGCCCAGCTTGTCCATCTTGTTGACGAAGCAGATGCGGGGGACGTCGTACTTGTCGGCCTGACGCCAGACGTTCTCCGACTGGGGCTCCACGCCCTCCTTCGCGTCGAAGACCGCGACCGCGCCGTCGAGGACGCGCAGCGAGCGCTCGACCTCGACGGTGAAGTCCACGTGACCGGGGGTGTCGATGATGTTGATCTGGTGCTTATCCCAGAAGCAGGTCACCGCGGCGGAGGTGATGGTGATGCCGCGCTCCTGCTCCTGCTCCATCCAGTCAGTCGTCGACGCACCTTCGTGGGTCTCACCGATCTTGTGGTTCACACCCGTGTAGAACAGGATGCGCTCGGTGGTGGTGGTCTTGCCGGCGTCGATGTGCGCCATGATGCCGATGTTGCGGACCTTGGTGAGGTCCGTGAGCACGTCCTGTGCCACGAGTGGTTCTCCTTGGGTTGTCCGTCAGAACAGGGCAGCGACTACCAGCGGTAGTGCGCGAACGCCTTGTTCGACTCGGCCATCTTGTGCATGTCCTCGCGACGCTTGACAGCGGCGCCGAGGCCGTTCGAGGCGTCGAGGATCTCGTTCATCAGACGCTCGGTCATGGTCTTCTCACGGCGAGCGCGCGAGAAGTCGACGAGCCAGCGCAGCGCGAGCGTGGTCGAGCGGGTCGGACGCACGTCGACCGGCACCTGGTAGGTCGCGCCACCGACGCGGCGGCTGCGGACCTCAAGGGCGGGACGGATGTTGTCGAGCGCACGCTTGAGCACGGTCACGGCGTCCTGGCCGGACTTCTCCGCGACACCCTCGAGGGCACCGTAGACGATCGCCTCAGCGGTCGACTTCTTGCCGTCGAGCAGCACCTTGTTGATGAGCTGCGTGACGATCGGGGCGCCGTGAACGGGGTCGTTGATGATGGGCCGCTTAGGGGCCGGTCCCTTGCGAGGCATTACTTCTTCTCCCTCTTCGCGCCGTAACGGCTGCGAGCCTGCTGGCGGCCCTTGACACCCTGGGTGTCGAGCGAGCCGCGGACGATCTTGTAGCGCACACCGGGGAGGTCCTTCACACGACCACCGCGGACGAGCACGATCGAGTGCTCCTGCAGGTTGTGGCCCTCACCGGGGATGTACGCGGTGACCTCGATGCCGCTGGACAGGCGCACACGGGCGACCTTGCGCAGTGCCGAGTTCGGCTTCTTCGGCGTGGTGGTGTACACGCGGGTGCACACTCCACGACGCTGGGGGCTGGACTTCAGGGCCGGCGTCTTGGTCTTGCTGGCCTTAGGGTGCCGGCCCTTTCGAACCAGCTGCTGAATCGTAGGCACTACTTCTCCGTTTGATCGGTGGACGAAACTCGTGGTGGTCCGACCCCCGCGCCCGGGCGTGTCGCACCTTCTACTTGCGGCACCCGGAAGGGCACGCATAGGGGCCCGACGTCGCGGGCACGAGTATCAACAATACTCGCCGTACGCGTAGGCGTCAAAGCCTGGGCCGTCGAGCCCTCGTGTGGGTGGCGACACCCGTGCGGCCGGATCGGCCC
This sequence comes from Demequina sp. NBRC 110051, assembly GCF_002090055.1. Classification (GTDB taxonomy): domain Bacteria; phylum Actinomycetota; class Actinomycetes; order Actinomycetales; family Demequinaceae; genus Demequina. Next base: position 135,377 of record NZ_BBRH01000015.1, read on the forward strand.
CATCTATTGTAGACACGCCGAGCGGTATGCGCGAACAGAAGCCGTGGCGCTGCTATGAGAGATCCGACTCCTGCGTGCTTAGCAGGGACGATGCGGTGGCCGGGTGGGTATGAGGTGCGCCACAAGCGGATGGTGACGTCCGCATCGGCCGTCGTCGTGACACCGCGGGGGCCGTGGGGTGCAGCCAGGAACACGCACGAGGGCCCGGCCACCCCGAAGAGTGACCGGGCCCTGATGCGTCAGGCGCTTAGTCGCGCGGGAGGTCGAACTCCTCGAGCGGCACGGCCTCGCCGGTGCCCTCCGAGAAGAACTGGCCGTCCCACTCCTCGTACCCGAAGGTCGGGAACAGGTTGGCCTTGGCCTCCTCGGTCGGCTCGACCGTCGCCGTGCGGTACTGGTGCAGACCGGTACCGGCGGGGATCAGCTTTCCGAGGATGACGTTCTCCTTGAGGCCGACCAGCGGGTCGGACTTGCCGGACATCGCGGCCTCGGTGAGGACGCGCGTGGTCTCCTGGAAGGAGGCCGCCGACAGCCACGACTCGGTCGCGAGCGACGCCTTGGTGATACCCATGAGCTCGGGACGGGCCGATGCCGGCTTGCCGCCCTTCGTCACGGTCTCACGGTTGGCCTTCTCGAAGCGCGCACGCTCGGCCAGCTCTCCCGGCAGCAGCGGGGAGTCGCCCGAGTCCAGCACGGTCACGCGACGCAGCATCTGGCGCACGATGACCTCGATGTGCTTGTCGTGGATCTCCACACCCTGCGAGCGGTACACGTTCTGTACCTCGTCGACCAGGTGCTTCTGCGTGGCACGGGGACCGAGGATGCGCAGGACGCTCTTCGGGTCCACCGCACCGGCGACCAGCTGCTGGCCCACCTCGACGTGCTCGCCGTCCTGAACCAGGAGGCGCGAACGCTTGGTGACGGGGTACTCGAACGGCTCGTCGCCGTTGTCGGGCGTCACGACCAGGCGGCGCGTGGCCTCCGAGTCGTCGACCTTGAGCGTGCCGGCGACCTCGGAGATCGGGGCCTCACCCTTGGGGGTACGGGCCTCGAAGAGCTCCTGGACACGCGGCAGACCCTGCGTGATGTCATCCGCGGACGCCACACCACCGGTGTGGAACGTACGCATCGTCAGCTGGGTACCGGGCTCACCGATCGACTGCGCCGCGACGATACCGACGGCCTCGCCGATGTCGACGAGCTCACGGGTCGCGAGCGAGCGGCCGTAGCACTTGGCGCAGGTACCGACGGCGGACTCACAGGTGAGGACCGAACGGACCTTGACCTCGGTGATGCCGTGGCCGATGAGGTTGTCGATCAGCACGTCGCCGATGTCGGCGCCGGCCTGACCCACCACGTTGCCGTCGGCGTCGAGCACGTCGGTCGCGAGCGTGCGGGCAAAGACCGAGGTCTCCACGCGCTCGTGCTTGACCGTCTCACCGGTCGCGGTGGTCTCGACGATGGGCATCGCCAGGCCGCGCTCGGTGCCGCAGTCCTCCTCGCGCACGATGACGTCCTGCGACACGTCCACCAGACGACGGGTCAGGTAACCCGAGTCGGCGGTACGCAGCGCGGTGTCGGCCAGACCCTTACGGGCACCGTGGGTCGCGATGAAGTACTCGAGGACCGACAGGCCCTCGCGGTAGTTCGACTTGATCGGACGCGGGATGATCTCACCCTTCGGGTTGGCCACGAGGCCTCGCATACCCGCGATCTGACGGACCTGCATCCAGTTACCACGCGCACCGGAACCGACCATGGTGTGGACGGTGTTGTGCTTGGGGAACGACTCACGCATGGCACGGTCGACCTCGTTGGTGGCCTGGGTCCAGATCTCGATGAGCTCCTGACGGCGCTCGTCGTCGGTGATCAGACCGGTCTCATACTGGACCTGGACCTTCTCCGCCTGAGCCTCGTAACGCTCCAGGATCGCCTGCTTCTGCGAGGGCATCGCCACGTCGCCGATACCGATCGTGACACCCGAGCGCGTGGCCCAGTGGAAGCCGGCCGCCTTGAGGGCGTCCAGCGACTCCGCGACCTCGACCTTGGGGTAACGCTCGGCAAGGGTGTTGACGATGTCGCCCAGCACCTTCTTGTCGACGTTGCGGTTCACGTACGGGTAGGACACGGGCAGCGTCTCGTTGAACAGCGCGCGGCCCAGCGTGGTCTCGAGGACGAACGGCTGTCCGGCCTCGTAACCCTCGGGCAGCTCGAAGCCCACCGGCGGGACGGTGTCGCCATCGACGCGCAGCTTGATGAGCGCGTTGAGGTCGATCTCGCCCGCGTCGAACGCCATGCGCGCCTCGGACGTCGAGGTAAAGGCCAGGCCCTCGCCCTTGACGTCGTCCTTCAGCAGCGACAGGTGGTACAGACCGATGATCATGTCCTGCGAGGGCATGGTCACCGGGCGGCCGTCCGACGGCTTGAGGATGTTGTTGCTCGAGAGCATCAGCACACGGGCCTCGGCCTGCGCCTCTGCCGACAGGGGCAGGTGCACGGCCATCTGGTCACCGTCGAAGTCGGCGTTGAACGCGCCGCAGACGAGCGGGTGCAGGTGGATGGCCTTGCCCTCGACCAGCTGGGGCTCGAACGCCTGGATACCCAGGCGGTGCAGGGTGGGGGCACGGTTGAGCAGCACGGGGTGCTCGGTGATGACCTCTTCCAGCACGTCCCAGACCTCGGGGCGCGAACGCTCGACCATGCGCTTGGCCGACTTGATGTTCTGCGCGTGGTTGAGCTCCACGAGACGCTTCATCACGAACGGCTTGAACAGCTCGAGCGCCATCTGCTTGGGCAGACCACACTGGTGCAGCTTCAGCTGGGGGCCGACAACGATGACCGAACGGCCCGAGTAGTCGACGCGCTTGCCCAGCAGGTTCTGACGGAAACGACCCTGCTTACCCTTCAGCATGTCCGAGATGGACTTGAGGGGGCGGTTGCCGGGGCCCGTGACAGGGCGACCACGACGGCCGTTGTCGAACAGCGCGTCGACGGCCTCCTGAAGCATGCGCTTCTCGTTGTTCACGATGATGTCGGGCGCACCCAGGTCCATCAGTCGCTTGAGGCGGTTGTTGCGGTTGATCACGCGACGGTACAGGTCGTTGAGGTCGGAGGTCGCGAAGCGGCCACCGTCCAGCTGCACCATCGGACGCAGGTCCGGCGGGATGACCGGAACGGCGTTCAGCACCATGCCCGTGGGGCTGTTGGTGGTCGTGAGGAACGCGTTGACCACCTTGAGGCGCTTGAGCGCGCGGGTCTTGCGCTGGCCCTTGCCGTTGGCGATGATGTCGCGCAGGTTCTCGGCCTCGGCCTCGAGGTCGAAGTCCTCGAGACGCTTCTGAATGGCCTCGGCACCCATCGAGCCCTTGAAGTAGGGGCCGTAGCGGCGCTGCAGCTCGCGGTAGAGCAGCTCGTCGCCCTCAAGGTCCTGGACCTTGAGTCCGGTGAAGCGGTCGAAGACCTGGTCGAGGCGGTCGATCTCGGCGTCCGCGCGCTTGCGCAGCGTCGCCATCTCGCGCTCCGCGCCGTCCTTGACCTTGCGCTTCACGTCGGCCTTGGCACCCTCGGCCTCGAGCTCGGCGAGGTCCTTCTCCAGCTTCTCGGCGCGGTTGTTGATGTCCACGTCGCGCTGGTTCGCGAGGTACTTCTTCTCGTTCTCGATCTCGTTGCGCAGCTCGGGCAGGTCGCGGTGACGCGCCTCCTCGTCCACCTCGGTGACCATGTAGGCCGCGAAGTAGATGACCTTCTCCAGGTCCTTGGGCGCGAGGTCGAGCAGGTAGCCCAGTCGCGACGGCACACCCTTGAAGTACCAGATGTGGGTCACGGGGGCGGCCAGCTCGATGTGGCCCATGCGCTCACGGCGCACGCGCGAGCGGGTCACCTCGACGCCGCAGCGCTCACAGACGATGCCGCGGTAGCGCACGCGCTTGTACTTGCCACAGCCACACTCCCAGTCACGGGTAGGGCCGAAGATCTTCTCGCAGAACAGGCCGTCCTTTTCAGGCTTGAGCGTGCGGTAGTTGATCGTCTCGGGCTTCTTCACCTCGCCGTGCGACCAGTTGCGGATCTCTTCCGCGGTCGCCAGGCCGATGCGCAGGTCGCCGAATTCGTTCACGTCGAACATTCAGGTTCCTTCTCTCAGATCTCGTCGACGCTGGAGGCGTCCGGGCGGCTGGACAGGGAGATACCGAGCGACTCGGCAGCCTGGTACGCGTCATCCTCGTTGTCGCGCATCTCGATGACCTGACCCTCCTGGTTCAGGACCTCGACGTTCAGGCACAGGGACTGCATCTCCTTCATGAGCACCCGGAACGACTCGGGCAGGCCCGGGTCGGGGATGTTCTGGCCCTTGACGATGGCCTCGTACACCTTCACGCGGCCGACGACGTCGTCCGACTTGATGGTGAGCAGCTCCTGCAGCGCGTAGGCGGCGCCGTATGCCTCGAGGGCCCACACCTCCATCTCACCGAAGCGCTGGCCACCGAACTGGGCCTTACCGCCGAGCGGCTGCTGGGTGATCATCGAGTACGGACCGGTCGAACGCGCGTGGATCTTGTCGTCGACCAGGTGGTGGAGCTTCAGGATGTACTTGTAACCCACGGCCACGGGCTCGGGGAACGGCTCACCGGTACGGCCGTCGAACAGTCGCGCCTTGCCGTTCTCGTCGACCAGGCGGTCGCCGTCGCGGTTGGGGTTGATGACCGTGCGGAGGTTGATGAGCGTGTTCTCCTCGAGACCATCGAACACCGGGGTCGCCACAGGCGTGCCGGGGGCCGACTTCTTGGCGGCCTCGGGCAGCTTCTTGGCCCACTCCTCGGTCGACTCCGTCGCGTCCCAGCCGTGCTTGGCCACCCAGCCGGTGTGGGTCTCGAGGACCTGACCGACGTTCATGCGGCCGGGCACGCCCAGCGGGTTCAGGATCACGTCGACGGGAGTGCCGTCCTCGAGGAACGGCATGTCCTCGACGGGCAGGATCGTCGAGATGACGCCCTTGTTGCCGTGACGACCGGCGAGCTTGTCACCCTCGGAGATCTTGCGGCGCTGAGCAATGTAGACGCGCACCAGCTGGTTCACGCCTGCGGGCAGGTCGTCGCCGTCCTCCTCGGTGAACACGCGCACACCGATGACGGTGCCGGACTCGCCGTGGGGAACCTTGAGCGACGTGTCGCGCACCTCGCGGGCCTTCTCGCCGAAGATCGCGCGCAGCAGGCGCTCCTCGGGGGTCAGCTCGGTCTCACCCTTCGGGGTGACCTTACCGACCAGGATGTCGCCCGCACGGACCTCGGCGCCGATGCGGATGATGCCGCGCTCGTCGAGATCGGCCAGCACCTCCTCGGAGGCGTTGGGGATGTCGCGGGTGATCTCCTCGGGACCGAGCTTCGTGTCGCGGGCGTCAACCTCGTGCTCCTCGATGTGGATCGAGGTGAGGTCGTCGTCCTGCACGATGCGCTGCGAGAGGATGATCGCGTCCTCGTAGTTGTGACCCTCCCAGCACATGAACGCGACGAGGAGGTTGCGGCCGAGCGACAGCTCGCCCTCGTCGGTCGACGGGCCGTCCGCGAGGACGGAGCCGGGGACAACCTGGTCACCCTCGTCCACCAGCACGCGCTGGTTGTAGTTGGTGCCCTGGTTCGAGCGCTGGAACTTGGCCGCACGGTACGAGCCCGTGGTGCCGTCGTCGTTGGCGACGGTGATCAGCTCGGCGCTGACCTCGGTGACCACACCGGCCTTGGTCGCGACGACCACGTCACCGGCGTCAACCGCCGCGCGGCGCTCCATGCCGGTACCCACGAGCGGGGCGTCGGCACGCACCAGCGGCACGGCCTGACGCTGCATGTTCGCACCCATGAGGGCGCGGTTCGCGTCGTCGTGCTCGAGGAACGGGATCAGCGCGGTCGCAACCGACACCATCTGGCGCGGCGAGACGTCCATGTAGTCCACGGCGTCGCGCGGCACGAACTCGACCTCGCCACCCTTCGAGCGGACCAGGACGCGCTCCTCGGCGAACGAGTTGTCGTCGTCAAGGGCCGCGTTGGCCTGCGCGATGACGTAGTGGTCCTCGTCGTCCGCGGTCAGGTAGTCGATCTTGTCCGAGACCTGACCCTTGATGACCTTGCGGTACGGGGTCTCGACGAAGCCGAGCGGGTTCACGCGACCGTAGGTCGCGAGCGCGCCGATCAGGCCAATGTTCGGGCCTTCAGGGGTCTCGATGGGGCACATGCGGCCGTAGTGCGACGGGTGAACGTCACGGACCTCCATGCCGGCACGGTCACGGGACAGACCACCCGGGCCCAGCGCAGACAGACGACGCTTGTTCGTCAGGCCGGCCAGCGGGTTGTTCTGGTCCATGAACTGCGACAGCTGCGAGGTGCCGAAGAACTCACGGATCGCGGCCACGACGGGGCGCGTGTTGATCAGGGTCTGGGGCGTGATTGCCTCGACGTCCTGAGTCGTCATGCGCTCGCGCACCACGCGCTCCATGCGCGACAGGCCTGTGCGGATCTGGTTCTGGACCAGCTCGCCCACGGCGCGGATGCGACGGTTGCCGAAGTGGTCGATGTCGTCGGTCTCGACCTCGACCTCGCCCGCGAGCGACTCGAAGGTGGCGTGACCGGCGTGCGCGGCGAGCGTGTACTTGACGGTGGCGACGATGTCGTCGAGCGACAGCACCGAGTCGCCGAGGGCCTTGCCGACCTTGAGCTTCTTGTTCAGCTTGAAGCGGCCCACCTTGGCAAGGTCGTAGCGCTTGGGGTTGAAGTAGAAGTTGTCCAGCAGGTTCTGACCGGCCTCGACCGTGGGCGGCTCGCCCGGACGGAGCTTGCGGTAGAGGTCGACGAGCGCCTCTTCCTGCGAGTGGACGGTGTCCTTCTCGAGGGTGTCGAGCAGCGCGGGGAAGTCCTTGAACTCCGACGCGATGGCCTCGTCGGACATACCGAGGGCCTTGAGGAACAGGGTGACGGGCTGCTTGCGCTTGCGGTCCACGCGCACGCCGACGGCGTCACGCTTGTCGATCTCGAACTCGAGCCAGGCGCCACGCGAGGGGATGACCTTCGCGGTGAAGATGTCCTTGTCCGACGTCTTGTCGGCGGTGCGCTCGAAGTACACGCCGGGCGAACGGACCAGCTGCGACACGACGACGCGCTCGGTGCCGTTGACGATGAACGTGCCCTTGGGGGTCATGAGCGGGAAGTCGCCCATGAACACCGTCTGGGACTTGATCTCGCCCGTGGTGTTGTTCATGAACTCAGCAGTGACGAACAGCTGAGCGGCGTACGTGAAGTCCTTCTCCTTGCACTCCTCGGGAGTGTTGCGGGGCTCCTCGAAGTACGGGTCCGAGAAGCTGAGGGACATGGTCTGACCGAAGTCCTCGATCGGCGAGATCTCTTCGAAGACCTCCTGCAGACCGGCGATCTCCGGGACGTCATCGCGGCCGTCCTTCTGAGCCGCGGCCACGCGGCCCTTCCACGTCTCGTTGCCGATGAGCCAGTCGAAGCTCTCGGTCTGGATCCCCAGGAGGTTCGGGACCTCGATCGGCTCGGCGATCGAGGCGAACGAAATACGGGGGGACGCGGAACGGTTAGCGATGGAGGTAGCCGAGGGGGTGCGCGAAGCAGCCAAGGGCGGGTCCTTCCCTTTTTGTAGCGTGCGTGTCGCGAGTCACAAGCCGCAGCTCCACCGGATCCCGGGGCCAAACCGCTATGGAGCGGTGGCGCGCCGGGTAGGCATCTGAGGGCAGGGCAATAGACAGCGCAAAGCAAGAGCGTACTCGCCGCCAAACAAAATGTCCAATGGCGCAAGCCGACTCGCCGGGCGTTGCCACATCGCAACGGCTCCGGAACGCTTTCGCTGCGTACGAGCGTACCAACGACCTCGCTTCTCCCCCGTCACCGCGCCCGGGCAGCCACCCACGCGGGACCCGGCCACGGCATCGGCCGTGGGGAAAACGACGAAGGCCGGGCCTCCCCGAAGGGAGACCCGGCCCGCGTGCAAAAAGGGGTGAGCTTACTTGAGCTCGACGGTGGCGCCGGCAGCCTCGAGCTGTTCCTTCGCCTTCTCCGCGTCTTCCTTCTTGGCGCCCTCGAGGACGGCCTTGGGGGCCTCGTCCACGAGCGCCTTGGCCTCGCCGAGGCCGAGCGACGTGAGTGCGCGCACCTCCTTGATGACCTGGATCTTCTTGTCGCCAACGGCGGTGAGGATGACGTCGAACTCGTCCTTCTCCTCAACGGCCTCGGCCTCGCCCGCGGGGGCGGCGGCCACGGCAACGGCGGCGGGGGCGGCGGCGGTGACGTCGAAGGTCTCCTCGAACGCCTTCACGAACTCCGACAGCTCGATGAGCGAGAGCTCCTTGAACTGCTCGATGAGCTCTTCGGTGGTGAGCTTAGCCATGATGGTTTCCTAACTTTTTGCTGCGTGAGAGCAGAGGGTGGAGATGGGGGTAGCGGCCCTTAGGCCGCGTCTCCCTGCTTGGCACGCAGGGCGTCGACGGCGCGCGCTGCCTTGGACAGCGGTGCCTGGAACATGTATGCGGCGTTGACGAGCGAGGCCTGCATGGCACCCGCCGCCTTCGCGAGCAGCACTTCACGGGACTCGAGGTCTGCGAGCTTGTTGATCTCCTCAGCGGAGAGCACGTTGCCTTCGAGAACGCCGCCCTTGATGACGAGCTTGTCGTTCTCCTTGGCAAAACCCTTCAGACCCTTTGCAGCCTCCACCGGGTCACCGGTGATGAATGCAATGGCCGTGGGACCAACGAAGAGGTCGTCGAGACCTTCCACGCCGGCATCCTTGGCCGCGAGCGCCGTCAGAGTGTTCTTCGCGACCACGTAGGTCGCGGCGCCGCGGAGCTTGGTGCGCAGCTCAGCGAGCTGCGGCACCGAAAGGCCGCGGTACTCGGTGACAACGACAGCCGAGGCGTCACGGAACTGGTCCGCGAGCTCCTTGACTGCTGCCACCTTGTCTGGCGTCGCCATGGGGTGTCCTTCCTTCGGGTGACCGTCGGCGCCTCCTTGCGGAGACGGCCTACCCCGGACAACAGAAAAGCCCCGCGCAGGCGGGGCTGGGCTGCGTCATATGACGCTTCTCAGTTCACCTGCGCTGGCCTCCGCTGTTGCGGGACTTCGGTCGGGATCGCTTGCGCTTTCCTGACAACCGGCGGTCTTGGGCGTTGAAAATCTTACACCACTTTTCGAGTGGTGTCTCCTTGAGGCGGCCGATGCCGTGGCTGGGCTTCGTACGAAGGCCAGCCGTCGCATCGGCCGCCCAAAAGGAGATGACCCGGCTGTCCGTCCAGTGGGACGGCCAGCCGGGCCGGGCGACGCGCCAGGTCCCCGGTGGGGGGCGAGGGCGGTCGCGTGCTCTCTGACGCTCAGTCCGGGGTCACCGGGCCTCGCGCGAGTGCGTCTGGTGTGCCTGCTCTACTTCTCGATCTTGGCGAGGGCGTCGACGGGGATGCCGGGGCCCTGGGTCGCGGAGATCGCGGCCTTGATGATGTAGCGGCCCTTCGAGGCGGACGGCTTCACACGCTGGACCTCGTCGAGAACGGCCTGGAAGTTCTCGAGCAGCTTCTCGTCGCCGAACGACGCCTTACCGATCACCGAGTGAAGGTTGGCGTGCTTGTCGACGCGGAACTCGATCTTTCCGCCCTTGATGTCGGACACGGCCTTGGCCACGTCCATCGTCACGGTGCCGGTCTTGGGGTTCGGCATGAGGCCACGGGGGCCGAGCACGCGGCCGAGGCGGCCGACCTTGCCCATGAGGTCGGGCGTGGCGACCACAGCGTCGAAGTCCTGGCGTCCGCCCTGAACCTCGTCGATGAGCTCGTCGCCGCCGACGATGTCGGCACCGGCCTCACGTGCGGCTTCTGCCTTGTCACCGTTGGCGAAGACCAGGACCCGAGCGGTCTTGCCGGTGCCGTGAGGCAGGATGGTGGTCGAACGGACGGCCTGGTCCGCGTGACGGGGGTCGACGCCCAGCTTGAACACGACGTCGATGGTCGAGTCGGTGTTCTTCGAGGCAGTCTTCTGCGCGAGGCGCACGGCCTCGAGCGGGGTGTAGAGCTGGCTACGGTCGACGAGCTGAGCTGCGTCGCGGTAAGCCTTGGAGCGCTTGGTCATCTGCTTCTTCCTTTGCAGTCGTGGTGGCGGGTCAGCGCGACCCCTCCCACTGATGTTTCTTGCGGTCTTTAGGAGACCGTGATGCCCATGGAGCGGGCGGTGCCGGCGATGATCTTCGCAGCGGCGTCGATGTCGTTGGCGTTGAGGTCGGCCATCTTCTGCTCGGCGATCTCGCGCACCTGGGCCTCGGTCAGCGTGCCGACCTTGGTGGTGTGCGGGGTGCCGGAGCCCTTGGGGACGCCTGCGGCCTTCTTGATGAGCTCTGCGGCCGGCGGGGTCTTCGTGATGAACGTGAAGGAACGGTCTTCGTAGACCGTGATCTCCACGGGAATCACGTTGCCACGCTGCGACTCGGTGGCCGCGTTGTAGGCCTTGCAGAACTCCATGATGTTCACGCCGTGCTGACCCAGCGCGGGTCCAACGGGCGGAGCGGGGTTCGCGGCGCCGGCCTGGATCTGAAGCTTGATCAGACCAGCGACCTTCTTCTTAGGGGCTGCCATGTTTCGGGTCCTTCTGTTGCTGGGGGCGGCTGGCTGCCGCCGTGGGTGCTGGGATCAGCGTCAGATCTTGGTGACCTGCGTGAACGCCAGCTCGACCGGGGTCTCCCGGCCGAAGATGGAGACGAGAACCTGGAGCTTCTGGGACTCCACGGAGATCTCGGAGATGGTGCCGGGCAGGGTGGCGAACGGGCCATCGATGACGGTGATGGACTCGCCCACCACAAAGTCAACCTCGACGGCCGCAGCCTTGCTCTGCGTCGGCTCCTCGGACGTGGCGTCGGCGCCCTCCTGGGGGGCGAGCATCGCGTACACCTCGTCGGGCGTCAGTGGCACGGGCTGGTGGGCGTGACCCACGAAGCCCGTCACACCGGGGGTGTTGCGCACGGTGCCCCAGGACTCATCCGTGAGGTACATGCGCACCAGGACGTATCCGGGCATCCGGACGCGGGTGACCAGCTTGCGCTGGCCGTTCTTGATCTCGGCGACCTCTTCCATCGGGACCTCAACCTGGAAGATGAAGTCTTCCTGGTGGAGGCTCTCGCGACGGTGCTCGATCGACTGCTTCACGCGCTTCTCGTGACCCGAGTAGCTGTGGATGACGTACCAGTCACCCTCCTGCATGCGCAGTTGAGCCTTGAACTCCTCGATGGGGTCGACCGGGGCGGGAACCTCGGCGGACTCGTCCTCGAGCTCGACGGCGGCCTCTTCGGCAGCCTCGATGTCGTCGTCGGACGGGATGGTGTCGTCGTCGTCGTCGATGAGGGTGTCCTCGGGGGCGTCGGACAGCTGCGCCTCGTCGACCGCAGGGGTCTCCTCTTCGACGGGCGCGTCCGCCGCCGCCTGGGCGCGGTCGGTCGCCTCGGCGATGTCGGCTACGAGGGCGTCCAGCTTGTCGCCGGCCGCGTCGAGCTTGTCGTCACTCACGAGTCACCACTTCCTAGTTTCGTTGTGCGGCACCTAGCCGCCGAACACCCACGCGGACAGTGATCCGAACCCGAGGTCGAGCACGAAGACCAACAGCATCATCACGGCCACGAACCCCAGGACGATCCAGATGTAACGGATCAGTTCCTCGCGGGTGGGGGTCACCACCCGCTTGAGCTCGGAGATCACCTGGCGGACGAACAGCGCGATGCGTCCGAAGATGCTCAGGCCCTCGCGGCTTTCGTGCCGCGGGTCCCTCTCTCCGGAATCCGTCACGGCAGATTCGCTCACCAGGAAGTCCTTTGCTCGGAATCGGGGGTGTGTACGGGTGCACGACTCTCGCCGTGCCCAGCAGGGTAGGAGGGACTCGAACCCCCAACCGTCGGTTTTGGAGACCGATGCGCTACCAATTGCGCCACTACCCTCCGGAGGCGTTGGGACCTCCGTTGGCTTCTTGACTGCCGAGCGATGGGCCGGCGCCAGGGCGCGGGTCATCATCGGGATCGTCAATCGCCGAACTGCAATGGTACGGGTTCTCGCCCGGAAAAGCGAACCCGGGGTGCGGGGCACCTCTGCGCATCCATCGCCCGGCTGTCCAGACATCGAGCCGTCCAGCCGTCCAGCCCTCCAGCCGTCCAGCCGTCCAGCCCGACAATTCTCGCATTGACGGGCCGGTGCGCCGAAATCTGCAGTCGCACCCGGCAATCAGCGCGGTGACGGGCTGGGCGTGCGGGCGGCAGCCAGAGCGGCACGCACGGCGTCCGCCACGCTGATCGGCGCGGCGCCACACAGATCGCGATAGGTGAACCGCAAGACAACGTATCCGCGCCGCAACAGCTCGCGGTCACGATATCGGTCCCGCTGGAATGCCGCCGGGTTATCGTGATGCTGGCGGCCGTCGACCTCCACCACCGCACGGTCACCGGCGACGAGGTCCACGCGTCCCACGCCCTCGACGTAGCGCTGCGGATGGACGGCAATGCCCGCGCGTGCCAAGTCGAGGCGGGCGAGGGTTTCCGGCGGCGACTCTGCCCGGCCATCCATATGGGCGAGGAGCCATTCGCGGCGACGACGCGTCGCTCGGGTGAAGGCGGCGATCTGGTCTGGCCGGACCAGGCCTTGGTGGAGTGCCGAGTCGACCGCCACGAGGTGCTCGCGTTCATCGAGACATGACCCCGCAGCATCGAGCGCCTCGGGAACCGGCGCTACTCTCATGGCACGGCGAGGCGTGGGAGCGCCCGTGCGGAAGTGCAGGCGCACGCCGTCCGGCCGACGGCTGGCCGCGCCGCTCGCGCGGTCCACCTCGACACACGTGAACTGCGGAGAGTGGAGGACGGCAACCCCGCGCTGTCCGAGCGCGGTGGTGCACGTGAGCGTGCCGTGAAGCCGAGCCGCGGCGAGGCGTTCGATACCCGTGCCCGGCAGCGAGACCAGTCCCCGTGCGACGTCGACGATCTCCCCTGCCCCACGCGCGACCGAGACGTCGTGACGCGTGCACCCGAGCGCCACCAGGTCACGGAGGCGAGCCACACCCCCACATGCTCGCAGCGCCTGGGTGACCTCCATGGGTCTACGTTGCCGCGCTCAGGGCACGGCCGGGCCTCCGAGGCGCCTTCTGTGGACAACTCCTCGACGCACGAGCCCGTCATCAGAGAGTTCTGACGGGCGCGAACGCCACCATCTGCACTCCAGCCCGGCGACCGGGAAGGTGACGGGCGGGGCTGCCGGAAGAGGGCGCTGCCGGGGTGGGGCGAAGCTCGCGTGCGGGCCCTCGCGCACGCGTGGAACAATGCTCGTATGACCTCCTCCAGCCGCGTCTCCGCCCGCCTCGGCGCCATCGCGCCGTCCGCCACCCTCGCCGTCGACGCCAAGGCCAAGGCCCTCAAGGCCGCCGGCCGCCCGGTGATCGGCTTCGGAGCAGGTGAGCCCGATTTCCCCACGCCCGCGCACATCGTCGAGGCTGCCGTGGAGGCCGCCCGCGACCCCAAGAACCACCGCTACACGCCCGCGGCGGGTCTTCCCGAGCTGAAGCAGGCCATCGCGGACAAGACCAAGCGTGACTCGGGCTACGAGGTGGACCCCGCCAGCGTGCTCGTCACCAACGGCGGCAAGCAGGCGGTGTTCCAGGCCTTCGCCGCAATCCTCGACCCGGGCGACGAGGTCATCCTGCCCGCGCCGTACTGGACCACCTACCCCGAGGCCATCACGCTCGCGGGCGCAACCCCCGTCGAGGTGTTCGCGGGCGCCGACCAGGGCTACCTCGTCACGGTCGAGCAGCTCGAGGCCGCGCGTACCGAGAACACCAAGGCACTGCTGTTCTGCAGCCCCTCGAACCCCACCGGCGCCGTGTACTCGCAGGAGCAGACGAAGGCGATCGGCGAATGGGCACTCGAGCACGGCATCTGGGTCATCACCGACGAGATCTACGAGCACCTCCTCTATGACGGCGCCCAGTTCACGCCGATCCTGCGCGAGGTTCCGGCGCTCGCCGACACCACCATCGTCCTCAACGGCGTCGCCAAGACGTTCGCGATGACCGGCTGGCGCGTGGGCTGGATGCAGGGACCCGCGGACGTCATCGAGGCCGCCACCAACTTCCAGAGCCACCTCACCTCCAACGTGGCCAACGTCAGCCAGCGCGCCGCGATCGCCGCGCTGACCGGCCCGATGGACGAGGTCGAGGCCATGCGCGTCGCCTTCGACCGCCGCCGCAAGACGATGGTCGAGATGCTCTCGGCGATTGACGGCTTCCAGGTGCCGGTGCCGCAAGGCGCCTTCTACGCCTACCCGTCCGTCGAGGAGGCGCTCGGCCGCGAGATTCGCGGCAAGGTCGCGAACACCTCCGCGGAGCTCGCCGCGATCATCCTCGACGAGGCCGAGGTCGCGGTCGTTCCCGGCGAGGCCTTCGGCCCCTCGGGCTACGTACGCCTGTCCTACGCGCTGGCGGATGCCGACCTCGCCGAGGGCGTGGGCCGCATCCAGGCGCTGCTCGCTGAGTAAGCGACACAGTTCCGTCAGGGCGGTCCCGGCAGACGCCGGGGCCGCCCTCGGACTTTCCAGGGCCGATGCGCTGCTTGGCCTTGCGCTCGCACCTCGTCCGGGTGACGATGCGGGGATGGAGACCTACGACGTCATTGTCATCGGGGCCGGCCCCGTGGGAGAAAACGCTGCCGACCGCGCACGCCGAGGGGGACTGAGCGTCGCCCTCATCGAGGCGGAGCTGGTGGGCGGCGAGTGCTCGTACTGGGCGTGCATGCCCTCGAAGACACTGCTCAGGCCCGGCGCCGCACGCGCCGCCACGACGGGGATCCCCGGCCTGCCCGAGCCCGGCCCCCTCGATCCAGCGGAGGTCTTCGCGTGGCGCGACCGCGTGACGGGCGAGGGCGACGACCAGGGCCAGGAGGACTGGCTCGCCTCTGTCGGCATCACCCTCATCCGCGGCCACGGCAGGCTCGCAGGCGTGCGGCGCGTCGAGGTCACGGCGGGTGAACTGCCCGAGGGCGTGTCCACGACCCGGGCGCTCGAGGCCCGTCGCGCGGTCGTGGTCGCGACCGGCTCGGTGCCGGTGTTGCCGGACATCCCGGGTCTCGCGGAGGCCTCGCCCTGGTCGTCGAGGGACGCGACGGCGGCCGATGCCGTGCCTGAGTCTCTGATCGTCCTCGGCGGGGGCGTGGTGGGCTGCGAGATGGCGACCGCGTACGCGGACCTCGGCTCGCACGTCACACTCATCGCCCGCGGCGGGCTGCTGGGCTCCGTCGAGCCGTTCGCCGGGGCCGCCGTGGCCGACTCCCTGCGCGCGGCAGGCGTGGATGTCCGCACGGGCACCAGCGTGACCCGCGTGGAGCGTCGCGGTACCACCGTCACCGTGACCGTGGGCGGCGGCGACGAGGCGCAGCAGGTCACGGCCGCCGAGATCCTGGTCGCCACGGGGCGCACCCCGCGCACCGCAGACGTGGGGCTCGAGAGCGTGGGGCTCGACCCGGCCACGGCTCTCGCTATCGACGACACCACCGCGGTGCTGACCGCGCGAGGCGACGACGCCGGCGGAGAGGCGCCCTGGCTCTACGCCTGCGGCGACGTCACGGGCCGGGCCGCCACCACGCATCAGGGCAAATACCAGGCCCGGGTTTGCGGCGACGTGCTCGCCGCCTCCTTCGGCGAGGGTGACACCGGTACCGGGACCGCGACCGCGAGCGTGGAACGCGTCGCCGACGCACCGCCGTGGAGCCCGCTACGCGCCACCGCCGACCACGGAGCGCAGACCCAGGTGGTGTTCACCCGCCCGCAGGTCGCGTGGGTGGGACTTACCCGCGCCGAGGCCGATGCCGCCGGTCGCGACGTCGACGAGGTCGCCGTCGACCTGACCTCCGCCGCCGGCGCCGGCGTCACCCATCCCGACTATGCGGGGCGCGCGCATCTGCTGGTCGACCGCGAGCGCCGCGTCATCGTGGGCGCCACGTTTGTGGGCCCCGACGCCGGCGAGATGCTCCACGCCGCGACCATAGCGATCGTCGGTGAGGTCTCCATGGATCGCCTGTGGCACGCGGTGCCGGCTTTCCCCACGGTGAGCGAGGTGTGGCTGCGCCTGTGCGAAACGTACGGGTTGTAAGCGAGGCGACCACGGCATCGGCCGCCCGC
>NZ_BBRH01000016.1 GCF_002090055.1 Demequina sp. NBRC 110051
TTTTGGTGGAAAAGCGTTCGATCTTGCCTTGGGTTTGCGGGTGGCCGGGGATGGCCGTTCATTTTGGAACGAATGCCGAGGGCTTCGATGACGTGTTCGAAGTGGTTCGGGCCGCCTTTGCCCGCAGCGAAGCGGGTGGTGTAGATCAGGCCGTTGTCGGTCAGGGTTGAGGCGGGTAGCCCGTGGATGCGGGCTGTTTCCAGGAATGTTTCGGTCACGATGGGTGCGGTGACGACCTTGTGCGCGGAGATGTGCAGCAGGAACCGCGAGTGGTCGTCCATCCACGAGATGATCTCCACGGCCGTGCCGTCCGCCAGGTGCCAGTGCGTCATGTCGGACTGCCATGTCTCGTTCGGCACGGCCGCTTCGAACCGTATCCATGACGAACGGGGCCGTTTCCTGGGTTGCGCGATGACCCTGTCAGCGGCGACCACGATGCGGTGCACGGTTGCCCTCGACGGAGGTGTCACGCCTTGGACGATGAGACGGTCCCTGATGGAGTCGGCGCCCGCGTCCCACCCGTCCGCGACGAGCGAGTCGCGCATCGCGATCACCGTCTGTCGCAGCTCATCAGGTATCGCCGATGGCGACGAGCGTGGAGCACGCGAGCGTGGCTCGAGCGCGTCAAGCCCGCCGGCCCGATAGCGCGCGAGGAGTCGATGGACCCACTGGCGTGTGACGCCGAAGCGTCGTGCCGCTTCCGATATCGACAGGCCACCCTCGATGACCGCCACCACGATGACCCGATTCTTGTCCGCGCTCGCCATGACCCATCCTGGCGAGAACCCACCTGTAAACGATGTCTCGAGACATACGTAAACGATGTCCTGAGATCAGACACCACCGTCTCCGCCCCGCGACGACGCATGGAACGGGCGCCGTGGTCATGGACCGCCGCCCGAGCCTGTATAGTTGTGTCTCGGTCCTCACGGACCGTGCGCCCGTAGCTCAACGGATAGAGCATCTGACTACGGATCAGAAGGTTGGGGGTTCGAATCCCTCCGGGCGCGCTTCACACGTAAGGCCCCCGCCCATTGGCGGGGGCCTTCGTCGTTGTCAGGGGCGATCCTTCTCGTGGCTGAGATCGTCTGACCGGTGGTCCGCTAGTGTGGTGCCGGTCCCGCGGAGTGCGGGTGTCCGTATCTCCCAAGGAGCACACCATGGAATTCTTCGAGAACTTCCTCTCGATCCTGCTGTTCACCCTGTGGATCATGGTCGTCGTCGCCTTCTTCGTCGTCCTGTTCCGCGTCATCGGTGACCTGTTCCGCGACCGCTCGCTGGGCGGCTTCGCGAAGACCATCTGGTTCATCGTCGTCATCCTCTTCCCCTTCCTGGGCGTCCTGATCTACCTGATCGCGCGCGGCAAGGGCATGGCCAAGCGCGACGTGGCCGCGATGCAGGCCGCGCACGATGCTCAGGTCGAGTACACCAAGGGTCTGATGGGCGAGGCCGGCGCCGCCGGCGAGATCAAGGCTGCGAAGGAGCTGCTCGACTCGGGCGCGATCACGCAGGCCGAGTTCGACGCCATCAAGGCGAAGGCGCTCGCGAAGTAACTGACGCAACCCGTCCGCTCGGGGCGGCACCAGCGACTGAGTCGCCGGTGCCGCCTCGAGTCGTTTCGTGGGGTGTTACGGGCGGCCGATGCCGTGGGCGGCGTCCGTACGGGGGCCCACCGGGTGACCGTGCTCGTCGAGCGCGATGCGGGTCGCCTCGTCCCCGTCGACGTGGAGCAGGGTGAGGACGCTGTCGCGCCCGCGCGGCTGGAGTCGCACGGTGACGGAGCCCGAGAAGGCTGACCTCAGCGTGCGCACGATGACCTCGACCATGCGGGCGAGGGCGTCGCCGTCGTCGATGACCTCGCCGCGGTCGTCGAGGATTGTTACCGAGACGCCGCGGGCCCGAGCCTCCTCGGTGGCCTCGACGACCTCCGGGAGGGCGAGCGCGCGGCCGCGCACGCCGTCGCGCAAGCGCGCCTCGGTGCGGGCAAACGCGGCACGCTCGTCGTCTGAGAAGGGACCGCCGGCGGAGATCCGTTCGAGGTGCGGCAGGGCAAGTGCGGCGAGCTCCTCCATGCGGGCGCGGCGGATCTCGATGCCGGCATCTGCGGCTGCGGTCTCGGCGGCCGCGGTGAGCGCCCGCTCTCGCAGTGCATCGATCCGCGCGGCGGTGCGCTTGAGCAGGCCCGCGAAGAGCGTGCCCACCAGCAGGATGCCCACATGGTTGGAGCACATCGAGACGCCCGCCATCACGCCGCGATCGGTGGCCGCGGCCCACACCGCCGTCTCGGCGATCATGGCGGCCATGCCGATCCACGCCGCCCACGGGCGGCCGCGGATCGTGAGGAAGAACAGCAGCCACGTATTCGCGCCCAGGTTCCACGTGGCGCGCCCCAGCTCGCCGCCGTCGCGCAGCGTGTCGAAGACCAGCGCGTTCGAGGCCAGCACAATGCCAAGGATCGCGGCCGTGTATCGCCACGGGTAGGGGTAGGGGTGCTTAACGACGATGAGGATCCCGCCCGCCGCCACGAGCGCAAGCGCGTAGGCCGTCTGCCAGGGTCGCTCCGCAAAGCCCACGGTGCCCCACGCGAACGCCGCGTTCGTCACGATGAATAGCAGCATGATGGCGCGGCCCTCGGTGCTCGTGAAGGCGATGAGGCGGGCCGGGTCGATCGGTGCGCGAGTGCTGGGGGAGGTGACCGTCATGAGGGACTCCACGCGAGGGTCACGGTGGTGCCGCGTCCTGGAGCGGATTCCACGCGCGCGCTCCCGTCGGGCACCGCGGCCATGCGTTCCTCGATAGAGATGCGCAGGCCTAGGCGCAGCGGGTCGACGGCGGAGGTGTCGAACCCATGGCCCGTGTCGGCGACCTCCGCCATGACGCCGTCGTGGTCCGCGCGAAGGGTGAGCGTCACCGCGGCATCGACCCCCGCGTGCCGGGCGACGTTGCGTAGCGCCTCCCCGACGGCCTCGACGAGGGCCTCGACTGCATCGGCGGGAACCGTGGGGCAGTCTCCGACCGAGTGGTGAACTGCCACGGGAATGGCACCGTCGGCCGGCACCGAGCGAAGCGCGGCGATGACCTCCGCTGCACCGTAGCCGCCCTCGCGCGCGGATGCGGGCCGGGAAATCTGCTGCACGGCCGCGATGGCCTCGCGAGCAGAGCCGGCAACTTGCGCGGGCGACGCGTCCCGGGAGGCGGTGAGGAGTACCGACATCACGTCGTCATGAACGATCCCGTTGATGCGAGCCTCCTCGCGTTCGCGGGTGCGCCGGGCGGCCTCGATCGACGCGAGCGCGCGGGTGTCGCGAGCGGCGCGGTCCTGGCGGTCGGCCGCCTGGACCGCGGAGAAGGCCATCCCCGTGACGATGGAGCAAAAGAGCACGGAACCCAGGCCGTCCAACCCGGCGTCCAGCAGTGTCCTTTCCGAGGTCTGCAACTGGATGATCGGTACGAGCAGTCCCTGCAGCACCGGGAAGGCCCAGACCCACCGGGTGCGCCACCTCACGCCCGCGAGCGTCGACGCGATCGCGTTGACTCCCTGGAGCCACGGCTCGCCGTCGTTCGCGAGCACGTCGACCTGCATCGCGGGCACCCACAGCACCTGCACCACCAGGAATCCGACGACGGCGACGGTCGCCATCCGGTGGAGCGTCGTGAGGGGCAGGACAAAGGCGGTGGCGCCGATGGCGACCTGGAGCCCGACGACCACAAGCAGCGAGAGGGCTGTGTACCACGGCGCCATTTGCGTCAGGGAGGCGAGAATGCCGCTGGAGCCGGACAGCATCAAGAGCCCGAAGACCGCGGCGGCGATCCCCGTCGCCATGTAGAGCATGCGCTGGACGCGGTCGCGCGCGGAGTGGTCGAGCGTTCCCGTCATTCGAGGATGCCGTCCTCGCGCGCGCGGCGATAGAGGTCCACGCGGGAGGCGGCGGGGCGGCCCACCTCGGAGTACTTGCGCCGAATCCGGATCACGTAGTCGGCGACCGTGGCGCGCGAGATGCCGAGATGCAGCGCCACGGACTGGGCCGTCTCGCCCGCCGCGTACATGGCGAGGACCTCGGCCTCACGGTCCGATAGCCCGGCGTCACCCAGGTCCGCGGCCGCGTCGATGGCTGCCGCCCATTCAGTGGAGAACACCTCACCGCCGTCGGCCGCCGTGCGGATGGCCTCCAGGAGCTGGTCGGGAGGCGCCGACTTGCGCACCAGGCCCAGCGCTCCTGAGCGTGCGGCAGACTGGATCAGCAGGCGGTCCTCGGCCCCGGTGTAGATGAGGACGTGCGCGCCACGCTCCTGCAGCGCCGCGACGTTGGCGGCGGGCGTGGAGCCGTCGGCGAGCCTCAGGTCGAGGACGACGAGATCGATCTGTTCGTCGGGGAGTTCGTCCACGGTTGCGGCCGAGGCCACCAGGTCGATGTCGTCCACCCGCGCCATGAGGTCACGAAAGCCAAGGGCCATCAGCGCATGGTCCTCGACCAACGCGATCCGTCGTGCCTGGTGCAACGCCGCTCCTTCCGATGGGCACACGATAGCGCGGGGTGCCGACACTCGGCCCGGTGCCCACATAAGTGTGGGCTTTACGGCCCCTTGCGTGCCTGCCAGTCTGAGATCGGTGGGGCGGCCTGATGCCATCGCAGGCCGCCCCCCTCACCGCAACGACGTGACGTGGTGGCGGCGACGGTACGCGCTCGGGTAAAAGGGGGAGGGCGCATGTATTGGTCAGGTGAGGAGTGGATGCTCCTTATCACGGGGGTGCTGTTCGCAGCGGCCGCGGCAGCGGGCACGATTCGGTTTGTGACGCTGACGCTCCGCTCACAGTTGACCTTTGCCGTCGGCGCCGCCGCGTTCA
The DNA here is from genome assembly GCF_002090055.1 of Demequina sp. NBRC 110051. Taxonomy (GTDB): domain Bacteria; phylum Actinomycetota; class Actinomycetes; order Actinomycetales; family Demequinaceae; genus Demequina. The sequence continues at coordinate 4,847 of NZ_BBRH01000016.1, forward strand.
TCGTCGCGGCCATCGTGTTGGCCCAGCGTGCGGACGTTCTCTACCCGCCCTTCCTGTGGCTGTTCCCCTTGCTGCCGGCAGCGATCCTCGGCGTCATTGTGCGCGACGCGGTCGTGGCACGCCGTGCGGGCGGGCTCGACGGTGCCTCCCAGGCGGGACCGGTCGTCGGCGCCGTGGACGTCAGGCGTTCGTCGGTGATCCCGGTTGCGTCAGCGACGGAGGGCTCGCCGGCGGCTCGCCTGCTGCGCATCAGGGCGGCAGACCCGACCGCGTCGCCGCAGGAACTCGCGCGCATCGCCTATGCGCACTCCGAGATGCGCGCCATCATCGCGGGCAACCCCGCGACACCGGCCAGCCTGCTCGAGTGGCTCGCGTCCGTGGGCGACTCCAACGTCCACGCCGCGATCTCGACGCGGCGTCCCGCGGTCGCCTAGCCCCGCGCAGCACCGCAGCACCGCAGCACCGCAGCACCGCAACCCCGAACCGGGTCAGGCGGTCTCGCCTTCGATGGGCGGTGACGGCACCACTGAGCCGGTGGTGGGCTCGGGGCTCGTGACGATGCACAGCGCCGTGCGGTCCCCGCGCACCCACGAGTCTTCCGACGGCGTCCACGCGATCCACGACCCGCTGGCGGGCACGAGCCCCCGCACGCGCTCGGTGCAGTAGTCCAGCGCCTGCTGCTCGATCGCAGCCGTGCCCGGGTAGACCTCAAGGGGATAGGTCATGGCGGCGATGACCTCACCGCGATGCGGGTCGCGGCATTCGACCACGCTCGCCTCACCCGTCGGCCCGTCGGCGCCGAGATCCTCGAGGCACATGCCGTCAACGACCTGGAGCGCGTGAAGATCGCCGGTGGCGTCGGGATCGGCAGGGGCCGCCTGAGCATCGGCGATGATGAGGCCCACGGACCAGACGAGCCCGGCGAGGATAGCGGCAGCGGCCGCGACGAGGACCCACCTCACCCACAGGGCGACGCCCTGGCGAGGTGTGCCCACTTGCTCGTGCGCGCCCGCCCGCCCACGCTCGCCCGCGCGCCTACGCCCGCCCGCGCGAGACTGCGCACTCGAGCCAGCCACGGCATCGGCCGACGTCACGGGAACCGGAGAGACCGGCGACTCCTGCGCAGGAGGCGGGGGAGCGAACTGATCGCTCATGCGTCGGCGATATCGAGCACGACGGGGACGTGGTCGGAGGCGCCCTTGCCCTTGCGCTCGTCGCGCTGAATCTCGAGCGCAGTGGCGCGTGCCGCGAGCGGCTGCGAACCCCAGATGAAGTCGATGCGCATGCCCTCGTTCTTGGGGAAGCGCAGCTGCTTGTAGTCCCAGAAGGTGTACTTGTTTTCGTCCGGCACAAACCGGCGGCTGAGCTCCTCGTAACCGGCGTCGGCAAGGGAGGCGAGCGCGGCGCGAGACTCGGAGGTCACGTGGGTCTCGGCCTCGGAGTCAGTCTCGGACCAGATGTCCGTCGACAGCGGAGCGACGTTGAAGTCACCGACCAGCGCGGTGGGCTCGTCCGCCCAGTCGCGCGCGGCCTCGCGCAGGGACTCGAGAAACGCGAGCTTGTACGCATAGTGCGGGTCGGCAAGCCCCCGGCCGTTGGGCACGTAGAGGCTCCACACCCGCACGCCGCCGGCGACGGCGCCGATCGCGCGCGCCTCGACCACCGGGTCGCCGGTCTTCGCGAAGCCCGGCTGAGCCGCGAACGACGTCTCGACGTCGCTAAGCCCGACGCGCGACGCGATCGCCACGCCGTTCCACTGGTTGAGTCCGTGAATGGCGAGCTCGTACCCGGCGGCCTCGAAGGCCTCGCGCGGAAACTGCTCGGGCTTGCACTTGATCTCCTGCATCGCGAGGACGTCGGTCTGGGACCTCTCGAGCCAGTCGACCACCCGGTCCACGCGGGCACGGACAGAGTTCACATTCCAGGTCGCAAGGCGCATGCGCCCACGCTACCGCCCCGTTCTGGCGAGAAACGGCCTGTGCCGACTCACCGTAGGCTGGCCCGCATGGCTACCGCATTGATCACCGGAGCGTCGCGCGGCCTGGGCGAGGAGTTCGCCTGGCAGCTCGCCACCGCACGCCACGACGTGGTGCTGGTCGCGCGCGACCGGGACGCGATGAGCGAGATCGCCGACACCATCAGGGGTGCCGCGGGCGTGCAGGTCGAGATACTCGTCGCAGACATCTCCACAGCCAAGGGCCTTAAGGCCGTCGCGACCCGCGTGGCCGACCCCGACCGCCCCATCAGCATGCTGGTCAACAACGCCGGCTATGGCCTGGGTGAGGGGCTGCTCGAGACCACGTGGACGCAGGAGAAGGCGATGCTCGACGTCCTCGTCACGGCCCCGCTGCGCCTGTCCCAGGTGGCCGCCAAGGCCATGTCCGAACGCGGTCACGGAGCGATCGTCAACGTCTCCTCGATCGCCGCCCACCTGGCCAACACCAGTTACGCCGCGCACAAGCGTTGGGTACTCGACTTCACGCAGGCCCTCGCGTCGCAGTTGCACGGCACGGGCGTGACCGCCACCGCCGTGGTCCCCGGCCTGGTGCGCACCCACTTCCACGATGGCGAGAGCCTCGCGCACATGCGCGAGGAGTACCCGGACGCCGCGTGGCTGAGCGCCGAGCAGGTGGTCGAGTCCACCCTCGCCGCGGTGCGCCGCAAGGCCGTTGTGGTGACGCCCTCGGCCCGCTATGCGGTTGCGGGCACGCTCGCGAAGGCGATCCCGTCGTCGCTCACCCGCCGCATGCGGTCCATGCGCGAACGCTGAACCGGGCCACGGCACGGGCCGGCGGTAGGCTGGCCGCCATGACTTCCGGCACCCCTCGCGAGCAGCTGCGCGACCTCATCAAGGAACTCGCCGTCGTGCACGGCCGCATCACCCTGGCCTCCGGCAAGGAGGCCGACTACTACGTCGACCTGCGCCGTATCACCCTTCACCACCGCGCCGCGCCGCTCGTGGGCCACGTGCTGCTCGACCACCTCGAGGTCAGCGGCTTTGGCCCCGCCGACGTCGACGCGGTGGGCGGCCTCACGCTGGGCGCCGACCCGGTCGCGACCAGCCTGCTCCACGCCGCCGCGAGCCGAGGGCTCGACCTCGATGCCTTCGTGGTGCGCAAGGAGAACAAGGCGCACGGCCTGCAGCGCCGCATCGAGGGCCCGGACATCGCGGGTCGCACCGTAGTCGCGGTGGAGGACACCTCCACGACCGGCGGCTCGGTCCTGACCGCGGTCGAGGCCATCCGCGAGGCCGGCGCGACCGTCGCCGCCGTCGCAGTGATCGTCGACCGCGACACCGGCGCGCGCGAGAAGATCGAGGCCGAGGGCCTGCCGTACCTGTCGCTGTTCGGTCTCGAGGACCTCGACCTGGCCTAGGCCTTGGGGCGGCCGATGCGCCACACCCCTTCCGTACACGCCTGACCCTCGGTAGGGTGCGGCCATGTTCGCTCGATTGGCATCGCGACGGTGGGCAGGGCCGGGCCTCGCCGCGATCAGCGGGGTGGTGCTGGTCACCACCGGCTCGATGGCGTGGATGTGGGCGCTCGGCGTGCTGCTCACGCTCGCCGCGATCGCCTGGGGCGGATGGGACGTGTGGCGCGCGGCGCGTCACGGCGACGAGATGCGCGAGTTCGCCGCCACGCACGGCTGGGAGTACCTCCCGCGCACCTACGAGTACAACTCGCGCTTCTGGGCCTACCCGTTCAGCGAGGGCGAGGCGCGCCGTCAGGAGTCGGTCCTGCGAGGGACGTATGACGGCCAGAAGTGCGCGACCTTTTCCCACGTCTTCGAGACTCGCTCGGATAAGGACTCCGCCCCCGTCACGCACGCCTTTCAGGTGACGCTCGCGGAGCTGCCGGTGGCGCTGCCGCGCATCGACATCGTGCCGCAAAACGCGTACCAGCAGGTGCTGAAGGCGCTCGGCGGCAAGGATGTCGAGGTCGAGTCGCACGCGTTCAACGAGCGCTGGCGCGTGCGCGCCACCGACGCGCGCTACGCCCACGCGGTGCTCGACCCCCGCATGGTCGAGCGCCTCACGTGGCTCGACGTCGAGGGCGCCTCGATTCGCATCGAGGGAGCCGCCGTCTACGTCTGGGGCTCCGGGCGGCGCGGCACGGAGGATCTCGCCAAGCGGCTGGGGATTGTGACCGCGATCGCGCGACGGGTGCCCGCCCACGTCATTCGCGAGTACCGCGAACTCGGGTATGGCACGGCCGAGCCCGGCGCACCGCTGAAGGGCCCGGACTGGGCCACGCAGGGTGGTGTGCTGAACTCACGGCGCTACACGGGAATCGGCGTCGAGGACACGGACCCGCCGCGGCGCCAGCCGTTGCCGGGGGCCGACGCGTAGCCCTAGCCCGCTCGCCCCAGCCCTAGCCCGCTCGCCCCCCCACCCCGCTAGCATCGGTGGCGACCCTGAGGGAAGAGGTAGGCACCATGGAGTGGTTCTTCATCGCGCTGGCGGTGCTCGTCGTCATCGCCATCATCTGGGCCATCGGCCAGTACAACGCGCTGGTGCGACTGCGCAACCTGGTGCAGGAGTCGTGGCGCCAGATCGACGTCGAGTTGCAGCGCCGCCACGACCTCATCCCCAACCTCGTCGAGACGGTCAAGGGCTACGCCTCCCACGAGCGCGCGACGCTCGAGGAGGTCACGCAGGCGCGCAGCATCGCCGCGGCCCCCGGCTCGAGCCCCGCCGAGCAGGCGCAGCAGGAGAACGTGCTGACCCAGGCGCTCGGTCGCCTCTTCGCGGTCGCCGAGGCTTACCCCGACCTCAAGGCCAACCAGAACTTCCTGCAGCTCCAGGCCGAGCTCACCAACACCGAGGACCGCGTGGCCGCCGGCCGCCGCTTCTACAACGCCAACGTGCGTGCCATGAACACCAAGATCGAGGTGTTCCCCACCAGCATCATCGCGGGGATGTTCCACTTCACGCGCGAGGAGTACTTCGAGACCGAGGACCCCGCGGCGCGCCAGGCGCCGAACGTCCAGTTCTGAGTTCCCGCTGGTCCCGCATGGGACGCCTGCGGCCGGTGCCACACTGGTCGTCATGACCACGCTCGGCACCCCGTTGTCTGACCACGCCACCCGCGTCCTCCTGCTCGGCGCAGGTGAATTGGGCAAGGAGGTGGCGATCGAGCTCATGCGCCTGGGCGCCGAGGTCATCGCCGCCGACCGCTACGCGCACGCCCCCGCGATGCAGGTCGCGCACTCCTCGCGCGTGCTCGACATGCTCGACCCCGCGGCTCTGCGCGCGCTCATTGCCGAGGTGCGCCCGCATCTGGTGGTGCCCGAGATCGAGACGCTCGCGACCGACGTCCTCGCCGAGGTCGAGGCTGCCGGAGAGGCCACCGTCATCCCCACTGCCCGCGCCACCCGGCTCACCATGGATCGCGAGGGCATCAGGCGCCTCGCGGCCGAGGACCTGGGCCTCACGACGTCCCCCTACCGCTTCGTGGACTCGCTCGAGGAACTCGAGGCCGCGATCGGCGAGCTCGGCACGCCCTGCGTCGTGAAACCCGTGATGTCCTCCTCCGGCAAGGGCCAGTCCGTCGTGAGGGACCCGGCCGATGCCGTGATCGCCTGGGACTACGCCGCCTCCGGGGCGAGGGCCGCGGGGGGCAGGCTGATCGTCGAGGCGTTCATCGACTTCGACTACGAGATCACCCAGCTCACCGTGCGCCACGCGGGCGGCACGACGTTCCTGGACCCGGTGGGGCACGTGCAGGTGGACGGCGACTACCGCGAGTCGTGGCAGCCCCACCCCATGCCGGAGGCGACCATGAGGCGTGCGCGCGAGGTGGCCGGCGCCGTCACCGAGGCGCTGGGCGGCTACGGGGTGTTCGGCGTCGAGCTGTTCGTGCGCGGCGGCGAGGTGATCTTCAACGAGGTGTCGCCGCGTCCCCACGACACGGGACTGGTGACGCTCGCGAGCCAGCGGCTGTCGGAGTTCGCCCTGCATGCACGCGCGATCCTGGGTGTGCCGCTGCCAGCCGAGATCGATGCGGTGCCGGCCGCGTCCTGCGCGGTCCTGGCCGAGGGCGCGGGCGTGCCCGTGATCTCCGGCGTCGCCGCCGCGCTCGCGGTGGAGGAGTCCGACCTGCGCCTGTTCGGAAAGCCGCGCGTCGACGGCCGCCGACGCATCGCCGTCACAGTGGCGCGTGGTGGCTCGGTGGGTCAGGCGCGCGAGCGCGCTCGAGAGGCCGCTGCCGCCCTGACGGTGGAGCTCGCGTGAGTGAGCCGGCCACGGCATCGGCCGTACCCGCGACCGACCGCGCCTCAGACGAGGCCCCCGAGCACGGCGTAGGGCCGTGGCCCGGCGGCGAGGCGGCCTGGCCCGCGGGCGACCACTTCGACCCCGAGCTGCTGCGCGAGGGCGACCGCCGCAATGTGGTGGATCGCTACCGGTACTGGCGACACGAGGCGATCGTCGCCGACCTCGACGCCCTGCGCCATCCGTTTCACGTGGCGATCGAGAACTGGCAGCACGACTTCAACATCGGCTCGGTGGTGCGCACCGCCAACGCGTTCGCCGCGCGCGGCGTCCACATCGTCGGCAACCGCCGCTGGAATCGCCGCGGCGCGATGGTGACCGACCGTTATCAGCACGTCATGCACCACTCGACGGTCGACGAGTTCGTCGCGTGGGCCCACGGCGAGGGCCTTTCCGTGATCGGCATCGACAACCTGCCTGGATCGGTGCCGCTCGAGACGTTCGCGCTCCCGCGCGAGTGCGTGTTGGTCTTCGGACAGGAATCCGTGGGGCTCACCGAGGAGGTACGACGGGCGGCCGATGCGACCCTCGCCATCGCGCAATACGGCTCCACCCGCTCCATCAACGCGGGGGCCGCGGCCGCCATCGCCATGCACGCGTGGGTGGGCCAGCATGGAGACATCGCCGCGGGCCACGCGGGCTGAGCCGCGCGGGCTCGACTACCCGGGAGGAACACATGACCGACGTCGCCGACGACGACCTCGAGCCCTACGAGAAGCTCCACCGCGATGGGTCCCTGTGGGCCCGCGGCCAGCTTTACGAGGGAGCCGAGCACGGGTACTGGGAGTTTTTCCGCAAGGACGGGACGCTCATGCGCTCGGGATCCTTCGACCGCGGCGCCCAGGTGGGCGAGTGGACCACGTACGACAAGGCGGGGGCGCCCTACAAGGTGACGGACATGGGCGGCGCGTAGCGGTTTTCTTCTTCAGCGCGCCGGACTAGAGTTTTCGGTATGCCGAAAACTCTGCGCCCGACGACCGCCGCGACAGCGGGCGGTCGTGCGGGTGCCCTCGCGGCTGTCCTCGCGCTCGCGGGGTGCGCCGCGGATCTCGAGGCGACCACGGCATCGGCCGATGACGATCGCCCCCTGGTGCTGACGACCTTCACCGTGCTCGCGGACATGGCGCACAACGTCGCGGGCGACGACCTGCGGGTGGAGTCGATCACCAAGGTGGGCGCCGAGATTCACGGGTATGAGCCCACGCCGCTCGACATCGCGAAGGCCTCCGAGGCGGACCTCATCCTCGACAACGGTCTCGGTCTGGAGGCGTGGTTCGCGCAGTTCGTCGAGTCGGTCGAGGCGCCGCATGTGGTGGTCTCGGAGGGTGTTGAGCCCATCGCGATCGCCGGCGACGCGTACGACGGCCTGCCCAATCCTCACGCCTGGATGAGTCCGCACGTCGCGCAGGGCTACGTGGGCGCGATGATCGACGCGTTCACCGAGCTCGACCCCGACAACGCCGCCGATTACGCGCGCCGGGGGGCCGATTACCAGGAGGAACTGAGGGCGGTCGCGGACGAGCTCGAGGTGGACCTTGAGGTGGTGCCCGAGGACCAGCGCGTCCTCGTGACGTGCGAGGGGGCGTTCTCGTACCTCGCGCGCGACGCGGGACTCGAGGAGATCTACCTGTGGCCCGTCAACGCCGAGCAGCAGGCGACCCCGCAGCAGATCGCGGGCGCGATCGAGGAGGTCGAGGCCCGCGCGGTGCCGGCGGTGTTCTGCGAGTCCACCGTCTCCGACAAGGCGATGCTCCAGGTGGCCGAGGCGACCGGGGCGACCCTCGCCGGCACGCTCTACGTCGACTCGCTGTCGGAGGCCGACGGGGCCGTGCCCACCTACCTCGACCTGCTGCGCTATGACGCCGAGACGATCGTCGCGGGCCTCACGGGAGGCGCCTCGTGAGCGCGCTCGGCCCAGGGGGAGCACCCGCGCTCGAGATCACCGACCTCACGGTGAGGTACGGCGACGTGGTCGCGCTCGACGGCTGCTCGCTGTCGGTGGCGCCCGGCCGCGTGACGGGGCTGATCGGCATGAACGGCTCGGGAAAGTCCACCCTCTTCAAGGCGGTGATGGGGGCGGTCAAGGCCGATGCCGGCACTGTCACGGTCGTGGGCGGCTCACCCGCGGCGGCCCGGGCCGCGGCGCGCGTGGCGTACGTGCCGCAGAGCGAGGACATCGACCTCGACTTCCCCGTCTCGGTGCGCGACGTCGTCACGATGGGCCGCTACGGGCACCTGGGGCCCATGCGCCGGGCGCGCGCGGCCGACCGCGCCGCCGTCGACGAGGCGCTCGCGCGCGTGGAGCTGACGGACCTCGCCGACCGGCAGATTGGCCAGCTCTCTGGGGGGCAGCGCAAGCGCGCCTTCGTGGCACGGGCGATCGCGCAGGACGCCGCGCTGCTGCTGCTCGACGAGCCCTTCGCGGGGGTCGACAAGCGCTCGGAGGCCACCATCGTGCGGCTGCTGCGCTCCCTCGCTCACGACGGCCGCGCCGTGCTCGTCTCGACCCACGATCTCCACGCCCTCCCCGCGCTCGCGGACGAGGCGGCGCTGCTGCTTCACCGCATCCTCTTTCACGGCGCGGTGTCCGAGGCGCTGCGGCCAGAGAACCTGGTGCGCGCCTTCGGCGTCGATGTGACGGGGGAGGGCGCATGAGCCTCGTCGATCTGATCCTCGAGCCCCTTCAATACGACTTCATGGTGCGCGCGCTGCTGGTGACGGCGATCGCCGCGGTGGTGGGCGCGGTGCTGTCCTGCTGGCTGGTGCTGATCGGCTGGTCGCTCATGGGCGACGCGGTCTCGCATGCGGTGCTGCCCGGCATCGTGCTGGCGTATGTGTTCGGGCTGCCGTTCGCCATCGGGGCGCTGGTGTTTGGGCTGGTCGCGGTGGGGCTCATCGGGGCCGTGAGTGGCACGAGCCGCGTGAAGGAGGACGCCGCGATCGGCATCGTCTTCACGACACTGTTCGCGTTGGGTCTGGTCCTGGTGTCGGTGGTACCGAGCCAGGTGGACCTCTCGCACATCCTGTTCGGAAACATCCTCGGCGTGAGCGCGTCGGACGTGGTGCAGGTGGGCGTGCTCGCGGCGATCGCGCTCGCGGTGCTGGTGATCAAGCGCCGCGACCTGGTGCTCTACGCATTTGATCCCCTGCACGCGCGCGCCCTGGGACTGTCGCCTCGGCGCCTCGCGACGCTGCTGCTGGTCCTGCTCGCGGTGGTCGCCGTGGTGGGGCTGCAGGTGGTGGGCGTGGTGCTGGTGGTGGCGCTGCTCATCATCCCCGGGGCGACGGCGCACCTGCTCACGGACCGCTTCTCGCGCATGCTGCTGATCGCCCCGGTGATGTCGTCACTATGCTCGGTGGCGGGCATCTATCTGAGCTATTGGCTGAACGCGTCCTCCGGGGGACTCGTGGTGGTGGTGCAGGGAGTGGTGTTCGCGCTGGTCTATCTGCTCAGTCCGCGCCACGGGCTGGTACGCCGATGGCGCCGCACGCGTACGGTGCCCGTCTAGGCGAAGGAGAGAGCATGGCGGACGGCAACGTCACCGAGGACTACCTCAAGGCGATCTACAACGCCGGGGAGTGGTCCGACGATGCCGTCACCGTAGGCGTCCTCGCGCAGCGGCTGTCGCTGTCGCCCTCGTCCGTGTCGGAGCTGGTGCGCAAGCTCGCGGGCCGGGGCCTCGTCACGCACGAGCGCTACGGCTCGGTCGACCTCACCGACGAGGGCAGGGCCATCGCCCTCGCCACGGTCCGTAAGCACCGGCTCATCGAGACGTTCCTCGTCGAGTATCTGGGCTACGACTGGGACGAGGTTCACGACGAGGCCGAGGTGCTCGAGCACGCGGTCTCCGACGACTTCGTGGAGCGCCTCGCGGCCCGCCTGGGCCAGCCCACGCACGACCCGCACGGCGACCCCATCCCGGCCGCAGACGGCACCCTTCCCGCCGAGCACCACACCTCGCTGGATGCCGTGGTCGAGGGCGCGCGGGTGCGGGTCGCGCGCGTCTGGGACGACGACCCCGACCTGCTGCGCCACCTCACGGACGTGGCTCTCGACATCGGCGCGGTGGTCACCGTGCGCGCACATCGGGCCTCGGTGGGGATTGTGGAGCTCGACCTCGAGGGCCGCACCGTCACCCTCGGCACCGCCGCCGCGGGGCACATCCTGATCGTGCCCGTGTAGGTCTCGACCGGCGACCGCGGGCCGTCCTGCGGCAGCAGCGGGGCCTCGCTGCGCGACCAGGACCCTTGGCCCTCTGCGGACCCCCCTGAATATCTGACAGAATGGACGACGGTTCCATCCGCACAAGCTCAGGAGTAACCCATGGCTATCGCCACCGTTGAGTCGTATGCCGCGATGCTGGACGCCGCCAAGGCCGGCGGCTACGCGTTCCCCGCGGTCAACATCACCTCGTCGTCCACCATCACCGCAGCCATTCAGGGCTTCGCGGAGGCGGAGTCGGACGGCATCCTGCAGGTCTCGGTCGGAGGCGGTCAGTACGCCTCGGGCGGCACCATCAAGGACCAGGTCGTCGGCTCGCTCGCCCTCGCCGCGTTCGCCCGTGAGGTCGCCGACTCGTACGGCGTCACCATCGCGCTGCACACCGACCACTGCCACAAGACCTACCTCGACTCGTGGCTCAAGCCGCTGCTGAAGATCGAGGCCGACAAGGTCGCGAACGGTGGCTCGCCCATCTTCAACTCGCACATGTGGGACGGCTCGACCGTACCGATGGACGAGAACCTCGCCATCTCCGAGGAGCTCCTCGAGCTGTCGCAGGCCGCCAAGACGATCCTCGAGATCGAGATCGGCGTCGTCGGCGGCGAGGAGGACGGCCACAGCGCCGAGATCAACGACAAGCTGTACTCGTCGCCCGAGGACGGCATCGCCACGATCGAGAAGCTCGGTCTGGGCGAGAAGGGCCGCTACCTCACCGCGATGACCTTCGGCAACGTGCACGGTGCGTACAAGCCCGGCGCCGTGAAGCTGCGTCCCGAGATCCTCGGTGACATCCAGGCCGCCGCCGCCGCGAAGTTCGGCAAGGACAAGCCCTTCGACCTCGTGTTCCACGGTGGTTCGGGCTCGACCGCGGAGGAGATCGCCACGGCCGTCTCGCACGGTGTCATCAAGATGAACATCGACACCGACACCCAGTACGCCTACACGCGTCCGGTCGTCGACCACATGATGAAGAACTACGACGGCGTCCTCAAGGTCGACGGCGAGTGGGGCAACAAGAAGGCCTACGACCCGCGCGCCTGGTACAAGGCTGCCGAGGCCGGCATGGCCGCCCGCATTGTGGAGGCCGCGCAGCAGCTCGGCTCCGCGGGCAAGAAGATCTAAGTCCGAGATTCGGCAAGCGCGAGCCCCGATCGGTCGGACTGACTGGTCGGGGCTCGCGTACGTCCGGCCGATGCCGTGGCCGCCTCCCGTAGGGTGGGACGGTCGCGCATCGGTTGGGCGGCACCGGCTCGCGCCACCCGGCGTGGCCGGCACCAAGCCCCCGGCACGGACCGGGGTGAGGGGAGTGGGGCGCTATGCCCGGAGTGGTGATCGTCGGAGCCCAGTGGGGCGACGAGGGCAAGGGCAAGGCCACCGACGTGCTGGGAAGCCGCGTCGACTATGTGGTGAAGTTCAACGGGGGAAACAACGCCGGTCACACGGTCGTGATCGGTGACCAGAAGTTCGCCCTCCACCTGCTGCCGTCGGGCATCCTGACGCCGGGCGTCACGCCCGTGATCGGCAACGGCGTGGTCGTCGACATCTCGGTGCTGTTCACGGAGATCGACGCGCTCATCGAGCGCGGGGTCGACCCCTCCAAGCTGCTGATCTCGAACGCGGCGCACATCATCGCTCCCTACGCCCGCACGCTGGACAACGTCACCGAGCGCTTCCTTGGCAAGCGCAAGATCGGCACCACGGGCCGCGGCATTGGCCCTGCCTACGCCGACAAGATCAACCGCCTGGGTCTGCGCATGGGTGACCTCTTCGACGAGCAGTTGCTGCGCGACAAGATCGAGGGCTCGCTCGAGCAGAAGAACCACCTGCTCGTGAAGGTCTACAACCGCCGCGCCATCTCGGTCGACGAGGTCGCCGACGAGCTGCTGCAATACCGCGACCGGCTCGAGCCGATGGTCACGGACACGTCGCTCATTTTGAACCAGGCGCTCGACCGCGGCGAGACGGTGCTGTTCGAGGGCGGCCAGGCCACCATGCTGGACGTCGACCACGGCACCTACCCGTTCGTGACGTCCTCGTCCGCGACCGCGGGCGGCGCCTCGACGGGTTCCGGCGTGGGCCCCACCCGCATCGACTCGGTCATCGGCATCGTGAAGGCCTACACCACCCGCGTGGGCGAGGGGCCGATGCCCACCGAGCTGTTCGACGAGAACGGCGAGTTCCTGGCCCGGGTGGGCCACGAGTTCGGCACGACCACCGGCCGTCAGCGCCGTTGTGGCTGGTACGACGCGGTCATCGCCCGCTACGCCTCGCGCATCAACGGTCTGACCGACCTGGTGCTGACCAAACTGGACGTGCTCACGGGTCTCGAGGAGATCCCCGTCTGTGTCGCCTACGACGTGGACGGCGTGCGCTACGAGGAGCTGCCGCAGGACCAGGCCGCGTTCGCCGCGGCGACGCCGGTGTACGAGTACCTGCCGGGCTGGACCGAGGACATCTCGACCGCGCGCGAGTTCTCGGACCTGCCGCAGACGGCGCAGGACTACGTCATGGCGCTCGAGAAGATCTCGAACTGCCGCATCTCCGCGATCGGCGTGGGCCCGGGCCGCGACGAGATCATCGTCAATCACGACCTACTTCACGCGCGCGGCGCCTAACGCGGTCGCGCCGCAGGAGTCGTTGAGTGCGCGCGAGCGCACAGAAGCGCGCACTCAACGACTCGCAGGAGGCGCCGCCGTGAGATCGCTAGACTCGCGTGCGTGAAGATCCTTCTCGTCGGCAACGGTGCGCGCGAGCACGCTCTCGCCCGCTCCCTCCACCTTGACCCCGCGGTCACCGAGCTGCACGCCGCGAACGGCAACCCCGGCATCGGCCAGTTGGCCACGCTGCACGGCGTCGACCAGAACGATGGGCTGGCGGTCGCGTCGCTCGCCGCGAACGTCAAGGCGGACCTCGTGGTCGTGGGACCCGAGGCGCCGCTCGTTGCGGGAGTGGCCGATGCCGTGCGCGAGAGCGGGGTCCCCGTCTTCGGGCCGTCCGGCAAGGCCGCCATGCTCGAGGGCTCCAAGGCCTTCGCCAAGGAGGTCATGGAGGCCGCCCAGGTGCCCACGGCCGCGCCGCGCGTGTGCACGGACTCGGCGTCGCTCGCTGCCGCGCTCGAGGAGTTTGGTGCCCCCTACGTCGTGAAGGACGACGGCCTCGCCGCGGGCAAGGGCGTCGTCGTGACGACAGACCTCGCCGAGGCCACCGCTCACGGCGAGGCGATCCTCGCCGCCGGCGGCGTGGTGGTCATCGAGGAGTTCCTCGACGGCCCCGAGGTGTCGCTGTTCTGCCTGTGCGACGGACGCACGGTGGTGCCGCTCCAGCCCGCCCAGGATTTCAAGCGTGCCTACGACGGCGACGCTGGACTCAACACCGGCGGCATGGGCGCGTACACGCCGCTGCCGTGGGCGCCGGAGGACCTCGTCGACGAGGTGGTGCGCACGGTCGCCCAGCCCACCGTGGACGAGATGGGCAGGCGCGGCAATCCCTTCGTGGGCGTCCTGTACTGCGGCTTGGCACTGACGTCCAAGGGCGTGCGCGTGGTCGAGTTCAACGCCCGCTTCGGCGACCCCGAGACGCAGTCGGTGCTGAGCCGACTCGAGACGCCGCTCGCCGGCGTGCTGCTGGCCGCCGCCGAGGGTCGCCTGCACGAGCTCCCGCCGCTCGAATGGTCCGACGACGCCTCCGTCACGGTGGTGCTCGCGTCGGAGGGCTATCCCGAGTCGGCCCGCACCGGCGACCCCATCACGGGCATCGAGGATGCCGAGGCCGTCGAGGGCGCCCACGTGCTTCACGCCGGCAGCGCGTTCAACGACGCCGGCGAGGTCGTCTCGGCAGGCGGACGCGTGCTCTCCGTAATCGGTCGCGGGGCGACCCTGGCCGCGGCCCGCGAGGTCGCCTACGAGGCCCTCAGTCGGATTCACCTCGCGGGGGCGCATCACCGCAGCGACATCGCTCTCGCCGCTTCGCGAGGCGAGACGCCGACGGGCGCGATCCCCGATGGCAGCGCCACGGACGGAGCCGCCTGATGCCCGGCCACGTCACGCCCCCCACCGCGCCCACGCTCGAGGGCTGGCGTCACGTCTACTCGGGCAAGATCCGCGACCTGTACGAGCCCGTCGAGCCGCACCCGCGCGGCGACGTGGTGCTCGTCGTGGCCTCCGACCGCATCAGCGCGTACGACTGGGTGCTGCCCACCGAGATCCCCGGCAAGGGTGGGGTCCTCACGGGGCTGAGCCTGTGGTGGTTCGACCAGGTCGCGCCCATCGTCGCGAACCACACGGTCGAGGCGCCGGTTCCCGCCGAGGTCGAGGGCCGCGCCATGGTCTGCAAGCGCCTGGACATGTTCCCCATCGAGTGCGTCGCTCGCGGCTACCTCACCGGCTCGGGACTCGCGGAGTACCACGAGTCCGGCACCGTGTGTGGCATCCCGCTGCCCGAGGGCCTCGTGGACGGCTCGCGCCTGCCGGAGCCCATCTTCACCCCGGCCGCCAAGGCCGAGGTGGGCGAGCACGACGAGAACATCAGCTTCGAGCAGGTCGTCGAGCGCATCGGCGAGGCGGACGCGACCGCGCTGCGCGACCTTACCCTCGCCGTGTACTCGCGTGCGCACGAGATCGCCGCGACCAAGGGCATCATCCTTGCCGACACCAAATTCGAGTTCGGCCGCGACGGCGACGGCGCGATCCTCTTGGCCGACGAGGTGTTGACCCCCGACTCGAGCCGCTTCTGGCCCGCGGACGAGTGGGAGCCGGGCCGGGCACAGCCCAGCTTCGACAAGCAGTTCGTGCGCGACTGGCTGACCTCGAGCGAGTCTGGGTGGGACAAGAAGTCCGATTCCCCGCCGCCCGCCCTCCCCGCGGACGTCGTGGAGCGCACGCGCCAGCGTTACCTCGAGGCCTACGACAGGCTCGCCAAGCACTGAGGCGAGGGACATGCGGAGCCCGGCCACGGCATCGGCCGTCGGTGTGGGGCTACGGTCTAGCGGTCGGGGTGCTTGTCGTGCCAGTCGAGGTCGACGCGCTTGCCGCCGATGGTCGGGACACCCCAGCCGAACTTCAGTGACCCCAGGCGGACGGCGAGGATGACGACGATCGGCACCCAGAACGCCACCGTGCGGGGCACGTCGAGCCACAGCAGCAGCGCGTACGAGGCGGCGCCGGCGAGCGCGGCGGTCGCGTAGAACTGGCCGTTGCGGAACACGTCGGGCACGTCATTGGCGAGCATGTCGCGAATGACGCCGCCGCCCACGCCGGTGACGATCCCCATGACGGCCGCGACCACGGGATGGGCGCCGGCGTCGAGCGCGATGCCGGTGCCGACCACGACAAACACCGCGAGGCCCGCCGCATCGGTGATCTGGACGATGCGGTAGCGGTCGAGCCGGTCCGGCGGGTGCCAGCGGGCTAGCAGCGCGACCACCAGACCCGTGACCGCCGCGACGAGCAGGTACGAGGGCGACGCCATCCAGAACACCGGCACGTCGAGCATGACGTCGCGCAGGGTGCCGCCGCCCACGGCGACGATGCACGCGAGCACGATCGCGCCCACCACGTCCATGCGCTTGCGGCCGGCCGCCACGGCTCCCGAGATGGCGAAGGCCACGGTGCCGAGGTACTCGAGGACGGTGCGGAGGGTGCCGAGAGCGGACTCGACGATCTCGGGCGTCGTCGCCGCCTGCACCCATCCGCTCATGCCGGCAAGCGTATCCGTGGGCGGCGACCCAACGTTCCGGCCCTGGGGTGCGTTGGGATGGCATGGGGACGATGCGAGGACGCACCAGGGGAGTGCTCGGCTTGCTGGCGGCGGCGATGGTGCCGCCTGCGGCGGCGTTCGCGGTCGGCCTGGTGGCGATCGCGGTGACCCTGTCGGCGTGCGCGCCGGGCGGGGCGGCCGTTCCGCCTGGCCAGGTCCAGTACGAGGATCGACTCGACATGGGTACTCCCGGCGCCGCCGAGCGCGTGATCACGGGCCTCACCTACTACCCGGCCTGCGGCAACGAGGCGCTGAGTGTGGATGGCCAGACCTGGTACCCGTACACGCCCGCCAATGCAGCCGAACTTCCCACGTCCGACCCGGCGCCCGAGCCGGGCCATGCGGAGGGTGAGGCTGATACGGACGCGGCCACGGCATCGGCCGTCTGGAATGCGGTGGCCGGTGCAGGTACAACCGACGTGGCGCCGCTAGCGATCACGCCCGCTGTGGTGGAGCCCGTGCCGGGCCAGGACGAGGGGGTGCTGACCATCTACGAGGGCGGCCTGGCGCACTGGACCTCGAACCTTGGCGACCTCGACACATGGCTGACGTCGACGCAGCTGAACTACACCTGGGCGTGCTGAGTTCGCCGCTCTCGCGTGCGCGCGCGTGCCGGTAGACTCACGGCCATGGCCACCATCGTCGTTCACGTGATGCCCAAGCCCGAGATCCTTGACCCCCAGGGCAAGGCCGTCGGCAATGCGCTTCCCCGCCTGGGCTTTGACGGCTTCGCGTCCGTCCGCCAGGGCAAGCGCTTCGAGCTCACCGTCGACGGCGAGGTCACCGAGGAGCTCCTCGAGGCGGCCCGCCAGGCGGCCGAGACGATGCTGAGCAACCCCGTGATCGAGGACGTCGTGGCCGTCGAGGTCGTCTCCGAGTCCACCGCCGAGGCCTCCGCCGAGGTCGCCGGCTGATGGCCCGCATCGGCGTCGTCACCTTCCCCGGCACGCTCGACGACCGGGACGCGGCCCGCGCGGTGCGCCTGGCCGGCGCCGAGTCCGTCAACCTCTTCCACACCGACGACTCCCTGCAGGACGTCGACGCCGTGGTTCTGCCCGGCGGCTTCTCCTACGGCGACTACCTGCGTGCAGGTGCGATCTCGCGCTTCTCGCCCATCATGGATCGCGTGGTGGATGCGGCCAACGGCGGCATGCCCGTGCTGGGTATCTGCAACGGCTTCCAGGTGCTCACCGAGGTGCACCTGCTGCCCGGGTCGATGATCAAGAACGACCACCTCCACTTTGTGTGCCGCGACCAGGTGCTGCGTGTCGAGAACGACGACACCGCCTGGACCACCGCGTACACGAACGGCGAGGAAATCACGATCCCGCTGAAGAACCAGGACGGCCAGTACGTCGCGGATGAGCACACGCTCGACGCGCTCGAGGCCGAGGGACGCGTCGCGTTCCGCTACGTGGGCTTCAACCCCAACGGGTCGCGCCGCGACATCGCAGGCATCACCAATGAGCGCGGCAACGTGGTGGGCCTCATGCCGCACCCCGAGCACGCGGTCGAGCCGGGCTTCGGGCCGGACTCGCGCGAGGCGGGCCGCGGCGGCACGGATGGTCTGGGGTTCTTCACCTCGGCGATCCAGGTGCTCCTCGCGACGGCCTAACCCGCGTCCCCCACCGCGCGGCGGTCCCCGTGAGTGACATCGTCGAGTCCGTGGTGCTGCCGGTGCGCCCCGGCATGGAGACCGAGTTCGAGACCACCTTCCGCGGGGCCTCGGCCCTGATCGCGCGCCAGCCCGGCTATCTCGGTCACTCGCTGCGCCGCGGCGTGGAGCACCCGAGTACCTACCTCCTCACGGTGACCTGGACCGACGTCGACTCCCACGAGGTCGGCTTCCGCGGCTCCGCTGATTACCAGGAGTGGAAGCGCCTGCTCCACGGCTTCTACGACCCGTTCCCCAGTGTGCTGCACTACGGAGAGGATGTGCTGGCGTGAGCCTCAGCGACCCCGTGAACCCGGCCGTCGATCCGGCCGTCACCGCCTTCTGGGCCGAGCGCCGCGTCCAGAACCCCTCCCTCCCCGACGCCCTGCCGGAGGTGTGGGCCTTCGGCGCCACCCCCGAGCATGCCGATGCGTTGCTCGCCCTGGTGCTGGCGGGGACCAAGACGGGCACGGCATCGGCCCTGTGGGACTACGAGCACGCGGGCGATCCCATTCCGGAGGTGGGTGACCTCAGCATCATCCTCGACGGCGCCGGCCAGCCGCGCGCGCTGCTCGAGACCACCGCGATCGACATCGTGCCGTTCGACGAGGTCGATGCGGAGCACGCCGCCTCGGAGGGCGAGGGCGACCTCACGCTCGAGTATTGGCGCACAGCGCACGAGCGTTACTGGCGCGCCCACGCCGAGAGCCCGCGCGGCTTTGAGCCGGACATGCCGGTGATCTGCGAGCGGTTCAGGCTGCTGTTCCCGGCCGCGTAGGTCGCCGGGCACACGGCCGCCGTCACGTCGCGGCCGCATGGTCGAGCGTCCTACCGCCCGTCCTCGCGCTCAAAGGTGACGTGCACCACGCCGCTTTCGGCGGTCTCCGCGGTCACCCGGCGCCCCGCCTCGAGCCCGCGCAGGCCGTCCCACAGCCGCTCGCCGCGGCCCAGCAGGATCGGCACGATCGCCACGTGCAGATCGTCCACGAGCCCGGCCGCAAGAAAGTCCCGCACCGTCCTCGCTCCGCCGCCGATGCGCACATCGCCGCCTCCCGCGGCCGAGCGGGCCTGTGCCAGCGCATCGGCCGGCGTCGCCGAGACGAACTCGAACCGCGTGCCGTTGTCAAACGAGATCGCCTCGCGCGGCGTATGCGTCAGCACGAACACCGGGCAGCGAAACGGCGGCTCCTCGCCCCACCAGCCGCGCCAGTCGGGGTCGTCGCCGTGCAGGTGCAGCCCGAACATCGCGGAGCCGATGATCTCCGCGCCCACGTCCTCGAAGTAGCGCGCCGCGTAGTTGTCGTCGACGCCCGTGGTGCCCGAGCCATCGGCCATCCCCAGGACGCGGTCGCGGAACGTGCGGGTCGCGACGTAGTCCGCCGTCAGACGTCCCCAGTCGTCGCCAAAGGGGTTCGTGGGCGTCTGGTCGGTCGTGGTGGCGAAGCCGTCGAGCGAGATGTTGAGGTCGACGCGGACGCGAGACATGGACACTCCTTCGTGACAGGCGGCCGATGCCGTGGCTGGCTTTCGTTCAGCATGCCACTGGGCATCGCCACCGGCCATCACCATTGGGCATCGCTATCGGGCTCGCTACGCGGTGGCGAACCATCCGCCGGGGGCCACCTCGGTACCCCAGCGAGGCACGTATTGGTCGAAGTACACGCGCGACACGAGTTCGCGACGGCTCGCGACCCCCGCCTTGTCGAAGATCGACTTGAGGTGATCCTGCACCGTATACGGAGACACATGCATGGCCGCGGCGATCTGCTTGGTGTCGGCGCCTCGCAGCACCTGTGCCGTCACGTCGCGCTCCCGGGCCGTGAGGCCAAAGGCGTCGGCTACCAAGGCGATCACCTCTTGGGGGCGAGCCTCCTCGATGGTGACGACCACATCGCCCGCCCGGTCCGCGGTGCCACCTAGCGGCGAGGCGTGAAGCACAAACCAGATGCCCTCACCCGTGCGCACCCGTATGCGAGGCATGCGCTCCGAGTCGCCGCGCGCATACCGACGCGCGCTCGCGACGAGCGCGTGCACCAGGGTGAGCGGGTCTCCGGCATGCGGTGCGGTGGAAAGCTGCTCGAGCAGCACCGCGACACCGGGGCTCGACTGGACGATCCGATCGGCGCTGTCGACGATCAGCACCACGGGACCCTCGGGATGCGCCGCACGGCTGGCGTCTAGCTGGGTCAGGAGGCCCGCGCGGATACCCCGTGTGAACGCGGGCGCCACGCTCGCGAGAAAGTCCAGCTCTGCCTGCGAGAACGGCTCCTCTTCGGCGCCACGGAACACGGAGATGGCCCCCCACGCCCCGTGGCGGTCGTGGAACACCGCTCGGGCCTCGTCGCGATAGCCAAAGGTCGGGACCATGAGATCGGCCATGCGCACCGATGTGTCGACCTTGCCGCACAGCGCGAGATAGACGCCCAGTGTCGTAGTGCCGGCGCTCACCATGGCGGTGATGGCGGTGGGATCGTCCTGGCCGTACTCGATCGCGGCCCAGCGCAGGTCGCCCTCGTTGTTGCCGCTGAGGCCCCCGAACTTGCGCGTGCTTGAGACCATTGCGGTCGCGGGGTCGAGGGTGGACAGGCAGCCACCCGCGAGGGGAAGGACCGCCTCGACTGCGGAGGCCGCCTCGTCCATGAAGTGATGCAGCGGCAAACCGGCGCGCGACATCACGTCGATGTCGCTGCGCGCCCGCCCCAGCGCCAATTCCGTGGACATGTGCTCAGTGTGCGCTCGCGTGCCCGCCCGCGCCATCCCATATTTGTGCGGGCACCAGAGTCCTGGGGGGTCGAAAATCCCCGTGGCGCTGGGATGGTGCGCGCCCGCTGCGCGGTCACACGATGGTCCTCGCCAGATTCATCCACACATCCGAAAGCACCAGTCATGTCACTTCACAGCATCATGTCCACCGGCGAGGGCCTGCGCGCTCGTCTCGGCAACCTCGTCCTCCTCGAAGGGGATGAGGGCTACGACGAGGCGCGCACGCCGTGGAACCTCGCCATCGACCAGCGCCCCCTCGCCGTCGCGCGTCCCGAGACCGCCGAGGACGTGGTCGCGATCGTCCGCGCCGCCGCGGCGCTCGACCTTCGCGTGGCGCCCCAGGCCACGGGGCACGGCGCCGGCGCGCTCGCCGACACCGATCTCGCGGGAGCGGTGCTCGTGTCCCTGTCCGCCTTGCGCGGCGTGACGGTGGACCCCGTGGCGAGGACCGCGCGAGTGCTCGGCGGCTCGCACTGGAACGACGTCGTGGTCGAGGCCGCGCCGCACGGCCTGACCGCCATGCACGGGAGCGCGGGCGACGTCGGTGTGGTGGGTTACACGCTGAGCGGCGGACTGTCGTTCTACGCGCGCGCCCACGGGCTGGCCGTGAACTCGGTGCGTGCCGTGCAGATCGTCACCGCCGACGGCCGCATGGTGCGCGCGAGCGCCGCCGAGCGCGAGGACCTTTTTTGGGCGGTACGCGGCGGATCGGGCGCGTTCGGCATCATCGTCTCGGTCGAGATCGACCTGCTGCCGTACGCCGATGTCTTCGCCGGGATGCTGCTGTGGGACGCCTCGCGCGCCCGGGAGGTGGCTCACGCGTGGTCGGCATGGACCAGGGACGTGAACGAGAGCGTGACGACGTCGCTGCGCGTCATGCACTTTCCCCCGCTGCCTCAGCTGCCGCCGTTCCTGTCGGGGCGCAGCGTCGTCGTCATCGATGGCGCGATCCTCGGGCCCGATGCGGCTGCCGCGGAGATTCTTGCGCCGCTGCGGGCACTCGTCCCCGAGGTGGACACGTTCGCGCGGATCCCCTCGTCTGCGCTGGTGCACGTGCACATGGATCCGCCAGAGCCGTCGCCGGCGGCCTCCGCGGGTGCCATGCTGCGCGTGTTCGACGGGGTTGCGGTCGACGCGTGGCTCGAGGCCGCTCACGCGATCCCTGGGTTGAGCTTCGCCGAGGTGCGGCATGTGGGCGCCGCGGCCTCGCGGCGGCCGGGCCACGCGGGTGCGGTGGGCGCGATCGACGGCGACTACCTGCTGGGCGCGATCGCGATGGTGCCCGCGCCCGAGATGGCCGAGCCCGCCCGCGCAGCCGTGCACGCGCTCGTGGCCGCCATGTCCTTGTGGCACGAGCGGGCGCTTGCGCTCACGTTCATCGACGGTGGAGTGGACCGCGAGCTGGGCTTCGGGGCGTCGTGGGATCGCCTCAGCGCGCTCAAGGCGGTCTACGACCCCACGCAGATGTTCGCGGCGGCGCATCCCGTGGGCTGAGTCCCAGGGTCGGTCGACCGCGGCGGCCGGGGGTCCGCCGCGGTCAACCGGCCGTCGCGGTCACCGCCCACCGCGCCTGCCCGTCCACCGCGTCCCGCCCGTCCACAGCGTCCCCGCCCGGCACAGCTTCGGGATCGGGCATAGTCTCGGCAGTGGCCACCACGGCGGCGACGGGAGGACTCGATGCACCGCGTGACCTATCAGATGGGCATGTCGCTCGACGGCTACGTTGCCGACTCCGACGGCAACTTCGACTGGTCCGAGCCCAGCGCCGAGCAGTTCCGCTTCCACATCGAGGAGCTGCGCGGCCTCCACGCCCACCTGTTGGGCAGGCGCCTGTACGAGACGATGACGTACTGGGAGGACCCCGCGAACGCCGCCACGTTCGACGCGGCCGAACGCGAGTGGGCCGAGCTCTGGAATGCCCTGCCCAAGCTCGTGTTCTCCCACACGCTCACCGCGGTGAGCGGCGCCGCCCGGCTCGCGACCGAGGACCTCGCGACCGAGATCGCGCGCCTCAAGGACCAGCCCGGCGACGGCGACATCGCGATCGGCGGCGCCGACCTCGCGCACCAGGTGGCCGCGCTGGGCCTCATCGACGAGTATCAGGTGATCATCGGGCCCGCTGTGGTCGGCGGCGGCACGGCGTTCTTTGCCCACGACGGCCGCCACGAACACTTCAGCCTCGTCGAGAACCGCACCTTCGACGGCGGAAACGTCCTGCTGAGGTATGCCGTCGAGCGGTAGCGCGGCGGCATACCTCAGCCGTCAGCTCCGCAGCCGTCAGCCCCGCGTGCGCAGGGCCGATGCCGGCGCCGGTCCCGTATGCGCCCCACCCAGCCGCGAGCGTAGCTCGGTGAAGGCATCGAACGTCGTGCGGTTGAAGTCGGCGCCCAGTTGGTTGGGGATCGTGACGAGCACGGTGTCGGCCGATTGCACGGCCTCGTCCTCGCGCAGTTCCGCCTCGATCTTGTCGAGGTCGCCCACGTAGGTCTTGCCGAAGGTGGCGATGAAGTTGTCGATCTGGCCCACCTGGTCACGGTTGGCGCCCATGCGGTCGCGCTCAAGCGTGGTGCCGAAGTAGGCGGCGGTGGTGTCGTCGATGATCGGCATGATCGAACGCGAGATGGAAACCCGCGGCGTGCCGGGGTGGCCGGCCTCGGCCCACGCCTCGCGATAGGCGTCGATCTGACGGGACTGGATGACGCCCAGCGGCTCGCCGGAGCCCCCTTCGACCAGCGTTGACGACATGAGGTTCATGCCGAGCGTCCCCACTCGCCTCGCGGACTCCTCGCCGCCCGCGCCGTACCAGATGCGCTCGGTCAGGCCAGGGGACTGGGGTTGAATCGGCAGCCTCTCGCCCGCGCGCACGTGCGCGCGCGGGCCCGGCAGCGCGATCCCGTCGCCAGCAATGGCGCGCCGGAAGGTCTCGATCCGCGCCGCCGCGTCCTCGGCCGGGCTCATCCCCACGGGAAGCGGATAGCCGAACTCGCCGGGGCCGTCGGCGGCGGGCTCGGGTGACCCGCGGCTGACTCCCAGCTGGAGCCGCCCACCGGAGATGAGGTCCGCGGTCGCGGCCGCCTCCGCCATGTACAGCGGGTTCTCGTAGCGCATGTTGATGACGCCGGTGCCGAGCTCCACGCGCGAGGTGCGCGCCCCCATCGCCGCGAGCAGCGGGAAGGGCGAGGAGGTGTTCTGCTCGAAGTGGTGGATGCGAATCCAGGCGCCGTCCATGCCGGCATCCTCGGCGGCCTCGGCCAGCGCGATCGTGTCCTGCATGAGGTCGCCCGCGGTGCGGACCTTGGAGCCGGGGGCGGCCGAGAACCAGCCAAAACTCAGGAAGCCGATGTTGATCACGGCTCAGGAACGCTTGGCGTCCTCGCCGGATTCCTGGGGCGCCTGCGTAGGAGCGGCCGATGCCGTGGCTCGCCAGCCGTCGGCCCGCGCCCCCGTGCGCCTGGCCTCACCCCACCGTATCGATCGATGCGCCAGGATGGGGCGCATGAGTGAGGCCCTCCCGACCCCCGACCCGCGCACCGGCCGCCGCGCCGCGGAGGAGCTCGACGAGTTCCAGCTTGCCGAGACCCGGCCCGACTACCGCGTGGACATCGAGCGCATCCGCTTCTCGCCGTACTTCTCGCGCCTGTCCGCCGTCACCCAGGTGATCTCGCAGACGGGAGCGGGCATGGCGGTGCACAACCGCCTCACCCACTCGGTCAAGGTCGCGGCCGTCGCCCGCGCGATCGCCATGCATCTGCACCGCGACCAGGGGCCCACCGGCGCGCTCGTCGCGGAGCTAGGCGGCTGCGATCCCGTGGTCGTCCAGGCCGCGGCGAGCGCGCACGATGTGGGCCACCCGCCGTTTGGCCACCTGGGTGAGCGCGCGCTCGACCGCCTGGCCCGCGACCGCTTTCGCCTGCGCGAGGGCTTCGAGGGCAACGCGCAGACTTTCCGCATCCTCACCCGGCTGGATGAGCACGACACCCAGGGTGTGGGCCTGAACCTCACCCGTGCCGTGCGCGCCGCGGTCCTCAAGTACCCGTGGCTGCGCGGCGAGGGCGGCGAGCGCCGCGGCGCCTCGAGCCACAAGTTCTCCATGTACGTGGTGGACATCGACGACGCCAGGGATGCGCTGAGCGCCTACCCCCACATCGCGGAGGGCCAGCAGACCCTCGAGTGCTCCGTCATGGACATCGCGGACGACATCGCGTACTCGCTGCATGACCTCGACGACTTCTACCGCGCCGGCCTGCTCAACCAGGCCACGATCGCGGGGGAGTTCCGCGAGTGGAGCCGAGAGCTCGCCGACCTGCGCGCCCTCGACACCGCGACCCTGCGCGACACGAGCCGCTCGCCCGGACACTCCCTCGAGCTCCTGTGGCGGCGCCTGAACGAGCGCGACCCCTGGATCGCGGACGCCGATGCCTTCGACGCCGCCGTCGCCAAGGTCACCGAGGAGGTGGTCGAGGGACTGCTGACGGTTCCGTTCGACGGCTCCCTCGCGGCCGACCGTTCGCTCGCCCGCTTCACGACCGACTGGATCCGCCACCTGCAGTCCTCGGTCGAGGTGCACCGCGCCCCCGCGCACCGCTCGGGCCACGTCTCCCTCGACCAGACCGCGTGGCACGAGGTTGCAGTCCTCAAGTTTCTTCACGAGCGCTTCATCCTCGACCGCCCCGACCTCGCGGTCTACCAGCGCGGACAGGCGAGCCTCATCGAGCGCCTGGTGGACGGTTTCGCCGCCTGGCTCGACGACCCCCACGACGCACGCCGTGCCCCGCGCCGCCTGCTCGACCTCGTCGACATGGCCACCGAGGACTACATGAGGGTCCTCCACGAGGAGCCGCAGCTGCTGCCCACGGTCGACGAGACCGAGATCCGCCGCCGCGCGGCCGGCCGCGGCATCGTCGACTACGTTGCGGCACTCACCGACGCCCAGGCGACGGGCCTCGATGCGATGCTCGCGGGCCGCACCGAACGCCTGTGGGACGCGGGTCAGGGCCTGTAGCGACCGGGCAAGTGACCGCAAGGCGCGATAATCGCGGGGTGACTCAGACGCCCCGCCCAGCCACGGCATCGGCCGCCCTGAATGTCCGTCGGGCCGAGCCCGACGACGTCGACGCGCACCGGCTGTGGACGTCGCAGGAGCGCGACCTTGCCGAGCGCTATGACGACCCCGAGCTGGTGCTCGAGACCGCATTTCCGACCCTCGTGGGCTCATGGGTGGGCGACGAGGACGGCGTGCCGGTCGCGACGCTCGTGGCGCGCTGGTCCCCCTACCCGGAGACCCGGCCGGGTGACCTCGAGCTCAAGCGCCTGTGGGTCGAGCCCACCCACCGCGGGCGCGGCCACTCCAAGGCGATGATGCGGGTCGCGGAGGAGGCCGCGAGGCGTGCGGGGGCCACGCGGATCATCCTTGAGACGGGCGACATGCAGCCCGAGGCCAACGCCCTGTATGCGCGCATGGGCTACCACCGGATGGACAACTACGGGGAGTACGCCGAGGAGCCGGGCTCGATGTGCTGGGCCAAGGACCTGCCCACCCGTGTGCTCATCATCAACGGCACCATGGGGGCGGGCAAGACCACGACGGCGGCCGCGATTCACGACCTCCTCGGCGAGCGCGGCGCGCGGTCGGTCTTCGTCGACGCCGACTACCTATGCCAGGCAAATCCCTCTGGCCCCGAGGACCCGCACCACCAGTCGGTGCTGTTTGCCTCGCTCGCGGCGCTCTCGCCGGTGTGGCGCGCTCGCGGCTATGGGCTCGTGGTGCTCGCGCGCGTGGTGGAGGACGGGGACGACCGGGCGCGGTACGCCTCGGCGTTGTCGACGGCCGATGCCGGACTCGCCTCGGTCTCGGTGGTTCGGGTGACGGCGTCGCCGGCCACGCGGGCTGCGCGGCTGACGGTGCGCGAGCCCGAGGGCTACTGGCGCGAGCTGGCGCTCGCGCGCACGGTCGAACTGGAGGGGATTCTCGAGGAATTGCGGTTGGACGACGCCGTGGTCGGCACCGAGGGGCGCGACCGTCTCGAGGTGGCCGCCGAGGCGCTGCGCGCGGCGGGCTGGGACTGAGGGGTCGCGCCCAGCGCAGCGCCGGTTAGCTCAGCAACGCGGTCGTCCAGTGCGGGGTGTTCTCGCGGATCCACTCGGCGTCGCGCTCCCACACGGAGCCCACGCCCATCTCCCACAGCTCGATCCACGGGGACTCCCCGGTGGAGCGCATGTGGTCCAGGTACTCGTACATCCGCTCGGAGCGCAGGCCCAACAGCGGCACGAGGCGCTGACGCTCGGCGGCCGAGAGGCCGTAGCCGTCGACCAGGTCGCGCATCCGGATCGCGGAGGTGACGATGTCGAAGCCCTTGCCGTGCAGCGGAGCGAAGGCGTGCACTGCGTGCGCGAGGTCCCACAGCCGGCTGCCGGGCGCGGCGGCGTCCCAATCGATCGCGACCAGCTGGCCGTCGTCGCGCACCACCAGGTTGGACGGCGCGATGTCCTGGTGGATAACGATGTTGCCGCCGGGGCCGGGCAGGCCGTCGAACCACATCGCGTCGGCCGGGGGCACGAAGGTGGCGAGGGCGTCGTGCATCTCGCGCAGGAACCGGCCGATCCGGGCAGGGTCGAGCGCGCTCGCGGGCGCGTCGGGGTGGTCGGCCCTGGTACCCGCGACCCATTCGACGAGGTGGCGTCCCTGGGCGTCCCAGCCAAAGCTGCGCGGGGCGCCGCGGAAGCCCACGCGCTCGAGATGCGTGAGCAGCGCGTGGAGGGCACCGGTGTAGGGGTCGGGGGCCTCGAGCGAGACCTCGCGCTTGGCGATGCGCATGGGCAGCGGCGCGGGAGCGTCATCGGGCTCGTGCGGGTCGGAGGCGCTGGGCGGGGCGTAGGCGTCGCCGGCCTGCGCGATGTCTCGCAGGAGCGACAGCGGGATCTCCTCGGTCGACGGGGAGAGGGGGGCGGCATTCTGGGCGGCCGATGCCGTCCACAGTGGCGATGCGGGCGTCGCCTGGTCTGGGGCCGCCTGTGCGGCCGGGGAGGCTGGCGCGTCCGGTGCGTCACGGTCGGGCGCAGTCGGGGTCTCGGCGGCGATCCAGGAGCGTGCGGAGCGCGTCGCGGCGAGGGCGCCGAAGGCCCCACCGAGCACGCTGGGCCGGTCAGGGTCGCGCGGGGACGGCAGGCGCGGCGGCTGCGGCTCGGGGTCGGCTGCGCCGGGCGCGGGCGCGGGCGCGGGCGCGGGCGCGGGCGCGGTGACCGCATCGTTCGCAGGGACGGACGCGGGAGCCGGTGGCGCTTGGGGGAACGGCTTAGCGGCAGCGGCCCAGTCGAAGGGGGCCGGCTCGGGCGGGCTGGTGCGCACGCGCGCGAGGGTGGGCGCGATCTCGCCGGTGGCGACCTTGGCGCGGTGCGCGTGGCGACCCAGGCGTGACATCCCCATGTAGGGCGGGTCGACACCGGCGGGCGCGGGCCAGGCGGGGGTGGCGATGCGAGGCAGGGGGCGAGCGTGGCGCCGGCCCTGCCAGCGGTCGATCATCCACTCGATGCCCTCAAGCGAATCGAGCAGGCGCGCCTCCGCATCGTCCGCGCTGTGGCCCTGCACCGCGAGCTGGCCGTGCCACCCGGAGGCCATCACCAGGTGCGCGAGCTTGCGGTCCATCCGCCCCGCACCCCAGGGGAGGATCTTGCGGCCGGTGGCCAAGGCATCGGCGTCCATCCCGGACAGGGCCAGCGAATACAGGTGAGGGCGCATGGCCTCGATGAGGTCCGCGAAGCGCGGCAGGTGGGAGTGCGCGTGCTGAAGTTGGTAGGCGAGGCCCACGTTCGTGAGGCCGCGCAGGACGAGCTCGTCGATGATGTCGAGCTGGTTCTCCGGCTCGCCGAACCAGCCCAGGTGGTTGGTGAGCGCGACGCGCATGCCGATGTCGTCGGCGAGCCTCGCCAGGGGCTCCAGGTGGTCGGCGGCGCGGCGCACGGTGGCCTGCTGCACCCAGGTGTTGAGGCGCTCGGGTGAGCCCTCCTGGCCGAACTCGATGCAGGTCCACAGGTCCGGAGTGAGGCCGCGCCGATGCATCTCGGTGAGGTAGACGCGCACGTGGGCGTCGACCATGCCGAGCCCGCGGGCGGCGTCCTCGTCACTGGCGTCGGGCAACGGCATGGGGCACCACAGGCCGGTGACGGTGACGCCGTGGGCCTCGAGTGCCTCAAGCTCCTCGTGGAAGGCGAGGGTGTGTTCCTCGCGCCAGTCCCACACGATCCTGGTGATGCCGAGTCGCTGCAGCATACGGGCGCGCTGAAGGGGAGTGCGGGCGGGATAGTCGTAGGCGACAACCCGCGCCGCGGCGATCCGCGCGCGCTCGTGGCACGCGGCGCCGTGCTCGTGTCCCGGCTCAGCGCAGGCGTCGCCGGACTCCCATCCTTGGGTCATGCAGGCCCCTCAGCCATCCCATGTTGACCGGGACGGTCGAGCCATCGAGCCCCGGTTGGTTCTTCAGGGTAGTGGGACGACGCGCGCGATGTGAAGGGGTGCGGAGAGCATCACACCTGCTTCGTGTGCAAATGTCCGCATTTGCGCCATGGACGGTCAGGCCAGAGCGAACGCGATCGCTGCCTCCACATGGAGGCCCATGGAGTCGAAGTAGGGATCCTCGACGTCCTCGGCGGTCATCACCATCGGGATCTCGGTGCAGCCGGAGATGACGCCCTGGGCGCCGCGTGCCGTGAGGTCCTCGTAGACGCCGCGAATCCACTCGCGTGCGCCGGCGGGCACGTCGCCGCGGGCGAGGTGGTCGTAGATGAGGTCGTGAACCTCGCCCAGCACGGGCTCCTCGGGAACGATCGTGGTGATGCCGCGCGCGGCCATGTGATCCCGATAGAAGGGGTCGCGCATGGTGTAGCCGGTGCCGAGCAGGGCAACGGTGTCGAGCCCGGCGGCCGCGATCGCGTCCGCGGTCGCGTCGAGCATGTGGATGAGCGGCACGTCGACCGCGTTCGCGACGGCGGGCGCCACCTTGTGCATGGTGTTGGCGCAGATGAGGATGGCCTCGGCTCCCGCGGCCTCGAGTGCGCGGGCGTCGGCGGCGAACCGCTGGCCAAGGCCGTGCCAGTCGCCGGCCGCCTGGGCATCGGCGATCTGCTGGAAGTTGTAGGAGCGCACCAGGAGGTCGGCGGCGCTCGAGCCGCCCAGGCGCGCGTTCACGCCCTCGTTGAGTAGGCGCTCGTACTCGAGCGAGGAGTGCCAGGTGATGCCGCCGAGGAGGCCCAGTCGGCGAGGTTCGATGCGTGCCGTGGGTGGGGCCGATGCTGTCGTCGCGGGTGCCATGTGCCCGACGCTACCGGGCTGGCCGCGGTCCAGTCGTGCGGAGTTGGCCCCACAAGCATTCCAGTGTGCTGGAAGGTTGACGTATGGTGGAGGCATGAAGATTTCGGAACTGGCCGGACGCGCGGGCGTCAGCGCGAAGACGGTGCGCTATTACGAGTCGATCGGGCTGCTGGACGACCCGGGCCGCACGGCATCGGGCTACCGCGACTACGACGAGGACGCCCTCAAGCGCCTCACGTTCGTGCGCGACGCCCAGGCGGCGGGCCTCAGCCTCAAGGAGTCGGGGCAGATCCTCGAGATGAAGGACGCCGGCCACGGCACGTGTGAGCACACGCGCGGGATGCTGGACCAACACCTCAGCGACATCGACGCGCAGATCGCCTCCCTCATGGCCGCGCGCGAGGAGCTGCTGGCGCTGCGCCGGCGCGCGGACATCCTCGACCCGGCCGACTGCACCGATCCCGTGCGCTGCCAGGTGCTCGGCGCTCACTGACGCTGAGGCGCTCTCGCCGACCGATCTACCAGGCGCGCGGCCGGGACCTTTGCCCCGAGCATGGCGGCGGCGCTCGCCGTAGCCTCGACGTAGAGGTCGACCCCCGGCGGCATTCCGACGTACGTGCACGGGTGAGCCGACCCGTCGACACACGTGAGGAAGGCCAGGTGCCGGCATGAGGATCGGTGTTCCCGCAGCATCGGACGCGGAGCGGCTTGTCGCCGCCACGCCCGACACGGTCGCGAAGCTCGTCGCGCTCGGTTACGACGTCACGGTAGAGGCGGGCGCCGGCGAGCGCGCCTCCCTGTCCGACCTCGACTACGAGGCGGCCGGCGCGACCATCGGATCCGCCGCCGAGGCCTGGGGTGCCGACATCGTCACCGCCGTCGAGGCTCCCAGCTCCGCACAGGTCGCGCTCCTGGGCGCCGGAGCCACCCTCATTGCCCCGCTCGCGCCGCAGGCCAACCCTGCACTGGTCGAGGACCTGCGCGCCGCCCATGTGACAGCCCTCGCCCTTGATGCCGTGCCGCGCCTGTCGCGCGCGCAGGCGCTCGACGTGCTGTCGACCAAGTCCAACGTCTCGGGCTACCGGGCGGTCATCGAGGCCGCCGAGTCTTACGGCGGCATGTTCGCCGGCCAGGTCACCGCGGCGGGCAAGACCCACCCGGCCACGGTGTTCGTCATCGGCGGCGGCGTCGCGGGACTCGCCGCGATCGGCGCCGCGGTGTCGCTGGGCGCGCAGGTGCGCGCCTTCGACGTGCGCCCCGAGGCCGCCGAGCAGATCGAGTCCATGGGCGCCACCTTCGTCACCGCTCCCGAGGCGCAGCAGGAGGTCTCGCCCGACGGCTACGCAAGCCCGCTGACCGAGGAGCAGCAGGCCGCCGCGATGCGCCTGTACGCCCGCGAGGCGGCGGGAGCGGACGTGGTCATCACCACCGCGCTCGTGCGCGGAACGGCCCCCATCACGCTGACCACAGCGACGGTTGAGGCGATGCGGCCGGGATCGGTGGTCGTCGACCTCGCGGCCTCCGGCGGCGGCAACTGCGAGGCCACGGTGCCCGGCGAGCGCATCGTCACTGAGGGTGGCGTCACGGTGATCGGCTACACCGACCTGCCAGGCCGGATGCCTCGCCACACCTCGCAGCTGGTCGGCACCAACATCGTCAATCTGCTGAAGCTGATGACGCCTGGCAAGGACGGCGCGCTCGCGCTCGACCTCGAGGACGACGTGATCCGCGGCATGACCGTGGCGCACGGCGGCGACCTCTTGTGGCCCCCGCCGCCCATCACGGTCTCGGTGGCGCCAGCCGCGAGCCCGGCGGCCACGCCGGCCACCGCAGCCCCCACGGCAGGTGAGTCCGCCGCCCAGGCGGCGCCGGCATCGGCCGCCGCAGACGCTGGCTCGGCACCGAAGCCCGCACCCAAGGTAAGCGGGCGCACCGTGGCGACGGTCGCATCGGCCATCGCACTCGGCATTGCCCTTGCCTTCGCGGACGCCGCGTTCCTCGCGGCCTTCACGGTCTTCGTGCTCGCGGTAGTGATCGGCTACTACGTCATCAGCAACGTCAGCCACTCGCTGCACACGCCGCTGATGAGCCAGACGAACGCGATTAGCGGCATCATCCTCATCGGCGCGCTACTGCAGCTCGGCTCGAGCGACCCCGTCGTCACGACGCTGGCGTTCCTCGCCGCGGCGATCGCCTCGATCAACGTCTTTGGTGGCTTCCTCGTCACCTACCGCATGCTCGGCATGTTCTCGAAGGGAGCCTGAGATGACCGTCGCCTCGCTGGCCGCCGTCGCCTATCTCGCCGCGGCCATCCTGTTCATCCTGTCGCTCGCTGGTCTGTCCAAGCAGGCCACGGCTCGCCGCGGCAACCTGCTCGGCATGGCGGGCATGGCCATCGCGATCGCCGCGACCATCGCCCTCGCGCTCGACACCTCCGAGCGACCGTGGGGCGTGACGCTGGGCCTCATCGCGGCGGTCCTCGCGATCGGCGCGACCATCGGCACCTGGCGCGCGCGCACGGTCGAGATGACCCAGATGCCCGAGCTCATCGCCCTGCTGCACTCCTTCGTGGGCGCCGCGGCGGTGCTGATCGGCTTCAACTCGTACCTCACCGAGGGTCACGACGCGATGCACCTCATCGAGGTGTTCCTGGGCGTCTTCATCGGCGCTGTCACCTTCACGGGCTCGATCGTGGCGTTCCTCAAGCTGTCGGCCCGCATCTCGGGCTCGCCGTTGACGCTGCCCGGTCGCCACGCCCTCAACCTGGGCGCGCTCGTGGTGTGCGGCGCTTTCATGGCGTGGTTCCTCGCGGCGCCGTCCATCTGGCCGCTCGCGCTCATGACCGTGGTCGCGCTCGCGGTCGGCTGGCACCTGGTGGCAGCGATCGGCGGCGGCGACATGCCCGTGGTGGTGTCGATGCTCAACTCGTACTCGGGCTGGGCGGCCGCCGCGGCGGGCTTCATGCTCGGCAACGACCTGCTCATCGTCACGGGCGCGCTCGTGGGCGCCTCGGGTGCGATCCTGTCCTACCTCATGTGCAAGGCGATGAACCGCAAGTTCCTCGCGGTCATCCTGGGCGGCTTTGGCGGCGAGTCGACTCCCGCTTCCACGACGGCCGATGCCGTGGGCGAGCACCGTTCGACCTCCGCTTCCGAGGTGGCTGAGAGGCTCGCGACGGCGCGCTCCGTGGTCATTGCTCCCGGGTACGGCATGGCGGTCGCGAAGGCGCAGTACCCCGTGGCGCAGTTGGTGTCTCGCCTGCGTGAGCGTGGGATCGAGGTGCGCTTCGCGGTGCACCCGGTCGCGGGACGCCTGCCGGGCCACATGAACGTGCT
Source organism: Demequina sp. NBRC 110051 (assembly GCF_002090055.1). GTDB lineage: Bacteria > Actinomycetota > Actinomycetes > Actinomycetales > Demequinaceae > Demequina. The sequence goes on from NZ_BBRH01000016.1 coordinate 38,150, forward strand.
GCTCGCGGAGGCACGGGTGCCCTACGACATCGTGCTCGAGCTCGACGAGATCAACGACGACTTCGCGGACACCGACGTGGTGCTGGTCATCGGCGCGAACGACACGGTGAACCCTGCGGCGCTGGACGACCCGGGCTCGCCCATCGCCGGCATGCCGGTGCTGCACGTGTGGGAGTCGCGCTCCGTGGTGGTGTTCAAGCGCTCCATGGCGACGGGCTACGCGGGCGTGCAGAACCCGCTGTTCTTCAAGGACAACACCGAGATGCTGTTCGGCGACGCGAAGGAGCAGGTCGAGGCGATTCTGACCGCGGTCGACGCCTCCGACGCGGTTCCGGCCTAAGGGCTTGACCTTCCAGTCAAGGGGAAGGTTTACGGTAACGCTATGAACACGAACACGATTGACATCACTGTTTCCGGCATGACCTGCAACGGCTGCGCCAACAAGGTGCGGGGCGCCGTCTCCGCCGTCGATGGCGTGGCCTCGGTGGAGGTCGACCACGCGTCTGGCCTCACTCGCGTCACCCCGGACGGCACCGTGGCGGCCGAGGACCTGGAGTTCGCGCTCGACGAGGCCGTCGAGTCCGTGGGCTACCGCGTCGTCGCCTAAGCCGGCACGCGATGTCCACCACGGCATCGGCCGTCTCGATTCCCGCCGTCCCTGACGCCGTCACGCTCCCGATCGAGGGCATGACGTGTTCAAGTTGCGCGGCGACCATCCAGGGTGGCCTGTCAAAGCTGCCGGGAGTCGAGGACGCGGTCGTGAACTACGCGACGCGCCGCGCGACGGTGCGACCCGATGGCTCGGTTCCGGCCGACGCGCTGCGCGAGGCGATGTCCTCGACGGTGACGGGGCTCGGGTACGCGGTCTCGTCGGCGGCTGACGCCGACGATCTCGCCGACGAGCACGAGGCTCACGTCCGGGCCGACGCGGCCCGGATCGCCGACTACCGCCGCCGCTTCACCGTGGCCGCGGTGCTCGCGGTGCCCACCATGCTGCTCTCGATGGTGCCCGCGCTGCAGTTTGCGGGCTGGGAGTGGGTCGTGGCGCTGCTCGCGACGCCCGTGATCTGGTGGTTGGCGCTGCCGTTCCACCGCTCCACATGGGCGGCGGCGCGTCATGGCGCGACCACGATGGACACGCTCGTGACGCTCGGCACCATGGCCGCGTGGACCTGGTCCACGGTGGTCTTGGTGGGCGGCGCCCTCGGTGGGTTCGAGGGTGGGCACGTGTATTACGAGACGGGCGCGGTCATCGTCGCCCTGATCTTGCTGGGCAAGTGGCTCGAGGTGCGCTCGTCGGCGCGGGCGGGCGACGCAATTCGCGCGTTGTCGTCGCGCCAGTCGGCGACGGCCCGTCTCGAGGACGGCACCGAGATTGCGCGCGATGCGCTCGCGGTCGGGATGCGCTTTGTGGTGCGTCCCGGAGAGACGGTCGCAACCGATGGCCGGGTCGTCGAGGGCGAGGCGGCGGTCGATGCCTCGCTCGTCACGGGCGAGTCCGTGCCGGTGCGCGCGGCCGTGGGCTCGGAGGTCGTGGGCGGCACCATCGCGACCGATGGCGCCCTCACCGTCGAGGCCACGCGCGTGGGCGCCGAGACGATGCTCGCGCAGATCGCGCGCATGGTGGACGAGGCGCAGAGCGGCCGCGCACGAGTGCAGCGGCTTGCCGACCGTATCTCTCGGATCTTTGTGCCTGTCGTCATCGGTGTCGCGCTGCTGACGCTCGTGGTGTGGCTCGCGGTCACGGGGGACGCGAACGCGGCCTTCACTGCGGCGGTCGCGGTGCTGATCATCAGCTGCCCCTGCGCGCTGGGCCTCGCCACGCCGCTCGCGATCATGGTGGGCACGGGGCGCGGCGCGCAGCTGGGAGTGCTGGTGCGTGGTCCCGAGGCGCTCGAGGACACCCGCGACGTCACGACCATCGTGCTCGACAAGACGGGAACGGTGACCGAGGGACGGATGTCGCTCGTGTCGTCGGTGGCGCCGGGGCTCGAGGCGTCCGAGGAGTCGGTGCTGCTCGACGCCGCGGCGGCCGTGGAGGGCCGTTCGGAGCACCCGATCGCGCAGGCGATTCACGCGGCGCGTGCGTCTGCCGCGGCAGCCTCGCAGCGCGAGTTGCCGCGCGTGAAGGGCTTCCGTTCGGTCGCGGGCCAGGGCGTGGTGGCGACGGTGCAGGGTGCGGGTTGTGCTGACTCAGCAGCCGCGCACGGCGCCGGTGCCGCTGGCTCGGCGGCCGCTGGCAACGCCGAGGTCTGGGTCGGCTCCCGCCGGCTCTTCGGCTCGGTGCCGGCCGAGGTGGAGGCGCTCGCGGCCGCCGCCGAGGACCGCGGTGAGACCGCGGTCTTTGCTGGCCGGCCGGTCGTCGGGGCCGCGCCGGGCGATGCCGAGCTGCCCGTGGCCGAGGCTGTCATCTCGGTGGCGGACACGATCAAGGCGACCAGCGCATCGGCCATCCAGTCCTTCCGGGACCTGGGCCTCGAGGTGGTGCTGCTCACGGGCGACAACGCCCGCGCGGCTCGCGCGGTGGCCGCGGAGGTCGGGATCGACCGCGTCATCGCCGAGGTGCTGCCGGGGGACAAGGCGGACACGATTCGCTCCCTGCAGGCCGACGGGGCGCGGGTCGCGATGGTGGGCGACGGCGTGAACGATGCGCCGGCGCTCGCGCAGGCCGACCTCGGCATCGCGGTCGGGACCGGCGCGGACGTCGCCAGGGAGGCCTCGGACCTCACCATCGTCTCGGGTGACCTCAGGGCGGCGGCCGATGCGATCGCCCTGTCCCGTCGCACGCTCGCCACGATCAGGGGCAACCTGTTCTGGGCGTTCGCGTACAACACGGCGGCCATTCCGCTCGCGGCGCTGGGGATCTTGGACCCGATGATCGCGGCGGCCGCCATGGGCGGGTCGTCCCTGTTCGTGGTGGGCAACTCGCTGAGGCTGCGGTCGTTCGCGGGCTACCGGCAGCGGGGGTAGTCGCGGCTAGGACTTGTCGCGACCGGTGGGTTCGTCGCGCTGGTCGCGGTCGTCGACGCGCCGCAGGGTGAGGGTCTCGGTGACGGGAGCCGCGTCCTCGGCGGCGTTGTCGACTGCGGCCTCGCCCGTGTCGCCGGCACCGGGACTCACGCCGTCTCCGGCAGCACTGTGCGGACCGAAGCCGTCCGCGCTGCGACGCCGCACGATCCTGATCGCCCCGGTGGTGACCTTCTCAGTCGCGCCGGTGGCGGCGGTGCGCACCACCCGGCGTGCGCCCTCGGTCTCGATGCGGTCGCGGGTGGACTCGGCCCACCGCTGGACGCGGAGCCTGCGCGACGAGACCGGCGGCTGCTCCGTGAGGCCGGGGCCGTTGACGACCCCGGCGGCGTCGTAGATGGCGCGCAGGTCGGTCTGGATCAGCCGGACGTCTGCCGACAGCTCGAGGGTGCGAGGCGAGCCCCACCCGTCCTCGTGGGTGGCGGTCAGCAGCGCGAGCTGGGCTCCCTGAAGGTACTTGAGCGTCCGCACGGCGGGCTTGCCGGCGCGCTTGGCCGCCTCGCGGCGCACCTCTTGGCGGATGCGGCGGGTGGCGAGCAGGCGGAAGTCGGCGGGGCTCACCAGGTCGTCCGGGACCACGTCGGCGGCGAGCCCCGCAAAGGTGCGACGCTCGCGCAGGTGGGCCCAGCGCAGCACCCACAGGAACAGCAGGAGCACCGGTACGCCCTTGACGATGGAGCTGACGAAGGCGTTGGCGTTCACGATCGGGGTATTGAAGAAGCCGTGCACCGTGACCGCGAGGGCAAGGGTGCCGACCAGGACACCCCAGCGGCGCCACGGCCCGGCGGAAGCGTTGAAGAAGTACCCCACGCCCGCTCCGGCCATGCCGGAGAATGTGGGGTGGTTCCACAGTCCGCCGATGACGCCGCGCAGCAGGAGCATGGCCCACACGGTGGCGGCGGTGCCGTCGGAACTGAGGATCGCGGAGTACATGAAGCTCTCGGAGACCTGGAAGCCCAGGCCCACGACGGCGCCGTAGAACAAGCCGTCGGCGGCGGAGCGCAGGCGGGCTCCGGGGATCAAGGCAAGGGCGACGATGCCGAGCCACTTGAGGGGCTCCTCAACCAAGGGTGCCGCGAACGACGAGACCCAGGCCTCGTCGATCGGCAGGGCAGCGGCGACCACGTCGTGCATGGCGGGTGCGGCGATCGAGGCGAGCCCGGGGGCGGCGAAGGCGCCCCATGCGAGGGCGCCCAGGACAGTGAGTGGAGAGCGCCGGTCGAAGAGCTCCATCCGGTACAGGACGAGCATGAAGGCGAGGCCGTACATGAGCCACACCAGGCCCGAGAGGACTCCCGTCGCGGGCTGAATGCGCATGCCGGCGATGACGAGCGGCATCCAGGTGACGAGTCCGTAGAGGGTGACGGCGGCGCCGGCCCAGAACACGAGCGACCTCACGTCGACGAAGGTGCGGGTGCGCGGCAGGGCTCGCGGGATGGCGGCGATCGCGACCGTGGGGGTGGGGTCGGCGGTGGCGAAGCCGGAAGCCGTGGCGGCGTTCGTGGCGTCATCCCTGGCGACGGTCATGCGGCCGCCTCGGTGAACCGCATCGACCGCACCATGGCGTCGACGCTGGGCTGCAGCGAGGGCCATACCTGGGCCGATGCCGTCGCTGTCAGCGTCGACACCTCCTCGCCGTGCTGGACGGCGCAGGTCATGGCAACGTCGACGACGGTGGCGCCGGTGACACAGAGACCAGAGTCACCCGCGTCGGTGGTGAGCTCGATGGGGTCGGAAGCGACCCACGAGGCTTCGACATCTGCCGTCAGGTCAGCGACGGCGCGCGCGATGACGTCCTCCGGCGTGCCAGTCGCTGCGATGGGCTGGGGAGCGGCGATCGACAGTTCGGCACCGGCGTTGGTGAGCAGGAGGCTCGCATCGGTGTGCGACTCCTCGGTCCAGTCGCCGGACAGTGTCACCGTGACCTGAGAGGAGCCCTCGACGCCGATCGTGAGTGTCGTGTCGGCGGGTACGGCCACCTCGTCCTCGTCCGGCAACGAGGAAGCAATGAGCGGCAGTCCGAACACGAAGAGCGCCGCGACCGCGACGACAAACAGGGCGCCGGGCGCCGAGCTGCGGCCGATGATCCGAATCGACAAGGGCATGCGGGCACCGCTGCCGTGGGGCGCGGGGTCGCTCATGGCTCGGAACGTAGCACGCGCAGGCACGGTTCGATTGCCCCGCGCCGGGCGGCCGCGCTGCCGGTCGCATCCGCCACAGCAGTCGCGCGCCCGTCACGAGCGCGCTGTGCCTTCGCCGTATGCGGCGCGCGCTGCCTGCCCTGCCCCGGGGCAGAGTTCTCCCTCGAACGCTAGGTGGCGGGTTCGAGTTCGTAGTGGGCTTTGCCGCCGATGCGGGGTGTGCGGTCGGGGTCGATGGAGGCCGGTGGGATGAACCACACTTGGGTGCCGCGGATGTCGATGTCCCAGCCGCCGTGGTGGATGCGATGGTGACAGCTCACACACAGGAGGACACCGTTGGACAGGTCGGTTGGTCCGCCGTGTTTCCACCATCGGATGTGGTGGGCTTCGCAGTAGCTGGGTGGGGCGTGACACCAGGAGCAGCCGCCGTCACGCTCGACCAGTGCGAGTTTGATTTCGGTGGAGAACAGTCGGTCTTTGCATCCCACGTCCAGGGGAACACTCTCGCCGCCCATGATCATGGGTAGGACCTCCATGTCGACGGCCATGCGTCGCAGGGTGCCCACCGAGATAGGTGAATCGATACCGTCCACGGATGCGCAGCCCACACCGGTCTCGACGGCGTCGATGTTGGCGCGCAGCACGATGGTGGTGGTCACACCGGTGGGCACTTCCGTGCAGCCCAAACTGTGCCGTGCGGCAGCCGAGAGGGCGTCGGCGTGGATTTGGCCGGGGGTGCGGTCGTCGTCGGTGAAGTCCATCCCGATCTTGCCCTTCTTCTGGGCGTTGTCACGTCGGGTCCGCATCACTTGCTTTACCGCGCCTTTGAGCAGCGTCACAATCGGTGCGGCGGTGGACACGTCCAGGCGGGCATGAATGCCGACTGAGCCGTCGGCTTCGTCCTTGATCTGCACGTACCGGTTCTCGAACGCGACACGGTCACGCTCTTCCACATCCTTGGGTCGATGCCACGCTTCCTCGGCCAGCAGCATGCGACGAATGTCTCGCAGACTCAGGCTGCACGCCTTCGACACGATCTTCTGCTCCACCGCGACGATCTTGTCGGGTGCGACCTGCTCGATACGTTCCAAGGCGCGGGTAATCACCGCGGCGGCCTCCATCGACAGCGCCCCCGACATTACGGCTTCAGCGAGCACAGGGAAATGCGGTGCCGCAGGCGTGGTCGCGCCAGGACCATCCGCACCCGCATCCACACCCGACTCACCGGCCTCCGCGTGGCGTGGCCGTGTCGCATCGGCGACGGCCAAAATCCTCTGCGCTTCAGCCTCGGAGCCACCCAGAGCATCGGCCAACATCTGGCCAGGCGACGCGAACCCGTGTTTGCGGGCCACGCCTTGGAGACCCTCGGCAGGATCCGAACGCCGCGCCAACTCCCCCGCCACCTCGCCCAGCGCCACTTCCGTCATGCGACGCACCTGCACCAGGGCGCTTTGGAGTTCGACCAGCCGGTTCGCGGGCGTCGAACCCAAATCGTCGCCCTCGAACGAGCGCGCGACAGCGACAGTACGGTCGAGCTCGGCAGTCGAGAAGTTCATGACACCAGTCTCCCGCGCACCACCGACATCCCTGCTAGATGCCCGAAATCTGTGGAAAACTTACCCCGCGCCAGGACCTGGGGACGACGCAAATGACGCGGCGCGTTCACTGCTCGCGCCCACCCGAGGTGCCGCCGAGGGCGTCACGGGTAGTAGTGGCCCCAGAACCTCGTATCGGGCAAATCCAGCCAGTCGGGGAAGACGGCGCGGATGCCCGCCGTCATGGAGAGCAGGGCGAGCCCTGACAGTTGCGGCGCATCCACCCACGCGAGGTCCGCTTCGCCCGGCAGGGGCTCACCGAGTTCGCCAACCCAGGACCACTCCTGTCCCCAGGCGAAGGGAACGAAGTTCCGTGTGACGGCACGGTCACGGACCTCAATGAATCGCATCTGCAGATTGACGTTCCAGAACATGCTCTCCAGTCGATGGCCGTCTGCCATCTTGAATGCCGTGGCGGGTGTGATGCCCTGGTATCCGTTGTCTTCCCAGACAAAGGTCCAGTCGTCGACCGTGCCCGTGGCAAACCAGCCTCGGGGATCGAATCTGCGCGAGCCGTGATCGTCTCGTAGCCAGTTGCTGGCTGAATCCTGGTCTGCGAACTCTCGCAGGTCGGATCCCGCGATCGCTGCCGTGACCCGCGCGGGAGAGTTTCGCGTCACCGAGACACACAGGGCGTCCCACGTTGCCACCCAAGACTGCGCGTCGACCGGCATCGGCCCCCACCTACACGAGCGCGAGCGCCCGATCCAGGTCCGCCCGCAGGTCCTCCACCGACTCGAGCCCGATCGACAATCGCACGGTCGTCTCGTAGATGTCCACGGCCGCGCGCTCCTCGACCGACAGTTTGTTGTGCGTGGTGGTCGCGGGGTGTGTGGAGATCGACTTCGCGTCGCCCAGGTTGTTGGAGATCGTGAACAGTTGCAGTCCGTTTTGGAACCGGAAAGCCGCCTCCTGAGCGGCCGCAGAGGCCCGGTCCACACCCTCGCCCACGAACAGGTCCACCGTCACCAGCGTGCCACCGAGCGTCATCTGGCGAACAGCCCGCTCGTGGTGCGGGTGCGAGGGCAGCAGCGGGTAGCGCAGCGACGCAATCTTCGGGTGGTACTCGAGCCACGACGCGAGTTCCAATGCAGACGCCGCCTGCGCCCGCACGCGCACGCCCATGGTCTCCAGACCCTTCAGCAGCACCCAGGCATTGAACGGCGAGATGGTCGCGCCCATGTTGCGGATCATCAGCTTGACCGGGCCGTCGATGTACTCAGCCGCGCCAAGGATCGCCCCACCCAAAACTCGACCCTGTCCATCGATGTGCTTGGTTGCGGAGTAGATCACCGCATCGGCCCCCAACTCGAGGGGCTTCTGGCCCAGCGGCGTCGCGAACACGTTGTCGACCAGCAGCATGGCGCCCGCGGCGTGCGCGGCCTCGGCGATGAACGGAATGTCCAGCACGTCCTGCATGGGGTTGGTGGGCGACTCGATGAACACGGCCTTCGCGGGCGTCGCCAAGGCTTCGGTCCACGCGGAGTTGTCGTTCCCATCCACGTAGTCGATCTGGATGCCCCACTTCGAGAAGAAGTTGGCAAAGGTCTGCAGCGTCGACCCGAACAGCGCCTTCGACGCCACCAGACGGTCTCCCGCCGACAGGATCGACCCGAGAGCCACGAACACCGCGGACATGCCCGTCGAGGTAGCGAAACACCGTTCGGCACCCTCGATGGCCGCGAGCCGCTCCTCGAAAGCCGTCACGGTGGGGTTCGCGTAGCGCGAGTACATGTAGACGTCGACCTTGCCGGCGAACGCGTCGCGGGCCTGCTCCGCGGACTCGTAGGCGTATCCCTGCGTGAGGAACATGCCCTCCGACATCTCGTTGGCCTCGGAGCGGTGAATGCCCGTGTGCAGGGCGAGGGTCTCGGGGCTGAGATTCGGGTTGTCCATGGGTTCAGACTAGCGACGGCCGATGCCGTGGTCGCCTTTCGTATGCACCGATACAAGCGAAAGGGCGGGGACCCCTCACGGGATCCCCGCCCTCAGGCGTCGTGAGCGGTTAGCTCACGCGGCGACGCGCGCCGAGCACCATCGCGCCGGCGAGAGCCAGGGCGAGCGCGCCCCAGGTCAGCGCCGCGGCATCGGCCGGACCCGTTTGGGGCAGCGACGCGGTGCCGTCCGCGGCCACCTGGATGGTGGTCGAGCCGACGATGGTGCCGTCCTCGAGTTGCACCACGATGGTGTGCTGGCCCGCGGGGAGGGACTCGGGGATGGTGATGTCCACCGAGCCGTCGGCGGCGACCGCGAAGGTGCCGACGAAGGTGGGCTCGGAGTACATCCACACCTCGACCGACGTGACGTCGGCCCCCGCGCATTCGCGGTCGATCACGACCGTGATGGAGTCGCCCACCTCGGCAGAGGCAGGAGCCTCGACGCTGCACTCGAGGTTCGCGGGACCATCGGTCTCGGCGAGGTCGTCGCCCGAGGGGGCCTGGCCGCCGTTGCCGCCCACGGCGCCGTCGTCGACGATGCCATCTCCGGACCCGTCACCCGAGCCGTCGCCGGGAACCGCGGGCTCGCTCGGGTCGACAGGGTCAATAGGGTCCACCACCTCGCCCGCGGGCAGCGTGCCCGAGCGCAGCGAGAATCCGTCGGTGTCGGCGTCGTCCACATAGAACGTGGCGACCGCACCATCCACGGCGGTCGAGGACGCCGCGATCGCGAAGCCCTCGTTGGCAACGTTCGCCATGCCGGCAGGACGCTCGTACAGCGCCGTCATCTCCCACGAGCCGTCCACGAGGGCAAAGGTCGCGATGCGGCCGTCGCAGGCCTCGTCGCACACCACCCACAGCTGACCGCGCTCGGCATCCCACTGCACGTCGGCCACCAGCGAGAAGCCGGCCGCCTCGGTCGACAGGGTGTCGAGCAGGGTTGCGGAGCCATCCGCACCCAGCGCGACGATGTACACCGACGCCGTGCCCTCGACGCCCACCGCGAACGCGTCGAGCGACGGGATCCACGTGATGCCCTCGAGGCCGCCGTTGGCGGGCAGCGCGGACAGCGCGGGGATGGAGGACAGGTTCCACTCGTCGGTCGCGACGAGCGCGCCCGTGCCGGAGACCTCGTAGCGCAGCACCGACGGGCGGCTGACCGAACCCGAGGAGTTGTTGCGCTCGGTCGAGACGTAGACCACGCCGGGCTCGCCCTCGCGGACGGTGACGCCCTCGGCGTCGACCACGCCGGCCTCGCCGGCGGGGTAACCCAGAACGCGTCCGGCCTCGTAACCGGGCGCGAGCGACCAGGTGCCCGCGGCATCGGCCGTCAGCTGGTAGAGCAGCCCATCGCCGTTCTGGACGGCCCACAGGGTGTCCGTGGCGGCGTCGTAGTCGATGCCGGACATGTCGCCGGAGAACCAGTCCTCGGCGTCGAGGATCTCGACCTTGGAGCCGCCGGGCCAGGCCTCGGCGCGGACAAAGCCCTCGTAGTCGTTGAGCTCACCGGGGGTGGCCTGTGCGGTGGTCGCCCAGTCGCCACGGCCATCCGGGCAGCGGCCCCAGCTGGGCGAGCCGTGCTCGGCCCACTCGTAGGAGTCGATGAGGGTCTCGCCGTCGGCCTCGAAGAGGCGCACGGCGTCGGAGCCGCCCAGCCCGTAGCCCAGGTCGGTCAGCAGCAGCACGGCGCCGGGGGAGACGATGGTGTCCGCCGGGATCTCGTAGACGTGGTCGTCCTCGGCGTCCTTCACGATGAGCCCAGAGGCGTCCACGTTGGTCGCGCCGATATTGATGATCTCGGCGAAGTCCTCCCCGGACGAGTTCACCTCGTTGAGGCGCAGCGGCGTGGAGCATTCGTTGGGCTCGCCCTTGGTCGAGGCGGTCGCATCCGCCCAGTCGCCGGTGCCGTCGGGGCAGCGGGCCCACGAGACGAGGGCGTGGGAGTCCCAGGAGGCCTTCGCTGCCAGCTCGCCCGAGCCGTCGTAGAGGCGGAACATGTCGCCGTCTCCCAGACCAAACGAGAATCCCTGGGGATAGGTCGAGGACTCGCCGTCGATCACGAGCAGGCCACCGGCGGGAACCACCGAACCGGCAGGAACCACGTCGGTGCGCGAGTCGTCGTTGTCCTTGATCGTCCAGCCTGAGATGTCGATGTCGGCATCGGTGAGGTTCATGACCTCGACCCAGTCGGTGTCGTCGCCGTTGGACTCGACCTCGTTGATGGCGAGGGCGCCGGAGAACTCGGTGGGCTCCTCGACGGGAACCTCGACGTCGCCGGAGCAGTCGTTGGCAGCGCCAGGGGTGGCGGCGCCGGTCATGCGGAAGTCGCCGGTGGCGTCGGCGCAGCGGCCCCACGAGGGGTCGGTGTGCTGGCCTGCCGTCCAGGTGGTGGCGTCGAACGGCGTCGCGGTGTCCGCAATGACACCCTCCACGATCTCGGTGCCGGCCGAGAAGAGGCGCACGGAGTCGCCCTTGCCCAGTCCGTATCCGAACACGTCGCCCGTGAGGACCAGGTAGCCGCCCGCAGCAATCTCGGTGCCCTCGGGGAGGACGTACTCGTGGTCGGCGTCGGCGTCGGACACCACCACTCCGGTGAGGTCCAGCGCGACGTCGGCTGTTGAGGCCAACTCGATCCAGTCCTCGCCACCCAGCTGCGTGTCGGGGGCGCTGGACTGCACCTCGTTGATCACGACCGAGGTCTCGACCGTGGGGACGGGCGCCTCAGCGGGCGAGTTGCTGGCGCCGGGGGTCGCGTCCTGCGTTGACGCGAACTCACCCGTGCCGTCAGGGAGACGGCCCCATGAGGCGCCGAAGGCGTTCGTGTGCTCGTCCGCGGCCCAGGTGGTCGAGTCAAACGGTGTTGCAGAGGCAAAAATTCCGCCCTCGACGACCCCGGTACCCGCGGCGAAGAGTCGCACTGAGTCGCCCTTGCCAAGGCCGAAGCCGAAGCTGTCCAGCAGCAGGTAACCGCCCGCGGCAATCTCGGTGCCCTCGGGCAGGACGTAGGCGTGGTCGGCATCGGCGTCGGACACGATGACGCCCCGGGCGTCGATGGCCTCTGCCGAGAGGTTCTTGAGCTCGATCCAGTCGGTGCCGTCCGAGTTGACCTCGTTGATGACGAGCGCCTCTTCGGGCGCGAGTGGCGCGGCGAGCGCCGGTGTCGCGACCGCGAGCGGCGCGACGGCGAGAGTGGCGGTGACCGCGTACGCGGCCCCCCTCTTCACTGAAGGCATACGTGTTTCCCCTCGTAGGGACGTGAGTGTCTAGGGACGAGGGGAATCTATGGGGGTCAGCGAAACGGAACCTGAACGAAGCCTGACCAACCGGTGACGTTCACCACTTGCTAGGGTCAACGTGAACTCGTGGGGGTGGGTGCATGCGGATCCTCGGCATTGTCGCGGTGATGGGTGGCTTTGTAGCAATGGCCATCACCGGGTGCGCGGGGGCATCGACGACGTCCAGCGGCGCGGTCTCCTCATCCACAAACGCACGGGCGGTGGTGGGAATCCGAGTTCAGGGGTCTGTCACGCTCACCTCACGCGAGGGACGTCGCTGTTGGGACGCGACCTACGACGATGGCGTGAGCACGGTCTCGGCGCCGTTCCTGGCTCCGATCGGGTACGACAAGCGGGACATCGTGATGGCCGACCCCATGAACCCGGGCTCGGATCTGCCCAATCCGGCTCTCATGAATCCGGCGGGGGAGCCCGTAGGGTTCTCTGGCACGAGGTCGATGGTGAGTGCGCGGTATGTGGCGTTCGACGACTCCGCTATCGACGATGCCGCGCTCGCATGCGAGTTCTCGGGAGTGGTCCTCGTCGCCGATGAACCCGAGGGTGTGACGCTCGACCCTGACGGTGTCGAGACGGAAGCCAGGCTGTGTCGCGATACCAGCGGAGCCGGCTCGGGACTCGAGGGTGACCCGGTTCCACGTATCGACCTCGACGCCTGCGAGAGTTCGCCGATCCCTCAACCGGTGGTGAGCGTCGGTTGAGGCCGCTACCCCTGGTGCCAGGGAAGGCCTTCGGCCTTCCAGCCCTGGGCACCGCGGTGGCCGGCGGAGTCGGGGCCACCTTCGAATCCGTCGAGGATGTTGTAGCTGGGGCCGATGCCGGCTTCAGTGGCCGCCATGGCGCCACCGATCGAACGCTGGCCCGAGCGGCACAGGAACACGACCGGGGCATCGGATCCTGGCTCGAGGCCGGCGGCGAGGAGCTGGTCAACGAAAGCCTCGTTGCGGCTCATGGCGGGGTAGGACGCCCACTCGACGAGGATGGGCTCCTTGCCGGTCGCGGAGGTGTCGGGGACGCCCACAAAGCGCCACTCGGCCTCGGTGCGGACATCCACGAGGCGTGCATCCGGGTTGCTCGTGAGGAGTTCCCAAGCCTGGGCCGGGGTGAGGTCGCCTGCGTATCCGCTCATGCGCGCCAGTCTAGGCATCCCGGGTCGCGCGGCGCCTTAGTCGTCGTCGAACCTCCAAGGATTCAGCGCGGGCACGTCACCGTCCCAGGCGATGTAGGTGTCCGTGATCGGCATCTCGCTATCGATCACCACCCCGTATGTCTGCGAGAGCGTCCACGCGTCCTCGGTTGACACCCACCCGTCGCCGGGCAAGAAGTCGCCCCACTCTTCGGTGGAGATACCCACGATCTGGAGCGCGTCGTAGGGCGCCGTGATCGGCTCCTCGGACCAGGGGGACTCAGCGGGAAGAGGCAGCGCGTCGCCGACTCCCAAGCCCGTTGCCTCCTGCAACCCCGTCGAGATGACGACCTCACCCGCCCGGGGCGAGGTGCCCTCAAGCAGTACGGCAGGGGGGATGCTGTCGACTCCATCAATCCGAGCGAGGCCGTCGTCCGTCGCGACGGACGCCGACACGACGACCACGGCGTTGGGGTCGACCTGTCGCACATCGGCCACGAGGTTCTCGTAAGTGTCGCGGAACACCACGGGGGTGTCGCCGTCGCTGACATCGTCGGGCGTCGCCGCGACCGGAACCCACGCCCACCTTTCGGGTGGACCGTCGTCGTCCGGCGTTGCCGCCACGATCCCCGCGACGATCGCGCCCACGACCGCTATGCCGCCGACGGCGAGCGCGCCAGCGGTGAGGTGCTGCGTAGTGATCATCAAGCCCCCTGTGGTGATGGGGGGGAGCCTAGCGCGACGGGGTAGCGCTCGATGGTGCCACCTGGCGCGATAGTCCACCCGACACACCCGCGGCCCCGGCCGCAACAGCAAGGGCGCATACGGCGACCAGCAGTGCACCAGGGAACGTGAGGAGGGTGGCTGCGCTCCACGCTCCGAGAGAGGCCCCCTGAGGTGCGCTGACAACGGCGACAAAGGCCCATCCGCTGAGGGGGCCGAGTGTGGCGCCGATGGCAAGAGGTAGGCCGAACTCGAGACTCGCGCTCGTGCGATGGGCGCTCGGTGACAATCCGAGCGCGGTGTGAACCGCTGATTCGTCGCCTGCCGCAATGCGTGTCGATGCGACGACTGCGCAGGCGATCACCGCCGCAATGATCAGGAACACGACAATGACGCCGAGCGCGCCCCACGAGGGCCACCCGCGCCCGTCGTTGGCCGTGAACATGTCACCGAAAGAGGACGTGGATGCACCTGGCGTGGCACCCGCCGACGCCAAGGCGTGCACGCCGTGGCCCAGCACGCCCGCAAGAGCCGCGCAGGCCAGCGCGTAGATGAGAGTGGCAGTCGCATATTGGCGTGACCGAGCCAGCAGGTCATGCGCCGCGGTGAGGGGGCCGGGGTGGGTTCTCCGCGCCCATCGGCGCGCAATCGCCGTCAACGTACTGTCGGCGAGCGTCGCGAGCAGAGCCATGCCAAAGACCCCAAACGCCACGACCCCTGCACCGGCGATCCATGGACCGAGATAACCGCCCCACGCGCTACCTACGGCCACGAGAATGACCGCGCCGGCAACCGCAAGCGCGAGTGGACCACCGCCTACGTGGTGCGCGCGGAGTGCGCCGCGCTCTCTGGCCGGAGGAGTCGTCGCTAGCGGAGTGGCTGTGGCCAGCGCGCCCGGCTTTAGCGCAGCGATTGGCGCGGTACGGGACGCCCACACGGCTGGGCCGATCGCCGTCAAGCTCGCGACGAGTACCGTCATGGCGACCACTATTGCCGCCGCGATTGGCAGTACAGCCGGGGTGAGAGGTAGTACGGCATCAGGTTGCGCGTGGCGCTGCCAGGCGAGGACTGCGGCATTGACGAGCCAGCCGACACAGAGGCCTGCGGCTGCGGAAACTATTCCCATGAACACGGCCTCCAGTGCCGCGACATTGCGGAGCGTTCGGGACGTGGCGCCGAGTACGCGCGCCGTCGCGATCCACCGTGCGCGAGATGGAGCTTGCACTCGGCCCATGGCGACGCTTGCCATGACTGTGCCAACGCTCGCAAAGAGCGCTGCGATCCAGAGTGTCCCGGTCCAACCCTCAAGCGGGATCCGGAAGCCGTCGCGAGGGTCGAAGGGGACGAGTGGTGCGTCGTCACGCGACGCAAGTTCTTCCATGCCGGGGGCGCCGTCCTTCCAAGACACCTCGGCATGTAGCGCTTTGGTGGTTCCGCCGTCCTGTGCGGGCTGTGCGGCGGACGCCTCGGACAGAACGATGCCGTCCTCCCACGAGAGATAGGCGTCGACACTCGCGGTACGGAAAGGTTGAGTCGAAGATGCGATTGCGAGGCCGGAGACTTCGAGCGTCAGAGGCGCGGCGCTCTTGGCATCAGTGCCGATCGCACTCGTCGCCACGACCGTGTCGCCGATGTGCAGGCCCAAGTCCGCGGCAACGTCACCTGCAATGGCAATCTCACCCTCGTTCGGGGAGCGGCCCTCAATGATGGCGCTGCTCGCATCCACATATGAGGCGATGGCGTCTCCCATGTATGGCAGGTCGTCGCGGGCGCCGCCGCCCACACGCTCCCACTCTAGGTAGTGCGTTTGTGTTGCATGCGCTGGGAATCCGGCCTCCAGCGCCTCGTCGATCGCGGCCGCGATGTCGCCTGGCGATGCGACCGTTGCGTCGGTGACGTCCTGGTCCGCGGGTGGGCCATCGGACCACTCGGTGACGAGTGCCGCACGGTCCATACCCTCCGGCGCACCGTATGACGGGTTCGCGTCGAGGACGGCCTGAGAGCTCGCGGCAATCAAGGCCGTCGCGGCGAGCGAAGCTCCCACGGCGAGCAGCCCCGCGGTCCATGTAAGAAGGCGGCTTTGGCCACGCACCTGCTCCCGCAGCAGCACCCCGATCATCGGACACCCTCCCTGTCAGCAGCGCGTAGTTCATCGACTGGGGTGCCCGAGGCCATCCCACGGCCCAGGAGCCACGCCACGACGGCCGATGCCGACATCACCACTACCGCACCCGCGAGCACGATCACCCACGGCACCGCCGCGAGGTCGCGGCCCATATGCCAGGCGATCTCGCTGAGGTCGAACGGGGCGCCAGGCGTGAGGAGGAATGGGTTGCCCAGCGTCACGGCGGTCGCGGCACCCACCACCGTTCCCGCGAGGACGGCCGCACCGGAGACGACCACCGCCTCCCACACGGGGGCGGCCCGCAGCGACCGCGGCGACGCGCCGAGCGCCGCAAACGTCGCGAGTTCACGGCGGCGCGAGCGGGTCGATGCCGACGCCACCCCAGCCGACAAGACGACGGCGACTACGGCGCCGAACACACCGATGATCATCGCCAGCGCGTCGTTGGTGTACGAGATCCAGCCCGTCGTCGCATCGGCCGTCAAAACAAACCCCGAGCCCTCCGGAACCGCCTCCTCAACGGCCGCGATCACGGACGAGCGCGGCATCCCGAACTGCTCGTCTGGCTCGCCCGCGCCGAACACCAGCAACGCCGAGACGGGTGCGTCGCCCCAGATGTCGCGTGCCCAAGCGCCATCGACGGTGGGCATGGGGGCATGGGACCACACGGAGTAGATGGGCGTGCCGCCCACCCACGTGTCGATCTCCCCGACACCTTCGGTACAGCAGTTGATGCTGGCCCATTCGAAGTCGCGCAGATACTCGCTGTCGCGGCCCGTGAGGCGCACGCCGGCCGCCAAGCCCAACGTGCGATACGCGTCCGGTGCCACGGCATCGGCGTCCTTGCGCTCGACGGCGAGCGAGAGCTCTTGGAAGTCGAGCTCCTCGGACGTGACGCCATCATCGAAGTACACGAGGCCCGGCTCCTCGATGAGCATGCGCGCGGGGATGACCCGCAGGTCCGGGTTCGTCGTTAGCGCGTCGATCACGGCCTGGTCGAGCCCGAACTGGGTGAGCCCGCTCGGCACTCCGGACCCGGACCAAGGATCCACTGAGGTCACGATCGCGTCGGCGTCGAGCGCGAGTCCCGCGTTGAGCTCCGCCTCTTCGGCGCCGCTCGCGGCAATGGCCCACACCCACAGCGTCATGATCACGCCCGTGACCGCGAGCGAGCGTCGCCGCGTCTCGGTCGGACGGGCGAGCCCGTCCGCCGCGAACGCGCGTCCCCCCGTCGCGTCCCCGCGGCCCAGGATGGCCGATGCGACCCTCACCAGTCGCTGCGCGGCCCACCCGAGCAGGTGGTAGGCGACCCAGACGGCCGCGACCACTGCGACCATGAGGCCGATGTTCTTGGTCACCATGAGCCACCCGGCCGGCGACAGGTGCTCCATCGCCCAGGCGTCGAGCGGCACGGCGCGGTTGAGGACCACGACACCCATCCCCAGCACGAATGCGACCACGGGCACCGCCCGCGCCGCCCGGTGCCACCGCTTCACCGGCTCCACGGGGGAGTGCGGCACCTCGGTGCCTGCGGCGCTCGCGGCCGCCATGGCATCGGGCGTGCCCCGCGTCACGGCGGCGAACGCGATCGCGTGGACCACGGCGCCCACGGCTGTGAAGCCCGCGGCGACGGCCACGCTCCACGCGATGGCGCCCCATTGCAACGAGGGGTCGTCGGGGAAGTTGCGTGAGGACATCAGGGCGCCCGTGTCGGTGACCTGGGCGATCACCATTCCGACGGGTACGCCGACCGCGGAAGCGATGAGCCCCGCGCGAGTCCCAGCACGCGCCGCCGCCCGCACGATGTCGCCGCGTTGCTCGCCCAGCGCCATCCGCGTCATGATCGCGTCGCGCTCTCCCACGAGTCCCAGGCGCAGGAACGCGGTCGCGAGAACGCCGGTGATGACGAGGCCGGGGATGCCGTAGAACAGCAGCGCCATGAGCCACACGAGCCACTCCAGGCCGCCGCTGCTCCACTGGCCAAACGATGTCCACACGGGCCCGCCGATCGCGGACCCCACCCCAGCCCCGAGGGCCAGGACGATGCCAGCCGCCCACCGCATCGGCCCGCCGGTCACGTCAGCCCCGCCTTGTGCGCCTCGCGCAACTGTGCGGACGGAGTAAGTCGGTGGAGCCGGACCCTCACCAACGCCGCCCCTGCGGCCGCGAGGGCGGTGGCGCCGAGCACGAGCCCGATGAGGGCGCCCCACGGCATGACTGACGCGGTGAACGCGGCGCCGGCGATGCCTGCCGTGCCCGCATTGTTGATGACCTCGATGACGAGGCCGACCACCGCACCACCGAGCACTCCGAACATCGAGGCGAAGAAGGTGGGAAGCGCCGCCTCCCACACGGCCGCGCCGCGAAGCGACCCGGCCCGGGCCCCGAGGGCAAGGAGTGTCGCGTCGTCTCGGGCGCGGAGCCGCTGTGATGCCCAAGCCATCCCCACGATGATGGCGACGGCGATGAGGAGGAACGGTGCTGCGATCGTCGCGACAAGGCCGCCGTCGACGCCTCCTTCAAGGTGAGGGGAGCCGCCAAAATCAATCGTGTGGAGACCAGCGAGGTCGTGTGCCTCCATCGCGTCCGCCACGCTGACACCTCCGGCCGGGAAGAGCAGGACCGCGGCGGTGGGAGAGGTGCCCCACACCGACTCTGCCCATCCTCGTTCGATGCCTGTCCACGGTGGTGCGTTGTTGGCCGCAGTCGTGTCGCGGCGCACGTCGCCCACCTCGACGAAGGCACTGCCGTCGCCAAACCCGCCTGTGCTGCCCGGATCTCCCCATGTCCACTCGGTACCGGCCCTCAAGCCCAGAGCTGATGTGGCGTGGGGCACGAAGGTGTCGATGGCCGCGCCGTGCACGGCCAGGAGCACGTCGCGCGCCGCGTATTCGCCATCCACGTTCGGATCGTCGACGGTCCGGACGTCCGTCACGAGAACGCCGGCCTGGATCACCGTGAGCGCGGGGTCGGAGTGGAGGTCGTCGAGAACGTCTCCCGGCAGTCCGGGCGCCCAGCCGCCGGTAGCCGCCGCCGTGTCCTCGTCAACGGCGGAGTCAAGAAGGTCGACCGTGGAGACCGATGCGTGGGCGTCCAGCTTGCCGCTGAGGTCGTTGCGCGCCTCGTTGCCTGCATACCCCACGGTCAGCGCGCCGGTGAGTCCCATCACCATGATGATGGCGACAAACGTGCCGAACCTCAGGGGCAGCGGGCGGGCGAGCGACTCGCCCGCGAGTGCCCTCGCAGTGCCGGGTACGGCCTGGCCCCCCAGGTGGTGCAGCGACCACAAGGACGCTCCGCGAGCAAGCCGGGCTCCCACATATCCCAATGCTGCGGGGATGACGCCGAGGACCACGGAGCCGAGGACCGCGCCGGCCCCAAAGCTGAGGACCCATCGCCAGGCCGGGTCGTCGTTCGCGGTATTCGGGCTCGGCAACACGAAGCTGATCACGCCAGCACCGATCGCGAGCGCCGCCACAGCCGCCCACACCCACCGCCGCCGCCGTGACCGGCGCGCCGCCTCGGGCGCCACCGGCGTCCGCTGCGGAACTCCAGGCCCGGTCATGACGGATGCGCCCGAGGCGACATCGGCCACCGAGCCGCGTGTGGACCACGCTGCGACGGCGCTGTAGGCGGCCGCGAGGCAGGCGACGGCGACGGCGAGCGTCACGAGCCAGGTGGAGACGGCATCGGCCATCCAGAATCCCTCGCCTACGCCCTCGCGCAGCTGGCGCGCCGCGGCGCCCACCAGCGTGCCGATGCCCCAACCCACACAGGCGTCGCGCATGCCGGTGATGGCGTGCGAGCGGATGAGTGCGCGCCGTGTGCCGCCGAGGGCGAGCGAGGCGGCCAACTCTGCGCGCCGGGTCGCGACCCACAACGCCCGGAAAACGGCCGCGGTACCGCCGACAACCGCGAAGAGGATCGGGATGTAGAAGAGCATCCCTAGCGGAGTCCAGATGCCCCCTAACAGGAAGGGGTCACCCGAGTTCGCGATCACCGAGTACAACGGCAAGGCCGCGTATGCCGACAGTGCGCTGAACAGGGCAATCACGCCACTGGGCACCCACCTCATCGCTCCACCCCCGCCAAAGCATCCAGCCCGGCCAACACGGACTCGGGTGTGGGATCCGTGATGTGTCCCTCGACCCGCCCGTTGGCGAACAGCAGTACCTTGCCCGCATAGGACGCCGCGGCGGGGTCGTGGGTGACCATCACGACCGACTGCCCCAACTCGCGGCACGAGGTGCGCAGGTGCGACAGGATCTGCGCGCTCGCGTGGGTATCCAGGTTGCCGGTGGGCTCGTCGGCGAGCACCACGCGCGGCCGGGTGATCAGCGCGCGGGCGATGGCGACCCGCTGCTGCTGACCACCCGACATCTCATAGGGCTTGCGAACGAGTTCCCGTTCGATGCCCAACATCTCCACGAGTGTCGCGAGCCACTCCTCGTCCTGCGGCAGCCGGTTGAGCCGCAGCGGCAGGACGATGTTGTCGCGCCCGCTCATGGTCTGGATGAGGTTGAAGCCCTGGAAGACGAAGCCGACCACGCGGCCGCGCACCTGGGCGAGCCGCTTGTCCGACAGCCCCGTGAGTTCGTCGTCACCCACGTACACCTGGCCGGAGTCCGGCCGGTCGAGCCCGGCGAGCAGGTGCACCAGCGTGGTTTTGCCAGACCCGCTCGGCCCCATCACTGCGGTGAGTACGCCGCCCGGGATGTCCAGGTCGACGTGGTCGACGGCCGTCACCCCCGTAGGGCCGGAGCCATACGTCTTCGTGAGCCCGCGTGCCGTCAGTGCGACGGGCGTCGTTGCTTCCCCCATGGCCGTCACGCTACGCGGACCCGCGCCCGCCGCGCGTCAGCCCACGGCATGGAATCGCGTCATACCCAGGTATGACGCTACGAGCCCGCGCGCACGACGCCGGCCTCGTAGGCCATCACCACGGCCTGCACCCTGTCGCGCGCGCCCAGCTTCGCGAGCACCCGGCCCACATGCGTCTTCACGGTGGGCTCGGCGAGGAACAGCTCCGCGCAGATCTCCGCGTTCGACCGTCCGCGTGCCATCAGCACCAGCACCTCCCGCTCGCGTTCGGTGAGGCTGTCGACGGCCGATGCGTCACTCGCCTGAGCGGGGCCCGGCACCTGGGCGGCGACGGTCGCGAGCAGCCGCTTGGTCGACGACGGTGCGATCACGGCGTCGCCGGCGTGGACCGTGCGGATGGCCGCGAGGAGGTCCTCGGGCGGCGCGTCCTTGAGCAGGAACCCACTCGCGCCGGCCTTGATGGCGGCCACGACGTACTCGTCGAGGTCGAAGGTGGTGAGCATCACGACCCGGGTGCCCACGGCATCGGCCACCCGTGAGCAGGCCTCGATGCCGTCCATGCCGGGCATCCGCACGTCCGTGAGGACCACGTCGGCCGGGGGGTCGAGGGTGTCAAGCGTCTCGACTGCCGCGGCGCCGTCACCTGCCTCGGCCACCACCTCCATGTCGTCCTGAGAGTCGACCACCATGCGGAAGCCCGCACGGATGAGCTGCTGGTCGTCGACCAGGGCGACGCGGATGGTCACGCCAGCGCGCCCTCTTCCGGGTGCGGCTTACCAGGGGTGACGGGCGGCAGCGCCGACCAGGGGAACGTGATCCACAGGTCGGTGTGCTTCCACACGTAGTCGGGCTCGATGACCGATCGCGGCTTGGAGTACAGCACCACGGTACGCACCTCGGCGGCGTGGGCCTCCATCAGCTTTTTCACCAGCGCGAGGGTGTGGCCGGTGTCCGCGACGTCGTCCGCGACCAGCACCTTGAGGCCGGCCATGGCGTCGGTGTCGAGCAGGGGAGGCAGCACCACGGGCTCGGGCAGGCGCTCGTCGATGCCCGTGTAGAACTCGACGTTCAGCGTGCCGACGCCCTTAGTGCCCAGCGCGTACGAGATCGCGCCACCTACGGGCAGCCCGCCGCGCGCGACCGCGACCACCACATCGGGCTCGTAGCCGTCGTCCACGACCATCTGCGCGAGCTCGCGCGACGCGTCGCCGTATCCCTGCCAGGTGAGCACTTCGCGCTCAGGAGTCTCCGTCATGGCGCAAGTATGGCCGATGCGGGGGTCGTCGTGAGCGGCAGCCTCGCCTTCACGACGAACCCGCCGCCCGCGCGGGGCCCGGCGGCGAGCGTCCCGCCGAAAACCGTGGCGCGCTCGCGCATCCCGGTGAGGCCCTGGCCGTCGCCATCGTCCCGCGCGCCGGCGCCGCGGCCGTCGTCCGAAACGGTGAGCGCCACGGCATCGGCCTCCCAGGTGAGTTGGACGAAGGCCTTCGCTGCGGGCCCCGCGTGCTTCAGCACATTGGTGAGGCCCTCCTGAGTGATCCGGTAGAGCGCGAGCCCTGCGCCGATCGGCAGGGTCCGCGGCGCGCCGGTGGTGACATACGAGCAGTCCAGTCCGCCATCGCGGGTCGAGGCGACGAGAGCGGGGATGTCCCCGATGCTCGGCTGCGGCCCCAGCGCGGCGTCCTCGTCGCCGATGCGCAGTAGCCCCAGCAGCGCGCGCATCTCCGTGAGCGCGGCGCGCGAGACGTCGGCGATGGTCTCGAGGGTGTGGGCAGCCTGGGTCGGATCGGCCTTCGCGGCGAAGCGGCCGCCGTCGGCCTGGGCCACGACGACGGACAGGGTGTGGGCGACGACGTCGTGCATCTCACGGGCGATGCGGGCGCGCTCGTCGGCCGCGGCAAGGGCCCGTTCGGCCTCGGTGTCGCGCGTCAGTTGGCGCTCGAGGCGGTAGGCGTGGCGGCGGGTGGCCTGCAGGCGGACGGCGAGTAGGGCGACGCCGAGCAGCGCTGCCGCGAGGAGCGCGCTCAGAATCCACACCATGGGGGAACAGTAATGGCCGTGCCGCGCGTTAGGACAGGAGAACACCAGTAGACGAGGCGCACGCATGTTTCACCCGCAGGAACCCCAGTGGCTCCCCCGCGACCTCGGCTCCGCGCTCGCGGACGATGGACGTCTCGCCGCTCCCGCCGCGACCGTGCTGGATTGTGGCCCCGCCGGCGAGCCCGGCTTCACGCACGCGCTCTACGTCGACCCCGCCACGGTGCCCGCGGGCTACTGCCGCGCCCTCGAGGCCGAGCCCCGCATCGAGCAGGCCGTGTGGCCCGGCGGCGACCGGGTCTACGTCCGCGCCGCGATGATGCTGGGCGAAGAGGTCTTCGCCACCGCGCACGCCGTCGCGGAGGCGCTTAAGAATCCGGACGAACGTGACGAGAGGTCAGATATGGGCAACGCTCGCGACGACGGCTTTGACGCGCTCGCACGGGTCGCCAAGGACCTCGACGGCGAGCCGTCCTTCGCTCCCGACGTGACGCCGGCCGATGCGCCTCTGCCCGGCCGCGGCTCCGGCACCTGGCCGCCCGCGTTCGTCGACGACGCGGGCATCCTCGACTGCGGCACCTCGCGCGCGGACGGCTATACCCATGTGCTGTGGATGGACCCGTCGGTGGTGCCCGAAGCAATCGCCGATCAGGTCGCGGCGCTCGACGATGTCGTCAAGGTGGGCTGGGAGAGCGCCGAGCTGCTCCACGTGGACGCGCCCGGCGTGAGCCACGACGACCTGCTCGAGCAGGCCCGCAGGCTCGCCCGCGCCTGAGTCTCTCCGGCGCACACCCAACCCACCTCGCCCGCACCCCGGCCCCAGCGTGCCCTGCCCACCGCGCCCCGCCCTGTCACGAAGTGACGGTGATGGCGACACGGTGCGGCGTGTTGCAGGCGAATCCGCGGCGTGTCCGCAAGATCACCGTCACTTCGTCGCGGGGGAGATGCCTTTGGTGCTGGCCTCGCTACGGTGGAGGATATGAGCACGCGAGTAGAGCGCACCGTGACCATCGGCGAGAACGACCTCACCTTCACGGTGATGGAGCCCCAGGGCGACGGCTGGACCGCGACCGTATGGCTCGACGAGGACCTGGCGCGCGTGGCAGGGGCTGATGCCTACGACGGTTTTGTCGACCGTTTCTCCGCGACTCCCGGGATCGCGTTCACGGAGGTGGAGGACCGCGACTTCGTCCACGTGCGCTCCGAGGGGCTGACACCCGAGCAGCTCCTCGAGGCGGTACTCGTCGCAGCCCACGTCGCCGACGCCTGACTCCCTCCACCGGGAAGCCGGACGGGACCGCCTCGGGCGACGCGCGCAGCGGCCGCCCCACCTGACCGCCGCACGGCCCAGTCTCGCCGCCACCCCGTCCCGAAGTGACGGTGATCCGGTGTGGGTGCAGCGTGTCGCGGCCGATGCATCGGCGTGTCGGCCAGAACACCGTCACTTGTTGACGTGGAGCGACCTGTGGACGGTGACGCGGGCCGCGGGTACGGAAGGCTTCGCGTTCGGGCGAGACCCGGCGGCTCCGCACACGGACCGGCGCGTGTACCTCCCGCCGGTACTCTTGACCCGTATCCGACCGCGGCCATTAAGGGACGACATGACCGACGCACGCGACCAGCACCTCGACACCGTTGAGAACGCTTCCTCCACTCCCGAACAGGAGATGCCGTTCGCGGAGCTGGGCCTCAAGCCCGACGAGTACGCGCAGATCGTCGACCTGCTGGGCCGGCGTCCTACCGCCGCGGAGCTCGCCATGTACTCCGTGATGTGGTCCGAGCACTGCTCGTACAAGTCGTCCAAGGTTCACCTCAAGCAGTTCGGCGAGAAGACCACGCCTCAGATGAAGGAACGCCTCATGGTCGGCATGGGCGAGAACGCTGGCGTGGTCGACATCGGCGACGGCTGGGCGGTCACCTTTAAGGTCGAGTCCCACAACCACCCCTCGTACGTCGAGCCCTATCAGGGCGCCGCGACCGGCGTGGGCGGCATTGTCCGCGACATCCTCGCCATGGGCGCGCGCCCCGTCGCCGCGATGGATGAGCTGCGCTTTGGCGACATCGACCACCCCGACACCGCGCGCGTTGTTCACGGCGTGGTGGGCGGCGTGGGTGGCTACGGCAACTCGCTGGGCCTTCCCAACATCGGTGGCGGCTCGTTGTTCGACAAGAGCTTCCAGGGCAACCCCCTCGTCAACGCCCTGTGCGTGGGCGTGATGAAGCACGAGGACATTCACTTGGCCTCGGCCGAGGGAGTGGGCAACAAGGTCGTCCTCTTCGGTGCCCGCACCGGCGGCGACGGCATCGGCGGGGCCTCGATCCTCGCCTCCGAGACCTTCGAGGACGGCGTGCCCGCCAAGCGCCCCTCCGTCCAGGTGGGCGACCCCTTCATGGAGAAGGTGCTCATCGAGTGCTGCCTGGAGCTGTTCCGTGCGGACGTGGTCCAGGGCATCCAGGACCTTGGCGCCGCAGGCATCTCCTGCGCCACGAGCGAGCTCGCATCGAACGGCTCGGGCGGCATGCACGTGTGGCTCGACGACGTCCTGCTGCGCGACCCCACCCTGAACGCCGGCGAGATCCTCATGTCGGAGTCGCAGGAGCGCATGATGGCGGTCGTCACGCCGGACAAGCTCGACCAGTTCATGGCCATCACCGCGAAGTGGGACGTCGAGTCCTCCGTGGTGGGCGAGGTCAACGACTCGGGCCGCCTCACCATCGACCACCACGGCCAGCGCATCGTCGACGTCGACCCGCGCACCGTCGCCCACGAGGGCCCTACCTACCACCGCCCCTACGCGCGCCCCGCGTGGATGGACGGCCTGCAGGCCGATGCCTACTCCGCGGACCTGCCGGCCACCGGTGACGACCTCCGCCAGGCCGTCGTCGACCTCATGGCGTCGCCGAACCTTTCTGACCGGTCCTGGATCACCAACCAGTACGACCGCTACGTGCAGGGCAACACCGCCGCCGCCCGCCCCGACACCGTCGGCGTGGTGCGTGTGGATGAAGAAACCGGCCGCGGCGTCGCCATCGCGACCCGCTCCAACGACCGCTACACCAAGCTCAACCCCTATGAGGGTGCGCGCCAGTCCGTGGTCGCCGCCTACCGCGCCGTCGCCATCGCCGGCGCGACGCCCACGGCCATCACCGACGGCCTCAACTTCGGCTCGCCCGAGGACCCCGACGCGATGTGGCAGTTCGTCGAGGCCATCCGCGGCCTCGCCGACGTGTGCCAGGAGCTCGGCGTCCCCGTCACCGGCGGCAACGTGTCGCTGTACAACGGCACGGGCGAGCCCGGCCGCATCGACAGCTCCATCAACCCCACCGCCATCGTGGGCATGCTCGGCATCTTCGACGACGTCGAGCGGGTCACCCCCAGCGGCTGGCGCCAGGACGGACTCATCCTCTACGTGCTCGGCACCACCGGCGCGGACCTGGACGGCTCGCGCTACGCCGAGCTCTCCGGACACCTGGGCGGCGCCGCCCCCACGGTCGACATCGCCGCGGAGAAGACGCTGGCCGAGGTCATGGTCGCCTCCTCGCGCGACGGGCTGGCCGATGCCGCCCGCGAGATCGGCGAGGGCGGCCTCGCCGCCGCGCTGGCTCAGGCCTCACTGCGCTATGGCGTGGGTGCGCGCATTGTCCTTGACGAATTGTGCGAGCGCGACGGCGTCACCCCTGCTCAGGCACTGTTCTCCGAGACTCAGGGCCGCGTGCTCGTGGGCGTGATCCGCGAGGACGAGCCGCGCTTCACCGCGATGCTCGAGGCCCGCGGCGTCCCCGCGGTCCGCGTGGGTTACTCGGTGCCCGAGGCCTCCATCGAGGTCCAGGGCCAGTTCGACCTGCCGCTCGAGGAGCTCACCGCCGCCTGGTCGGAGACCGTCCCGTCCCGCTTCGCCTGAGGCGGACGGCCGTGCCGGTGCGGCCGCTGTGACACGCTAGAAGGCATGCCCGCACCGAGGACCCCCCGCCGCCGCATCGACATCGAGGCCGGCCGCGCCGCCGTGCACGCGTGGCGCGGATCGACCCGCGAGGCGGACCTGCATGCGCCCGAGGCCGCCACCGCCCGCGACGCCCAGCCCGCCATCGACCGGCCCACCCTCGCGACGGCCGTGCGCTTCACCCTCGAGGAGCTCGCGTCCCGCGCGCCCGGCAACTCTCTTGAGGTGCGCGTGCCGCCGTTTGGGGCCACGCAGTGCATCGAGGGCCCCACGCACCGCCGCGGCACGCCGCCGGCCGTGGTCGAGATGAGCCCGGAGGTGTGGCTCGCCCTGGCGACGGGGCGGGTGTCGTGGGCCGATGCCGTGGCGGCCGGTCATGTCGACGCCTCGGGGGAGCGTTCGGACCTCTCGGCGCTCCTGCCGCTCGACTGAGCGCCACCCCGGCCCCTACGCACACCAGGGTCGAAGCGTTTCGCGACCACGGCATCGGCCGTGAGCAAAGTCACGATTCGGTGACTTTGCCTGCAACGCTTGGCAAGCGACCGGCGCCCGCCTAATGTGGCATGTAAGCGTTTGCGACGTCGCGAAGCAGCGGCGGAGCTCTCGCCGCTTCGGCACCGCGACGGCTTGCCGGAGCCCACTCAACGAGGAGGAGGGTGCTTCACATGAAGCGACGTTTCATCGCCCCCATGGCCGCGCTCGCGGCAGCGGGGCTCGTGCTGGCGGGCTGTTCGTCCGACAGCGACCCGGAGGAGACCACGGACACCACGGCAACGGGCGGTTCCGACGGAGGCGACGGCGGCGAGATGATGGCCGGCTGCGAGGACTACGCCGACTACGGCACGTTCGACGGCGCCGAGGTGGAGCTCTACGGCACCATCTCGGGTGTCGAGGCCGAGCAGCTCACGGAGTCCGTCGTGAAGTTCGAGGAGTGCACGGGCATCGACGTGACGTACAACGGCTCGGACGAGTTCGAGACCGAGATCAACGTCCGCGTCGAGGGCGGTAACCCGCCGGACCTCGCGATCATCCCGCAGCCCGGTCTGCTGCAGCGCGTGGTCGGCACAGGCGCGGTGGTTCCGGCTCCCGAGGCCGTCGCCGCGAACGTCGACGAGTTCTGGTCCGAGGACTGGAAGAACTACGGCACGGTCGGCACCACGTTCTACGCCGCCCCGCTGATGGCCTCCGTCAAGGGCTGGGTCTGGTACTCGCCCACCGAGTTCTCCGACGCCGGCTATGAGGTTCCCACCACCTGGGACGAGCTCATGACGCTGACCCAGACCATGGCCGACGCGGGCGGTGACAGCGACTCCTACAAGCCATGGTGCATCGGCTTCGAGTCCGGCACGGCAACCGGCTGGCCCGGCACCGACTGGATCGAGGACCTGGTCCTTCGCCAGCACGGAGCCGACGCCTACGACCAGTGGGTGGCCGGTGACCTCGACTTCACCTCGCCCGAGATCACGGAGTCGTTCGAGTCCTTCGGCGAGATCGCCACGAACCCGGACTTCATCAACGGTGGCCTCGGTGACGCGGCCTCCATCGTGGAGACCTCGTTCCAGGAGGCCGGCCTCCAGATCCTCGAGGGCAACTGCTCGCTGCACCACCAGGCCTCGTTCTACGAGGCTCAGTGGCCCGAGGGCACCACGGTCGCCGAGGACGGCGACATCTGGGCCTTCCTCACGCCGAACGTCAACGCGGATGACCCCGCGGCGGTGACCGGCGGTGGCGAGTTCGTGGCCGCGTTCAACGAGGAGGAGCCCACCCAGGCCCTCCAGGCCTTCCTGTCCTCGGACACCTGGGCCAACGAGCGCGTCTCGATCGGTGGAGTCATCTCGGCCAACAAGGGTCTCGACCCGGCAAACGCCTCGAGCCCCATCGGCCAGGCCTCCATCGAGATCCTGCAGGGAGAGGACACGGTGTTCCGTTTCGACGCCTCCGACCTCATGCCTGCCGAGGTGGGCGCGTCCGCCTTCTGGACCGGCATGAACGATTACGTCGGCGGCACGGACCTGAGCACCGTGCTGACGAACATCGAAAACGCCTGGCCCTGATCGCACGCTGACAACCCCGGTGGGGCCTCGCGCTGAGCGGGGCCCCACCGGGCTCGTCTCCCACCACGAAAGGAGTCGACGATGGGGTCGACTGCATTGTCTGGGCGCTCGGTGATCGCCGCCGGTGATCTGGGTGCCGACTTCTGGGCCTCCCAGGGCCAGAACCTGCTGTTCGCCGCGGTCGCGATCATCGCGTTCATCGCGATCGTCGCGCTCATCATGTTTGGCGCCGACCTCATCAAGGGTGGCGCCCGCGACAAGGTGCAACTCGTCGTCCTGGTCGCGCCGGTGCTGCTGCTCTTGGGCGTGGGCCTGATCTACCCCGCCGTCGACACCACGTGGCTGTCGTTCAATGAGATCACTAACGAGCCCGACCCCGACACCGGCATCTTCACCACCACGATGTCCTTCGTCGGCCTCGACAACTACCGCTTCGCCTTCTCCGATCCGTCCACGCTGCGCACCATCCTCAACACCTTCGTGTGGATGATCCTGGTGCCACTGCTGTCGACAGGGTTCGGCCTCGCCTACGCCGTCTTCATCGATCGCGCCAAGGGCGAGAAGGTGCTGAAGTCACTGGTGTTCATGCCCATGGCGATCTCGCTGGTGGGCGCCTCGGTCATCTGGGGCAACATCATGTACGACTACAACCAGGTGGGCGAGCAGACGGGCATGCTGAATGCCCTCCGCGAACTCGTGGGACTCGACCCCTACAACTTCCTGCGCGACTCGCCGTGGAACACCTTCTGGCTCATCATCATCCTGGTGTGGATCCAGACCGGTTTCGCCATGGTGATCCTGTCCGCCGCCATCAAGGGCGTGCCGGCGGAGATGAACGAGGCCGCCTCGCTCGACGGTGCGAGCGCGTGGCAGCGCTTCTGGCGCATCACGGTGCCGTCGATCCGCTCCACGATCGTCGTGGTGCTCACCACGATCACGATCATGGCCCTCAAGGTCTACGACATCGTCCGCACGGTCACGCAGGGGCGCGACAACACCGACATCGTCGCGAACAGGATGTACGTGCTGAGCTTCGTCGAGGGCCGCGAGGCGCTCGGTGCGGCGCTCGCGGTCATTCTGTTCATCTTCGTGATCCCGGTGGTCGTCTACAACGTGCGATCCCTCAACAAGGTGAAGGAGACTCACTGATGAGCGTCACCATGCCTCCCCAGCACCCCGTCGAGGACCCCAAGCCGACTGAGGGCAAGAGCCTCACCAAGGCGGCCAAGGCGAAGAACAACCTCACCAGCCCGTGGGCCACCGCGGCGGCCATCATCATCGCGATGGTGTGGACCATCCCCACCGTCGCGCTGTTCATGACCTCGCTGATCCCCGGCGATCGTTACCGCACCGACGCGTGGTGGACGGTGCTCGCCGACGGCGGCCTCACGTTCGACAACTTCAACCAGGTGTTGTTCGACTCGTTCGGCGACAACTCCACGGCGCCGCCGCTGCTCGAGTACGTGTTCAACTCGATCGTCGTGACCGTGCCCTCGGTGGTCTTCCCCGTGGTGCTCGGCCTGATGGCGGCTTACGCGTTCGCGTGGATCCCGTTCCGCGGCTCGAACTTCCTGTTCGTGCTCATCTTTGCGCTCCAGGTGGTGCCGCTGCAGCTCGCGCTGATCCCGCTCTTGCGTCTCCTCGGGCCCGAGAACCTGGGACTGGCGGGCGAGTTTGGCGGCGTGTGGATCGCGCACACCATCTTCGCGCTGCCGCTGTCGGTGTTCCTGCTGCACAACTTCGTGAGCCATATCCCGCGCGAAGTGCTGGAGGCCGCGCGCGTGGATGGCGCGAGCCACACGCAGATGTTCTTCCGCATCATCATCCCGCTATCGCTTCCGGCGGTCGCGTCGCTCGCGATCTTCCAGTTCCTGTGGGTGTGGAACGACCTGCTCGTCTCGGCCGTCTTCGGTTCTGCGAACACCTACCCGCTGACGTACCCCATCTCGAACCTCGCGGGTGATTACGGCCAGTACGCCTACCTGGTCCCGCCCGCGGCGTTCATCTCGATGATCATCCCGCTCATCGTGTTCTTCTCGCTGCAGCGCTACTTCGTGCGCGGCCTGCTGGCCGGCTCGACCAAGGGATAGCAAGCGGCCGATGCCGTGGTGGGCCTCCGTACGGACGCCCACCACGGCATCGGCGCGCGTAGCGCCCCGCCTACACTGGTGCGCGTGAGCGAGCAGCAGCCGTCCCCCGAGCCCGTCGAGTTTGATGCGGCCGACCGCGAGGTGCTGCCCGCGTCCGTGCGCCGCGCCCCCAAATTCGCGGCGTTCATCACCACCGGTGTGATCGTGGGCGGTGTCCTGGGCCTCATCCTGGGGCTGGTGCTGCCCAACTCCACCGGCGTGGGCCGCGGCACGGTGGCACTGCTGGTCGCCTCGGGCTTCATCGTGCTCGGCGTCGTCATCGGCGGCGTGGTCGCGGTGCTGCTGGATCGCGGCACCCCGCGGGAGCTCAAGGCGATGAAGGCGGCAGAGGCCGAGCCCGAGCAGCGCGAGGCCGACGGTACGGAGCCTGGCTCCCGCGAACCCGGCCCCGGCGAAACCCAGGCCTGACGATCGAGCCCCAGGGAGCATCGGCCGTGTGGGACACTTGTCCGGTGATCTCCCGCCCTCAGGAGGACTGCTGATGGCCCGCGGCGATGGCCTGCTTACTCATGACCTGCTCCCCGGCGAGAAGGGCCCGCAGGATGCCTGCGGCGTCTTCGGCGTCTATGGCCCCGGCGAAGAGGTATCGAAGCTGAGTTACTTCGGCCTCTACGCCCTGCAGCACCGCGGCCAGGAGTCCGCGGGCATCGCGACGTCCGACGGCCAGAAGATCCTGGTCTACAAGGACATGGGCCTTGTCTCCCAGGTCTTCGATGAGGCCGCGCTCGAGGCGCTGACGGGCCACATGGCGGTGGGCCACGCGCGCTACTCGACGGCCGGCGCCTCCACGTGGGCGAACGCGCAGCCCACGCTAGGTCCCACCAAGAACGGCACGGTCGCGCTGGGCCACAACGGCAACCTCACCAACACGCACCGGCTTCTCGAGCTGGTCGCCGAGCGTCTGGGTGAGGACCGTCGCGACGAGATGTTCAGCGGTGGGGTGACCGACACCGCGATCCTCACGGCGCTGTTGGGCTGGGACCGCTACGACACGATCACCGAGACCGCGCTCGAGCTGCTGCCGCACGTCGAGGGCGCGTTCTCCCTGGTCTTCATGGACGAGGACACGCTGTACGCCGCCCGCGACCCGCAGGGAGTGCGCCCGCTGGTGCTGGGTAAGCTCGCCTCTGGGGGCTGGGTGGTCGCCTCCGAGACGGCCGCATTGGACATCGTGGGCGCCGTGCAGGAGCGCGAGGTCGAGCCCGGCGAGTTCCTCACCATCAACGCCGACGGCGTGCACTCTCAGCGCTTTGCCGAGGCCGCCCCTAAGGGCTGCGTCTTCGAGTACGTCTACCTGGCCCGCCCCGACACCAAGATTGCGGGGCGCGCCGTGCACGCCTCCCGTGTGGAGATGGGCCGCCAGCTGGCGCGCGAGTACCCGGTCGAGGCGGACATGGTCATGCCGACTCCTGAGTCCGGCACCCCCGCCGCAGTGGGCTACGCGCAGGAATCCGGCATCCCCTTTGGCCACGGATTGGTGAAAAACTCGTACGTGGGCCGCACGTTCATTCAGCCCTCGCAGACCCTGCGTCAGCTGGGCATCCGCCTCAAGCTCAACCCGCTGCGCGAGCAGATCGAGGGCAAGCGCCTGGTGGTGGTCGACGACTCGATCGTGCGCGGCAACACCCAGCGCGCCGTCGTCGCCATGTTGCGCGAGGCGGGCGCTGCCGAGGTGCACCTGCGCATCTCCTCGCCGCCCATCCAGTGGCCGTGTTTCTACGGCATCGACTTCGCGACGCGCGACGAGCTCATCGCCGTCGAGCACTCCGTTGATGAGGTGCGCCAGCACCTGGGCGCGGACTCGCTGGGCTACATCTCGGTGGACGGCATGATCGCCGCGACCGAGCAGCCGCGCTCACGTCTCTGCACGGCCTGCTTCACCGGTGAGTACCCCATCGAGCCGCCCGTGAGCGCGCGTCACCTGCTTCTCAACCAGCCCGTGGAGGTCTCCTCGTGACCGAGCCCATCACCTATGCCGGCGCCGGCGTCGACACCGAGGCGGGCGATAAGGCCGTCGAGCTGATGAAGTCCGCGGTCTCGCGCACCCATGGGCCCGAGGTGCTCGGCGGCGTGGGTGCGTTCGCGGGGCTGTTCGATGCGTCCGCGTTGAAGGCGTACGACCGGCCGCTACTGGCGTCCTCGACGGACGGCGTCGGCACCAAGATCGTCATCGCCCGTGCGCTGGACGTGCACGACACCATCGGCCAGGACCTGGTCGCGATGGTCGTGGACGACATCGTGGTGTGCGGCGCGAAGCCGCTCGTCATGACCGACTACATCGCGTGTGGGCGCGTGGTGCCCGAGCGCATCGCGGACATCGTGCGCGGCATCGCCGAGGGCTGCGAGATGGCCGGCGTGGCGCTGGTGGGCGGCGAGACCGCCGAGCACCCCGGCGTCATGGAGCCCGACGACTACGACGTGGCCGGCGCCGCGGTGGGCGTGGTCGAGGCTTCCGAGGTTCTCGGGGCGGAGCGCGTGCGCGAAGGCGATGTCGTGGTGGCCATGGCGTCCTCCGGTCTGCACTCGAACGGATACTCGCTGGTGCGCCGCGTGGTCTCCCACGCCGGCTGGCAGCTTGACACCTCGTTGCCCGAGCTCGGCCGCACCGTGGGCGAGGAGCTCCTGGAGCCCACCCGCATCTACTCGCAGCTGTGCGTCGCGCTCGCGGCCTCTGTGCCCGGCCTGCGCGCCTTCTCGCACGTGACCGGCGGCGGCCTGGGCGCCAACGTGGCGCGCGTGCTGCCCAAGGGCCTGGCGGCAACCGTGTCACGCGACGCGTGGGACCTGCCCGCCGTGTTCTCCGTGGTGCAGGCGGCCGGCTCCGTGCCGTGGAACGATCTCGAGTCGACGCTCAACATGGGTGTGGGCATGGTCGCCGTGGTGGCGCCCGAGGACGCCGAGGGCCTCATGGCCACCTCGCGCGCCGCGGGCGTTGAGGCGTGGACGTTGGGCGAGATCGTCGCGGACGACGGCCGCACCACGTCGCCCGACACCATCCGGGGCGCCAAGGGCGTCGACGGGGGAGCGGTCTACCTCAGCGGGGCCTACCGGGCCTAGGCGGCACCGCCCCGGCGGTTGCCCCCTCGCCCACGCGGCTACCCCTCCGCGTGACAAAGTGACGGTGTTGGGGCAGACACGCCGGTGGAGAGCGCGCGACACGCGGCACGCCATCGAGATCACCGTCACTTGGTGACGCCCAGGGCTCTCAGACGCAGCAGCGCAGCCCTGACATCCGCCACCACGGCCGTGATGTTGCTGTCGACGTCGTGTCTGGTGAACCTGATCGTGGGCAGCCCGTAGATACCGAGTGCCACGCGGTCGCGGCGGCGATCAGTCTCGAAGGACTCCTCGTTCATGTGATAGGTCCGGCCGTCAACCTCGACCACGAGCGCATCATTCACCACCATGTCCGCTCGTCCCAGCAACGGCATGACGACCTGCACCTCGACCTTGAGCCCGGCCTCGAGGAGCGCCACGCGTACTTTTGTCTCGGGCGGCGATTGCGACCCGGGATTCGCGAACCTGCGCAACCACGCCCGTCGCCGCGCGGGGGTGATCGTGAAGCGGTCGATGTCCTGCGCTCCGACCATGCCTTGCGACAGCGCAGCGTCGAGTGCGATCAGCTGGTGGAGGCGCGACAGGCACCGAGACGACGAGTCCAGGGCGCGGAGCACGGCGGAGCCGTCGTGCGGAGGGGATGTGAACCAATGCGGATGGAGGCTGTCAGGCAGTTGCCGGTGCCGGCCGCCCGTCGAGCGGCCGAGAGGCACGGCAACGTGGAGCCGGGAGTCACGAGTGGGCGCGGGCAGGCCCAAGCGCCGTAGCGCGGTCACGCATGTGCGCTCTACTCGGAAGATCCTCTCGGCGCGCACCAGGGGATCCGCGTTCTGCAGGCAAGAGAAGCCGCGCGCCGGGTGGAGGACGTCGCCAGCCTGACGCGCACGCGCGAGATCACGGCTCGTCACCCCACGTCGCTTGAGTTCTGCAGTCGACGCCACGCCGCCCAGAGACGCGAGGATTGCGATGATGTCCATGCCGCGAGCCTCGTGCGAACTCCGGTGATCGCGCTCTCGTGCGTGGAAAACGGGGGAGAACCGTCACGATGTGACGGTCTTGGGGACGACACGCCGTCTGCGAACCCGCGACACGCGGTGGTGCGTCCCGATCACCGTCACATCGTCACTGGGGACGTGGGGACGTGGGGACGTGGGGACGTGGGGACGTGGGGACGTGGGGGACGTGGAGACGTGGAGACGTGGGAAGTGCTGCGGGGGGTGGGACAGGGACGTATGGCCACCGCGCGAGCCCCCCGGGCACGCCGAAAGCGCGCCAGCCGCGTGGCCGGCGCGCTCAGGTGGAGCGAAGGCGCTTAGCGCTCGTCGTCGTCCGCCCAGCGGTCGTACTTGTCGTCGGCCTCATCGGGCTCCTCGGCAGAATGGCCGATCAACTCGCGCTCGAGGTCGCGAATGTCGCTGCCGTGGTTCGAGTACTTGAGCTGACGCGCGATCTTCGCGTCCTTAGCCTTCTGACGGCCGCGCCCCATGTCGCCGCCCCTTCCGCTCGTCGCGGGCGCGCGTATTTCGCGGGCCCTGCGTGATGAGTGCTGAGTAGAACTTTACAACGTGCGGGGGCGTGATTGCGACTCCCTCGGCGCACTGGAGCGCCGCGACACGTGAAGCGATCGATCCAAAAAACCGGAACTTCTCTCCCAAAACGACGTCATAATCGAGAATGTGAACGGTCTCATCGTTCACAAGGCCCCAACGACGGGGCCATACACGCCATGAATTCTGAGGGGAATCACGGATGATGACAGACGTTGTCAAGGAACCGGAGAAGCTGCTGACGCCGAGTGAGGTGGCCGCGATCTTCCGCGTCGATCCCAAGACGGTGACCCGGTGGGCCAAGGTCGGCAAGCTTTCTTCGATTCGCACGCTCGGCGGCCACCGCCGCTTCCGCGCCGCGGAGGTCAACGAGCTGTTGGCAAAAGCGCAGGAACAGAGCGCCTAGCCGGGCGGGTGGCGGGCGTACGCTGACGCCTGTGTCCGCCCCCGTCTTCGTCTGTGAGCATTCCACCCCCGTCGGCCCCCTGACCGTCGCGGTGAGCGCCGCGGACGGCGTGGTGCGCGCGGCCAGCTTCCTTCCAGTCGAGGAGGCGGTGCGGCGCTTTCCGCGCGCCGTCGTGCAACCGGGCTGGGCCGAGCATGCCCAATCCCAGGTGGCCGATGCCGTGGCCGGCTGGATTTCCGGAGACGACTCCGCGCTCATGACGCTTCCGGTCGCCCAGGAGGGCGGCGCGTTCACCCAGGAGGTATGGGCCCAGATGCGTACCGTTCCGGCGGGCAGAACCGTGTCCTATGGCGAGCTCGCCGAGATGGCGGGCAGGCCCCGTGCCGCCCGCGCCGTGGGCACCGCGTGTGCGGGCAACACCGTCGCGGCCCTCGTGCCGTGCCACCGTGTGGTCCAGGCCGGGGGACGGCTGGGGTCGTATGGGTTCGGCGGCATCGAAAACAAGGCGGCCCTCCTGAGGCTCGAGGGGGTGGAGGTGTCCTCGGCGACGCCCGCCGCCCGGCTCGTGGAGCGCACCGCGTGACGCCGGCCGATGCCCCGCTACGCGCGTGGCTCCCGTACTTCCTGGGCGTCTCGGCGGCGTGGGGCGCGAGCTTCCTGTTCATCTCCATTGCGCTGCGCACGTTCGCGCCCACCCAGGTCGCGTTCGGCCGGGTGCTCTTCGGTGCGATCACCTTGATCGCGCTCGTCGTCATCACCCGGAACGTCCCGCGCCTCACATGGAGCAAGGTGGGCGCCGTCGCCGTGGTCGCTGCGTTCATGTCGGGCATCCCCCTGGTCCTGATCCCTGCCGCGCAGCAACACATCTCGTCCATCTTGGCGAGCCTGCTGAACGCGACCACGCCTCTATGGACGGCGCTGTTTGTCGCGTTGTTGATCCCGGCGGAGCGTGTCACCAGGGCCCAGCTGACGGGGCTCGTCATCGGCGCCCTGGGCATCGCGATCCTGCTGGGCGCGTGGCGCGTGGCAGACTTCCCGGTGCTGGGAGCGGCGCTGATGTTGGGAGCGACCGCTTGCTACGGCATCGGCTCCACGCTGTCGCGTCTCCTGCTTAGCCGGGTCCAGGACTCTCCGGCGGCGCTGTCCTCGATGCAGATCACGGTGTCCGCGTTGCTGCTCGCGCCCTTCGCGCTGGCCGCGCCCACACCCGAGCCGGGCTCCCTCGCGCTGAACTCCGTGTCTCTGTGGGCGATCGTGGCGCTGGGCGTGACCGGCACGTCGTTTGCCTACGTGTGGTTCTGGAAGGTGGTGAAGGTCGCTGGGGCGACCACGGCATCGTCCGTCACCTACGTGGTGCCCGTCGTCGCGACCTTCCTCGGCATCGTCGTGCTGGGAGAGAAGCTGGCGTGGTACGAGGTCGCGGGCGCCGTCGTGGTGTTCGCCGGTGTGTGGCTCGCGCAGCGCAAGCCCAAGGCCCGCCCGGAGGCGATGCCCGAGCTGAAGGGCTCCGCGGCTTAGAAGACCGAGTCCTTGATGCGCTGGATCGAGGCGGCCGGGTAGATGTCCTTGTAGCGCTTGATCTTGCTGGCGCCGATGCCGGCGAAGATCAGGATGACCAGCAGCATGGCGCCGGCGACGACGAGCGCGGCGAGCCACACGGGCCACACCACGGACAGACCCGCGATGGCCGCGACGATCAGGACGAAGAACAGGAAGAAGCCGAGCGCGGCGGCCGCGGCGATAAGGCCGATGCCGATGCCGAGCTGGCGCCCCTTGACCTTCAGCTCGAGCTTGATCACCTCGGACTCGGCCTTGATCGTGGCGATCCACTGGCCGGCGATCGCGCCGAGCAGGGTGTTGAGCAGGGTCTTGCCGAAGCTGGCCATGGCTGGTCTCCTCAAAGTTTGCGTTGTGCCCAGTCAACCGCCTGGTACCGGGCGAGCGCAAACGAATGGCGCGATCCGTGGGGAGCCGACCGCAGCATCGGCCCGTCGCCAAGACAAAGCGAAAGGCCCTCGGTTTCCCGAGGGCCTTCCGTGCCGTGGCTCCGACCGGCGTCGATCCGGTGACCTTTCGATTTTCAGTCGAACGCTCTACCAACTGAGCTACAGAGCCAATCGCAGGGGTGGAGCCCCGCTTGCGCGAAAGCCCCTCCGAATGAAGGGGCTTGTCGCACCGCGACCCTGACGGGACTTGAACCCGCGACCTCCGCCGTGACAGGGCGGCGCGCTAACCAACTGCGCTACAGGGCCTTGCTGTTCGACCTTCCGCAAGGAGGGCCGAGGAATAGTGTAGACCATTTTCAGACCTACCTTGTACCCCCAACGGGATTCGAACCCGTGCTACCGCCGTGAAAGGGCGGCGTCCTAGGCCGCTAGACGATGAGGGCGCCGTCTCCCGGCCGCCTAGGCGACCACGAGGACCTGACAATCATAGAGGCTCGCGGGACGTGCTGTGAACCTGCGCGACAATGGCGCCATGGTGCCGATGTCCGCCGAGGAGTTCGAGTCCGCCGTCGACGATGCGATCGACGCGATCCCCGAGGACCTGCTGAACCTGGTCGACAACGTCGTGATCCTCATCGAGGACGAGCCCGAGGG
Source organism: Demequina sp. NBRC 110051 (assembly GCF_002090055.1). Classification (GTDB taxonomy): domain Bacteria; phylum Actinomycetota; class Actinomycetes; order Actinomycetales; family Demequinaceae; genus Demequina. Next base: position 76,730 of record NZ_BBRH01000016.1, read on the forward strand.
CCCCGACAAGGACCTCCTGGGGCTGTACGACGGCGTGGCGCTGACCGAGCGCGGCTCGGAGTGGGGCATGGCGGACCTGCCGGATCGCATCTTCATCTACCGGGGCCCGACGCTGAGGTTCTGCGACGACGCCGACCACGTCCGCGAGGAGGTCGCGATCACCGTCGTGCATGAGATCGCGCACCACTTTGGTATCGACGACGAGCGTCTGCACGCGCTCGGGTGGGGCTAGCAGGCGTAGCGTGAGGCCATGAGGCAGACCTTTGGCTCCGGCGGGCCCTTCGAAGACATGTACGGCTACTCCCGCGCGGTGCGCGTCGGCAACCACGTGATGGTCTCCGGCACGTGTGCGCGCGACGAGGCGCTTGTCCCGGACGCGTACGCCCAGGCCCTCGATGCGCTCCACATCATCGGCCGCGCGCTCGCCGAGGCTGGCGCCCAACTGGGGGACGTGGTGCGCACCGTCACGTACGTCACCGACATCCGCGACATGGAGAAGATCGCCGCCGCGCATCGCGAGGTCTTCCAGGACATTCGCCCCGCGGCGACGATCGTCGAGGTCTCCGCGCTCGCCGACAAGCGCTACCTGGTCGAGATCCAGGCCGATGCCGTGATTGAGCAGGCGTAAGGCCTCAGCTCTCGTCGGGAGCGGCCGCCCAGGCCGATGCCGCCATCTCCTCGATGGTGTGGGCCATCTTCCACTCGATGTCGTCGGCCGCGAGCTCGCCGCGCGCGACGATGCGGGCCGGGTCGCCGGGGCGGCGGTCCTTCACGACGGGCTCCAGGTCGCTGCCCGCGGCCTCGAGCAGCGAGCCGACGATCTCCTTGACGGACGTGCCGTCGCCCGAGCCCAGGTTGTAGACGGGAGCGAGGGGGCGCCCGGCGTCGAGCATGCGGGCCGCGGCCACGTGGGAGTGGGCGAGGTCCTGGACGTGCACGTAGTCGCGCACACAGGTGCCGTCCGCGGTGTCGTAGTCGTCGCCGAAGATCAGCGGCGCCTGGCCGGCCTTGATGGCGCGGATGACCTTGGGGAACAGGTTGTGTGGCGAGGCGTCGTAGACCTCGGGCGTGCCCGATCCCACCACGTTGAAGTACCTGAGCGAGGTCGCGCGCAGCGGAGCGTCGGACTCGGCCGTGGCCTTCACCTGGTCGCGGATGAGCCATTCGCCGATGAGCTTGGACTCGCCGTAGGGTGACTCGGGCGTGGTGGGCGTGGTCTCGTTGACGATCTCGACGTCGGGCGTCCCGTAGACCCCTGCGGAAGAGGAGAAGACCAGCTGGGTGACCCCGGCATCGGCCATCGCCTCAAGCAGGCACGCCGTGCCCTCGACGTTCTGGCGGTAGGTGTGGATGGGCAGGCGCACGGACTCGCCGGCGTACTTGTACCCGGCGCAGTGGATGACGCCCTGCACGCCGTGCTCGATCAGTGCCTCGCGCACCTTGTCGGTTTCGAGGATCGACGCCTTCACGAACGGCACACCCGCAGGGATGAACTGCTCGAAGCCGCTCGACAGGTCGTCGAGCACCACGGCGTCGATGCCGCCGTCGGTGAGGGCCCGCACCACGTGCGACCCGATGTAGCCGGCACCGCCGGTCACCATCCAGCTCATGTTGTTGCTCCTTGGGTGTGCTTGGTGGTCGGGTGTGCTCAGTGGTCGCGGCGGGCGCCCTGGGAGGGCGTCACCGTGAAGATGGTCGCCTCGCGCATGCCGGCGTCGCTGAGCGCCTGGCGGATGGCCGATGCGATGGCCTCGCTCTTGTCGAGCGGCACCAGGGCGATCGAGGAGCCTCCGAAACCGCCGCCCGTCATGCGGGCGCCGATGGCGCCCGCGGCTACAGCGGTGTCGCACGCGAGGTCGATCTCGGGAACGGTGATCTCGAAGTCGTCACGCATCGAGGCCTGAGAGGCGTTGAGCAGGTCGCCGATGGCGGTGGGGCCCTCGGCGGCAAGGACGGCGACGGTGTCGAGGACGCGCTGGTTCTCGGTCACAACGTGGCGCACGCGACGGTAGGTCTCGTCGTCGAGCAGCTCCTGGGCGCGCGGTAGGTCGTCGGCGCCGATCTCGCGCAGGGTCGTCACACCGAGGGCCTCGGCGCCCTTCGCGCAGGACGCGAAGCGGTCGCCGTAGCCGCCCGTGGCGTGCTCGTGCTCCACGTTCGAGTTGGTGACGAGGATGCCCAGGCCCTTGTCCTTCAGGTGCAGCGCGACGGGGCGCGCCTCCTCGGTGTCGCAGTCGAGGAACACCACGTGGTCGTCCTCGGCGAGCATCGAGGCTGCCTGGTCGAGCAGGCCCGTGGGGGCGCCGACGGCCTTGTTCTCGGCCACGCGGCCGAACCTCGCGATCGCGAGTTTGTCGAGGCCCAGGCCCCATAGCTCGTTGAAGGCGGCGCCGGCCGCGCACTCGAGCGCCGCGGAGGAGCTCAGCCCCGCGCCCACCGGCACATCCGAGTCGATGAGGATATCGAGGCCGCGCGCGGCCGTCAGGTCGACCCCGGCATCGGCCATCGCCCAGGCGACGCCCAGGACATAGGCGGACCAGCCGGACATCGACTCAAGGGTGAGGGCGTCGAGGTCGCCCACGACCTCGCCCTCGGCAAACGTGGAGCGCAGGTGGATCTCGCGGTCGTCGCGCACCGCGACGGCGGCCGAGGTGCGGTAGTCGATGCCGAACGGCAGCACAAAGCCGTTGTTGTAGTCGGTGTGCTCGCCGATGAGGTTGACGCGGCCAGGGGACGACCACACGCCGCCGGCTGCGTGTCCGTAGGCGGCCTCGAAGGCCTCGCGAATGTCGGTCATCGATGACTCCAGTTCTCTGTGCACGGTGTGCGTGGCGCTGCGGCTCGCCCGGCGCCTGCCGGTCCCTATCCTTCCACGGCGCGAGCGATGCGAGGGAGGACCTTTCGGGTGTGGTCAGGGACGTTCCGAATGGGCATCCGAACGTCCGCCTGGGACCGGTCCCAGCCTACCAGGGCAGGCGAGCCAAGGGCCGATGCGGTGGCTCGCCTGCCGCTCGCACCGGGTGGCGGGCCGTCGGGTCGCGGGCGCGATAGGTTAACGTTCACGCGTGAGACGCATCGGGGCGGTCTCAGGCGCGCGAGGAGGCAGCAGTGGCACGGGACGGACGTGGGCCCAGCATGCATGACGTGGCCGCGAGGGCCGGCGTCTCGCATCAAACCGTCTCGCGTGTGCTGAATGACTTCGAGGGCATTCGTCCCGAGACCCGCGAGCGCGTCATGGCGGCGATCGAGGAGCTGGGCTACCGGCGCAATCTCGCGGCCCGAGCGCTCGTGACGGGACGGACGCAGACCATCGGCATGATCGGCCCGGTGGTCACGGACATTGGACCGCTCTCGACGCTGCACGCCCTCGAGCTGTCCGCGCGCGCCGCGGGGCTTCACACCATCATGACGAGCACCGAGGCGACCGCGGCGCAGGTGACGGAGGCCTTCGAGTTCCTGCTGGGGCGCGGTATCGACGCCCTCGCCGTCGCCGCGCAGCATCAAGAGATCATGGACGCCGTCGATGCGGTGAACCCTGGGATCCCGGTGGTGCATCTCCTGACGGGCGGCGTACCCCAAGGGGCCGCGGCGGCGATTGACCAGGACGCGGGCGTCCGCCTCGCCATGGGTCACCTGCTGGACCTGGGGCATACGCGGATTCAGCACGTGATGGGCCCGCAGACCTATCAGGAGGCGCTCCTGCGCCGCGACGCCTATGAGGCGGTCATGCGCGAGCGTGGGCTCGAACCGTTGCCGCTCCTGGCGGGGGACTGGACGGCGGATTCCGGGTTCGAGGCCGCGGCCTCCCTGGACCCGGCCGCGACCGCGGTGTTCTTCGCCAACGATCAGATGGCGCTCGGTGCCCTGCACTACCTCACCGAGAACGGGATCGTGGTGCCGCGTGACCTGTCGATCGTGGGCTTCGATGACAATGCCGAAGCCCGTCACACCGTGCCGCCGCTCACGACGGTGCGCCAGGACTTCGCCGGCGTGGGCCGGCTGGCCGTCGACATCCTGGTGGCGATGCTCGCGCGCGACCCCTTGCCCTCGACGCAGGTCCTCGAGCCCGAGCTCGTGGTGCGCTACACGACCGCGCCACGGGCGTAGGCAGGCGCACCCCGGCCCCCGTGACGCAAATGTGGACATTTGCGTCACGAAACACGGCTTCGTGGCGGAAACCGGGCCGCCAGGACCGGAAGGTGACCACCGCATCGGGCCGCCAGGGATGGGGGCTGACCACAGCATCGGCCGCCTGTGACCGGTCCCAGAGCAGGCAGGCGGCGAATTCCCTGCTACTGGTCAGAATCCGTCACCTTTCGATCGTGTAGGAAACATCACGGAATCGTGACCTGACGGAAATTGACGCGCCGGTGTGAACGTGAACATACTGGCTCCTGCATGGCGGCCGCGCGGAGATGCGCGGCTGAATCTCAAGGAGGAGAAAGACACATGAAGGCGAAGAAGTACTTTGCCGCTGCCGCGGGTGCCGCTCTGGCCATCTCGCTCGCAGCGTGCTCGGGTGAGGGTGCGGGTTCCGAGGAGGAGTCGACCACTGGCGCCACCACCGGTACCGAGTCGACGGAGTCGAGCGCTCCCAGCGAGGGTGGCCTGGTCGGCGTTGCAATGCCGACCCAGACCTCCGAGCGTTGGATCGCCGACGGCGACGCGGTGAAGGCTGGTCTTGAGGAGGCCGGCTACGAGGTGGACCTCCAGTTCGCCAACGACGACATCCCCACCCAGGGCCAGCAGGTCGACCAGATGATCACCAACGGTGCTGAGGCGCTGATCATCGCGGCGATCGACGGCACCGCCCTCGCCTCGCAGCTGGACGCGGCTGCCGCGGCGGGCATCCCCGTCATCTCGTACGACCGCCTGATCCGTGACTCGGAGAACGTCGACTTCTACGTGACGTTCGACAACTACCAGGTGGGTGTCCAGCAGGCCACGTCGCTCCTCGTGGGCCTCGGCGTCCTGGACAAGGACGGCAACGAGACCGGTGAGACCGGCCCGTTCAATGTCGAGCTGTTCGCCGGTTCGCCCGACGACAACAACGCCACGTTCTTCTGGAACGGCGCGATCGAGACGCTCCAGCCCTACCTCGACGCGGGCACCCTGGTGGTCCCCTCTGGTCAGACCGACTTCGAGCAGGCCGCCATCCTGCGCTGGCAGCAGGAGACCGCTCAGCGTCGCATGGAGGACATCCTGACCTCGACCTACGTGGGCACCGACCAGGAGGTCGACGGCGTGCTGTCGCCCTACGACGGTCTGTCGCGCGGCATCATCACCGCCCTGCAGAACAACGGCTACGAGGGCACCGTCGCCGACGGCTTCCCCGCCGTCTCTGGTCAGGACGCTGAGATCGCCTCCGTCAAGCTGATCGCCGACGACGTCCAGTTCGCGACGATCTTCAAGGACACCCGCAAGCTCGCCGCTCAGGCCATCACCGCCACCGAGGCCTACCTCGAGGGCACCGAGCCTGAGGCGAACAACACCACCGACTACGACAACGGTGTGAAGGTCGTTCCGTCCTTCCTGCTCGAGTCCGACATCGTGTACGCGGACAACATCGAGTCGCTGCTCATCGACTCGGGCTACTGGACGGCCGAGGAGGTCGCCTCGGGCGTCTCCGAGTAATCGGTTCGATTCCTCGCATTCATGCTCTGCGGTGCCGGTCCCTCGCCGGGGTCGGCACCGCAGAGCACCGCGCGTCATGGTTTGGAGAGGACCGATGGCTAGCAACATCCTGGAGATGCGCGGCATCTCTAAAGAATTCCCTGGTGTGAAGGCGCTGTCGGACGTGGAACTGCACGTCCGCGACGGCGAGATCCACGCCATCTGCGGCGAAAACGGCGCAGGCAAGTCCACGCTGATGAAGGTGCTCTCGGGTGTCTACCCGCACGGCACCTATACCGGCGAGATTCACTACGGCGGTGAAGAGGCCAAGTTCGGGTCGATCAACGACTCCGAAGAGGCCGGCATCGTCATCATTCACCAGGAGCTCGCGCTCGTCCCGCACCTCACGGTCGCGGAGAACATCTTCCTCGGTAACGAGACCAAGGGACGCCTGGGACTCATCGATTGGAACGAGGCCAACAAGCGCGCCCTGGACCTCATGGAGCAGGTGGGGCTGCACGAAAACCCTGTCACGCCCGTCGGCCAGCTGGGCGTCGGCAAGCAGCAGCTCATCGAGATCGCGAAGGCGCTGTCGAAGGACGTGAAGCTGCTGATCCTCGACGAGCCCACCGCCGCGCTCAACGACTCCGACTCGGAGCACCTGCTGGGCCTGCTGCGCACGCTGAAGGAGCGCGGCATCACGTCGATCATGATCTCGCACAAGCTCAACGAGATCGAGGAGATTGCGGACCGCACCACGATCATTCGTGACGGTGAGTCGATCGAGACCATCGACATGTCGGAGCCCGAGTCGACTCAGGACCGCATCATCCGCGGCATGGTGGGCCGTGACCTCGAGCACCGCTACCCCGAGCGGATCGACCACACCATCGGTGAGGAGATCTTCCGCGTCGAGAACTGGACCGTGCACCACCCCACGCAGCCCGACCGCGTGGTCGTGGACGGCGCGAGCTTCAATGTGCGCGCCGGCGAGGTCGTCGGTATCGCCGGACTCATGGGTGCCGGTCGTACCGAGCTCGCCATGAGCATCTTCGGCGGGACCTACGGCCGCGGGATCTCGGGCAAGGTGTTCAAGCGTGGCGAGGAGATCAAGACCCGCTCCGTGTCGGAGGCGATTCACCACGGCATCGCGTACGCGACCGAGGACCGCAAGAAGTACGGCCTCAACCTCATCGAGGACATCCGCCGCAACATCTCGGCCGCCGCGCTGTTCAAGCTCACCAAGTCGGGCTTCGTCAACGGCAACGAGGAGTTGAAGGTCGCGGAGGAGTACCGCTCCTCGATGAACATCAAGACGCCGTCCGTCCTGCAGCTCGCCGGCAACCTCTCCGGTGGTAACCAGCAGAAGGTCGTGCTGTCCAAGTGGATGTACACCGACGCCGACGTGCTGATCCTCGACGAGCCCACCCGCGGCATCGACGTGGGTGCGAAGTATGAGATCTACACGATCGTGAACAAGCTTGCCGCTCAGGGCAAGGCCGTCGTGATCATCTCGTCCGAGCTGCCCGAGCTGATGGGCACGTGCGATCGCATCTACACCCTGGCCTTCGGGCGGATCACCGGCTGCCTCGACGTGGCCGAGGCGACCCCCGAGTCCCTGATGACACTCATGACCCAAGAACGAAACGCAGCGTCCCGCGAGGGCGCGGACGCTGAGGAGACCCACTGATGACCGGCATCGCCAACGTGCGCGAACTGCTGACGCGCAACATCCGCCAGAGCGGTATCTACATCGCCTTCGTCGCGATTATCGCCCTGTTCGCCATCCTGACCGACGGCACCCTGCTCAACCCGAACAACCTGACGAACATCGTCCTGCAGTACTCCTACATCCTGATCCTCGCGATCGGTATGGTCATCGTGATCATCGGCGGGCACATCGACCTGTCGGTGGGTTCGGTGGTCGCCCTCGCGGGTGCCACGGCCGCCACGATGATGATCAAGCAGGGCCAGCCCTGGTGGGTCGGTGTGCTGTCCGCCCTCGCCGTCGGCCTCCTCGCCGGTGCGTGGCAGGGCTTCTGGGTTGCCTTCGTCGGTATCCCGGCGTTCATCACGACGCTGGCAGGCATGCTGCTGTTCCGCGGTCTGACGTTCCGCGTGCTGGACAACATCTCGCTGTCCCCGGTGCCGGCCGACTACGCCAACATCGCGACGGGCTTCCAAAACGGCCTGCTGGGTGGCTCAGGGTATGACGTCTTCACGCTGGTGATCTTCGCGATCGCCGTCGCCGGCTACGTCTTCTCGGAGATCCGCAAGCGCCGTGCCGCCATCGCCTACAAGCAGACCGTGGGTGCGACCCCGCTGTTCATCACCAAGCTCGTGATCGTCGCGGCTGTGGTGATGTGGTTCGCCTGGCAGCTCGCCAACTACCGCGGCCTGCCCAACGTGCTGATCATCCTGGCCGTGCTGGTCATCGTCTACACCGTCGTCACGACGCGCACGGTCTTCGGTCGCCACGTCTACGCAATCGGTGGCAACCTCACCGCCGCGACGCTGTCCGGCGTCAAGGTCAAGTGGGTCAACTTCGGCATCATGCTGAACATGGGCCTGCTGGCCGGTGTGGCCGGCGTGGTCTACTCCGCCCGCTCCAACGGTGCCCAGCCCTCGGCTGGTGAGATGTTCGAGCTCGACGCCATCGCCGCCTCGTTCATCGGTGGTGCCGCCGTGACCGGTGGTGTGGGTCGCGTGACCGGCGCCATCGTCGGTGGTCTGATCATGGCGATCATGACCAACGGCATGCAGCTGCTGGGCTACGAGCAGTCCATCCAGAACATCGTCAAGGGCCTGGTGCTGCTGCTCGCGGTCGCCTTCGACGTCTGGAACAAGCGCCGGGCCGGCGCGCGCTAAGCGCCCCGTTCCGCTACAACGGCCGTCTGCCCCGTACGGGGTGGGCGGCCGTTGTCTTTTCTTACGGCCGATGCCGTGGCCGGGCTTCGTAGTCGGCTCGCCACATGAGGACCGAGGCCGCGCGACACCGGTACGGCACACATCGCCCAGAGCAGCGCGGCCTCGGCCAGAGGTAACGCTACCTCGCTACTACAGTGAGCGCATTGGTCCCTTTGTCCCCTTGGAGGTTCACATGCCCATCGCCGACGAGCTCATCGCCAACAACGCCGAGTACGCCAAGTCCTACGTGGCCGACCGCCCGCTGCCCCCGCGCCGCAAGGTCGCCGTCGTCGCCTGCATGGACTCCCGCCTCGACACGTTCGCGTTGCTGGGCCTCGAGGTCGGTGACGCGCACGTCATGCGTAACGCCGGCGGCGTCATCACGGACGACATGATCCGCTCGCTCGTGATCTCCCAGCGCAAGCTCGGCACCCGCGAGATCATCCTCATCCACCACACCGACTGCGGCGCCCTGACCTTCACCGACGACGAGCTGCGCAACCAGCTGCTCGACGAGACCGGACTCAAGCCCGCGTGGAGCCCCGAGTCCTTCAAGGACCTCGACGCGGATCTCCGCCAGTCCATGGAGCGCCTGCGCCGCTCGCCGTTCTTGGTCGAGACCGAGCAGGTGCGCGGCTTCGTGTTCGACGTCCACACGGGGTTGTTGCGCGAGGTCGTCTGACGCTGAGGGGCGAGGGGGCAGGGAAGTCCCGGCCCCCTCGCCAGCGTTACTTCGTCTCCAGCGTTAACCCATCGCCCGCGTTACCGTGGGAGCGCGAGCCGGCCACGGCATCGGCCGCTCGCAGAAGACAGGGAGGCAGACATGTCGTGGTGGAAGTTCTTCCAGGCGGTGCGTCGCGGCGAGCACAAGTTGGGGCCCATGACGTGGTTCATGACCGCGGCATCGCTGATTTACACGATCTCGCCGATCGACCTCATCCCCGAACTCATCCTGCCCGTCGTGGGCTACGCGGATGACATCGGGCTGTGGAGCCTCACCTTCATGATGCTCAGCCGCGAGAAGGAGGCCTGGGAGGCCAGCATCGCGAGCAGCCCCCGCGTCGTCGACGTGTGAGCCCCGCGCGAACGGAATAGATCGCGCCGCCCACGCGTGTCACCTCTCAGGAGGTGTCACCGATGACCGATTCGACAGCCGATTTCAGCAACCTCAAGGCCGTCTTCGTCAACTGCACGTTGAAACCCAGCCCCGACACGAGCAACACCCAGGGCCTGATGGACAACGCGATCGCGATCATGGAAAGCCACGGCGTGAGCGTCGACACGTTCCGGCTTGCGGACTACGACGTCCCCGCGGGCGTCTACCCCGATATGACCGAGAACGTCCCGGGCGGCAACCGGCCCCACGACGACTGGCCCGAGCTCTCGCGCCGCATCCTCGAGGCGGACATCCTTGTCGTCGGCACCCCCATCTGGTTGGGTGAAAAGTCGTCCGTCGCCACGCGCCTGATCGAGCGCCTGTACGGCCTGAGCGGCGAGCTCAACGACCGTGGCCAGTTCCTCTTCTACGGTCGCACGGCAGGCGTGATGATCACCGGCAACGAGGACGGCATCAAGCACATCTCGATGAACGTCCTGTACTCACTGCAGCACCTGGGCTACGTGATCCCACCCAACGCGGATGCCGGCTGGGTTGGCCCCGTGGGACCGGGCCCGTCGTACCTCGACGAGGGCTCGGGCGGCCCCGAGACGGAGTTCACACGCCGCAACACCGCCTTCATGGCGTGGAACCTCATGCATACGGCCGCCTGGCTCAAGGCAGGCGGCGGCTTCCCCGCCGGCGGCAACTCGTCCGAGGAGTGGAGCGAGGGGGCCACGTTCGATCACCCGAACCCGGAGTACCGGCGATGAATCGCGGGGAGATGGGGCCGATGCCTCACGCGCCTCTCGCTGTCGCCCCACCCGGGCGGTGGCTCGAGCGTTCGCGACGGCGCCCGCCTGCGCGGTGCGGCGAAGGCGTAGCGTGAGTGCCATGGGCGAGTTCAGCATCGAGGAGCGGCCCGCGGCGACGTACGTGGGCCTCGCGGTGGACGTGACGATGGAGACGATCCCCGAGCGGGTGTCGGTCGCCTTCGACGCGCTGGACGCCTACCTACGCTCGCATCGGATCGAGCGGTCGGGGCCGTCCGTGATGCGCTACGGGCGTGTGATGAGGTCGAAGCCCTTCACCATGCAGATCGGCTTCCAGGTGGCGGACATGCGGTGGATCGACCACCCGTACGCCGCTGACCACGTGCCCGCGGGTCGCTACGTGGTGGGCCGATACGACGGCCCCTACGCGGGGCTCGCCGACTTCACCGCACGGACCATGGCGTGGGGAGACGAGCAGGCAGTGGCCTACGCCATGGAACCCGGTCGTGACGGGGAGCCGGGTGAGGGTGACTCGTGGGATGCCTGGTACGAGTGGTACCCCGCGCCTCCCGAGTACCGCGACGGCGTCCCGCACGGGCCCATCGAGGTGTGCCTGCTCCTGCGCGGGTAGCGCGGCTGACGCGACCGGCTCGGGGCCAGCGTCAGAAGGTGTCGCGCAGCGTCCGCACGGCGTCGATCTGAATGGCGAGTTCGCGCGACAGCCCGCGCGCGAAGACGCCAGCCTCACCCATGGGCCGGGTCCTCACGTGCTCGATGCAGAGCGCGAGCGCGTCACGCAGGTGCGTGTCCCAATACTCGAGCGCCGTGGGTCCGCAGCGTCCGGTGCGCCCCGGGCACGGCGCCCCGATGCGCAGGCAGCCGCGCTGCGTCCACGGCAGCACCGCCAATGGCTCGCGGTGGTCGGCATGGAGTTCGTGGAGCCGGTCGACCAGCGGCGCCGAGTACGCGGCGAGTGCGAGGCCCAGTCGCTGGGCCAGGGCGCGCACCTCCGTGTGGATGCGGCCGTTGCGCAGCACCGTCAGGAGCCCTGCCAGGGTGTCCTGCAGATGGCGCGCGAGCAGCTGCGCAAACCGGATGTCCTGCGCCGAGGGGGAGGCGTCGCGCGGCGTGGGCGGCACTGGCACCACGCGCGGAGCACGCGGCAGGCGCCACGCAATCCTGTGGGTGTCGTTCGGCGCGAGCGAACGCACGGTCGTGCGCGCGGGCAGCAGAACAGACATGACGACTCCAGGGTCAGGGGGTGGGATAGGCCCAGGTTAATGGCGCCTTTCGGGATGTCTGCGCGACCTTCGTCCCGGCGCCGTCAGCGCCCACGACGCCCGCCCCGCACTAGATTGGGGGCATGCCACGGATCGATCTCAATGCCGACCTTGGCGAGGGATTCGGCCGCTGGAGCCTCACGGATGACGAGGCGCTGCTCGACGTCGTCACGAGCGCCAACGTGGCGTGTGGGTTTCACGCTGGCGACGCCGCCACCATGCGCCGGGTGTGCGACATGGCCGTCGAGCGCGGCGTGGTCATCGGCGCTCAGGTGTCGTATCGCGACCTCGCTGGCTTTGGCCGGCGCGCCATGGACATCCCCGCCGAGGACCTCGCCGCCGAGGTCGCCTATCAGGTGGGAGCGCTCGAGGTCTTCGCGCGGGCCGCTGGGGCGCGGGTCGAGTACGTCAAGCCTCACGGGGCCCTGTACAACCGCGTGGTCGCTGATAAGGAGCAGGCGAGCGCCGTCGTGGCCGGCGTGGTCCTCGCCGGCGCGTTGCCCGTCATGGGGCTGCCCTCGTCCATGCTGCTGAGCGCCGCGCGTGACGCGGGCCTGGCCACGGTCGCCGAAGGTTTCGCCGACCGCGCCTACACCCCGCACGGCACGCTGGTCCCACGCGCGGAGCCGGGGGCAGTCTTGACGACGGCCGATGCCGTGGTCGCCCAGGCGATCACTCTCGCCGAGGGTGGCGGCGTGGGTTCGCTCTGCATCCACGGCGACACGCCCGGCGCGGTCGAGGTGGCGCGCGCCGTGCGCGGCGCGCTCGCGGACCGCGGCGTCGACGTGCGCGCGTGGGCGAGGAACTGACGATGGTTCAGCCGAGGCTCATTCCCATGGGCCACGCGGCCATGTTGATCGAGGTCGACGACGCGAGCACGGTGCCCGCGCTCGCGGCCGCGATCGATGCCGCACGGGCCGCAGGCGAGATCGCTGCGCGTGACGTGGTGCCCGGCGCCGCCACCGTGCTGGTCGACGGGCTGTCCCGGGTGGATGCGGCGGTGCTGGCCGACCTGCTTGCCGAGTGGGAGCCCGGCGAGGCTGAACAGGCCGAGGTCGCGCTGGTCGAGATCGCTGTCGCCTTCGACGGGCCCGACCTCGCGGACGTGGCCGCGGGCTGGGCGCTCACGCCGGACCAGGCGATCGCGGAGATTGCGGCCACCGAGTTCACCGTCGCCTTCTGTGGCTTCGCCCCGGGGTTCGCCTACCTCACGGGCCTGCCCGAGCACAGGGCCGTCGCGCGGCGCGCCGAACCGCGCACGTCGGTGCCGGCCGGGGCCGTCGCGCTCGCGGGTCCCTACGCGGGGGTCTACCCGCGCTCGTCGCCTGGCGGTTGGCAGCTGATCGGCACGGCGCTCGGGGTGACGTTGTGGGACGAGGCTCGCACCCCGCCGGCGCTGCTGTCGCCTGGGACGCGCGTGAGGTTCCTGCCGTGATCGAGATCATCGACGCGGGCCTTCTGCTCACGGTCCAGGATCTGGGCCGCGCCGGGCACGCGCACCTGGGCGTCCCTCGCTCCGGCGCGCTGGACATGCGGTCGCTGCGGCGTGCGAATGCGTTGGTGGGCAACGCCCCTGGTGCGGCGGCGCTCGAGGCCACGATGACGGGGGTGGTGCTGCGCGCCCACGCTGCGCTGGTGGTGGGGGTGGCCGGGGCGGCCGCGGCCGTCTTTGTCGGTGACGTGCCGGCTCCCGTGGGCCGGCCGATGCGCCTAGCGGCCGGGCAAGTGCTCGACATCGGCCCCGCGACGGCCGGGGCCCGTACCTATGTGGCGGCGCGTGGCGGCATCGACGTGGCGCCGGTGTTGGGGTCGCGGGCGACGGACACGCTGTCGGGCATCGGCCCCTCACCGCTGGCGACGGGCGACCGGCTCGCCGTGGGCGAGAGCGCCGCCGCGCCGCAGGAACTGTTCGCCGCCGCTTCGGGCGCCGGCGCCGGCGCCGCTGAGCACCCTGCCGCCCCGGATCAGCCCGTGACCCTGCGCATGCTCGCCGGTCCCCGCGCGGACTGGGCGGACGCCACGGACCTCGCGGAGCTCGCGCACCGGCCCTTCGTCGCCTCTGAGCGTTCCAACCGTGTGGGTCTTCGCCTCACGGGCGCGACCGTGGGCCGGGCGCGCGACGACGAGCTGCCGAGCGAGGGTCTCGTGGTGGGCGCGGTGCAGCTGCCGCCCTCGGGGGAGCCGGTCGTGTTCCTCGCCGATCACCCCACCACCGGCGGCTATCCGGTGATCGGCGTGCTGGACAGCGCCTCGATCGCGGCCGCCGCCCAGGTGCAGCCCGGCCAGCGGGTGAGGCTCGTCCTCGCGTCCTCGCGTCCTGACGCCCTGCCGCCGGGTTCGGTCCAGATTCCTTGAGGCTGCGATGGTCACATTCGCGCCGGAAGTGACCATCGCAGCCTCAAGGGATGTGATCACGCCTTGTCGTGGTCCTCGGGCAGATGATCGATCGGCATGATGATCTGATCCGTGGGGTGCTTCTCGAACGACGGCGCCTCGTCAGCCGGGGCTTCGGCGGTATCGCTCGCTTCGCCGTTGGCCGGCGCAGCACCCGCACCCGCCCCGTCTATATCGGTCCCGCCAGTTCCACCTGCGCCGTCGTCCGCCTCGGGAGGCGTCGCACCGGCCATCGAGACAGAAGTGGGAGCCGATTCCGATCCCGGCACCACGGAGCCCGCCAGGTGGTCCTCCGCGCCGGGAGGTGCGGCTGCGGACTTGGCCACGGCATCGTCGGTCGCGGTCACGACCATGCCGGTGTCGCCCGGCTGGCCGGCACCCGTCGCGGCGCCCACCACCCCGGCGGCGCCGCCGGCACCGGCCGCGGCTCCAGTCGCACCGCCGTCGCCCGGACCGCCGCCACGGCCACGCCTGCGCGGCACCGGCGCGCCGAGCGACCAGCGCCTCAGCGACGGCAGGTGCGTGCGTGCGGCCTCGGGGTCCACGTCGGCGTCGGCGGGCTCGAGCCCGTACTCACCAGAGATGGTGTCGCGGATATGGTCCATGAAGTCGGCCCGGTTGGCAGCGAGGTACAGCGCGTGCTCACGCCGGAACGCCTTCACGGTGGACAGCATGATGCCGACCATCACCACGGAGAACGGCAACGCCGTGATGATCGCTGCGGTCTGGAGCGCGGACAGCCCCCCGGATAGCAGCAGCGCGATCGCCACCAGCGCGGTGGTGCAGGCCCAGAACACGCGGATCCAGCGCTTAGGGCTCTCGTCGCCGCCGGTGGTGAGCATCGACAGCACCAGCGACCCGGAGTCCGACGACGTGACGAAGAACACTGCGATGAGGATCATCGCGCCGATGGTCAGGACCGTCGCTCCCGGCAAGGTATCGAGCATGGCGAAGAGCGAGCCGTTGTAGTCGACCTCGCCGTTGGGGCCCACGAGCCCGCCGCCCTCGTACAGCTCCTCGTAGATGGCGGTGCCGCCCATGACGGCGAACCAGAAGAAGGTGACCACCGAGGGAACGAGTAGGACACCCCAGATGAACTCACGCACGGTGCGACCCTTGGACACGCGAGCGATGAACACGCCCACGAACGGTGCCCACGAGATCCACCAGCCCCAGTAGAAGGTGGTCCATGCGGCCTGCCACTCCTCGCCGGCCTCGCCCTGGAAGGCGGACACGTTGAAGCTCAGGCCGATGAAGTTCTGGATGTACGCACCGATGTCTTGCACAAACTCGCGCATCAGGAACTCGGTAGGCCCGGCGAAGAGCACGAACAGCAGCAGGAACAGCGCGAGTGCGAGGTTGGTGTTGGACAGCCACTTCATGCCGCGCTGCAGGCCGGTGACCAGCGAGAAGATCGTCACGATAGTGATGACGATGATCAGCACGACCTGGGTGGTGGTGGACGGCTCGGCAATGCCCACCGACTCCAAACCCGACGAGATCTGCAACACGCCTAGGCCCAACGACGTCGCCACACCGAAAAGCGTGCCCACCACGGCGGTCACGTCGATGACGTTGCCCCACCCGCCCTTGATGCGTTTGCCGAGCAGCGGCTCAAGGGCATACCGAATCGACACCGGACGGCCCCGACGGTGCACGGCGTACGCGATGCCAAGGCCCACCACAATGTAGATGGCCCACGCATGGATGCCCCAGTGCAGGAACGTCTGGCTCATGGCCTGCTGGGCGAGCTGCTCCGGGGTTCCTCCCACGCCAGGGCGGGGCGTCGCGAAGTGGGCGAGGGGCTCGGACACGCCGTAGAAGACCAGGCCGATGCCCATGCCGGCCGCGAACAGCAGCGCGAACCACGAGAACATCGAGAACTGCGGCTTGTCCGAGTCCTTGCCCAGCTTGATGTTGCCGAATCGTGAGAAGCCCATGACCAGCGCGAACGCCACGAACACTGCGGCGATGAGTACGTAGTACCAGCCGAAGGCGTTGATGATGGTCGACTGGATCTGGTCGAACAGGCTCTCGGCCGCCTCGGGCCAGATCATCGCGAACAGCACGAAGCCCAGGATCAGGACCGCCGATGGGTAGAACACCCAGGTAGCCAGCGCCTTGCGCGACATGGGCTCGCGTTGTTCACGTTCACTTGCGGAAAGATGTGCGGACTCAGTTGTCATGCCATCGACGCACCGGGGGTAGGGCCGATGCGCACTCCTCCTTCGCTGTTTTCCAACCTAGTGGACGGGGACATTTCCGTCGCTTGCAGGGCCGATGCCATGATCACTCGCCGTTCGCCTCGACCACCACGGTGTCGGTGAAGCGGGCGGCAGGCGTGCGCCACGCGACCACCGCCAGGACGACGATGACGACGAGGATCGCAACGGTCGCGTCGAGTAGCGGTAGCCACCACGCGGCGACGGCGAAGAACGCGGCCGACCCGGCGAGCCATCCCCACTCGCCGCCGACCATCCGCATGATCACGGCGCCTGCGAGGGCGAAGAGGGCGGCGCCGCCGGCGATGAGCACGGCCGATTCGCCCGAGACGTCCTCGTCCGCGCGCGCCATCACCCCCTCCTCGAGTCCTGCCGCGACGAGGATGATGCCCGCGATGAGTGGCAGGTGCATATACGTATAGGAGTCGCGGGCGATGTCTGGCTTGTGCTCGTCGTCGGCGTCGTGCAGCGCGTGCTCGACGGTGGGACCGATGCCTTTGAAGTACGGCCACCACAGTGCGATGGACACCAGCACCCCCAGCAGGCCCACGGCGAGGAACTCCCCGGTCAGGTCCAGGTCGGCAATGGTGATGCCCAGCGCCAGGACGGACTCGCCCAGGGCCAGGATCACCACCAGGTCGAAGCGCTCGGAGAAGTGCGATCCCGACTGAACCCGCCAGCCCGGCCCCTTGATCGACAGCAGCCACGTGGCGAGCGCCTCGAGGGCCACCGTGCCGGCCCACCACCACAGGCGCTGCTCCGGCGGGAGGACGGCGCCCGCGACGAGCATGACGGCGGCGGGGATCCACGCGGCGGTCGACAGCCAGATCTGCCGAGTGAGCCGCGCGTCGCCGCGGGCGGCCCACAGGTACACGGCGGCGTGCACCACCCGGACCACCAGATAGAGCAGCGAGAACGCGAGGGGCTCGATCGCGCCGCCCTCGGCCTCCCAGATCCCGTCGATGGTCATGGCGATGCCGAAGACGCACACGAGCGCGACGATGAACCCGAACAGGGGCAGGCCGCGGTCGGCCCTCACGACATTTCCCAGCCAGCCCCAGACCACCCACACCCACCACAGCACGGCGAGCATCAGGAGGCCCTCGCCGGTGGCGCGCCACGTGTGCTCCTCGGCGATCCACGTGGTGACCTGCACGAACGCAAACACGTAGACCACGTCGAGGAGCAGCTCGAGCGTGGTGACGCGGTGATCCTTGTCGGTGCCGTGCGCACCCCACCGGCGTGCAAGCGCGCTCACGTGACAGCCCTGCGGCTACGCGCTGCGGCCCAGCGACGGTGGCGAGTCATGCCTCATGCGACGCCCAAAAGCCGCCAGGTATTCCCTCGATTCGAGAGCCCTAGACCGCCTCGACGGTGGCGACCATGGCGTCGAAGAGGTCGAGCAGGATGGGTTGTGCCTCGAGGTGGGGTGAGGTAAAGACGAGGTGCAGCGCCCCATCATCGTCGGTGGTCTCGAGCCAGTACTCGGCCTTGAGTTGCGCGATTGCGGCGCCCGCGAACGGCATCGAGGGGCCGGTCGCGCCCTCGCCGGCCGGTGCTGTCGAGACCCGCCGCACTACGGTGCCACTGTCGCCGCGGGCAGTGACGACGTCGGGCTGGCCCAGCAGGTCGGTGACGACGGTCTCGAGCCTCACCGCGGGCCGCGGGCGGTACATGGTCAGCGACATGGCGAGCGGGATACCCCCGACGCGCTGGGTCGACATGGCCCACAGGATTCCGCCGGCGGACGCGGCAGCGTCGAGGACGGTGGCCATCGCGTCGAGCGTCTGACGGCGCAGCGACGCGGGCGCGGGGGAGTCCGCGAACTGGGAGTCGACGAGGCGGCGCAGGGCGGCGTGGCGTCGCCCCGCGTGCGGCAGCGGAACCGAGGTCCAGCCCGGGGGCAGGAGAATGCCGGGCTGCGCGCGCTGGCCGTCAGCTGCCTCGGGCTCTGGGTTGCTCACGTGTGGGCGAGGCCGATGCCGTCGACGAGCGGGCCGATGGCGTCCATGAGGTCCTCGTCGCGCTCGGGGAACGGGGTGGAGACCACGACGCTGATGACGTCGGTCGACTCGGTGAGGATCCAGATCCCGCACGTCACGGTCGCCTCGGGGCTCTCCGCGGTGGACGCGATCAGGAGCCGCACCACCGCCGGTCCGAGCGCGCTGTCCTCGAGCTGGGCGACTTCGTGCGTGAACACCTTCTCGCCCGGCTGCGGCGCGTACTCGTCGAGCTGGGCAATGATCGCCTCGGGCGTCGCGGGCGCCTCCTCGCTCCACGCCGTGAGCGCGATGTAGCCCTGGCCGATGGGGAGCCCCTCGGGTGCCCACATGAGCGCGAACTGGCCGGCCTCGAGCCGGGCGACCCCGGCATCGTGCCCCTCCACGAGGTGGCGGATGGTGGCGAATGCCTCGTCGGGGACGCGGGGGTCGTCGGCGAATGCGCCGAGTACCTCGTTGCTGTCGCCGGGGATCCATCCCAGCCAGCCGTCAGGGGTAGTCAGGGACAGGTCAATCACGATGTCTCCTCAAGGGGCAGCGGGGTGGGGCAGGTGTAAATGTCGACCCAGGAGCCGTCGTCCTCGACGCGATCGACCGTGCAGTCCTCGCGGTGACCGTCAGGGAACTCGACGGTAGCGGCCTCCCCCGAAAACTCGTCCTGCCAGGCGAACCCGGGGTGGTAGGTGACCGTCGCGCCGTAGGTATCGGCGAAGGATTGCTCGTACGCGGCGTTTGCGGGGACGTACACCTCGTCCCACCACGCGTCTTGGCGGGCGTCGGCGGCGTTCTTGGCGGTGGTGTCGAGGATCCAGCCCCCGATAATGCCGAGGATCATCGCGGCCGCGCCTCCGAGCCACAGGAAGAAAACGGTACGTGCACCTCCCGGCGACCGAGTCCACCCGCGGAACAGGCTCAAGGCGACGAAAACGACGACGCCGATGACGGCAATGACGAGGCAGACGACGACTGGCCCGTAGGGCTGCGAGTAGCCCTCGGGCTCGGGGGGAAGGTCGGGGGCGACGACCGAAGGAACGAGCGTCACGAGGCGGGAGATCATGGGGTGAGGTTGAGCCTTTCCGCGGCGGTCTCGTCGTGACCGTCTCCCGTTGCCCACTCGTAGACGCCGGTGATGCCGTCGGTCGCGAGGCCGATCACGTCATTGCCGGTGGCGGAGACGGTGGCGATCGAGCCCACGAGTGGCACGCCCGCGGCGAGGGCCGTCCCCGCCTCTGTCTTGACCGCGACGTTGAGGTTGACGTTGCCGCGACCGTACTGGGAGAGGTCCCGCAGGCGGCCGATGCTGTCGTTGCTGAGGCCCCGTAGGGGGTCGAGGTCGGGTCGAACCTCGTCGACGACGGAATCGCGCAAGCGCGCGACGATGTCGTCGGTGGAGCCCCGGGTGGCGTTGCGCCACGCGTTCGACCACGTGTCCGCCTTGCCGAGCTTCGCGACCTCGTCCCACCCCTGCTTGGCATCGCGCCAGAGCGCGCGGGGCCCCAGTTCCCGACGGGCCTCGTTCCACCCGGCGGCGAGGCGCTGCTTGATGGGTGCGGAACGGCTTGTACGGGTGAGGGTCGTCGAGATCTTGGCGGTGTTGACCTTGAGTCCCGTCGACTTGAAGCGGATGCGCGACACCAGCCTGGTGCCGCGCCCGGCGCGGGCACTGCTCGCGACGGTCTTGAGCAGCGGAGCGGCGACCCGGCCGACACCAAACGTCAGCACGCCGACCGCGCCCCAGATCACGTCACCCCAGCTGCCCTCGCCGTGCGCGAGCAGTGCGATGTCCGCGACGAGCGCCACGGCACCCGCGATGAGGGCGACAGCCCCGAGCAGCTGTCCGAGCCCCGGCACCCATGCGAGCACCAGCGCACCCACGCCCGCCCACGCGGCAATCGTGCCGGCGATGTCGGAAATGGCGTGCGCCCAGTCCGAGCCCCAGTTCTCCCACCAGCCGTCGTTGAGCCCGTCGTCCATGGCAGTGTCGAGCGCACCGCGGAGCGTGCGCGCAGCCTCGTCGCGTTCTGAGATGGCGCCCGCGAGCTGAGTGCGGGCGTCGTCCAGGCTGCCGTCGGCACCATTGGCGTCGCCGAAGGCCGTGTGCGCCAGGTCGTTGCACCGTGTCGCGCTG
Organism: Demequina sp. NBRC 110051; assembly: GCF_002090055.1. Classification (GTDB taxonomy): domain Bacteria; phylum Actinomycetota; class Actinomycetes; order Actinomycetales; family Demequinaceae; genus Demequina. The sequence continues at coordinate 97,143 of NZ_BBRH01000016.1, forward strand.
GAGGCGTCGCCGAGCTCGGTGTAGCGGTCGGCAAGGCGCAAGTAGTAGTTGCCGTTGTCCCGGCAACTCCTCGCGGTCGACTGTGCCGCCTGAGCGCTCTCGAGCGCCGTGATCGACGTCTTCTGCGCGGATCTGAGGCTTTCGGCATACGCGACGAGCGCGTCTCCAGCCTTCTGGTAGCGGCTCGATGCGTCGTCGATGGTCTCTTCGATCTCGGCCAAGCGCTCGCGCAGCGCCGCGACCGCGCCAGACTCGCCATCCGTGTCCGTCATGACCGAGGAAATCTCCTCGGCCGCGAGCGTCATCGCTCGCGCGGTGGCCTGGTACGCGGTGCCACCGTCCTCGACGATGTCCGGGTCACCGGGGATGGGGTCGGAGGCTGCCAGGGGCTGCCAGTCGTAAGGCCTGACGCTCACTTCTCGCCCCTCATAGACCTACCGAGATCGGTGTCCAGGTTGGAGAACGTGCCCCCGACTCCCTTTGTGGCGTCCGCGACGGCGGCGATGGAGTCGAGCATCTTTTCGCGCCTGTCGTCCCAGTCGGACGCAAACGTGCGCATCTTCGCCGCGGTGTCCGCGTGCCCGATCGCCCCCGCGATCTCGTCGGCGTTGCGCTGCGCATGGTGGAACTCGTCTGCCACAGCACGCAGGCGCCCGCCCAGCCCGACCAGCAGGTCGGTGTCGACGACCAGCTTTCCTGCCATTCCTGCCCCCCGATGTCGCGTTCGTCCCGATATCGGGGTCCACTCTAACCGGACCCCGATACCAGGGACGATCTACGCGCGCTTGGCCTTGAGGGCGGTCGCGTTCAGGGTCTTGATGAGGCGGTCGAGGTTGGCGAGCGACAGCTTGCCCTCGGACGTCATGGCGATGGCGCGCAGCGGCATGTTGCGCATGAACGCCTGCATCATCTGTTCGGTCTCGTCGGTCGCGTTCGGGTCTGTGCCGAATGCCTTCATCACCTGGGCCATCAGCGCCTTTTCCACGAGCCTTCCGCCCGCGGTCGCGGACAGGTCCGCGACCGTCGAGTCGTAGTGGAACGGGAACGACGGCGTCGGCTGGGGGATCGGGCGGCCCAGGAGGGCCGTGAACTCGGTGTCCGTGGCGATGGCCGATGCCGGCGCGGGGACCGCGGTCACCTCACCTCCCGCGTTGATTTCCACGGTGCTCATGGCGACGATGTCGGTCGAGGAGAAGCCCAGGCGCAGCTCAAACGTGCCGGCCTCGACCACCCACCCGTGGGTGGCGGTGTCCCACACGGCCCACGCGCGCTCGTCCAGGGTGACCACGGCATCGGCCGTCTGACCGGGCTCGAGCGTGAGCTTGGCGAAGCCGCGCAGCTCCTGCTCGGGACGGTGCAGCGTGGATTCGACGTCGTGGACGTAGGCCTGCACCACCGTGGAGCCGGCGCGCGTGCCGGTATTGGTGACGGGCACGCTTACGGTGCGGTCCGTGCCGCTACCGGTCACCTTGGCCTTGCCCAGCTGGAAGGACGTGTATGACAGCCCGTGGCCAAACGGGAAGCGTGCGGGCACCGAGAACATGTCGTGGAAGCGGTAGCCCACGTAGAGGTTCTCGCGGTACTGCGCCTGGAGGGGGTTGGTCGCGAAGTTGGCGTGGCTCGCGAGGTCGGTGGCGTTGACGGGGAAGGACTCGGCGAGGCGGCCGCCTGGCTCGGCGTCGCCCACCAGGACGTCCGTGATCGCGCCACCGGCGGCCTGTCCGCCCAGGTAGGCCTGGAGAATGGCGTTGGGGGTGTCCGCCCAGGGCATCTCGACGGGCGCTCCGCCCACGTTGACGACGACCACGCGGTCGTGGCGTGCCGTCAGCGCCTGGATCAGGCGGGTGTGGGACGGGGGCAGCTGCAGGTGATCGCGGTCGTAGCCCTCGGACTCGTAGGACAGGGGCAGGCCCACCACGAGGACCACGGAGTCGGCGTTCGCCGCGGCCGTGAGTGCGTCGGTGAGTTGGGCATCGGTGGCCTCTCCGGTCGCCGCGTCGTAGCCGGGGGCGTAGAGGACCTCGCCAGCGTCGCCGATGCGCTCGGTGAGGGTGGCGAGCACCGTGTCGAGGCGCGTCGGGTTCACCAGCGCCGAGCCGCCGCCCTGGAAGCGCGGCTTGTCGGCAAAGGCGCCGATGACCGCGATGCGGCCCTCGGGGGCCAGCGGCAGCACGCCGTCGTTGGTGAGCAGGGTGGCGCCCGCGGCGGCCACGCGGCGGGCCAGGGCGTGGTGCTCGTCGTGCGCGGCGGAGACGTCCACGGTGGCGCGCGAGGCGCGCTCGGCGGCGACCTTGAGCGCCAGGGTGATGACGCGCGCGGCGGCGACGTCGAGGTCCTCGCCGGACAGGGTTCCGGCGTCCACGGCATCGGCCACGCGCTGGTCCCACGCGCCAGCCGACGACGGCATCTCGAGGTCGAGCCCGGCGTGGATGCCCGCGGGGCGTTCGTGGGTCGCGATCCAGTCGGTCATGACCAGGCCGTCAAAGCCCCACTCGTCGCGCAGGATCTCGGTGAGCAGCTCGCGGTGCTCGCCGGCGTGCACGCCGTTGACGAGGTTGTAGGCGCACATCACCGTCCACGGCTGCGCCTCCTTGACCGCGATCTCGAAGCCCGTGAGGTAGATCTCGCGCAGGGTGCGCTCGTCGACGATCGAGTCGTTGCTCATGCGGCGGGTTTCCTGGCTGTTGGCCGCGAAGTGCTTGAGGCACGCGCCCACGCCCTCGGCCTGGATGCCGCGCACCAGCGCCGCGGCGGCCTTGCCGGAGACCAGCGGGTCCTCGGAAAAGTACTCGAACGAGCGTCCGCCCGCGGGGTGGCGCTTGATGTTGAGGCCGGGGCCCAGCAGGACGCCCACCTCCTCGGCGCGGCACTCGCGGCCCAGCGCGTGGCCCACCTCCTCAAGGAGATCGGCATCCCACGTGGAGCCCAGGGCCGATGCCGTGGGGAAGCACGTCGCCGGCACCGAGGAGTTGAGGCCCACATGGTCCGTGTCGCCGGTCTGCTTACGCAGGCCGTGGGGGCCGTCGGTGAGCATGAAGGACGCGACGCCCTCGGAATCCAGCGGCTCGGTGCGCCAGAAGTCCTTGCCCGAGGTGAGGCGGATCTTCTCGGCACGCGTCAGGCGGCTGACGATGTCGAGCGCCTGCTGGGTGACGCCGTGGGCGATGTCGGTCATGACTCCTCCTTGAGTGCGGGCGCCGACGGTGTCGGTGCTCGGCTTATCTAAGTAACTTAGATAAGATGGTAGCAAGCGATCGACGGAGAGTGAAAGGGGCGGCGCATGGCACAGCGGCTGGCGCCCGAGAAGCGGCGCGCACGCATCCTCACCACCGCCATGGAGATCACCGACGCCGAGGGGCACCGGGGCCTCACCATGGCCGAGCTCGCGCGCCGCTGCGACATGTCCACCCCCGGCCTGCTGCACTACTTCCCTGACATGGCGACGCTGCTGGTGGCCCTGGTGCAGTGGCGTGACGAGAGGGACGACGCCGGCGTGGACTGGGGCGCCGTGGACACCGCTGACGTGCGGGCGATGCTCGACGGGGTGGTGGCGAACATCATCGCGCGGCCTCGCGCGGCCCAACTGTTCGCGATGGTCGAGGCGGAGGCGCTCGATCCCGCACACCCTGGGCACGAGTACTTCCGCGAGCGGGCCGACCTTCTCACGCGCGAACTTGCCGCACGTCTACGCGGCGAGGATCCGGAGGGCCTCGCCCGACGCATCTTCGCCGCGATGGACGGGATGCAGCTGCACTATCTGCGCGACCCGGAGGGCTTCGACCTCGCCGCCGAGTGGTCGGCAACTGCGGACGCGCTGCTCCCCTCCTAGAGTGCGATGAGTAGCCGCGGCGCGGGCGCACCGTAGGCTCGCGACCATGGAGACCTGGCCCGACCGTGTGGTGCGAGCGCTGCGCTGTCCTGTCTGCGGCCAGGACCTGACGCAGGCGGAGACGGGGCTGACCTGCGTCGACGGCCACCGATTCGACGCCGCCCGCCAGGGGTACGTGACCCTGCGCGCCGGCCACGGCCACTCCCTCAATGCCGACACCGTCGACATGGTGATGGCGCGCGAGCGTCTCCAGTCCGGCGGTTGGTACCTGCCGGTGGCCGATGCCGTGGCGAGCGCCGTAGCCCAGGTCGCCTCGGTCGAAGGGGCCGGTACGGGGCTGCTGCTCGACCTCGCGGGGGGCACGGGCTACTACGCTGCCGCGGCTCTCGACGCGCTGCCCGGCTGGCGGGGCATCGTCATGGACCTGTCGACGCCGGCGGTGAAGCGCGCGGCGCGGACCCATGAGCGGGCGGTCGCGGTGGGCGGCGATGCGCTCAAGGTCTTGCCCGTGGTCGATGGTGCGGTGGACATCGTCCTGTCGGTTTTTGGGCCCCGGGTGCCGGCGGAAATCGCTCGCATCGTGCGTCCCACAGGTGCCCTCGTGGTGGTCACGCCGCTTCCCCAGCACCTCAGCGAACTGGTCGCCGCCGTCGATGGGGTGCAGGTGCACGAGGGCAAGTCGGAGCGTCTGGCCGCACAGTTCCCCGGGTGGGAGCGGGTTCTCAGTCGCGACGTGGTGACGCCGCTCGCGCTGACGGCGGACGCCGCTCGGGACGTCCTGGCCATGGGCCCGAACGCGCATCACGTCGCCGCCGAGACCCTCGACGCGTTGGGAGCGCGAGAGGCTACCCTCGCGGTGCGGGTCGAGGCGCTCCGCGCACCTGGGGGAGGGGCCCATGACTGACCAGGAACTCGCGGCGGTCATCGTGGTCATCGTCGCCGTCAGTGCCGCCGTCCATGCGGGGCTCACCGCGGCGGGATTCCTGTCGCGCCGCCGCGCGGGCGCTGGGGTGAGTGGGCCCGCCGTTGATCTTCGCGGCGCGCTCGCGGCCGGCCGCTGGCGCCTCGCCATCATCACGATGCTGCACGCGATTCCGCTGACCTTCGCGATGTCGCTCGCCGCCGTGGAAAGGCCCGAGTCGATCATGATGGCCGCGCTGTGGATCGGCGGACTGGCCTTCGCCCTGATTGGCGTCGTCGGCATCGCGATGTCGCGCCTGGGCGCCGACCAGCCGGGCGGGCCCCTGCTGTCGCGGGTGATCGGCCTTGGCGCGCTCATCAGCGGCTCGCTGGTGGTCGCCGCCATGGCGACCCTGGGGGGATAGCCGGCCAGGGCATCGGCCGCAGGTAATTACGCAACTGACGCGTATGCATATACTGAGCGGCGATGAAGCCACAGAACCGTCCCCCGCGCCCCGTCCGCACCGCCACCGTGTTGCGCACCGAACAGCTCACCCCCGCGATGGTGCGGGTCGTGGTGGGCTCCGATGCGCTGAAGGAGGTCGGCCCGCTTGAGCTCACGGACCATTACGTCAAGATCAAGTTCGGAGACGTGACCCGCACCTACACGGTGCGCTGGCACGACCGCGCCGCCGGTGAGATGGCGCTCGACTTCGTGATCCACGGCGACGAGGGCCTCGCCGGGCCGTGGGCCGCGCGTGCGACCGCGGGCGACGAGATCGCTTTCATGGGCCCCGGCGGCGGCTGGGCTCCGCGTCCCGATGCCGACGTTCACCTGCTGGTGGGGGACGAGTCCGCGCTCCCGGCGATTGCCGCCGCGCTCGACGCCCTTGAGGCCAATGCGCGCGCCGAGGTGTTCCTCGAGGTCGCCACGGCCGCCGAGCGCCAGCCCCTGCGCGAGACGGCCAACACCACCGTCCACTGGATCCACCGCGACGAGCACGGCATGGGTTACGGCGAGGCGCTCACCTACGCCGTCGAGACGGCGACGCTTCCCGAGGGTGACATCGAGGCCTTTGTGCACGGCAACGCCGACATGATCAAGCCGCTGCGCCACCACCTGTTCAACGTGGTGGGCGTGCCCCGCGAGCACGTGTCGATCTCCGGCTACTGGCGCACCGGCATGAACGAGGACGGCTGGCAGTCGTCCAAGCGGGAGTTCGTGGCACAGATGGAGGCCGAGCAGGACGCCTAGCGCCTGCCGCTAACTCGCGAACACCGCCGGCAGCACCGCCACCACCACAAGCGCCCACGCGCCGTAGGCGGGCAGCATGCCGGTCTGCCACCGCTCCAGGCGGTGGGCGGCCCCCGGCGCCGCACGGTTCAGCCGCACCAGCAGCGAGGCCGTGACCGCGAGGTTGACGAGCAGCAGCAGGTTCAGCCCCAGGATCACGACGCGGTTGAGGGTCCAGCCGCCGTCGCCGATGCGGATGACGACGTTGACGAGCGCCACTGCGTCGAGCGCCAGGGCTCCGGCCACGAGCGCGAGCTGCACGCGGTCGAACCAGGTGGGACCGCCGTCGCTCTCGCGCGCGGTCAGGTTGTAGAGGACAAGCCCGATCGCGATGATCAGGATGACGTTGCACACCAGCAAGAGGTCCCTCGACAGCCCCGCGATGTCGCCCGAGGCCAGCACCACGACCAGCAGAATCGCAAACGCGACGGCGAACAGCGGCGTGAAGACGCGCGCCAGTACGGGCGCCATGTTCTCGATCACGGACTGCTTGGCCTCGACCAGCCACGCGGCCACGACGGCCGCGCCTCCGGCGCCGAGAGGCAGCATCCACTCGAACACAAAGGTGGAGGCATCGAGCCCCGCCGCCTGGCAGGCGAGCGCGACGATGCCCATGAGCACGCCGCCGCCGAGGCCGAGCAACACCATGTAGATGACCCACTCGCCGGTGAAGCGCACGGCGTCCATGCGCCCGTCGGTCTCGCGCCAACGAGTGCCCGCATAGGCGAGCATCGCGAGCAGCCAGGCGAGCACGGGGACGTGCAGCGCCGTCGTGACCAAGGCGTCATCGCTGGCAGCCGGCGCGTACACGCCCGCGAGCGCCGCCGCCGCCGCCATGCCGGCCAACGCCGTCGCGGTGACTCCCGCGCCCGGGCGGTGGCGCCACAGCAGGTAGCCCACGACGGCGGTCAGCAGCAGCGGGCCCAGGAAGAGGGCGTAGGTGGTGTCGACGCCCTCGGGGGAGAGCCACAGGGGCAGGCGCATCAGCAGTCCGCCCGCGGCGGCGAAGGCGAGCGCGACCCACACGGATGCGCGACCTCCAGGCACGCCTGACGACCGCGAGCCCTCCTCGCCCAGCACCAGCTGCTTCCACAACCGGCGGGAGTTCTCGCGCGCGAACTCGCGGGCGATGTCGCGCTGGCTTCCCAGGCGCTTGACCGCGACGAGGAACGCCTCGTCGTCGCTGAGGCCTGCGGCGGATAGTGCCTCGATGTGCCCGCGCAGGTGGTCCTCGAGTTCGTCGACATCGGCCGCTGCTACACCGGGGTGCGCCTCCAGATGTGCGCGCCACAGGTCGATCTGGATCTCCAGGGGATCACTCATGCGAGGCTCACCGGTCCGCCAAACTCCATGCGGCCCCACGCGTTTTCGAGCGCCGCGGCGACGGTGCGCCATTGGCTCACGTGGGTCGCGAGAGCGGCCCGTCCGTCGGAGGTGAGGGCGTAGTACTTGCGACGCCGGCCCGTCTCGGACTGGCCCCAGCGGCTTTCGATATGGCCGATGCGCTCCAGGCGGTGCAGCAACGGGTACAGCAGGCCCTCGGTCCAGTCGAGCTCGCCGTCCGAGAGCTCGCGGACGCGGCCGAGGATCGCATAGCCGTACGAGTCGCCCTCGGAGAGGATGCTCAGCACCATGGGCGCCGCGCTCGCGGCGACCAGATCCTTGGGGATGTCCATGCGTCACTCCGTCCGGCCCGTCCGTGCGAGCCCTAACAGCATGATGCATAGAAGTGTTAGGTAAAGTCAACCGGCGCGGCACCGGAGCCGCCCGGCCCACCGGAACCGCCCGGTCGCCGCATCCGTTTCTCAGACGTGACCGTTCACGATGACCTGCCCCTGACCGACGACAGGGCCCCGGCGCCCTCCGGCCACGCTCACCCCGACCCCGCGGTCATGGAGTTCGCCCGTCAGATGCGCGCGGATCTGTCCCGCCTGCTCATGGAGCACCAGTTCGGCGTCGACGAGGTGCTGACCAAGGTCACGATCCTGCGCGAGGAGTTCCTGCACCTGCGCCGGTACAACCCCATCGAGCACGTGACGAGCCGCGTCAAGAGCCCCGAGAGCCTGCTCGCGAAGATGGCGCGCAAGGGCGTGTCGCCCGACACCGAGTCGATCCGCGCGGCCATCACGGACATCGGCGGCGTCCGCATTACCTGCAGCTTCATTGAGGACACCTACCGGGTGCTCGAGGCGCTCGTGAGCCAGGACGACGTCACTGTCATAGAGGTCAAGGACTACATCGCGGCGCCCAAGCCCAACGGCTACAAGTCCATCCACGCGATCATCCAGCTGCCGGTGTTCCTGTCGACTGGCGCGGTGCCGGTGACCGTCGAGGTCCAGATCCGCACCATCGCGATGGACTTCTGGGCGTCACTCGAGCACAAGATCCACTACAAGTTCGACGGCGAGGTGCCCGATCACCTGGCCGAGAGCCTCTCGGACGCCGCGGCCATCGCCGAAAGCCTCGATCACCGCATGGAGGAGCTCCACCGCGAGGTGCACGGCGAGCACCACGACGAGGACGCGGGCACCCCCGCGGAGATCGACGAGGACCTGGTGGTGCGGATGTGGGAGATGATGCGTTCCGCGCCCGACGCATAGCGAAGGCCACCGTCGCAGTGGTTGCTGCTGCGACGGTGGCCTCCGCGGTCAGGGGATGTGCCGTTACGGCATCAGCACACCGTCGATGAGGTAGACGGTGGCGTTGGCGGTCTGCACGCCGCCGCACAGGACCATGGCGTCGTTGACCATGAGCTCGTCGCCCTCGCCGGTCACCTCGACGTCGGTGCCCTCCACCGTGGTGTGGGTGCCGGGGATGTCGGCGGGCTCGATCTGTCCGGGCACCACGTGGTAGGTCAGGATCTGCGAGAGAAGGTCGGCGTCGGTCGACAGCGTGTCGATGGTTTCCTGGTCGATCTCGGCAAAGGCATCGTCGACCGGCGCGAACACGGTGAACTCGTCGCCATTGAGCGTGTCAACGAGGTTGACGTCGGGGTTCAGCTCGCCGCTGACCGCCGACACCAGGGTGGTGAGCATCGGGTTGTTCGACGCGGCCACGGCGACCGGGTCCTGCGACATGCCCTGGATCGATCCGGGCCCGTCCGGGACCTCCTCGGCGTAGGCCGAGCACGCGGGGCCCACGAGGTTCGCGGCCGGGTCCATCGCCATGGAGTCGTCCTCCATCGCGTCCTCTTCCATCGCTTCGTCTTCCATCATCGAGTCGTCCGACATGGACTCCTCGGGCATCGCCTCTTCGGTCATGGCGGGCATGGTCGAGTCCATCTCCTCCTCGCCCGCGTCGGTGCTGCAGGCCGCGAGCGTGAAGACGCCCGCCACCGCAAGCGCCACTCCCGCCGAGTACTTCTTCGTTCCCTTGAGCATGGTTCCTCCAGTCTCCGGGCGACTATGAGCCCTGGTAGAACGCCCCGAGGTGGGGCGCCTGCCGCGAGTGCGGCGTCAGGGGGAATTCGGGCCGGGCAGGAATCCGGTTGGGGTGATGGCCAAAAAACTTCCGCCCAGACTGTTTCCCATCCGCGACCGTGTCGCGAGCGAACGCCTCCCAACGACAACGGAGGCATGGGCATGGAACTGATCATCATTGGGCTGCTGGGTGGCCTCATCACAGGTATCTCCCCATGCATCCTCCCGGTGCTCCCGGTGATCTTTCTGACGGGCGGCGCGCAGTCCGCAAGGATCCAGCGATACGACGCTCTGGGAACCATGGGCGGTGTGGGAACCGCGGCGAGCGTGGGTGCCCCAGGCGGCGCCGTCGCGACCGCCACCAGGGACACGGCGACGTCCTCTCCGGCCTCGGAGGTGTCGAGGTGGCGCCCCTTCCTCGTGATCGCCGGCCTGGTGACGAGCTTCACCCTGGTCACCCTCGTCGGCTCGCTCATCCTGAGCGCCCTCAACCTTCCCCAGGACGTCATCCGCTGGGTCGCGATGGCCGTGCTCATCCTGATCGGCATCGGCCTGATCGTTCCGCGTTTCGAGCACCTTCTTGAGCGTCCCTTTGCTTTCATGCCGAGGCGTCGCGTGGACTCCAAGGGCAACGGTTTTGGTGTGGGTCTCGCCCTCGGCGCCGTGTTTGTTCCCTGTGCCGGCCCGGTGCTGGCCGCCATCATCGTGGCCGGGTCGACGGGCCAGATCGGCGCCGGAACCGTCGCGCTGACCGTCTCCTTCGCGATCGGCGTCGCCGTCCCGTTGCTGTTCTTCGCGCTCGCGGGCCGCGGCCTCGCCGAGCGCGTGAAGGCGTTCCGCCGGCGCGAGCGCGGCCTGCGCATAGCCGCAGGCGTCGCGATGATTGCGCTCGCGGTCGGCCTCGCATTCGACCTGCCCGCCGCCCTCCAGCGCGCGTTGCCCGACTACACCGCGCAGATCCAGGAGGACCTGACCGATAGCGAGGCCGCGCAGGATGCGCTCGCGCTCGGCGGCCTCGTCAACGACGAGAACCGCGACCTCGATCAGTGCACCAACGGCGCCGAGGAGTTGGAAAGCTGCGGCACCGCGCCGTCGATCAAGGGCATCGAGGCGTGGTTCAACACTCCTGACGACCAGCCGATCAGCCTCGACGAACTTCGCGGCGAGGTCGTGCTCATCGACTTCTGGGCCTACTCCTGCATCAACTGCCAGCGTTCCATACCGCACTCGGTGGCATGGGACGAAACGTACGGCGATCTGGGTCTCAATGTGATCGGGATCCACTCGCCCGAATACGCCTTCGAGAAAGACGAGGCGAACGTGCGTGCGGGAGCCGCGGACTTCGGCATCACCTACCCCGTCGCGCTCGACAATAACCTCGCCACCTGGACCAACTACCGCAACCGGTACTGGCCCGCGCACTACCTGATCGACGCCGACGGCACCGTGCGCCACATCTCCTTTGGCGAGGGCAACTACCAGGCGACCGAGGACATGATTCGCGAGCTCTTGGTCGACGCCAACCCCGATGTCGATCTTCCAGGGGAGACGGACATCGACGACGTCACGCCCGAGGTGGGCTCCACGACCAGGGAGACCTTCCTCGGCACCTCGAAGGACGTGAACTACGGCGGCGGCGACCGCTATGCGCCCGGCGAGGGAACCTACCGCTTCCCCGACGACCAGCCCGACGACTCGTTCGCGCTGCAGGGGGAGTGGACCCTCGAGACCCAGTTCGCCACTCCTACGGCGGACGGCGCCTCACTACGTCTCAGGTTCCACGCGTCCCAGGTGCGCATGGTGCTCGCGGGACAGGGGCAGGTCACCGTCACGCTGGACGACGGAGACTCGCGCACCATCGACGTCGACGGCACCCCACGGTCGTACGCGGTCGCGGAAGACGTCGCCGAGGGCCAACACACCCTCGATGTCGAGCTGTCCGAAGGTGTGGAGGCCTACTCGTTCACCTTCGGGTGAGCCGTGCTACATCTCCTCGTGCGAGTCGGGGTCGCCGCCGAAGAGTCGCCCGTCGGGCTTGGTGAGCGCGGAGATCGCCGCCATCTCGTCCGGCGTGAGCTCGAATCCGAAGACGTCCAGGTTCTCGACCTGGCGGGACGGGGTCGCGGACTTGGGCAGCGGCACATTGCCCAGTTGCACCTGCCAGCGCAAGATGACCTGCGCGGGCGTCACGCCATGAGCCTCGGCCGCCGCAGCCACCGCTGCCTCGCCATACGGAGCCTGGCGCTTACCCAGCGGGCTCCACGACTGGGTGAGGATGCCGCGCTCGGCGTGCACCGCGCGCATGGCCTCCTGGTTGAAGTAGGGGTGCAGCTCGATCTGATTGATCGCGGGGGTGATGTCGGTGTCCGCGACGATGTCGGCCAGATGCTTGGCGGTGAAGTTCGACACCCCAATACTGCGCACGTACCCGCGCTGGCGTGCCTCGATGAGTCCCTGCCAGGCGTCGCGGTACTTGCCCGTGATGGGGTTGGGCCAGTGGATGAGCACCACGTCGATGGTGCCCAGCTGCAACTTGTCGAACGACTCCTCGATCGAGTTCACAGCAGCGTCGGTGTCGTGGTGACGGCCCGGCAGCTTGGTCTGCACCGTAATGTCCTCGCGTGCAGTGCCGGTCGCGGACATGAAATCGCGGATGCCGTGACCCACCTCCACCTCGTTGCCGTAGTTCACCGCCGAGTCGATCAGCCGGTAGCCCTTGTCCAGCGCGGAGCGCACGCCCGCCACGCACTCGTCGCCCTTCATGGGATAGGTGCCGAAGCCCAGCGCCGGGATCTCGAAGCCGTCATTCAGGGTGTGCGTCGGGATAGCCATAGTTCCAACCTACGCCCGATGCCGTGGCCGGGTCACGTACACGCCTCGCCCCATGTCGGGGCGCTGTGGGTTAGCGCCGTCGCGCCGCCTTGCGTCGCGCGAGGACCTCACGGATGGGCGGCACGATGACGCCCGCAGCGGCCATCTCCGCGCGCGTGCGCCGGCGGGCCCACAGCACGCCGACGATGCCGATCGCCCACGGCAGGGCGGTGGTCGCGAGGCCGATGCGGTACTCGCCCAGCGTGTACTCGCTCGCCCCCGCGGGGGAGACCGCCTGGAGGGTCGCGCCCACCAACAGCACCGCGACGACCGTGGCGGCGAAGCCTCCGATGTTCGCAAAGCCCACCGCCGCTCCGCCGCGGCCGGCCAGGCCGTGAGTGCGCGCGAAGTCGAGCCCTATGAGGGAGGCTGGGCCGCTCACGCCGGTGATCGCGAGCCACAACACCAGCTGCCATATCGGGCGCGGCGTCGTGGGGATGAGGACCGATGCCCAGACGGCCGCCGCGACCACTCCGATGGCGAGGACCAGCCACGAGCGGCGCAGCGGGTGGCGACCCGTAAGGACGCCGAGGACGGGACCGGCGCAGACGTTGGCCACCACCATGACGGTGAGGAGCCCACTCGCGGTGGTGGCTTCGAGCCCCTGCGCCTGCACCAGGAACGGCACGCCCCACAGCAGCGCAATCGTGTTGGGTCCGATGAGTCCCAGCCAGTGCGTCCAGAAGCCCAGCTTCACGCCCGCGGGGCGGATCGCCTCGTGCAGGGTGACCCGAGCTGCAGGTGGGGGGGTGGGGGAGGCGGCCACGGCATCGGCCGTCTTGGGACGGCGAATGCCGATGATGACGGAGGCGGCGGCCGCCAGGCCCATCGCCGCGAGCGTCGAGAACGCGACCGACCAGCCCTGCTCATGGAGGAGGAACGCGACTGGGATCGACGAGGCGACCTGTCCCAGTTGCCCGATGATGCCGAGCGACTGCACGATGACCGGCACCTGGCGCGGAGGGAAGTACTTGGCGGCGATCTGGTTGCCGGCGATGAAGATCGGGGCGTCGCCCAGGCCGATGAGCACGCGCGCGATGACGGCGCCGGCGAGTGCTGGTGTGGTGGCGAGCAGCAGTTGGCCCGCGGCCATGATGAGCGAGCCGCCGATGAGCACCGCGCGCGAGCCGAAGCGGTCGATGAGCGAGCCGGCCGGCAGCTGCATGGCCGCGTAGACGGCGATCTGGACCATCGCGAGGACGGACAGCGTGGTGGCCTCGATGCCGAAGCGCTCGGAGGCCTCGATGCCGGCGATGCCAAAGCTGGTGCGGTGCACCACGGCCATGAAGTACACGAAGGCGGCCACGCCCATCGCGATCCAGGCGAGACGGGACGCCTTCGCCGGTCCCGTCGTTGCGACCGCGGGCGCAGGGGAGTTGGGCATGAGGGCCTCCAGGGCGTACGCGGTCAGGCCAGCGTATCGGCGCGAGGAGGGTGGTCGGGACCGGGCCCCTTGCAGTGGGGGGATTCCTGCGGGGCCGGGCCCGCACCATCCGGGTCCGGCCGCCGCAGGGGGCTAGGCGCGCACGCGCTGAGGCACGTCCGTCTGAGTCACCTGGAGGGGGGCGGTGAGGAAGGCGGGCACGTGCTGCGGCATCCAGCCGTCCGGGGTGGGCAGGGAGGAGGTGCCCTCGACCTGTGCGGCGGTCACGTCCGCGCTGGCCGTTGCCCCGGTAGGAGCCACCACGGCGACCAGCCCGATCGCCGCGACGAGCGCGGTGATCCGGAGCGGCCGGGTGATGTTCATGTCTTCATCACACCGCACGTTCCTGGGAGTGCGTTGAGAGTGGGTGCAGAGGTGGCGCCAGGTGTGACCGGCTTACCTCGCTACTGGACGGGCTCGCCGTCCACCTCGGTGACGCCCTCGTACAGGCCGATGACGTTGCCGTCGAAGTCCTCGATGACCGCCCACCAACTGGTCGGCGTGATCTCGTCCTTGTCCATCAGCACGGTGGCGCCCTGGCTCTTGGCGAGGGAAATGGTGTTGTCGATGGAGTCGACCTCCACATAGGAGCGCGGTTGCGCGAACCCCTCGCTGCGCGGCGCGAGGCCGCCGCCGCTGATCTTGTTGGGCGCCTGCCACATGGGGTAGTCCTCGAAGCCGGGAGGGGCAGCGATCTCCCAGCCGAACAGCAGGCCGTAGAAGTGCTTGGCGCGTGCCATGTCTGACACGGGGATGTCGATGTGGGTGATGTCGCCGTGGGCCATGGGTGTCTCCTTCGCTGGTGACGGGCGGTTCCAGTATGGGCGTGCCGGGGAGACTTCGCCGGATGGGCGTCGACCCACGTACTATCGGGCGATGCGCTATCTCCTGATTGCCCTGCTTGTCGCGGCTGTCCTGCTCGGAATCCTGGGTTTCATCATCAAGGCGGCGCTGTGGCTCGCCTTCATCGGCCTGGTGCTCTTCGTCGGCACCATCGCCTTCTGGGTCATCCGCGCGAAGATCGGCAACCGCTCCGAGATCGAGTCGCCCTGATCTCAGGCGTGTGCGCGCGGCCCGCGCCTTAGCGGTCGCACGCGCACACGTAGTTGAACGAGACCACCTCGTCACCCTCCTCGGGGCGCGCCCAGGCGCGGGCCTCGGCCTCGTCCGTGAAGGTGCGGGGCGCGAGCCGGCCGCTGGCCATGCGCACGCTGAACTCGATCTGCTCGCGCGGATCGACCCATTCCGCCGGTGTCGTGGTCATGCTTTGAGATTACGCTCGCGCCGGCCATCGGACCACGCAGGCTGGCGGGACACGAGGGTCGGAATCGGCGCTCATGTCCCGCTGCGGAGCGGGCGTGTCGTTTACGGAACCGTGTAGCCCGCCGCGCGCACCAGTTCGTACCACTCCGACCGCGTCAGTGGCACGTCGGAGCCCTGTGCGGCGGCGGTGACGCGCGCCGGGGTGGTGGTGCCGAGCACCACCTGCATCTGCGCCGGGTGACGCGTGATCCACGCCACCGCGATGGCCTCGACGGGCACGGCGTACTTCTCCGCCAGCCGGTCGATCACGGCGTTGAGCTCGGGATAGCGGTCCGAACCCAGGAAGGGACCGTCGAAGAACCCAGCCTGGAACGGTGACCATGCCTGGATGGTGATGTCGTTCAGGCGGCAGTAGTCGACGATGCCGTTGTCACGCTGGACGGACTGGTCCAGGTTCTGCATATTCGCGGCGATGCCCTGCGCGATCATCGGCGCGTGCGTGATGGACAACTGCATCTGGTTGGCGACGATGGGCTGCTTCACGGAGCGCTTGAGCAGCTCGATCTGGCCGGGCGTGTGGTTGGAGACGCCGAAGTGGCGCACCTTGCCCGATGACTGGAGCTCGTCGAACGCGCGCGCGACCTCGTCGGGCTCCATCAGGGCATCGGGCCGGTGCAGTAGCAGGATGTCCAGGTAGTCGGTGCCGAGCGCCTCGAGCGACGCCTCCGCGGACTCGATGATGTGCTCGTACGAGAAGTCGAAGTACGGTCCGGGCTGACGGATCCCGCACTTGGTCTGGATGGTGAGCGCCTCGCGCTCCGACGAAGTCAGCTGCATTGCCTCCGCGAAGCGCCGCTCGCAGCCGTGATAAGGCGGGCCGTAGAGGTCGGCGTGATCGATGAAGGTGATGCCGGCGTCGCGGGCGGCGGCCATGAGCTCGCGCACCTCGTCGTCGGACTTCTCGACAATGCGCATGAGGCCAAGGACCACGTTGGGAGCCTCGACGTCGGTGCCGGGCAGGGTGAAGGTCTTCATTGCTCTCTTCCTTGAGGGGGTACGTCCACTGTAGGGCCGCTCGCCCGTGGGGCCGCGCCTGGCATCGTCCGGTGGCGGTGGCTCGCACGGCGGCGTAAACAAGAGTCATGACGAGGACATCTGAGTGGCTGGCGGGTTACGTGCGGGCGTGGGAGACAAAGTCGGACGAGGATGTCCGCGCGATCTTCACCGATGACGCCGAGTACTGGTTCCGGCCCAACGACAAGGAACCGGTGCGCGGGATCGACGCCATCATCGCTACGTGGAAGGAGCCCGAGCCCAGCGAGCCCGAACATGACCTCCGGGTCCTCATCGAGAACGACACCCTGGGCATCATCACCGGCTCGGTGACCTACCCCGGCCACGAGCACTACACGAACATGTGGGAGGTCTGGTTCGCGTCGGACGGACGCGCTCAGAAGTTCGTGGAGTGGTGGATGCTGCCTCGCGAGACGAGTGACTAGGTGGTGGGCCCCGTGGGGCTCGAACCCACGACCTACGGATTAAAAGTCCGCTGCTCTACCAACTGAGCTAGAGGCCCGCACGCAATCCTACGCGGGCACGCTCACCCCGAGTTCCGCCAAAGCCCGCCACGCCATCGACACGTTCAGTCGTCTGTCGAGCGTGGCCCACAGCAGCGCCTTGTGCAGCGCCACGCCGTGCAGGCGCGCCTCCAGGCCCGGATCGGAAAGCCCGGTAATCCCCACATACGTATTGAGCGCCGCGATCACGCCATCGCGCGGCATGACCGTGTACAGGAACCCCAGGTCCACGGCCGGGTCGCACGCAGCCATCTTTCCCCAGTCGATGATGCCCGCGAACGTGCCGAACTCGCTCAGCACGTTCGAGCCGTGCAAGTCAGCATGCGACCACACGAGCGGGCCAGGATCGGGGGCCGCCAGGGCAGTCGCCCACATGGCCTTCACCGCCTCCAGGTCCAGCCGGTCGCCCAGCGCACCAGGCGCGTCGCCTAGGATCCCGATCGCGTAGTCCACGTCCGCCTGGCGCTCGGCCATCGGCAGGGACTGCTCGGGGTTGTAGGGCGCATCGGCGGGCGCCGGCCGGTGCAGGTCCGCCAGCGCACGTCCCAAGGCGCCGCCCGAGTCCGCACCCAGCGGCATCACGTCCGTAGTGTTGCCCGGCACCCACTCGACGATGCGCCACGGCCACGGATAGCCCTCGCCCGGCTCGCCCGCGCGCACCACCGACGGGTGCGGGAAGTCCCAGGACGGCCCCAACTCGGCGAGCAGTTTCGTCTCGGTCTCGAGCGGCCCCACCGCCGCCTCGACGCGCGGCAGGCGCACGGTGAGGTCCTCGCCCAGGCGGAAGACCGCCATGTCCCAGCCGTCGAAGCGCTCGCCCAGCTCGAGCCCCGCGAGGTCGGGATGCTGCGCCGCAATCAGCGCTCGGACCGTGTCCTCGCTGATGGATCCATGCGCTTGGGGCGGCCCCGTGTCGAGGGGCCGGTGTGCGCTCATGGACGCGACGCTAGCAGTCGTGCGGGCACCCGTTCGGGACGGAATGCCCGGCGGGGGTGATCCCGTTGACGCCTGGGACGGAACCCAAGGAAGGGGGCTAAGAATCATGAGCGATCACGTGCACCGCGACCAGGACAAGCCCGTCGCCGTCGACAACGCCGCCGACCACCGACCGCCCCAGGCAGGCGGGCCCGATTGGCAGTCACCGTTGAAGGACCCTGTGTCCGCCGAGGGGCACATCGCGAAGGGCGGCAACCAGAACCCCGACGCAAAGGCGCCCAACCCCGCCCAGGGACAGAAGCAGCAGCGCAGTCAGGGCATGAATCACTCCGGCTGGGAGGGAAAGAAC
>NZ_BBRH01000017.1 GCF_002090055.1 Demequina sp. NBRC 110051
GGGCTTGCCAACCTCGCCGGCCGGCTTGCTCTCCTTGGCGGATGCGTCGGCGTCGCCTGACTCCGCCGTGGGGGTCTCCTGCTCGGGCTTACCAGCGCCTTCGGGCTTGCCGGTGCCCTCGGGCTTACCAGCGCCTTCGGGCTTGCCGGTGCCCTCGGGCTTGCCGGCATCGGCAGGCTTGCCGGACTCGCTGGGCACATCGGCGCCAGCCGCCTCGTGGGCGTCGGACGGCTCCTGAGTACCGGCGCCCTGCCCTGCGGAGACCGGAGCATCACCAGCCTCGGCGGGCTGACCGGCGGTCTCCGACTGGCCTGCCGTGGCGGGTACGGGGACGTCGGGCGAGGAACCCTCGTCGGCGCCACCGGCGTCGCCGTCTTGAGGCTCAACGGTGGCGTCATCGACGACTGCCGGCGTGTCCACGAGCCCGCGGGCACGCTCGGACACCGCCTTCCCAAATGCGGCGCCGCGCTCGTCCTGGTCGGCCATCCACAGCAACATCTCGGACACTCGCGTCCGGGTCTCGAGCGACTGCTCGGATCCCTCGGCCAACACGGACTCGGCGGCGACGCGCAGGCCGTCGGCGGCCTCGGTCTCATCGAGGGAGTCGAGAGTCTCGGTGGCAAGCGCGGCGGCCCGGTCGACGTCACCGCGCTCCACGAGGATGCGCACCTCGCCGAGCCTCTCGTCGGCGCCACCGGCGTTGATCCCCACCCGCTCGAGGGCGCGATCCACTCCATATAGTGCATCGCCCGGCGCGGCGTCATCGGCCGCAGCGGCTCCCGCGAGCCCCAGTCCCAGCACACCCGCGACAGCGACGGAGGCACCCACCCGGCGCCTCCACGTCGAGCGGCGGGCCGCGGCCGGCCTCGCGCCCGCGGTCGAAGCGACGGCCGCTGGAGCGACGGCGGCCGCCAACGTCGCGACCATGGCCTCCGCCTGCGAGTCGGTGGGCTGAGCGGCGGCGCTCGCTCGCAGCGCGGCGAATGCCGGGGCGAGGGCAGCAAGGTCGGGATCGGTCACGGGACGACCGGCCACGAGAGCGTCGAAGTCACGGTCGGCGTCGTTGCTCGATACGTGGTCCATACCCCTGTCATCGCTGACGCGGCCAGAAACGTTACAGCGACTTCTTTCCCGGCAGCGTGGACCGCTCGTGACCATGAGCATCGAGTTGCTCGCGCAATGCTTTCAGCGCACGGGTCTGGATCACGCGGACCGCCCCCCTCTGACTTGTCGAGAGCCTCCGCGGTCGCCTTCACCGACATGTCCGCGACCACGCGCATGAGGATCACCTCACGCTGCACCAGGCTCAGGCCACGGATCAGCACGCGTGGTTCGATCAAGGAGATGGCGGACAACGCCTCGGACTCGACATCGCCGTGCCAATGCTCTTCTGCAAGTCCTGCAGGCTCGAGCCCGTCAGCGGTCTCGGGATGACGCCCTCGCGAGCGCCACTCGTCCTGGCCGCGCCGGCGCGCGATGGTGAAGACCCACGCACGGAAGTCGTCTTCGTCACCCGTGAAGCGGTGGATGTCGCGGGCCACGGAGAGGAACGTCTCGGACAACACGTCCTCGACGGCGTCGCCCAATCCGGTGCCGCGCAAGTACGAGTACACGCCGCCATAGAGATCGCGATAGATGCGTTCCCACGCCCAGGTGGCGCCGTTGCGAGCGGCGGTCAGCGTCGGAGCGAAGTACTCGCCCAACGCCATGCGGCCGCCCTCTCGCCAAACTCAACGCCGCGAGGATCGCAGCATGTGACGGGGGAACTTAACACGCAAGCCGGGCTCGCTGCGACCCGGCCGCCAGCCCGCGCGGCAGGAAGAACGACGCCCAGAAACAGAAAAACTCCCCACCGAAAAGTGAGGAGTTTCATCCGTAGCCCCGACGGGATTCGAACCCGCGCTACCGCCTTGAGAGGGCGGCGTGCTAGGCCGCTACACAACGGGGCCCTAGCTGCTCCTGCCCCCTACCGGGCGGCTGGCGCGAGATAAGACTCTACAGCATGGTGCACGCCGATTCCAAATCGGCACCCCACCCCCTCCGAACACACGACGACCATCCTCCCCCGCCACGGCATCGGCCGCCTATCGCTTGCCATCTCAGCCGAGCGTTATGTAAAGTTGAGCGTAAGCGGCTCAACTTTGGAGCCGCCCGTCCCACGACCACCAGGAGGCTCATCATGTCCACCACCCCTCAGGCTCCTGACACGCAGGAGCAGTCCGCGCTCGAGCAGTTCGGCCAGGACTTCACGGCGCTCGCCGAGGCAGGCAATCTCGACCCCGTGATCGGCCGCGACGAGGAGATCCGCCGCGTCATGCAGGTCCTCACGCGGCGCACCAAGAACAACGCCGTCCTCATCGGCGAGCCCGGCGTGGGCAAGACCGCGATCGTGGAGGGCCTCGCCCAGCGCATCGTCGCAGGCGACGTCCCCTCCTCCCTCAAGGACAGGCGGGTCATCGAGATCGCGATGAGTTCCGTCGTGGCCGGCGCCGCCTACCGCGGCCAGTTCGAGGAGCGCCTCAAGGCCATCCTCGCCGAGGTCGAGGCAGCCGAGGGACGCATCATCCTGTTCGTCGACGAGCTCCACACCATCGTGGGCGCGGGCAAGGCCGACGGCTCCGTGGACGCGGGCAACATCCTCAAGCCCATGCTCGCGCGCGGCAAGCTGCGCATGATCGGCGCCACGACACTGAACGAGTACCGCGAACACATCGAGACCGACAGCGCCCTGGAGCGCCGCTTCCAGCCCGTCTACGTGGGCGAGCCGTCCATCGAGGACACGGTCGCGATCCTGCGCGGGCTGCAGGAGAAGTACGAGGTACACCACGGCGTCAAGATCACGGACGAGGCGATCGTGTCCTCGGCGCGCCTGTCCGACCGCTACATCTCGGACCGCTTCCTGCCGGACAAGGCCGTGGACCTGATCGACGAGGCCACGAGCGCCCTCAAGATGCAGCTCGACTCCATGCCCATCGTGCTAGACCGCGCCCGCCGGCGCATCATGCAGCTCGAGATCGAGCGCACCCAGGTTGCGAAGGACAAGTCGGAGCACGCCAAGGCGCGCCGCGACGAGATTGACCGCGACATCGCCGCGCTGCGCCACGAGTCGGAGGCCCTCAACATGCGCTGGGCGCGCGAGAAGGACCTCATCGTGCGCGTCTCGGCCGCGACCGAGCGGCTCGAGGGCCTGCGTGGCGAGCTCGACCGTGCCGAACGCCTGGGCGACCTCGAGACCGCGGGGCGTATTCGCTACGGCGAGATCCCGGCGGCGGAGAAGGAAATGGCCGATGCGAGGGCTGAGTTGGATGCGATCGCACCCGAGGAGCGCATGCTGCGCGAGGAGGTCACCGGCGAGGACATCGCGGCGGTGGTCGCAAAGTGGACGGGCGTGCCAGTCGAGAAGTTGCTGACCGACGAGTCCGCGAAGCTGGGCCACCTCGAGGAGCGGCTGCACGCGCGCGTGGTGGGCCAAGACGGAGCGATCGCTTCCGTCAGCGATGCGATCCGGCGCGCCCGCGCGGGCATCGCGGACGAGCACCGGCCCATCGGCTCGTTCCTGTTCCTGGGCCCCACAGGAGTGGGCAAGACCGAGCTCGCCCGCGCGCTCGCCGAGCAGCTGTTCGACGACGAGCGCGCCATGATTCGCATCGACATGTCGGAGTACATGGAGTCCCACGCCGTGTCGCGCCTGATCGGCTCTCCCCCGGGCTATGTGGGCTACGACCAGGGCGGCCAGCTCACCGAGGCAGTGCGTCGCCGCCCCTACTCGATCGTGCTGTTTGACGAGGTCGAGAAGGCGCACCCGGACGTGTGGAACGTGCTGCTGCAGGTGCTCGACGACGGGCGGCTGACGGACGGCCGCGGGCGGACCGTGAACTTCACCAACACGATCCTCATCATGACCTCGAACCTGGGCTCCGACATCGTGCTCGCGTGGGACGGGGCGGACCGGTCCGTGCTGGAGACGGACCTGCAAGCCGTGCTGCGCCGCGCGTTCCGGCCCGAGTTCCTCAACCGGCTGGACGACGTGGTGATCTTCGACCGCATCGACCCTGCCGCCATGGAGGGCATCGTCGACACGGAGATCGCGAAGACGGTCGCGCGCCTCGCGGTCCAGAAGGACGTGGCGCTCACCGTGACCGACGAGCTGCGCGCCTCGCTCGCGCGCGACGGGTTCGACCCCGCGTTCGGGGCGCGTCCACTCAAGCGACTCATCCAGACGCGGGTGCTCAACTCTCTCGCGCGGCGCATCGTGGACGGCGACGTGCGCGAGGGCGACGCGGTGACGGCCGGCTGGGACGGCGAGGAGGTCACCCTCGAGGTCGAGTAGGTACCCGGGCGCGCGGACAGTGTGAACCGCGCGACACCCCGACACGCCGGCCGGCGGAGCCCCTGCGCCCCGCCGGCCGGCGTGTCGCGTCCGGATCCGGTTCGCACGGTCGGAGCGGGACGGCCGGGACCTTTGTCTCTCGTGCGCCCTGCCCACGCGCGCCTAGCGTGGAAGGACCGTTTTCAATGGAGAGAAGGGACCTGTCATGTCACGCACGTATGTCATTACCGGCGCCGCCTCGGGCATTGGCCTGGCGACTGCCGCACTGCTGAAGGAGCGCGGCCATCGCGTGGTGGGCGTCGACCTGCACGACGCCGACGTCACCGCGGACCTCACCGTGGACGCTGACCGCGAACGCCTCGCGGAGGAGGTCGCGGCCGTGGCCGGCGGACCCGTCGATGCGATCATCGCCGTCGCCGGACTCGCGCTTCCCATCCCCGCCACGGTGGCGGTGAACTACTTCGGGATGGTCGCCACGCTGGAGAACCTGCGCCCGCTCCTCAAGGACTCCCCCGCCCCGCGCGCGGTCGGCGTCGCGTCGATGGCGAGCATCATGCCCACCGATGACGCGTTGGTGGAGGCCATGCTCGCCGGCGACGAGGCGGGCGCGCTCGCGCGGGCAGCTGTGCTGTCCGACGACGAGGCCACCGGCGGGCTGATCTACAGCTCCACCAAGGCCGCCTTCTGCCGCTGGATGCGTCGCAACGCCGCGGGCGACCGGTGGGCCGGGGCCTCGATCCCGCTCAACGCGGTCGCGCCCGGGATCATCCGCACCCCCATGACGGCCGATCTCACGGCGACGCCCGAGGCCACGGCGCAACTGCTCGAGCAGGTGCCGATGCCGCTGAACGGCGTCGCGGACCCCATCGCGGTCGCGTATCCGCTCGCCTGGCTCGCGAGCGAGGAGAACACGCACCTGTGCGGCCAGACGGTCTTCGTCGATGGCGGATCGGACGTGGTGCTGCGCGGCGACACCGTGTGGTGATCGCGCGCGGGGCATGACGCTCCCGCTCCCCCAACACAAACCGGATTGCACTGCGCCGCGCCGGTCAGCAAGGGCCACGAGCCGCGCTGGCCGGCGTGGCGCGTGTTCTTCCGGTTCGCGCTGTCGGAGGGCGGCCGATGCCGTGGCCGGCCGACGTACGGCACCCATGCCGGCATCGGCCGGGTACGAAAAAAGCCCGCCGGAGCGGGCTTTTCGTTGGCTGGCCTACCTGGACTCGAACCAAGACTAAAGGAACCAGAAACCTTCGTGCTGCCAATTACACCATAGGCCAACGCGCCCGACCGAGGCCGGGCTTCGCGGTCAAACCCGGGGGCCCGACCGAGGAACAACTGTACCGGTTCCTGGCCGATGCTCCAAACCAGCCTCAGTCCCAGTACACCTCGGCGAGCGACTCACCCTCGGCATAGCCCGCGCCAATCAACGCGCCGCATGCGCCGGTGAGAGCACGGCTCACGTCACCCAGCCCTTCTTCGTCGCCATAGGGCCGCGCGAACGCGGCGCTGACGGCTACCTCGCCGCACGGCAGGCCGTGCACCCGGGTCAGCGCCAGCCCCGCCTGCAGGGGCTGCGCCCGCTCCCCCACGCGAATCACGACGGCAGTGCCCGCATCGGTGAGGCCCGCCGCTTGGGCGAACACATCGGTCGTCGCGACCGTGACGGGGATCCACGTGACGTCGGTGTCGGCGATCACCCCCGTCGCGGCCTCGAGGGCGCGCAGCCACCGCTCCTGCACGTAGGTGTCGCGTGCGACCCACTCGCCGTGATCGGCGCGCAAGAGCGCGACCCGTTGAGAGACCTCGGCCGGGTGCTGCGCCACCCACACCTGCTCGGCCACCACATCACGAAAGCCCAGGTCGGCGCGGGCGGCCTCGACTGCGGAGCGGACGGCATCGCCGTTGTCCACGTCTACCTCGCTGCGCATGAAGGCGCAGCCCACGGAACCGGTGGCCACCTCGACCGCCTGGCCGCCGCGCCCGAAGTACAGATCGGGCTGGCGCAGCATCGGAAGCGGCGCATCCGGGTAGGCAGTCGCCGGCCGGACGCCCAGGTAGTCCGCGACCGCACCGAGCTGCGCGGCCTGGTCGACAATCTGCACCTCGTAGGGGTAGCCGCGCCCAGCCATGCACTCCACGAGTGAGAGCCGGTCGCGATACTCGCCGTATGCCACGGCGGTGGTGCGCGCCGCGTTGGCTGGCGCGGCGGTGACGGTGGGCTCGGGCGCAGGCGAGGGATCACCGTCATCGGACCACCACCAGGCGGCAGTGACGGCCAGCACGGCCGCGGCGGCGAGGGCCGCAACGCGCACGCGCCACGAGCCGCCCCCGCCGCGATCTTCCTCGACACGCCACGAGTCGGGCCCGTGTCCATGCGGGTCCTCGACGATCACATACTCCGTGGACGCCATCGCTCCTCCGGGCGCCGCGATGCGCCCTCAGGGTCAGGGTACGTCGCCCACCACGACCCCGCGAGGGGTCAACGGCGCCTGCTACAACCCGAGCGCGCCCACCAGCTCATCGAGGCCCACGATCCGCGCCGTACGCTCGCCCAGGTCGGCGCCGTCATGCCCGGCGCGCCGCGTTCCTGGCCGGTCGAGCCACACGCCCGTGAGCCCCGCGCGAGCCGCTCCCCCGGCATCAATGTCTGGCTCGTCGCCCACGTAGGCCACCTCGGCAGGGTCGAGGCCCAGGCGACGGCAACCTTCGACAAACACGCGAGGATCGGGCTTGCCGACACCAAACGTGTCGACCCCCACGAACATCTCCACGCGCTCCAACCCGCACGCTGCGAGCTTCAGTTCCTGGTAGGCCAGGTCGGCATTCGACACCGACCCATAGGGCACGCCCGCGGCGTCGAGCGCGTCGAGCATGGACGCCGCATCGGGGAACGCCTTCCAGCCCTCACGGAAGTGACGCTCGAAGCCTGCATCCCAGATGTCGTACGCCTCGTCGTCGGCGAGAGACGGCCCCCCGAACGTCTCATGCAGCTCCTGCGCGCGGCGCTTGCGCTGCTCGCGGTGCGTCATCTCGCCTCGCGTGTGGGCGCGGTACCAGCCTGAACGGTCCTCGCGCCAGTGTGCGAGGACGGCCTCGGGGCCGGCGCCAGCGTCGAGGTACTCGTCCGCCACCCGCAGCAGCGCATGGCGGAAGGCGCCGCGGGTGTCGACGAGGGTGTCGTCGACGTCCAGCAGCACCCCGCGGATGGCGGGCCGGGATACCCGGCCCGCCACGGCATCGGCCGTCGTCACGAGGCGTCCGTCACAGAGTCGCGCGCAGGCGACGCAGGCGCTCGAGCGAGTGCTCGCGGCCCAGGATCTCCATCGACTCGAACAGCGGCGGCGAGACCTGGCGACCGGTGACGGCGACGCGCAGCGGGCCGTACGCGAAGCGCGGCTTGATGCCCATCTCGTCGACCAGCTTGGCCTGCAGCGCCTCCTGCTGTGCTGCGGCGCCGAAGTCATCGAGGCCCTCCAGCACCACGAGCGCAGCGTCGAGGATCTCCGCGGCGTTCTCGGGCAGCTTGGCCAGCGCCTTCTCGTCGAACTCGTAGCCGTGGTCGTCCTCGAAAAGGAAGCCCAGCATGCCCGGGGCCTCGCCCAGCAGGTTCATGCGGGTCTGCACCAACGGGGCCGCCTCGGCGAGGGTCTGCTCCTCGTGCGGGGTGAGGTCCTGCGGGTCGGCGCTCGACAGGTGGCCGGAAGCGTGCAGGTAGGGCACCGTGCGGGCTACGAAGTCACCCAGCGGCAGCATGCGCAGGTGATCGGCATTGATCGCCTCGGCCTTCTTGAGGTCGAAGCGGGCGGAGTTGGGGGTGACGTCGCGGATGTCGAACGCCTCGACCAGCTCGGCGGGCGTGAAGACGTCGCGGTCGGGGCCGATGCTCCATCCCAGCAGCGCCAGGTAGTTCAGCAGGCCCTCGCGGATGAAGCCGCGTTCGCGGTGGAGGAACAGGTTGGACTCGGGGGCACGCTTGGACAGCTTCTTGTTGCCCTCGCCCAGCACCATCGGCATGTGACCGAACTCGGGCACCTGGTTCGCGACGCCCAGCTGAACCATGTAGCGGTACAGGGCGATCTGGCGCGGGGTCGAGGACAGCAGGTCCTCGCCGCGCAGCACGTGCGTGATGTTCATCAGCGCGTCGTCGACGGGGTTGACGAGCGTGTACAGCGGCACGCCGTTGCCGCGCACGATCACGAAGTCGGGCACCGAGCCCGCGCGGAACGTGATCTCGCCGCGGATGAGGTCGGTGAAGGTGATGTCCTCGTCGGGCATGCGCACGCGGATGACGGGCTGGCGGCCCTCGCCGCGGAAGGCGGCCTTCTGCTCCTCGGTGAGGTCGCGGTCAAAGCCGTCGTAGCCCAGCTTGGGGTCGCGCCCGGCGGCCTTGTGGCGTGCCTCGATCTCCTCGGGGCTCGAAAACGACTCATACGCGAAGCCGGCCTCGAGCAGGCGCTTCGCGACATCGAGGTGCAGCTCGTGACGCTCGGACTGGCGGTACGGGGCATAGGGGCCGCCGATGCCGGGGCCCTCGTCGTAGTCGATTCCCAGCCAGTTCAGCGCGTCGAGCAGCTGCTCGTAGGACTCCTCGGAGTCGCGCTCGGCGTCGGTGTCCTCGACGCGGAACACGAGCTTGCCGCCCATGTGGCGCGCGTAGGCCCAGTTGAACAGGGCGGTGCGAATCAGGCCCACGTGGGGGGTGCCCGTCGGGGACGGGCAGAAGCGGACGCGGACCTCGGGGGCGGCGGTGTCAGTCACGGTGTGAGGTTCTCCAGGGTGGTGCGGATGTTCGGGCGGCCGATGCCGTGGCCGGGTGACGCTTCTTTAGCGGCGGATCGCGGGGTTACGCAGGGTGCCGAGACCCTCGATCTCGACCTCGACGATGTCGCCGTGGCTGAGGGTGGTGACGCCCGCGGGGGTGCCGGTGAGCACGAGGTCGCCGGGCAGCAGGGTCGTCACCTCGGAGGCGATCGCGATGGCCTCGTGGATGCCGTTGATCATGTCCTTGAGGTTGCCCTCCTGGACCACCTCGCCGTTGATCGCGCCGGTGATGCGGGCATCGTCGGTGTCGAGCTCGGTCTCGATCCAGGGGCCGATGGGCAGCGAGGTGTCGAACGCCTTGCCGCGGAACCACTGGCCTTCTTGCTTCTGCACGTCGCGAGCGGTGACATCGTTGGCGCAGGTGTAGCCGTAGATGTACTGCTCGGCGTGCTCGGGCAGGACGTCCTTGCACATGCGGCCGATGACGATGGCGAGCTCGGCCTCGAGCTGCACGTCGTCGCTGTAGGCGGGCAGCACGATCGGGTCGTCGGGGCCCACGACGGCGGTATTGGGCTTAAGGAACACGATGGGGTACGCACCGGCGGGGCCGGTAATGTCCTTCATCTCCTCCGCGTGGGCCGCGTAGTTCTTGCCCAGGCACACGGCCTTGGAGCGCGGGATCACGGGGGCGAGGAGG
The DNA here is from genome assembly GCF_002090055.1 of Demequina sp. NBRC 110051. Taxonomy (GTDB): domain Bacteria; phylum Actinomycetota; class Actinomycetes; order Actinomycetales; family Demequinaceae; genus Demequina. The sequence goes on from NZ_BBRH01000017.1 coordinate 9,789, forward strand.
CGGACGTCGTCGGTGAGCTTGATGCGCTCGCCGGTGACGTTGCCGGGCGTGTACATGGGGTCGCCGGTGAGGACCACCAGCTCCTCCTCGCCGGGGGCGCCGTCGACAATCGCGTAGCGGGGCTCGTCTCCAGTGGTGAATCGGGCAATACGCATGGGCTCCAGCGTAGTGGCTCCCCTGTCACCGTCGCCTCGCGGGCCTTACGATGCGGGTATGTCATCCGCCACCGTCGACGAGCTCATCTCCGCCGCCGACGAGCGCCTGGACTCCCTGCTTGCGCTCGCGGACGCGGAGCGCGACCGCCACCTGGGGCTCGCGTACGAGGGACGGCGCACGGCGGACGTCCTCACCCACCTGCACGCGTGGCACCTGCTGTTCTTCGACTGGATCGAGGCGGAGAACGCGGGCGAGGAGCCCGACTTCCCTGCGGCCGGCTACACGTGGCGCGACCTGAGCGCCCTCAACGACGCCCTGTACTTCGCGCACCGGCACTGGAGTTACGACGAGGCGCGCGGCCTGCTCATCGAGTCCCACGGTCGCCTCTGCGCGCTCATGCGCCGCCTCGACGACGAGCGGCTGTTCGACACCGAGGCGAGGCCATGGCTGGGGCACGAGTCGCTCGCAGAGGTGGCCGAGGAATGCCTGGGTCACCACTACGCGTGGGGTGAGGGCGTCATCGCCAAGGCCACTTACGCGGACCTGGACAGGGAGCAGTGACGGCAGACGATCGGGCGACCACAGCACAGGCCGCCCGCATCTCACGTATCGATGGGCTCGACCTGGCGCGTGGCATCGCGGTGCTCGGCATGGTGGGCGCCCACGTGGGCGACGAGGGCTCGTGGGACTGGCTCGTCGTCACGCACGGCTTCCCCTCCGCGCTGTTCGCTGTGCTCGCGGGGGTATCGATGACGATGATGCTCACCCTTCGCGGACGCGTCGCCGTCGCGGACGTCGACGACGCGCAACTGTGGCGCACCCGCATCAGGATCGCTGTGCGCGGGCTGATGCTCGTGGGGCTCGGGCTGGTGCTCGCGTTGCTCGGCACTCCGGTGGTCGTCATCCTCACCCACCTGGGCGTGATGTTCTGGCTCACCATGCCGTTCCTGCGCGTGCGCACCCCGGTGCTGCTGTCCGTCTCCGCCGCGTGCCTCGCCTTCGGCGGGTACGCGGCCTTCCAGATCGACGCGGCCGTGGGTCATGGTTCGCTGTGGGGCCCCGCCTACCCCGGCATCCCCATCATCGGCGCGCTGTGGGGCCCGTACTACCCGGCGCTCGCATGGATGGGGTACGTGCTGGTCGGGGTATGCGTGGGACGGATGGCGCTGAGGGAGGACCGCGTCGCGCTGCTGCTGGCGGGGCTGGGGCTCATGGCCTTCGCTGCGTCGCGCCTCTCCGTGGCGCTCGCGGTGATGGCGGGCGCGGACGCGTCCTCGTGGTGGCTCGACCTCGAGGATCACAGCTACTCCCCCGTCGAGATGCTCGGCAACGTGGGCGTGGCGTGCGCGGTCATCGCGGCGTCATTGTGGATCGCTCGGCGGGCGCGCGGCCTCGTCTGGCCGCTGCTCGCCGTGGGCTCGATGGCGCTCACCGCCTACGTCGCACACCTCATCGTGATCGTGGCAGTCGGCACCGAGATCGTATGGCAGCCGTCCAACGTCTCGCTCGTGGCGCTGTGGCTTGGGATCATCGTGTTCTGCTCGCTGTGGCGCTGGCGACTGGGAGCCGGTCCGCTCGAGCGCTGGCTCACGGCCTGGTCCACGCGGGCGGCGAACTCCCGGGTCCCGGTGCGTACGTGAGTCATGCTGGACAGAGGCGAAGCCCTCCCACGCGTACGTCAGCGCCGGAACCCGCGCGTCGGGATCACGCCTGCGGATGAATCACCACGGTGGCGGCCTGCGTGCGAGGGCTCACCATCGGCGGCAGATATTGGCTGTCCGCGTACTTCGAGCGGTAGGCGGCGTCGACCGCCCCGGTGAGTGACGCATCGGCCGCCGTGAAGGTCACCTCGACGGTGTGGCCGCCGGCGATGATCCTTCCGGCGCCCTGCGCCATGGCCACCTGATGCCAGCGCGAGCCTGCGCCGTTGTAGGCGCGCACGTAGAGGTTGCCGCCGACGACCACCGACCAGATCCAGGTGGGGGTGCCGTACGTCGTGCTGTCCGCACGGAAGGGCGCGATGTGGAGGTCGTCGGAGCCCGCGATATCCGCAAGCACGTCGCCGGACGCACACGCGGCCCGATCACCACCGCACCCACGGCAGTTGACCTTCCACCCAAGGGGAAGGTTTACCGTTCCCGGCATGTCCTCTTCACGGTCCGTCTCCACGCGGCGCGGCGTCGCCTTGCCGCTGCTCGTCCTCACCACCGCGCAGCTCATGCTCGTGCTCGACGACTCGATCGTCAACATTGCGCTGCCCACCATCGAGGAGCAGATTGGCGTCGCTCCCGTCATCCTCCCCTGGGTCGTCAACGCCTACATCCTCGCCTTCGGCGCCCTCCTCCTCGTAGGCGGGCGCGCCGGTGACATCCTGGGCCGGCGCCGGACCCTCCGATGGGGAGTGGCGGTCTTCATCCTGGGTTCCCTCCTGGGAGGCCTCGCCTCGTCCGCCTCGGTCCTCATCCTCGCGCGAGCCGTGCAGGGCGTGGGCGCCGCCCTCACCGCCCCGAGCGTTCTCGCCCTCATCACCACCACGTTCACGGAGCGCTCGGTGCGAGACAAGGCCATCGCCGTCTACGGGGCGATGTCGGGAGTCGGCATCATCCTCGGCCTGCTGCTGGGCGGCGTGCTGACCGACACGGTCGGCTGGCGAGCGGTGTTCCTCGTCAACGTCCCCATCGGGCTCGCGGTCCTCGCCGGCACCACCGTCTTGCCGCGCGCCGCGGGCAACGGCGGCCGGCTCGCAGGAACAGACGGGGCGCTCGTCACGGGCGGCATGCTCGCACTCGTCGCAGCGATCACCAGGTTCGCCGACGCGGGGCTCGGAGAATCGTCCACATGGGCGCTCGTGGCGGCCGGCGCCGCCCTCCTCGCCGCCTTCGTCGCACGGCAACGTCGCAGCGCCGACCCGCTGCTGCCGCTCGCGATCGTCCGCGACCGCGTCCGCGCCGGCGCCTACCTCACCACCCTGCTCGTCGCGGTGGGCCCGATGGGCGCGTTCTATGTCGTCACGCTGTACCTCCAGCACGTGCGCGACCTGACCCCGCTCCAGACGGGCCTCGCATGGCTGCCCTTTGCCGCGGGAATCTTCATCGGGGCCGCGGCCGGCACCGCAGCGCTCACGCGCCTGCACCGAGGATCGGTCGCGAGCATCGGAGCCGCGGCCGCCGCGGTGGCCATGGCATGGCTCTCGCTGATCGCCGAGAACGTGTCCTACTGGACGCACCTCGCCCCGGCGATGGCGCTGCTTGCCGTGGGGTTCGGCGCGACGGTGATCGCGACGACCCAAAGCGCCGTCGAGCGAGTCGACGCGAACGACGTGGGCGTGGCATCGGCCACCCTGAACGCCGCGCAGCAGGTGGGCGTCGCGCTCGGCATTGCCACGCTGGGATCGGTGGCCGCCGCGATCACGAGTGGCGCCACGGCCGCGAGCGCGGACGCGGCACTCATCGAGGGCTACCAGGGGGCCCTCCTCGTGGGCGCCGTGATTGTCGCGGTCGGCGCCGTCATCGCAACCACCATGATGCGCGCGTCCACCCAGGCGAGCGAGGCGGGTCAGGCCGCGATGCACGGCTAACGCCACGCTCAGGCTTTGAGGGCGCACCTGCCGAGGCCTGAGACAATGGGGTGTGCCCACGCTCGTCTCGACGGTCCTTCCCGAGGACACATGGCGCGCACTCGCACAGGCGCACGAGGAGCGAGCGGATGCGCTGACCGCCGGCCGCCGCGAACGCGCCGCCAGGGGTGAGCGCCACGCGATCGAGGACTTCCTGTTCGAGTACTTCGCGCTCAAGCCCGGCCAGGTGCGCCGGTGGCACCCGGGCATCGGCGTGGGATTGCAGGCGGCCGATGCGTATGCCGGTAGCCGTTGGTACGTCACCTCACGCGACGGATTCACCGGGCTCGACGCGGCGGCCTTCGCCGCCGCGCGCGGCGACGCGGTCGCACATATTCGCCGCCTGCTCGCGGCGACGGCCGGCCGCAAGCCGCTTCTTGGATGCTTCGGGATGCACGAGTGGGCCATGGTCTACCGGGCCGACGACGACCGCAGGCACTCCCTGCCCTTGCGGCTGGGTCAGGACGGCACGGACGCTGCCGTGGACGCCAACCCCCTGGTCTGCTCCCATATCGACGCCTTCAGGTTCTTCACCCCGCCGGCCGTGCCGCTCAACGCCCATCAGCTGACCCGCGACTCGCAGGTGGCCATGGAGCAGCCCGGCTGCCTGCACGCCACTATGGACCTGTACAAGTGGGCCTACAAGCTGGGTCCTGCGACCCCCGGAGACCTGCTGCTCGACTGCTTCGAGCTGGCGCGGGACGTGCGCTACGTCGACATGCAGGCCTCGCCGTACGACGTGTCGTCATACGGCCTCGCGGCCATCCCGGTGGAGACCCCCGAGGGCAAGAGCGAGTACGCCGCGCGGCAGCGGGAGTTCACGCGCCGGGCGGCACCCCTGCGCGAGCGCCTCATCGCCGTGTGCGACGCCGTGCTCGCGCACCGCTGACGCGGCGCCGGCTCGGTCCTCCTCACGGGGCGGGCGACGACATTCGCGCGGAGATGTCGAATTACGTGCTTCCGCTGTGAGCAAAATGCGCTAGGGTCATTTTCCGTACGCACCAGTTGCGTATTTGGGCGCGGCGCCGCACCCTCCTCCACCCGACCGAGGGGCGGGCGCTTGCGCCCTCCCGGAAGAGAGACCCATGGCTTTTGCACGATCCCTCGCGACGATCACCACGATCGCCGCATCGACCGTCGTCTTCGCCGGATGTGCGTCGACTGACGACGCGGAGTCGACGACGACCTCCGACGCCGCCGTAGCCGCCGCAAGCGAGCCGCAGACCGTCACCTACACGTGGAACCGCAATACCGCGGGCGAGGACGAGGACCCCTCGTTCGAGGAGACCAGCGTCGAGGTCCCGGTGAACCCCGAGACGATCGTTGTGTTCGACATGGCCTCGCTCGACACCATCGGCGCCCTGGGCGGCGAGATCGCGGGTGCCCCGCTCGACTCCGTCCCCGACTACCTCCAGAGCTACTTGGCCGACGATGCCTTCAACGCGGGAACCCTGTTCGAGGCCGACCTGCTGGAGATCGAGGCGCAGCAGCCCGACCTCATCGTCATCGGCGGACGCTCGGCCACGTTGTACGACGACCTCAGCGAGATCGCCCCCACGATCGATACCTCGATCGCGGGCTCCTTCGAGGACACCCTCGAGAAGAACGTCGCCTTCTTCGGCGAGGTCCTGGACGCCTCCGACGAGGCCGATGCTGCACTCGCCGAACTCGAGTCCGGCATCGCCGAGGCACAGGCCGCGACCGCGCAGGCCGGCACCGGCCTGGGCATCATGGTTTCGGGCGGCTCGCTCAGCGCGCTGTCCCCGTCGGATGGCTCGGATGACGCTCGCGCCGCGCGCGGCGGCCTCATCTACGACGTCTTCGGCGTGACCCCGGTCGTCGACGACATCGCCTCCGCCACCCACGGCGAGCCCGTCTCCTTCGAGTTCCTGCTCGAGAACGACCCGGACTACCTCTGGGTCGTCGACCGTGACGCCGCGACCGGCACCGAGGACGCCCAGGCGGCCGCGGAGGTCCTCGACAACGACATCGTCCACCAGACGACCGCGTACCAGGAGGACCAGATCGTGTACCTGGACCCCACGCCCTGGTACATCGTCTTCGGCGGCATCGACACCACGCAGCTGATGATCGACGACGTCCTGCAGATCACCGAGTAAGGAACCGTCCCTCTTCTCGTGACTGACACCGCGCTCACGCGCACCGACGCCCCCACCCGCACCCGGCCCCGCCGGGCGTGGGTGGGGGCACTCATCGGTGTCGCACTCGTCGTCCTTGCCGTGGCGAGCCTGTTTATCGGAGTGTCCGACGTGACCCCCGCGTCCCTCATCGCGGGCGACGCCGATGCCGCCTTCCTCCTCGTGGCCAGCCGAGTGCCGCGCACCGTCGCCGTGATCCTCGCCGGCGCCTCGCTCGCGATCGCGGGCCTCATCATGCAGATGATGGTGCGCAACAAGTTCGTCGAGCCCTCAACGACGGGCGTCACCGAGTTCGCGACGCTGGGCATGCTCGTCACGATCGTGCTGTGGCCAGGCATGGCCGTCGTCGGCAAGATGGGCGTCGCGACGGCCTTTGGGCTGGTCGGCACCTGGGTGTTCCTGCGCGTGATCCGCGCGGTGCCCGTGCGGCAGCTGGTGCTCGTGCCGCTGGTGGGGGTCATGCTCGGCGGCATCGTCGGCGCCGTCACCACCTTCTTCGCCTACCGACTGGACCTCTTGCAGTCGCTGGGCCAGTGGTCGCAGGGCAGCTTCGCGACCGTCATGCAGGGCCGCTACGAGTTCGTGTGGTTCGCCGCCGCCATGGTGGTGGTCGCGTGGATTGCGGCCGACCGCTTCAGCGTGATCGGCCTGGGCGAGGAGTTCGCCACCAACCTCGGCCTCAACTACCGACGCGTCATGGCCATCGGCACATGTGTGATCGCGGTGATCACGGCATCGGTGCTCGTCACCGCCGGCATGATTCCGTTTCTGGGACTCGTCGTGCCCAACATCGTCAGCCTGATGGTGGGCGACAACGTGCGCCGCTCCATTCCGTGGGTCGCGGGACTGGGCGCCGTCTTCGTCCTCGCGTGCGACATCATCGCGCGCACCGTGCGCTTCCCCTACGAGATTCCGCTCTCGGTCATCGTGGGCGTCATCGGCGCCGGCCTGTTCCTGTGGCTGCTGCTGAGAAAGGGAAGTCGTGCTCATTGACGTCGTCGAGGCGCCCGCTCCCCCACGCCGCCGCCTCACCTGGTCCTCGCCCGCCGTACGCATCGGCATGCTCGGCGCCGTCGTGGTCGCCCTCGCGGCCACCTATCTCTTCACCGACATCCCCGGCTCGTTCACGTTTGCGCTGCGCGTGCGCTCGCTGACCATCGCGGCGATGGCCGTGGTGGCGGTCGCCGTCGGCGTGTCGACCGTGGTCTTCCACACCATCACGGGCAACCGCATCTTGACGCCGTCGATCATGGGCTTCGACGCGTTCTACATGCTCATCTCCACGGTGATCGTGTTCGTCGCAGGAGGAGTCACGTTCCTGCGCACCGACCCCCTCACGCTGTGGGTGGTGCAGGTGCTCGTCATGGTCGCCTTCAGCACCCTGCTGTTCACGTGGCTGTTCGGCGGCAAGCGGCGCTCGCTGCACCTGATGCTCCTGGTGGGCATTGTGCTCGGCACGTTCTTCCGGTCGCTCACGGAGTGGATGCAGCGGATGCTCGACCCGCTCGACTTTCAGATCCTCACCGACACCGCCTTCGCGTCGCTCACCCGCCCCGACCCGACCCTCCTGGCGGCCACCGCCGTGATCGTCGCCGGCGGATGCGCGGCGATCGTGCCGCTGGTGCGCACGCTCGATGTGCTGTCGCTCGGGGAATCGGCCGCTGTGGGCCTCGGGGTCAACCATCGGCGTGTGGTGATGGCGCTGTTCATCATCGTGTCCGTGATGGTCGCGGCCTCGACAGCGCTCGTGGGCCCCATCCTGTTCTTTGGCCTCATCGTGGCCAACCTCGCCTACTCCTACGCCGGGACGTTCCGCCATCGCTGGGCGCTGCCGGCCGCGGCTCTGCTGGGCGCAGTCTTCCTGCTGGCCGGGCAGCTCATCCTCGAGCAGGTGTTCTCCTTCGGAGCGAGCCTGTCCATCGTGATCGAGTTCGCAGGCGGCCTGTTCTTCCTCGTGCTCGTGCTCAGAAAGGGGGCGCGATGATCGCGCTCGACCATGTCACCAAGCGCTACGGCAACACCGCGGCGCTCGATGACGTTTCCCTCACCCTCGGCGACGTGGGGGTCACCGCACTGCTGGGCCCCAACGGCGCGGGAAAGTCGACGCTGTTCTCGGTGGTGGGACGCCTCGTCCAGGCAGATGCCGGCACCGTGACGATCGACGGTCGCGACGTTGCCGAGACGCCCTCGTCCGACCTCGCGCGCACCCTCGCGGTGCTGCGCCAGGACAACCACATCGCGGCACGCCTCACGGTGCACGACCTGGTCGAGTTCGGCCGCTTTCCGCATTCGAAGGGCCGCCTCACCGTCGAGGATCGCGACCACATCGAGCGCGCACTCGACTACCTCGACCTCGAGCCCTTGCGCGACCGGTTCCTCGACGAACTCTCCGGCGGTCAGCGCCAGCGCGCCTTCGTCGCGATGATCCTCGCGCAGGACACGCGATACGTGTTGCTCGACGAGCCACTGAACAACCTGGACCTGCGCCACATGACGGAGATCATGCGACTGATCCGCCAGCTCGCGGACGAGTGGGGCAAGACCGTCATCGTGGTGCTCCACGACATCAACTTCGCCGCGCGCTACGCGGACCGGATCGTGGCCCTGCGCGACGGCCGCGTGGTGGCCGATGCCGACGTGTCCGGCTTCATGCGGCCCGACGTCCTCGCTGACATTTACGACAGCCCCGTCGAGGTCCACCAGATCGACGGCAAGCCCGTGGCGCTGTACTACGAATAGGCGCCTACGGCACCAGGGACGCCGCCACCACCTGGGCGGCCGCGGCGCGGTCCTCAGCAGTCCCGCCCAGGTCGGAGTCCGGCTTCGAGGACACCAGGACGGCCATCACGGCCATGCGCATGCGCAGCTTGTCCTCGATCGAGGCATCCTCGGGAAGCGCCGCGTCCCACAGCTGCTGCTTCATGTGATGGATCAGCTCGGTGGTGCGGCCCATGTTGGCCAGCGCCACCTCGTTCTGCTGCACACACTGCAGCACTCCCCCACCCGCGCCCCGGGTGATGTCGCCCAGGCGGCGGATCATCTCGATGCGGCGCTCATGCGTGGGCGTCTCCTCGCGCATCCAGGCGACGAGCTCGTCGACCTGAAACGCGACGGAGGACAGCAGCCCGTCGAGGATCTCCTCCTTGGACTTGAAGTGGTAGTACAGGGCCGCCTTCGTGACGCCCAGGTCCTCGGCAATCTCTCGCAGCGACGTCTGGTCGTACCCGTTAGACGTGAAGCGTTCAAGAGCAACCTCCTGGATCCGCTCGCGCGTGTCACCGCGCCTGCGCGTCGCCGCCTCAGCCATCACGTTCGCCTCCTGCTGTCGAGCAAATTTCACGTAAAAAATCGCCAACTAACTTGACGCCCGGTTAGTAGAGCGCCTAATGTCCACTACGTAACTTACCGGACGGCTAGGAAGTTCCACAAGAACCCGGGCCTCCACCTCGCCCAGCCGGGCATCCCCACGGACGGCGCCGCCCGCATCGGCCCTCCGCCGGCGCGCAAACCCTTCACGAAAGGTCCCCCCATGGACACCACCCCCGATCCCCGCCGCTGGTGGGGCCTGGCCGCGATCGGCCTCGCGCAGCTCATGGTCGTGCTCGACATGACCATCGTCAACATCGCGCTGCCCACCGCGCAGGCCGACCTCGGCATCTCCGACGCCGACCGCCAGTGGGTCATCACCGCCTACACCCTCGCCTTCGGCGGCCTGCTGCTGCTGGGCGGACGCCTGGGCGACGTCATGGGCCGCAAGCGCACGCTGCTCATTGGCCTCATCGGCTTCGCCGGCGCCTCGGCGCTGGGCGGCGTGGCACAGAACTTCGAGATGCTGATCTCGGCCCGCGCGCTCCAGGGAGTCTTCGCGGCCCTCCTCGCCCCCGCGGCTTTGTCCATGCTCAACGTCACGTTCACCGAGGCGAAGGAGCGCGCCCGCGCGCTCGGTATTTATGGCGCGATCGCCGGTGGCGGCGCGGCGATCGGCCTCATCCTCGGCGGCGCGCTCACCCAGTACGTCGACTGGCGCTGGACCCTGATGGTGAACGTGCCGATCGCGATCGTCGCGGTCATCGGCGCGTCGCTGTTCCTGCACGACCGTTCCAGCTCCACCGTGCGTGTGCGCCTCGACATCCCCGGCGCTGTTCTCGCCTCAGCCGGTCTGCTCGCGATCGTCTACGGCCTGTCGGAGGCGGAGACCGACGGCTGGACCTCGGGCATCGTGCTCGGCTCCCTCGCTGTGGGAATCGCCCTCATGGCTGTCTTCGTCGCGGTCGAGCGCCGCACCCCGCATGCCCTGCTGCCGCTGCACCTGCTGCGTGACCGCAACCGCGTGGGGGCACTCACCGCGGTCGGACTGAGCCAGATCGGCATGTTCGGCGTGTTCCTGTTCCTCACGTACTACATGCAGGGCATCCAGGGCTTCTCCCCCATGGCAACCGGCATCGCGTTCCTGCCCATGGTCGTCGGCATGATGACAGGGTCGGTCGGCATCTCGGCCCGCCTGCTGCCCCGCGTCGGCCCGCGCCGCCTCATGCTTCCCGGCCTGCTGCTCGCGGCCGCCGCCCTGGCCTTCCTCACGCAGATCGAGGTCGGGTCGTCGTACTGGCTGCACGTGTTCCCGGGCCTGGTCTTCCTGGGACTTGGCATGGGTATGACGTTCATGCCGTCGATGGCCACGGCGACCGGTGGGGTGCGCGGCACCGATGCCGGCGTGGTCTCGGCCACGCTCAACACCACGCAGCAGGTGGGTGGATCGATCGGCATCGCGCTGCTCAACACGGTCGCGGCCAACGCCACGACCCGCTGGATCACCGACAACGGCGGCCTCGACGCCGACCAGGCCCAGGCGGCCGTCTACGGCTTCACCACCGCCATGTGGGTCTCTGTCGCGGCGGTGCTCGTGGCCGCGGTGGCCGCCGCCCTGCTGGTGCGGGTGCAGCCGACCGTGCACGTCACGATCTCAGAGCCCGAAGTGCTTGCCGAAGCCGAGGTCGCCGGCTCGCCCCTGTCCGGGGCTCAAGCGCCGACGGCCGATGCCGTGGTCGCCCCGACGGCCCACCCCGGCTCAACGTCTGGCGAGGCGGGCACGCGGTGACGCGTCCCTGAGGCCTGGCCCTCCCGGCGCGGGCACGCTGCGAAGCGTCCCCGGTCAGCCATCCAGCGGCGCCCCCGGATACATTTCCGGGGGCGCCGCTGGCGTTCACGGTGGCGGTCAGGCCAGCTGCATAGTGGTGACGCACGTGGCGTCATCGGGGCCAGAGGTGTCGAGCCGCTGAGTGGCGGACTTGCCGTCCCGGGTGATGATGACATCCACCTCCGTGTCGCGCGGCAGCCACATCCCGTGGAAACCGTTCGGGCTCGTGGTCGAGGACTCGTCGACGAGCACCTCGCCCGTCTCCACATCGGTGACGAGCACGTCGATCGCGGCGCTCGACATCTCGCCGGTGCACGTGGTCAGCGAGTGGAAGTAGCACTCGTGGGTGCTGTCGGCGTAGGGAGCCACGGAGACGTAAAAGGCGTCGGCGGGCATGGGCATGGAGACCTCTGCCCCGTCGGCGCCGGTGAGGAGGAGCTCATCCGGCCGTACAGAGGCTCGGAGGTCGGCGGGGCGCTCGTCGAGTGGCATCGCCTCGAGCGCGTCGATGACCTGGCGGGCGTCGAGACCGTCGAGTCCATAGGGCGCGAGGACCGCGTCGGCTGCGGTGGCGGCGGCGGAAGCGGAAGCCGTGTTGGGAGCCTCGGCGGGCGGCGACGAGCACGCGGCGAGTCCCACGGCGAGGGCGGAGGCGATGGCTGCGGTGCGCAGCATGCGGGTGGTGCGAGTAGTCATGATCTGTCCTTCACGAGTGGTGGTGCCGCATGGATGCGGCGGGGAGCGCGGTGCCGCGGGCGACCGGGGGTCGGTTGCGGCGGCACTCACCTCACGTGCGACAGATACCGAGGGCGAGGAGGGTTGGGGACGGTTGCCGGGCGCCCCGTAGGGGGACGGGCGGTGCCGGGGTGCGGCGTGCGAGCAGCACGGCAAGCGGCCCGCGGGGGCCCATGACCGCCATGACGGCGAGCACGGAGAGAGTCAGCAGGCACGCCAACGCGACGCCGTCCTCGGGCTCGCCGCAGGTCTCGCAGGTGATGACCGGGGCCGCATCGACAACGGATTCCACGATCGCGTGGTGACCCGTCGATGCCCCGGCCGAGGCATCGGCCCATGCATGGGCGAAGCCCATCGCGATGCTGACCGCGAGGGCGAGGAGGCCGGCAAGCACCGCCGAGCGCACCGCGACCCGGCTACGGGGGTGGAGGCCGCTGGCGGTCATGCTCCACGACTGTAACCGCATATGCGCATCACGGTCAGGACCTCGGGCCCACATGGTCGGTGCCGTTGCGAGACGGCACACGTACGACGTACGCGGCATGTGCCTTGCTAGCGCGCAGCGACGGCGAGGGTGGCGACGAGCGAGTCTGCGCCGAGCGCGGGCGCGGTTCGGCGCCACGCGAGTTGAGTCCGTTCTCCTTGCAACCCGGGGTCTCACACAGACGTCACCCCAGCACCATCGCCATCACGACAAGAACATCGGCGAGAGTCGTCGCAGCCACGACGACGAGCCCCCACCACAAGCCGGGCAACGCTTCGTGGAGGCGTATGGATCTCTCGGCGGCATCCACGCTCACCACGCGAGTCCTTGCAGGACGGAACCGGCGACAAGTACACCAATGAGGCCGCCAGGCTCCACCGCGACTCAAGACCAGACGCCAGCGTCTGGAGCGCCACGCCCGCCGCCACGAGCGCGAGCGACGCGCGTAGCCATGCATGCAAGGTGCGCTCGTTCGCTTGGCTGAATCGCGCGTCGGGCTCGCTCCCCTGACCGTAGACCGCACGCGGGAAGCGCCGGGGCCGGTTCATCCTGCGACCGTCCGAAAGCCCGCATTGCACATCGGTGAATCCGGCGTATTAGACGAGCGCGCGGAGTTTCGGTAACGGATGCAATACGACGCGCCGCACGGTCGACGGCGTGCAGCGTGGACACCGGGCCGATGTCGGGGATCTCCGGGCCGGAGATGCCGATGGTCTGCGACCGTCCCGTCACGAGGGCGCGGTCCGCGACGCTGCGGCGGTAGCCCAGTTCTCGATCGCCTCAAGAACCTTGTCACGGGTCTCCGGTCGGACCACGGGGAAGTCGTCCAGCACGCGGCTGACGGTCTGATGCGAGATGCCCGTGCGCGGAGACGTCGTGCATGCTCGGACCGCGATTGCCGTTCGCCACGTGTACCTGCCTGTCGCACGTTCACACCTGCCGGAGGCGCACGGAGCTCGGGCCATCAATCCGTCGGATGTCGCACGGCCGGTGCGCGTTCGAGAGGTCGGTTCACCACGGCTTCGCGCACGGTTCTTTGGGCATGACGGTACGGCACGAGAACCTCCGGGCGGGAGACGATGTGGACATCACCCACCCCGTCCGGAGGTCCTCGCGTACTTCAGTCTCCAGCCCGAGGTGTCACCACGGTCCGGGCCGCATAGCGCGGGGCGGCGTCACCGACGTGCCGGTCCGTCAGCAGCTCGCGACCTTGCTCCACGGGCCCCACGGGGAGGTGCCGGGCTCCTGGTTGCGTGTCCACCACTGAGCTTTCCACAGTGCGCCATCACGCACGACGGCATCGCCCTCGCCGTACACACCTGATGCCGTCCAACTGGCTCCGCAGGCGCCGTTGAAACCGGCCTCCACCCACGGCCCGAAGGGCGAAACACCAGGCTCCTGGCCGCGTGTCCACCACTGCGCTTCGTAGGACGCGCCCCCGAAGGCAACGATGTCGCCGCGCTGGTAGCTGGCGGTCGAGTCGTACGTCGGTGCATCGACCGGTCGCTGGGCGTAGAGCCGGTTGCCGTCCGGACCGGTCCACTCGAGCTTGATCACGCCAGGGACCGCGGAGTCGGCGAGGCGCACAGGGTCGGCCCAGTATCCGAAGTTGGGATTGCGGAAGAACGTCATCCACACCTGACCGGACTCGTCGATGAACATGTTGTTGTGTCCGGCGCCTACACCGGCCGTGTAGCGCTCGGTGTAGGGGCCCTCGAAGGAGTCGGCCACGGCCACGATCGCGTCATACTGCTCCTGCGTCCCACCCGGCAGGTACGACAGCGCGGGATCGCTATCGGGACCCGATCGCCGCGACCACGCTGCGTGCATCAAGTAGTACTTACCGCCGTACTTCGTCACCGTCGCACCCTCGAGATAGGGCTCCGGCTTATACGTTGTCTGGTCGAACTTCGGCAGGTTGGTGGGCGTCACGAGGTTCTCCATGTCGTCGGTGAACAGGGCGTACTCGTGGTTGTGAAGCACCAGGTACGTGTCCTCGCCGTCATCGAAGAGCCCGCCGTCGATGTGGTATCGGGTCTGATTGGTGGGTCGAACCAGGTCGCCCAGGGGCTTGTCCACACTTGCTTCGATGTTGCGGTAGGGCCCTTCGGGCCCGCCGTCGCTCACCAGCACGAAGGAGCCGACGAGCCGCGCGTTGTCGCCCATCGTTCCGGCGAGATACCACGTGCCGTCGATGTAGTGCAGTTCCGGTGCCCAGGCCTGGCCTTCGCGGAGCGTGGAGTCTTCCGGGTTCTTGTACGTCTGCCAGTCGGCGACCACCGTGCGCTCGGCCGTGTTCTCGTCTACGAACTCCGGCGACCAGACCTTGCCCTTGGGCGCGTCGGGCCGAATTCCAGTGGTGTCCACCAGCGTCCAAGGCCCGTCGAGCCCGGGGGCTGTCCATACGTAGAAGCCGTCGTTCCACGGGCCCGCCTTGTCCAGACCAGGCACGCGGGTGGTGCCCGTCGCGACATACAGCGACTCACCGTCGACCTCGTACCGGTTGACGTAGGTGTCTCGCATCCACACCCTGCCCAGCTCCTCGTCCTGCGGTCGCAGCTCGAGGTCCAAGACCATCGAGTTATCGTCTCGTGCGGAGATCTCCTCTCGCTGATCGGCGATGCCGTATGGCTCGAGGTCAGGCCAGTTCGCGGGATAGGCGACGGAGCGCGGCGGGTCGGTATCCGCGTCCGTGGGTGGCGCAGCCACCGCAGCCACTGCTGCCGCGCCGAGGAGCGTCGCAGTCGCCGCGCACACTGCCACAGCCCCCGTCATCGTCCGCTTGAGTGACATGTCATTGTCCCTTCGCCTTTGAAGTAGCGCACGTGCTCGTGCGCATTTTCATACCAGCAGGGTCGTTTTTTTCCGGCAAGAACCTGACATAAAGAGGCCACATTTTCCGCACATGTGTTGACAGAATGCGGCCGGCAATCCAACGGACGCGTGCCCTCAGCCAGTGGCCAGGAGTCCTGCAGCCACTGCCAGGACGATCGCGCCCGTCGTGACCAGGCACGCCACGACGAGGAGATCACCGCCTCCGCGTCTCACCGCAGTCGCGCCCTGACCATGCAGATGGCGATACCGACGCTGCCCCAGCGCCGCGACGACGCCCGACGCCACAACACCGCCGATGCCTGCCAGCACCCACGACATGTCCCCCATCGCATGGGGCAGCACACGTGCCGCGACTACAGAGCCGACGGCCATGGCGAGCGCAGTACGGCGCCAAGCGAGCGCTGTGCGCTCTGGCTGCAGACCCGGGTCGCGAGGGGGTGTCATGCCCCGACGGTGGCCCACACCACGAGGGCGCCCGCGGCAGTCACTGCCACCGCCACGACAAGTCCCAGCCACGAACCAGGCAAGGGCCCATCGAGGCGCAGTGCACGCTCAGACTTCATCCAGTGCGCCCATGCGAGGGACGGCAGCACCAGCCCTGCCCCGATCAGCACGAGCGCCGCGCTAAGCCTCAGGCCCGGGTGCAGGTTCACCGCGAGCGCTTCGAGTGCCACGCCTGCGGCCATCAGCGCGAGCGCCGTGCGCATCCACGCGAGATAGGTGCGTTCGTTCGCGAAGGAGAACCGCACGTCAGGCTCACGACCGCGCGTGTACACGGAGCGGGGAAACCGCGTGTGCGCGCTCATCGGGCGACCGTGCGAAATCCGGCGTTGCCCATCGAGGAGTCGGGGGTGTTCGAGGAGCGTGCGGAGTTGCGATAGCGGTTGCAGTAGGACGGGTGACACAGGTAGCTGCCGCCGCGCAGAACACGTGCGCTTCCGTCGGCGGGCCCGACTGGATTGTCGCGCGGCGCCGAGGGGTACGTGCTCGGATTGAACCAGTCCTGGCACCACTCCCAGACGTTTCCCACCGGCTGCCACAGTCCATAGCCGTTGGGCTCAAAGGTTCGCACAGGCGCCGTGGTGAGAAACCCATCGGCGAGGGTGTTGACACGCGGAAACTCGCCCTGCCAGATGTTGACCCGCCACTCTGGCTCGTCGACCTCGTCGTCGCCCCACGGGTACTTGGCGCGCTCGATACCACCCCGCGCCGCGTACTCCCACTCGGCCTCCGTCGGGAGTCGCCGGCCGGCCCACTCGCAATACGCCTGAGCGTCGTTCCAACTGACGTGCACCGCCGGGTGATCACCACGATCTTCGATCGACGACAGTGCGCCGCCGGGCTGGCGCCATGACGCACCCCTGACGCCGAACCACCACGGCGTGCCCGCCGCCTGCCCCAGAATATCGGTGCGCGGCGCCTCCACGGCCAGGTGGAACACCGCGGAGTAGCCGAACTGCTCCGCTTCCGTGACGTACCCGGTCGCGTCCACGAAGGTCGCGAACGCGTCATTCGTGACCGTGGTCGCGTCGACCGAGAATGCATCGATGGTCACGGGATGCACCGGTGTCTCGCCGTCCGCGCTGTTGCGATCACCACTCGAGTCGCCCATCGCGAACGTGCCCGCAGGGACCATCACCTGCGCGACGGCGTGTGACGCGTCCGAGTGTCGGCTGGCGGCGCTGACGGGCAAGACGGGCCGTGACTGCGGCTGTGCGCCCGCGTCTCGTGGAGGCATTCCGCAACCGCAACCACACCCACTGTCGGCCATGTCAGGACCCTGTGCCTTCCGCGCCAGCTCCGAGCTGCGCCTCCCACCGCTCCTCGGTGTCGCTGGCGTGCCGTCGGTCGCCGACGTCGCGCTGTTCACGAAGCAACCGTCGACGGAGGTGACGTGCGATGTCCGCGTAGTGAGGGTCGTGGACCACGTTGCAGGTTTCGTCCGGGTCGGTCTCGAGGTCATACATCTCCCACTCGCCAGCGTAGGTGAACTCACCAGTGCCAGGGATGCCGAGACCGTCGTTGTAGTAGTAGATGAGCTTGTAGCGATCCGTGCGATATCCATAGTGGGCGGGTGCCTTGTGGAAGACATCATCGTGCTCCCAATACCGGTAATAGAAGCCGTCTCGCCGTCCCGTCTCGCCCGCTTCGATGGCGCCGAGAATGCTGCGCCCCTGCATACGCTGTGGCGCGTCGATCCCGGTTGCGTCCAGGACAGTCTGAGCGATGTCGACATTAGTGAGGATGCCCTCTTCCCTGGTGCCCGCTGGCAGGCGACGCGGATAGGACATGATCACCGGCATCCGGATCGACTCTTCGTACATGAAGCGCTTGTCGAACCACCCGTGGTCGCCCAAGAAGAAACCTTGGTCCGATGCGTACACCACGAGCGTGTCGTCGAAGAGCTCCCGCTCGTGCAGCCAATCGGTTACACGCCCCACGTTCTCGTCGACGGCCTCGACGCAGCGCAGGTAGTCCTCCATGTATCTCTGGTACTTCCACACCGCCTCCTCGTCGTACGTGAGGCCGGGCGGCGGCTCCATCTTGAGATCCTCGGCCGTGAGGTGATCGGCGATGCGCATGGCCGCGCGGCGAGCCGACGAGGAGCGGGTCGCGAGATCGTCGTCCCACGTGGCGGGCAGCGGCACGGGCTCGCGTCGTTCGGCGAGGTGCCGCGGCGCGGGTTCCCAGGGCCGATGCGGTGCTTTATGCCAGATCAGCACGCACCATGGAGTCTGGTCATCGAGCGTCTCGAGCCACGCGAGCGCAAGGTCAGTGATGACATCCGTCGCGTACCCCTCCTCGACCCTCAGCCCCGACGGGTTGAGGAATCGAGGATTGTGGTACTCGCCCTGGTCGATCAACACGTCCCAGTAGTCGAACCCCTGCGGGTCGTGGCCATCACCGTCGCCCATGTGCCACTTGCCGACGACTGCGGTGCGGTATCCCGCTGCCTTCAGGTGAGTGATGAATGTAGGTTGCGCAGCGTCGATGGGCGTGACAAGGGTGGTCACTCCGTTGACGTGGCTATACGTTCCGGTCAGGATGGATGCCCTGCTCGGTGAGCACAGCGAGTTGGTGGCGAAGCAGTTCTCCAGCACCGCGCCGCCGTGCGCGAGCTCGTCGATGCGGGGCGTCTCATTGACGATCGAGCCGTAGGCACCGATCGCGTGAGCGGCGTGGTCGTCGGTCAGGATGAGCACCACGTTTGGGCGTGTGGTCATGTTGTCGTCTCGGCGTTCGCCTCTCGACGATAGGTCGTCTCGTCCAAACCGGATTGGGTGGGATCGTAGTCGACCTCCCCTACGTCATACATCGTCGTCATCCAGTGGTAGAAGTTGTCGCCGCGCGCGCGCAGCGCCCGGTACAGCCGTGCCATCATGTCGCGCACCACACCTTGCATCTCGGGGTGCGCGTAGATGTTGATCAGCTCATCGGGATCGTTGTCCAGGTCGTACAGCTCGTTGATCGAGTCTGGATTCACAACCAGCTTGTACTGTTCGTCTCGGAGCATCCGCTGGGGATACGGGAAATGATGCCCGTGGAACTCGCACAAGACCTCACGAGGCCATGCCGGCACATGCTCACCTGCAACCAACGGCAACAGACTTCGGGAGTCCACCGCCGCCTCGGAATCCACACCCGCTATCTCCAGGATCGTTGCGGTGGCATCGAGAAGGCTGACAAACTCGCGCCGCACCTGCCCAGAAGGTGAGCCCGGCACGCGCACAATGCCTGCCGTACGGTAAATGTCCTCGTACATCGCGGGCCCCTTGTCGTGCAGGCGGTGCGATCCGGTAAATTCGCCGTGGTCGGAGGTAAAGAAAACCGCAGTGTTGTCCGTCAGACCCAGATCGGCCAGCGCCGCCATCACTCGACCGATTTCCATGTCGATCAGAGCGACGTATCCCCAGTAGACCGCTATCAACTTCCGACTGACCTCGATGGGCATAGTGTCGAAGGTCCAGTGCTCACTGTAATTGCGCTGCACCGGCGGTTTACCGGCGAAGGTTTCCGACATCGACTTCGGAAGTTCAACGTCTTGCGGGTCGTACAGATCGAAGTACTCGTCGGGCAGGATGTAGGGCAGGTGTGGCCCGAAGAAGTTCAACTGAACGAAGAATGGCTTCCCGTCGTTCGAAGAATCCGCAGCGTAGCGTTCGAGCATCTCGATGGTCCGCGTCGCCAGGTAGTGCTCGAAGGTCGCCTCCACCGGCTGGTGGAGCCGGGCAGCCAACAGGTTGCCCGGCCCACCATTGGGCAACGTTCCCCGGATACGGTCGCTAATGCGGTACTCAGGGAGCCCACGATCGCGCAGGTATCCGACGTAATCCTCGTTCTCGACAGGGTTGTGCCATCCGGGAAGGTCGGGGCCGTCGAAGCCGAAGTCCGCCGCGGAACGCTGCGTTCCAGCATGCCACTTCCCGACAAGCCCGGTGTTGTAGCCCTTGGCGCGCAGCGCCTCCACGAACGTGAAGGCTCCCGGTTCGAGGTCCTCGAGATAGCCCACGTTGCGCTCGTGGTTGGCGAGGACCCGATGCCGAAACGGCGCCTGGCCGGTCAGCAAACTCGCACGTGCAGGCGTACAGATGGCCGTTGGCGTGTACCACCGGTCAAAACGCGTGCCCGTCCGCGCGAGCTCGTCGAGCACCGGTGTGGCGACGTGCCGATTCCCGTAGGCTCCCAGGGTGTCGGCCCGGTGCTGATCAGTCATGAGGAAGAGGATGTTGCTCGGCGACATTGTGGACTACTCGCCTGCCTTCAGAAACAGATCGCCAGTGTAGAACGAGCCTGGCTCGACGGTGGCGTCGAGCTTGCCTGCGCCCACAAAGTAATCGACCATTCCGGACAGCCAGGAGTCGACCGTTCCGTCCTCCGTGAGGGTGTCAATTTCGTCGAGAGAAAGAATCTTCACGTTCGCAGCATCACCCGCAACCGCCTCCTCCTCGAGCGCGTTAAACGAAGCAGTCATCGCAATCGATTCGTCGACGTTGGCGGCGCGGAACTCCATTGCATCGCGCAATGCCTTGAGAACGCGGTCGAGCTTGTCGGACTCGTTCTCGACGAGGTCGTTGCTGGCGACAAAGGCAGTCGGGAAAGCCACCGTGTCCTCAAAGTCGGAGTTGTCGGCAATCTCGACAAGATCGGGGACCTGCTCCTTCACCGTCTCGAGCGCGGGGTACCAGAAGCCGGCGCCATCGACCTGGCCAGACGAGAGTGCAGCCACGATAGCGCTGGGCTCCATCGGCAAAGCCTCGATATCGTCCTTCGTCATCCCCGCGTCCTGGAGAGCAAGTGTCAGGATCATGTCGCCTGAGGTGCCTTCGGGGAACGCCACGGTCTTGCCACGAAGGTCTTCCATGGTGTCGTTGCCCGGCTGGCCGACCACGCGGTCAGCCTGGCCCAGCGTGTTGATGGCGACGATCTTCGACTGCCCGCTCGCGGGAAGCCAGAACGCCCCGGGACCGATGTAGCCGAAGTCGAGGTCGCCGGTACCGAGTGCCTGGATCTGCAGCGGCCCGTTGGTGAAGGTTTGGGTCGACACGTTGAGCCCGTAATCGTCCCAGATGCCCTCTTCTTCGGCGATCGCTAAAAGGCTCGTGCCGTTGTAGTCGGGGATGAAACCAAAGTTCACATCGATGACGTCGTCGTACTGACCGCCGGGCGCCTCGGAGTTGGCGCCCGTGGGCGCTGCCGCACCCGTCGACGACTCCTCGGTGGTGGAAGCGCTAGAACAGCCGACGGCCGTCACGGTGACTGCCGCGCTCATCGCGAGCGCCGCAACATACTTTCGCAGGTGGTGCATGGGTTCCCTCCTCGGGGGACTGAAGGACGCGTCAGTGCGACGCGGTGCCGGCGACGTTGCCGGACTGCTGGTGATAGACGGAATGCCAAACGCGATTGCGCAGCTCGGTGAACTCCGGGCTGAGCCGTACGTCCTCCGTCCGGGGATAGGGCAGGTTGACGTCGACCACGTCATAGATCCGCCCTGGGCGTGCCGCCATCACGACCACGCGATTGGCGAGGAAGACCGCCTCGTCGACGTCATGCGTAATAAAGACGACGGTGCGCTGCTCGCGACTCCACGTATCGAGCAGTTGCTCCTGGAGCTTGACCCTAGTGAGCGCGTCGAGTGCGCCGAACGGTTCGTCCATGAGCAGGATCGAAGGATTAACCGCATACGCCCGCGCGATCGCGCAGCGCTGCTTCATGCCACCCGACAGCATTTTGGGCAAGGCATCGGCGAACTGGCTCAGACCTACCATCTCGATGAAGTGCTCGGCTCGCTCGCGGCGCTCGGTTTTCGACACTCCCGCGACCTTGAGCCCGAACTCCACGTTCTTACGCACGGTCAGCCAGGGGAACAACGCATATTGCTGGAAGATGACGCCACGATCGGGGCCCGGACCCGAGACCGAGGTGCCCGCAACGAACGCCTCTCCCGCCGTCGGCTCCTCGAGGCCGGCGAGGATGTTCATCAAGGTGGACTTGCCGCAACCCGACGGGCCCACCACCGTGACAAATTCGTTGTCGGCGATGTCGAGATCGACATGGTCGAGCGCGACGAAGTCTTCGTCCTTGAGCGAGAAGACCTTACGGACTCCGCTGATCGAAATCTTTGGTCCTGCGGTATCGGTCATCGTCGCTCCTGCCATCCAGTGAGCCGACTCTCCGCGAACAACAGCAGGCGGTCCATCACGAGCCCGAGGACTCCGATGATGACGATGCTCACGAAGATGGTCGGCAGGTCGTAGTAGATCTGTGCCTGCTGCATACGGAACCCGAGACCCGCTTGGGCGGCGAGGAGCTCGGCGGCGACAAGCGTGGCCCACGCCGATCCCAGACCCACGCGCATACCGACGAGGATGAACGGAGTCGACGCCGGGACCACGACGCGCGCGAAGATGGTGCCGTCCTTGGCCCCTAGGACTCGCGCGGCGTTGATGAGGGTGCGATCGACGCTCACCACGCCCTGAAAGGTCGAGATCACGCAGGCCAGGAAGGCTGCAAGGAAGATCACGGACACCTTCGGCACCTCACCGATGCCGAGGAGCACCAGGACCAGCGGCAGCAATGCCAACGGAGGGATCGTGCGGAAGAACTGGATCCAGGGCTCAAAGAGCCCGCGCGCGATCGAGTACCAACCCATCAGGAACCCCACGGGAATCGCAGCGGCAGAACCCAGGATGAATCCGATGAGCACACGCTGCAGGCTTGCCAGGACGTCCTCCTGAATGATTCCTGCAGACCACATCCGAGCGGCGGCCTCGACGACCTCTGGAGGGGTCGGGAGTTGGAGCCCGCTCAGCGCAAGCAGCCACCAGATTCCGATTCCCGCGACAATCGAGATCGCGTTGTAGAGGTACATACGGGTGCGCTTCGACATCACCCGTCGCACGCGGCCTCGGGATGAGGGAGAACTGGGCCGCGCTGCACCGGAGCCAGACACCGGCGACGAGTCGACCCCCTGCGGGGCTTCCGAAAGACTATTCATGGGCACCGACGACCTTTCGATGCATGGCGTTGGCAGGTCATCTCACACTCCTTCGTGCGGGTGGCGGCGACCACTCGGCGCCACGGCCGAGTAGGCAGCTGCCAGGGGGGACTGGTGGAACAAGGAGGCGATGGCGCCGACGGCTCCATCGTTGTCACGCAGCAGCGCGGCGCGCACAGTCTGTGTCTGGTCGGTGGGGATGGGCGACAGTTCGTACCGCAATGTCGAGGCCGCCTGCTCGACCAAGACCGGGGCGATGTGAACAATCTCGCCGCCGATGACCACTTCATCGGGATTGAGCGTCATCGCTGCCCCGCCGAGCACGCGCCCCAGGGCCCCACCCGCGTCACGCAGCACTCGCTCGGCGACGGGATCACTGATGCGCACCGCCTCAGCCAGGTCGTCGAGCGTCTCGACGTCGAGCCCGTTGGCCCGGCACGTTCCGAGGATGGCGGGAACGGATGCCACCGTCTCGAGGCACCCACGCTTGCCGCATTGGCACCTTGCACCGTGAGGGTCAACATTCACGTGGCCTAGCTCACCGGCGTAACCGCGCGTTCCCATGACAAGCCGGCCAGCGACGATGAGACCACCCCCGACGCCATCGGACAGCCTCACGTAGATCAGGTCGTCGGCCGCCGACGGCCCAGCGATAGCTTCAGCCAGAGCGGCGAGGCGCGTGTTGTTGTCGACCATGACCGGGGCGCCGAAGCGCTGTTCGAAAGCACGGTCAACTCCGTCGGGCGCCAGTTGCTTCTTCCACGTCACTGTTGGCGCACCCTCGCATGCATAGGTGTAGGGCCCCGGCACTCCGATGCCGATTGCTTGAAGGTCCGACAGGTGCACGCCGTTGCGGGTCGCGAGGTCGTCGATAAGTCCGTACGCTGCGGCGAGCCGCCGTTCCCAGTTCGCATCGCTCTCATAGCGACATGCCCCTTCCGCGAGGATGTTGTGAGAGGCATCCGCGATCGCCACGGTGACCCGACGGTGACCGAAGTCGACGCCGAGAAACTGGCCCGAGGCAGGGTCGACAGCAAGCCGCTCAGCCGGACGTCCACTTCCGGAGCGCACGGCTGCGTCAGTGTCGGCGACGACGATCGCTCCTCTGAGTAGCAGATCGGCGGTGATGTCCGACAGGGTCGTGCGCGACAGCCCCACTCGCCTCGCGAGCTCGGATCGACTCATCGCGCCGTGCTGACGCAACGCGTCAAGCACTCGAACCTCGTGGGTACGGCGCACCTGTGTGTGCGCTCCAGTCATCGTCGACATGCGGACGATCCTGCGGGTTCAGTTTTTTTCCGTCAAGACCCCGACAGAAAACATTTGAAATTCCTTCGGATGACCGTCAAAACCATGACCGGCAGCGCGCATGCACTACCAGTCACGCCCCCCTACCGTGTGCTCTCGGCGGTCGCCTCGACGGCAATTTCCTCGGCGGCGGGGACCGCCCGACGACCGGCCGATGCGACGGCCCCCACACCCGCGACCGTCACCAACGCGATGCCGGCCGCCACGGCCCACGTGAGGCGCTGGTCCAGAAGGATGAGCCCGGCGAGGGCCGCGATGGCGGGCGCGAGAGCGAGCAGGATGGCGAACGTCTCCGCCTTCATGCGGCGCAGGGCGGTGAGCTCGATCCCGTAGGGAACGGCCGAGGACAGCACCGCGACGGCGAGTCCGAGCGCGAGCGCCCCTGGGTGCCACAGGGCCGCGCCCACCACGCCGATCGCGACGGGCAGGGTCAGCACGGCGCCCACGACCATGGCGAAGGCGAGCCCCACCACGCCCGGCATCGCGGCTCCGGCGGCACGGGCGGTGAGGATGTACGCGGCCCACATCACGGCGGCGCCGACGGCGAAGGCGACGCCCACGAGATCCAGATCGTGCGCGCCACCACCGAGAAGCGCCACGCCGGTGGCCGCGAGCGCGGCCCACAGGGCTCCCGCCCACGAGCGGCTCGCCACCACGCTGAGCACGAGGGGGCCCAACACCTCGATCGTGACGGTGATGCCGAGCGGGATGCGCTCGAGCGCGAGATAGAAGAACGTGTTCATGCCCGCGAGCGCCACGCCGAAGGCCACGACGGTGGGCCAGTGGATGCGGCCGCCGCGCCTGAGGCTCACCACGGCAAGCGGCACCAGCACGAGCGCCGAGAACACCAGGCGCATGGCGATGACTCCCCACGGGCCCACCTGGGGCATGAGGGTGACCGCGACGGCGGCGCCGGCCTCCTGGCACACCAGGCCAAGGATCACCAGCAGGGGCATGCCGGCGGTGCGGGCGTCGGTCGTCATGGGGACATCCTGGCCCATCGCAGGTTTCGGCCGTGTCACCGAGGACGGTCGACGATGGCGGTCTCCCCCACGGCCGCCTCGACGGCTCCCGCGGTGATCGCGGCGACCTCCGCGCGGGCGGCATCGACTGCCTCGGGCGCGACGCGCAGGCCGAGGGTCGCGACCGCGCCGTAACGCGGCTCGTCGAGGACCGCCCCGTGGGCGTCGGCCCAGGTGTGCAGGCTCGCGAGGACGCGACCGGCGTCGGCATGCGGGACGTCGAGACTCAGCGCGGTGAGCGGCACGCGGTCCACCCACTGCGCCTCGTCGAGGGCCGCCGCGACCGCGGAGCCATAGGCGCGCACCAGTCCGCCGGCGCCCAACTTCACCCCGCCAAACCACCGGGTGACGACCGCGACCACATCCGTCACCTCCCGATGGCGCAGCACTTCGAGCATGGGCACCCCGGCAGTCCCGGCGGGCTCGCCGTCGTCGCTCGAGCGCTGGCGCTCGCCGAGGGGGCCGACAATCAACGCGGCGCAGTGGTGTCGCGCATCCCAGTGGGCCTTGCGGATCGAGGCGACCACGGCATCGGCCGCCCCAACGGAGCTGACGGGAGTCAGCGACGCGAGGAACACGGAGCGTTTGATCTCGGTGCGCACCTCGACCGGTGAGGCGATCGTGGCGGGCAGGGTCATGGGCTTAGCCGCGGCGCGCCTGGTCGACGCCCTTGTTGGCGAGGGCGTCGGCGCGCTCGTTGCCGGGGTCACCGGCGTGGCCCTTGACCCACACCCACTTGATGTCGTGGCGGGCGACCTGCTCGTCGAGCTCGATCCAGAGCTCCTTGTTTTTCACGGGCTTCTTGTCGCCGGTCTTCCAGCCGTTGCGCTTCCAGCCGTGAATCCACTTGGTGACGCCGTTCATGACGTACTGGGAGTCGACGTGGAGCGTGATCTGGCAGGGACGCTTCAGGAGCTTGAGGCCCTCGATCACGGCGGTGAGCTCCATGCGATTGTTGGTGGTCTCGCGCTCGCCGCCGAAGATCTCCTTCTCGCGGCCGTTCCACACCATGAGGGTGCCCCAGCCGCCCACGCCGGGGTTGCCTTTGCAGGCGCCGTCGGTCCACATGTCCACGTGTGCGGGGGCGTCGGAAGTCACCCCGAAACGATAGGACACAATGGGGGCCATGGCCCGCACTGCACCCACCGGCACCCCGGCGCTGGCGTTGCTGGAGCGCGAGGGCGTTCCGCACGGCGTTCACTCGTACGAGCATGATCCTGCTGCCCAGCACTATGGGCTTGAAGCTGCCGAGAAGCTCGGCGTGGACCCCCAGCAGCTGTTCAAGACGCTGTGCTTCGAGGCCGATGGTGTGCTCACCATGGGTATCGTGCCCGTCTCGGGATCGCTCGACCTCAAGGCCGCGGCGCGCGCGGCGGGGGCGAAAAAGGCCTCGATGGCTGAGCCGGCAGTCGCGGAACGTGCGACGGGTTACGTGGTGGGCGGCATCTCGCCGCTGGGCGGGCGCAAGCGACTGCCGGCGGTGTTGGATTCTTCTGCCTTCGATTTCGACACCGTTTATGTCTCCGGAGGGCGGCGCGGGCTCGACGTCTCGCTGGCCCCTGCCGACCTGGTGCGCCTCACGGGCGCCTCGACCGCGTTTATTGGGAAGGGCTCATGAGTCTCGCTTCTACCCCGCTCGACCACGACTACGCGGCGGCGCTTGCCGACGTGCGCGCCCGCGTCCACGTCGCGGAGGCCGCGTGCGGGCGCGCGGGCTCGGGCGTGCAGGTGCTGGTGGCGACGAAGGCGTGGGATGCGGGTGCTGCGGCAGGCGCGGTCGCTGGTGGCGCACGGCTCGTAGGCGAGTCGCGCATGCAGGAGCTCGCCGAGAAGGGCGAGGCGCTGCGAGAGGCGGGGGCCGTGGTGCACGTCATCGGCCAGCTGCAGCGCAACAAGGCGGCGATCGCCGTCGAGTACGCGGCGTGCGTGCAGACGGTGGACTCGCTGAAGCTTGCCGAACGGCTGTCGCGGCTGTGCCTCGAGGCCGAGCGCGACCTGCAGGTGATGATCCAGGTCAACGTCTCGGGCGAGGAGTCGAAGGCGGGGGTCGCGCCGTCGGCGGCGCTGTCGCTCGCGGCGGCCGTGCAGTCGCTGCCTGCGCTCGAGGTGGTCGGCTTCATGACGATCGGGCTGAACTCGCCAGTCGAGGCCGATGTCCGGGCCGGTTATCGGGTGCTGCGAGAGATCAGGGATACGGCCCTGATTTCCTCCGAACGTGGCGCAATTGATTTGTCGAGCGCGTGGCAGCTGTCGATGGGCATGTCGGGCGACCTGGAATGGGCGATCGCCGAGGGCGCGACCATGATCCGGGTGGGGACGGCCGTGATGGGGTCACGCCCGGACGGTACGGACGAGCGGACCGCATGAGCACCACCGCCCCGCTGCTCGCCGCCCTGCCTGCCACCGACACAGGGCAGGCACCCGACCCCGACGCCCTCTACGAGGCCTTCGCCACCTGGGCGGCCGACACGGGTCTGCCGCTGTACCCGCACCAGGACGAGGCGCTCATGGAGATCGTCTCCGGCTCGCACGTCATTCTCGCCACCCCCACGGGATCGGGAAAGTCGCTGGTCGCGGCGGGCGCCCACTTCGCGGCGCTGGCCGCCGAGCGCGCGGGCAAGGGAGCGCGGACCTACTACACGGCGCCGCTGAAGGCCCTGGTAAGCGAGAAGTTCTTCAATCTCATCGACTTGTTCGGGTCCGAGAACGTGGGGCTCATGACGGGCGACTCAGCGGTCAATGCCGACGCTCCCATCATCTGCTGCACGGCCGAGATTCTTGCCAATCTGGCCCTGCGCGACGGTGCGGCGACCGAGGCGTCGATCGTCGTCATGGACGAGTTCCACTTCTACGCCGACCCCCAGCGCGGCTGGGCGTGGCAGGTGCCGCTGCTGGAGCTGCCGAAGGCGCAGTTCGTGCTGATGTCGGCCACGCTGGGCGACACCTCGTGGCTCGTGGAGGACCTGGAGAGCCGCACCGGCCGCGCCGTCGCCGAGGTCACCACTGCCGAGCGCCCCGTGCCGCTGACTTTCGAGTACATCCTCGAGCCGCTGCCCGAGGTCGTCGAACGGCTCGTGGAATCCGGCAAGTCCCCGGCGTACATCGTCCACTTCACGCAGAAGGACGCCGTCGAGCGTGCGCAGGCGCTGCTGAGCATGCAGGTCGCCACCAAGGCGGAGCGCGCGGCCATTTCAGATGCCCTCGACGGCATCCGCTTCGGCACAGGATTCGGTAAGACCTTAAGTAAATTCCTGCGCGCGGGCATCGGCGTCCACCACGCGGGAATGCTGCCCAAGTACCGGCGCATCGTCGAGCGCCTCACCCAGCAAGGTCTGCTCAAGGTCGTGTGCGGCACCGACACCCTCGGAGTCGGCATCAACGTCCCCATCCGCACCGTGCTGCTGACGAGCCTCGTGAAATACGACGGCGAGCGGATGCGCCACCTGAGCGCCCGCGAGTTCCACCAGATCGCGGGCCGCGCGGGCCGCGCCGGCTACGACACCGAGGGCGACGTCCTCGTCATGGCCCCCGAGCACGTCATCGAGAACCGCAAGGCACTGCTGAAGGCCGGCGACGACCCCAAGAAGCGCAAGAAGATCGTCCGCAAGTCGGCCCCGCAGGGCTCGGTGAACTGGACCGATGCCACCTTCGAGCGCCTGCGCGAAGCCGAGCCCGAGCCACTTACCAGCCGCTTCGCCGTCACGCACGCGATGGTGCTCAACATCCTCGCGCGCGGCCAGGCCAACCCGTGGCTCGACCGCGAGCCGCAGGACCCGGTGCTCGCCATGCGCGACCTCCTGGCCGCTCTCCACGAGACCGACGCCCAGCGCTCCGCTCACGCGCGCCAGGCCCTACGCATCGCGCGCTCGCTCAAGATCGCGGGCGTGGTCGAGCAGCTGCGTGTCCCGGACCCGACGCACCCGCGTGGGGAACGCCCCACCATGCGTCTGGTGGTGGACGTCCCTCGCAACTTCGCCCTCAACCAGCCGTTGTCCCCCTTCGCGCTGGCCGCGATGGACCTGCTCAACGTCGAGTCGCCCGATCACGCCCTCGACGTGGTCTCGGTGATCGAGTCGACCCTGTCGGACCCGCGCCAGGTCCTCATCGCACAGCAGCATGCGGCCCGAGGAGAGGCGATCGCGGCGATGAAGGCCGACGGCATCGAGTACGAGGAGCGCATGGAACTCATGGAGGAGGTCACGTGGCCCCGTCCGCTCGCCGATCTCCTCGAGCCCGCCTTCATCACCTACCGCCGCGCCAACCCGTGGGTACTCGACGCGGAGCTCTCCCCCAAATCCGTGGTGCGCGACATGCTCGAGAAGGCGATGTCCTTCGGCGACCTGGTCTCGGTCTACGGGTTGGAGCGCACCGAGGGTGTGGTGCTGCGCTACCTCGCGGAGGCCTACCGCGCAATGCGCCAGACGGTCCCCGAGGAGCACCGCACCGACGAGGTCGAGGCGATCACGGACTGGCTGGGCGAGGTGGTGCGCTCCACGGACTCGTCCCTGCTCGACGAGTGGGAACGCCTGATGAATCCCGATGCCGTGGTCGCCGACGACGCCGACCCCGCCTCCGCGGGGCTCACCCCGGCGATGGCGGGCCCGGCGCGCCCCATGACGGGCAACCCGCGGGTGCTGCGCCGCCTGGTCGGCAATGCGATGTTCCGCCGGGTCGAGCTCGCCGCTCGCGAGGACTACACGGCGTTGGGCGCGCTCGACGGGCGCTCCGGGTGGACGGCCGATGCGTGGCGCGACGCCCTTGACCCGCTCTTCGAGGCGCAGGGAGACGATGCGATCGACATCGGCCCCGACGCCCGCTCGGCGGCGCTGCTCACCTTCGTGGAGCCCGGCGGCGACCACGCCGAGGGGCGCGCGCAGGCGGCGTTGGCGGCCACCGCGGAGGGTGCCCTCCCGGAGGGCACCTGGCTGGTGCGTCAGGTGCTGGCGGATCCGGCGGGCGACCACGACTGGGCGATCACGGCGCTGGTGGATCTCGAGGCCTCGGACGAGGCGGGAGCACCGGTGATCGAGGTCATAGCGGTAGGCCCGCAGTAGCCGAACCAGCTGGGCAACAACCGCCATTCTTGGGGCCCCCGAAAACTCAAGTTCGGGCCTTCTACCAGGCATTTCGGGGGCACTTAAGAAAGGCTTGCCTTCCTAGCGGGCGACCACCGCATCGGCCTAACCTGGTTTCATGACGCCCGCAGGAACCCATCACATCGACGAGGACGCCGTCACCCGACGGCTCAATGCATTGCGCGCCGCGGTGCTCGGAGCGAACGACGGCATCGTGTCGATCGCGGGTCTCGTCATCGGTGTCGCCGCGGCCACCCCCGACAACCACGGCGCGATTCTGGCAGCCGGTGTCGCCGGCCTCACCGCGGGCGCGCTGTCGATGGCGGTCGGCGAATACGTGTCGGTGAGCTCGCAGTCCGACGCCGAGAAGCAGCAGCTGCGCCGCGAGCACCGCTGGCACCAGGTGCGCCCGGAGTGGGAGCTCGAGCAGCTCGTCGAGCTCAACATGGAGACGGGCATGAGCGAGGAGACGGCCCGCAAGGCCGCGCAGGAGCAGACCGCGCACGATCCGGTCGCGATCCACGCCCGCATGCACCTGGGAATCGACCCCGACGAGATCACGAACCCTTGGCACGCCGGCTGGGCCTCGCTGCTGGCCTTCAGCGCGGGCGGACTGCTGCCGCTGCTGACCATCCTGCTGGCGCCCACGGCCTGGCAGATCCCCGCGACCTACGTGGCCGTCATCGTTGCGCTGGCCATCACGGGCTACGAGGCAGCGCGCTGGGCCCACTCCCCCCGACTGCGCTCGGTGCTGCGCAATATCGCGGGCGGAACGCTCGCGATGGCCATCACCTGGGCGATCGGTTCGCTGCTGGGTGTGGCGGTCGCCTAACGCAGGGCGCTACGGCACCAGCCCAATCCACTCGTCGGTCGAGAACTTCGACTCCACGAGCGCCTCGGCTTCGGCGAGCTCGTCGGGGGTGACGGCGCCGGCGTGGGTCGAGTAGCGGCCCGAGAAGTGCGCGAGGAAGGCGTCGATGATGTCCTTACGCGCCATGCCGGTCTGGCTGCGCAGCGGGTCCACGCGCTTGTTCGCGCTCTTGGTCCCCTTGTCGGACATCTTCTCGCGGCCAATGCGCAGGGTCTCCATCATCGCGTCCGCGTCGATGTCGTAGGCCATGGTCACGTGGTGGAGGACGGCACCGGAGGCGTAGCGCTTCTGCGCGGCGCCGGCGATCTTGCCGTGCTCGGAGGCGATGTCGTTCAGCGGCACGTAGCGCGCCTTGATGCCCACGTCGGCGAGCGCACCCAGGACCCAGTCGTCGAGGAACGCGTAGGACTGTTCGAAGCTCAGCCCCTCCACCAGCGAAGGAGGCACAGAGAGCGAGTAGGTGAT
The DNA here is from genome assembly GCF_002090055.1 of Demequina sp. NBRC 110051. Classification (GTDB taxonomy): domain Bacteria; phylum Actinomycetota; class Actinomycetes; order Actinomycetales; family Demequinaceae; genus Demequina. Next base: position 41,144 of record NZ_BBRH01000017.1, read on the forward strand.
GGTGTTACCAGGCTGAACGAACATCGCGCCGCCGCCGGAGACGCGGCGAGTGACGGTGATGTCGTGCTTGGCCGCACCCTCGGGGTCGACCTCATTGGTGAGCGACTGGAACGAGCCGATGATGACCGCGTTCGAGGCCCACTCCCAGATGCGCAGGGTGGGGGCGCGGCGGCCGTCGGCTACGCGGCGCGACAGCACGTCGTCGATCGCCATCTGCAGGTGCGGCGCGCGCGGCTCGTCGTGCAGGACCTCGAAGGTGTGGTCGTGCCAGCCGGTGGCGTGACCAAGGGCGCGGCGCACGGCAATCGCGACGGCCTCGGGGCTGAAGCCCACAAAGTGCGCGTCGGGGCCGGCGGCGCGCTGGACGGCAGCGGCGAGGTCGGCGACGCTCGCGGAGGCGCGCATGCCCGTGAGGGCCAGGCGGATGTCGTGGATCGCCTCGGCGGGCTCGAGGAAGAAGTCCCCCGAAATCACCACGCGCGAGAGGGTGTCGCCGTCGGCCTCGACGTCCGCGATGACGAGCTTGCCGCCAGGAACCTTGTATTCACCGTGCATGCTCACCATTGTCTCGCCGTTTGCGGACGCTCAAGACACACGGACGGCCGATGCCGTGGCGGGCCCACGTACGGGCCTCGCCACGGCATCGGCCGACTGATGTGATTTAGCGCCGCTCGACGCCGGCCTTCAGCAGGCCGTATACGAGCGAGTCGACGAGCGCCTCCCAGGCGGCCTCGATGATGTTGGGGCCCACGCCGACGGTGCGCCAGGTGCGGCCGGTCTCGCGGTGGACCGTGGTGATGAGGACGCGGGTGACGGCGTCGGTGCCGTGGCTGGCCTCCATGATGCGCACCTTGAAGTCGCTCAGTTCGAAGTCCCCGATCTCGGGGTAGGCGCCCTTGAGGGAGGTACGCAGGGCGTGGTCGAGGGCGTTGACGGGACCGTTGCCCTCGCCCACGGCGACAATGCGGTCGCCGCCGGCGTGGAGCTTGATGACGGCCTCGGCGTCGGCGTCGGTGGGGTCACCGGGCTTCGACGAGACGCGGACGCGCCAGGTCTCGACGTCCCAGAAGGCGTTGTCCTCGCCCAGCTCGGAGCGCAGCAGGAGCTCGAACGATGCGTCGGCGGCGTCGAAGGTGTAGCCGGCGGCCTCGGCGTGCTTGACGCGGTCGGTGACGCGGCCCAGCAGTTCCCCCTGGCCCTCGAGGTCGAAGCCGAGCTCCTTGCCCTTGAGCTCGATGCTGGCCCTGCCCGCCATGTCGGACACCAGCATGCGCAGGCCGTTGCCGACCTTCTCGGGCTGAGTGTGCTGGTAGAGGTCGGGGTCCACGCGGATGGCGCTCGCGTGAAGGCCGGCCTTGTGGGCGAAGGCGCTCGCGCCCACGTAGGGCTGCCGGGCGAAGGGGGCGATGTTGGTGATCTCGGAGATCGCGTGCGCGATGCGGGTCGCCTCGGTAAGCCCGTCGCCCTTCAAGACCGTGAGGCCCTTCTTGATCTCGAGGTTGGCGACCACCGAAATGATGTCGGCGTTGCCGGTGCGCTCGCCGTAGCCATTGATGCAGCCCTGCACGTGGGTGGCGCCGGCGGCCACGGCGGCCATCGAGTTGGCGACGGCGCAGCCGGAGTCGTTGTGGGCGTGCATGCCGAGGGGCAGGTCCACCTGGCCGCGGACGGCGCGGACGATCTCGGCGACGTCGTCAGGCAGCATGCCGCCGTTGGTGTCGCACAGGCACAGGGTGTCGGCGCCGCCATTCACGGCGGCCTGGAGTGCGCGCACCGAGTAGTCGGCGTCAAAGCGATAGCCGTCGAAGAAGTGCTCGGCATCCATGATGACGCGGCGCCCCTCGCCGGTGAGGAACGCGAAGGTCTCCTCGATCATGGCGAGGTTCTCGTCGGGGCTGACGCGCAGGGCGCGCTCGGCGTGGCGGATGTCGGCCTTGCACACCAGCGTGATGATGGGCGCCTCGGAGTCCAGGAGGGCGCGCACCTGGGGGTCGGAGGCGGCGGTGGTGCCGGCCTTGCGGGTCATGCCGAAGGCAGCAAGCTGGGCGTGCTTGAACGACAGCTCCTTGGCGGCGAGCCCAAAAAACTCGGTGTCCTTCGGCACGGCACCGGGCCAGCCACCCTCGATGACGCCCACACCGAGCTCATCGAGCAGGGGCGCGATCGCCATCTTGTCGGCGACCGAGAGGTTCATGCCCTCCTGCTGGGCGCCGTCGCGCAGGGTGGTGTCGTAGACCTCGACCGTGAGATCCGTCATGGGGTGCCTCCCGAAGGCTGGTTGCTTCACACCGTGTCGCCTGGGCAACACCTTCCCAACAAAAAAGCCCCCCAGGTACGGGAGGCTAGCGCGTCGGGAGGGTATCGCCGACGCGCTACGGAATGATGATCGCGGTGTGCATCGGGGCCAGTATGGCACAGGCGTCAAGATCTGCCAGCGTCGATGCCGAGTCCCTGACCGCTCCATAGGACACGGCCTGCGAGCTCTCGCAGGCAGAGTGCTCCCCCGAACGCTAGGTGGCGGGTTCGAGTTCGTAGTGGGCTTTGCCGCCGATGCGGGGGGTGCGGTCGGGGTCGATGGAGGCCGGTGGGATGAACCACACTTGGGTGCCGCGGATATCGATGTCCCAGCCGCCGTGGTGGATGCGATGGTGGCAGCTCACACACAGGAGGACACCGTTGGAGAGGTCGGTTTGTCCGCCGTTGATCCACCATCGGATGTGGTGCGCTTCGCAGTAGCTGGGTGGGGCGTGACACCAGGAGCAGCCTCCGTCACGTTCGACCAGGGCGAGTTTGATTTCGGTGGAGAACAGTCGGTCTTTCCAGCCCACGTCCAGGGGAACACTCTCGCCGCCCATGATCATGGGTAGGACCTCCATGTCGACGGCCATGCGTCGCAGGGTGCCCACCGAGATGGGTGAATCGATACCGTCCACGGATGCGCAGCCCACACCGGTCTCGACGGCGTCGATGTCGGTGCGCAGCACGATGGTGGTGGTCACACCGGTGGGCACTTCCGTGCAGCCCAAACTGTGCCGTGCGGCAGCCGAGAGGGCGTCGGCGTGGATTTGGCCGGGGGTGCGGTCGTCCTCGGTGAAGTCCATCCCGATCTTGCCCTTCTTCTGGGCGTTGTCACGTCGGGTCCGCATCACTTGCTTTACCGCACCCTTGAGGAGCGTCACAATCGGGGCGGCGGTGGACACGTCCAGGCGGGCATGGATCCCAACCGAGCCGTCGGCTTCATCCTTGATCTGCACGTACCGGTTCTCAAACGCGACACGATCACGTTCCTCCACGTCCTTGGGTCGATGCCACGCTTCCTCGGCCAGCAGCATGCGACGAATGTCTCGCAGACTCAGGCTGCACGCCTTCGCCACGATCTTCTGCTCCACCGCGACGATCTTGTCGGGTGCGACCTGCTCGATACGTTCCAAGGCGCGGGTAATCACCGCGGCGGCCTCCATCGACAGCGCCCCCGACATTACGGCTTCAGCGAGCACAGGGAAATGCGGTGCCGCACGCGTGGTCGCGCCAGGACCATCCGCACCCGCGTCCCCACCCGCGTCCCCACCCGCGTCCACGCCGGCCTCACCGGGCTCGCTCTGGCGTGGCCGTGTCGCATCGGCGACGGCCAAAATCCTCTGCGCTTCAGCCTCGGAGCCACCCAGAGCATCGGCCAACATCTGGCCAGGCGACGCGAAACCACGCTTACGGGCCACCCCTTGGAGACACTCGGCAGGATCCGAACGCCGCGCCAACTCCCCCGCCACCTCACCCAGCGCCACTTCCGTCATGCGACGCACCTGCACCAGGGCGCTTTGGAGTTCGACCAGCCGGTTCGCGGGCGTCGAACCCAAATCGTCGCCCTCGAACGAGCGCGCGACAGCGACAGTACGGTCGAGCTCGGCGGTCGAGAAGTTCATGACACCAGTCTCCCGCGCACCACCGACATCCCTGCTAGATACCCGAAATCTGTGGAAAACTTACCCCGCGCCAGGACCTGGGGACGACGCAAAATGCGCCGCCAACGGCGGCCCGTGACGCCCGAACCAGGCAGCACCCCCGCGTTTCCACGCCCCCGTGCGTACTACCTGGTGAGACCATCGCCAGAACGATCAAGGGGGACCTGATGTCGCGGACGCCGGCGCCGTGGGCGCGCATCGTGGAGGCGCTGATCCGCGAGCGTGGCCCGGCCCTCTTCGGCTACGCGGTCGCCCTCACCGGTGATCGCCACGCCGGCGAGGACCTCCTGCAGGACGCACTCGTCCGCAGCTTTCGGCGCGGGCGCGGTGACGTCTCCCTCAACGAGGCACACGCCTACGTCAAGCGCGCCATGCAGACCGCCGCGATCGATACGAGCCGCCGGAGGAAGACCCGCCCCGCGACCCCTACCGCGACACTCCCCGACTCCCCCACCCCAGATCATGCCGGCGCTATCGCGGACAGGGACGCCCTCGCATCGGCCCTCAACACCCTCTCGCCCCGCGAACGCACCTGCATCGTCATGCGCTACGTCGACGGCCTCAGTGCCGTCGCCATCGCCGAGGAGACCGGCCTGGCGGCCGGCACCGTCCGTAAATACCTGTCCGACGCGGTGGCCAAGCTTCAGGACGCCAGCCTCGGCTTGGGGCTCCAGACGGCCGATGCCGTGGCCGGCGGAGGCCATCACTTACCTGTCGCGGTTCGCACCACACAGAAGGGAGGCCAGCGATGAGCGAGCACCTCAGCCGGGGCCTCACGGCCCTCATCGATGACGAGGCCCAGGCGTTCTCCGACACTCGCTTGGGCGCTGATCCGACCGAGGGCCTCGTGGCCGTCTCACGTGCGCGCAGGCGCCGCGCCGTCACGCTCGCGGCGTCGTCGATGTCGGCCGTCGCCGCGATAGCCGTCGGTGCGACGTTGTGGAGCGGCGCTGGCGCGACGGAGGCCGAGCCTGCGTCATCCTCCCTGCTCACGACCGCGACGTCGCGTAGCCAGACCGATCCGGAGACCCGCGACGACACCCAGGCCGCTATGCGGTGCACGTGGGCTGCGGGCGACGGGCCGCGCGACACCGCGAGCGGCGTCGACGGTGAGCCCGCCTACGCGATCGTGATGGACGAGTGCGACGCCGTGTGGGTGGGGCAGGCGCCCCTCGTTGACGCGAGCATGGACCTGACATTCGACGGCAATTCGACCTCGACCGCCACGGTCGACGCGCACTGGACAGTCACCAACGTCTCGGACCTGCCGCTCGAAGTCGACGCCGCCGCCATCGCCCCCGCATTCGAGATTCCCGATCTGCGCACCGACACCCTCGGCGGCAACGACGGCATCGCCCTGGTGGCCAAGGACCTGTGGATCACGGACTCCGAGCGCTTCACGCTGCTGACATCGGACGCGGGAACGGTCACGCTCGGCCCAGGCGACGCCCTCGAGGGCACCACCATCCTCAACGGCGACGAGTACGTCACGGCGCTACGCACGGGCGCTCCGCATCGCGACTACCTGCGCATCCCGCTTGCCTACGACGGCACCGAAAGCCTCATCCTCGAGGTCCCCACGGGCGAACTCACCGAGTCCGAAGTCGAGGGCGCAGCGTAGGCGCACACCGCAGCTGATCTACCGCGGCGCCGTCACCAGCCGCTTAGCGATGTCCTCCAGTTCACGGGTCGCGCCCGAGGCGACCTCCATCGTGAGATCAAAGAGCTCGTCGTTGCTCAACGAGCACCGGACACCGTTGACCTCGAGAAACATCACTGCCATCAGTGCGGCAATGCGCTTGTTCCCGTCGACGAGCGCATGGTTGAGGCACAGCGAGTGCATCAGCGCGGCCGCCTTGAGCGGGATCCCCACGTACGCATCCTCACCCATCACCGTGGTCGCGGGACGTTCCAGCGCGGAGGTCAGCAGCCCCTCGTCACGGATGGGTCCGATGCCCTCACGTGCGATGACTTTCACCGCGATGGTGAAGGTGGGATACAACACCTGACGGGGCATCACACGCTTCCGAGCCTGTCGAGAGCGTCGCGGTAACGCGTGCTGACGTCCTCGTACGCGGCCATGAACGCGTCATCGGTGGAGTTCCCGTTCGAGGCCTCCTCGACCGCACGCAGGATCGCCTCTGTTTTCGAGACCCCCCACCTCTTGGCCAGGGCCTCGATGGCCGCGTCTTGCTCGGGGGTGGTCCGCAGTGTCATCGCCATCCCTTCACGGTATCACCGTGGTATCACGGCCCACAGAATCCGGCCGATGCCCCACTCGCCTACTGCTTACGCCTCAGCGCCGTACGCCTCGCCTTCCAGTCGGGCAGCTGCGCGTCCATCAGCGCGTAGAAGCCGGGGCCGTGGTTCTGGTGGAACAGGTGGGCGAGCTCGTGCACCAGCACATACTCGAGCGCATCTCGGCCCCGACGAGCGAGTTCGGCGCTGAGGTTGATCTTGTTGAGGGTCGCGTTGCACGATCCCCACCGCGAAGTCATCACTTTGATCGAGACGCGCGGCGCGACCTCGACGCCCATCCGCTCGCACCACAGCGGCATGAGTTCCTCGAGCGCGACCAGGATCTCCGTTCGCGCCTGCTCGAAGTCCTCGCTCCCCCGCTGGATCCCCTGCGGCAACGCCTTGAGCTCCTCACGCTTGCGGTCGATCCAGCCGACGTTCTGCGTCACGAAGTCGTGGACCGCCGTCCTCGACGCGCCCGCGGGCGCCGTCACGCGCAGCGATCCGTCCGGGCGCACGCGCAGGATCATGCGGCGCTGCTGTCGCCTGCGGGTGACCGTGTAGGCCAGGGTGTCGTCGCTCATGGTGCGCCCAGGCTAAGCCGCTTCGCGTACGCAAAGCGCCACCGCATCGGCCATCTGTGAAAAACCTCGCCACCCACCCCAACCTGGGGACGACGCGCTGCGTTCGTGCCAGCATGACGCCTAGGAGGAACCGATGAGCAGGTGGAAGGACACCCTCGACGCGCTGATGCATGAGCGGGCCGCGGCGCTGTTCGGCTACGCGTACGTCCTCACGGGCGACGCCGACGACGCCGAGGACCTGCTCCAGGACGCCTTGGTCCGCACCTTTCGCGTGAACCGCCGCTCGGGCACCGTCAACGAGGCGCACGCGTATGTCAAGCGCGCGATTTCCACGGCCTTCATCGACTCCCACCGCCGTCGCGCGGCCCGCCCCCAACGCCACCCGGGCGACGAGGGAGACTTCGCCGGCGCGTCGGCCGCCGTCACGGACCCGGCCGCCCGCTCCGCCGAGACGATCGACCTCCACGCCGCGATACTCACCCTCCCCGCGCGCGAGCGCGCGTGCGTAGTCCTCAGATACCTCGACGACCTTCCCGTCGCATCCGTCGCGGCCGAGCTGGGACTCGCGACCGGCACCGTCAAGCGCTACCTCTCCGACGGCGTCGCGCGCCTGAAGCCCCTGGTATCCGACACAGATTTCCCAACCGACGACCCCGAATCCGTCCCCGTCCACCACGCAGGAGGCACCCGATGAGCACCGCACGCGACCAGCTGTCCGCCATCGCCCGCGACGGGGCGGCTCGCTTCGCCGCGACCGACCTCGCACACGGCCACGGCGCCGTGACCCGCCGCGTGCGCCGCGACCGCTCCGTGCGCGCGGGGGTCACGACCCTCGCGGGGGTCGGGGTGGTCGGCGCCGGCACCTTCGGAATCTTTCAACTGCGGGCGGCCGATGCGACACTGACGCCCGCTTCCCCGTCACCTTCCGTATCGGGTTCCGCCGAGCCGACACCGGCGCCGAGCGCCTCCACGTCTCCACTTCCGACGGGAAAGCTGACCGTGCAGTCCGGTGAGCGAGCTGAGAACACGATCGAGCGGCTCGCGGATATGTACGACGCCGACGTCGAAGAAGCGACCACCTTCGTGGTCCAGGGCCTGCCCGACGAGGCCGAAGGAGAGCCCGAAGGCTGGATCCTGAGTGGCGTGTACGGCGACTTCACCGAAGAGGGAGGGTTCGCGGCAGGGACGCTTACCCAACAGGCATCCTCCCTGGCACGAAGTGTCGAACGCATCATGATCTTCACCGACGTGCCACGCGATGAGTGGTACGACACTGTCACGATCGCGTCGATAGTTCAGGCGGAGGCCGGCGATGACGCCAGCGCGATGTCCGGAGTCGCCGCTGTCATCCGCAACCGTCTCGACGCAGGCATGATGCTGCAAATCGAGTCGCCGCTGGCCTACGACCTGCGCGCCGATGAGCGCACCATCTCCGACGACGGTTGGGCCGTCGACACCCCGTACAACACGTTCATGTACGAAGGGCTGCCGCCAACACCGATCGGGTCGCCGTCACCCGAGGCACTCGAGGCCGCTATCACCCCCGCAGACGAGGACTGGCTCTTCTTCGAGACCGACCCGACGACGGGCGCGGTCACCTTCGCCAGCACCTTCCACGAGCACGAGCTCAACCTGGTAGAGCTGGGCCTGCTCGACGAGCGCGACGTCCTACCCGAGGAGTAGCGGCTACAGGACCCGGCGCATCCAGCCCAGCGCGTCATCCGCGCGGCCGTACTGGATGTCGGTGAGGGTCTCGCGCAGCCACGAGGTCACCGCGCCGGAGCCGCCGTCTCCCACGAGCACGTCGAAGTCGGGCGACACCAGGCGCGCGATGGGCGTGACCACGGCGGCGGTGCCGCACGCGAACGCCTCGACCACAGACCCGTCCTCGATGCCGGCACGCAACTCGTCCAAAGCGATGTCGCGCTCCACCACCTCGCGACCCGAGGCCCGCAGCAACTCGATCACCGAGTCCCGCGTCACGCCCTCCAAAATCGTGCCGGTGATGCGCGGCGTCCACACGGAGCCGTCGCGGCGCACGGCGAACACATTCATGCCGCCCAGCTCCTCGATATAGCGATCGTCGCGGGCATCGAGGAAGAGCACCTGGTCGCAGCCGTGATCCTGCGCCTGCTGCTGCGGCTGCATGGACGCCGCGTAGTTACCCGCGGTCTTGGCCTGGCCAGTGCCACCGGCGCCGGCGCGGTGGAAGCCCTGCGCGACCCAGATCGACACGGGCTTCACGCCACCGGAGAAGTACGAGCCCACGGGGCACGCGAGCAGCATGTACTCCACCTGGCGCGAGGGCCGCACGGCAAGAGATGGCTCGGTGCCGATGAGCAGCGGGCGCAGGTACAGGCTCGCCTCACCCTTGTCGGGCACCCACTCCTGGTCCACCCGCACCAGCGCCTCGATGGACGCGAGGAAGTCCTCCTCCGACACGGGCGGGAGCGACAGGCGCACCGCGGACGCCGCCATGCGCGCGGCGTTCGCCTCGGGACGGAACAGGCGAATCGAGCCGTCGGACCAGCGATACGCCTTGAGCCCCTCGAAAACCTGCTGGCCGTAATGCAACACGGTGGCGCCGGGATGCAACGAAAGATCCGCGAAAGGTTCGATCCGACGGTTGCTCCAGCCGGCATCGGGCGTCCAAGTGGCGCGAGCCACGTGGTCCGTGAAGACCTCGCCGAACACGGGTGCGGCCATCAGCCCCGCGCGCTCCTCGGCCGTCGCGGCCTGGGGGTGGGGTGTGACGGCGTAGTCCTCAGCGCTCACCGTGTTCCTTTCGTCCATTCGGTCACAGTAACGACGGTCTACGGCCTCAACGCCGACGCCTCGCCGCGCGCTCCCGAGCCCGCGGGATTACCGTCGAGAGAAGGAGGCCCGCCATGTCCATCACCCACCTCAACCCAGATTCCATGCACCGCTCCCCCGCCTTTTCCCAGGGCGTCGTCGCCACAGGCACACGCACGGTCTACGTGGGCGGCCAGAACGGGGCCGATGCGCACGGTCAGATTGAGGGTGACCTCGTCACTCAGACCGCCCAAGCCCTCCGTAACCTCATCACCGTGCTTGCGGAGGCAGGTGCGACCCAAGACGACGTGGTCCGCATGACCATCTACCTCCAGGCGGACCAGGACGTGCAGGAGGGCTTCGCCGCCTCGCAGGAGGTGTGGGGTATGCACGCCGTCCCGATCGTGGTGGTGCTCGTCCCCGCCTTTGGGCGCCCGGAGGCGCTCGTCGAGATCGACGCGATCGCGGTGCTCGACTGAAAGCCAGGACTACGCCGCGGGAGCCCCAGCAAGCTCGCCGTGATCCACGCGACGGTTGAGCCGCTCCGACATCGCGAGCCCCAGCGCCACGAGCGCCAGAATGAAGAACGGGAAGATCCACAGCCCCAGCCACGTGGACAGCGCCCCGAACAGCGGCGGGGCGAGCGTGGAGCCCGTGTACGCGGCGGCCATCTGGACGCCGATGATCGCCTGCGAATTCTGCCGCCCAAAGTTCACGGGCGTGGAGTGGATGATCGCCGGGTAGATGGGCGCCGAGCCCAGCCCTGCAACCACCAGGCCCGCGAGGGCGAGCACGTCCGTGCCCACGGGCACCGCAATCATCACCGCGCCCACGCCCACCGCAAGGAAGCCGCCGCGGATCAGCGCGCGGTCACCCACGTGGTCCGCGACAAAGCCCGCGAGGAAACGGCCCGCGGTGATACCGAGCAAGAACAGCGAGGCGAACGCGGCCGCCGTCGCGGCCTCGACCCCGCGGTCCTCGACCAGGAAGGTGGAAGCCCACAGGATGGCCGTGCTCTCAAGCGCGCAATAGGCGAAGAAGGCCGCGAGGATGAGCTTCACTCCGCGGATCCGCAGCGCGGTGCCCAGTGGAACGTGGCCCGTGTTCACCGGCGCTCCCTCGAGACCCTGGGCTTCCACCGCGGCACGCGCCGGGTTCACCCGCCCCCACAGCGGCAGGCTGATGAACAACACAAGGGTCAGCAAGGCCTGGACGCCGCCGATGATCCAGTACGCGCCCGACCACCCCAGCGACGACGAGGACAGCGCGAAGCTCATCACGAACGGGCTGATCGCGGCGCCCACCCCCCAGCACGCGTGCAGCCAGTTCATGTGACGCGCCGCATAGTGCAGCGCCACGTAGTTGTTGAGGGCCGCGTCAACGGCGCCGGCGCCCAGGCCGTAGGGAATCGCCCACAGGCAGAGCATCCAGAACGAGTCTGACAGGGAGAACCCCACCAGCGCGGCCGCCGTCATCCCCACGCTGACCGCCGTCACCGACCCCGCGGAGAAGCGACGCGTCAGCCGCTCCGAGGCGAGGCTCGACACGATCGTGCCGCCCGCGATGATCGTCGTGAGGACGCCCGCAAAACCGAGGGGTACCCCCAGGTCGGAGTGCATCACCGGCCAGCCGGCGCCCACCAACGAGTCGGGCAGACCGAGGCTGATGAACGCCACATAGATGATGGCAAGCAACAGCGCGTACATCGACAGCCTTCCGCGGTGAAGTGGTGCGCCCCGGACTATGCCTCCGCGACGCGTGAAGCCTACCTATCCGCGGCGCCCGCCGAACGCTCGCAGCACACAGCTACAGCGTCTTGCGCATCTTCACCGAGGTGGTCTCGTACCCCAGCGACTCGTAAAGGCGCCGCGCGGCGACGTTGAACCCGAACACGCTGAGCCCGAGCGTCTGGGCGCCCTGCTCCCGCGCGTACTGCTCGGCCAACTCCATCGCGGAGCGGCCCCAGCCTCGTCCCCGATGCTCGGAGTCGATCGCCACGTCCCACACCCACCACGCGGAGGGATCCTCGGACACATCGCTACCGACCCAGACGTACCCCACCACGCCCAGGCCCTCGGCGACGACGTCGAAGACCGCGTTGTCCGCGGTCGGCACACCCGAGGGAAAGGCCCCGACGAACGACGCGTCGGCATGCCGCTGCGCTGCCTCAGGACTCTCGCCGGTCTCGACCAGATCGGCCGCGTACTCCGCGCGGCAACGCTCCTGCCACTCCGGGAACCGCGCTACATCGATGGGCACGAGCGAGAGCGTCATCCCGCCAGTGTGTCACCGGCGGCCGGTCGGGCTACCCGCAGAGGTCGCAGACTCCCGTCGCGGGGAGGTCGATGAAGCACGTGGGGCACGGCAGCTCGGCGATCTCAGCGCGCTTGCCGATGCCCATGTTGGTCACGCGCGGGGCCGGCTTGGCCGGCTCGGGCACGACGACCACGGGGCGGATGGCCGATGCGACACTCGCCTTGGTAAGCGCTCCCTCGCTGGGCGAGGGGCTCGCGACAGCCTCGGTGACCGTGGCCGAGGCCACCACAGCGGAAGGCGCGGCGGCGGCTGAAGCAGCCGCGGCATCGGCCATCGCCGCAAACCCGGGCAGCTCGAAGAACTGGCTCTCGCCACCCTCGGGGTGGATCGCCACGTGGAAGGGCGTGATGAAAGCAACGGGCTTGTCAGCGCCCAGCGGCTCGAGCGCAACGTAGGCGCGCGACTCGGGGATGTAGACGTGCTCGTAGCGCAGACCGTGAACGAACTCGCGGACCTTGTCGACGGCGTTGAGCGGAAGTTCAAAGTCCGCGAGGGCGGCGTCGAGAGTGCGGAAATAGGTGCGAAATTCGAGGTCAAGCGCGGAAGTCACCGGAAGATTTTGCCGCATGCGCGATGGCACCGATGACCACCGAAACCGTGTTAACGGGGCCGAAAAATTCTTAGCGAGGATCGCGATATTTCCACATGGTGAGCGAGCCGAACACGGCCACGAGCGCCGCCGACCAGCCCAGGGTGATCGCGAGCTCCGAGCCAATCTGCTCACCGTTCATGAGCGCGCGGACTCCCGTCACGAGGTCGGACACCGGATTGACATTGACCCACGCCTGCAGCCAGCCGGGCATGGTGGCCGGATCGACGAAGATGTTGGAGCCGAACAGCAGCGGCATCAGCACAAAGCTCGCGACACCCATGATGGCGCCCGGCGTGCGCAGGATGAGCGACAGGAACGTCCAGATCCATCCCAGCGAGAACGCGAACACCAGCAGCAGCGCCACACCGAGCACCACTCCGACCACGCCACCCGCAGGGCGCCAGCCGATCGCGAGGCACACGATGGATGTCACGATCGAGGCGACGATGAAGCGGACCGCGTCGCCCAACAGCATTCCTACCAGGGGTGATGGTCGCCAGATAGGAAGCGAGCGGAAGCGGTCGAACACTCCCTTGTCAATATCGGTGCGCAGCGTGGTGCCGGTGTACATCGTGATGAACAGCACCGACTGCACCAGCACGCCCGGCGCGATGTAGGCGATGTACGCGCTCACCGACCCGGCAATCGCGCCGCCGAACAGGTAGGTGAAGAGGAGCGTCATGATCACGGGGAACACCGTGACGTCGAAGAGTTGCTCGGGCACGTGCTTGATCTTGAGCAGCGCGCGCCATCCGAAGGTCACCGAGGTCGACAGGGCGCTGGGTCGCGCGGGCCGCTCGGAGGATGCGAGGGCGTGCGCGATGGCGCTCGCCTGGGGCGCGGCTTCCGTAGCGGTCACTTCCTTTGCGGCCGATGCCGTGGTCTCATCGGTGGTCATGCCGCCTCCTCCTTGGTCGGCTCCGCGGGCTTGCCCGTGAGCGACAGGAACACCTCGTCGAGCGTGGGCTGGCCGAGGCTGAATTGCGCGAGGCCAATGCCCGCAGCGTCGAGCTCCGTGAGCGCCCGCGTCACGCGGCCGCGGTCCTCGATGGACGCGGTGAGTGCCTGCGGGTCGGCCGGCATGTCGACGTCGACCTGGAGCTCGCGCAGCAGGATCTCGCGGGCGGCGTCTCGGTCGGCGCGATGCATCACGCGCACGTGCAGCATGCCGGAGCCCACCGAGGCCTTAAGTTCCGTGGCCGTGCCCTCCGCGATGATCTTGCCGTTGTCGATGACGCTGATCTTGTCCGCGAGCTGGTCCGCCTCGTCGAGGTACTGCGTGGTGAGCATCACCGTGGTGCCGTAGGCCACCATGGCGCGGATGATGTCCCAGACCTCGTTGCGGCTGCGCGGGTCCAGTCCCGTGGTGGGCTCATCGAGGAACAGCAGGTCGGGGGTCACGACGATGGACGCCGCAATGTCGATGCGTCGGCGCATGCCGCCCGAGTACTTCTTGACTTGACGGTCGGCGGCCTCGGCCAGCCCGAAGGCCTCGAGCAGCTCGGCACTGCGGCGCGTCGCCGCCTTGGGGGTAAACCCGTAGAGCTTGGCGATGAGGCGCAGGTTCTCGGCGCCGGTGAGGTCCTCGTCCACCGACGCGAACTGGCCAGTGAGCGCCACCCGCGAGCGCACCTCGTCGGACTGCGTACGGATGTCGTAGCCGAGCACGCGAGCCTCGCCAGCATCGGGCCTGATGAGCGTCGCGAGCATCCTGATAGCGGTGGTCTTGCCCGCGCCGTTGGGCCCCAAGAACCCGTGTACCCCGCCGCGCTCGATCGCGAGATCGATCCCGTCGACCGCGCGCGTGTCGCCATACGTCTTCACGAGACCCGTGGTCTCGATCGCCAGCTCCGCCATGCGTTCCTCTCCCCTGGTGTACGCCTGGTGCCCATCCTCACATCAGCGCTAGCATGTAAACGCCGTTCACATCGCGAACCCGTCTAGGGTAAGTCAGCGTTCGAGGGGGTGCAAGGGGTGCCACAGGTTTCTCCTAGCTATCACCATGGCGACCTGCGCGCCGCGCTCGTCGAGGCGGGCCTGGACCTTGCGCGCACGGGCGGGCCGGCGGCCGTGGCCGTGCGCGAGGCGACCCGGATCGCGGGCGTCTCCCCCGCATCGGCCTATCGCCATTTTGCGGACCACCGCGCGCTGGTCGTCGCGGTGGCGCTGGCGGCGCAGGACCGGTTGGCGTCAACGATGGAGGCGCGGATCTCGGCCCTTGTGGCCGATGCCGGCGGAGATACGGCCGATGCCGCCGTCGCCCGCCTGCGCGGCGTCGGGTTGGGCTATATCGAGTTTGCGCTGGCGGAACCGGGGTGGTTTGCGCTCGCTCTGCTGACATTCGATCCCGGCGCGGCAGGTGCGACGCCGTCGGTTTCGACGGCCGATGCGGTGCCCCCGCCGTTCCAACTGCTCCTCGATGCGTTGGACGCGTGCATGGAGGCGGGCGTGCTGAGCCCCGAGGGCCGAGTCAATGCCGAGTGGCCGTGTTGGTCAGCCGTGCACGGCTTTGCGGACATCGCCACGCGCGGTCCCCTGCAGGGACAAGACAACGACGTGCTCTCCACATTGGGAGAGCACGTCGTCGACCGGATCGTGGCGGGCGTGCGCAGCAGGTGACTCCTCGGCCGGTCGCCTACAGCTGCTGAACGCGCTCCGTGTCAGCGGCGATCTCGCGCAGCTCCGCGGCGGTCATGGGCTTGCCGTAGCCGGGAGTGTCGCGCTCGAGCCTCCAGCTCTCGTCAAGCGTGCCGAGGTCGACAGCGTCGTAGCCGAGGTCGTCGAGGAAGGCCGTCGCGACCTCCTTGGCCTGGCCGTCTTGGCCGAAGATCGCGAGCGCGCGGCGGGTGGGCGTGCCGGCGGGCGTCGCGTCGCGCGGGATGTCTTTGGCGTTGATGTGGTTGAAGGCCTTGATCACGTGCGACTCGGGCAGGTGCTTCTGGAGGAGCCCGCTGGTGGTGGACATGTTGGTATCGAGCGCGGCGATCCGCCCGTCGCGGCCCGGGTAGTAGTTGTTGGCGTCGAGGACGACCTTGCCCACGAGCGGCTCCTGCGGGAGCGTCTCGATGGCGCTGAGCGGGATGGCGACGAGGACGATGTCGCCCGCCGCGGCGGCGTCCGCGATAGTGGCGCCGCGGGCGTGCGCCTCGCCGAGGCCGGCGATGACGTCGCCGAGCGTCTCAGGGCCCCGCGAGTTCGCGATGACCACGTCGTGGCCGGCGGCGATCGCCGCCTTCGCCACGTTGGTGCCGATGTTGCCTGCTCCGATGATGCCGAGGGTGCTCATGATTCGGAAAACGCGGGCGATGCCGGTGGGTATTCCACGCCGCGCGCAGCGCTGGGCACCGCGCATGCGGAGCGATGCTCGTCCCAGTGCTGCCGAAGCCACGCGATCTGTTCCTCACGCAGGTCAAGCTTCAGCTCGTTGCCGTGAAGCCTGCCGTATTGCGGATACCTTTTCAGATCGCCGGAGACATCCACCGTCAAACGCAAGGGATCGAGCGCGAGCATCCCGTCGTCGAATAGTCGGTGAATGTCGCGCCGCAATATGAGCCCGCCGTATTGGTGGTGTTGACCAAGTTTGGCGTAACTGTAGAGGTGGCCCGCTTCGAGAGCTCTTCGCGGCGCGGCCCCGGTGAACGCGCACACCTCTCCCTGAGTCTCGAGCAGGTGGTTGCGGAACTGCGACTGCCCACGGCGGACCCGCACGACAGATTGCCGATGCCCCTGGTCGAACTTGATGCGCAGCGGAGCGTCGCGCGGCAAAACACTCTCAGGCACGCGGCCCGTCAGTCTCGAGAGGGCGCGGTCCGCACCCTTTTCTTCGAGAAGTCCACTCAGGCCAGTCCAACTCACTGGACGCATGGCGTTGAAGTCGCCCGCATGAAGCGCAAGGGCCGTGACGAGACCCGCCTCAACGACACCCTCAAGCGCCGTCCATCCGGCGTCGTAGCGGGCGACGTACTTCTCGACGTCCGCCACCTCAGTGTCGGGCTCATCAAATTCCTCGTGACAAGTCGATTTCATGCAACGGAATCGAGGGGTCTTCGTCCGCCGCTCAGCGATTCGAGTCGTCGCACAGCGGGGGCAGCGTTGAAGAACCTTCACCCCAGGGGCACAGTCGATGTTTTCAATGACGGAGACACCAAGCACCTGCGACTTGTCCCACAACACCACTACGTCCCCGACCGCGACGCTCTTCGCATTCGGGACGTTGCTATCCCAGGAGTAGTACGCCTCGGCCTGGTCGTCATAACCACCATTGCCCGCATGCCCGCGATTGTCACCAGCGGCCATCAACAGCCAGGTGCGCGGACCGCTTGTCTCCATGGTGTGCAGCTTGCCATAGGGCCGGACGGAGGAATGGGTTTCTTGACGCCAACGCCCCAACACATGCGCAAGTGCCGAGCGGTAAGTCGTTCATCATTTGCGTCACCCGCTGAGTCCCGAGCGCTACGGGGCCACCTGAGCCGCGTGGGTTCTCACCCGCGGTTGTCCGGCCGCGAGGCACGAGCGGTTGCGCCGGGCTTCATCGATAATTCGTGGAGGCGAACGCCCTCACCGACGCGCGGTCTGCGCGAGCACGGGCAACCCATACCGCTCGCGTCCCACTCGCCCGTCGATGAGAAAGAGCAGAGCGACCCCGATGACCGGAAGAACCAACCCGAATACCAGGGTGAGGATCACGGGCGCCACATCCATCTCGAACGCCGCGTCGGCCTGGGCTGCCACGAAAAATCCTGCGAGGTCGATTCCGGCATGAAGCACCATCGACCAGACAACGAACCTCGTGGCGACCATCGCGACATACAGCACCACCCCAGCTCCGAACGCGAAGATCACCTGGCCGATGAAGCCAAGCCCGTCGATGGGTGAAAGGCCCTCGACGCCCACAACGTTGCCCACGTGAACCAAGGCAAAGATGGCGGCACTTCCCCACGCGACGTCGCGTTCACGATCCCCTCCGCGGCGCAGGCAGGCCACGACGATTCCACGAAAGACGAGGCCCTCCACGAACCCGACGCACACCGCATACACCGCGAGAGCAGCGACGACTCGCGTGTTCATGAGGCTGTAGTCAACGACGGCAAAGCGCGCCACAAGCATCACAGCTACCAGCGCGAGCGCCACCCACTGACCGCGCCTGCCGCCCAGTGGTTGCACACCAAAGATCTCGCGTCCCCAACCGAGCGAGCGAACGAACCCGAGCACCACGAGCCCCGTCAGCGCCACGGGCAGCGCGAGGTCGAGCAACACGTACTGTGCGCCGCCCAAGGGATCAGCTCGAGACTCCTCCACGCCTAACGTAGACGTGAGGAATCCGATCCCCCAGAAGATCAGCCAATATCCAGCAGCGGCGAGAAGCGCCCGCCACAGTCCGCCTACGTGCCACCACCCGCGCCATACCGTCACAGCGCGTCACCGCTGCGAGACATCGCGCGCGTTCCACAACCGCCACGCCGCTCGCGCGCCAACGACCGACACCAACGCGAGCGACCACCACACCTGGAGAAAGCCCGAGACGACGGCCATCGTGACGGCAAGCACGAGAATAATCATCTGGGCTTCTCGCTGGTGCTCACTCATCACGTCCCCCTTGTCGTGTGGCGTCCCGCCCGCTCAGCCTGCCACGGCCGGCGCCCGCACGCCATCCGCCGCGCACGACGGCTGTACCCGACGTAGCCTGCCAAGCATGGGCCGACTCATCATCGAACAGCACGTCACCGCGGACGGGTTCGCCGCGGGTCCAAACGGCGAGCTCGACTGGATTGACGGTTCCGTCTCGGAGCCCGGCCCCATGGTCGACGAGGCCCTCGCCGAACTAGAACACGCGGACGCCATCCTGCTGGGCGCCACCACGTACCGCCTGTTCATCGCCTACTGGCCGACGGCGCTCGACGACCCCCTGGCCGCGCCCATCAACAGGCTCCCCAAGCACATCGTCTCGCAGACCCTGCCCGAGGCTCGGTGGGGAGACCACACCCCGGCCACGGTCGAGTCCGGCGATCCCGCCGCCACCGCCGATCGCCTCAAGCAGACCTACGACCGCGACATCATCGTGTGGGGAAGCTTGCAGCTCGCGAGCGCGCTCCTCGAGGCGGGCAAGGTCGACGAGGCACGCCTCCGCGTCGCACCGGTCGCGATCGGCCAAGGCATCCCGTTGTGGGACCTGGATTATGGGCCGATGCCACTCACGCTGAGGTCCGCGACTCCCCTTTCCACGGGGCAGGTCACGCTGATCTACGACGTCACGCGCTAGAGGCGCCAGCAAGAGAACAGGGCCGCCCGCGCCACGCGCGGACGGCCCTGTGCGACTCGCCACTTATGCATGTCCCATGGCGGCGAGCCGGGCCTGGTACTCCTCAAGCTCGATGTCCCCGCGAGCCAGGCGCTCGTCGAGGATCTGCTTGGGCGTCGCGCTGTTGAGCGACGCCTCGGGTGAGACGGGCACCTCGGCTGCCACGGCATCGACCGTCGGAACCGGCTGCACTGCCTGCGACGGACGATTGTCCGCGAGCAGGCGGACGCTCAGGTAGATAAAGCCGCCGATGACGGCCGCGCCGAGCAGCCAAAACACGCCCGCCCAGATGGTCGGGGCCAACGAGCTCGTCACTTCGATTCCACGCATCATGCTCCCTGTCCGGCACCCGCCCGGGCACCTCATGGGAACAAGATTCCTCGCAGAACCTAGGAGCTGCCTGGGACTACGCCACAGATTCGCGCAAAGTCGGGCGGGCGCCCCCGATGACCACCGGAACGGTCGCCCACCACCGCTCGAGCATGCGGGCGTGCTCGGCCGGCGCGTCGATCCACGGCATGTGCCCCTCGCCCTCGCGCACCCTCACCTCGCTCACGGGCGCCGCGGCCGCCCAGCGCCGGAACTGCGATTCACGCGCGAACGGGTCGGAACTGCCGAGCACCCACAGCGAGGGCGCCTGGAGACGGCCGACATCGGCCCGCCCCACGCCCCACCCCGCCCGGATGCCCAACCACCCGGCGACCGCGCGCAGCAGCTCCAGGTCATTCGCGTAGGTGTCGGTGTCACGGGCGAGCGCCACGCGCCACGCAAAGTCCTCCGCACTAAGTCCGCCACGCTTGACGGTGGGCCCGTGGCCGATGCTTCCCAAGGACTTCCGTATCTCCCGCTCCCCTACCGGGAATCGCGAGACCGCACTCGACACGGCACCCACGGTCGCCGCACGCATGTGCCAGGGCAGACGCATGCCTCGAACGGCGGGCGCACCTTCGAACACCACGGAGCGCACCAGGTCGGGGCGGTCGCCTGCGAGCAACAGCGCCGGCATGGCGCCGGCGGAGCTTGCGACCAGGTCCACGGGCGCCGTGGCAAGGTCCTCGATGACTGCGGCGAGGAAACTGCTCGCTGCCGCACGGAGTGTCTCGGGCCGGCTGAGGTCGCCCGGCATGACATCGCTCGAGCCACAGCCCGGGCGGTCGACGACGATGGAGCGCACGCCCCGGAGCGCGCCGACGAGCGGCGCGAACATGCCTCCCGCGGAGGGTGTGCCGTGCACGAACACCACGTCGTGGCCCGCGCCGGTGGAGAGCGCGCGGACCTTGCCGCCGCCTGGCACCGTCACGCGATGCTCGGTGGCATCGACTCCGTGGCTGGCCCACATCGCCGCCTCGGCGGCCTCGTAGCGGGACCTGTCCTTCACCCGAGCCATGAGCTTTCCCTACGCCGAGTAGGTGGCGACCAGGCGCGCCTGTTCAATGACGGCATCGGCGCTGTGGTGGAGGAAGCCCGAGCGAGACGGGGTGCCGTCGACGGGCTCGGACAGGGCGTAGACCCAGAAGTAATAGTGATGGTCGCCATGGCCGGCGGGCGGGAAGGGGCCCACGTAGCCGCTGCCGCCGGTGTCGTTGGGACCCGAGCGACCGGCGGTGACGTCGATCTCGCCCTCGACCGCCGGGATGCCATACAGCGTCCAGTGCGTGAAGCCGGGAGGCATGGGGGCGTCCGGGTCGTGGCAGATCAGTGCGAGCTCGACGGCACCCTCGGGGATGCCGCTTACCACGAACCGCGGCGGAGTGGTGGCGTCCTCGCCTGCGAAGGCGTCGGGTACGCGCTCGCCGTCGGTGACGTCGGGGCTGGTCAGGGTCAGATCCTTCACCTGCATCGTCTCTCCTTCGTTGGCCTTACGGCGTGAACGATTGACTCGCCGCCGGGATTCCTGGCCCGGGCGACGGTGACTGTCCCATGGGACGCAAAAAAGTGCTCAGAGCGACGGTGAGCGTCCCATGGGGCGTTGCGGTTAGAGCGGGTGCGTGAGGCGGCGCACAAACTGGCGCGTGCGCTCCTCGCGAGGCTCCCCTAGCACCTGCGCGGGTGGACCGATCTCGAGCACGCTGCCCGCGTCGAGGAAGGCCACCTGGGTGGCGACTTCGCGCGCGAACTGCAGTTCGTGCGTGACGACGACCATGGTCCAGCCCTCGGCGGCGAGGTCGCGCATGAGGAGCAGGACCTCGCCCACCAGCTCGGGGTCGAGGGCGGAGGTGGGCTCGTCGAACAGCAGCAGCTCGGGCTTGAGAGCGAGCGCGCGCACGATTCCCACGCGCTGCTGCTGCCCGCCCGAAAGCTCATGGGGGTACGCGTCGGCGCGGTCGGCGAGGCCCACACGCTTCAGGAGGTCACGCGCCTCACGCTCGGCCTCCTCGCGCGGTCGCTTCTGGACCACCATGGGGCCCTCGGTGATGTTCTGCAGCACCGTGCGGTGAGGGAACAGGTGGTAGTGCTGGAAGACCATCGCGGAGCGGTCGCGCAGGGCGGCGCGCTGACGCTCGGCGGCGACCGGCTTTGCGGAGCCCAGCACTCCGAAGTCCACGGCGACCTCACCGATAGAGACGACCCCGGCATCGGGCGTCTCGAGGCCGTTGAGGCTGCGCAGCAGCGTGGTCTTGCCGGAGCCGGAGGCGCCGATGATGGCGACCACCTCACCCCTCGCGACCGACAGGTCGACGGCTCGCAGCACCTGGTGGTCCCCAAACGACTTGGAGACGGCGGACACGGTCAGCAAGGGTTCAGCGGACAGCTCAGCGGGCGACGGCGACATGACGGTCGAGCCTCCTTTCGAGGGCGTTCTGTCCGGCGGACAGCGCGAGGCACACGATCCAGTAGACCAGGCCGGCCTCGACGTATAGCAGCATGAACTCCTGGGTGAAGGCCGCGATCTCCTGCGCCTTGCGGAACATCTCGCTGACCAGGATCAGCGACGTGAGCGATGTGTCCTTCACCAGGGAGATGAAGGTGTTGGACAGCGGCGGCACCGCGACTCGGGCGGCCTGGGGCAGGATCACCCGCGTGAGGGCCGTGCGGCGCGACATGCCCACCATGTAGGCGGCCTCCCACTGGCCCTTGTCCACGGACAGGATCGCGGCGCGCACCACCTCCGCCGCATAGCCGCCCACGTTGAGCGACAACGCGATGATGGCCGAGGGCCACGGATCAATCGTGAGCCCCAGCGACGGCAGCCCGTAGAACACGACGAACAGCTGCACCAACAAAGGCGTGCCGCGGATCACCGAGATGTACAGCCGCGCAAGGCCGGCGAGGAGCCGGTTGCGCGAGAGGCGCGCGAGCGCCGCGGCGACCGCGAGCACCATCCCCAGCGCGAACGATGCCAGCGCGAGGGGAATGGTGCCGGCGACCGCCGCGAGCGCGAGCGGGCCCAGCGAATCCCAGAACAGGGGCCAGTCGATGCCCATTACGCGGCGGGTTCCACCGAGACGTCGTCACCGAAGAACTCGTTGGAGATCTGGGCGAGCGTGCCGTCCTCGGCGAGCGTGCCGAGTGCCTCCGAGATCGCGTCGGCGAGGGCCTGGTCGCCGCCCGCGAGCGCCACCGCGCTCTGCGAATAGTCGTCGGTCTCCGCGGCGACCTTGAGGCCGTTCTCGCCGTTGGATTTCGCGTAGTCGAGCCACGTGAGCTTGTCGTTGATGGTGGCCTCGACGCGGCCCTGCTGGAGCAGCTCGACCGACTGGGCCCAGCCCTCGACGGCCTCGATGTTGGCGCCCGCGTCCTTGGCCTGCTGGCCGAAGGCGGAGGTCAGCGACTGCGCGAGCGTGCGGCCCTCGAGGTCGTCGAAGGACGCGATGTCCGTGTTGTCCTCGGTGGTCACGAGCACGCCGTTCGAGTAGGTGTACGGCGTGGAGAACGTGTAGACCTCCTCGCGCTCGGGCGTGATGCCCACCTGGTTGAAGACGGCGTCGAAGCGGCCGGCCTCAAGTCCCGTGAGCAGTGCGTCCCACTGGGTCTCCTCGAACTCGACCTCAACGCCCAGCTGCTCGGCGACCGCGCGGGCCACCTCGACGTCGTACCCGGTGAGGTCGCCGGTGCCGTCGGCGTGGAACGTGAAGGGGCGGTAGGTGCCCTCGGTGCCGACGATCAGTACGCCCGCGTCCTGGACATCCGTGAGCGAGGTGTCGGTGGCGATCGATCCTTCGGCGGATGCGGCGGTGTCGCTGGCCGAACCCGTCGAGCAGGCCGCGAGCGCCAGGGTCGATCCGAGCACAACGGCGGGAAGGGCGAGACGGAGGTTCATGGGTGGTGCCTTTCGTGGAAACTGGCGCGGCGGAGCGTCCGCGACGCCGGTGCGAGGGGGTGCGCCCAGGGCGCGGTGACATGACGTCAAGGGGTGGCGAGTGCCGGGCGGCGATTGCCGAGAGGCGGTCGCCTATGCCGTTCATTGACGGCGGGCCGATGCGACTATCGCCGCACGGGCCGGGCTCGGCTGACGGGGTGGTTCAGGTGGTCAGAACCGGTCAGCAGGAGCGCATGGAGACGCCGCGACAACACGGCATGCACATCGCGCGGAGCGCGGGCATGGACATCGTGCTGCTGAGGGGGGCATTCATGGTGTGATTCAACCACGGATCGCCGGCACTTTATTCCACCCGGTAGAAATGCCAGGTAGTTAGGCGTTGATCCCCAAGAGTGCGGCCGAGCGCTCCCACAACTCCAGCGCCGTGACCGCGTCACCCACGAGCGGATTGACCTTCGTCGCGACCTTCCGGTCGATGTGGAACGCACCAGGCTCGAAGCCTGCGCCGGGGGTTGCCGTGGCGAGCCAGATGAGCTGATCGGCGCCCTTGTCGGGAGTGCGGGTCAGCAGGCGCTTGAGGGGGCCGTGATAGAGGAACCGGATCGCCCCGCGCGCATCGGCCGCGAAGTTGGTGCCGACCACGCCGGGGTGGAACGAGACCGCGCTGAGCGCGTCGCCGTGGCGGCGCTGCAACTCCTCCGTGAACAGGATGTTGGCCAGCTTGGCGTTGCCGTACGCCGCCATCGGGTCGAAGGAGAACTCGCCCTGGAGGTCGGCAATGTCGAATTTTGCGTACAGCCGCGCGGCCAGCGACGAGGTCTGGATCACGGTGGCGCGGCTGTCGCGCAGCACGGGCAGCAGCTCGTGGGTGAGCAGGAACGGGGCGAGGTGGTTGACCTGGAACGTCCGCTCATAGCCGTCCACGGTCAGCGCCCGCTCCCCCATGACGCCGCCGGCGTTGTTGGCCAGCACGTCAATACGGTCGTGGCGCTCGCGCAGCGCGGAGGCAAGAGCGCGCACCTGATCCAGGTCGGCGAAGTCGGCGACGTGGTGCTCCGCGCCGATCCGGGCCGCGACGGCTGCCGTCTTGTCGGGGTCGCGACCCACGATGACGACGCGGTGCTTGCGGCGCGTCAGTTCCTTGGCTGCGGCGGCGCCGATGCCGTCGCTGGCTCCTGTGATGACGATCGTCTTCATGTGTGTGCCAACGCGCGAAGGGTCAGGCCTGTTTCTTCTTCGCGTAGATCGACTCGATGACGTCGGAGAAGTGCTCCATCACGACCGCGCGGCGGATCTTCAGCGACGCGGTGACCTCCTCACGGGCCTCGGTGAACTCGCGCGGGAGGATGCGGAACTCCTTGATCGCCTCGGCCTTCGACACCTGCTCGTTCGCGGCGGCGATGGCGCGGCCGATGAGCTCGCGCACCTTCTCGTTGACCGATGCGGTCTCGAGATCCATGTCGGGCAGATCGTGAGCGGCGAGCCACGCCGGCAGCAGCACCGGGTCGAGCGTCACCATCGCGGAGACGAAGTGACGGCCGTCGCCGAGCACCACCGAGTCCTGGATGGCGGGGTGCGAGCGCAGCGAGTCCTCGAGCACCGCGGGCTGAATGTTCTTGCCCGACGACAGCACCAGGAGTTCCTTCTTGCGCCCCGTGATGACGACGTTGCCGTCGACGATCTCACCCAGGTCTCCGGTCGAGAACCAGCCGTCGTGCATGACCTGTGCCGTCGCATCGGCCGCATTCCAATAACCCGAGAACAGGCCGACACCCTTGGCGAGTATCTCGCCGTCGGCGTCCACCCGGATGGCACAGCCGGCGATGGGGCGGCCCACGGAGCCCATGACCTGGTCGTCCAGCGGCGTGCCGATGACGGCGGCGGTGGTCTCGGTCAGGCCATATCCCTGCATGACCGTGAGGCCCAGGCCGCGAAAGTAGTGGCCGATGTTCGGGGTGAGTTTCGCTCCACCGGCCAGCACGTACTCGAGGTTGCCGCCCAACAGGGCGCGGATCTTGCCGAGCACCAGCTTGTCCGCGACGGCGTGGCGGGCCTTGAGAGAGGCTGAGGGGCCGCCCGTCTCCTGGGAGCGCGACATCTCACGGGCGACCTTGGCCGACCAGCGGAACAGCACCTTTTTGATGCCATGCATGGAAGTGTCGGCGCGGTTGTAGATGGTCTCGAACACACGCGGGACCAGTGGCATCCAGGTGGGCTTGAAGTTCGCGAGGTCGTCCACGAGCGTCTTGTGGTTGGGCGTGAAGCCGATGACGGAGCCGCTGTAGAGCGCGAGCACCATCGCGAGGCGCGCGAACACGTGGGCCAGCGGCAGGAACAGCAGCACGCGGGTCTCGCCCTGCACGAAGCCGCCAAAGGAGGGATCGAGCTCGATGTTGGCCGAGTGCTCCACGAGGTTGCGGTGGGTCAGCATCGCGCCCTTGGGGCGGCCGGTGGTGCCGGAGGTGTAAATGATCGAGGCGAGGTCGTCCAGGCGCACGTCTTCGGTGCGCGCGTCGAGATCGACGTCGGCGACGCCGGCGCCCGAGGCGGCCAGGTCGTCAAGCCCGGCGGCCGTGAGCGGCAGAATCTGCGGGGCGTCCTCGAGGTCGGCGAGCATGTCCTGGTTGGCCTGCGACTCCACCACAACCACGGAAATACCGGCGTCGCAGATGGCCCACTCGCACTGCGAGGCCGACGAGGACGGGTAGAACGGGACGGTCACCGCCCCTGCCGCGAGGATCGCGAAGTCCACGACCGACCACTCCAGGCTCGTGTCGCCCATCAGGCCCACGCGGTCGCCGGGCTTCACGCCGGCGGCTACCAGGCCCTTCGCGGTGGCGCGGACACGAGCGTGGAACTGAGACAGGGTGACGGGCTGCCAAACACCCGCCTCATCCTTCACCTCGGCGAAGGCGCCGTCAGGGTTGGTGGTCGCGCGTGCGGCGAGCATCGCGGACAGGTGAAAGCGGTCGTCGACGGTTGCAAGACCGGGGGCGATCATCTCGTTCGGAGCCATGCTTCAGCCTAACCTACGCATGCGTAACTTACGCCGACGTAGGTCCTACCTGAGGATGATTTTCGCGTGGCCTCGAGGACGCCTTCGGCTCCCATGAGCAGACAACGGAGAGCGCTGACACAAGGTTCCGGCCTCGACGAAAGCCGCCAGTGTCGGTGGCGACCGAGAGGATGTCACCAGTATTGGCAGCACACTGGGAGGAATCGATGAGCGGAATGCCACCGGCCTCGCCGGCGCTTGCCGACTTCTACCGCCGTCACGCAGCGTCGCCGGTGGCCTTCATCGATGAGTCGTACTCCGTGGATCCGCGGTTCGACACGCGTTTCTACGTCATGAGTGCCGTGATCGTGCAACCGACTGAGCGCGACGCACTAAGAACCTCGCTGCGCGCACTCACCGCTACCTCGTTTTGGCACACGACGGACCAACTCCGCACAGCAGAAGGCCGCGCGCGTGTGCGAGAGGTACTCGCCTGCCTCGCGGACCCTCAGGGGAGCGAGATTTGCGTGCTGAGCCATGTTGCCGCAGTGGAAACCGGCGACACCAACGGAGAGGACGCACGAGCGCGGGCCTTTCGAGCGCTGCTTACCTGGTGTTCCGACGACGCCTGTCCGGCGGGTGCGACGACAGCATTTGTGATGGAGCGCCGCAGGCTACGCGAAGAAGCGAACACCGATGCGGCAACGAAGGCTCGGGCGCTTCGCGAGGGCCTCATTCCCTCACGCACAGGACTCATCCAGGTGTCGCCCAGCGACGAGAACCTCTTGTGGTTCGCCGATGCGGTTTGCAGCGCATACCGTCAAGACCTCACGGGGCGCGATCCAACCCTCTATGGAATCATCGCTGGAATTTCCACGATCGTGTCTCCATAACGAAGAGCAGCCCCTGGCTGCCGTAGCTACACCAGGGGCCAACCACGCTCACCTTCCGAGGAAGCGATGGTCTTGCTCAGGCATCAATCCTAACAAGTGGCAACGCCCCTCGCCAAGAGCGCTAGCGAACCTTGCGCATCCAGCCGTAGACGTCCTCGGCGCGACCGTACTGGATGTCCGTGAGGCGCTTGCGGATGTCCATCGTGACCTCGCCCGGTTCTCCCCCGTTGACCTTCAGGTCGAAGTCGGGAGAGGCGAGGCGGCCCACGGGCGTGACGACGGCAGCCGTGCCGCACGCGAAAATCTCCGCGATGTCACCAGACTCGATGCCGGAGCGCACCTCGTCGAGCGTGATGTCCTTTTCGATGACCTTGCGGTTGTCGTCCTCGAGCAGCTGGTTCACCGAGAAGCGCGTGATGCCCTCGAGGATCGTGCCCGTGAGGCGGGGCGTCTCGACGGTGCCGTCGCGCCGCACGATGTAGACGTTCATACCGCCCAGCTCTTCGAGGTAGCGGTCGTCCTTGGCGTCGAGGAACAGCACCTGCTGGCAGCCGTGCTCGTAGGCCTGCTGCTGAGGCAGCAGCGACGCGGCATAGTTGCCGCCGCACTTCGCATCGCCGGTGCCGCCGGGGCCCGCGCGGTGGAAGCCCTGCGCGACCCAGATCGACACGGGCTTCACGCCGCCCGGGAAGTAGGCGCCCACGGGCGAGGCGATGACGAGGAAGTCGACGGTCTTGGCCGGACGCACTCCCAGGAATGCCTCGGAGGCGAACATGAAGGGGCGCAGGTACAGGCTCGACTCCTCCACGCCTGGCACCCACTCGTGGTCGACCTCGATGAGCGCCTCGATCGCGCCGATGAAGTCCTCGACCTCAATATCGGGCAGGGCGAGGCGGTACGCGGACTTGCGGAAGCGCTCCGCGTTGGCCTCGGGGCGGAACAGGTGAATGGAGCCATCGGCCCAGCGGTACGCCTTGAGGCCCTCGAAGATCTCCTGCGCGTAGTGGAGCACCGCAGCCGCGGGGTCCATCTGCAGCGGGCCGTAGGCCTCGACGCGGCGGTCGTGCCACGCGTCGTCGCGGAACTGCATGCGCGCCATGTGGTCCGTGAATTGGACGCCGAACGCCAGGTCCTTCAGCGCCCCCGCGCGGGCCTCCGGGGTCAGCGCGTGCGCGTTGGGGCGAACTTCGAAGGCTCCCGCGGAGGACGGTGCGGCGGTCTCGGTCACGTCAGGGCCTTTCGAGTCGGTTCTGGCGGGACATGAGTGTCGATCTCGGGCTGAGATCGACACTCATGTCCCGCCAGCAAGCTTGGGTTGAGGGCGGCCGATGCTGTGGCTGGCTACGCGAGCCAGCCACAGCATCGGCCGGACAAACTATCCGCGGATACGGGCGGCGAGCGCGTCGCCGATCTCGGCGGTCGTGCGCTTGGCGTCACCCTTGGCGGCGGCGTCGGCCGCGACGGCCTCCTCCACCTTCTGCGCCAGGTCGGCGTAGCCAAGGAAGTCGAGCATCAGCCCCACCGACAGGACGGTCGCGGACGGGTCCGCGATGCCCTGACCGGCAATATCCGGCGCTGAGCCGTGCACGGGCTCGAACATCGACGGCGCGGTCTTGTCGGGGTTCACGTTGCCCGAGGCCGCGAGGCCGATGCCGCCGGAGATGGCCGCCGCCTGGTCGGTGAGGATGTCGCCGAACAGGTTGTCGGTCACGATGACGTCGAAGCGACCGGGGTTGGTCGTCATGACGATCGTCGCGGCGTCGATGTGCAGGTAGTCCCAGGTGACGTCGGGGAACTCCGGCGCCACCTCCTCGACGGTGCGGCGCCAGAGGTGACCGGCGTGGACAAGCACGTTGTGCTTGTGCACCAGGGTCAGCTGCTTGCGCTCGCGCTTGGAGGCAACCTCGAAGGCGTAGCGGACCACGCGCTCCACACCGTGACGGGTGTTCACAGAAACCTCGGTCGCGATCTCGTGGGGCGTGCCCACGCGCAGCGCGCCGCCGTTACCGACGTACGGGCCCTCGGTGCCCTCACGGACCACCACGAAGTCCACGGACTCGACGTCGCGCAGCGGCGACACCTCACCCGGGTACAGGCGCGACGGACGCAGGTTCACGTACTGGTCGAGCGCGAAGCGCAGCGGCAGCAGCACGCCGCGCTCGAGCACGCCGGACGGCACCGACGGGTCGCCGATGGCACCCAGCAGGATGACGTCGTGACCCTTGATGGCGTTCAGGTCCTCGTCCGTCAGCGTGTCACCGGTGGCGTGCCAGCGCTGAGCGCCCAGGTCGAAGTCGGTCGTCTCGAAGGCGATGTCGGTGCCCTCGGTCGCGGCGGCGAGGCACTTAAGCCCCTCCGCGACAACCTCGGGGCCAATGCCGTCGCCGGCGACGACGGCCAGCTTGTAGGTCTGCGTCATCGGGCGGTCTGACCGTCGACGTAGTCGGCGTCCACGTCGTCCTTCCAGGCGAACAGCTTGCGCAGCTCGCGGCCGGTCTCCTCGATGGGGTGACCCTCGCCCTTGGCGCGCAGCTCCTTGAACTCCACAGCGCCGTTGTCCTGGTCGTCGATGAAGCGCTTGGCAAACGCGCCGGACTGGATGTCGGCGAGCACGGCCTTCATGTTCTCCTTCACCTCCGGGGTGATGACGCGCGGGCCGGAGACATAGTCGCCGTACTCGGCGGTGTCGGACACGGACCAGCGCTGCTTGGTGATGCCGCCCTCCCACATGAGGTCGACGATGAGCTTGAGCTCGTGGAGCACCTCGAAGTAGGCGATCTCGGGCTGGTAGCCGGCCTCGGTCAGGGTCTCGAAGCCGTACTGGACCAGCTGCGACGTGCCGCCGCAGAGGACGGCCTGCTCACCGAACAGGTCGGTCTCGGTCTCCTCCGTGAAGGTGGTCTTGATGACGCCGGCGCGGGTGCCGCCGATGCCCTTCGCGTAGGACTTCGCGAGGTCCCAGGCCTGGCCCGAGGCGTCGCGCTCCACGGCGATGATGTCCGGGATGCCGCGGCCCGCGACGTACTCGCGGCGCACGGTGTGGCCGGGAGCCTTGGGGGCGATGAGGATGACGTCCACGCCCTCGGGAGCGTCGATGTAGCCAAAGCGGATGTTGAAACCGTGCGCGAACGCGAGGGTCTTGCCCTCGGCGAGGTTCGGCTTGATCTCGTCGTTGTAGATGGTGCGCTGGTGCTGGTCCGGCGCGAGGATCATGATGACGTCGGCCCACGCGGCGGCGTCGGCGACCGAGTTCACGGTGAAGCCGTCGTTCTGCGCCTTCTCGACCGACTTCGAGCCCTCGCGCAGCGCCACGCGGACCTCGACACCCGAGTCGCGCAGGTTCTGGGCGTGGGCGTGGCCCTGCGAGCCGTAGCCGACGATCGCGACCTTCTTGCTCTGGATGAGCTCGAGGTTGGCGTCGTCGTCGTAGAACATCTCAGCCATGCTGGCGTGTCTCCTTACAGATAGGGAATGCGGGGTACGAGGGGTGGCCGATGCATCGGCCGGCTGAACGGTCTTACGCGGACACGCGCTCGAAGGCGCGTTCCGTAATGGAGCGGGGGCCGCGGCCGATGGCGACGGTGCCCGACTGGACGATCTCGCGGATGTCGTGGGGCTTGAGGGCCGCAAGCAGCGCCTCGAGCTTCTCGCGGCTGCCAACGGCCTCGATCACGAGCGAATCGGTCGCGACATCCACCACGTGCGCGCGGAAGAGGTCGACGATCTGGAGCACGTCGGCGCGCTGGCGCGCATCGGCACGAACCTTGATCAGCAGCAGGTCACGCTGGACCGACTTGTCCGGCTCGAGCTCCACGATCTTGAGCACGTGCACCAGCTTGTTGAGCTGCTTGGTGACCTGCTCGAGCGGCAGTTCGTCGACGTCGACGACCACCGTGATGCGGGAGATTTCGGGATACTCCGTCTCTCCCACCGCAAGAGACTTGATGTTGAAGGCGCGACGGCTGAACAGACCCGAGACGCGCGCGAGCACGCCCGGCTTGTTCTCGACGAGCACCGAGAGGGTGTGGGTGGTCATCTTTACTCCTCCTCGCCGCGGTCCCACTCGGGGGCAATGCCGCGGGCGTACTGGATCTCGTCGTTGCTGGTGCCGGCCGCGACCATGGGCCACACCATCGCGTCGCGCGACACCGTGAAGTCCACGACCACGGGCTGGTCGTTGATCTCCATGGCGCGCTTGATGGTCGCGTCCACGTCGGCGTCCGACTCGCAGCGCAGGCCCGCGCAGCCCATCGCCTCCGCGAGCTTCACGAAGTCGGGGATGCGCTTAGTGCCGTGACCGGTGTGCAGGTCGGTGTTCGAGTAGCGCTTGTCGTAGAACAGGGTCTGCCACTGGCGCACCATGCCCAGTGAAGAGTTGTTCACGATCGCCACCTTGATGGGGATCTCGTTGATCGCGCAGGTGACCAGCTCCTGGTTGGTCATCTGGAAGCAGCCGTCGCCATCGATCGCCCACACGGTGCGGTCGGGGTCGCCCACCTTCGCGCCCATGGCGGCGGGCACCGAGAATCCCATGGTGCCGAGGCCGCCGGAATTGATCCACGAGTTGGGGCGCTCGTACTTGATGAACTGGCTCGCCCACATCTGGTGCTGACCCACGCCCGCGGTGAAGATGGTCTCGGGACCCGAGATCTCGCCCAGGCGCTGGATGACGTGCTGGGGGCTCGACAGGCCGTCGTCGGTGGGTGTGTAACCCAGACCGTACGTGCTGCGCCAGTCGTCCAGTTGCGCCCACCAGGCCTCGAGGTCGGGCCGGCCGTGCTGCTGGTGCTCCGCGGCCAGGGCCGGCACGAGCGCCTCGAAGACGTCCTTCAGGTCGCCCACGATCGGCACGTCGACGGCGCGGTTCTTACCGATCTCCGCGGGGTCGATGTCGGCGTGCACGATGGTCGCGTGGGGAGCGAAGCTCTCCAGCTTGCCGGTCACGCGGTCGTCGAAGCGCGCACCCAGCGCGACCACCAGGTCCGCCTTCTGCAGCGCGGCCACGGCGGCCACCGTGCCATGCATGCCGGGCATGCCCAGGTGCTGCGGGTGCGAGTCGGGCAGGGCGCCGCGGGCCATCAGCGTGGTCACGACGGCAGCGCCGGACAGGTCGGTCAGCTTGCGCAGACCGGCGCTCGCGCCGGAGCGGATCACGCCACCGCCCACGTACAGCACGGGACGGCGGGCGGTCGCGAGCAGGCGGGCGGCTTCCTGCACCGTCTTCGCGTGCGGGCGCGCGCCCGAGTTGAAGCCGGGCAGGTCGATGCGCTCGGGCCAGACGAAGTTCATCGTCTCCTGCTGCGCCGACTTCGCGATGTCGACCAGCACGGGGCCCGGGCGGCCGTGGGTGGCGATGTAGAACGCCTCCGCGATGGCCTTGGGGATCTCGTTGGGGTCGGTCACCAGCACGTTGTGCTTGGTGATGGGCTGCGTGATGCCCACGATGTCTGCCTCCTGGAAGGCGTCCGTGCCGATCATGCTCGCGCCCACCTGGCCGGTGATCGCGACCAGCGGGATCGAGTCCATGTTCGCGTCGGCGATGGGGGTCACCAAGTTGGTGGCGCCGGGGCCGGAGGTCGCGATGCACACTCCGGGGCGGCCGGTCGCATGGGCGTAGCCCTCGGCCGCGTGACCCGCGCCCTGCTCGTGGCGCACCAGGATGTGGCGCAGCTGCGTCGAGTCCATCAGCGGGTCGTAAGTGGGCAGGATGGTGCCGCCGGGAAGACCGAAGACGTCCGTCGCGCCGGCCATCTCGAGGCTCTTGACGACCGCCTGCGCGCCCGTCATCTCCTGCCCGGCGGGTGCGGTCACAGCAGCCGGCGCGGTGCGCGCGGGGTGCGGCGTCGCCAGTGCCGAAGGCTTGGGGGCCTTGACCTGTGCCATCTTCTCTCCCGTTTCTTCGTTGATCGTGAGGCGGCTCTCGCATCCGCCTCGCATGAAAAAACCCCTTGGCCTGGTGGCTGTCGGGGTATGCGCGCGGACGTTGCCTGGGCTTGGACTAGATGTCCGCGCGCCCGGTAACTACGAGAATCGTCTGCATGCCTTGAACTTTACGCCCGGTTTCGGGGACGTGTCACCATCTGAGACTGCAATCTCACATAGTGGTTCACGATCTTGAATAGTGAGACACTTCCCACCTCTGCATGCCCCGGCGCCCCATGGGACAACCACCGTCGTTCCCGCGAGATGTGTGCTCCCCATGGGGCGCTCACCGTTGCCGAGCCCCGGCAACCTCGCGCATGGCGGTCGACACCCGTCGAGGTGAGCCTACGTTCTGGGAACACCGCGACCCCGCCACGCGAGTGACGGGGTCGAACGGTGGTGGTCCCATAGGACGCACCGATTGCCTCAGAGCGACGGTCACGGTCCCATGGGGCCTGGTGTGCGCTCCAGGCCGACAGCCAGTCGGCTACCGCAGCACGGCGCCCGTCGACGCGGACTGCACGAGCTTCGCGTACTTGGCGAGCACGCCGCGCGTGTAGACGGGGGGCAGCGGCTCCCAGCCGTCCTTGCGCGCTGCCAACTCCTCGTCCGACACGAGCAGGTCCAGCGTCTTGTTCTTCACGTCCAGGCGGATCTTGTCGCCGTCCTTCACGAACGCGACCGGTCCGCCGTCCACGGCCTCGGGAGCCATGTGGCCCACGCACAGACCAGTGGTGCCGCCGGAGAAGCGGCCGTCGGTGACGAGCAGCACGTCCTTGCCCAGGCCCGCGCCCTTGATCGCGCCGGTGATGGCGAGCATCTCGCGCATGCCGGGGCCACCCTTGGGGCCCTCGTAGCGGATGACCACCACGTCGCCGGCGGTGATCGTGCCGTCGGCCAGCGCATCGAGAGCGGCGCGCTCACGGTCAAACACGCGAGCGGTGCCCTCGAACACGTCGTTGTCGAAGCCCGCGGACTTCACCACGGCGCCCTCGGGGGCGAGCGAGCCCTTGAGGATCGTGATGCCGCCGGTCTTGTGGATCGGGTTGTTGAGGTTGCGGATGACGCGACCGTCGATCTTCTTGGGGTTGAGCTCCTCGAGGTTCTCCCCCAGCGTCTTGCCGGTGACGGTCATCGTGTCCCCGTGCATGAGGCCCTCGTCGAGCAGCGACTTCATGACGGCGGGCACGCCACCCACGCGGTCCACGTCGTTCATCACGAAGCGGCCGAAGGGCTTGAGGTCACCCAGGTGCGGCGTGCGGTCGGCGACGCGCGAGAAGTCGTCGAGCGTGAGGTCCACCTCGGCCTCGTTGGCGATCGCGAGCAGGTGCAGCACGGCGTTCGTGGAGCCGCCGAAGGCCATCACCACGGCGGTGGCGTTCTCGAACGCCTCCTTGGTCATGATCTGGCGCGCGGTGATGCCCTTGCGCAGCATGTTCACCACGGCCTCGCCAGACTTCAGCGCGTAGTAGTCGCGGCGGCGGTCGGCGCTCGGCGGAGCCGCGGAGCCCGGCAGCGACATGCCGAGGGCCTCGCCCACCGACGCCATGGTGTTGGCGGTGTACATGCCGCCACAGGCACCCTCGCCGGGGCAGATCGCCTTCTCGATCGCGAGGCGATCCTCCTCCGACATGAGCCCGCGCTGGCACGCGCCGACGGCCTCGAACGCGTCGATGACGGTGACGTCCTTCTCGGTGCCGTCGGACAGGGTCACGTGGCCGGGCATGATCGAGCCCGCGTAGAGGAACACCGACGCGAGGTCCAGGCGGGCGGCCGCCATCAGCATGCCGGGCAGCGACTTGTCGCAACCCGCAAGCAGCACCGAGCCGTCCAGGCGCTCGGCCATCATCACGGTCTCAACCGAGTCCGCGATGACGTCGCGAGACACGAGGGAGAAGTGCATGCCCTCGTGGCCCATGGAGATGCCGTCAGACACCGAGATGGTGCCGAATTCGAGCGGGTAGCCGCCGCCGGCGTGCACGCCGTTCTTGGACGCCTGCGCGAGGCGCTGCAGCGACAGGTTGCAGGGGGTGATCTCGTTCCACGAGCTCGCGATACCGATCTGCGGCTTGGCGAAGTCGTCGTCGCCGAGTCCGACCGCGCGCAGCATGCCGCGCGAGGCCGTGGCCTCGATGCCATCGGTGACCTGTCGTGAACGGGGCTTGATGTCCGGCGTCGTCGTCATGAGCGCGAGTCTATGACCGTCCGGAGGGCCGATGCGGTGGTCGCCCGAAATTCCGGGTTGCGCTTGACGCTGCGTCAACTTCTACGCTGGGTGCCATGCGTACGAACCCCGCCACCGCATCGGCCGCCGAGACGGTGGACATTTCCAAGCTGTCCCGCATGAGCGGCGTCACGAGCCGCACCCTGCGTCACTACGACGCGATCGGGCTGCTGCCCCCCTCCGATACGACCCCCGACGGGCGGCGCCGGTACGGCCGGGACGAGGTGCTGCGGCTGCAGCACATCCTCGTGCTGCGTGAGCTCGGCACACCGCTCGGCGATATCGCGACCATCGTGGAAGCCGACGATCCCGCCGTCACCATCGCTACCCTGCGCGACCACCTGGGCGCCCTGACCGCCGAGCGTGATCGCTTCGCGCGCCTCGCGGCCACCGTCGCGACCACCATCGACTCCCTCGAAAGGGGCACCACCATGACCAACGAACAGCTCCTCGACGGGTTTGAGCACCGTAAGTACGAGCCGGAGGCCCGCGAGCGCTGGGGCGACGACGCCGTCGACCGCTCCAACGCCCGGTGGAAGGCGCTCGGTACCGAGGGCCAGCAGCGCCACCTGGACGCGCACCGCGAGGTGGTCGAGGCACTCGGGGCGGCAATCCGCGTGGGGTTCGCGCCAGACTCCGATGAGGTGCAGGAGATCGTCACCAAGCATCACGCCTGGCTGTCGCTGTTTTGGACGCCCACCGCGGAGACCTACCGCGGGATCACGCAGATGTACGTGGACGACGAGAGGTTCCGGCGCAACTACGACGAGGTTGCGCCGGGAGCGGCGGCGCTGCTGCGCGACGCCGCGGACATTTGGGCGAGCCGGCACTTGTCGTAGCGACGGGAATACGCCGACGGCGAACCGACGTTAGAGACGTCAATCGCCGCCCAACCGGGGCGGCCGGCCCCGAGAAGGGACCCCTCGTGACGACGCTCGGCCTCCTGATTGGCTCACTGCCTTTGGCCCGCACTCAGCGCCACCTCACCCGCCTCCTCATGGACGCCGCGCCGGACGGCGTGAGCGTTGTCGAGCTGGACCCGCACTCCCTGCCGCAGCACTCCCCCTACGCGGATGTGCCGGCACCGGCCGATGCCCTCGCTTGGAAGCGCTCGCTCGCCGAGATCGACGGCCTCGTCGTCATCACTCCGACCATCGAGCGCTCCATCCCTGGCGCCCTCAAGAACGCGATCGACTGGGCGGGCGGCACCAGCGCCCCCAACGCCCTCGCGGGCATGCCGACCGCTATTGCGGGCGTGAGCCTCGGCAGCCTCCCGCGCTTCGCCTCGATTCAGCACCTGCGCACGGTCCTCACCGACGACGGAGCGGTGCTGCGCGCCCAGCCCGAAGTGGTGCTCTTCGCCGCGCCCGAGTCCTTCGCCGACGACGGCACACCGCTCGACGAGGACCTGGTCATCGAGGCGCGCCGCCTCATGTCGGCCGCCGCCGGCGTTGCCGCTCACCAGCGCCGCGCCCGAGAGACCGCCACGGGCGAGACGCCCGTTTCGCCGCTCGCGTCCGGGGCCACGCCCATTGCCACGCCGGTCCCCGCACACGCGAGCCCGGCGACGACCGATCCCGCGGTTCTGAACGCCGAAACCATGCCGATCGACACCGTCGACCCCATCACCGAGGTGCTGCGCGCGGCCCCCGGTCCGGCGAGTCCCACGGTCGGCGTCCCGACTCGCTGATCTCCGTCGAGCAAGCGGCACGGCCCCGACGGGCCGTGCCGCTTGCTAGTGCCCACCTGGCGTGGACCGCTCGGCATGGACCGCCCGCTCAACCCCAACCGCCGGTCGAATTTGCATGCGTGCGGAATAGTTGACACATCACGTATCGTTGTCCATGGCGTCGCCAGTGAAGCCGACGGCAATCCATCCTCCTCTCCACATCGAAAGGACATGCCATGACTCGCATCGGCATCATCGTCGGCTCCATCGCCGAAGGCTCCATCAACCGCCAGGTCGCTTCCGTCCTGCCCCACCTCGTCGCGGACGAGGACGTCGAGTTCACGTTCCTCGAGTACAAGGACCTCCCCTTCTACGACTACGGCCTGGACGCGAACTACCCGCAGGTCGCGCTCGACTGGAAGCAGTCGATCGCGGACGTCGACGGCGTCATCATCGTGACCCCCGAGTACTCGCGCTCCATCCCCGGCGTCCTGAAGAACGCCCTGGACTGGGCCGCTCGCCCCTGGGGCGAGGGTGCCTTCGCCGGCAAGCCCGTCGCGATCATGGGCGCCTCGATCGGCCCGTCGGGCACCGCCGCGGCGCAGCAGCACCTGCGCGCGATCCTCGGCCACTACGACGCCCCCACCATGGGCCAGCCCGAGACCTTCTTCCACTACCGTGCGGACGCCTTCGGCGCCGACGGCTCGCTGCAGGACGACGCCGCTCGCGCCGTGCTGAGCAACTTCGTCAACGCTGCGGTCGCGCACGTCAAGCAGTTCGCGCGCGTCTCCGCTTAAGTCCTTTCGCCTCACGGTGATACCCCTGTGAGCGCGGCCTCGCTTACCCCCTCCCCGAGGCCGTCCGCTCCAGCGAGCGCGGCATACCCACCGCAACTCGCGACCAGCAACGGCCGTCCGGGAACACCCGGGCGGCCATTGCCGTTTCACCAGCCATGACGCTGCCAGCCACGACGATTCCGATGATCCGATGACGGCCCTGTGGTGGGCGAGGCGCGACCTGCGCCTCGCCGACAATCCCGCGGCCACGCAGGCACAATCGGAGTCCAGCGCCGCCGCCGTCTTCGTATGGACGCCCGAAATTTCGCGGTGGTCGGGAAGGCGTAGCGCTCACCTCGCACGCGTGCTGTGGTCGCTGCGCGACGCTACCGACGGCGCCCTCGCCGTCCGTCGCGGAACGGCCGATGCCGTGGTCACCCATGCGGCTCGCGACGCCGATGCTTCGGTCGTCTTCGCGGCTCGTGAGTACTCCCCCGCGGGTATCGCCGAGCAAGACGCGGTCGCTGCCGCGCTCGAAGCCGACGGCCGCGAGCTGACATTCGTGGGCTCGCCCTACGCCGTGGCGCCCGGCCGCGTGACCAAGGCGGACGGCGATCCCTACAAGGTCTTCACTCCCTTTAGAGATGCGTGGCGCGAACACGGCTGGCGGGCCCCGGCATCGGCGCTCGACCCCGCCCGCCTTAGCGGGCTGCCGCGCCACGAGGACGACGTCGACCTTGACCAGCGAGCCGCCCACGGCGACACCGAGGACCCGCTCCTCGAGCCCCACGAATTCCGCGAGGACCGCGTGCTCGCCGCCCTTGAAGACTTCGTCGCGGGCGACCTCGAGCGCTACGCGTCCGAGCGGGACCGCCCCGACCTGGACTCGACCAGCCACCTGTCGACCGCGCTGGCGTTCGGCCAGGTCCACCCGCGGACGGTGCTCGCGCTCACGGCGAAGCGGCGCATGGACGCCGCGCGCGTCTTCGAGTCCGAGATCGCATGGCGCGAGTTCCACGCGGACGTCCTCTTCCACCACCCCACCGCGCGCCGCGAGTCCCTCACCCCGGTGCTGCGCGAGCGCGACTGGCTCACGGGCCGCGACGCCGACGAGGCGTTCATGGCCTGGCGCGACGGCCGCACGGGCTTCCCGCTCGTCGACGCCGGCATGCGCCAGTTGGCTCAGACGGGCTGGATGCACAACCGCGTGCGCATGGTGGTCGCGAGCTTCCTCGTGAAGGACCTGAGGGTCGAGTGGCAGCGCGGCGCGGACCACTTCCGCCGCACCCTCGTCGACTACGACCACGCTCAGAACCAGCTCAACTGGCAGTGGGTGGCGGGCACAGGGCGCGACGCGAGCCCGTTCTTCCGCATCTTCAACCCGGACACGCAGGCCTCGAAGTTCGACCCCCAGCGCCGCTACGTCGAGCGGTGGATTCCTGAGCTCGACACCCCGGAGTACCCCGCGCCCCTCGTGGACCACAAGGAGGAACGCCGCGTTACCCTCGACCTCTATCAGGCGGCAAAGTCGGCCCGGTCCTAGCCATCGGCCCTGGCCAGGAGTACGTTCGACCTATGCGCGACGCCGAGGTCGACCTCTGGATGGGGCGCTACGACAACCCCATGAAGGATGTCGTACAGCACCTCAGGTGGATCCTGCTTGCCTCGGACGACCGCGTCTCCGAAACGATCAAGTGGTCCACCCCGACCTTCTCGTACCGCGGCGACATCGCATCGTTCTACCCCAAGGGCTCGATGGAGGCCGTGCTCGTCTTCCATAAGGCCGGGCTGCTGCCCAAGGCGTTCGAGGGCCTCGAGCCAGCGCCGCGCGGCGGTCGCGTCATGCGCCTGATCTCCATCGCGGAGGCCGAGGACCGGCGCGACATCATCGAGGACATCGTGCATACCTGGATCGAGTGGCGCGACGGGCCCGGCAGGTATGTGGTCCTCGAT
This sequence comes from Demequina sp. NBRC 110051, assembly GCF_002090055.1. Taxonomy (GTDB): domain Bacteria; phylum Actinomycetota; class Actinomycetes; order Actinomycetales; family Demequinaceae; genus Demequina. The sequence continues at coordinate 80,617 of NZ_BBRH01000017.1, forward strand.
ACGGCCGATGCCGCCGTCACCTCGCGCTTCTAAGCCGGCGCCCGTAGCGGCGCCGGCCTGTGGGCACGGGCGCCCGCGCTGGGCTTACGCGACGCGGTTGACGGGCGCGCTGCCCTCGCGAAGCGACTGAACCTGACGGCGGACCAGGTCGACGTAGCGCCGGTCCGTCAGCTGGGCGAAGCCGGCGATATGCGGCACCACGATGCAGCCGGGGGCGGCAAAGAGCGGGTGGTCGTCGGGCAGCGGCTCGGGGTCCGTCACGTCGAGCGCGGCACGCAGGCGGCCAGCGGACAGCTCGGCGAGCAACGCGTCCGTGTCGACCACGGGGCCACGCCCCACGTTGACCAGCAGGGCGTCGTCGCGCATGGCCGCGAGGAAGCCGGCGTCGACGAGCTTGTCCGTCGAGTCGTCATGCGGGGTGACGAGCACGACGATGTCGACCCCGGGCAGCAGTCCGTGAATGTCCGCGATGGCGTGCACCACCGTGCCGTCGGGCGCGGTGCGGGCGGAACGTGCGACGCCCTCGACGCGCGCCTCGCACGCACGCATGCGAGCGCCGATGGCGGCACCGATCGAGCCGTATCCCACGATGAGGACGCGCTTGTCGGCGAGGGACGGCGCGGTCTCCCACGGCTCCCATCGCCCGCGCCGCTGCGCGTCGAGGAACTGCGGCAGGCCGCGCTGGCTCGCGAGGGTGAGGGTGAGCGCCATCTCGGCCGTGCGGGTGTCGTGGACGCCGCGCGCGTTGGCGAGCGCGACCCCCTGGGGCACGAACGGCAGCGCGTGCTCGAAGCCGGCAGAGGCGATCTGGATCACCTCGAGCCGCGGCAGCAGCGCGAGCCGCCCGTAGACCTTGCGGCCTCCGCTGCGGTGGGCCAGGCACGCCAGGCGGACGTCATCGGCGCCGGCCGGCGGCTCCGCGTCGGCGGGGTTCCACACGATCAGGCGAACATCGTCCCCCAGGTCACCCACGGCATCGGCCACGTCCTGAGAAGGCACGGAAAGCGTGATCATCGGGCCAGTCTTCCACCCTCCGCTGATCGGTGTGGCCCACGCCTGTGACACATGTGAAGGGTGTGGCAGCGGGGGATGTCACCCGAGCCCTAGGGGACACCATGCGTCACACGCGTGGGCCAAACCGACAGCGACGTCAGCGAGGCGGAGCGGCGGAGGCGCGGACCACCAGCTCCGTATCGAGGCGCACATGCTCCGCGTGCTCGCGGCCCTCGATGCGGTCCAGGAGCATCCGCATCGCTGCCTCCCCCATCGCCTGGAGGGGCTGGCGCACGGTGGTGAGTGCGGGCGACGCGAGACCCGCCTCGGGGATGTCGTCGAAGCCCACGATTGACAGGTCCTCCGGCACCGACAGCCCCAACTCTTGCGCGACCTCCATCGCCGCAATGGCCGTGAGGTCGTTGGCGCCCATGATCGCGGTGGGGGGATCCGCGAGAGCGAGAAGCTCGCGCGTGACCTCGGCGGCCCGCTCGGGCGCGTAGCGGCACTCGCGAATGAGGCCCGTGTCGACGGCCACCCCGGCCTCCGCATGCGCGTGACGAAAACCGGCCTCGCGCAAGTGCGACGAATCGAGCTCGTTGCGCCCGCCCAGGAACGCGATCCGCCGGTGGCCCAGCTCGAGCAGATAGGCGGCGGCGCGCTCGGCGCCCTCGAAGTTGTCCACGTCGATCGTCGGGAGGCGATTGGGCCCATAGTGCGGATCGATGGCGACGATCGGCACCACGGTTTCGGCATCAAGCACCGTGGGCGTCACGATGACGGCGCCGTCGATAAGTGTGCCGCCCAGGCGCGCGAGCGAACGCCGCTCCCACCCGTGGGTGTCACCGCCAGAGTGGGACAGCACCTCGTAGCCCGAGCCGTGCGCGGCACGCGCGGCCCCCTTCAGTAGCTCCGCGGAGAACGGCTCGAAATCCGCGACCAGCACACCCAGCACGTGGGTCTGCTGCGCGCGCAGGGATGAGGCGGAGAGGTTACCCGCGTAACCGAGCTCGTCGATCACCTGCTGGACCGTCGCGATGGTGTCCTTCGAGACGCCGTAACGTCCGTTGACGACCTTGGACACGGTCGCGACCGACACCCCCGCACGCTCCGCCACATCGGCGAGCTTCACTCTCGGCACCATGGTTCGCATCGTAGCGCCCCTCCGCTCCGTTGCGAAAACGTTATCGATAACGTTTGACACTCCAACAAACCCCTGCCAGACTCGCCGGTGTTCGGCTAGTCAACGAGGACTTGAGAGGACACGAACGATGACGCACTTCCGTCGCGCGGGCGCCATGGTGGCGCTCGGTACATCCGCCGCATTGCTCCTGGCAGCATGCAGCTCCGACCCCGAGCCCGAGACTTCGGGCTCGTCTGATACCACCTCCTCCGCCGCGAGCGGAGACGACCCTGTCACCCTCACCTGGTGGCACAACGGCGTGGCCGGCGACACCGGCGAGAACACGCTGGGCGACTACTGGGACAAGGTCGCTGCCGACTACACGGCAGAGCACCCCAACGTCACCATCGAGATCGAGCAGATCCAGAACGAGGACCTCCAGCGCACCCGCATCCCCACCGCCCTGCAGTCGGGCGACGCCCCGGACATCTTCCAGCAGTGGGGCGGCGGAGAGCTCGCCGCCCAGGCCGAGGCGGGCTATCTGATGGACCTCTCGGAGCCGCTCGCCGCGGACGTTGAAAGGCTCGGCGGCGCCATCGCCCCGTGGCAGGCGGACGGCGTCACCTATGGCGTTCCGTTCCAGTTCGCCGTCGAGGGCATCTGGTACCGCCCCAGCCTCTTCGAGGCCGCCGGCATCGCCGACGAACCCACCACCATGGACGAGCTCAACGATGCGGTCCAGAAACTCAAGGACGCGGACATCATCCCGATCGCCGTGGGCGCCGCGGACAAGTGGCCCGCCGCCCACTGGTGGTACAACTTCGCCTTGCGGTCCTGTTCTCAGGACACGATGAACGCGGACACTGCCGCGCTCGACTTTTCGGACCCGTGCTGGCTCGACGCCGGTGCGCAGCTCGAGGAGTTCCTTGGCACCGAGCCGTTCCAGGACCAGTTCATGTCGACGGTCGCGCAGACCGGCGCCACGTCGTCGGCCGGGCTTGTCGCCAACGCGAACGCGGCGATGGAGCTCATGGGTCAGTGGAACTACTTCGTCTACGAGGGCTTCACCGACGGCAGCGAGGAGGGCATCCAAGCCCTTCACGACGACCTCGACTGGTTCCCCATGCCCGCCACCGCGTCCGGCGAGGGCGCCCCAACCGCCTCGATGGGCGGCGGGGACGGTTTCTCCTGCTACAAGGATGCACCCACCGAATGCGCCGACTTCCTGTCATACCTGGTGAGCGACGACGTCCAGCGCGGCTATGTCGAGGCCGTGGGCGGCATGCCCGTGGCTCCGTCTGCCACGGACGCAATCACGGACCCGGTGCTGCAGGAGATTGCGGCGGCGTCCTCGGAGGCCGAGTACGTCCAACTGTGGCTCGACACGCTGCTCGGCCCGAACGTGGGCGGAGCCCTCAACGACGGCATCACCGCACAGTTCGCGGCCACGGGCGACGCGCAGAACACCGTCGACCTGATGACCGCCGCGGCCGCAACCCAGTAATCACCCCCGAACCCAGAAAGTGAGTTCTCCGTGACCACACTGGAGACCTCGGGCAAGGGGACAGTCCCCGCCGCCGGCGCCACCGCGCCGGCGGCGGGCGACGCCCTCGGTCAGCCCGTCAGCAAGCACCCGCGCCGCGCCCGGCTGCGCCTCATCGGAGAGCTCGCTCTCTTCTTGGGCCCCGCGCTCGCACTCTTCCTCACCTTCGTCGTCTACCCCGTCATCTCCGCCGCCCGGTACTCGCTGTACCAGTGGAACGGCGTCGAGCAGTTCTCCGACGCCACCTTCATCGGCTTCGAGAACTATGCGCGGGCCCTCTTCGGCGGCACCGATCCCGCCACCAAGGACGCCTTCACGACCGCGTACACCGAGCCCTTCCAGGCCGCCTTCACGCACACCATCGCGATCCTGGTGCTGTCGATCCTCATCCAACTACCGCTGGGCCTTCTCATCGCCCTGGTCCTCAACCGCCGCTTCCCCGGCCGCGCCTCGGTGCGCGTCATCATGTTCGCGCCCTACGTGCTGAGCGAGGTCATCGCGGGCACCATGTGGCTCATCATCTTCGACCCCAACGGCGTGGCCACCGAACTGATGCACGCCATCGGGCTCAACCCGCCCGCCGGCGGCTGGCTCGAGGACCAGACGTGGGGCTTCTGGACCGTGTTCTTCATCATTACCTGGAAGTACATCGGCCTGGCCGTCATCCTGTTCCTCGCCGGACTCTCGGGCGTTCCACAGGAGTTGCAGGACGCGGCCGCGATCGACGGCGCCAGCTGGTGGCAGACGCAATGGCGCGTCAACATCCCCCTGATTGGCCCCACCATCCGCATCTGGGTCTTCCTGTCGCTCATCGGCTCGATCCAGTTGTTCGACATGGTGTGGGTCCTCAACCAAGGCGGCACCACCGGGCAGTACTCAACGATTGCGACCTACATGATGCAGATCGGCTTCTTCCGCTCCGACTGGGGCTTCGGCTCCGCGATCGCCGTGATCATGTTCATGCTGTCGTTCGCCGTCGCCCTCTTCTACATGCTCGTGGTCCTGCGCCGCGACAACACCGACCGCGTCAAGAAGGTGAAGCGCGCATGACCGCCACCGACACCGCCAAGCCCACCACGGCATCGGCCCCTCGGAGGCCCGTGGCCCCGCCGCACCGACGTTTCGCCCAGGCAGACAAGGCCCGCGACGGATCGACGTGGCTGTCGATCGGTGTCGCGCTCGTGGGCGTCGCGCTCACGCTGGGCCCCATCATCTACCTGATCCTCGGCGGCTTCCGCACGCAACAGGACCTGTCCACGAACCCCACGGGCCTGCCCGATCCGTTCATGTGGTCCAACTACGGCGACATCCTTGCCAACGACGTGTTCTGGCGTCAGGCCCTCAACTCACTCATCGTCGCGACCGTCACGACCGCGGGGATCGTGCTGCTCGGCACCATGGCCGCCTACCCGCTCGCCCGCTACCGCTTCCGAGGCCGCGAGGGCATCTTTGTGGTCTTCACCACGGGACTCATGTTCCCGCTGACCGTCGCGGTGCTACCGCTCTACCTGCTGCTACGTGACATGGGCCTATCGGGGCTCACGGGCCTCATCATCCCGCAGATCGCGTTCGGGCTGCCGATGACGATCATCATCCTGCGGCCCTTCCTGCGGGCGCTGCCGATGGAGCTTGAGGAGGCCGCCTTCATGGACGGCGTGTCCCGCATCGGTTTCTTCTGGCGCATGCTGCTGCCGCTGGCCCGGCCCGGCATGGTGACCGTCGGCGTGCTCGCGTTCATCCAGTCGTGGAACGCCTACCTGCTGCCGCTGCTGCTGCTCACGGGCGACCCGCGCGGTATGACGCTCCCGCTAGGCATCACCACGTTCCAGGGCCAGTACGCCTCCGCGACGACGCTGATCATGGCCTACACGTCCCTCGCGATGATCCCCGCCCTCGTGTTCTTCCTGCTCATGGAGCGAAGGATCGTGGACGGCCTCACCGGTGCGGTGAAGGGATAGTGAGATGACCGAGTTGATGGCCGATGCCGCGGCTAGGGTGGCAGCGCTCCTTGCCGACATGTCGCTCGACGAGAAGCTCGCGCAGATTGTGGGCTTCTGGGAGGGAGAGGAGGGCGACGCCGTCGCTCCCCTCCAGGGCGAGCTCGCCCACACCGGTCCGGTGGCCGATGCCATGGCCCACGGTCTGGGACACATCACCCGGGCGTATGGCACCAATCCCGTGGACGCCGACGAGCGGGCCGCCTGGCTGTGGGACCGTCAGCGCTTCCTCGTGAACGAGACTCGTCTGGGGATCCCCGCGATCGTGCATGAGGAGTGCCTGACCGGCCTCAACGCCTGGAAGGCCGCGACCCTGCCTACTCCGCTCGCATGGGGCGCCGCGTGGGACCCCGCGCTCGTCCGCCATGCCGCCGCGTTGGTGGGCGAAACCATGCGTGACCTGGGCATTCACCAGGGCCTCGCGCCCGTCCTCGACGTGGTGCGTGACCCGCGCTGGGGGCGCACCGAGGAGTGCATCGGCGAGGACCCCTACCTGGTGGGCGAGGTCGGCACCGCGTACGTCGAGGGCCTGCAGTCCGCGGGCGTGCACGCCACCCTCAAGCACTTCGTGGGCTACTCGGCCTCGCAGTCGGGCAGGAACTTCGGGCCGGTGGCGATGGGCGAGCGCACGCTGCGCGACGTCATGCTGCCTCCCTTCGAGATGGCCGTGCTCGACGGCGGCGCACGCTCCGTCATGCACGCCTACACCGAGATCGATGGGGTCCCCGTCGCCGCGAACCCCGCACTGCTGATCGACCTGCTGCGCTGCGAATGGGGCTTCGACGGCACCGTCGTCGCCGACTACTTCGGGGTCGCCTTCCTGCACCTCTTGCACGGCGTGGCGGCCGACCTCGGTGATGCCGCGGCCCAGGCCCTCGCGGCCGGAGTCGACGTCGAGCTGCCCACGGGCGACGCTTACCTCGCGCCGCTCAAGGCAGCCGTCGAGGACGGTCGCGTGGATATGACTCTGGTCGACCGCGCCGTCGCGCGGGTCCTCACACAGAAGGCCGAGCTGGGGCTGCTGGACGAGGACTTTTCCGGACCGCCCCCCGCGGGCGTGGACCTGGACTCCTCCGCCCACCGCGACGCCGCACGGCGCCTGGCGGAGGAGTCCGTGGTCCTGCTCACCAACGACGGCATCCTGCCGCTCGCCACCGATGCCGCGCGCTCGATCGCACTCATCGGCCCCAACGCGGATCGCGCCCAGGCACTGTTCGGCTGCTACTCGTTCACCAACCACGTGCTCGCGCAGCGCCCGGGTGTCGAGATGGGCTTCGCGGCCCCCACGGTCCTCGAGGCGTTGCGGGCCGAGGGTCTGGGCGACGTCGCGTACGTCGCGGGGTCCGCGGTCGACGACTCCGACCGTTCGGGGTTCGCCGATGCCGTGGCCGCCGCCGCGAGCTCCGATGTCGCCGTGATGGCGATGGGGGACCACGCCGGGTTGTTCGGTCGGGGCACCTCGGGCGAGGGCTGCGACCGCGACGACCTCGAACTACCGGGCGTGCAGCGAGAGCTGGTCGAGGCCGTCCTCGCGACGGGCACGCGCGTGGTCTTGGTGCTCCTCACCGGCCGCCCGTACGTCCTCGACTGGGCACTGGAGCGCTGCACCGCCGTGGTGCAGGCGTTCTTCCCGGGCGAGGAGGGGGCGGGGGCAATCGCCGGCGTGCTGTCGGGACGCGTCAACCCGTCGGGCCGCCTGCCCGTCACGCTCCCCCGCTCGACAGGCGCCCAGCCCTACACGTACCTCCATCCCGCGCTCGGAGGCGACGGAGAGGTCAGCAACCTGTCGACCACGCCAGCCGCCCCGTTCGGTCACGGATTGTCGTACTCGCGGTTCACGTACGGGTACCTCACGCCGGCCGGCGCCCCAGCCACGGATTCCGGGCTCACGGTCACCATCGCGGTCACCAACGAGAGCGAGCGCGACGGCGCCGAGGTGGTGCAGTTGTACGGCCACGACCTGGTGGGCCAGGTCACGCGGCCGGTCGCACAGCTGCTCGCCTTCGCGCGCGTCGAGGTGCCCGCGGGCGAGACACGGAGGGTGACGTTCACCGTGCCACCCGCGCGTCTGGCCTTCACGGGACGGGCGATGACGCGCATTGTCGAACCGGGCGAGTGGGACCTGTGGGTCGGCACGAGCGCGGACCGCGAGGCGTCCGCGCGCGTCACGCTCGTGGGCGAGGTCCATACCGTGACGGCCGCGGGGCAACGGCGCTCAACCGCCACGATCGCGTAGCGCCGCTCGCCCAGCTGGGTGGCGCGCCCGCAAGGGCGCGCCACCTGCGCGCCACTGAGCGCGGCCCAGCCACGGCATCGGCCACCTGCAAGCACGCGTAACCTCGTCAGCATGAGCCATGACGACATCGCCGCCACCGTTCGCGACCTCATGCCCGGCGTCCTCGCCGACCTTGAGGAGCTGATCTCCTACCCCTCCATCGCGTTCCCCGGCTACCCTGCCGAGCCCGTCGAAAAGATGGCCGAGCGCACCCTCGAGTTGGTGCGCGAGGCCGGCTTCTCCGACGCCCACCTCGCGGACGTGCCGTGGGGCTACCCGCCCATCTACGGCGAGATCCCCGGGCCCGAGGGCTCCCCCACCGTGGTGCTGTACGCGCACTACGACGTGCAGCCGGCATCGGCCGCTCAGGGCTGGACCACCGACCCGTTCGTCGCGACCCGCAAGGACGACGGCCGCATCTACGGGCGTGGCGCCGCCGACGACAAGTCTGGCATCGTCACCCACCTGGGCACCCTGCGCGCGCTGGCCGCGCTCGGCGAGGAGCCGCCGTGCACGCTGCGGATCATCCTCGAGGGCATGGAGGAGACCGAGTCGAACCTCGAGGAATTCGTCGAGGCGCACCCCGAGCTGTTCCAGTGCGACGTCTTCGTCATCGCGGACATGGGCAACCTGCGCGTGGGCGAGCCGGTGCTGACGACGGCGCTGCGCGGCGACGTGTCCTGCACCGTGAAGGTCTCGACGCTCGAGCACCCGCTGCACTCGGGCGTGTTTGGCGGCGCGGCGCCCGATGCCATGATGGCGCTCGCTCGCCTCCTCACCTCGCTGCAGGACGATGCGGGCAACGTCACCGTCGAGGGCGTCACCGGCGGCGTGTGGGATGGCGGCGACCTGGGCGAGGAAGGCTTCCGCGCGGGCGCCGACCTGCTGCCCGGGGTCTCCCTCATCGGCACCGACCGCGTGGGCGACCGCCTGTGGGCCAAGCCCTCGATCAATGCCATCGGCGTCGACATGACCTCGATCGCCGACTCCTCCAACGTCATCCACCCGACCGCGAGCGCGAAGATCTCCATGCGCATCGTGCCTGGATCCGACCCGCGCGCGGAGCTCGACGCCCTGGTGCGCCACCTCGAGTCTCACGCGCCGTGGGGAGCCCAGGTCGAGGTCACGCCCATGAAGGCCGCTCCCCCGTTCCGCGTGCCGACGTCGGGCCCGGGCTATGCGGCCGCGCGTGCGGCGCTCGAGGCGGCGTACGGCAAGGCGGTCGACGAGGTCGGCTCGGGCGGCTCCATCCCGCTGCTGCAGACCCTGGCGGACGCGTCCCCCGGCGCCGAGTTCGTCCTCTGGGGCCCTGAGGACACGGAACTGGCCCGCATCCACGCCTCGGACGAGTCCGTGGACCCCGCCGAGATCGAGAAGATGATCGTCGCGCAGGTGCTGCTGCTGAAGGAGCTCGCGGCGCGCTAGTTCGTCTGGTCGGCGTACTGCCGCGCCTCACCCGTACCGCTCAACACACACCTGGGGCGCGTGGGCCCAATGTGGCCCGTGTGGATCCTCACACGCCACCTGAGCCACACCCGTCACAGCCGTGTGTTGAGCGGTACGCCACGTACCCAACTCAGCGCCCCACGCCCTCCGGGTCCAGGTCCACGCGACGCAGGAGCTGGGCGTTTGCCGCCACGATGATGGTCGACAGGCTCATCACGACCGCCGCAATCGCCGGCGGCATCACGAACCCCGCCCACGCGAGCGCGCCCGCGGCCAGCGGGATCGCGATGACGTTGTAGCCGGTCGCCCACACGAGGTTCTGGCGCATCTTGCGCGTGGACGCATGCGACAGGGTGATGACGCTCACCACCGCGCGCGGGTCGGAGCTCGCGAGCACCGCGGCCGCGGCCTCCATCGCTACGTCGGTGCCCGCGCCGATGGCGAGTCCCACGTCGGCCCGGGCGAGCGCCGGCGCGTCGTTCACGCCGTCACCCACCATCGCCACGCGCTTGCCCCGCGACTGGAGGTCGGCGACCGCCTGGTCCTTATCGTCCGGCAGCACCTCGGCGTACACCTCGTCAATGCCGAGCTCGCCAGCCACGGCATCGGCCACCGCCTGCGAGTCACCCGTGATCATGGCGACGGCGATGCCGCGCTCGTGCAGCGCGTCCACGGCCGCGCGCGACTCCTCGCGTACGGGATCGGAGGTCGTGATGAGCCCCACGACCTCGCCGTCGACCATCACGTGAACCACGGCTTGACCGGCATCGGCCCATCGCCGCGCCGCGTCCTCGAGGTCTTGCGCGAGACTCGCCTCGAGCGCCGTCAGCAGCGCCGGACCGCCGACCGCGACGTCGCGTCCGTCGACGCGGGCCCGCACCCCCTTACCGGGGAGGGTCTTGGTATCGGCGGCCGATGCCGTGGTCACCCCACGCTCCTGGGCGGCAGTCACGATGGCGCGCCCGATCGGGTGCTCGGACTCGGCCTCGACCGCAGCAGCGAGCGCGATGACCTCGTCCTCGTCGTGACCGTCACGCACGGCGACCTCGGTCACGGCGTGGGTGCCGGCCGTGAGCGTGCCCGTCTTGTCGAAGAGGACGGTGTCGACGCTGCGCATGTCCTCGAGCGCCTGGGTGTTCTTGACGAGGATGCCGTGGCGTGCGGACGTGGAGGTGCTGATCGCAATGACCAGCGGGATCGCGAGGCCCAGGGCGTGCGGGCACGCGATCACCAGCACCGAGACGGCGCGGGTGAGGCCCGTGGCCGGGTCGTCCAGGGCGGACGTGATCGCAAAGGTCAGAGCAGCGGCAACGAGCGCGATCCAGAAGAGCCATGCGGCGGCGCGGTCCGCGAGCTTGCGGGCGCCCGAGCGGCTGTCCTGCGCGGCCTGCACCATGCGCTGAATCCCTGCGAGCGCCGTGCCCTCCCCCGTCGCCGTGACCTCGATGCGTAGCGAGCCGTCGGTCGCGACGGTACCGGCGACCACGGCATCGTCCTTGCCCTTGCTAACCGGCGCGGACTCGCCGGTGATCATCGACTCGTCGACGGCCGCCTCGCCGCGCACGATGGTGCCGTCCGCCGGGACGCGGCCGCCGGGCCGGACGATGACCAGGTCACCCTCGGCGAGGTCGCCCACGCTCACGTGTTCGGTGGAGTCCCCTTCGGTGACGCGCTCGGCGTCGTCGGGGAGGAGTTCGGCCAAGGCTGCAAGGGCGCCGCGCGCCTGGCCGACGGCCTTCATCTCCTGCCAGTGACCCAACAGCATCACCACGATCAGCGCGGCAAGCTCCCACCAAAAGTCGAGGTCGCCCACGCCGAACGTGGCCGCAGCGGACGCAAGGAACGCCACCGAAATGGCCAGCGAGATCAGGGTCATCATGCCGGGATTGCGGACGGTGATCTCGTCGCGCCAGGCCATCGACAGGAACGGCCAGCCGCCCCACGCGAAGATGACGGCGCCCAGAATCGGCGGGATCCAGGCGGTGCCCGGGAGGTCGTAGCCGAACCACTCCTCGACCATGTGGCTCGTCGCGATCACCGGGATGGCGAGCAGCAGGTTCCACCAGAACAGGCGGCGGAACATCTCGGCGTGGCCGGAGTGATCGGTGCCGTGGTGTCCCTCGTGGCCGCCGTGACTCGCGTCTGCCTCGTGACTCTCGTGGCCTTCATGGCCGGCGCCGGCATCACCGCCGTGGCCGGCATGCTCCATGGCGCCCGGGCGCTCGGTGTGTGAGGACTGTTCGGCGTGTTCCGTGTGGGACATGGCTACCTCCTTCAGATTCGCCAACGTTCTTCCACCGTAAACATTCCACCCGGCTGGAAGGTCAACCCCCTTTTTGTGGCGACAGTGTGAACCGACTGGGACGCGAAACGCCGGGCGCCGCACCTCCTGAGAGGGCGACGCCCGGCGAGTCGGGGTCAGATCCGGTTCGAACTGTCGGGAGGTTAGCCCTCCACGCCGGCGCGGGCGAGGATGATCTCCCGCACGCGGCCGGCATCGGCCTGACCACGGGTGGCCTTCATGACTGCACCGACGATGGCGCCGGCGGCCTGCACCTTGCCGTCCTGGATCTTCGCGAGGACGTCGGGCTGGGCCGCGAGGGCCTCATCGACGGCCGCCTCGAGCGCCGAGTCGTCGGAGACAACCTCGAGCCCACGCGACGCCACGACCTCGGCGGGCGAGCCCTCGCCCGCGAGGACTCCCTCGAGCGCCTGACGCGCGAGCTTGTCGTTGATCTTGCCCTCGTCGACCAGGCCCTGGAGCTCCGCCACCTGCGCGGGCGTCACCGCGAGATCGCGCAGCGTCACCTCGCGGTCGTTGGCCGTACGAGCGAGTTCACCCATCCACCACTTGCGCGCCGCCTGCGGCTTGGCGCCGGCCTCGATGGTCGCGGCAATCAGGTCAAGCGCGTCGGCGTTGACCGCATCGCGCATGTCGGTGTCGGAGAAGCCCCACTCCTCCTTCAGGCGGGCGCGCATCTTGGCGGGGTGCTCGGGCAGCGTGCCACGCAGTTCCTCGACCCACTCACGGCTGGGCTCGACCGGCAACAGGTCGGGCTCCGGGAAATACCGGTAGTCCTCGGCCTGCTCCTTCGAGCGTCCCGGGGTCGTGGAGTTGGTGTCCTCGTGCCAGTGGCGCGTCTCCTGCACCACGGGCTGACCAGCGAGCAGAAGCTCGGCCTGGCGCACCACCTCGTGGTGGATCGCACGCTCGATGGCGCGCAGCGAGTTCACGTTCTTGGTCTCGGAACGCTTGCCGAACGGCACTGCTGCCTGGTCCTCGCCGGCCGCCGCCTTGGGGCGCAGCGACAGGTTCACGTCGGCACGCACCGAGCCCTGCTCCATGCGTCCATCGGAGATCCCGAGCGCCTTGACGATGTCACGGATGGTCGCGACGTAGGCACGGGCCACCTCGGCCACACGCTCGGCGGTGCCCTCGATGGGGTGCGTGACGATCTCGACCAGCGGCACGCCGCCGCGGTTGTAGTCGACCAGCGAGTGCGAGGCGCCCTGGATGCCACCGGAGCCACCCACGTGGGTGTTCTTGCCTGCGTCCTCTTCCATGTGCGCGCGCTCGATGCCGACCGTCACCACGGAGCCGTCGTCGAGCACCACGTCGAGGGAACCCTCGAAGCAGGTGGGCTCGTCGTACTGCGAGATCTGGTAGTTCTTCGACACGTCGGGGTAGAAGTAGTTCTTGCGCGCAAAGCGGCTCGACTCACGGATCGAGCAGCCCAGCGACAGGCCCAGTCGGATGGCCGATTCGACCGCCTTCTGGTTCGTCACCGGCATCGACCCGGGCAGGCCCAGGCACACGGGGCACACCTGAGTGTTGGGCTCGGCGCCAAACTGGTTGGCGCAGCCACAGAACATCTTCGTGGCTGTGTTGAGCTCGACGTGGACCTCGATGCCGAACACCGGGTCGAACTGCTCGAGCGCCTTGTCATACGTCAGGGCGGCCATCACTTCACCTCCAGCTCAGGAGCCTGCGCGGTGAGCGCACCACCCCACTCGTCGGTGAGCGCTCGCTCCAGGGCGGCGCCCACGCGGTACAGCCGCGCGTCCTCGCGTGCGGGGGCGAGAATCTGGAAGCCGACCGGCAACCCGTCCTCCTCCGCAAGGCCTGCAGGCAGCGACATGCCGGGGATGCCCGCGAGGTTCGCGGGGATGGTCGCGATGTCGTTGAGATACATCGCCATCGGGTCGTCGATGCGCTCCCCCAGCTTGAAGGGGGTCGTGGGTGTGGTCGGCGACACCAGCACGGCGACGTCGGCGAACGCCGCGTCGAAATCGCGCTGGACGAGCGTGCGCACCTTCTGCGCGGAGCCGTAGTAGGCGTCGTAATAGCCGGCGCTCAGTGCATAGGTGCCGAGGATGATGCGACGCTTGACCTCGTCGCCGAAGCCCTCGGCGCGCGTGGCTGCCATGGTGCGCTCCACATTGCCCTTCTCGACGCGCATACCAAAGCGCACCGAGTCGAACTTCGCGAGGTTGCTCGACGCCTCCGAGGGCAGGATCACGTAGTAGGCCGCGAGGGCATACTCGAAGGAGGGGCACGAGACCTCGACGATCTCCGCACCCATGGTGCGCAGGTGCTCGAGGGACTCCTCGAAGCGCTGCTTCACGCCATCCTGGAAGCCGCCGTCGGCGCCGGAGATCTCCTTCACGACGCCGATGCGCACGCCGGAGAGGTCCCCTCGCGCGCCATCGCGGGCCGCGTCGACGACCGGGGGCACCGGCTCGTTAAGGCTCGTGGCGTCCATCTCGTCGTGTCCGCCCATGACCTCGTGGAGCAGCGCCGTGTCGAGCACGGTGCGTCCGCAAGGGCCAAGCTGGTCGAGCGACGAGGCAAGCGCGATGGCGCCGAAGCGCGACACGCCGCCATACGTGGGCTTCACACCCACCGTCGCGGTGACGGACGCGGGCTGGCGGATCGAACCACCGGTGTCCGAGCCGACCGCGAGAGGCGCCTCGAAAGAGGCCAGCGCCGCCGCCGAGCCACCACCGGAACCACCGGGGATGCGCTCCAGGTCCCACGGGTTGTGCGTGGGGCCGTAGCCCGAGTGCTCGGTCGACGAGCCCATGGCGAACTCGTCCATGTTGGTCTTTCCGAGGATGGGCATGCGCGCCGCGCGAATACGCCGGGTCACGGTTCCGTCGTAGGGCGGAATCCAGCCCTCGAGGATGCGCGAGCCGGCCGTCGTGGGCAGGCCCTCGGTCACAAGGACGTCCTTGATCGCGATCGGCACACCGGCGAGCGGGGGCAGGTCGTCGCCTGCGGCCCGGGCGGCGTCAACCTCGCGGGCCGTCGCAAGGGCACCTTCGGCGTCCACGTGCAAGAAGGCATGCACGTCACCGTCCACGGCCGTGATGCGGTCAAGGTGAGCACGGGTGAGCTCCACAGAGGTCACGTCGCCGCGGCGCATGGCAGCGGCCATCTCGGCGGCCGATGCGCGGGTCCAGTCCGTCATGCGTCCTCCCCCAGGATCTGGGGCACCCGGAAGCGCCCGTCCTCGGCCTCGGGAGCACCGGCGAGCGCCGCGTCCTGAGCCAGCGAGGGCCGCACCACGTCGTCGCGGTGAATGTTAGACAGGGGGATCGGGTGACTCGTCGCGGGGACGTCCTCGCCTGCGACCTCGGCCACCTTGGCGACCGCGTCCACGATCACGGCCAGCTGGCCGGACAGGCGGTCCAGATCCCCATCGGACATATCGATGCGTGCGAGCGCCGCAAGGCGCGCCACGTCAGAGCGTTCGAGGGAAGACATGGCCACGAGTCTAATGGCGCGCGACCTTCCCGCGGCGCGACAAAAGGCTCAGCCTCGGGTGGGAGTCCAGTCGTAGCCGAGCAGCCGTACGGCGCTCTCAGGAGCATCGGCCACCGACACCCTTGAGATGGTGCCATCGGCGTTGTCCACGACCACCCAGTCAAGGTCCTCCCTGCGCGCGAAACCCATGCGTTCGTACAGCCGGTGCGCGGCGTGCATGGTGTCCATCGTGGACAGCACAATGCGAGCCGCCCCCTGCTCTACCGCCATGTCTAGCGCAGCCTGGGTGAGGTGCGCGCCGATGCCTCGGCCGCGCTCCAAGGGCGACACCGCGAGCATGCGGAGCTCGAACTCATCGCCTTGGGCGACCTCGACGAGGGATGAGCCCGGAGGAACCAGGGTGATAGTGCCGACGATGGTGCCGTCGCCGCTCTCTCCGTCAGCCATGGCCAGAAGCGAGGCCTCCGTGGCGCGGGTGCGAGCGTCCCTCAGTTGCGGAATGTAGGGGTGTGCCTGGTCGACCAGACCATCGGCGAGGTACGCCAAGGCGGTGAGTTGGCCGATCTCCGCGAGACGACTGGTGTCGTCTGGCTCAACGATGCGGATGCGTTCGGCCATGAGGATCCTCCCGTCAATGCCGGCGGCTCGACACCGCCGTCACACCAATGTAGACGCCCTAGCGGGGCAACGCTCGGTCAAAGCTCTCCCAACAACCCGGAAAGCACGAAAGCCCCCACCGTGATGGTGGGGGCTTTCGCCTAAATGAT
>NZ_BBRH01000018.1 GCF_002090055.1 Demequina sp. NBRC 110051
CTGGCGCGCGGGCGAGAGGGCGCGGCGCTTAGCGCTGCGACTCGTACGCCATCATCTCGTCGATGCGGCGCTGGTGACGGGCGTCCTCGCTGAAGGGCTCGTGGATGAACGCGTCGGCGATGGCAGCGGCCTCATCCAGCGAGTGCATGCGTGCGCCGATGGAGCCGATCTGGGCGTCGTTGTGCTGGCGCGCCAGGCGAGCGGTTTCCTCCGACCAGATCAGGGCGGCACGGATGCCGGGCACCCGGTTCGCGGCGAGCTGCTCGCCGTTGCCTGAGCCGCCGATGACGATGCCGAGGTCGGAGCCCGACGCCACCACGGCCTCGCCTGCGGCGATGCAGAACGAGGGGTAGTCGTCGAGGGCGTCGTACTCGTGGGCGCCATGGTCGACGACCTCGTAGCCTCCGTCGGCGAAGTGCTTCTTGAGGTGCTCCTTGAGCTCGTATCCGGCGTGGTCCGCGGCGATGTGGATGCGCATGCGCCCATCATGCCGTACGGGCCACGCCGAGAGCGAAACGGCACGGCACGCGTCAGCGCGCGCCCCTAGGGTGAGTCCATGGCACTGCATTCCGGCATCGACACGTCCGAGTTCTCGCCCACCATCCGTCCCGGCGATGACTTCTTCCGCTACGTCTCCGGTCCCTGGGAGGACTCCCACGTCATCCCCGATGACCGCTCGGCCGACGGCAGCTTCTACACCCTGCGCGACGAGGCGGAAAAGCACACGCGCGCCATCATCGAGGCGGCCGACAAGGACTCCCTCATCGGCGCCCTGTACGCGTCCTTCATGGACGTGGGCCGCCTGGGCGCGCTGGGAACCCAGCCCCTCACAGCAGACTTCAACGAGCTCTCTGCCGCCGCGGATCACGACGCGCTCGCCGCGGCGATCGGCCGCCTCCAGCGCACGGGCGTGACGGGTCTCGTGGGCTACTACGTCTTCGCCGACAAGATCGACCCCGACCGCAACGTGGTCTACATGAGCCAGTCAGGCATCGGCCTTCCCGACGAGGCCTACTACCGCGAGGACTCTTACGCCGAGGTGCGCGAGAAGTACACGGCACACATCGACCGCATGGCCGCGCTCACGGGCCGCGACTTCACCGGCGCGGACGTGCTCGCGCTCGAGACCGCGATCGCCAAGCACCACTGGGACGTGGTGAAGTCGCGCGAGGCCGAGCTCACCCACAACCCCACCACGCTCAGCGAGCTGACGACGACGGCCCCGGCGTTCCCCTGGGCCGCGTGGGCCGACGCCATCGAGATGCCGGCCGCCGCGCACGACCTGCTCGTGGTCGGCGAGCCCAGCTACATCGAGGCGATCGCCCAACTGTGGGAGTCCACCGATCTCGACACGTGGAAGCGCTACTTCGCCTGGCGCATCGTCAACTCGCGCGCCGCCTACCTCACCGAGGAGATCTCCAAGGCGAACTTCGAGTTCTACGGCACGGTCCTCTCGGGCGCCCTCGCCCAGCGCGAGCGGTGGAAGCGCGGCGTGGGCTTCGTCGAGGCCGTCGCGGGCGAGCTGGTGGGACAGGAGTACGTCAAGGAGCATTTCCCGCCGTCGCACAAGCAGGACATGGACGCGCTCGTCGCCAATCTCATCGAGGCGTACCGCGTGTCGATTCAGGGCCTCGAGTGGATGACGCCTGCGACCAAGGAGCGCGCGCTCGACAAGCTCGCGCAGTTCACGCCCAAGATCGGCTACCCCGACAAGTGGCGCGACTACTCGGGCCTCAGCGCCGATCCCACCGACCTGGTGGGCAACGTGCGTGCCTCCTCGGCGTTCGAGGAGGACTGGGAATGGTCGAAGATCGGCCAGCCCGTGGACCGCACCGAGTGGCTGATGACCCCGCAGACGGTCAACGCGTACTACCTGCCGATGGCCAACGAGATCGTCTTCCCCGCCGCGATCCTGCAGCCGCCGTTCTTCCACCCCGAGGCTGACGACGCGATCAACTATGGCGGCATCGGCTCCGTGATCGGACACGAGATCGGCCACGGCTTCGACGACCAGGGCTCCAAGTACAACGGCCGCGGCGCGCTCGAGGACTGGTGGACCGAGGAGGATCGCAGCGCGTTCATGGAGCGCGCCAATGCCCTCATCGAGCAGTACAACGGCTACTCGCCGCGCCAGCTCGAGGGCTCGCACCACGTCAACGGCGCGCTGACCGTGGGCGAGAACATCGGCGACCTCGCGGGAGTCGAGATCTCGCTCAAGGCCTACGAGATCGCGCTGGGCCACCCCATCGACGAGGCGCCCGAGGTCGACGGCCTCACCGCCAAGCAGCGCTTCTTCATCGGCTACGCGCTGACCGAGCGCATGGTGGTCCGTTCCGAGGCCCTCATCACCCGCATCGCGATGGACCCGCACTCCCCCAGCGAGTTCCGCGTCAACGGCATCGTGCGCAACATGAATGCCTGGTACGACGCGTTCGGCGTGAGCGAGGACCACGAGCTCTACCTGACCCCCGAGGCGCGGGTATCCATCTGGTAGCCAGCGGGTTTACAGTGGTGACAGGCCCCGTGGTGGGGCTGTCACCGTGAGACGGGAGGCCGCATATGGCTGAGAAGACGAACATCGACCTGATCGACGTGACCGCGGACAGCGCGGCCGCCGAGAAGACCGGCGGCTGCTGCGGCGGAAGCTGCGGCTGCGGTAACTAGTCGACCCGCAACCTTTCTAGACCCGAAGGGCGGGGCCTGATCCAGTGGATCGGGTCCCGCCCTTCGGCGTTTCTTGACGACGGCCGATGCCGTGGCTGGGTTTACATGCCCAGCGTCAGGAGGTCGGGGGCACCCGGCTCTTCCGCGGCCGCCGCGTAGAGCTCCATGCCCCGGCGCACCGCCTCCCGTTCGTCGGGAGACAGGCGCTCGAGCGTCGCGGCGACGCTGTCACGGCGCCTGGCCATGGCATCGGCCACTAGCGCCTCCCCCGCGGGGGCGAGGGCGATGACCACCTCGCGGCGATTGTCGGGCGCGGCCTCCCGCGTGACGAAGTCCCCCGCGACCAGGCGCTCGACGGTGCGCGTCAGGGTCGAGGGGTGGACGCCCAGCGTGTCCGCGAGCGCGCCCATGCGTTGGGGGCCGGCCGCGGCGAGGACCACGAGTGCGCGGTATTGCGGAAGCGTGACGTGCTCGAGGGCGCCCTGGAGGGAGCGGGCCACGTGCCCGAGCAGGGCGCGCGAGGCTGCCATCGTCGCGTCGGCGGAGGACTTCATGGCGCCCATCGTAGGCGCGGGCGAGTGCTAGGGTGCAACAGTTGCACCCTAGCAAGTATTGGAAGCCGAGTGACCCGTCCCCGCCCCCTCGTCCAATGGCGCCCCACCCTCCGGGTCGCCGGCTCCGATCGCGCCACCCTCATGGGACTCGCCGTCGTCGCGGGCGTCCTGTCGGGGCTCGGCGCCGTAGCCTTCCGCTGGCTCGTCGAGCACGCCACGTTGCTCTTGTCTGGCCAGGCCGACTACGCCGCGACCACCGATCACCCCTCGCATCCGTGGCTGCCCGGCCTCGGCGGCTGGTTCGTGATCCTCGTTCCCGTCATCGGCGGCCTGATCTACGGCCCACTGGTGCACCGTTTCGCCCGCGAGGCGCGCGGCCACGGCGTGCCCGAGGTCATGTACGCGATCCAGCGCAAGGGCGGGCGGATCGCCGGCAAGGTCGCCTTCGTCAAGGCGGTCGCGTCCGCGGTCACCATCGGCTCGGGAGGCTCGGTGGGCCGCGAGGGACCCATCGTGCAGATCGGCTCCGCGCTCGCCTCGTCGCTGGGCCGCATGGTGCGCGTCCCCGGGGCGCAGCTGCCCCTGCTCGTCGCTTGCGGCGCCGCGGGCGGCATCGCGGCGACGTTCAACGCGCCGCTGGCCGGCGTGTTCTTCGCGCTCGAGCTCCTGCTCGGATCGTTCGCGGTGGGCTCGTTCGCCGCCGTGGTCATCGCCTCCGTGACCGCGTCCGTCATCGCGCGCGGCATCCTCGGCAACGAGGCGTTCCTCGTGTTGCCGGAGTTCTCCGTGGGCCACGTGAGCGAGTACGCGATCTTCGCGGCCCTGGGACTCGTCGCCGGAGCGCTCGGCGTGGGCTTTTCCAAGGTGCTCTATTGGTTTGAGGACGCGGCCGACCGCATCTGGCGCGGGCCCGAGTGGCTCCGGCCCGCCGCGGGTGGCCTTCTGCTGGGCGTGCTGGTTTTCGTGCTCCCACAGATGTACGGCGTGGGCTATCCCGTGCTCGAGGGCGCGGTCATGGGTGAGTACGTGGTTCCGTTCCTCCTGGTTCTCCTTGCCGCCAAGGTCGTCGCCACGTCCCTCACCATCGCCATCGGCGGCTCAGGCGGGGTGTTCGCGCCCTCGCTCTTCCTCGGCGCCATGCTGGGCGCCGCCGTCGGGCAGGCGGCCGATGCCGTCCTTCCCGGGCTCGACCTGTCTCCCGGTGCGTACGCGATCGTGGGCATGGCGGCCGTGTTCGCGGGCTCGTCGCGCGCGCCGATCACCGCAGTGCTGATCCTCTTCGAACTCACCGGCGAGTACTCGGTGATCCTGCCGCTCATGCTCGCCGTGGTGATCGCGACCGCGACCTCCTCGCTGCTCAGCCGCGACACGATCTACACGGCGAAGCTGCGCCGGCGCGGCATCGACCTCACGCGCCACGCCGCGCGCACCGCCCGGCTCGCTCACGTCCAGGTGCGCGAACTGATGGCGCCCACCCCTCCCACGCTGGCGACGGGGACGCTAGCCACACTCGCCGCCCAGCGCATCCTCGCCGCGGGTCGCTCGAGCCTTCCCGTGGTCTCGGACGACGGCCTCTATGTGGGCATCGTCACCGCCGACGCCGCCGCCCGGGCCCTCGCGGATGACGACGAGGCCGAGAGCCTCGTCGTCGCGGACGTGTCGCAGTGGCGCGACCACATCGGGCCAGAGGAGGCCCTCGACGGCGTCCTCGACACCATGCTCGGCGGCGACGCCGACGATGGCCTGCCCGTGCTCGACGACGCTGGCCGCGTGGTCGGGTGGCTGGGCCACGACGTGGTTCTCAAGGCAGTGACGCAGACCGCCTGAGCCCGGGGTGCGTCAGTCCCGGCGCTGCTCGGCGGCCAGACGTGCGTACAGGCCGCCCGCGGCAATGAGGTCGCCGTGGGTGCCCGTCTCCACGATGCGCCCACCGTCGACCACGTGAATCACATCAGCGTCCGCGATCGTCGAGAGGCGGTGGGCCACCACCAGCGTGGTGCGCCCCTCGGCCGCACGATCGAGCGCGGCCTGCACCACGCGCTCGGAGACGGTGTCCAACGCGCTCGTGGCCTCGTCGAGCAGCAGCACCGGCGGGTCCTTCAGCAGCACGCGAGCGATCGCGATGCGCTGCTTCTCACCACCGGAGAGCCGATATCCGCGCTCCCCCACGATGGTGTCGTAGCCGTGTTCGAACGTCATGATCTGGTCGTGGATATTGGCCGCGCGGCAGGCCTGCTCGAGGTCGGCGTCGCTGGCCTCCGGCCGCGCGTACCGCAGGTTCTCGGCGATCGACGCGTGGAACAGGTAGGTCTCCTGGCTCACCACACCAATACGGTCGACGATCGACTCGTGCGTGAGCTCGCGCACGTCGGCGCCCGCGAACTCCACCGCGCCGGAAGACGCCTCATGGAGCCGGGCCGCGAGGTAGACGATGGTGGTCTTGCCCGCGCCCGACGGACCCACGAACGCGACGGTCTGACCGGGCTCGGCCACGAAACTCACGCCGTCCAGCGTCGCGGCGCGGTCCGCGCCTGCGTCCGGGTAACGGAAGACGACGTCGCGGAACGCCACCCACCCCATCGGACCGGGGGCGGACGCCACGTCACGGGCGTCCGGCGAGTCGACGATCGCGGGCGTGAGGTCCAGGTACTCGAAGATGCGTGCGAAAAGCGCCTTCGAGGTCTGGATCTCGAGCGCCACACGCATGAGCGCCATGAGCGGAAACAGCAACCGCCCCTGGATCGCGGTGAACGCGACGATGGTGCCGGCGGTGATGGTCGGCTCCACGCCCTGGCCGTTCGCGCGCGCGATCAGCAGGCCCGCCACGAGATAGATGACCGCGGGCACGGAGCTCATGATCACCGTCACGAGCCCGAAGAACCACTGCCCCGACATCGACAGGCGCACCTGCAAGTCGATCTGATTGGCGTTCTCGGCTCCGTAGCGCTCCGATTCGAGGCGCTGACGGTTGTAGACCTTCGACAGCAGGATGCCGCTGACGGACAGCGTCTCCTGCGTGATGGCGGTCATCTCCGACAGCGACTCCTGGGTGCGCGACGCGAGCCGCGCCCGCACCTGGCCCACCCGACGCTGAATGGCGACCAGCGCGGGCATGAGGATCACAGCGACGAGCGTGAGGCGCCAATCGAGGAGGATCATCGCGACGAGGGAGGCCAGGACGGTCACCGTGTTGCCGATGATCGACGAGACGAAGGTGGTGAGCACGCCCGAGACGCCGCCCACATCATTCTGAAGTCGAGACTGGATCACACCGGTCTTGGTCCGCGTGAAGAATGCGAGGTCCATGGACTGGAGCTTGTCGAACAGCCGGGTGCGCAGGTCGCCGGTGACGCGGTTGCCCACGCTCGCGGTGACGTAGGTCTGCCACACCCCCAGCGCGGCCGTCGCGATGAAGATCACGATGACGAGCGCGACGAGCTCCGCGAGCAGCACCAATTGGGGGCCCGCGTCGCCGGGCGGGAACAGCGCATCGTCGAAGATGCGCTCGATGATGAGCGGCGGCACCACTCCGGCCGATGCCGTCAGCACCACCAGGACGGCGGTGAGGACCAGCGCTCCCCTGTACGGACGGAACAGTGCGAGGACGCGGCTCCACAAGTCGGGGATCACGGGTGCGTCGGCGTTGGCGGCACGCTGTGCGGCCTCGTCACGTCCCGAGATTCCGCGGTGGCCGCCGCCTCCACCGAGGGCGGCGCGCCGCGATCCGGGCGGGGCAGACATGCTCATGGCGGTAAGCCTAGGGCGGCGCTGCTCCCCTCCCTCACCGGTCTGCGCTTGAGGTGCGGCCTTCACCTCACCGCCTGGGAGGATGGCCTCATGTCCAGCGCACCGCATGTTGTCTTCTTCGAGCCTCGCATCCCGAACAACACGGGCAACGCGATCCGGCTGTCCGCCTGTACCGGGGCACCGCTGCATCTCATCGAGCCGCTCGGCTTCGACCTGTCGGAACCCAAGCTCAAGCGCGCCGGCCTGGACTATCACGACCTCGCCTCGATGACCGTTCATGCGGACTTCGAGGCCATGCTCGCGGCCATGCCGCACTCCCGCGTCTTCGCGTTCACGGCTCACGCCGAGACCGTCTACTCCGACATCGAGTACCGGCCCGACGACGTGCTGCTGTTCGGACCGGAGCCCACGGGACTTCCCGAGGAGGTCATGGCCCACGAGCGCGTCACGGGCCGGGTGCGCATCCCCATGCTCCCCGGGCGCCGATCGCTCAACCTGGCCAACTGCGCGGCGCTCGTCACCTACGAGGCCTGGCGCCAAGGCGGCTTCGCCGCCTGAGCCCGCCCCATACGCAGGCCCAGCGTTCTGCACAGGCCCACCACGGCATCGGCCGTCTCCACCGTCCCTGGTAGGAGGGGCACACCCTCGTCGCCAATCCTTAACGTGTTAACTATGCGAGACGAGAGACCCCCCTCCCTCAGCGAACACGCGCCGCTCGTGAACACCGTGAGGATTCTGGAGGCGCGTCAGCGGGATGTGGCGGCCAATGTCGCGCCCGACCCCATTTTCTTCATGACACTGCACCAGGCGTTCCTGTTTCAGCACGTGGCGCGCAGGCCTAGTGGTGTGCCGCTGGTGGTGCTCGCGAACCACGCGCTGACCAGCGCCGCCGCCGTGACTCAGATGGTGCGGCGCATGGCCCTACGCGGTTTCATCGATGTCGAGCGCGACCCGGAGAACGGCAGGTGCCGACTGGTCACACCCACGGCGAAGGGGTACCACGAGTACGAGCGGGTGTTCTCGATTGCCGTCCAGCAGGACCAGCTGTGGAGCGGATATGCGTCGAGACACATGCGCTTAGGCGGCGCCGTCTCCATCGAGGGGTACGCGCAGGCCGGGCTCGAGCTGTGGAGGCGCGAACCCGAGGTCACGGGACGGCGCTACGCCACCGGGTGACGATCGTCGTACTGGCGGAACGTCTCGCCCGTGCGGGCGCGGCGCACGCGGGTGAGGACCGCGATCAGGCCGATGATGGCGAGCCCTCCCAGCAGCGGCGGGCACCACAGGCCCACGGCGGTAGCGAGGATGCCCGCATACATGTCGCCCACGCGCGGGCCGCCGGTGACGACGACCACGAAGATCCCTTGGAGGCGTCCGCGCATCTCGTCGGGCGAGGCCTGGATGATCATGGTCTGGCGGAAGATGGCGCTCACCTCGTCGGAGGCACCCAGCCCCGCCATAGCGACGGCAAGCAGGATCATTGCGGGCCAGAAGATGCCGTCCCAGCCCGGCGCGGCGGTGTGATCCACGCCCTCCATCACGAGCACCACCACGCCGAACATCACCGCGAAGGCGCCGAACGTGGTGATGGCGCGCGCGATCGCCACGCCATGGCGATGCACGTGCGCGACCGGTCCGGAGAAGAGCGACACCAGGATGGTTCCCACCGCTCCGGCGGCGGTCAGCGCGCCCACGGTGAGCGAGCCGCCGCCCACCACCGTCGCGCCGAGCGCCGGGAACAGCACATAGGGGCGGCCAAAGGTCATCGCCACGACGTCGACGATGAAGCTCATCCTGATATTGGGGCTGCGCCGTAGGAACCCCGCCCCTTCGCGGAGCATGCCCCATCCGGCCTCAACCCGACGTCCCAGGCGCGGCAGCGCCGGCAGGGTCCACACGCCGAGGAAGCCCGCCGTGAACAGGATCGCGTCGATCGCAAACGTCCACGCGAGACCTACTGACGACGCCATCACGCCCGCGAGCGCCGGCCCCAGCGTCAGCGTCGCGCCAAAGGCAATGCCGTTGAGCGCAGTGGCGCGCGACACCAGATGCGGCTCGAGGATGCGTCCCACCACCGAGCCGCGTGTGGCGCTCGAGATGGTGGAGGCGACCGCGTTCAGGGTCGTCACGACGTAGAACGGCCACACGGGCGCATGGCCACCACCGGCGTGGAGCGCCACGTCCCAGGCCGCAAGCGCGACCAGGGCGAGCGTCGACGACCACGCCACGAGCGACGAGACGATGAGGAGCCGCCGGCGGTCAAAGACGTCGGCGAGCACGCCGCCCCACAGCCCAGCCACAATCATGGGCAGCAGGGCGATGCCGCCGACGAGTCCCACGGCGAACGTCGAGGCGGTGATCTCGTAGATCTGCAGGCCGACGGCGACCACCGTCATCTGCGCGCCGATGCCCGCGACGGCGCCGCCGATCCACAGACGCGCGAACGCGGGCGACTCCTTCAAGGGTGCAAGGTCGACCAGGTGGCGCCGGCGCGCTGGCGGTGCGGCCGTACCCGGCTCCTCGTGACTCACCGCGGCAGTCTACGGGCGAGCGCGTGACACCGTGGCTGCGAGGTTCTAGCCTCGAAACATCGGGCGAGGGGACCCGGCGCGGGCGAGCCACGGGAGGCCCACCCGCGGAGCTGAGGGGAGGTCGGCGTGCACCACGTTTCACCTCACGCACGCGCCCAGGCGGGCGCGTGGGCGACCGGCGTCGTCGGCGCGCTCATCCTCACCGGATGTCTTTCCGGACCTGGCACCTTCGTGCCCCCCGCCATTCCCACCGCGGATGCGTCCGCGACAACGGAGCCAGGAACAGAGCCCCATCCGGGAGCGACCGCAGGCGGGGCGTCGGTAGCGGCGATCGCGGCATCGGCCTGTGGCCTGCTCGACGGCGCGACCCTCGCGAGCGCGACGGGCCATGCGATGGAGCCGACCGCCACTGCGGACGACCCCGACTCGCACGCCGACGCGCTGCCCACCTGCCGCTGGGTGTCCGTCGACACGGGTGGCGACGCGACGCTGGCGGCCGAGGTCACGATCATGGTCGACCCGACGATCACCGACATCGACGAATTCGTCGAGCAGGCCACCGCCGACGCCGACGCCGCCGGTCTGCCCCACACCCACCTCGCTATCGACGGCGCGGATGTGGCCTTCGGCGGCGACGGAGAGGGCTTCGCGGCGGTGGTGGTGGTCTTCGCCGGGGTGGTGCACCAGGTGATTTACTCCGCTCCCGACGACGCCAACCGCCTGCAGGTGGCCGAGCGCCTCGCCGAGGAGATGGCACAGCACACGCACGGTGAGGAGCGCTGACGCCGCCCCGTTCGCTGACGGCCAAGGCGTCCAATGCGTGCCGTTTGCGCCACGCGTGACAGAATCGCCTCATGCCTGGTACTAACCTCACCCGCGCGGAAGCCGAGGCCCGCGCCGCCATCGTCTCCACCGAGGCGTATGCCGTCGAGCTGGACCTCACCACCTCCGAGGAGACCTTCCGCTCGACGTCGACCGTCCGCTTTGGCGCCACCGCCGGCGAGACGACCTTCATCGACCTGATCGCACCGGCCGTCCACCGGATCGTCCTCAACGGCACCGAACTGGACCCCGCCGAGCACTTCGTCGACAGCCGCATCACGCTGTCCGACCTCGCCGAGCACAACGAGCTCGTCGTCGAAGCCGAGTGCGCGTACATGAACACCGGCGAGGGCCTGCACCGCTTTGTGGACCCCGAGGACGGCGAGGTCTACCTCTACAGCCAGTTCGAGGTGGCCGACACGCGCCGTATGTTCGCCGTGTTCGAGCAGCCCGACCTCAAGGCCACCTTCCAGTTCACGGTGACCGCGCCCCAGCACTGGCACGTGCTGAGCAACAACCCCGGCACCTCCTCCCCCGTCGACGGCACCATCACCATTGCCGACGTCGAGCGCGCCAAGGTCCGCTGGGAGTTCACCGAGACCGTGAAGCTCCCCTGCTACGTCACCGCGCTCGTCGCGGGCCCGTACCACGAGGTGCAGGGCACGGTGCAGTCGCGCAAGGGCGAGCTGCGCGCCAACGTCTACTGCCGCGCCGCGCTCGCGCCATACCTCGACGCGGACGTCATCCTCGACGACACCCAGCAGGGATTCACCTTCTACGAGGACAAGTTCCAGTACGACTACCCGTTCGAGAAGTACGACCAGATCTTCGTCCCCGAGTTCAACGCAGGCGCCATGGAGAACGCTGGCTGCGTCACGTTCCTCGAGGACTACGTGTTCCGCTCCAAGCCGCCGCAGGCCCGCGTCGAGCGACGCACCGTCACCGTGCTGCACGAGCTCGCCCACATGTGGTTCGGCGACCTCGTCACCATGAAGTGGTGGAACGATCTGTGGCTGAACGAGTCGTTCGCCGAGTACGCCTCGACGGTCGCGACCGTCGAGACCACCAAGTGGAAGAACAACTGGGTCACCTTCAATGCCCTCGAGAAGACGTGGGCGGCGCGCCAGGACCAGCTGCCCTCCACGCACCCGATCATGGCGGACATCAAGGACCTCGAGGACGTCGAGGTGAACTTCGACGGCATCACCTACGCCAAGGGCGCCTCGGTGCTGCGCCAGCTCGCCGCCTGGGTGGGCCAGGACGAGTTCTTCGCGGGTGTCGCGGAGTACTTCCGCAAGCACCACCACTCCAACACGACGCTGCGCGACCTGCTCGTCGAGCTCGAGGAGACCTCCGGGCGCGACCTGTCGGGATGGTCTGAGGTGTGGCTCGAGAAGGCCGGCATCACGACGCTGCGCCCGCAGATCGAGGTGGACTCCAACGACGACATCGCGGCGTTCGAAGTGCTGCAGGAGGTGCCCGCCGAGTGGCCCACGCAGCGTCCTCACCGCGTGGGGCTGGGCGGCTACGACGTGGTCGTCGATGAGAAGGGCGTGACGCGCCTGGAGCAGTCCATGCACGTCGAGATCGATGTCAGCGGCGAGCGCACCGACGTCGCCGAGTTGGTCGGCAAGCACCGCCCCGCGCTGATCCTGGTCAACGACGGCGACCTCGCCTACGCGAAGGTGCGCCTGGACGACCAGTCCCTCGCGACCGCGGTCGAGCACGTGGGCGCGTTCACCGACCCGCTGGCCCGCTCGATGGTGCTGACGGCCGCATGGGACATGACGCGCGACGGCGAGATGCCTGCACGCCAGTACATCGACCTGGTGCTGAAGAACATTGGCCGCGAGACCGAGTCGACCACGGTCATGGTGCTGCTGCGCCAGCTGACCACCACTCTCGCGCTGTACGTCCACCCCGCCCACGAGGAGGACGCGGCGCAGCACGTCGCCGAGCAGCTGTGGAAGCTCGCCATCGAGGCGCTGCCCGGCTCCGACAGCCAGCTGCAGTTTGTGCGCGCCTTCGCCGCCCATGCCCAGTCCGACCTGCACCTGGACAACCTCCAGGGTCTTATCGACGAGAAGCTCCACCTCGAGGGCCTCGAGATCGACAAGGACCTGCAGTGGGACCTGCTCATCGGCCTGGTGGCCGGGGGCCGCGCGGGAGAGGTGGCGATCGAGTTGCAGCTCGCGAAGGACGGATCCGCCTCGGGACAGCGTCGCGCCGCCCACGCCCGTGCAGCGATCCCCACCGCCGAGGGCAAGCGCGCCACCTGGGACGCGCTCGTCAACGCCGAGAAGGACATGCCCAACGCACTGCAGTACGAGGCGACCGCGGGCTTCACGCACGTGCACGATCTCGCGCTCCTCACGCCCTACGTCGACGAGTACTTCGCCTCGGTGCGCCGCATCTACGCGGACAAGACCAGCGAGATCGCGACCAACCTCATCGAGGGGCTCTACCCCGCCGAGCTCGCCGGTCGCGTGGCCGACCTGCAGGACAAGGCCGACGCGTGGCTCGAGGCGAACGCGGACGCGCATGACGCGCTGAAGCGCCTGATCGTCGAGGGCCGCGACGGCGTGCGCCGAGCCCTGGCGAACCAGGAGCGCGACTACTAAGCGATAGCGCTTTCACGACGGGGACGGCCGCCTGGCCGTCCCCGTCGTTTTTTATGCGGCCGATGCCGTGGCGGGGCTTCGTACGAGGGCCCGCCACGGCATCGGCCCGTCTCACGTCCCCGGCCATGACATGGGAGACTGGCCCGCATGGCCACCACCCTCACGAGGGACGAGGCAACGGCGCGCGCCGCCGTGTTGTCGTCCGCCGAATACCGCGTCCATCTCGACTTCACGGGAACGGGCGACACCTTCCGCTCGACCTCGACGGTGATCTTTGACGCGGCGCGCGACTCGGCAACCTTCCTCGACCTGGTGGGCAAAGCCGTGAGCGTGCGGGTCAACGGCGAGGAGCTCGACCCCGCGACCGTGCACGTCGACGACCGCGTCTACGTGTCGGGGATGCACGGGCCCACGGAGGTCGTGATCGAGGCCGAGTGCGACTACCGCACCACCGGTCAGGGGATTCATCGCTTCATCGACGCCGCGACGGGCGACTGGTACCTGTACAGCCAGTTCGCGACGGACGACGCGCGCGGCGCCTTCGCCGTGTTCGACCAGCCCGACATCAAGGGCACCTTCCAGTTCACCGTGACCGCGCCGGCGGCCTGGCAGGTGATCTCCAACACGGCGCAGCCCGCGCCCGTCGAGTCGGGCGAGGGTGCGCTGACCTGGGAGTTCGCTCCCACGGTGCCGCTGCCGTGCTACGCCGCTGCCGTTGTCGCCGGTCCGTACGTCTACGAGGAGGCGGTGCTGCAGTCCGCGAAGGGCGACATCCCCGCACGCGTGTACGGCCGCCCTGAGGTCGCCGACCACCTCGCGTCCGCGCGCCTGTTCGCCGACGTGCAGGCCGGCATCTCGCTGTACGAGCGCATCTTCGCCACCGAGTACCCGTACGACAGCTACGACCAGATCTACGTGCCGCAGTACAACTGGGGCGCCATGGAGAACGCGGGCTGCGTGACGATTTCCGAGGACCGCTACCTGTTCCGCACCGAGGTGTCCCAGTCCGAGCTCGAGGCCCGCACCAACGTGGTGCTGCACGAGCTCGCGCACATGTGGTTCGGCAACCTTGTCACCATGCGCTGGTGGGACGACCTGTGGCTGAACGAGTCCTTTGCGGACTTCGTCGCGCACCATGCCGCGACCCAGGTCACGGAGTACACGGACGCGTGGGTCGCGTTCGGCGCGGGCCGCAAGTCGGTGGGTTACGTGCAGGATCAGCTGCCCACCACGCACCCGGTGCTGGGCGACGTGCCGACCGTCGAGGCGGTCACGGGCACTTTCGACATGATCACGTACGCCAAGGGCGCCTCCGCGCTGCGCCAGCTCGCCGCGACGCTCGACCTGCCCGTGTTCTTCGCCGGCGTCGCGTCCTACGTTCACGCCCACCACCACGGCAACGCGACGCTCGCGGACCTG
This sequence comes from Demequina sp. NBRC 110051, assembly GCF_002090055.1. Classification (GTDB taxonomy): domain Bacteria; phylum Actinomycetota; class Actinomycetes; order Actinomycetales; family Demequinaceae; genus Demequina. Next base: position 14,359 of record NZ_BBRH01000018.1, read on the forward strand.
TTCGCCGAGCTCGAGTCGGCCTCCGGGCGCGACCTGTCCGCGTGGTCGCGCGCGTGGCTCGAGACCCCCGGCGTCACGACGCTGTCGGCGCAGGTGACGACCGACGATGCGGGGGCCGTCACCTCGCTCATCGTCGACGAGGAGGTGCCCGAGGGTGCCCTTCACCACCCCCACCGCTTGGTCATCGGCGGCTACACGCTGAGCGACGAGGGCCTCACACGCCGCTGGAAGGTCAGCGCGGACGTGGCGGTCGGCGACGACGGCGCGGGAGTGTCGATCGCGGAGGCGATCGGGAAGGCCGCGCCCGACCTCCTGCTGGTGAACGACGGCGACCTCACCTACGCGAAGGTGCGCCTGGACGCGCGCTCGCTCGCCACGGTCGAGGCGCACATCGCGGAGCTTTCCGACCCCATGGCGCAGCACCTCGTGCTCGACTCGCTGTGGCACTCGTGCCGCGACGGCGTGTTGCCCGCGGCACGCTACGTGGGTGTGGTGCTCGAGGCCGCAGGGACGCTCACCAACTCCGAGGTCCTCGGCGCGCACCTGGCACAGATCGCCACGGCGATCCGCCGCTACGCTCCCCCGGCCTCCCGGGAGGAGCTCGCGGGCTCGACCGCGCAACGCCTGTGGCAGCTGCTGGGCGAGGCCGCACCCGGATCGGACGCCCAGCTGCAGCTCTTGCGCGGCTTCGCGTCGCTCGTGACCACGGACGCGCAGGCGCAGATCGCCGCAGAGCTGCTCGACGGCGTCACCTCGATCGAGGGACGTGAGATCGACTCCGAGCTCACCTGGGACCTCGTGACCGCCCTGGCTCAGGCGGGCCGCATGGATGACGCCGGGATCGACGAGCGCCTCGCGGCCGACCCCTCGACGGCCGGTCAGCGCCGTGCCGCCGGGGCCCGTGCGGCCCTCGCCGGCGCCGAGGCCAAGCGTCGCGCCTGGGACTCGATCGCGCACCCCGACGGCGCCGTGCCACCCAACGCCATCGCGTTCGCGACCGCACTGGGGCTGGGCCGCTCTCACCGTCCCGAGGACCTCGAGCCGCTGCTCGACGAGATCCTTGCGGGGCTGCGCCCCATGTACGAGTCGATGGCGTCCTTCATGGCGCTGCGCGTCGCGAACTACGTGTTCCCCACCGCTCTCGCGGGGCGCGTGCCCGGGCTCACGGGGCGCGTCGAGGCGTGGCTCGCGGACAACGCCGATGCGCCCTCGACGCTGCTGAAGGCCGTCACCGAGGGTCTCGACGAGATCCGGCGCTCCGAGCGCGCCCAGCAGGCGCGCTAAGCAGGGCCGGGCTTCCTGGGCGCGGGTCAGGCCTCGCGGGCCGTGCGCACCGCCTCGAGGAGCCGCTGCACACGCGGGTGCTCGAAGATCTCATCGACGAGCACGGGCACGCCATTGGCGTCGGCCAGCGGCACCTGCCAGTTGGGGTACTCGGTGTGCGTGCCCGGGTGGTTCTGAGAGCGGCGCTCTCCCACGGCATCGGTGAGCGCCACGGCCGTGAGGATCGCGGGGGTGTGCATCGCGAGGCGGTGCACACCGGCGACGAGGTCCTCCTCGTTCCAGTCCTCGATCATCCAGTCGCGCTCGCGCAGGTAGGCGACCATGCGCTCGCGCTCCTGATCGGCCTGGGCGGTGACCGTCGCGACGTCGTCGAGGATGAGGCCCAGCTCCTGGCGCACAGGAATGTGCTCGCCGGCAAGGTACGCCGCGGTGGGCGGAAGGTCGTGCACGGTGACGGACACCAGGGCATCGGACCGGTAGTGCTCGGGTGGGGTCGGCGAGCCGTCCCACTGCTTCTCGAAAAGCGCCACGACGGTGCCGAGCAGCCCGCGCTCGTTGAGGTAGTCCGACACCCACGGCTCGAGAGTGCCGAGGTCTTCGCCGATGACGATCGCGCCGGCGCGGTCGGCCTCGAGGGCGAGGATGCCGATCAGCGCCTCGTGGTCGAAGTTCACGTAGACGCCGTCCGAGGGCGCGTGCCCCTCGGGCACCCACCACTGGCGGAACAGGCCCAGGATGTGGTCGATGCGGAGGGCACCCGCATGCCTCACCGCGGCGCGCACCACGTCACGGAACGGCACGTACGCCGCCGCCTCGAGTGCGCGCGGCTGCCATGGGGGCTGCGACCACGACTGGCCAATCTGGTTGTACATGTCCGGCGGGGCGCCCACCGCGATACCGTCGGCGAGCACGCGGCCCAGGGCCCAGGCATCGGCCCCCTCGGGGTGTACGCCGACCGCAAGGTCTGTCATGACGCCGATACTCATGCCGGCGTCGCGCGCCACCCGCTGCGCCCGTGACAGTTGCTCGTCACAGATCCACTGCAGCCACGCGTGATAGAGGACGCGGTCCGCGTGCTCATCGCGCCAGGCGTCCACGGCGGCGGGCAGTCGCTGGGCGAGTTCGTCGGGCCACGGCACTCCCCGGTGAGCCTCGGCGATCGAGCACCAGGTCGCGAAGTCCTCGAGGGAGCGACCCTCGCGCAGGCAGAACGCCTCGAAGGCCGCCTGCCGGCCGGCCGAGCGCGGCGCGGCGAACACCTTCTCCAGCGCCGCGGCCTTCATCCGCCACACGCTGTCGCGGTCGATGCGGTCGGTGCTGGAGTTGACCCGCCGCGGCCGCTCGGCCTCCCACTCGAGGACGGCGCGTTGCTGCGACGGCAAGTAGGCGACCTCGGTGATGTCCTCGACGCGAATGTACAGCGGCGACAAGAAGCGCCGGGACGTGGGGAGGTAGGGCGACGGCTCGATGGGAGGCACCGGCTCGGTCGCGTGGAGCGGATTGATCTGGATGAAGTCGGCTCCGGCGGCGGCGGACAACGCTCCCAGGTCGGCGAGGTCGCCAAAATCGCCGATGCCCCACGAGCGCTCCGAGCGCACCGAGTACAGCTGCGCGGCCAGGCCCCACGGACGGCGTGCGCTCACCTCTGCGGGCAGCGGCACCCGGTCGGGCACCACGACGACGTAGCCGCGAGCCCGCACGCCAGTGGTGCGGGCCTCGACCCTGTGCCATCCGAGCGGCAGGTCGGCGGGGATATCGAAGGTCGCCCGGCCGATCAGGCGCGGTCCCACCTGGCGCGGCTCGACCAGCACGTCCAGCTGCCCCAGGTCGCGGGCGGAACCGTCCTCGAGCGTCAGGGCCGCGGCGGCGGGTTCGCCGTGAGTCACGTGCACCGGAAGGTCGTGACGCTGACCGATGCGCACCACGGTGATGGGCGGCACCATGCGGGCCCACGGAAGATCCTCCAGCGCAGCGCGCGAGGCCTCACATTCGGCGTCGTCGCCGGCCGCGACACCCATCGCGGTGAGGGCCGCACGCACGGCCGCGATCGAACTGGTGCGGGAGTTGCCGTCCCATCCGGTGTAGGTCAGGGACACGCCGCAGGCGCGCGCGAGGGCGGCGAGCGCCTCGCTGGGCGCCTCAGCTTCTGGTGAGAGGTGCGTGTCCACTCGTCTATCCTGCCAGGTTCACACCAGTTTTCCAGGGTGATTTTGGTACCACCGGGCCCACATTGACGGCCGATGCGTCACGATCGTCAGGGGACGTGGTTACCCTGGGAGGCGTGTCTGTCTTGAGCATCGTTCTTGCGTCCACGAGCCCCGAGCCCTCGACCAGCACCACACCGGGGCCCGTCGAGCTGCCCAGCACCGACGAGATTTCGACGTGGTGGGAGGGTGTCGAGGACCGCGCGGGAGGGCTGATCGCCGCCGCGGTGATCGCATTGGTCGTGTGGCTGATCGGCCACTACCTCATCAAGGCCTTCACCACGAGCATGGAGCGCGGCGCTCCCATGTCCGACCCCAAGACGCTTGCCGCCCTCAAGAAGGCGCGCATCAGGGTGCCGCAGGCGGACGAGACGGAGGCGCGACTTGAGGCGGAGCGGCGGCGCCAGCGCGCGCACACCGTCAAACGCGTGCTCGACTCCGCCCTGGCCGTCCTCATCGTGGTGTTGCTCCTGATGACGGTGCTCAGCGTGCTGGGTGTTCCCGTGGGTCCGATGGTCGCCTCGGCGGGAATTCTGGGTGTGGCGCTCGGTTTCGGTGCGCAGTCGCTGGTCAAGGACATCCTCGCGGGCGTGTTTATGCTGATCGAGGACCAGTACGGCGTGGGCGACGTGGTGGACCTGGGCGAGGCCTCCGGCTCCGTCGAGGAGGTGGGCCTGCGCTGCACCCGGCTGCGCGCACTCGACGGCACCGTCTGGTACATCCCCAACGGCGAGATCACGCGCGTGGGCAACATGACGCGCCTGTGGAGCCGCGTGATGATCGAGGTGCGCTTCGCGTACGACACGGACGTCGAGGCGGCCAAGGAGGCCATGATCGATGCGGTCGCCGCCGCATCGGCCGAGTCCGAGTCCGTCGCCGCCAACCTGTTGGGCGAGGCCGAGGTCGCGGGTATCGAGTCGCTCGAGTACAACGCGGTCATGCTGCGCCTCATGTGCCAGGTGAACCCCGCCATGCAGTGGGACGTGCAGCGCGAGGTGCGCCGAGAGATGCGGCGCATCTTCGCCGAGCGCGGCATTCGCCTCGCCGTGCCGGGCGACGCCATGGTGGTCGACAGTCACGCGAAGGACACGTCCGAGCTGACGCCGCCTGACTCGCCCCGCAAGCGTGGCGAGGAGCAGCCCAAGGACGAGGATGGCAAGCCCCTGCCTCCCGACTCCGGCGATCTCGACGGCGACGGAGAGTCGGACTGACGTGACGACACCTGGTATGAACGTGGGCTCCGGCCCCACCCAGGACGAGGGCCAGTCGTTCTTCGAGGCGATCGGCGGGCACGACACCTTCGCCCGCATCGTCCACCGCTTCTACCAAGGCGTCGCGAGCGACCCGGTTCTGGGGCCGATGTACCCCTCGCACGACATGGAGGGCGCCGAGTGGCGCCTCACCGCGTTCCTCGAGCAGTACTGGGGCGGACCCACCACGTACTCCGACCAGCGCGGCCACCCACGCCTGCGCATGCGCCACCACGGCTTCCATGTGAACCCGGAGGCGCGCGACCACTGGGTCTCACTCATGCGTGACGCGGTGGCAGCGGAGAACCTGTCCCCCCTGCATGCCGTGACGCTCATGGACTACCTCGAGCGCGCGGCACATTCGATGATCAACACCTTCGAGCCCACGCCGGGCTCACCCGCTGAGGAGGCCTAAGTGAAGCACGCCGAGGACATCTGGGCCGATCAGGCCGTCGAGTCGGGCATGCAGGTGCTCGACCTGCGACGCCTGGGCGACACGTCGTTCGAGGGCGACTCGCTGCCTATGCCCGGCGGGCGTGCTTACGGCGGGCAGGTGCTCGCGCAGGCGCTCATCGCGGCGGGCCACACCGTCGACGACGAGCGGCTCATGCACTCGATGCACGGGTATTTCCTGCGTCCCGGCGACGCCTCGCGAGAGATCACCTTCGAGGTCGAGATCCTGCGTGACGGCCGCTCGTTCTCCGCGCGGCGCACCCACGCGTTCCAGGACGGCAAGCCGATCCTGTCGATGATCGCGTCGTTCCAGCTCCCGCAGCCCGGACCGGAGCACCAGGTGACGATGCCCGAGGTGCCGCGGCCCGATGACGTGGTCTCGGCGCTCGACCTGCTCGCCCCGCACGAGGGCCACGCTCGCGCGGACTACTGGCTTAAGCGCACGCCGTTCGATCTGCGACACATCGAGGGTTCGCTGCTGTTCTCGCCCGATGGCAGCCCCAAGCAGTACCAAACCACGTGGGTGCGGCTACGTCGTCCCATCGAGGCCAGCGACTTGGTGCACCGCGCCCTGCTGGCCTTCGGCTGTGATCAGGTCATGCTCGAACCGCTGCTGCGCCGCCACGGCGCCTCGTGGATGACGCCGGGGCTGAACTTCGCGAGCCTCGACCACGCGATGTGGTGGCACCGCCCCGCGCGCGCCGACGAGTGGCTGCTGTTCCTCCAGGACGCCCCCACCGCGCAGGGCGGGCGCGGGCTCGGCGGGACGTGGATCTTCTCCGAGGACGGCCGGCTCGTGGCATCGGCCGCCCAGGAGGGCATGTTCCGCCTGCCCGAGTAAGCCGCTCGCCGCGCGCACTCAGTGCGCCGTCTCTCCTGGCGCGATGACCGCACGGAAGGTGCGCAGCAGGATCACCACGTCCGTGATGAGCGACCAGTTCTCGACGTAGTAGAGGTCGAGCCGCACGGCACGCGTCCAGTCCATGGCGCTGCGCCCGCTGACCTGCCACAGACCCGTGATTCCCGGGCTTGCGAGGAGCCGCCGGCGCTGCGAACCCGAGTACAGCGCGACCTCCTTCGCGATCTGCGGGCGCGGCCCCACCAAGCTCATCGTGCCGCTGAGCACATTGAAGAGCTGCGGCAACTCGTCGAGAGAGTACTTGCGCAGGAACCTCCCCGCCGGCGTGATCCGCGGGTCGTCCTTGATCTTGAACAGCGGCGTCTCGGCCGTGCCCTGAGCCTTGAGGAGGGCGGCCAGCTCCGCGTCGGCGCCCACGCGCATGGTGCGGAACTTCAGCATCTCAAAGGTCCGCCCACCCAGGCCGATGCGCTGCTGGCGGTACAGGACGGGCCCGGGCCCGGACGCCTTCACGATGAGGGCTACGGCCACGAGCACCGGAGCCACGAGCACGATGATGCCGAGAGACACGGCGATGTCGAAGGAGCGTTTGGTGAGCCGCGCCGAGCGCGTCAGGCGAGGCGTCTCGACGTGGATCAGCGGCAGCCCGCACGCGGGGCGGGTGCGGATGCGAGGCCCGGCAATGTCGGTCAGGCTGGGCGCGAGCATCAGGTGCTGATGGCCCGACTCGAGCATCCAGCTGATCTCCTTGACACGTTCCGCCGGGAGCACATCCGAGCCCGTCACCACCACCGTGTCCGCCCCCGTCGCCGCCAATTCGCGACGCACGTGAGCGGCGACCCCCGCACCGTCCCCCTCGGGTTCACACATTCCTACGACCCGGAAGCCGGCCTGAGGATTGGCGTGGAACTCGTCGCGAATGTTCCTCACCGACGGCCCGGAGCCCACCAACAGCACGCGGGTGCTCCACCGTCCGTAGCGGCGCTTGTGCTTGAGCCACGAGCGCCACCAGGCGCGTTCTGCCATGAGCGCCACGAACCCCAGCGGCATGGCGAGCACCAGCGCCCCGGTGAGTCCCGCATCGGGCAAGAACACTGCGATGACCGCGACCGTCGCCACGACGGTCAGGGTCGCGTCCCACAAGCGTCGGTACTCGGCCATGCCCACGCCGGTGACCCGATGGCTCCTGGTGTCGGCGAGGGTGATGGCCGTGAGCCATCCGGCCGCGAGCGCGGCGCCCGTGAGCGCAGGTGCCCAGTGGAGCGTTCCGGTGAGGACGAGGTCCCACACCACCATCCCGACCACGACCACCGTCGCCAGCACGACCGTATCGGTCACGCGCAGGCGAGCGCGATAGCGGTCGCTCCATCCTGGCGCGCTCACCCGCTGGGTCGCGGTCGTCGCGTCGCGGTAGGCACTCGCGCGGATGAGACGCGTAAGTGCCCGCGGTGAGACGGCCGCGGCCGTACTCCTGGTTCCTTCAAGCGATTCTGTTGTCGCCACGTGAGTGACTCCCCCCGATGGTGTGATCCGGTGGTGCGTGGTGTCCCCCGACAGCACGCCTCGCCGGACGCTAGTGCTGATGCACGGACCTCCCTGGCTCCATGCCTCGTCTCCGCGCCACAGCCCCCTGAGGCGTGGGAGACGTCGGTTCTACCGGTGGCCGGCGTCGCGCAGGAATGGCCTCGCGGTAGACGTCGGTGTAATCCCGCGCCATGCGGGACACGCTGAAGTAGTCGATGCCCTGCCGGGCGCGCTCGCGCCACGTCTCGAGCAGCGCTGGGTCCCCCATGAGCGAGCGCATCGCGGCCGCCATCGCGACCGGGTCGGCCGGCGGCACAAGCAGGCCCGCGGAGCCCCCGTCGAGGGCCTCCGGAATCCCACCCACGTCCGTCGCCACCACGGCGCACCCGGCCGCGCGCGCCTCGATCACGTTGAGGCCAAAGGGCTCGGCGAGCGCGCCGGTGACGAAGATCTGAGCCTGACTGAGCTGCCGCCATGGCGTGAGGGTGGGACCGCAGAAGTGAACGCGGTCGGCGAGCCCGAGCGCGGCGGCGAGCGCCTCGAGGTCCTCCCGGGCGGGCCCCCATCCGATGACATTCACGTGCCACTGTGGGAAATCCTGCGCCACGAGGGCGAATGCACGGATGACGTCGTCGATGCCCTTGCGTCCGTGCAGTCCGGACAGGGTCACCAGGCAAGGCCCCGCGATGTCACCGATCTCGTCGACAGCGATCGCTTCGCGGGCCGAACCGACCACCCCGTTGAGCACCGTGCGGACCCGGCGCGCCGGGAATCCCCGCTCGACCAAGAGGTCGCGCTCGGCGCGGCTCACGGCGACCGTGACCCGTGCAATGCGCATCAGTCGCGAGTGGGAATCGAATGAGTTGTGCATGGTCGTCACGAGCGTCGCGCGGGCGACGAGAGCCACCACCCACCCGATCACGGTGGACGACATCATGTGCGCGTGGACGATGTCGGGGCGCACCCGCCGCGCGACACCCACGGTGGCAGTGAACGCCCGCCATGCCCCGCGAAGCCCGGAGGCCTCGGGGATGGAGACCACGTCGACGCCGTGGCCCAAAAGCACGTCGTCGTACGAACCCTCACCCGCCACGAACGACACCGCATGGCCATCGCGGGCCTGCGCACAGGCGAGATCGACCGCGACGTGCACGCTGCCGTTGCCACGCCTGGCGTGCTTCAGGTGGTGCATCACGCGCAGGGGAGGCTGCCCGTCAGGGCGCGCGGCAGAACTCGTACCGGCGCCGCCCACCGGTGGCGTTGACGAATCTGCCACGTTGGCCCCCCCCCCCCGAGCCTTCTCCCCCGCCCCCCATACACGCTGTGTGACAAACCTCACAGCGAGGGGCCTGGCGTTGACACTACTACGCGACGGGCTCGCGCGCAGGGGCTAGCGCATCCTGTGGCGCACCGCGCGAGCGCCACGACCCCATCACGGGCATCGGCACCCCTTCGCGCTGCGCGACGACCGCGCGCGCCAGAATGCCGAGCCCGAGCCACAACACCCCGGAGGTGTCGGACAGATCGGGGCTCGAGACCACCTTGACCACGAGCGACGCCGTGAGCGCCCAGATCACCGGGGCGCAGCTTGAGATGCGGGCCGCGGACAGCACCGTCGTCGCGAGGGCGCCGACAAAGAGAAGCGTGCCAATGGTGCCGACGGCGCCCAGCAGCGTGAAGACCAGCGACGAGGCCCTCACCGAGCCCAGTCCCATCCCCCAACCCCAGGTTTCCAGGTACGCCTCGAACGCCAGCGCATCGGCGTCGCTGCGGTCGTCATACGAGTCCGACCCGAGCTTGGCGTCCACCTCGGAGGTGAAGGCGTCAAGCAAGCCAGGCGTCACAAAGATCGCCGCCGCGACGACCGCGAGCGCCGTGCACACGGTGATCACCGAGACCCTGAGCCGCAGAGTGACGAGGCGCACCACGAGCGCCGCGAGCGCGCACCCACCCACCACGGCGCCCGCGACGAGGAACGTGGTCGATGTCGACACGATCCCCAAGAAGATGGCACCCGCCACCATCGCGAGACTGCCTACGCGGGCCAGTCCCCTCACCCGCACGGCGAACGACGTGAAGTATGCGACGGCGATCATGGACGTTGACGCAAGCGCCGACGGCTCGGAGTGGATGCCGCGGAAGCGCGGCACACCCCCGGGCGCCTGCTCGATGTACCGAAACGCCGGCGAGTTGGCGAAGACACCTTCGGGGAATGGCACGCCTGCGTGGATCGACAGGTAGCGCCACAGGGACAGCAGAACGCCAGCGGCGAGAGGGATCGCGAGCAGGCTCGTCGTCGTGGTCGTCGAGCGTGCGACGACGATCACGACGACGATGCTGAGCGCGAGATACAACAGTTGCGCCACGTTGGAAATCTCCCACCGGCCGGGCACCAGCAGCCACGCGGGATCGGTCACGGTGCGCGCGCCGGGCGCGATGAACGGCGCGACGAGGACCACCACCACCGCCCACGCGAGCATGATCAGCAACAGCCCCACGCCGGGGATACGTCCCAGCGGCGGCGAGCCCGGCCGCCCGCGCCGCACCAGCCACTGTCCGGCGAGCAGCGCCGCGCCGCCTGCCGCCGTCGCATAGAACGTCGGTAGTGCCTCACCGCCGGCCACGAACGCTGCGCCCGCGGGCGTGACGGCACCGACCGCGAGAGCACGCTCGTAGCGGCCTGAGATAAGCCCATACACGACGGCGATTGCTGTCGTGACCATGAGGACCGACATAGCCGTACGGTAGCGTGCCCCTCAGGACTGTGGTGGGGAACCGTCTGAGGGAGGGGTCAGCCGCGATGGACCTGAGAGACCTGTGGCGGGCGCTGACGCGCCGGTGGTGGGCGGTGCTGGGCTGCCTGGTGCTTGCGGGCGCGGCTGCGTACGGCTACATCGCGGTGACGCCGGCCGTCTACCAGGCATCCTCCGAGATCGTGCTGATCGCGAACTCCCCCACCACCATCGGCGAGACCGCGCAAGGCGTCTCCACCACCACGCAGCTCGCGGAGACCGCGGCGACCATCATCGACTCCCCGGCGCTCCTCGAGGCTGCCGCCACCGACGACTACTCCGCCCAGCGACTCGCGGACATGATCTCCGTGACGTCACGGACACTGACGTCGACGATCGACATCGTGGCGATGAGCGACTCCCCCGCCACGGCGGCCCAGGCGGCCAACGCCGCGGCGCAGGCTGCTCAGGACGAGCTGCCCGCACTGCTCGGCGCCGATGGCGAAAGCGGCGACCTCCCGCTCGCCGTGACCGTCCTGCGTGAGGCCGCGGAGCCGTCCGCGCCGTTCTCGCCGGACGCCAAGGGCGTGATGGTGATCGCTGTCGCGCTGGGGCTGTGCGCGGGCATCGCGGCCGCGCTCGTGATCGACGTCCTCAGGCGCAGGCCCGCGTAGGCGCCGGTCCGCGTAGGCACGGCTCTCTCGCGGGAATCGCCGCTCGCACGGCGCCGCGCCTCACTTTGAGGTAACGTCAGCGCCAGGAGATCACACACTACGGTGCGGCCGGGGGGCCGCGGACCGTGAGCCGGGGGGCATCATGATCATCCAGGGGGGACGTGCGCCATGCGTGGCGCACGACAGGCACGCAGTGCCGGCGCGCGCTCGCGGGCTCGCTCACGTGGCAAGGAGCGCGCCATGACGGGGGTGCTGGTCCACGAGTGGATCGCGCAGTCCGGCGGCAGCGAGAACGTGCTCGAAGCCATGGGGAAGGTCTACCCCGACGCCCAGATCGTGTGCCTGTGGAACGACTCGCGCGGGCGATTTGAGGACGACAGGATCCGCGAGACCTGGCTCGCCCGTTCCCCCTTGCGTCGCAGCAAGGCCGCCGCGCTGCCGTTCATGCCCGTGACGTGGAGGACCCTTCGCGATCGCGACTACGAATGGGCGCTCGTGAGCTCCCACCTGTTCGCGCATCACGTCACGTTCCGCGACCCCGGGATCGATCGCCACGTCTACGTCCATACGCCCGCGCGCTACATCTGGAATCCCGAACTCGACGCGCGCGGAGCCACCGCCCCCGCGCGGGCGATCGCGGCGGCGTTCAAGGGCGTGGACCGTCGGCGCGCGCGTGAGGGCGCACAGTTCGCCGCCAACAGCGAGTTTGTGCGCCGCCGGATCGCCCAAGCCTGGGGGGTCGACGCGTGCGTGATTCACCCGCCGGTGGAGGTCACCGCGATTCAGTCGCGCTCCTGGGTCGACGAGCTGACCGACGCCGAGCGGGAGCAGTACGACGCCCTGCCCGACGCCTTCGTGCTCGGCGCGTCGCGATTCATCCCTTACAAGCGACTCGACCTCGTCATTCGCGCCGGAGAGATCACACGCACACCCGTGGTCCTCGCGGGGCGCGGCCCAGAACGTGCCCACCTCGAAAGCCGTGCGGCCGATGCCACGGTCCCGGTGACCTTCGTCCATAGCCCCAGCGACGCTCTCCTGCGCGCACTGTATGCGAAGGCCTTGGTGTACGTCTTCCCCGCGATCGAGGACTTCGGCATCATGCCGGTCGAGGCGATGGCGGCAGGTTGCCCCGTCGTCGGTCAGGCCGTCGGCGGCGCCGCGGAAAGCGTCGCGCCGGGAGTGTCGGGGGCACTCTCCCGCTTCGAGGAAGACGACGACATCGCACACGCGATGGCTCTCGCACTCACCGCGAATCGCGACGTCGTCAGCGCCCACGCCCGCACGTACTCGCGAGAACGGTTCAACGAGCAGATCCGTGAGTGGGTGGGGCGATGAGCGGGGTCGTCGTCAACGGAGCCTTCCGCTCGCAACGCGTGACGGGCCAGCAGCGCTATGCCACGGAAATCGCCGACCGGCTTCTACGACTCGAGGGCGTCGTCGAGGCCCGCCCGGACGGGAGGTGGAAAGGCTCGGCCGAACGCGAGTGGGCGTGGACCCTCGTGCGGTTGCCTCGGCGTGCCGCGGGCTCGACGCTCGTATCGCTGACCTCGCGCGCGCCGCTGTCGCAGGCGCAGGCGCTAGCCGTCCACGACCTCTTCGTGCTCACCCACCCCGAGTGGTACTCGCGTCGCTACATTGCGACGCACGCGCCCGTGCTGCGGGCGCAACTGCGTCGTGCCGAGGTCATCATTGCCGTCAGCGAACCGGCCGCCGAGGAGATCCATGCCGCAGTGGGACGCGAGGCGATCGTTGCGCCGAACGCCCCGAGCGACGTGTTCCGGTCGGCACCGACCGGCTCGATCGATCCGTACGGCCTCACTCCCGGCGAGTACCTCCTCACGGTCGGCAGCCTGGACCCTCGCAAGAACCTCGACCGCCTGGCCCAGGCGTACGGTGCGCTGAGTGACGCCACCCGCCGGGCCCACCCTCTCGTCGTCGTCGGTGGGGGTGCGTCGATCTACCGAGACTCGTCCACCACGTGGCCCGCCGGTATGACCGCGCTGGGATATGTGTCCGACGAGGACCTCGCGGCCCTGTATCGCGACGCGCGCGCCGTGGTGTTCCCCTCCCTCGCGGAGGGGTTTGGACTGCCGCTGGTCGAGGCTGCCGCGGCGGGCGCACGTCACCTGGTCATCTCCGAGTTGGCCGTGTTCCGGTGGATCTGCGGCGACGGCGCGACCTACGTGAACCCGGGCTCGGTCGGCTCCATCGCCGAGGGCCTCGCGGCCGCCGTGGCCGGCAATGGTCCCGCACCGGCGGTGGATCTCACGCGCTTCACCTGGGAGGGTTCCGCGTCGCGCATCGCGACCGCGCTCGGGCTGGCCAAGGTGCCGGCATGACGCGGCCAGGCGCGACGCAACCGGGCGCGACGCAACCGCTCGGCAGCGCCGTCATCCTCGCCTCAGCGGGACGCCCCGCCCTGCTCGCGCAGGCGATGGCGCATGTCGAGAGCCAAAGCGTCGCGCCTTGCGAGCGCATCCTGTCGGTTCCCGATGCGTCGAGCCTGCCGGCGAACACCGCGGGCTGGACGGTCGTGACCGGCACCAAGGGACTTGCTGCCCAACGCAATGCCGGGCTGGACGCGCTCTCGGGCGCTGCGGATGTCGTCGTGTTCTTCGACGACGATGCCGTGCCGCGCTCCGATTACCTCGCACAGACACTCATCGCCTTCACCCGCTGGCCCGACCTCGCCGGGCTCACCGGCAAAGTGCTGCTCGACGGGGCCGCACACTCCTCGGGGGAGGTGTCGGTCGCGACGGCCGATGCCGCACTTGCCCAGTCGTGGGAGGCGACCCCCAGTGGGGTGAGACACCCCCGGCGCACGCTCTACGGATGCAACTTCGCCTATCGTCTCGCGGCGGCGCCGACGCTGCGCTTCGACGCTCGGTTGCCCCTGTATTCGTGGCTTGAGGACCACGATTTTGCCCGCCGCCTCATGCGCCACGGGGCGCTCGCGGCCGTCGACGACTGCGTGGTGGTTCACCGCGGCGCCGATTCGGGAGGCCGCACCAACCACGTGCGACTGGGCTACTCGCAGCTCATGAACCCGGTGCACCTGGCTCGTTCCGGGAGCTTCCCCGCGTGGCTCGCCGGCTGGGAGATCGCCCGGCCCACGGCGAAGAACCTCGCCTATGCGGTCGCCGGTGCCCAGTCGCCGTGGCGGCGTGAGCGGCTGCGCGGCAACCTCATGGGTCTCGGCGATGCGTTGCGCGGTCGAGACACTCCCGAACGCATTGTCGAGCTATGAACGGCGCACCGCCCGCGCGTAGTCGTGGGCGCCGCACCGTCATCCTGGTTGCGGTGGTGGCCGTGCTCCTTGCCGTGGCCACGGTGGTCTGGTGGCTGGGGCGCGCAGGCCCGCCCACCGACATTGCCGTGACTGCGTCGTCCACCCTGCCCGGCACGAGCGCCCAGGCGCTCGTGGAGCGCGCGCGGGCGACGCCCGCACCATCGGTCAGTGCGGCCACCGCCCCCGTGAGGGCCACGCGCACCGCGACGTGGGCGTCCGACGGCGAGACCAGCGGCGCATGGGTGAGGCTGACCTGGGCGGAGCCGACCGCCGTGAGCCGCATCCGCATTGACGGCGCCGGCGGCTCGTACACGTCCGCCGTTGTCGAGTTTGACGACGGCAGCGCCGTCCACGTCACGCCCGATGGCGACGGGGACGTTCTGGTCGATATCGAGGAACGGACCGCGCGGACCGCGACCCTACGCTTCGCGAGCTTTGCAGCGACGGCCACGTCGGTGGGTCTGCACGCCTTCCTCATCGACGACGGCGGAGCGGAGGTGCGCCAGCCCAGCGGCGCTACCATCAGCAGCTCGAGCGGCGCCGCTGCTCAGGTCGCAGACGGGGACATCGCGACGGGAGACACCGGAGCCACGTGGGTCTCCACGGAGGCCGATGCATGGGTCGCCTACTCGTGGGACACCCCGGTCGCGATCGCGAGCGTTCAGGTGGCCGCCCGAGACCAGAATTCAACCGGGGCGACCCTCCACTTTGGTGACGGCAGCAGCGTGCCCATCGCCGGCATCGGACCCGACCCTCCACCGGTCACCACGGTGGCCTTCACGCCCCGCACGGTGACGTCGGTGCGGCTTGAACTCGACTCGCCCACGACTCTCGTCGAGGAGTTCGTGCCGTACGGATCGGAGTCGACGCCACCCGTGTGGCCCGTGAGCGACGGCCTGGCCGTCACCGCGGTCGACGGCGCCGAGTGCTCGGCGCCGGCGGCAATCAACAAGGCGTCGGTCAGCCCGCCGCTCAGCCTCGTGTGCCCGCCGGTAGGAGCACGAGTGGGACCGGAGGCGACCATCGTGGTCGCCGGACCGCCTGGGCAGGTGGTCAGCGCCACGGCGTGGCTCTCCGACGACTCGGGCGGGGCGCCGGGCGATGTCGCGGCGAGTGTGGTGGGGAGCACGGGCACCGCGACCCTCACCTTTTCCACCACCGACCTTCCTCATGGCCCCTTCGCGGTGCGACTCGACACTCCGGGTGCCGCGGCGCCGTTGTACGTGCAACTGGTCAACGAGGCAGGCGAGGTCGTCACCGCCGAGTCGACGGCGCCGCCGGGCGCTACCGTGCAGTTTGTCGAGGAGTTCGACTCTCCCCTGTCCGTAACGTGGGACGGCACGGGCGCGACGTATGCGGGGACCAAGCCTGCCGGCGACACGGGGTCGGAATTCGGCGAGGCGGTCTTTGTCGATCCCGCCCAGGGCCGCGAGCTGCTCGCGGCCGATGAGGGCTGGCTGCGCATCCGCGTCGCGCCGCTCGACGGCGAGGATCCGTGGGGTTGGGATCGTCAGTTCGGCAGCGGGCTACTGTCGTCGACGGCGGTTGGCGGGGCCGGCTTTTCCGCGCAGTACGGGTATTTTGAAGCGCGCATGCTGGCTCCGGCAGGCCGAGGCACGTGGCCCGCCTTCTGGATGCTCGACACCGGCAGCGCCGTCAACCCCGAGGGCCCTGCGGGCGAGGTCGATGCCGTCGAGCTGTACGGCCACAATCCGTCCGGCTCATGCCACTCGGCTCACAACTGGCCCGCCGGATCGGGAGACGTCACGGGCACGCCCTGCCTCGAGGACAACGGGCACGGGGACTGGGCGCTGTCATGGCACACCTACGGCGTGCGCATCCGGCCCGGCGGGGCGGAGTACTTCATCGACGGCGACCACGTGGCGACGCAAGACGGCCTCATCCGTGACTCGCTGCCGTACTTCTTCATGGTCAACCTCGCCCTTGGCGGCGGGTGGCCCGTGGCGCTCGACCCGACAGGCGGCGTCGCGGACCTCTATGTCGATTGGATTCGCGTCTCGACGTGACTCAGGCCGCCGCGGCTACGGGCGCGGCCGCAGCCGCCCCTTGGCTAAACCGCGCCTCAATGAGGCGGCGCGCCACGCCTTCGGGAGCGAGCAGGGTGACGACGGACCAGCCCGCGACCAAGATGCGGTGCTTGACCGGCTCCGGTCCCGGCGCGAAGGGGGCCGCGAGCGCATTGCGCAGCATTCGCGCGCGGGAATCCGTGGGGATGGGGTGTTCATCGGGTCGCAGGCGCCGGTGCGCGACCCTCAGTTGGAGCAGGTGGCGGCCACGGAACAGCGGCGCCAGGCCGTCGGCCTCGCGGCCCGACACCTCGAGCGCGAAAAGGTGCCGGCGATACGCCTGGTCGACCTGCTCGCCGAAGCGGGCATCGTCGATCAAGAGGAAACTGCGGTTGTCGCCGTGAAGTCGATAGCGCACCAGAGGGATGGGGACGGTCACCACGTCACCGAGGAAGGGCGCGGCGGCCAGCGTGGACGCGTCGGTGTCCTCGCCGCAGCGATCCGTGAGCGGGAAGAGCCGCTCGAGGAAGTCACGCGCGTAGGCATTACCCGAACCAGGTGGCGTGGGATAGGCGGCCGTGGCGATCATCCAGCGCCTCACCTGTGCGGCGGTCGGCGGCGGATCGAGCACAGGGAACACGCCGCCGGCCGGTCGGCCCTCACCGTCGATACGAGTCATCGGAAACTGCACCTTGCTCACGCCCGGCCGCATGGCCTGATCGAGGTGCTCGGCGATCGCCGGCTCGAGCACGTCATCGGAGTCGAGGAAGATGACGACATCGCCCGTGGAGGCCGCATACCCCGCGTTGCATGCGGCGCGCGGTCCCGCGTTGTCTTGAAAGATGGCGGTGATCGTGTCGCCGTAGGAGGCGATGATCTCCCGTGAACGGTCCGTCGAGCCGTCGTCGACGACGATCACCTCGACGTCGGGCCAGCGCACCGCGAGAGCGCTATCGATCGCGGCCCCCACGTATGCCTCGTAGTTGTAGTTCGGCATGACCACGCTGAGTCGGCGCATCGGATCTCCCCCATCACGACGTGCGCGCGCGGCGCGCCCCCCGGCGGCACCGTCACGATGGCCACAGTTTAGCGACGGCCTGCCCTTGAGCGCAGGGCGAAAGCGAAACTCGGCTCCACCGATGGCACGGGCAAGCATCCTCCCCTACTGTGAGAAGCATCGGCCGACGGGGGGAGGCGGAGATGACTGCTGTTTCCGACGCGTCTCCCGGCTACCGTCGCGCGACGCTGCTCATGACCTCCACGAGCATGCTCGTGCCGCTCGGAGGCCTCGTCACCGCGCCGGTCCTCGCCCAGGGCCTCGGCGCCGCCGGTCGCGGCGAGCTCGCCGCGGCGCTCGCTCCCGCGACCCTCATGCTCGGGATTGCCACGCTGGGCCTTCCCGAGGCGCTCACCTTTTTCATCGCCAAGCGCCCCAGCATCACGCGACGGGCGCTTGCCTGGGCGAGCCTCGCGACCGTGGGACTCGGCGCCGTCAGCGTAGCCCTTGTCTGGGCGCTGTTGCCGTTCCTCTCGGCGGGCGATCCCGAGCTCGCACGGCTCATCCTCGTCGCGACCATCTGGAACGTGCCCGCGCTCGTCGTCGCCGTGCTGCGAGGAGCCGCGACGGGACGGCAATGGTGGGGGCTGGTGGCGTGGGAACGCATTGCGCTCACGGTCGCACGCGTGGGGGTCCTTTTCGCGCTCTTGATCGCCGGGCGCCTCACGGTCGAGACCGCCGTGCTCGCGAGCGTCATCATGCCGGTCCTCTCGGGGCTCGTCTACGTCGGGCTCCTGCGACGACCGCCCGCGGGAGCAGACCACGACGTCGAGGATTCTCGTGTGGCCGCCCCGATGTTCCGCTACGGCTCCGTGGTGTGGCTCGGCAGCATTGCCAGCATGGTGATCGGCCGTCTCGCCGGGCTGCTCATGCTTCCCATGGCGGGCGCCGAGGCGCTGGGCCTGTACACGGTCGCGACCACCATCGCGGACGTGCCGCTCGTGGTGGCACTCGCCGTCCAAGGGACCCTGTTCGGCGTCAGCAGTCGCTCCTCGGACGTCACGCGTGTCACGAGCACGTCCCGCATTTCACTGGTGATCGGGCTGGCGGGCGTGATGGTCATGGGCGTCACGTTGCCGTGGTGGCTGGGCCCGCTCTTTGGCGACGAGTTCACCGCGGCCGCGTGGCCTACGGTCATCCTGCTGGCCTCGGCGGTGGTCCTCATCCCAGGCTTGATGGCGTCGAGCGGGTTGGCGGCATGGGGTCGGCCGGCGCTGCGTTCCGCTGCCTTGTTCGCATCGCTTGTCGTGTACGCGGCGGCGTTCGTCCTCCTCGTTCCGACCTGGGGAGCCTGGGGTGCGGCATGCGCCGGGATCGCGGGCACCACTACGCTGACGGCCTTCTCCGTCCTCACCGGGGCACGGGTGCTCTCGGTCAGCGCTCGCGAGTTTCTCGTCCCGGGCCGCGCCGACATGATCCTTGCCAGGGACGAGGTAGCAGCGCTCCTCGGGCGCCTTTCCGGCCGGCGCTGACGCGCCGCGAGAATCGCACCGGCAACAGGACAGCGCTCACACGCCGCCCTCATCACGCCGTGGCGGCGATATCCCCCGTCCCCATGGCGAGCGCGCTCAGTTGCTCCCAGAGGGCGCCGGCCTCGTCCTCGATGCGCCCGGCCACGTCCGCGCCGAGCCGCGCGCGCCACGCATCGGCGACGGCACGGCTGTCACGTTGGAGCGCATGCTGGCGGTGCTGCGCGGGATCCACCTGAGACGAGGTGCTGTCCGCGATCACTTTGCGTTCGATGCGCGGGGTCCACATCAAACCCAGGTGCGAGAACAGCGCACGGTACTGGTCGACAGGGGCCTCACACACGTTCTCGTGCGACATATAGATCCACGAGGGGTGGAGGTCGCGCAAGACGAGTGCCGCGTGAGCGAAGAGCTTCCATTGAAGGATGAGCGCTCCGAGGCGGTCGTCTGGGTCCGCGCGGTAGCGTGCGATCTCGGCCGCAAGCGGCGGCGCAAACCTCTTCACGATCTTGGGTTGCCGGAGCAGTGAATCGACCTCGCAGGGCCACTCGAGCTTGAGGTAACTGCTGATCATCCCTGCCGGATGACGCACCATCATCACGACGAGCGCGCCGTATTGCGCCTCGAGCCACTCTGCCGCGAAGAACGCCAAGGGATCCTTGAAGAGCGTACGGCGCGCTCCCGCGTAGCGACCGGGAGCGCGAACCGCCTCGTGAACCGCGAGATGCGCCGGCAGTTCGGCACGAAAGCCCGTGCCCAGCCGCGCCGCCCGCGCCGTGGCGCGCACCCTTGGGCCTAGCCGACCCATGTCCACGAGCGTCGCCACGTCGGCAATCGCATCGGCTGGCGCTGCAGGGTCCACGTACTGATAGCGCTCGTTCACGCGCAGCGGGTGGGGCGCCTCGTCGTTGAACGGCTCGTACAGATAGAAGACCTCCGACGCCGCCCCCACGGTCGACCCGACCCACGTGGTGCCCGAGCGTGGGCAGCCCGTGACCACGATCGGCCGAGCCCCCCGCACCGCGCTCATGCCCGGGCCCCAGAACGGCGCTCCGGCGTGGTCGCCGTGGATCGCTTCACGAGGGCGCGCACCGGCTCGACCAGTGCTGCGCAGACATCCTCATGCATCTGCGGGGACGGATAGTAGGGATTGTCCGTGCGCACCTCGGCAAGGTCGGGACGGTCCCTGCCGTAGTCGACGGAGATGCGCTCGCCGGTGAATCGGCTGACGAGAGGCTGCGGAGAGCCACGGTCCGTGACGCAGCGCACGTAGGCGTCGGCCCAAGGACGCACCGCTCGGACCATGCTGGGCGTGACCAACTGCGGGTAGTCGCCGAACATCGCATTGACGTCGTCGTAGCGTTGCCACCACCACGCCGCTCTCGGCGTGCGGTGAAGCCAAGTCCTGCGCTTGGAGAACCACAGCACGACCGTGGGCGCGGTGATGGCACTCATGAGTTCGCCGTAACTGTCGACCCACGCTGTGCGGGTTTCGTCGAGCACCTTGACCACCTCATGCGGGCCTTTCAGGACGCGCCAAGCCTTGCGCAGTGGGCCGGGGAGCCGACGAAGGCGATCGTCGTGCTCGGCAAGGAGCCCCGCGTAGGCATGCGCAGCGGAGACCTGTTCACCCGTCGCGCGGTCGGTCAGGAGTTCGAGGCCGCCACTGGCGAAACGACTGTTGTCCTCACTCCGTGCAGACATCACCTGCACCACCACCGCCGCGGCACCGTTGATCAGCGGCAACAGCTCCGGATGGCGGACATAGAACCGTGGGCCCGCCCCGCCATAGCCAAGGTTCACGACCGGCATCCCGAGCTCAGCCTCGAGCAACTGCGGATACGGCTGGGCGACAAAGCACCCGAACGTTTGCGCCGCTCCCAGGCACACCACGTAGCGACCGCGTTCGAGCGCCCGCGGCCGCGGACCCCGGAACCACAGTTGCGACCCGCCGTGTTGATACATCTCGTAGTCGACGACGTCCCAGTCGCGGGCCTGATATCCCGACAGGTGATCGGCCATGTCAGCGCCTCCCCTCAGGCACCAGCACGTGCGGTTGCCGTGCAAGAAATGCGCGATATGCCTGCTCACAGGCCGCGTCGCCGAAGAGTTCTACGGCCTTGGGGGTGAGGTCTGCGTCACGCAGAGTGGTCCACCGCCGCGCTATGTCCTCAACGGTATCGGCCAACCGAGAATCGCTATCGAAGACCATCACACCGTCGCCCTCGCTCGCCACCCAGTCGATGAAGGGGCTGCGGCGCGCGAGCACCATGCGCACGCGCCCCACACCCGCAAAGAACGCCCCGGAGACCAGGTTGGCGCCCTCACGATGCGGCAACAGCAACACGTCCTGATCCCCCAACGTGTCGAAGAACTCGGCTTCAGAGAGGAACCGATTCTCGATCGAAACCATGCCGTCAAGCCCGCGCCGCGCGACGATTTCGCGAAGCCTCGCGACGTACTCACCGTCGCCGCGTCCCGCGATGAGCAGCGGCACCTGTGGAGGCCACACCTCGAGTACCTCAGCAAGGTGCTTGTACGGACGGATCGCGCCCATCGCCGCGAAATGCGGAACGTCGCGGTCGTGACGAGGGGGAGAACCGATGGGTTCGCTATACAGCGGATGCGGCAGGTAGTGAGCGCCATATCGCTCGGCGAAGCTCGGGTCGTGGACGACCTTGGCATCGGCCACTGACCTCAAAAGCCGTACCGCAGCCCGTGAGAGCCAGCGCAAGGAATCCTTGACGTCATGCACCTCGTGGTCGTGCACCACGTGCACCACCCGTGCGCGCGCGGTGATCAGGATGGCGGTGTAGGCGAGGAACTCGGCGAGTCCCCTGATGCTCACTCCGCGGGCCTTCACCCCCACGGTGAACACCCGGTTTTCGAGCCAGTGCACCATGACCGTGTTCTCTCGCGCCCACAGCCCCCGACATCGGCCCGTGACAACCGCCTTGAGAGACAACGGACGGGGCTCGTAGCCGCAGCGAGCCAACAACTCGATCTGACGCGAGATGTACGCGTTCTCCGTATTGGTGAACGGGTTCACAAAAATGATCGATTGCATGAGCGCCTACCTTTCGGTCCCCACCGAGGCGTCTGCGAGGCGCGGCCAACCCGCGCTCCCCCCTGCCTCACACCATAGCCACGACCGGCCTCCACCGCGAGGGCAATGCCGAAGTTACCGAGCGCCGCGCGGCTCGTAGCCCTACATTGGGCCATGGGGGGAACGACAATGACAGATCTCACGACCGCACCCAAGGCCGTACCACGCGTTCGGGTCGCGCGCTACGCCGCGCGCGAATGGGGCGCGGCGCACCTGCGCAGATTATGGAAGCAACGCGAACTCCATCCGGTGCATATCGCGCCGACGCTGGGTGATGCCCACCTCATTGCGGTTCTCGTCGTCAAAGACGAGGCGACGCGTTTCCCCTACCTCCTGGAGTACTACCGCCGCGCCGGCGTGGACCACTTCATTGTGATCGACAATGGGTCGACCGACGGGCTGAGCGCTACGCTCGCCAGCGAACCGGATATCTCGATGTACGCGGCGCACGGCGGGTTCGCCGCGGCACGCTACGGAATCGACTGGGTCAACACCATCGCGGCCAGGCACTGCGCGGGCCGGTGGATCCTCCATGTCGACGCCGACGAGTTGCTGGTGATCCCCGGATACGAGAGCCTGCAGGCCGCCTGCGCCGACCTCGACTCAAGACACCAGCGCGCGGTTCACGCCCTCATGCTCGATATGTACTCCGACCAACCGGCATCGCGCAATGACGTACCAGCCGGGACAGATCCTCTGGCCGTGTGTGCGCTTTACGACGCCGGAGGCTACGAACACTTCTTCGACCCACTGTCGCTGACCACGTGGATTAAGGGCGGTGTGCGCGGACGGCTGTTCTTTCCCGATATCCACGCTGGCCCGGCCCTCAACAAAACTCCGCTCGTGAAGTGGAAGCGTGGCTACGCGTTTGCGCAAGTCGCACACAGGCTCGTCCCCCGCGCGCTCAACCGTCAATCTGAGGCTCCGCAGGCGGCCTTGTTGCATTTCACCTTCACCTCGCTGTCGCACGCAAAGTTCTCCGATCGCGCGAACCTTGAGCAACACACCGCCGAGTACAACGCATACTCCCGCGTCGACGAGACGTCGTTCGTAGGGCTCCCCACTCGCACATACGGCGCACCGCATGACCTGGTCGCGGAGGGCATCATCAGGCCATTACGCTGACTCAATAGGACTCAGGTGAAGCCGAGGCGTTCTCTTTACCAAATCGTGACACAATCGCCAAGGTTGCATTTTTACCAGGCAGTTTGATCGAAGCCTCGCGGCGTGTCGGGCCGCTATTCCCGCGCGCACGCTTGAAGTTCGGCATGGAGCCCCGATAGCGTCATCAAGCCGTCTCGGGGTTCGCGTCAGTCACGACCGAGTCGCCAATGACCAGCCCAGGCCTTGTGGCTGCGCCGAATTCGGCTGCGCCCCAGGCGAGCGCGGCGGCCTCCCCATGGGGGCGCCCGAGGGCCCGTGACTGCCGTCCGACGGCTGCGTGCCCCCTCGCATGATCGAGGCCGCAACTGTGCCCCACTCTGACGCGAGGGGCAGCTGAGGACATCAGTGAACGACATCGTATTGAAGGCGGAGGGCCTCTATAAGGTCTTCGGCCGCGGCGCGGACGACGCCGTGAAGAAGCTCCGCAATGGTGCCTCTCGCGACGAACTCGGCGGTGCGACCGCCGCCGTCATCGACGCCTCGTTCGAGGTCAAGAAGGGCGAGATCTTCGTCGTCATGGGGCTCTCCGGCTCCGGCAAGTCCACCCTCATCCGTATGCTCAATGGTCTTCACCCGCAGACCGCGGGCACCGTCGAGGTGGGCGGGGATTCCATTACCGGCGTGAGCCCCGCCAAGCTGCGTGAGATCCGCCGCCACCGCATCTCTATGGTGTTCCAGCACTTCGCCCTGCTGCCGCACCGCACCGTGATCGACAACGTCGCGTATGGGCTTGAGATCCAGGGCATCGACAAGGCCGAGCGCCTGAAGCGCGCCGCCAAGGTCACCGAGATCGTCGGGCTAGGCGGCTGGGAGGAGAAGTACCCCTCCGAGCTGTCGGGAGGCATGCAGCAGCGCGTGGGACTCGCCCGCGCACTCGCGGCCGACACCGACGTGCTGCTGATGGACGAGGCCTTCTCCGCTCTCGACCCGCTGATCCGTCGCGAGATGCAGGACCAGCTCCTTGAGCTCCAGCAGGAGCTCGGAAAGACCATCATCTTCATCACCCACGACCTCAACGAGGCCATGTACATCGGCGACCGGATCGCCGTCATGCGCGACGGCCGGATCGTCCAGATCGGCTCGCCCGAGGACATCCTCACGAACCCCGCGAACGACTACGTCGAGCAGTTTGTGCAGGACGTCGACCGCTCGCGCGTGCTCACTGCCGAGTCTGTGATGCGCAAGCCGCGCGTCACCGTGCACGAGGGCTCCGGCCCTCGCGCCGCGCTCGCCGCGATGCGCGAACACGAGATCTCGGCCCTGTACGTCACCAAGCGCGACCGCACCATCGTCGGATGGGTGCGCGACCGCGACGTCCTGGACCTGGTGCGCAAGGGCGAGAAGTCGCTCACC
The DNA here is from genome assembly GCF_002090055.1 of Demequina sp. NBRC 110051. Taxonomy (GTDB): domain Bacteria; phylum Actinomycetota; class Actinomycetes; order Actinomycetales; family Demequinaceae; genus Demequina. The sequence continues at coordinate 38,804 of NZ_BBRH01000018.1, forward strand.
CCCGCGATCCAGTCCGACCACGGCGCCGTGTCCAAGGACACTCCCCTGGTCGACATCTTTATCCCCTCACTCGAGGCCGCCTTGGCGCTGGCAGTGACCGACGAGCGTGACCGCCTCGTGGGCGTGGTGCCGCGCGTGACCTTGCTCGCGACGCTGGGCGGCGAGCCCGAGGCCGCCACCTCAGCCGAGCCCGTGATCGAGCCGCTGCCCACGGACGTGGTCGACAAGGTGCTTGGGGCGTCGTCGACGAAGGGAGACGCGTAATGGATATCCGCATTCGTGTAGGCGACTGGATTGAGAACTTCTTCGACTGGCTGGAGGCCACGCTCGGCGCGTTCTTTGACGGGCTCGCCGATGTGCTTGACGCCATCGTGGGCGCCGTCGAGTGGGTCTTCCACACCCCACCCGACTGGGCCGTCATCCTCGTCGTGGCCATCTTGGCCCTCCTCGCACGCGGCTGGAAGTTCGCCATCGGCTCGGCCGTCGGACTGCTGTTCATCGTCAGCGTCAACCAGTGGGACAACACCGTCGAGTCGCTCGCGCTCGTCATCGTCGCTGCCCTGCTGGCGGTCGTGCTGGCGGTGCCGCTGGGCATCTGGGCCGCGCGCAACAACGTGGTCTCGGCGTTTGTGAAGCCTCTGATGGACTTCCTGCAGACGCTGCCCGCGTTCGTGTACCTCGTGCCTGCGCTGGCGCTGTTCGGCATCGGCATCGCGCCCGGTGTGATCGCGACACTGATCTTCGCGATGGCCCCCGGCGTGCGCCTGACCGAGCTCGGCATTCGCGGGGTCGACAAGGAAGTTGTCGAGGCCGGCGAGGCGTTCGGCGCGACCCCCCGCCGCATCTTGCGCCAGATTCAGATCCCGCTCGCAATGCCGTCGATTATGGCCGGCATCAACCAGATCATCATGCTCGCGCTGTCGATGGTCGTCATCGCCGGACTCGTCGGCGCCGGTGGCCTGGGACAGGACGTGTCGCAAGCGATCGCCTCACTCAACGTGGGCCTTGGCTTCGAGGCCGGGCTGTCCGTCGTGGTGCTCGCTATCCTCCTGGACCGCTTCACGGCATCCTTCGGCAAGGGCATGGGCCTGTACGCGGCATGGTCCAAGAGGCGCCGCGCCAAGCGCGAAGACGACGAGCAGGCACGCATCGACGCCGCACAGGAAACCGTCGGCGGCCGTCGCGCCACCGGCGTGGGCGCCACGGCGTAAACCCGACCCCGGCATCGGCCATGCCCGATGCCTACCGCAAGACTTCGCGGCTGCCGCTGAGCGGCCGTGGGCATCCCGCCCCGCAAAGCGGGCGGGTGCTTCCCCGGCGTGAGGAGATCCCCATGCCGAGAAAGGAAAGACACATGTTCAAGCGCACTGGAGCCGCCTTCGCGGTTGCCGCCACCGCGGGCCTCGTGCTCGCCGGTTGCTCGTCCGCCGACGAGACCGAAGAGACCACCGACGCCGCGGCGTCCGGCTCGGAGACCACCGAGGAGGCCGCGGGCGGCGACATCACCCTGGTCGCCTTCAACGGCTGGGACGAGTCGATCGCGACCTCGCTGGTCTGGCAGAACCTGCTCAACGCCGAGGGCTACAACGCTACTGTCGAGTACGCCGACGCGGGCACCGGGTTCCAGGGTCTCGCCGACGGCGACTACGACGTCCTCACCGACGTGTGGCTGCCGCTGACCCACGCCTCGTACATCGACCAGTTCGGTGACGACATCGAAGAAATCGGTGCGTGGTTCGACTCCGCCGCCCTCACCGTGGCCGTGAACGCCGACGCCCCCATCGACTCGCTTACCGAGCTGGGTGCGGCCGCCGATGAGTTCGGCAACCGCATCGTGGGCATCGAGGCAGGCGCTGGCTTGACCGCGACCATGCAGGACGCCACCATCCCCACGTACGACGGCCTGTCGGACATGGAGTTCGCGATCTCGTCGACCCCGGCCATGCTCGCCGAGCTGGACAAGGCGCTGTCGGACGGCGAGAACATCGCGGTCACGCTGTGGGAGCCCCACTGGGCCTACGGCGCCTACGACCTCAAGAACCTCGAGGACCCCGAGGGCACCCTTGGTGAGGCCGAGTCGATCGTGACCTACGGTCGTTCGGGCTTTGGCGAAGAGTTCCCGCAGGTCACCGAGTGGCTGGGCAACTTCCAGATGGACGCCGAGCTGCTGTACGACCTTGAGAACAAGATGCGCGACCAGGACACCGCTGACCTCGAGGGCATCGTGGCCGACTGGATCGCCGAGAACCAGGAGTGGGCCGACTCGCTCACCGCGTAAGTCTCATTCGCGTCGCTTCTGCGGCACGCAACGACGCCGGTTGCCTTTGGGTGACCGGCGTCGTTGCGTTGTCATGGGGCGGCTCTACTCTCCATCGCTTCCTGTGAGACGCGGCCATGTGGTACATGTCTCATGGCGGCGACGTGCACAAAGGGCCGAGGGGGCACCATGAGGCGCAGATATGGACGTGACATCCTGGTGAGCGTCGCCTCGGCGCGAGTTCTCCCGCATCGACTCCGACCTCTCGTGCTTCGACGATGCGGGGTAGAGGTCGGCGTCGGCTGCCAGCTACGCGAGGGCATCATCGTGGACAACGCCACGTCGGGCGACCTGAGGCTCAGGGTCGGGCAAGGCACCTACATTAACTCCGACGCCCGCATCGACACGGCAGCTCCCGTGACCATCGGGGCCGAGGTCAGCTTTGGCCCCGGGGTCCGCATCGTGACCACCACCCACGCGCTGGGGACATCCGACAAGCGCGCAGGTGAGCTCACCAGCCGGCCCGTCACCATCGGGGATGGATCATGGCTGGGCGCGGGAGTGATGGTTCTACCCGGAGTCACGATCGCGCGCGGGTGTGTGGTTGCCGCCGGTGCGGTCGTGACGAAGGACACCGAGCCTGACGGACTCTATGGAGGCGTTCCGGCACGACGGATCCGCGATCTCGAGCCCAGCGAGCGGCCGTCACGGCCCGCTACCTCCGCCGGAACTGGACCGGCTCGTCCACGTAGGGCTCCCACGCCACCTTCTGGTCGTCGGTGAGCCTGCGCGGGCGGCCGCTTGCCGCGTCGACGAGCACCAGCGTGGTCGCCGCCCGCGCATAGACGGCCTGCTCTTGCGGGGAGCCATTCTGCACGAGCGGCGAGCGCACCTCGTAACAGATCTCGAGGCTCGCTCCCCCAAGCCGCCCAATCCACAGCTGCACGTCGAGCGGCTGGCGTTGGAACGGCGCGGGCGCCAGGTACTCGATCTGCTGGCTCGCGATGAGCGTATGGGTCTCGGCGCCGGGACCGCCCGACAGCACGGCTGTCGGCGAACCCGCCCCCTGCCCTCCTTCAGCGTCGGCGATCGAGCCGGCCACGGCATCGTCCGCCCAGAAGACCTGGATGCGGGCCTCTTCGAGAAGCCGCAGCATCTCCGCGTTGTTGACGTGCCCGTAGGCGTCGATGTCGGACCAGCGCAGCGAGATGGGGACGTGAATGCGGCTCATGCCCTCACGCTATCGGCGGTAGCGGGGACTGCGTGTGCGGGTGTGCGCGGTAAAGCGAACACACGCGCGACGAGCCCCCGCCGAAAACGGCGGGGGCTCGTCGCGTGCGGCTCGGTAGCGCTTAGTCGCGCGTGAGCTTGCGGTACGTCTGGCGGCTGGGGCGCGCGGCCTCGGCGCCCAGGCGCTCGATCTTGTTCTTCTCGTAGGACTCGAAGTTGCCCTCGAACCAATACCAGTTGGCCGGGTTCTCCTCGGTACCCTCGTAGGCCAGGATGTGCGTCGCGACGCGGTCGAGGAACCAGCGGTCGTGGCTGACCACCACGGCGCAGCCGGGGAACTCGAGCAGCGCGTTCTCGAGCGAACCAAGGGTCTCGACGTCCAAGTCGTTGGTGGGCTCGTCGAGCAGCAGGACGTTGCCGCCCTCCTTGAGCGTCAGCGCCAGGTTCAGGCGGTTGCGCTCACCGCCGGACAGGACCCCTGCGGCCTTCTGCTGGTCCGGGCCCTTGAAGCCGAACGCCGAGATGTACGCACGCGAGGGCATCTCGACCTTGCCGACGTTGATGTAGTCCAGGCCGTCCGAGACGACCTCCCACAGCGACTTGTTCGGGTCGATGCCGCCGCGCGACTGGTCCACGTAGGACACCTGCACGGTCTCGCCGACCTTGAGGTCGCCGCCGTCGAGCGCCTCGAGCCCCACGATGGTCTTGAACAGCGTGGTCTTACCGACACCGTTGGGGCCGATGACGCCCACGATGCCGTTGCGCGGCAGCGAGAAGGACAGGCCGTCGATGAGAACGCGGTCGTCGAATCCCTTCTTGAGATCCTTGGCCTCGATCACCACGTTGCCCAGGCGCGGGCCCGGCGGGATCTGGATCTCTTCGAAATCGAGCTTCCTGGTCTTCTCCGCCTCGGCAGCCATCTCCTCGTAGCGGGCCAGGCGCGCCTTCGACTTGGTCTGGCGTCCCTTGGCGTTGGAGCGCACCCACTCCAACTCCTCCTTGAGGCGCTTGGAGAGCTTCGCGTCCTTCTTGCCCTGGACCTGGAGGCGCTCCTGCTTCTTCTCGAGGTAGGTCGAGTAGTTGCCCTCGTAGGGGTACAGGCGGCCGCGGTCGACCTCACAGATCCACTCCGCGACGTGGTCGAGGAAGTAGCGGTCGTGCGTGACGGCCATGACGGCGCCGGGGTACTTCGACAGGTGCTGCTCGAGCCACAGCACCGACTCGGCGTCGAGGTGGTTGGTGGGCTCGTCGAGCAGCAGCAGGTCGGGCTTCTCCAGCAGCAGCTTGCACAGCGCCACGCGGCGGCGCTCACCACCGGACAGGACCGAGACGTCGGCGTCGGCCGGCGGGCAGCGCAGCGCGTCCATGGCCTGCTCGAGCTGGGCGTCGAGGTCCCACGCGTCGGCGTGGTCGAGCTCCTCCTGGAGCGTGCCCATCTCCGCCAACAGCGAGTCGTAGTCCGCGTCGGGGTTCGCCATCTCCTCGGAGATCGCGTTGAAGCGGTCCAGCTTGCCCTTAATCTCGGCGACGCCCTCCTCGACGTTGCCGAGGACCGTCTTCTCCTCGTTCAGCGGCGGCTCCTGCAGCAGGATGCCGACGGTGTAGCCGGGGCTCAGACGAGCCTCGCCGTTCGAAGGCTCCTCGAGGCCGGCCATGATCTTCAGAATGGTCGACTTACCAGCGCCGTTGGGACCGACAACGCCGATCTTCGCGCCCGGGTAGAACGCCATGGTGACGTCGTCGAGGATGACCTTGTCGCCGTGCGCCTTGCGCGCCTTCTGCATCGTGTAGATGAACTCTGCCACTGCTGCTCCGTGAACTCGTGGGGCGGCGCCGCGCGGGCGCCCGAATGAACCGCGTACCAGCCTACGCGGTCGGAGCGCCGACGGCTCCGCACGGCCGGAGGGGCGGCCGCGCGGAGCCCGTCTGTGGCCGCGGCTACACGGATGCCGCCGCGGGCTCCTTGGCCTCCTCGTCGTCGCGCTCGTCGAGTCCGTCGGCCTCGCCAGTCTCGGTGTCCTCTGCCTTCGGCGGTGCAGTGGTCACTTCCCCGCTTGAGTCGACCGTCGCTCGCTGGAACGTCGCCGTACCCCGCGTGAGGTCGTGACCCACGGCCGTCGCGTCGACGCGCATGGCCCACCGCGTGGCGCCGTCCTGTCCCGCCCACTCCTCGGTGCGTAGGCGCCCGGTCACGACGACCGGCTGGCCCTTCTCCACCGACGACACCACGAAGGCCGCCGCGTCACGGCGCACCCGCACGTCGAACCACTCGGTGCGACCGTCCGCCCACTCGTTGGTCGAGGGGTTGAAGCGGCGCGGGGTCTGCGCGACACGGAACGTCGCCATGTCGGTCATGCTGCCGTCGCGGCGCACCACCATCGCGGGGCTCGTCGCCGCCCACCCCGTCACCGTGATCTCCAGGTCTCTCATCGTGTCCTCCCATGAGCCGCACCCTGCGGCCTCATGTTCAGCCTGCGGCGGGCGTCGAGGACAGCGAGAGGCCCCCACCACATCTGTGGAAGGGGCCGTCGGCGCGTAGCGCCTGGGGACGACGGGCGCGCGCCCTACTTCCCCATCTCCTCGTTGCGAGCGAGCGCCGCCGCGAGGGCATCGGCCACCGTCGCGTTCAGGTCGCGCTCGCCGAAGACGCGCAGCGCCTCGGCCGTCGAGCCGCCAGGGCTCGTCACCTGGCGGCGCAGCTCTGCGGCGTCATGCTCCGAGCCGTCGAGGTAGGCCATCGAGCCCAGCATGGTCGCGGTGACCACGCGGGTGGCCTGGTCGCCGGCGAAGCCCATCCGCACCGCGGCGGCCTCGAGAGCCTCGACGAAGGCGTAGGCGTAGGCGGGACCGGAGCCCGCGACGGCGGCAAACGCATTCACGAGCGACTCGTCGACGATCTCGATGAGGCCGGTGGGCGCGAGGAGAGTCGCGGCCGCGACGCAATCGGCCTCGTCGCCGGCCAGCGCCGTCACCCCACGCCCGATCGCCGTGGGCGTGTTGGGCATCGCGCGCACCACGCGGGCTCCTTCGCCGAGCGCCTCACGCATCGGCTCCAGGCGCACGCCGGCGGCGACGGAGATCACCACCGCACCAGGTGCCAGCAGCGGCGCGATCTCCGAACACAACTCGACGATCTGGTAGGGCTTCACGCCCAGGATCACGGCATCGGCACCGTCGAGGGCCCACGCCGTCGCCCCCTGATCGACAGACAGCGCCCGGTGCTCGACAGTCGCAAACTCCGAGGCCCACTCCGGCTCGCGCGTGCGCGTCGTGAGACGGATGCTCTCGACGTCTCCAGCGCCTGCGAGCGACTGCGCGATGGCTCCCGCCATGTTGCCCGCGCCCAGGACGGCGACGGTGCGAAGGGTCTCGGTCACTGCTGCTCCTCGCCGGCCCCCGCCTCGAGCTCCGTGAGCTCGTCGAGGGCGCGATAGGCCTGGTGGATGGTCTCGGTGGGCTCGACGACGTCGGGCACGATGACGGCGCGCACGGCGGCGCGGCCGGTCTCGAGGGTCTTCTTGCGGGCGGCCGATGCGAGGGTCGCCTTGGCAAACAGCGCCCGCCACCCCTGGGGTGGGTCGACGGACGGCCAGGCGGCGTCGGCCAGCGCCTCTTCGATGCGGGCGGTGAGGCTCGGCGCGTCGAGTACGCTCTCGGCGACCACGTGGCGCCACTGGGCGGGGAGGCCGTCGGTGGCGGCGTCGACCCAGTCCAGCCGCTCGCGCTCCACGGTCGCGATCGACAGCCGCATGGGGGCACGTTCCCCCGCGCTCGCGCCTCGTGCGACGGCCGCTGCAGACTCCGCCCTCGCCTCGACCCCCGCCGCACGTGCGAGCGCGGTGACCAACTCCTCGGCGTCAGGCAACTGAGGGTCGGCACCCTTGCTCAGGGCCCCGGCCAGCGCGCGGCCGGCGGAGACCAGGTCCGCGCGCACCGCCTCCGCGGCCACCGACCGCGCGGCAACGGCTCCGGCGAGTTCGGCGCGCAGGATGTCCATGCCGTGCCCGGTCTTGGCACTCACGGGCATCACCGGCACCTGGGTCATACCGTCGACGGCGAGCAGGCGCTGCAGGTCGCGGGCCACGGCCCACGCGTCCTTGGTGGTGAGGCGGTCCACGTGGTTGAGCACCACGAGCGACGGGCTGCCGTGGCGCGACGCGGTCTCGAGATACGCGGAGTGCAGCGCGTGGTCGGCGTACTTCTGCGGGTCCACGACCCACAGCAGCAGGTCCGCCATGGGCACCACGCGGTCCACCACGGCACGGTTCTCGGGGTTCACGGAGTCGTGGTCGGGCAGGTCCAGCAGCACCATCCCGCGCAGCTGGTCCTCGTCCGGGTCATCCAGTTGGTCAATCGTGCGCGACAGGCGGCGCTGCGCATCCACGCCCAGCCAGTCCAGCAGCGCGTCGCCGCGCCCGCCCCACACGGCGGCGCTGACCGCGGACGTCGTGGGCCGCGCCACGCCCGCGACCGCGAACTCGCGGCCCAAGATCGCGTTAAACAGCGTCGACTTGCCCGATCCGGTGCCGCCCGCGAGCGCGACCACGGTGTGCTCCACGCCCAACGCCAGGCGCTCGTCGCAGCGCTCGATGGTCGCCGTGACCTCCTCGCGCACGGACTGCGGGATAGCGTCCGATGCCCACTCCATCGACGAGCGCAGGCGCGCCACGCGCTGGCGCAGCCCCTCGGCCTCGTCGGGCTGCTCGATGGCCTCGAACTGGATGGTCACAGCAGACCCCGCAGCTCGGCGCGGCGCAGGCGCACGGTCGAGGACGCCTCGGCCGTGAGGCTCGGCACGTCCGTGGGCCTCATCATGTCCAGGGCCTCGCGGTTGATGCAGTACCGCCGCGCGCCAGTGAGTTCCGCGCGCGCGAGGTGGATGGGCTCGGACAGGCTCGGGGCGACCAGCACGCCCAGGACGGTGCGGGCTTCCTCAACCCCCAGAGCGGCGCACGCCATCGCCACGGCGAGCCCCTCCTCGCCTACGATCTCGGCGCCGCGAGCGGCGCCGGGAAGCCTCATCACCTGCTCACCGCACTTCGTTACCCAAGCCCGTGCGGCATCGGCCGCCCGTCGTTCCCGGATGACACGAGCATCGCGAGCGTCGCGCCGCGAGGCGAGCCACACGCCCGGCGACTCGTCGCCATCCGTCAGGGTCTCCACCATTGACGTGGCGGCATCGGCGGCGGCGAGCGCGAGGACCGCCTCCACCGACTCGAGCAGATCCTTGTGAATGTCGCGCAGGACGGCGTCGCGACGCTCGCGCGCATGGCGGCGCTTGGCCCAGGCTGAGTGACGCAGCTTGTGCAGCGGGCCACCCTCGGACGAGGCCGCCTCCCAGCGTGCCGACAGCGATCCCGTGGAGATCTCGAGGTACCACTCGGATCCGCCCTTGGCCTCGGCGTGCGCGGCGCAGCGACGCACCTCGGACCGTACCTCGCGGGCAGCCGCGGTTTGGTCGTCCATGCGCTCGGCGAGGGTCTCGAGCCACTCCTTGAGCGACTCCGTGGCGCCGTGCATGGTGCGCTCGACGATGGTGGCGGCCGATGCGGCGGCGACGCCCTCGAGCCAGCGCCCCAGCCCCTCGACCACGTCGTGGGGAAGCTCGGCTCCGCCCACCTCGTCCTCGGGAATCACGAACAGCGGCAACGACTCGAGTTGCTCGGCGGCCAGGCGCTCGACGAGCTCGCGGCGCACCTGGGCGGCGACATCGGCCGTCACGCGGTTGAGCACCATGGCAATCGAGGCGCCGCGCTCGGCGCCCCGGCGCAGCGCGTCCCACGGCACCGCGTCGCCGTAGCGCGCGGCGGTCGTGACGAAGATCCACAGGTCGGCGGCCTCGAGCAGCTTCTCGGCGACGTCGCGATTCTCGCCGCGCACCGAGTCGAGGTCAGGAGAGTCGACCAGCGCGAGCCCGCGCGGCACGGCGTCGGTCGCGATGACCTCGGAGCCGTCCGCCACGGAGGTCAGCACTTCGGCGTCCAGCGGGTGGTGGAAGACGTGCGGCACGCGAGTGGTGGGCCGGAGCACTCCCGCGGGCGTCAACGGCTCGCCTAGCAGGGCATTCACGACGGTCGACTTGCCCGCGCCCGTGGATCCCGCGACCACCACGACGGCCGGGGAGGCCTCCTCGCGCACGCGCGGGATGAGGTGGTGGTCGAGCTGGTCGACCATGTGTGCGACCAGCTCGCGGGTGGCTTCCGCATCCCCCAGGGGGATCGGCAACTCGACGCCGCCGACCACGCGGCGCGTGTCGACGAGAGCGTCGAGCAGCGCGCCGGGGTACGACCACGTCTTGATGGGGCGGATCGACATGCCGCGCGCTACCTCCGTCCTCAGGCTTCGAACAGGCTACCGTGCCTGGTCCGCCGTCTATTATCGCCGGTTCGCACGGCCTTCGTTGGACGGCTGTATGTAGGCCGATGCCGTGGGCGGCTCACGCTTCCCACTACCCTGGTCGTGGTCGGCTTTTTGCCGCCACGCCCTCGTAGCTCAATGGATAGAGCAACGGCCTTCTAATCCGTAGGTTGCAGGTTCGAGTCCTGCCGGGGGCGCCTCTCGCTTCGCATCCGCCTAGTCCTCGAGTTCCCACAGGCGGGGATGGATCTCGAGATCGTCTCCGACCTCGTCCGCGAGCCCGGCCAGCACCTCCTCGGCCATCTGCACGTGGGCGTCACGCGCCTGCGCCGACTTCCAGCCGTCGAGGTGGTCGAACTGCGCGTTGAAATGACGCGCCCAGGCGCGAATGGTCGCCGCGAGGGGTGCCGATAACTCAAGATCGTCGCGCTCGAGCATCCCGCCTTCGAGCCACCACAGCGGCCAGCCGCAGCTGTAGTCGTTCATCACGCGAATGCCCCGGTGCCCGTCGATCACGCGCCTGCCCCCACGCGCCGGGCCGACTCGCGCTCGATGAGGTGCGCGGGCAGCGGCGTGTCCACCGTGGGCTCGCCGTCCTCCTCAAGCGCCACCAGCACCTTTTGCACCATCATCTGGCCCAGCGCCGCGAAGTCCTGGCGCACCGTCGTTAGCGGCGGGTAGAGGTAGGCGGCCTCGGGGATGTCGTCGAAGCCCACGAGCGAGACGTCGCGCGGCACCTCGAGCCCGCGGTGGCGCAGGGCCGACATGAGGCCGATGGCCATCTGGTCGTTGGCGACAAAGATCGCGTCACCAGCCTCGACGGCAAGGCGCTCCCCGACCTCGTATCCCGAACGTGCGGACCAGTCGCCGCGCAGCGGATCGACCGCCTCGAGCCTGCGCTCGGCGAGTTCGTCGCGCCATCCGCGCTCGCGCTCTGCGGCGTCGGACGCCCGCTCGGGCCCGGCGAGGTGCAGCACACGCGCGTGGCCCAGCTCCGCGAGGTGGCGTACGGCGGCCCGCGCGCCGCGGTACTGGTCGATCTGGACCACCTGGGGCGAGCGCCGCGGGGTGGAGGCGGCGGCGACGAGCGGCACGTTGAGGTCGAGCGCCTGCACGGCCTCGAGAGCGGTGGCGTCGGTGAGGATCAGGACCACGGCATCGACCCGCTGGCGCAGCAGCCCCTCGACGGTGGCGCGGATCGTGGCCGGTTCGGCGTCGGCCGATCGCGCCGCATCCACGCTGTAGCGCGCCGCACGGGCCGCGATGTTGAAGTGCATCGCGATCGACGTGGGGCCGAAGTCGGCGACCGCGGGCGTGACGAGCCCCAGGGTGCGGGTGCGACGGGTGACGAGTGCGCGCGCGGCCGGCGAGGGGCTGTACCGCAGCTGCTTCATCGCCTGTTCCACGCGCTCCTTGGTCGCGGGGCGCACGTTGGGCATGCCGTTGATCACGCGAGAGACGGTCTGGTGGGACACGCCAGCCAGGCGCGCGACATCGAAGATGTTCGCGGCGCGTGCCGGCTTGTCCTGGGCCACCTCGGTCCCCTCCTACGCTTCCGGAAGGTCCGGCTGGGCGACGAGGGCCATGAGCGTGTCGGGGTTCAGGCTAGCCGCGGCGACCGTCTCCGCAACCTCCCCCTCGCGCAGGATCGCGACGCGGTCACCCACGCGCAGCACCTCCTCGAGCTCGGCGGAGATGAAGACCACCGACAACCCGTTGTCGGCGAGCTCTCCCACCAGCCGCTGAATCTCGACCTTGGCGCCCACGTCGATGCCGCGGGTGGGCTCGTCGAGCACGATCACGCGGGGGCTGAGCGCGAGCAGCCGGGCGAGCATGACCTTCTGCTGGTTGCCACCGGAGAGCGTGCGGACGGGACGGTCGGGGTCGGCCGGCTTGATGCCGAGCGCCTCGATCCAGGAGAGCGCGAGCTCGCGACGCCGGGGCGCGGAGATGGGGTGCAGCGCACCCTGCTGCGCCTGCAGCGCAAGCACGATGTTGTCCTCGATCGACAAGTCGCCAATGAGTCCCTCGGTGCGCCGGTTCTCCGACGAGTACACGACGCCCAGGTTCATCGCGTGACGCGGCGAGTCGAGCCTTGCGGGCTGGCCCTCGATGCGGATGATCCCCGCATGCGCGCGGTCCACGCCTGTGAGCGCCCGCGCGAGTTCCGTACGCCCCGATCCCAGCAGCCCGGCGACGCCCAGCACCTCGCCCTCGGCGATGTCGACGTCCGCGTTCGCGATGCCGGGGGTGCGCGTGAGGCCGCGCGCCGACAGCACCGGGTCCGCGGGCATCTCCGGCTCCACCACATGCTCGCGCGGGGCGATCTCGGCGACGTCCCGGCCCAGCATCTTCTTCACGAGGTCGATGCGCAGCAGCTCCGTGGTGAGGTACTCCCCCACCAGCTGCCCGTCGCGCAGCACCGTGATGCGGTCGCTCATCTCGTAGACCTGGTCAAGGAAGTGGCTCACGAACAGGATCGCGACGCCACGCTCCTTGAGCTCGCGGATCACGCGGAACAGTTCGGCGACCTCGTCGAGGTCGAGGCTCGAGGTGGGCTCGTCGAGCACCAACACCCTGACGTCCGTGGAGATGGCGCGGGCGATCGCGACCAGCTGCTGGACGGCCAACGGGTAGCGCCCCAGCGGCGATGCAGGGTCAACGTCGAGCCCCAGGCCGGATAGCACCGCCGCGGCGTCGCGGCGCATGGTGCGGTGGTCGATGACCCCCCATCGGCGCGGCTCACGACCCAGGAAGATGTTCTCCGCGACCGACAGGTTCTCGAGCAGGTCCACCTCCTGGTAGACCGTCGATACGCCCGCGTCCTGGGCGTCGCGAGGGCCGCCAAAGCGACGCTCAGAACCGCCAATCACGACCGTGCCCTCGTCGAGCGCGAGCGCCCCGGTGAGGGCCTTGATCAGCGTGGACTTGCCGGCGCCGTTCTCGCCCATGAGCGAGTGCACCTCGCCGGGGAACATGCGAAAGTCCACACCGTCCAGCGCGGTGAAGGCCCCAAAGCGCACGGTGGCACCCGCGATCTGTACCAGCGCCTGTGCCTCGCTCACCGGGCCATCTTGGCACGGCATCGGCCCGGGCATTTGAGCCCCCGCCGCGGGCGCGGCGGCGCGTGGGTGTGCGCCCGCCGCGCCGCCGCGATCCGTCATGTCTGGCGGTCGGACCGGGCCACGATCGCGCGCTGGACCACGATGAACAGCAGCAGCAGGGCGCCGACGATGATGTGGGTCCAGGCCTGCTCGGCCCCCATGAACGAGATGATCGTCGTGATGGTGGCGAATACGAACACGCCGACCATCGAGCCGAGCACGTAACCGCGCCCGCCCGTCAGGAGCGTGCCGCCGATCACCACACACGCGATGACGTCCAACTCGGTGCCGATGCCGTAGCGCGGGTAGCCGGCGCCCGAGTAGGCGGTCAGCAACAGACCGGCGAGCCCGCCGCACAGCCCGGAGATCACGTAGACCATGACCTTGGTGCGCGCCACGGACAGGCCCATGAGGCGCGCCGACTGCTCCGATCCGCCGATCGCGTAGACCGTGCGGCCAAAGCGGGTGACGGCCATCACGATGGCGCCGGCAGCAACCACCACGAGCGCGATGATGCCGGTGGGCGTGATGTACCACTCGCCGATGAGGAAGCGGGTCTGCTGCAGCCACAGGATGGGCGGGTTCTCGACGCGGATCGAGGACAGGCTCACCACATAGGCGAGGCCGCGCCCGAGGAACAGTCCCGCGAGCGAGGCGATGAACGGCTGCACATTGAAGTACTGCACCAGCACACCAATCAGCGTGCCGATCGCTGCGCCGCCGGCGAGCATGACGGGCACCACGATCCACACAGGGATGCCGCTGGCGAGCATCTGGGCACCAAGGATGCCGGTGAACGCCATGACCGAGCCGACGGACAGGTCGATGCCGCCGGTAACGATCACGAACGTCATGCCGACCGCGAGCACCAGCAGGTACGCGTGATCCAGGAGCAGCGCCGAGAGGTTGCGGGGCGTGAGGAAGTTGCCGAACTCGACCTGCGCGCCGATCAGCAGCACGATCAGGATCGCGATCGCCGCAAGGGTGGGCAGCACGGACGCGCGACGCGCCGCGAAGGTGCGCACGCGGTCCATGGTGGAGACCTCGGGGGTCTCGGTCACGACGGCAGTCATGCCGCCACCTCCTCATGCTTCTTGGCGGCCGATGCCGCACCTGGGCCCGTAGGCGGCTCGCCTGACGAGGGCGTACGGCGCATCCGGGCCGATGCCGCACGTCCCCACGCGTGCACGCGGGGCGACTGCACGAGCACCACGATCACGACGACGACGGCGAAGAACACGGGGCTCTGGGCCGGCGGGACGCCGAAGAACTGAATGGTCTTGTCGAGCGTGGTGACCGTCAGCACACCGATGACGGTGCCCGCGATCGAGAACTTGCCGCCCATCAAACTGGTGCCACCGAGCACCACGGCGAGGATCGCGTAGAGCTCGATGAGGTAGCCGGCGTTGTTCGAATCCGCCGCCATGGTGTTGGAGGCGTTGATGATGCCCGCGACTCCCGCAAGCAATCCGGACACCATGTACGCGGCCCAGATAATGCCGCGCGAGCGCACGCCCGCGAGGCGCGAGGCCTCGGGGTTGATGCCGACCGACTCGGTGAGCATGCCCAGCGCGGTGCGTCGCTCGACGAGCGCCACGATCGCGACCACCGCGACCCAGATGAAGAAAGCGACCGGCAGCAGGATCAGGTAGCCGTTGGACAGGAACTTGTAGGGCGCGCTCGTCACCGTCGTGATCGCGCCGCCCGTGATGAGCAGCGCCACGCCGCGGCCGGCAAGCATCAGCACGAGCGTCGCGATGATGGGCTGGATACCGAGCACCGAGACGAGGAAGCCGTTCCAGGCACCCAGCACGAGTGCCACCAGCACGGCGACCACGATGGCGACGGTCACGGTGCCCAGGCTCCCTGGGTCGGGAGAGTCCGCGATGATCGTGAGCGACACCGCGCCCGAGACCGCCATGACGGCACCCACCGAGAGGTCGATGCCGCGGGTGGCGATGACGAGCGTCATGCCCAGCGCGACCAGCATCAGGGGAGCGCTCTCACGGAGGATGGTCACGGGGTTGCCGTAAAGGTCGCCGTCGCGCATGGTGACCTTGGCGAAGTTGGGGTTCGCGATGACGTTGACCACGACGAGCGTGACCAGGGCCGCGACGGGCCAGAACAGGCGATGCTTCAGGAGGGTCATCGCGTCGCGCTCCTTTCGGTGTGGCCGGCATTGGCGATGTAGTCGACGAGTCCGTCGAGGTCGACCTCGGTCGGGTCCAGCTCGCCGATCTTGCGCCGGTCGCGTAGGACCGCGAGGCGCTGCGTGATGCGCAGGACCTCCTCCAACTCGGAGGAGATGAAGACCACGGAGAGGCCTTCGGCGGCGAGCTGCGCCACCTTGCGCTGGATGTCGGCCTTCGCACCGACGTCGATGCCGCGCGTCGGTTCGTCGAGGATCAGCAGGCGCGGCTGCATGGCGAGCCAGCGGGCCAGCAGCACCTTCTGCTGGTTGCCCCCCGACAGGGTGCCGATGGGCACGGTCGGGTCGGCGGGACGCACGCCGAGCGCCTCCATGTATTCGGCGACGATCGCGTCCTGCTCGGCCTTGCTCAGGCGACGCATCCAACCACGCTGGGCCTGGACACCCAGGATCATGTTCTCGGCCACCGACAGCTCGGCAACCACTCCCTCGGCGCGACGGTTCTCGGAGGAAAACGCGATGCCCCGGTCGATCGCGTGGCGAGGTGCGTGCATCTTGGCCCGCTCGCCACCTACGGAAATCTGTCCGGCATCGGCCTTATCCGCGCCGTACAGAAGGCGCACCATCTCGGTGCGGCCGGAACCCAAGAGTCCGGCGATGCCGACCACCTCGCCCTCGAATACATCGAGGTCGGCGGGCTCGAGCACGCCCTTGCGTCCCACGCCCTCGGCGCTGAGGACGGGCGTGCCCGTGCGGTCGATGGCGCGCTCGGCGGCTCCCGACAGCGCCGAGAGCTCGTCGAGCTCGCGCCCGATCATCGCGGTCACCAGGGCCTCGCGCGGCAGGTCCTCGACGAGGTACTCGCCGATGAGGGCGCCGTTGCGCAGCACCGTGATGCGGTCGGAGATCTCGTAGACCTGCTCCAGGAAGTGGGAGACGAAGAGGATGGCGACGCCGCGGTCGCGCAGGGAGCGGATGACGGCGAAGAGCTGCTCGACCTCTCCGCGGTCGAGGCTCGAGGTGGGCTCGTCGAGGATCAGCACCTTGGCGTCGAGCACCATGGCGCGGCTGATGGCGACCAGCTGCTGGATGGCGATCGAGTGGCTCGCGAGCGGCGAGCGGGTGTCGAGGTCGAGGCCCAGGCTCGCGAGGTGACGGGCCGCCTCGCGGTGCACGGCGTTCCAGCTGATGCCGGCAAACCCGCGGGGCTCGTGGCCGAGCATGACGTTCTCGCCCACGGAGAGGTTCGCGCACAGGTTGACCTCTTGGTACACGGTCGAGATGCCTGCAGCCTGCGCATCGGCCGTCGAGGCGAAGTCGCGCTCCTCGTCGGCGACCTCGATGGTGCCCGCGTCGATCGCGTAGACGCCGGTCAGTGCCTTGATGAGGGTCGACTTTCCCGCGCCGTTCTCGCCCATGAGCGAGTGGACCTCGCCGGGGCGCAGGAAGAAGTCGACGCCATCGAGGGCGAGGACGCCGGGAAAGGCGATGGTGATGCCGCGCATCGAGACGAGCGGCCGGACGTCGGTGTCCACGGTCATATCGGTGAGACCTCTGAGTCGAGCACGTGATGTGCGAGGGTGGCGCTGCCGCCGGGAGGACCGGACCTCCCGGCGGCAGCGGTGACTGCTGTTCCTACTGTGGCCTAGATCGGCTTAGTAAGGACGCGAGTCGATGACCTCGGCGGCGGCGGCCTGGTCGAAGGCCTGGTCCTCCACGTAGTAGGCCTTGTCGACGTCCTCGCCGGCCAGGACCTTCTTCACGAGGTCCGCGGCCTGGTCGCCCAGCAGCGGGTTGCACTCGACGATGTAGTTGATCTTGCCGTCGACGAGCGCCTGCATGCCGTCCTTGACCGCATCGATGGTGATGATCTTGATGTCCTCACCGGGGACGCCACCGGCGGCCTCGATGGCCTCGATGGCACCCAGGCCCATGTCGTCGTTGTGGGCGAAGACCAGGTCGATGCCGTCGATGCCGTAGTTGGCGATGTAGCCCTCCATGACGGACTTGCCGCCGTCACGGGTGAAGTCACCGGTCTGCGAGTCGATGGTCTCGATCATGGTGCCCTCGATCGCGGACGCGAAGCCCGCGGCACGGTCGTTGGCGGGCGCCGATCCGGTGGTGCCCTCGAGCACGACCATCTTGGTCTCGGTGTCGCCGTACTGCTCCGCGGCCCACTCGCCGGCCTTCACGCCCTCGGCCTCAAAGTCGAGACCGACCCAGCTGGCGTAGAGGTCCTCGGAGGCGGACACGGTGCGGTCCTCCAGGATGACCGGGATCTCGGCCGATGCGGCCTCGGCCAGCACGTCGTCCCAGCCGTCCTCCACGACCGGGGCGATGACGATGGCGTCCACACCCTGGTTGATGAAGTTACGCACGGCGGAGATCTGCGCGGCCGGGTCGTTGTCCGCGGCGTTGAAGATCAGCTCAAAGCCGTTGTCCTCGGAAAACGCGGTCTGCATGGACTCGGTGTTGGCGCTGCGCCATCCGGACTCGGCGCCCGTCTGGGCGAAGCCGACGGTGATGACGTCCGACGCCGCCTCCTCGCCGCCACCGGCCTCGGTGGTGGTCTCTCCGGCGGTCTCCTCGGTGGTGGTGCCCGTCTCGGTGGTGCAACCGGCCATCGTCAGGGCGGCAACCCCGGCGAGGGCAAAGGTGGACAGGAAACGCTTCTTCATGCCTAGAACCTCCTCGTTCTATCCCGGCGTCAATGCCGGAAGGCTGGTGATATCCCCGGCATCGTCAGCGATGCCGCACTCGAATGATAGCGCTCACATTGTGAGCGTTCACAAGAGGTCTCACATCACGATTACGTAACGGAGACGGTGCCCTCGTGGCGCAAAAGGGGTCATTTGCGGCAGTTCGGGGGCTGCCGAATGTGAGGGTTCACCTCGCGGCGCCTCCACTCCACCGCGCGCTTCCTGGGAGCCACCCAGTGCCCGCTTTCGGCGAAAAGCGCGCACTCGATGGCTCCTCAGGAGCACCAGCACACAAACCGTGCACTCATCGGCTCCTGGGACACACGAGTGCACGGCCCCCACACCCTGGAATCCCTCACCCCAGGCGTAGCGTTGAGATCAAGCCCCCACCCGAGTCGAGGAAGGCCGTCATGCCCGCGTCCGCACTGTTCACACCGTTCACCCTCCGCTCCACGACCTTCCGCAACCGCCTGTGGACCGCGCCCATGTGCCAGTACTCGGTCGAGAAGCGCGACGGCGTTCCCACCGACTGGCACCTCGCACACTTGGGAGGCATCGCCCGCGGCGGCGCGGGCCTCGTGATGGCCGAGGCGACCGCCGTGGCTCCCGAGGGCCGCATCACCCCGTGGGACACGGGCATCTGGAACGACGAGCAGCGCGATGCGTGGGCGCGCATCGTGACCTTCATGCACGCGCAGGGCGCGAAGTCCGGGATCCAGCTCGCTCACGCGGGCCGCAAGGCCTCGACGTATCGCGCCTGGTCGGGGCACGGGCACGTCGGCCACGGCGAGGGCGGCTGGACTCCCCTCGCTCCGTCAGACCTCGCCTTCGACGGGCTTGCCGATCCCACACCCATGAGCCAGGATCAGATCGCCGATGCCGTGGTCGCCTTTGGCCAGGCCGCCCGCCGCGCGCTCGACGCCGGCTTCGAGGTGCTCGAGGTCCACGCCGCGCACGGGTACCTGCTCCACGAGTTCCTCTCTCCGCTGAGCAACGACCGCACCGATGACTACGGCGGCTCGCTGGAAAATCGCGCCCGCTTCCTCCTCGAGGTGGTGCGCGAGGTGCGCCGGGAGGCCGGCGAAGGCGTGCCCGTCTTCGTGCGCCTGTCCGCCACCGACTGGAAGGAGCCGCTGGGATGGACGCTCGATGACACCGTGACGGTCTCGCAGTGGGCCAAGGAGGCAGGAGCGGACCTCATCGACGTCTCGAGCGGCGGCAATGTCGCGGACGCCCGCATCGAAGTAGGCCCCAATTACCAGGTGCCCTTCGCCGTCGCGGTCCGCGAGCGCGCGCACATCCCGGTGAGTGCCGTGGGCCTCATCGTCGAGCCAGGGCAGGCCGAGGAGATCGTCGCCAGCGGGAAGGCCGATGCCGTGATGGCCGGCCGCGAGTTCCTGCGCGACCCGCACTTCGCGCTGCGCGCCGCCCACGAGTTGGGCGCCGACGTGGACTACTGGCCCGCGCAGTACGCGCGCGGCACCTTCGCGGCGCGGCCGTAACGCGCGCACCTGGGACCGCTCTCAGGAACCCGGGCGCCGCCACGATCGTTGGCCTGGCAGAACGCCCGATCCGAAGGAGTATCCCCATGCGTGCCCGTGTCACCGCCTCTGCCGTCACCGCCCTCGTCGTCTCCGCAGGCACGTTGACGGGATGCTCGAGCGAGGGCATCGGGGGCGCGGTAGGCGAGATTGCACGGGAGTCGGCCCAGAAGGCCGTCGAGGATGCCACCGGCGGCGACGTGTCGCTGAACTTCGGCGAGGGCGCCACCCTTCCCCAGGACTGGCCGGCCGCCGTTCCCGTGCCCGAGGGCGAACTGAGCGCCGCCGCAGTCACCGGCTCGGGCTGGACCGTCGCAACCACAGGCCCCTCGCTCGAGATGACCGATTACGTTGCCTCACTCGAGGAGGCGGGCTTCGCGGAAACGGGCGGCGCCGGCATCGATGCTGCGAGCGCGTCCCGTTACAGCGACGGCGAGTACAAGGTCGACATCGCGTGGGCCGGCGAGCCCGGCGGCGACACCGGCCTGCTCACCGTGGTCGTGGCGCCTGACGGCACCACCCCCTCCCCCAGCGCGTAGCAACCAAGCGAGGGGCCGATGCCGTGGTGACCACGGCATCGGCCCCTCGCTGTGTCTTAGGCCGACTTGGGTGTGGCGCGACGCAGGAACAGGAACCCGACGACCGCGCTGACGAGGGTCAGCGGTAGCGTCCACGCGACGAGTGCGGCGGGCGAGTTCGTCACGAAGAACTGACCCACGTCGCCCCAGCTCTCCGTCGTCGTGATCACCCACGCGGACCCAATGAGCAGCGCCGCGAGGCCGATGAAGAACGCGTAGAGCCCGTACGCCTTCCAGCGCACCCACACGGTCGCGATGGCGGCGCCCAGGAAGAAGAACAGCAGCATCAGGCCGAAGTAGGCGAACCACAGCACCGCGAGCGGCTCGTCGTACAGCCCGTACGGAGCGAAGAAGGCGGCATCCATGCCCCAGCCGCCGGTTGCGGACTCGAGCGCGGCGAGCAACGTCAGCCCCGTCGAGTACAGCAGCGCCAGCAGCACAAAGTAGAGCGAACTGCCCAGGTAGAAGTCGCGACGCGTGACGGCGAACCCCAGGGCGAACGGGAACGTGAGGTTCATCGCCTGCACCGCCACCACCATCATGAACACCACGATCCAGCTGATGCCGCCGCTGTACTGGAATGCACCCGGCTCGAGGTTCTCCACGCCGCCCGCGACCTGGACGACCATCAGCCAAATCGCGAGATTGGCGGCGAAGATGATGAACGTGATGATCCACGGCAGGACCAGCGTGGGGATCGGATTGGCGATGTGCAGGCGCACCACGTTCCAGATGCGCGTGGGCGCGGGAGCGACGTGACGCTCGTGAGCGATGGCGGTCATGCCGACACCTCCTCGGTGAGAGTTCCACCCGTACGGCGGACGATGAGTTCTTGGAGAGAGACCGGGATGGTCTCGAGGCCGGCCTGTGCGGCGGCTCGCTTCTCGTCGGCGCTCAGGCCGGCGATGGTCACCGAGGCGATGCCTCCGATCGCTGAGCGGTCGAGCACCTCGCGGTGCGCGGCGAACGCCTCGACGTCAGACGCCTTGCCGACGAGCGTGGTGGCAGAGCCGCGCAGCTCCTCCGCGTCGGCGTTGATGACGATCCTGCCGTTGTCGATGACAAGGACGCGCTGCAGGAGCGCGGCGGCCTCGTCGATCAGGTGGGTCGACAGCACGATGGTGCGGGGATGCTCGGCGTAGTCCTCGAGCAGCAGGTCGTAGAAGCGGCGCCTGGCCACGGCATCGAGGCCGGCATAGGGCTCGTCGAGGAACGTCAACTCGGCGCGCGAGGCGATGCCGACGATGACGCCGATAGCGCTGCGCTGGCCGCGCGAGAGCTTCTTGATCTTGCGGTCCATGGGCGCGCCGAAGGCCTCGACCAGGTGCTGTGCGAGGTCCTCGTCCCAATGGGGGAAGAAGCGTGGCGCGATCTTGAGGACGTGCTTGCCCTGGAAGTCGTCGGGGTAGACCTGCGACTCCTTGATGAAGCAGGTGCGGCCCACCGCGCGGGCGTTCTCCACGGGGTGCTCGCCGAAGATCTTCACGTCGCCGCGAGTGGCGAAGTCCTGTCCGGTGAGCAGCTGCATGAGGGTGGTCTTGCCGGCGCCGTTGCGGCCCAGCAGGCCGTGGATGCCGCCCTGTTCGAGCGAGAACGAGACGTCGTCGACGGCGGTGACCTTGCCGAAGCGTTTGGTGAGGCCGGCGGCCTCGACGATGGCGGTCATCGGTTCATCTCCTTGGCGATCATGTCGGTGAGTTCTGAGTGGGTCAGGCCGAGCCCGCGGGCCCGGTCGACGAGGGGACGCACGTGGGCGTCGGCGAATTCTGCGCGGCGCTGCTCGAGCAGCCGCGCCCTGGCGCCCGCGGCGACGAACATCCCGATGCCGCGGCGCTTGTACAGCACGCCGGCGTCGACCAGGAGGTTCACCCCCTTGAGCGCGGTGGCCGGGTTGATGCGGTGGAAGGCGGCGAGCGCGTTGATGGACGGCACCTGGGTCTCCTCCCCCAGCGAACCGTCGAGGATCTCCCCCTCGAGCTGCTGAGCGATCTGCAGGAAGATCGGCTGACCGTCGTCCACGCCGCCACCTCCGGTTGATTGGTTAGTTACTTGTGTAACTAACTAACCACCTACCGAAGGAGCCGTCAACCGCTGACGGCCGATACCGTGACTAGCAGGCACAACACTCACCTTGGCGGCGGGACGGCCTGGGCATGTCGGCACCTGGCCGTAAGGTGTGAGGCATGGCTGACACACCCCTCGTCTGGATCGACTGCGAGATGACCGGGCTCGATCCCGCCAACGATGCGCTCATCGAGGTCGCGTGCCTCGTGACGGACTCGGAGCTCAACATCCTGGGCGACGGCGTGCAGGTGGTCATCAAGCCGTCGGCGGAGGCGCTTGCGGGCATGAACGACTTTGTGCGCGACATGCACACCTCGTCGGGCCTGCTTCTCGAACTCGAGCACGGCACCACCATGGAGGACGCCCAGGCCCAGGTCCTCGCGTATATCGCGAAGCACGCGCCGGTCGCCGGCAAGTCGCCTCTCGCGGGCAACACGGTGGGCATGGACCGCATCTTCCTCGCGCGCGACATGCCCGACGTCACCGCGTATCTGCACTATCGGGTGGTCGACGTGTCCTCCATCAAGGAGCTGGTGCGCCGCTGGTACCCGCGCGTGTTCTTCAACGCCCCCGCCAAGACGGGCGGACACCGCGCCCTGGGCGACATCCGCGACTCCATCACGGAGCTGCGGTACTACCGCCAGACAGTGCTCGCGGAGCTCCCCGGACCCGATTCGGACTCGGCTGCGGCCGCCGCCGCTCGCGTCACCGAGCGCCAGACCAGCGAGTCCGTCGCTTCGTAACGTGAACGTCGCCAGCACTCGCGTGGACACGGTATGATTTTCTCCGGTTCAGTTTCCTGGACCACTTGGTGGCTATAGCTCAGCTGGTAGAGCACCGCGTTGTGGTCGCGGGGGCCGCGGGTTCAAGTCCCGTTAGCCACCCCATCTCGCAAGGCCCCCGGGTATCCCCCGGGGGCCTTCGCATGTGACCCGAGGTCTTGCCTCGCCACGCGCGCACACGGGTACCCTGGAGCCTCGCGTGACCCGCCCGTCAGGAGGACCAGAATGCTCGCAGCGCTCACCGGCGCCGGACTCTCGGCCGCCGCGGGCCTCAACGCCTTCATCCCGCTGCTCGTCGTGGGACTGTTCGCGCGCTTTACCGACTTCATCGTGCTGCCCGACCACCTGCTGTGGCTCGAGTCGTGGCCCATGATCATTGCCTCGGCGGTCTTCCTCGCGCTCGAACTCATCGTCGACAAGATCCCGGGCGTTGACCACGTCAACGATCTCATCCAGACGGCGATCCGCCCGCTGGTCGGCGGCGTCATCTTCGCCGCCACCGCAGCGGCGACCGCGGTCGACTCGTCGACGTTCTGGCAGGACAATCCCCTGATCGCGGGCCTGGTGGGAGCGGTGCTGACGCTCGCGGTGCACGTGGGCAAGGCCGCCTCGCGCCCCGCCGTGAATGCCACGACGGGCGGCACGGGCGCGCCCCTGGCGTCCTTCGCTGAGGACGCCATCTCCCTCACCCTGTGCATGGTCGCGATCTTTGTGCCCATCCTCGTGGTGGCGGTGTTCATCGTCATCGGCGTCGCGATCTACCGCATCGTCACGAGCGGGCGGCGCCGTCGCCGCCACCGCGAGATGCGCCAGGCGCAGGAGCGGCTCGAGCGCGAGGAGCAGGAGGCCGAAGGCGGAGTCGTCGCCTGGTGGCGCTCCAAGTGGCGCGAGCCGCGGCTCACGTCGCGCCGCGGCGAGGAGTCCTCGCCCTCGCAGCCGTCGGCGGAGCCGGCCGGCGCTGCCGATTCGCCCGAGGCGCCCGCGCCGCGCGAGCCTTAACCCGCGAGACGTCTCCCGCGAGCCTTACCCGGCGACTGTGCCGAAGTCCGCGAGGAAATCGGCCACGAAGTCATTCGCGGGCGCACCCGTGACCTCGTCGGGGGTTCCCAGCTGCTCCAATTCGCCGCCCTTGGACAACACCGCGAGACGGTCGCCCAGGATGACGGCCTCGCGCATATCGTGCGTCACCATCATGACCGTGAGTCCCAGCTGGCGCTGGAGTTCAAGAAACTCCTGCTGGAGCCGGCGACGTCCCTGGGGGTCCACGGCACCGAAGGGTTCGTCCATCAGCATCACGGGCGGCTCGACCGCGAGCGCGCGGGCCACGCCCACGCGCTGACGCTCGCCGCCGGACAGCTCATGCGGGTACCGATTGCCGTACGTCGCATGCGGCAGGCCCACGAGGTCCAGCAGCTCCTCGACCCGCGCCCGGGTGCGCTCCTTCTCCCACTTCAGCAGCCCCGGCACCGTGGCGACGTTCTGCGCGACCGTGCGGTGCGGGAACAGCCCCACGTGCTGGATGACGTAGCCGATGGAGCGGCGCAACTTCACGGCATCCTGACTCATCACGTCCGCGCCGTCGACGGTAATGGTGCCGCCCGTGGGCTCCACGAGGCGGTTGACCATCCGCAGCGTGGTGGACTTGCCGCAGCCCGATGGGCCCACCAGGCACAGCACCTCCCCGGGTGTCACGGTGAGGCTCAGGTCCCCTACCGCGACAGTGCCGTCGGGGTACTCCTTGCGCACGTGGTCGAAGGCGATGCCGGCGTGATCCATCCCGCCACGCTATCGCGCCCGGCCAGCCAGCCACAGCATCGGCCCTTGTCCACGGGCCTGACGAAGGACGAAAGGCGACCCTGTACGGTCGTGGCATGGACGCCGTGCCCAACCCGTGGTTCTCGTGGGACTACGTCGAGCGCAACTGGAGCGAGGTCTCCGAGCAGCTGGTGATTCACACCACGCTGACGCTGCAGGCGATTCTCATCGCCTTCCTCATCGCCTTCCCGCTCGCCGTCGTCGCGCGCCGCATCCCGCGCCTGGCGGGGCCCATCATGGGCATCTCGGGAGTGCTCTACACGATCCCGTCATTCGCGCTGTTTGGCCTCTTAGCTCCGTTCACTGGCATCGGCCGCACCACGGTGCTCATCGGCCTGGTGGCGTATGCGCTGCTGGTGCTGGTGCGCAACATCGTGGTGGGGCTCCAGGGCGTGGACCGCGACGTCGTCGATGCCGCGCGCGGGCTGGGATACACGCCCGCCCGCATGCTGTTTCAGGTCGAACTCCCCAACGCGCTGCCGTCCATCGTGGCGGGGCTCAGGATCGCCACGGTGTCGACGGTGGCCCTCGTCACCGTGGGCGTGGTGGTCGGATACGGCGGGCTGGGTCAGCTCATGTTCCGCGGTCTGCAGTCCGACTACCGCGCCCAGATCATGACGGCCACGCTGCTGTGCCTGGCGCTCGCCCTGGTGCTTGACCTGCTGCTGGCCCTCGCCGGCCGCCTGGCCACACCCTGGCTGCGAAGGAGGGCGTCATGAGCCTCGTCAGCGACGCGTGGGACTACCTCACCACGTGGGAGCACTGGACCGGCGCGAACGGCCTCACCACCGCCACCTTCGACGGCGGCTGGCGCTTTGCCCAGGACTCGATCATCGCGCTCACGCTCGAGCACCTGTGGATGTCCTTCGCGGCGGTGTCGCTCGCGATCATCGTCGCGCTGCCCCTGGGGTTGTTCCTCGGTCACGTGCGCCGCGGCGGCGGCACCACCGTGGTCGTGTCCAACGTCACCCGAGCGATGCCCACGCTCGCGCTTCTGACACTGTTCGCGGCATCGGCCATCGGATACGGCAACACTGCCGTCATCCTCGCCGCGGCGATCTTCGCCTTCCCGCCCATCCTCACCAACGCCTACACCGGCATGGCCGACGTCGACTCGGACATCCGCGAGGCGGCGATCGGCCAGGGCCTCACTCCACGCCAGGTCGCGCTGCGGGTGGAACTGCCGCTCGCGATCCCGCTGATCGCGGCAGGCCTGCGCACCTCGACCGTGCAGACGGTGGCGACGGTGCCGCTCGCGGCGCTCGTGGCCGGCGGCGGACTGGGCGTCATCGTCAACACGGGCCTCGCCACGCAGCGCTACGGGCAGGTGCTCGCCGGCGCTGTCATCATCGCGGCGCTCGCGCTCACCATCGACTTCGTGATGAGCCGGGTTCAGCGCGCGGTGACGCCTGCGCCCCTGCGCGAGGCGGCGGCGACGGCGGCGTAGACCCACCCGCCCTGTCCGCGCGCCCATCCACCTCGGGTAGCGCGACGAACAGACAGTGCCAGCCACCGCATCGGCCGGCCCCACCGACACGCGATACGCCCTGGTGGGACATGAGGGTCGCAGAACGGCGATTTTCGACCCTCATGTCCCACCAGGGCGAGCGTGCGTCACACGCCCGCCCAGCAGAGCGCTCGCGCCGCGCTTATGGTGGAAAGGTCCTGGTGGGAACAGAATCGGCGGCGCCTGGGTTGGTGAGGTTGTCCGTCCCCGATACGAGGAGCATCGATGCACACCCGTCCGTACACCCTGGCCGCACTGGCCGTCGCCTCGCTGGCGCTGACCGCCTGTAGCTCAGGAGGGACCAACGAGGAAAGCCCCACGGCGGGCACCTCCGACTCCCCCGCTACGTCGGAGTCCGCGACCGCCGGCGCCACCGCCCAGGAATGCCTCCCGGTCCCCGGCGACCAGCTCGTGGTCCTCGAGGATGACATGGAGCTGCAGAACTCCGACAACATCATCCCCGCGCTCAACGCCGACGCCGCGAGCCAGGATGTGCTCGATGTCCTCGCCGCCGTCGCCGGCGCGCTCGACACCCCCACGCTCATCGAGCTGAACAAGTCGGTCGACATCGACCGTCAGACCTCCGAGGAGGTCGCCGAGGCGTGGGTCGAGCAGGCCGCCCTCGACATCGCGGAGACCGGCGACGGCTCGCTGACCATCGGCGCCGCGAACTTCTCCGAGAACATCACGCTCGCCGAGATCTACGCCGACGCTCTCGACATGGCCGGCTACGACACCGAGGTGCGCGAGATCGGCAACCGCGAGACGTACCTGCCCGCTCTCGAGTCCGGCGAGATCGACATCGTGCCCGAGTACGCGGCCACCTTCACCGAGTTCCTCGAGGGGGACGTCGAGACCGCGGTCGCCTCTGGCGACATCACCGAGACCGTCGCGGCCCTTGAGCCGCTCGCTGAGGAGCGCGGCCTGGTGGTCGGAGAGCCCGCCGAGGCTCAGGACCAGAACGCCTTCGCAGTCACCCAGGGCTTCGTGGACCAGTACGGCGTCACCACGCTGTCACAGCTGGCCGAGTCCTGCGGCGGCATCGTCCTCGGCGGCCCCCCGGAGTGCCCCGAGCGCCCCTTCTGCCAGCCCGGCCTTGAGGACACCTACGGCATCGAGGTCGCGGAGTTCCGCTCGCTCGACGCCGGCGGCCCGCTGACCAAGAACGCCATCACCACCGGCGAGATCGCGCTGGGCCTGGTGTTCTCCTCCGACGGAGCGCTCGCCACGAACTGACGGTTCCCTCACGGAGACCGTCCCACGAAGACCCGACCGCCGCTGAGAGGTGGTCGGGTCTTCGCGTGCCCGGGACTGGATGTTCTCGTGCTGGGATCGCGCCGGGACTACGGACGCGGCAGTCCGGTCACAACCCGTGCCGCGGCGAGGAACGTCTCCACCACCCGTTCCGCGCCGTCCAGGTAGCCGCCCACGAGCGCGGCGTCCCGTAGCAAGACCAACTGCGCAGCGACGCCTGCGGGGTCCTCGATGCCCGCCGCTGCCGCAGCCTGCTCGAGCGTTTGGCGGAACCACGCGCGGTGCGAGTCGATGAGTTCCCTCACCTCCGATGCCGGGTCCGGGTACTCCGCTGCCGCGTTGATGAAGGGGCAGCCGCGCGTATGGCGCTGGGCGATGTCCTGGGCAATCGCGAGCACCGCGAGGCCGAGCTGCTCCTCAGCCGGGGCCGCCGCGGCCTGCGCGGCCAGCCCTCGGATCCCGGCGTCCTCGCCCCTGAGGTAGGCGAGCACAAGCCCCTCCTTGCCCGTGAAGTGGCGGTACAACGTGGCGCGGGGCACGCCCGCCTCGGTCACGATGCGGTCGACGCCCACGGCGTGGATGCCCTCGTCATAGAACAGGGCCGATGCCGTCGCGAGCAGCCGCGCGCGCGGGCTCTCGCTGGCGCTGGCTGGGGTCATGGTTGTCATGGTAGTGGAACGCTCGTTCTCACTGCGGCATGCCCAGCGGACCACGATGCGGAGCGTCACCCCAGGCAGATCTGCCCTACCGAAACCTGTAACAAGAAAGTCGGCATCCGGTGGAATGAATGAAACGAGAACGAACGTTCTCCCTCATGTCCAGGTCAACCGATCCGGACATCAGGGGCCAGGAAGGCCCATCCCGGGACCATCCGGCCCCCGACAGAAAAGGATCACCGCCATGACCACCATCACCACCCGCGAGGCCCGCCAGATCTCCGCCGCCAACGCCTCCGGCCGCCCCACCGCCCTTCTCGTCCACGGCCTGTGGCTCCTCGCCGAAAGCTGGGACGCCTGGCGCGAGCACCTCGAGGACGCCGGCTACGCCGTCGTCGTCGCCGAGTGGCCCGCCGAGGTCGAGGACATCGCCACCGCCCGCCGCGACCCGTCCTTCTTCGCCGGCGTCGGAGTCGGCGAGGTCACCGACCACGTCGCCGAGATCGCCGAGGCCCTGACCGTGAAGCCGCTGCTCATCGGCCACTCCTTCGGTGGCCTGTTGGTCCAACGCGTCGCCGATCGCGGTCTCGCGGCCGCCACCGTCGCCATCGACCCGGCCCCGTTCAAGGGAGTGCTGCCTCTGCCGCTCACGACCCTCAAGGCGTCGTTCCCGGTCCTGGGCAACCCAGCCAACCGCACCCGCACCGTCACCCTGACCTTCGACGAGTTCCGCTACGGCTTCGCCAACGCGGTCACCGAGGACGAGGCCCGCGCCCTCTACGAGGCCCACAACATCGCCGCCCCCGGCCGCCCGCTGTTCCAGGCGGCGACGGCGAACTTCAACCCGAAGGCCGCTACCCGCATCGACGTGAAGAACGCCGAGCGTGGACCGCTGCTGGTGATCTCCGGCGAGAAGGACACGATCGTCCCCCACGCCATCGCCCACGCCGCGTACCGCCTGCAGTCGCGCAACGCTGGAGTCACCGAGTTTGTCGAGATCGAGGGTCGCGGCCACTCCCTCACCATCGACTCGGGTTGGGTCGAGGTGGCCGATGCCGCACTCGCCTTCGCCGCCCGTCACGTCCCGCACCCGGTCGCCTGACGCTCCCGCAGCACGTCGCGGCCCGGCCCCTCCTTCGAGGGCCGGGCCGCACGCATGTCTAGGCTGGGCCGCGTGGAGATGGGCAAGGCTATGCACGGCGGCAACATGGGCGACGTGCGGCGCATGGGCGACCTCGTCGAGCGCCCCGCAGGCGAGTGGACCCCCGCGGTCCACCGCCTGCTGCGCCACCTCGCCGGACGGGGAATCGACGACATCCCGGTTCCCCTCGCGTCCGACGGCGAGCGAGAGACAGTGACCTTTGTGGATGGCGAGGTCCCTGCGTATCCGATGCCGCGGTGGGTATGGGCCGAGGAGGCCCTCGAGTCCTCGGCCAGGCTGTTGCGCAGAGTGCACGACGCGAGTGTTGACGCGGACCGGACCGGACCGTGGCGTTCCCCACCGCGCGAGCCCGCTGAGGTGATTTGCCACCACGACTTCGCGCCGTACAACCTCGTGTTCCGCGACGGGGTTGCGGTAGGCGCGATCGACTGGGACTTCGCCGCACCAGGCCCTCGGCTGTGGGACCTTGCATACCTGGCCTACCGCATCGCGCCGCTCACCACCGAGGACGTGGGCGACGGAATCGGCGGGCCGGAGCGCCTGGCACGGCTGGAGACCCTGCTCGCCGCCTATGGGACCCACGCGAGCACGGACGCTGTCCTCTCCGTGACAGTCGACCGCCTGCTCGCCCTCGCGGACTTCTCGGAGCGCGTCGCAGCTGACCGCGGCATGCCGCAACTCCTTGAGCACGCGGCGCTGTACCGACGTGACGCGGCAGCAATCCAGGCGAACGTGGCCGGCTAGGCCCGCCCCGGCGTCGGCCTCTGCAGCCGTCCAGCCCGCCGGTTCGCCCATTGACGGGCTGCGCCGCCGGTTTCTGGACTCCAGCCCTTCAACCGCACAATCGACGGGCTGGAGAGCCGCGCAAACCCGGAGAAAAAAGCAAGAAGGCCCGGATCCTTGCGGACCCGGGCCTTCATTCGTACACCCCCTGGGACTTGAACCCAGAACCCACTGATTAAGAGTCAGTTGCTCTGCCAATTGAGCTAGAGGTGCATGCGCGCCGCTGCGCGGTGCGAGAAATAACTATAGCAAGAGTTCGCCCGGTTGCGAAATCCACTCATCGGCGTCGGTGGGCGCCGGTACCGTGGAGTCATGAGCGACAACCGTCTGACTGTGGGCAACACCGCCCCCGACTTCACCGCCACCACCGACCAAGGAACGTTCTCCCTGGCAGACCAGCGCGGAAAGCACGTCATCCTGTACTTCTACCCCGCTGCGATGACGCCCGGCTGCACCACCGAGGCCTGCGACTTCCGCGACTCCCTCGACGCCCTCCAGGCCAAGGGTTACGAGGTGGTGGGCATCTCTAAGGACAGCCCCGAAAAGCTCGCCGAGTTCCGCGCCGCCGAGGGTCTCACCTTCACCCTCGCCTCCGACGAGGACAAGTCGATCCAGGAGGCTTACGGAGCCTGGGGCGAGAAGATGAACTACGGCAAGACCGTGGTGGGCTCCATCCGCTCGACCGTCGTCGTCGACCCCGAGGGCAAGGTCGAGCTCGCGCTCTATAACGTCAAGGCCACCGGCCACGTGGCGCGCGTGCGCCGCGAGCTGGGCGTCGACGCCTAACAGCAACGGTTTATCCCGGGAGCGGCCTGGCCGTATCCTGGGTGCCGCGCGCGAGTGGCGGAATTGGCAGACGCGCTGGATTTAGGTTCCAGTGTCCTCGGACGTGGGGGTTCAAGTCCCCCCTCGCGCACCACACAGCACACGGCCCCGGTCGCCGTCCCGTTCACACGGGAGGCGGCCGGGGCCGTGTGCGTGAAGGCTGTGCTTACGCCTGCTGCTCGGCGAGCTTCTGGCGAACCTCGTCCATGTCCAGGTCGGCGACCGCGTCGACGACCTGCTTGAGCTGCGGGGCGGGCAGCGCGCCGGCCTGCTGGAACACCAGGATGCCGTCGCGGAAGGCCATGAGGGTCGGGATCGCGGTCACACCAAACTGGGCGCCCAGGGCCTGCTCGGCCTCGGTGTCCACCTTGCCGTGCACCACGGCCGGGTTCTGGTCGGACGACGCCTCGTAGATAGGGGCGAAACGCTTACAAGGTCCGCACCAGTCGGCCCAGAAGTCGACCAGCACGATGCCCTCCTTCGTCACGGTTTCTTCGAAGGTCTCGGTGGTCAGATCAACGGTAGCCATGGGGCTTCCTTTCTTGTATTGCTCCCCTGGGTCGCCCGGGAGAACACATACACCCCTGGCGCTATTCCACTACCTTGCCATGTGTCGGCGCGCGCGTGGACCAGACCCGTCCCGAGCAGGTACAAAGGACGGCATGACGGATATGGCGGAGCTGCCCCCCGAACCCTCCGGATGGCTCAGCGATCGTGAACTTCAGCACGTACGCAGCGAGTTGCCGATGGTCTACGTGAACGTGATCCCGGTCAGGGTTGACGCGAGCGGCGAGGTGACCGAAGTGGGCCTCCTCCTGCGCGCCGACGACGACGCGATCTCCCGCGCCCTCATCGCCGGCCGTGTGCTGTTCCACGAGCGCATTCGCGATGCCCTGATCCGCAACATCGAGAAGGACCTGGGTGGAGTCGCGCTGCCGCGGCTTCCCGCGAACCCCACCCCGTTCGCGATCGCGGAGTACTTCCCCACCAAGGGTGTGACCCCGTTCCACGACACTCGTCAGCATGCCGTCGCGATGGCATACATCGTGCCCGTCGACGGCGACTGTGAGCCCAGCCAGAACGCGCTCGACATCGTGTGGCTCACCCCCGAGGAGGCCGCGAGCGAGGACGTGGCCTCCGACATGATGGGCGGCCAGCACACACTGCTGCGCCAGGGCCTCGCGCACTGCGGCCTGCTGCAGTAGCTCAGCCGATCACCCGCGCCGCCTCGGCCCACCACTCAAGCCGGGTCGCGCGGCCGTCGTACGCGGAGCGTCCCTGATTGCGTCCCGACGGGCTCGGCAGCACCATCGCCTTCGCCCCGCCGAAGGTCCAGTCCTGAACGCCGAGGCCAGGCGGCCGTTCGCCCAGGTAGCGCGCGACGGCCTTACCCGCCTCCTTGGAGGTGAAGGCGATCCAGGCAGGCCGATGCGCCCTCACCTTCGCCTCTAGCCCTTGAGCGTCGTACGGCAGTCCTTTGTCGTGTGACTGCGCCATGGTCTTCACGAGGTCCGTGAGGCCGATGCCGTACTCACCCACCCGATGGTCGTCACCTGGAGTGAGGGGCTCGGGGACGAACCCCGCCTCGAACAGCAGGCTCCAGAAGCGGTTGCCGGGCCCCGCGTAATAGTGCCCGCGGGCCGCGGAGACCAGGCCCGGCGCCGTGCCGCAAAACACGACCCGTAACCCCTGACCGAGGCGATCGGGCAGGACAGGGCGCGCCACGGCATCGGCCATCGTTAATCCGCGAGCAGCGCCGCCACGTGTGGGGCGAGCGCCCTGAATGCCGCGCCGCGGTGAGACAGGGCATTCTTGGTTTCGGCGTCGAGCTCGGCGTTCGACAGGGTCTGCCCCTCGCCCATGAAGATGGGGTCGTACCCAAAGCCGTGCTCGCCGCGAGGCTCGCGCAGCAGGCGGCCGGGCATGCGGCCCTCGCAGACGATTTCCTCGCCGGCGGGCGTCACCAGCACGGCCGCGCAGACGAACGCCGCGCCGCGATGCTCGTCGGGGATGTCCGCCATCTGCGCGAGCAGGAGATCAAGGTTGGCCTGGTCCTCGCCGTGCTGGCCGGACCACAGCGCCGAGAAGATGCCCGGCGCGCCGCCCATGATGTCCACGGCGATGCCAGAATCGTCGGCGATCGCCGGCAGGCCGGTCGATGCCGCGAGCGCCCGCGCCTTGATGAGCGCGTTCTCGGCAAAGCTGGTGCCGTCCTCGACGGGGCTGGGCGCGCCCAGTTCCCCGGCCGACGCGACGTCCTCGCGCGACAGGCCCGGCACGGACGGCGCCAGGATCGCCCAGATCTCCCCCACCTTGTGGGCGTTGTGGGTGGCGATCGCGAGGCGGGCCGTCATCGGACCGGGCCGTCCAAGGAGTCGAGCGCCGCGGTCTGCAGACGGGCGAGTTCGGCGTTGCCGGCCGTCGCGAGCGCGAGGAGCTCGTCGAGCTCGGCCTTCGAGAAGGGCTTACCCTCGGCGGTGCCCTGGACTTCGACAAAGCCGCCGTCGCCGGTCATGACCACGTTCATGTCGGTCTCGGCGCGTACGTCCTCGACGTACGGGAGGTCGAGCATGGGGGTGCCGTCGATGATGCCCACCGAGATGGCGGAGACGGAACCGGTCAGGGGCGCGGCGCCGGGAGAGATGAGGCCCTGCGCACGGCCGTAGGCCACGGCGTCCGCGAGCGCCACGTAGGCGCCGGTGATGGCGGCGGTGCGGGTGCCGCCGTCGGCGTCGAGCACGTCGCAGTCGAGCACGATGGTGTTCTCGCCCAGCGCTTTCACGTCGACGATGGCGCGCAGCGACCGGCCGATGAGGCGCGAGATCTCCATGGTGCGCCCGCCGATCTTTCCTCGCACCGACTCACGGTCGTTGCGGGTGTTGGTGGCGCGCGGAAGCATCGCGTACTCGGCGGTCACCCAGCCCTCGCCGGAGCCCTTCTTCCACCGCGGCACGCCCGCGGTGAAGGAGGCGGAGCACAGGACGCGGGTGCCGCCGAAGGTCACGAGGCAGGAGCCCTCGGCGTTCTTCTGGAAGCCGCGCTCAAACGAGACGGGGCGAAGCTGGCTGGGCGTGCGCCCATCGGCGCGGGTGATGTCGCTCATGCGACGAGCCTATCGGCGACGACGATGCCCGCCGCGCTCGAGCCCGTCCGGAGTCCTCGCGCTACAACTCCACCCGGAGGCCGGGGTGAGCCAGGTCGATGGGGCCGTCGTAGGCGCTCGCGGCCTCCGCATGCACGCTGGGGCAATCCGTCCACGGCGGGATGTGGGTGAGGATGAGCCGGCCGGCACGCGCGCGCTCGGCGACCTGTCCGGCGACGAGGCCCGTGAGGTGCAGACCCTCGGGGGCGTCGTCCGTTGTGAGGAACGACGCCTCGCACAGCAGCACGTCGGCATCGGCCGCCGCGACCTCGAGCCCGTCGCACTCGTCGGTATCTCCCGAGTACGTCAGGACGGCCGATGCCGTGGCGGGGTCCTCGCTCGGCCCCTCGATACGGAAGGCGTACGCGGGCACGGGGTGACGGACCGACTCGACCGTCACGCGCATGGGCCCAATGCTGGTGTGGCCCGAGGCCTGCCAGACCACGCACGGCAGCGCCTCGGAGTGCCCGTCGGTGCCCTTCAACTGCGCGATGCGACCGGCGGTGCCGAAGGGGCCGTAGACCGTCACGGGCTCGGCGGGCCCGTCAGGGTGATAGCTGAGGTAGGTGTCCAGGTGCGCGAGGTCCGCGCAGTGGTCGGGGTGCAGGTGGCTGATGAACACGGCGTCGAGGTCACGGGGATCGCAGAAGCGCTGCAGCACGCCCAGCGCCCCGGAACCCGCGTCGAGGAGTACGCGCCAGGTGCGGCCCTCGTCGTCGTCGGCCTCGAGGAGGTAGCTGCTGGACGGTGACGCGGGGCCAGGAACCGAGCCGGAGGATCCGATGACGGTGAGCCTCATGCGCCCACCTTGCCGATCGTCTCGACGCTTGTCACGACGGGGCCCAGGAAGCGCTGCGCGAGCGCCTCAAACCGCGCGGTCTCGCCCGTCGCGGAGAAACGATGCTCTGGGATGGCGCTCGTGTCGCGGCCCAGTCCGTGGCGGGTCAGCGAGCGGAACACGTCGATCGCGGTCTCGGTGGCCGAGTCGACAAGCGTGACGTCGGGGCCCATGACGTAGCCGATGGCGCCCTGCAGCATCGGGTAGTGGGTGCAGCCCAGGATGAGGGTGTCAACGTCGGCGGCCTGCAGTGGTGCGAGGTACTCGCGGGCCACCTCGATGACCTCGGGACCCGAGGTCACGCCAGCCTCGACGAGCTCCACGAACCGGGGGCAGGCCTGCGAGAACACCTCGACGCCGGGGGCGGCCGCGAGAGCGTCGTCGTAGGCACCGCTCGTGACGGTCGCGGTGGTGCCGATGACGCCCACGCGCCCGGACTTGGTCAGGGTGGCGGCGCGGCGCACGGCGGGCACGATGACCTCGACCACGGGCACGCCCCGCTCGGTCGCGAAGCGCTCGCGCGCGTCGCGCAGTACCGCCGCGGAGGCGGTGTTGCATGCGATGACGAGCATCTTGACGCCCTCGGCGACCAGCGAATCCATGATGTCGAGCGCGTGCTGGCGCACGTCCGAGATGGGCAGCGGACCATACGGTCCATACGCGGTGTCTCCCACGTAGTGGATGGACTCGTGCGGAAGCATGTCCATGATGGCGCGGGCCACCGTCAGGCCTCCCACACCGGAATCGAACACCCCAATGGGCGCGTCAGACATCCTGCTCCTCTTCTGTCGTGATCAGGCACTGCAGCAGCGACTCCTGGAGCCACGTCAGGGCCTGGTACAGCATGCCCAGCCATACGCGCTCGGGGTCCACCCCCAGGTCCTCGTGCGCGTCGGTGCCCATCGCGTGGGTCGCGAGGTCGATCTCCTCGTGAAGACGCTCGGCGTCCTCGTCGGTGTCGATACTCAGGCGAGCGGCGAGCACCAGGCGGACGTCCGTCAGGGCCGATGCCGTGGCCATCGCCTCGTCAAGGCTCACCTCCCACGCCTCGCCGGGTGCGTTCAGCTGCTCCCACATGGTGCGCAGCCGTCCGGCCTTGGTGGCGCGGAGGTCGCCTTCGGTGAGACGGCGGAATTCGGCGGCGACTTCGTCGTCCTCGCGCGAGGCGCTCGGGAGGAGGCGCCTCAGTGCCGGGTCGGCGGGCTCGGCGGGGGTGTCGTCGAGGCCCGCGATGGAGCGGAAGAGAGCGTCGGCCTCGCCGCGCGGCTGGCCCGCGTCGCCCGCGTCCTCGCGCCCGGGCGAGCCGAAGGCGTCCGCGCCCAGCAACTCCCCCACATCGGCCACGATCCGGGCGATGACGGTGCTCTCCTCGTCGTCCAGATACGCGACTGCCGCGCCCTCGGTGACGCTGAAGCCCCTCATGCGCCGCTCCGCTGAAGCGTGGCCCACAGTCCGTAGCCGTGCATGGCCTGCACGTCGACCTCCATGCGCTCGCGCCCGCCGGTGCTGACCACGGCGCGGCCGCGTTCGTGGACCTCGCGCATGCGCGCCTCGGCCTCCTCGCGCGTGAACTGGAAGTACGTCTGGAAGACGTGGGTGACGTAGCTCATGAGGTTGACCGGGTCGTTCCAGACGATGGTGACCCAGGGATCGTCGAGGCGCGTCGCGACGGCGCCCTCGCGTTCGATCTGCTCCTCGGTGCTCACGGCTCTAAGCCTAGGCGCGCGAGGCGCCCGGGGGCGGGAGGCAGGTCAGTCGTCGCCGTCCTCGGGGCCAAAGCGACCGTCGATGATCTCCTTGCACGCCGGGCACACCGGGAAGCGCTTGGGGTCGCGCCCCGGTACCCACACCTTGCCGCACAGGGCGATCACGGGCTCGCCGGACATGGCGGACTCCATGATCTTCTCCTTGCGCACGTAGTGCGCGAAGCGCTCGGCGTCGCCGGGCTCGATGAGCTCCTTCTGCTCGACGCGCTCGATGGTGGCGGTGCCGCCCTGCGGCTGCTGGGTCTCGGGTGCACTCGGCTCGCTCATGCGGCCCAGTCTACGACCCGCAGTCCACGCGCGATCAGCGACTAGCTCACGCGCGCGATGAGGCTGCCCGCACGCTGGTCGTACAGGAGCCCTGCGAGCCTGACACCACCGACACCAAACGCCGCGCCGAGCGCCAGGCCGCTCACGAGCGCCACCCACCCCCAGCCAGCGTGCACCGTCAGGGCGAGCACCAGCGGCACGGTGACGAAGGGCAGCACCAGCATGGTCGCGAGCGAGGACAAGAGCTGGGCACCCAGGGAGGCTCCGAGCGAGCCGACCTCGGCACCGAAGGGGTTCTCCCCCGGTGCGGGAGCGCGATACGGCAGCAGCACCGACGTCACCGAGGCGACGCCGAGCGTCGCCCCCAGCGTTCCGAGCGTCGCCCCCACCAGTCCTGGCGCCGCATACCAACGACCCGTCCAGGCCAGGATGCCCACGGCGGCGAGCACGGTCGCGGGCACCGCCCAGACCAGCACGGCCTGGGCCCGGCCGGCCATGACCTGACCACCGCGCGAACCGGACACGATGTCGAGCCACAGCGCCGTGTGGTCGTACGCGACGTCGTTGTGCCGCCCCCAGCCGATGGACGCGGCGAGCATCACCGGCGCGACGAACGCCCACCGCGTATCGAGCCCCAAGACCGGCATCGCGATCGCGAAGAAGATCACCGGCAGCGCCACCACTCCGGAAGCCGCGACCAGGTAGCGCGCATCCGTCCCCCACGAGACGAGCATGCGGGCGCGCACGGCGCGAGTGGGTTCGTCGGTCCGCCACAGGCGGGCCAGCCGCGACCGGCGGGACGGACCGGACGCCGCACCCCAGGGGAGGTCGCGCGCGGAGGCGAGGATCGCATCGGCCCTGCGCCTGCGCCCGCCGCCCCGATGAACGGGGTTGACGAGCGCATGCGAGATCGAGTCGCGCCATGCCAAAGCGAGCACCACCACAGCCCCGGCCATGAGCGCGAGCCGCCACGCGACGGACCACCAGCGGCCGTAGGTAGCGGACTCGGCGGCGACCATGCCGGCGCCGACGGGCGTGCGGCCCAGCCATTCCATGAGCGTCTGCGCCTCGTACTGCAGCGCCGAATCGATGCCGTCCCTCAGCGCGATCCACACCACCGAGCCCAACACCACAAGCGCGAGGCCCACGGCCAGGAGCAGCACGCCGCGGGTGCGCCGGTCGTTCACGGCACGCGCGGACCACGCGACGGCCACGCGTGCTCCCAACACCATGACCGCGACGGTCAGCCCCGCGCCCACGAGCGCCACCGCGAGCACCCCCCATCCCGAGTCGCGCCAACTCAGCGTCAGCACCACGAACGCGCCCGCGAAGAACAGCGCGGGCACCGTGAGGAACGCCGCCAAGGTCAGCCCGCCGGCGATCTGACGCGCGGAGACGCCGAACGTCGCGAACCGCCCGGGGTCCAGCGTGTCCTCGAGTCCGGTGACGAGCAGGGGCACGGTGATCCAGCCGGCGATGCAGATGGCGGCAACCACGAGGAGGATGTCGGCGCGCACATCTGCGGATTCATCAGACAGCTGCACGCTCGCCCACAACACGGCCGGCACCAGCGACAACGACCACACGGCGCCACCAATGAGCAGCAGTGCCCGCCACCACTCGCGCGCCAACTGGTGGCGCACGGTCGTGTACTTGAGCCTTAGGACTGTCGCAACCACGCCAGGTCCCGCTGGTCGGCGATATCGCCCACGAGCCCCACGAACCGCGCCTCGAGGTCCTCGCCCGCGCGTACTTCGTCGAGCGTGCCGGCGGCGAGAACGTGGCCGTGCCCCACCACGGCGACGTGGTCGCACAGCCGCTCCACGAGCGCCATCACGTGGCTCGACATCACCACGGTGCCGCCGCTCGCGACGAACTCCTGCAGGATGCGCCGGATCGCGCCGGCGGAGACCGGATCGACGGCCTCGAACGGCTCGTCGAGCACCAGCACGCGAGGGGCGTGGACGAGCGCGCACGCGAGGCCGATCTTCTTGGTCATGCCCGCGCTGTAGTCCGTCACCAGCGTGGATCCCGCCGAGTCGAGGTCGAGCGCCGCCAGCAGATCGTCGCGCCGCTCGCGCACGGTGTCCTTGGGCAGGCCGCGCATGAGTCCCGCGTACGAGATCAGCTCGCCGCCGGTGAGGCGGTCAAAGCTGTGCAGGCCGTCGGGCAGCACACCCACCATGGCCTTGGCGCGCGCGGGCTCGCGCCACATGTCCACGCCGTGGATGAGGGCCTGCCCCGAGTCGGGCTTCAGCAGTCCTGTCGCCATCGACAGCGTGGTGGTCTTGCCCGCGCCGTTGGGCCCCACGACCCCGTAGAACGAGTGCGTCGGGATGTCCAGGTCGATGCGGTCGACCGCGAGTGTGGCCCCGAACCGCTTGGTCAGCGCGCGCAGGGACATCGCCTGCGTACGCCCCTCCCCCAGCTGCGTCATGGCGCCAGCCTAAACCCGCGGATCGGCCGTGTTTGCAGGGCCGATGCGACACCTGGGGTCCGTACGCCGCTCACCCTACGAGCCGGCGGCGATGAGGTAGGTGGTGTACGCGAGCCACATTGCCAGGAAGACGCCGCCCTCGATGCGGTTGATGCGGCCGTCGCGCTTCCAGTGATAGCCGAGCGCGACGAGCATCACGGTCAACAGCATGAGGAAGGGCAGGTCGCGGTGGAGCAGCTCGGTGCTGACGCTCGCGGGGTGGATGAGTCCTGCAATGCCCACCACACCCAGGGTGTTGAACAGGTTGGAGCCGATCACGTTGCCCAGCGCCAGGTCGTTCTCGCCCTTGCGCGCGGCGGCGATCGAGGAGGCGAGCTCGGGCGCGCTCGTGCCGATCGCCACGACCGTGAGGCCGATGACCAGGTCGGACCAGCCGAGCGCCTCGGCGATCTCTACCGCGCCCCAGACCAGGAGGCGGGAGCTCAGCACCAGGATGACGAGGCCGACGATGAGCCAGATCCAGGCGGCCTTCTTCGACAGCGGGTGGTCGTGGGCGTGGTGGTCGACGTCGACCTCGAGCTGGTCGCCCTGCTGGCCGCGCGCCTGCATGATCTGCCAGGTGAGCAGGACGACGAGCATCAGCACCATCGCGCCCGCGTCGCCCGTGGAGAGTTCGCCGTCGCTCATGAGCAGCCACGCGGCGACCGTGACGACGATGAGGAGCGGAAGTTCGTTGCGCAGCACGCCGCGCTTCACGACGATGGGCAGCATGATCGCCGTGACGGCGAGGATCAGGCCGATGTTCGCGATGTTCGAGCCGAAGGCGTTACCGAGCGCGATCTCGGGCGAGCCGTCGACCGCGGCGAAGGCAGAGACCACCATTTCCGGCATGGACGTGCCGAAGCCGATGACCACCATGCCGATGAGTAGCGGCGCCATGCCGAGGTAACGGGCGACCGTCGAGGCGCCCAGCACAAAGCAGTCGGCGCTCCACGCGAGCACGATGAGTCCGACGACAGTTGCGACGATGGGGACGAGCATGGCCAGAGCCTAACCGTGAGATATCCCTCGCAAGGGTGGTGACATCTAACCTACGGTCGCGTAGGGTTGCCCGAAACGTCCGACGGACGTGCGGCACAGACCTTTCCTTGCCGCGCGAGCCGCCGCCCGCTAGCAAAGGACCGCTCATTTCTTCCTCCCCCGCATCCCGGTCCCATGTCAATTCCTTCACCGTGTCCTTCACGGAGGTCGCGCGCACGGTCCGCGACACGGGGCTGCTGCGCCGCTCGTACCACTTCTACGGCTG
Organism: Demequina sp. NBRC 110051; assembly: GCF_002090055.1. GTDB lineage: Bacteria > Actinomycetota > Actinomycetes > Actinomycetales > Demequinaceae > Demequina. The sequence goes on from NZ_BBRH01000018.1 coordinate 79,323, forward strand.
GTTCGGTGGGGCGCTCGTCCTCGCCTTTGCCGGCGTCGTGACGGGTTTTGTGTTGCTGGGCGACTCCTGGTTCCAGCTCCTCATCGCCGCGGCCCTTGGTGTGGTGTTCACGCAGGTCGCGTTCCTGGGCCACGAGGCCTCGCACCGCACGGTGTTCACCTCCGGCCCGGCCAATGACCGCCTGGGCCGGGTGTTGTCCGCGCTTGTGGTGGGCATCAGCCACCAGTGGTGGATGACCAAGCATTCGCGCCACCACGGCAACCCGAACAAGCGCGGCTCCGACCCCGACATCGAGCCCGACACCATCACCTTTGTCGAGGAGGACGCGGCGAAGACGCGCGGCGTCATCCGTTGGGTCAACCAGCGCCAGGGCTGGCTGTTCTTCCCGCTGCTGACCCTCGAGGGCCTCAACCTTCACTACCGCTCCGTGGCCTCGCTCGTCACCCAGGGCACGCGCAAGCAGCGCTGGACCGAGCTGCCCATGATCGCCCTGCACTTTGGGCTCTACCTGGTGCCGGTGTTCCTGTTCTTGCCGCTAGGGCTCGCGTTCGCGTTCATCGGCGTGCAGATGGCGGTGTTCGGTGTGTACATGGGAGCCTCGTTCGCCCCCAACCACAAGGGCATGATGATCGTGCCGGCCGACATGAAGATGGACTTCTTCTCCAAGCAGGTGCTGACGAGCCGCAACATCCGCGGCGGCTGGGCGATGTCGATCCTCATGGGTGGACTCAACTATCAGATTGAGCACCACCTGTTCCCCAATATGGCCCGCCCGCACCTCGCGAAGGCTCGCGAGATTGTGCGCGAGTACTGCGAGGCGCAAGACGTGCCGTACACCGAGACGTCGCTGATCGAGTCCTACGGGATCGTCATCGAGTACCTCAACCGCGTGGGACTCGCGGCGCGCGACCCGTTCGACTGCCCCGAGCGCATGGCGATGGGGCGCTGACCCCACCCCCGCCTCGTGGCGGAGAACGGGCCACCAGGAGCACTCGGCACCCGCGCACCGCGCACCGCGCACCGCGCACCGCGCACCACGCAACAGGGCCCGGCGGCCCCACCCCCACGTGAGGGGCGGGACCGCCGGGCCCTGAGTGCGTCTGAGCCCGAGGGCCTCTGCCCTTAGAGGCTCTGCGCCAGGCGGTAGTACGCGGCGTTGGCGCGCATCTCGGCCGCGAAGCCCGTCAGCGTGGTGTCCTCGTCGATCACGAGCAGCTCCACCTCGCTCATGGTCGCGAAGTCGCGGAACACCTCGACGCCGATCTGGTTCGACATCACCGTGTGGTGCGCGGCACCGGCCTGGATCCACGCCGTGGTCGAGGTCGTGAAGTCCGGGGCGGGCTTCCACACCGCGTGGCCCACGGGCAGCTTGGGCATGGGCGCCGGGAGCTCGACGTTCTCGACCACGTTGGCGACCAGGCGGAAGCGCTCGCGCATGTCCGACATGGCGACGACCACGGCGGGGCCGGCGTCGGCGGTGAAGACCAGGCGGACCGGGTCCTCCTTGCCGCCGATGCCCAGCTCGGCGATCGTGAGGCGCGCCTTCTTGGACGACAGGGCCGGGTTCACCTCGAGCATGTGCGCGCCGAGGATCAGCTCGTTGCCGGGCTCCAGGTGGTACGTGTAGTCCTCCATGAGCGAGGCGCCGCCGGGAAGGCCAGCACCCATGACGGCGGCCGCGCGGACCAGGACGGCGGTCTTCCAGTCGCCCTCGGCGCCAAAGCCGTAGCCGTCAGCCATCAGGCGCTGCACGGCGAGTCCGGGCAGCTGGCGCAGGTCGCCCAGGTCCTCGAACGAGTCGGTGAAGGCCGTGAAGCCGCCCTCCTCGAGGAACGAGCGCAGGCCCAGCTCCACCGCGGCGCCGTAGCGCAGCGACTCGGCGCGCTCGGCGCCGGGCAGGAGCTCCGCGTCGACGTCGTACTCCTCGACGTACTCGGCGACCAGGGCGTCGATGTCGGCGTCGGTCTGAGCGTGGACGCGCTCGGCGAGCTCGTTGACCGACCAGGTGTTGATCTGGACGCCCATCTTGATCTCGGCCTCGGTCTTGTCACCCTCGGTGACGGCGACGAAGCGCATGTTGTCGCCAAAGCGGGCGACGCGCATGTTCTGCGTAGCGTGGCGGCCGGCGGCGGCGCGCACCCAGGTGCCGACGCGCTCCTGCGTCGCGGCGTGGCTGGCGTGGCCCGAGACGGTGGTGCGCGGGATCGCCATGCGGGTCTCGATGTAGCCGAACTCGCGGTCGCCGTGCGCGGCCTGGTTGAGGTTCATGAAGTCGAAGTCGATCTCGCCCCAGGGCAGGTCCACGTTCGCCTGCGTGTGCAGGTGCAGCAGCGGCTTGCTCAGCACGTTGAGGCCCGTGATCCACATCTTGGCGGGGCTGAAGGTGTGCATCCAGGCGATGACGCCGATGACCTTGTCGTTGGCGTTCGCCTCGAGCATCGCGGCGCGGATGCCGTCGCGCGACTTCACGACGGGCTTCCACACGATACGCGCGGGCACCGCGTCGGCGCCGTCAAGCAGCGCGGCGACCTGCTGCGACTGCTCGGCGACCTGCTTGAGGGTCTCCTCGCCGTACAGGTCCTGGGACCCGGTGAGGAACCAGACCTCGTAGTCGGCGAGGTTGGGAACGATGGAACGGGTGCTCACTTGCTGTCTCCTTCTCCGGCACCGGCGCCGGGCTGTCCGTAGACGTTCTGGTAGCGATCGAACAGGGCGTCGATCTTGTCCTGCGGAATGTCGATGAGGGGGCCGCCCTGGAGGGCGATGTGGGTGGTGCGGGCGACGTCTTCGCACATGACGGCCGCCTTGACGGCGTCCTTCGCGTCCTTGCCGATGGTGAAGACGCCGTGGTTCTGCATGAGGACGGCGCGCGAGCGGTGACCGTCGAGCGTCGCCACGATTCCGCGGCCGATGCTGTCGTCACCGATGATCGCGAACGGACCCACGGGGATGGGGCCGCCAAACTCGTCGGCCATGCCGGTGATGTGGCACGGGATCTCCTGGCCGCGCGCGGCCCAGGCGGTCGCGTAGGTCGAGTGGGTGTGCACCACACCGCCCACGTGCTCCATGTTGCGGTAGACGTAAGCGTGCGCGGCGGTGTCCGAGGAGGGCGAGCGGTCGGAGCCGGGCGTGCCGGGGACGACCTCGCCGTCGAGCGTGCACAGGATCATGTTGTCCGCGGCGAGCTCGTCGTAGCTCACGCCCGAGGGCTTGATGACGAACAGGTCCTCGCCGGGCACACGGCCCGAGACGTTGCCGCCGGTCCACACGACCAGCTCGTAGCGGGTGAGCTCGCCGTGCAGCCGCGCGACGTCCTCCCGAATCTTGTCGATGGTCTCTTGGACCGCGGTGCTGAACTGGCTCACTTCTGCCTCTCTAAGCGGGTGGTCGTGCCGGGCGTCGCGACGCTCGGGTACATGACACAGGAGCGAGTCCTCGCGTCATCGTCGGGGGCCGTGGCGGCAGCATTGCCGCCAGCGTCGAGCGTCATACGTGAACGTTAACAGGCGGCCGATGCGCGGGGCCAGTCGGAAGGTCCCGTGTCGCTTGGCGAGGGGGTCTCGTCGCCGGCTCCTGTGATCAACCGGGGAACAGTGCCTCGATCTCCGTGACCTGCTCCCGGGTGGGCCGCCAGGTCGCCGAGGAGGCGTTCTGGCGCACCTGCTCGGGCCGGGTCGCGCCGGCGATTACGGAAGAGATGACTGGGCGCGACAGGAACCACCCGAGCGTCGCCTCGAGCATCGTCACGCCCCAGTCGTCACACAGCGCCTGGTAGGCCTCCATCGCGTCCCAGTCGGCGTTGTCGGCGATGTGGGGGCGCTGGCGCGCAATGCGTGAGTCGGCGGGCCGGTCCGTCCGCGTGAACTTGCCCGTGAACAGGCCGTTGGCGAGGGGGAAGAACGGCAGGAATCCCGCGCCGATGCGCTCGGCCTCCGCCAGCCGGCCGTCGCGTTCAACGGCGCGAGCGACGAGCGACAACTCGTCCTGGCTGGAAGCCAGGGCGGGAAGGCTACGGGCGCCAGCCACGGCATCGGCCGCCCGTAGTTGCTCCGCCGTGAACTGGGAGACACCGTAGGCGCGGATCTTGCCCTCCTCCACGAGCTCCGCGAGCGCGCCGAGAGTCTCCTCGATCGGCACGGACGGGTCCGGCTGGTGCTGCTGGAAGAGATCGAGGCGGTCGGTCTGCAGACGCTCCAGCGACGCCTCGCAGGCCGCACGTAGATAGGCGGGCGAACCCTTAGCGCCGAGCTCATCGAGCGGAGTCTCGACCTTGGTGAAGCCGAACTTGGTGGCGAGGATCACGTCGTCGCGCCGGCCGGCGAGCGCGTTGCCCATGAGCGTCTCCGACAACCCCCACTGGCCGCCATACAGGTCCGCGGTGTCGAAGAACGTCACGCCCGCGTCGATGGCCGCGTGGATGACGGCGTCGGTGCCCTCCTGCGACTCCGACGCCGTGCCCGAGCGTCCAAAGTTGTTGCACCCGAGTCCCACGGCGGAGACGGTGAACGGGGCATGGCCGAGACGTCGCTGTTCCATGCCTGCCACGCTACTGCGCCTCCGGCCCGGCGCGTGTCGGTGGCCTGTGCTGGAATGGTGACAGCCAGCCTGGGGAGGGACTCATGGCCATGCTTCCGCGCACCGCCGTCGTCGTCGTTCACGGCATCGGCGAGCAAGAGCCGCTCGACACCTTGCTTTCCTTCGTCGGGCGCGGCGCGGATCCCGCCGCCGCCCGTACGGATGCTCCCGCTCCCCTACGCGCCGCCTCCGTGCCGTCCGCGGGCATGATCGACGAGGGCGACGGCGTGGTCGACGCGAAGGCGGGCGACAGGCGCTTTGTGCTGCCCGACAGGCTCGCGGGGACATCGTTCGGGCGGATCGTGTCCGTCGACATGCGCCACCGCATCCGTGACCTTCCCGAGGCCGACGATGCCGAGCCTCGCAGCTGGTCGCGTACCACTCACTTCTACGAGTACTACTGGGCCTATCGGTTCCGGGACACCGCCTGGCGACACCTGCCATCGTTCGTGATGCGCTTGGTCTCGGCCGACCGCGGCGGGCTGCTGGACGGCTTCATGAAGGGGTACGGGCCGGCCCCGGCGCACACGGTGCCGGCGCGAGTGGACAGGCTCACGCGCGCGGCCGCGATCGCCTTGGCCCTCGTCACGGGCGTGCTCACGGCGTGGGTCGCCGTGACGGCGACGACGGACGGCCATGCGGGCTGGCTCGCGGCGGGGATCGCGGCCGCCGTGGTGGCCGCGTTCGGGGCCGTCGCCGTCGCACAGCTCGCGGGGGTCCTCACGACCATACGGACGATGCTCCTGGTGGGCCTCACGTCGGCCGTGGGCTACGTGGTGGGTGCGGTCTTCGCGGGGCAGCCGATGCTCGCCGTCGCCCTGGGAGCGGCCGCGGGCGTCCTGGCGGTGGTCACCGTCGCCGGAGTGGTCGCCTGGCGGCTGCCGACGGTGGCCGCGGCGGGGCTCGCCGTCGCGACCGTGGCGCTGGCTATCGCCGCGACGAACCTGGGCGATCCCGACGCGGGCGAGATGTGGGGTGCCCTCGCGGGGGCGCAGAGTTTTCTCGGCGCCGCGATTCCGGTCGTCACCATGCTCGTGGGCGGGTTCGCACTGACGGGCCTTGGCGACGCCGCGCGCTACCTGTCGAGCAAGCCTGACAACATCAGCGAGCGCGAGAACATCCGTGGCGGTCTGGTGGATCTCCTCACCGCGATCGCCGACGATCGCGACGAGGTGAGTCAGCGCTTTACCTACGACCGCATCGTGCTCGTCGGCCACAGCTTGGGCACGGTGATCGCTGCCGATGCCCTGCACGCCTACTGGAACACGGTCGCGCCGAACCTCGAGATTCCGCTGTCGCGCGTGGAGCTGGACGAGGGCGACGACGACCCCGCCGTGACGCCGCTCGAGCGGGCCGTCAGGCGCGTCGAACGGCACGCGGTTGCCGGCGGCGTCGCAGACGGCGGAGGCGAGTCTGACGACAAGTCGGGTGAGGCACAGCGCGCCGCGGTCCGCGGCGACCGTGCCGCGCTCGGAGAGGCGCTGCGTGCGCCGTTACGGGTGGCTCCTACCGCCCAGGGCGAGGGAGTGGGAGAGGCGACCACGGCATCGGCCATCGCCACGAACGCCGCCCGATGGATCGTGACCGACCTCGTGACGCTCGCGTGCCCCCTGACGCATGCCGAGATCCTCGTCACGGCGGGCAAGGACGCACTGGCGGAGGCGACGAAGGACCGCTTCCTGGCGACGAGCCCGCCGCAGGTGCAGCAGACCCCCGCTGCTCGCGCGAGCCACCCGCTGCGCTACCGCGTCTGGACGGGGGTGAGCGGCGAGGACACGTCGCGCCTGCACCAGTCGGCGCAGTTCGCCGCCACCACCTGGACGAATATGTTCTTCACGCACGATCTGGTGGGCGGCGAACTGGGCTCGCGGCTGGGCAGCGGGATCGACGATCACCCCGTGGGCGAGCGTCCCGCGACGCTCGGCCAGTTCATCCGCGCCTACCCTCACAGCTCGTACTGGGGCACGGCGACCAGGGCGACCGCAGCGGGGCGCGACGAGGTCCTCGCGCGCGTGAAGAAGCTGTGCTTCCCGCGAGACCCCGTGCTCGTGGTGTTCGCGGAGATCGCCGATCGCGACGCGCTCTTGGCATTCGTGGACGACGTCGCGGGTCTGCGGCTGACCGACGTGGCGCCGGGCGAGGACGCCGTCGAGCTGCGCGTGCTGGCGCCGGTGGCCGAGGCGGTGGAGCCGGCTGCGCCGCGCCAGGACTGGCTGTGGCCGGGGCGACCCGCGCGGATCGCGCCCGCCGATCTGGAGGCGGTCCTGGCGCTGGCCCGCGCGCACGGCCTGCAACTGCGCCGCAGCGCCAGCGCCGTCGCCGACGAATCCGACGTCGAGGACGCGAGCGAGTAACCGCAGGAAGACCAAAGGCCACCGGCCGTCGCGACCTCAACGAGGACGGGAGCCGGTGGCCTCTCGGTCACCTACCAGGGATGATGAAACAAGTGGAGATGCGGGGAATCGAACCCCGGTCCGCATGTACGACGACAGGTCTTCTCCGGGCGCAGTCTGAATGTTCAGTGTCTCGGACCCGCACGACCTTCAGACGAGCTGTGCGATGGCCCCAGCCAACTAAGAGTCCCCCACTCCCCGTTGGCGAAGGAGTGGAGCCAGTTCCCTAGATGACGCCAGGGACCAGGTCGGGATCTAGCCTGGGCTGACGGACTTCGGGGCTCGCTTAGGCAGCGAGGGCGAAGTCGGTGCGCTTGGAATCGGCACCTATTGGTTTGCCACGAGCGTTAACGAGATAACGTGACGTCCTCGGCCCGCTTCCCCTGAGGAAAGCACACACGTCGAAACCGATCATCCCCTGTGCAGTTGTACGCCCCAGTCTACGCGACGCACCGACATGCTCCAAGGGCCGCCTTACTCGGCGCCGTCGCCGCCCAGACCCAGGAGCACCACCCAGACCCACTGCGCCGCCTCGACGGCCGGCGGCCGGTCCTCGCGCGACAGCCATGCTCCAATGACGCCGATGATCGAGCCGGCCACGCCGGCCGCGACCACATCGGGTGGCACGTCCACCGCATGCGTCTCGTGCCCCTCGGCGGCGGCCATGATCGCGACGTGGAGCTGCTCACGCAGCCGCGCGAGGACCACGCCGTAACCGGGCTCGGTGAACACCCGCACGTACAGGTCCGCATGTGTCTCGACGTGCTGGAGAAACTCCACCAGCACGGCGGGCGCGAGCGGCGCGCTGGGGTCGATGCCGTCGATCTTGGCGCCGGCCTCCTGAGCCACGAGGTCCAGGGCATCGGCCAGCAGCGTCTCCTTATCGGAATAGTGCTGGTAGAACGTCGACCGGTTGACCTCGGCCCGCTCGGCGATGTCGGACACGCTCACGTGGTCGATCCCGCGCTCACGCGCCAGCGCAAACAGCGCCTCCTGGAGGCGCCGCCTGGTCCTCACGATCCGTGCGTCCATGACCCCATTGTGCAGGGCCGATGCCGTGGTCGCCAACCATTAACCGACAAGTGTCGCTTAACGCCCTTTGGCGGGGTTAGGATGGCGAGCAGGCATCGTCGCCTCGTCCCCTCCCCCGAGATCCTCGAAAGGCTCTGACGTGGCCCATCTTCTCTTCAGGCTCGGTCGCGGCTCCGCGCGCCGACCCTTCATCGCGATCGTGGCGTGGATCGTCGCGCTCGCCGCGGCCGCAGGCGGCTTCCTCGCCTTCGGCGGCACACTGACCGACTCGTTCTCAATCCCCGGCACCCCCACACAGCAGGTCACGGACCAGCTTGAGGAGGAACTCCCCAGCACGGGCGGCACCACCGCCCGCGTGGTGTTCCAGAGCGAGGACGGCTCGGAGATCTCCGCCGATCAGCAGCAGCAGATCGCGGACGCGCTTGCCGGCGTCGAGGACATCGACGCCGTGTCCGGCATCATCGACCCGTTCGCCACGCAGGCAGACACCGAGGAGCAGCTCGCGCAGCTCGAGGACGGCGCCGCGCAGATCGACCAGGCCGAGGCCGAGCTGGAGTCCGGCCAGGAGCAGCTCGACGCCGCGCGTGCCGAGGCAGAGGCCGGTCAGCAGCAGCTCGAGGAGGGTCAGGCCCAGCTCGACGCCGCCATTCAGCAGGCCAAGGACGCCGGCCAGTACGCGGCCGCGCAGGCGCAGTTTGATGCGCAGCAGGCCGAGCTCGACGCCCAGCGCGAGCAGCTCGAGGCCGGACTCGCCCAGCTCGACGAGCAACAGGAACAGATCGACGCGGGGGCAGAAGAACTGACCGCCCAGCGCGAGCAGCTCGAGCTGGGCCAGCAGCTCGCCGACAACGCCTCGTCGTTGTCCACTGTTTCCGAGGACGGCTCCACCGCGCTGGCCGCGGTGACCTTCACCGAGGGCGCGCTCACCCTGTCCCAAGAGGACAAGGACGCCGTCATGGAGTCCATCGAGTCCGCACCTCTCGACGGCCTCGAGGTGTTCTTCAGCGCGGACATCGCGACCGAGGTCTCGGGCATCCTGGGCGCCGGCGAGATCGTCGGCGTGCTGCTTGCCCTGGTGGTGCTGTTCGTCATGATGCGCGTGGTGTGGCCCGCGCTCACCCCGATCATCACCTCCGTGGTGGGCGTGGGCGTGGGCGTCGCCGCCTCGCTCGCGCTGTCGGGCTCGGTCGACATGTCCTCCGTCACGCCGGTGCTGGGCGTCATGCTCGCCCTGGCCGTCGGCATCGACTACGCGCTGTTCATCATCAACCGCCACCGCCTCAACCTGAAGCGAGGCATGGAGGTCAACGAGAGCATCGGCCTCGCGAATGGCACCGCGGGCAACGCGGTCGTCTTCGCGGGCACCACGGTGCTCATTGCCCTGCTCGCCCTCAACGTCACCGGCATTCCGTTCATTGGCGTCATGGGCAACGTCGCGGCCTTCTGCGTCGCGATCGCGGTGCTGGTGGCCATCACGCTGGTCCCGGCCGTGCTGGGCCTGGTGGGCGTCAAGGCGATCTCCAAGCGTTCGCGCGCCAAGATCGGCCAGGCCCACGAGCCCGAGGCCCCCTACACGCCCATGAAGACCGGCCGCGCCGTGCTCGCGGTGATCGGCGGCGTGGTGCTGCTGGGCATCGTCGCGATCCCCTCGGCGTCCATGCGCCTGGGCCTTCCCGGCGGCGACCAGGAGCCCCCGGGCTCCACTGCATACGAGGCCTACACGGCCATCGACGAGAGCTTCGGCGAAGGCCTCAACGCCACGCTGCTCGTGACGGCAGACCTTCCCGAGGCTGTGTCCGACGAGGACCTCCTCGCGACGCAGGTGGCGATCGAGAACCAGTTCATGGAGGTCGACAACGTCACGGCGGTCGCCCCCGCCGGCGTGTCCGAGGACAACTCATTCCTCGCGTTCCAGGTGGTGCCCGCGGAGGGCCCGAACTCGGAGTCCACCGAGCAACTGGTGCATGACATGCGCGCACTGTCGCCCCTCGAAGACGGCACCGAGCTGGGCGTCGCCGGCACCGCCTCGGGCAACATCGACATCTCCGAGAAGCTCTCCGACGCGCTGCCGCTGTACCTCGCGGTCGTCGTGGGCCTGTCGCTCATCATCCTCATCGTGGTGTTCCGCTCGATCCTGGTGCCGCTCATCGCGACGCTCGGATTCGTGCTGAGCCTGTTCGCGGCCTTCGGCGCCGTGACCGCGGTCTACCAGTGGGGATGGCTCGCGAGCCTGTTTGGCGTGGACGTACCTGGCCCGATCCTGTCGTTCCTGCCGATCATGCTCACCGGCATCCTGTTTGGCCTGGCGATGGACTACCAGCTGTTCATCACCTCGGGCATGCGCGAGGCGTTCGTGCACGGGTCCACCGCGCGCGAGTCCGTCACGGCGGGCCTGCGCCACGGCCGCGCGGTCGTCACGGCGGCGGCGATCATCATGGCCTCCGTCTTCGGCGGCTTCGTGTTCTCGCACATCTCGATGATCCGCCCCATGGGCTTCGGCCTCGCGATTGGCGTGCTGTTCGACGCGTTCGTCATCCGCATGATGGTGGTGCCCTCGCTCATGCACCTCATCGGCGAAAGCGCCTGGTGGATGCCCAAGTGGCTTGACAAGATCCTCCCCAACGTGGACGTCGAGGGCGCCGCGCTCGAGCGCGAGCACCCCGCTCCCGAGGAGGCGACCACGACACAGGCCGCTTCCTAAGCCGAGCGTTTCGACGGCCCCGGTCTCTTCGGAGACCGGGGCCGTCGTCGTTCGTACGGCCGATGCCGTGGCCCGCTTTCGCTCGCTACCGTCGGTGACCATGGAAGCCGACCTCGACGCCGTCTGTGCCCTGCTGCCCCGTCGCCACGACCGGGTCCTCGTGGCGGTCGCGCGAGGCGACGAGTCTGCCTGGCGGGCCTTCGGCGTCGACGAGGGGGCCGATGCCGAAGTGGGCTCGGTCGCGAAGGGCCTCACCGGGATGCTGTACGCGTCCGCGCTCGCGTCGCGGGACGTGCGGACGGACACGCGCCTGGGCGATCTGCTGGATCTGGAATCGTCGCCCGCCGCTGAAGTCACGCTGGGTTCGCTTTCGACCCACACCTCAGGGCTGCCGCGACTCGGCCCGACCGTCGAGGGGCCGTCGGCGCTGGCTCGCCAGTGGGCGCTGTGGCGCAAGGGCGCCAATCCGTACGGCGAGGACATCGACGGGCTGCTCGCTGAGGCCCGGGCCGCGTCGGTCGGCAAAGCGAAATTTCGGTACTCGAACCTGGGGTTCTCGCTGCTGGGGCACGCGGTAGCCGCCGCACTCGGAATGGGCTACCCGGCGGCGCTGCGCTCGCGCGTGCTGGAGCCGCTGGAGATGGCCGATACCTACGTGGCGCGCTCGGAGTCCGACCTGAGGCCGCGCGCGCTGCGAGGGGCTTCACGGCGCGGACGCGCGCAGTCGCCGTGGGTGGGCGCCGGCATCGCTCCGGCGGGAGGGGTGCGGGTGACCGCCCGCGACCTGGGCGCGTTGGTCGGCGCGCTGGCGAGGGTCGGCACGGCCGATGCCGGGGTCGTCCCAGGAGGCCTGCCCGTCGACCCGCTCGCGGTACCGCCCGGCATGGGCGCCTGGGCGGGCGCGCTGGTACCGGTCGCCACCGTGGGCAAGCGCGGGCCGGCCGCATCGAGGATTGGCGCCGCATGGATGACGTCCGAGGTGCGGGGGCGTCAGGTCACCTGGCACAACGGCCGCACCGGCGGTTTCGCGTCCTTCGTGGGTGTGGACCGCGCCGCGGGAGTGGCAGTGGGGATCGTGTCAGCCTGCGCGGCTGGCGTCGACCACCAGGGATTCGTCGCGCTCGAGGCGCTCCGCGGGGGGTGACTGGCGCGAGGCGACAGCCTCGCGGGGCTCAGCCGCGGCATCGGCCGGTGGGACCTGAACCGCGACATCGGTGACGTCGGCGGCCAGGGCGGCCACAGCATCGGCCTTCCTGGGGCCGGCGATGAAGGTGTAGGCCATCGCGATGATGACCATGCCGCCCACCAGGTTGCCCAGGCCGGCCCACAGCATGTTGGTGCCGAAGTCGGCCCAGGTCACGTCGACGGTACCGCCGCCCATGACGCCGAGGCCAAAGATGGTCATGTTCGCGACCACGTGTTCGAAGCCCGAGGCGATGAAGCCGAACACACCCCAGAAGATGACGATGGCCTTGGCGGCCTCGTTCTTCACGCGCCCGGCGGCCCAGATCGCGACGCAGACGAGGATGTTGCACATGACGCCGCGGAAGAACACCTCGGAGGGGCCGTGGCTCATCTTCGAGGTGAGGATGCCGTCGAGCATGCCCCCGGTAGCGGCGTCGTGGAAGATACCCGATTGGATCAGGACCCAGGCGAGGACCAGGGATCCGAGGAGGTTGCCGATCAGGATGAATCCGAGTGTCCCGACGCCTTGGAGCCAGGTCACGGTGCGGCGCATCACGCCGATGGGGAGGATCATCATGGCGCTCGTGGCGAGCTCGGCGCCGGCGAAGACCACAAAGGTGAGGGCGATCGCGAAGACGGCGCCGGAGACCAGGCGGGTTGCGGGGTCGCCGGCGACGAAGAACGGGCCCGCGGCCGAGAGCATCACATAGACGCCGGTGCCGACCCACAGCCCGGCGAGCATCGCGGAGACCAGGAAGCGGAAGGGCCTGCGGGTGCCGGCGACCTTCACGGCGGCGGCCTGGGCCTGCGCGTCGACGGCATCGGGGATGGAAAGCATGGCTTTGAGGGTAGGTGCCGTTTCAGCGTGCGATGAGGGCCTTTGGTCCGGCTCCTGGCCGTATTTGTGGCCAGCGACCAGGCATTTTGTTTGGCGTCGTGG
>NZ_BBRH01000019.1 GCF_002090055.1 Demequina sp. NBRC 110051
GTCATTCAACGAAGAGCCGCCCCGATGATGGGGCGGCTCTTCGCATTTGTAGGCACAATTGCATCGAGCCGGGGCGCCCACTGCCCCACCGAACGGAGCACCACCACCATGGCTGACGACGACAAGCGAGACGAGCGCGCGCCGCGCGACCGCGATGACCGTGCACGGCGTTCTGACCGTCCTCAGCAGGGCGGATATCGACGCTATGAGCGTGACGGCGGCCAGGGGCGTCCGTCGGGTGACCGGGATGGTCAGCGTTCCGGCGGTTACCGGGGTGAGAGCCGGGGTGGCTCGCGTCCCTCTGGCGACCGGGATGGTCAGCGTTCCGGCGGTTACCGGGGTGAGAGCCGGGGTGGCTCGCGTCCCTCTGGCGACCGGGATGGTCAGCGTTCCGGCGGTTACCGGGGTGAGAGCCGGGGTGGCTCGCGTCCCTCTGGTGGCGGCGACGGTTACCGGCGTTACGACCGTGACTCCCGCGATGGCGGTGAGCGTCGCTCTGGTGGCTACCAGGGCAATCGTGACTCCCGTGACGGTGGTGAGCGTCGTTCTGGTGGCTACCAGGGGCGTCCGTCGGGTGACCGGGATGGTCAGCGTTCCGGCGGTTACCGTGGCGACAACCGTGGAGGTTCGCGTCCTACTGGTGGTGGCGACGGTTACCGTCGTTACGACCGTGACTCCCGTGACGGTGGTGAGCGTCGCTCTGGTGGCTACCAGGGGCGTCCGTCGGGTGACCGGGATGGTCAGCGTTCCGGCGGTTACCGTGGCGACAACCGTGGAGGTTCGCGTCCTACTGGTGGTGGCGACGGCTACCGGCGCTACGACCGCGACTCCCGTGACGGTGGTGAGCGCGGCGGTTTCCGTCGCGACGCGGTGCGCCGCGACGACCGTCGCACCGAACGTGAGGACGGCTCACGCCGCGGCGACCGCAGCACCAACCGTCCCGCCATTGAGGTGCCCGAGATCCCCGAAGAGATTTCGATTGGCCAGCTCGACCGCACTGTGCGCGCACGGCTGCGCACCCTCAGCAAGGACAATGCCGAGGATGTGGGCCGTCACCTCGTGATGGCCGGCATGCTCATGGACATTGATCCGGAGCGTGCCTACAAGCACGCACAGGTCGCTGCACAGCGCGCGGGACGCGTTGACGTGGTCCGCGAGGCCGCGGCACTGACCGCCTACGCGACCGGTCGCTACGCCGAAGCGCTGCGTGAGCTTCGCACAGTGCGCCGTCTCAACGGCTCCCACGAGCACCTGCCACTCATGGCGGACTGCGAGCGCGGTCTCGGTCGGCCCGAGCGCGCTATCGCGCTCGCACGCGAGCCCGAGGCCGCTCAACTCGACCCGCACACGCGAGTGGAGTTGGACATCGTGGTGGCCGGTGCGCGCGTTGACATGGGTGACGCCGAGGCCGCCTTGGTGATGCTCGGTCGCCTTGAGACGAAGGACCCCGACCTCGCGGTCCGCATCGCGGGCGCGCGGGTCGAGGCGCTGCGCGCGCTCGGCCGCACCGACGAGGCCGACGTACTGTCCGGGACGCTTCCCGTTCCCGCGCCCGTCGAGGACCCGTGGGCGGACGAGATCACCCTGTATGACGTCGCAGAGCTTCCCGAGCCAGAGGAAGACGACTACCTGGACGACGATGAGGCTGAGGCTGAGGCTGAGGCTGAGGCTGAGGCTGAGGCTGAGGCTGAGGCTGAGGCTGAGGCTGAGCCCGAACCCGACCTCGAGGTCGAGGTCGAGGACGTCGACGCCGAGGACAGCGACGGCGACGGCTCCGACGCGGGGGAGGAGCGCGCGTGAGCGGCCTGCTCGGCACCGACGTCCCGCTATTCGAGGCGCACGATGCAGCGCTCGTTGACCTTGACGGCGTCGCCTACCGTGGGCCTCACGCCATCCCGACGGCGCCGGCGGGTCTCGCCGCGGCGCGCGCCGCTGGCATGCGCATCGTGTTTGTGACCAACAACGCCAGCCGCGAGCCCGGGACGGTCGCCTCGCACCTCACGGAGTTGGGCATGCCCACCGAGACCCACGAGGTGCTGACCGCGGCGCAGGCGGTGGCCCGCATGGTCGCCGAGGAACTTCCCGCGGGCTCGCCCATCTTGGTGGTTGGAGGCCAGGGTCTCCGCACCGCGCTGACCGAGGTGGGTATGACGCTCGTGGACTCGGCCGACCCGACGCCCGCTGCGGTGGTGCAAGGATTCCACCCTGAGGTGTCGTGGAACGACTTCGCCGAGGCGTCTTACGCGATCACGGCGGGCGCGAAGTTCTTCGCCTCGAACCGCGATCTCACCATTCCCAATCATCGGGGCACCGCGCCGGGCAACGGCGCGCTCGTCAATGTGGTGGTCACCGCCACCGGCGTGGAGCCGCCGAGCGCGGGGAAACCCGAGCCGGAGATGTTCCGACTCGCGGCCAAGCAGGCCGAATCGGCGCGCCCGATGGTGATCGGCGACCGCCTCGACACCGACCTCAAGGGCGGCAACGCCGCCGGCATCCCGGGACTGATGGTCCTCACTGGTGTCAACGATGGGCGCGACGCCATTCTCGCGCCCGCGGACCAGCGTCCGTCGTACATCGGCCGTGACCTGGGCTGCCTTGCCCACCCCCACCCGGCCCCCAAGCGGGACGGCGACCGCTGGAAGGTGCGTGAGGCATCGGCCCGCGTCGTGGACGGACGCCTCATGGTGCACGGTGACGACGAGTTGGACCGTCTGCGCGCGGCGTGCGCAGCGGCGTGGGAGGCCGCAGACGCCGGAGAGACCGTGAGTATTGAGGGTGTGGACCGCATCGGAGTAGCCTCATGACCATGGGCGAGATTAACGAGCACCGCGAGCCGCTGGGCGAGGTCGACTACCCCGCCGAGGTGAAGGCCGCGCTGCAGGCGGTGACCGAGGTACCCGAGGACCTGGATCAGCAGGCCGAGTACTTCGAGCGGATCCAGACGTCGCTGTCGAACCGCCTGCGCGACGACCAGTAGATGCGACTTGACCGCGCGCTCGCCGAGCGTGCTTTGGCCCGGTCGCGCTCCCACGCTCAAGAACTGATCGCCGCCGGCGCGGTCACCGTCGACGGACGCGCCGTCTCGAAGCCGTCCCTGGACGTCAGCGACAGCGCGGACATCGTGGTGACGGGCGACGCGGCCCGGTACGTGTCGCGTGCGGCGCACAAATTGGTCGGCGCGCTCGAGCGCTGCATGCCCCTGGGGCTGACGGTGCAGGGAACCTATGCGCTCGACGCTGGCGCGTCCACGGGTGGGTTCACGCAGGTGCTCCTCGAGCACGGCGCCGCACACGTGCGCGCGGTCGATGTGGGCCACGACCAGCTCGCTCCGAGCGTGCGTGAGGACCCCCACGTCACCCACGTCGAGGGGCTGAACGTGCGCTACCTGAGCGCGGATGACGAGGGTGCGGGCGTCGCGCTCGTGGTCTCCGACCTGTCGTTCATCTCGTTGCCGATCGTGATCCCTGCCTTGGTGGATTTCGCGGCGGCCGATGCGGATTTTCTGTTGATGGTCAAGCCTCAGTTTGAGTTGGGTCGCCGTGCGCTGACCGGACGAGGTGTGGTCGCCGACCCGCGCGACCGCGCCCGGGCGGTGACCGGCGTGGCCGCGGCGATGGAGGCATCGGGCCTGGTCATTCACGAGGTTGCCCGCAGCGCCCTGCCGGGGCCCGAGGGCAATGTGGAGTTCTTCGTGTGGGGCTCGGGAGCATGGCAGGCTAGGGGGCAGCAGCCCGACAGAAGCGGCCGTCCCGTGCTCACGGGCGGTGCGCTCAGCGACCGCATCGAGGAGGAGGCCCTCGCCGTATGAGCCGCACGATCCTGATCGTCTCTAACCCGCACCGTGCGCAGACGCTCGAGGCGGGCGCGGAGGTCGCGCGCGCTCTCGAGGATGCGGGCATCGCGGTCTGCACTTCGCTCAGCGCCGTGCCACGTGACGATGTCGAGGCGGCCATCGTGCTCGGTGGCGACGGCACCATGCTGCACGCCGCCCACCTGACGCACGGCACGGGCATCCCGCTGCTCGGGGTGAACCTGGGACGCGTGGGGTTCCTGGCCGAACTTGAGCGCGATGACGTGGTGGCGGCGGCCGACCGGCTCGCGCGCGGCGACTACACGATCGAGGAACGCCGCACCCTCAGCGCCACCGTGCGGCGCCCCGACGGTTCCGTCGAGTCCGGGTGGGCGCTCAATGAGGCCACGCTCGAACGCGTCAACCGCCTGCGCACCCTCGAGGTCGCGGTCGCGGTCGATTCGCGTCCGCTGTCCTCATTCGGTTGCGACGGCGTGGTGATCGCGACGGCGACGGGCTCCACGGCGCACGCGTTCTCCGCGGGTGGTCCCGTGATCTGGCCCAACGTCGACGCGCTGCTGATGGTGCCCCTCGCCGCCCACGCGCTCTTCGCGCGACCGCTGGTGGTGGGGCCCGATTCGGTGTTCACGCTTGAAGTGGTGGCTTCATCGGAGGCGGACGGCCAGGTGGTGCTCGACGGCGCGCGTTCGCTCGCGATGCCGCCCGGCAGCAGGCTCGAGGTGCGTCGCGGCCACGAGATCGTGCGCCTGGCGCGCATGTCCGCGGCGCCCTTCACCGAGCGCCTTGTACAGAAGTTCAACCTGCCCACCAATGGCTGGCGCGGCGAGCGAGGGCAGACCACGCCCATCGGCCATGAGATCGGCGTGCACGGACGGGCCACCCGCCATGCCCTCCAGGACCTAGTTCCGCCGTTCGACGGTGTCGAGGCCGCCGGCGAGGACGCCTGACGTGCTGCATGAGCTGAGCATTGCCGACCTCGGCGTCATCGAGTCGGCGCGCATCGAGCTGGGGCCGGGCCTGACCTGCGTCACCGGCGAGACGGGCGCGGGCAAGACGATGGTGCTGACCGGCCTGGGGCTCATCCTGGGCGCCAAGACCGTGCCGGCCACCGTGCGATCCGGTGCCGACGCGGCCCTCGCGGAGGCGATCCTCGACATCCCGCCGGCCTCCGACGCCGCCGCTCAGCTCGAGGACGCGGCCGTGAGGCTCGAGGAGGACGGCACCGTCATCGTGGCCCGCACCGTCGGCGCCACGACCCGCTCGCGCACCGTGATCGGTGGACGCACCGTGCCGCAGTCGCTCCTGGCGGACATCGCGGGCGACCTGGTGACCGTGCACGGCCAGTCGGATCAGGTGCGTCTGCGCTCGAGCGCACGCCAGCGCGACACCTTGGACGCGCACGGCGATGTCTCGCATCGCGGCGTGCTCGCCGCGTATCGCGAGGCATGGCAGGACTGGACCGAGGCTTCGGCTGCCCTGGCCGCCATGGAGGAGGGTGCCGAGGCCGAGCGCGCGGAGGTGGCGCGGCTGCGCGACGACCTCGCGGCGGTGGACGCCCTCGGGCCCGAGCCGGGCGAGGACGCGCAGCTCGAGGCGGAGGTGCGCGTGCTCGAGAATGCCGAGGCTGTCCGCACCGGCGCGGCCGGAGCCCACGAACTGATCGCCGGCGACCAGGAGTTCACCGTCGTCGCCGCCATCGAATCGGCACGCCGCGCGCTCGCCGATGCGGCCCGTCACGACGACCGCCTCGCGGACTACGAGCGGCGCCTCGCGGACTTCTCGTACGGGGCGTCAGACGTGGCGACGGAACTGGCGTCCTACCTGGACGGGCTGGACGCGGACCCCGCGCGGCTCGACGAGATCCACGCGCGCCGCTCGGACCTCGCGGGACTCATGCGGCGCCTCGGAGTACCCGACCTCGACGGAGTGCTGGCTTACGCCGAGCGCGCGCGCCCCCGCGTGGCCGCCGACGACGACTGGGACGCGACCCTGGACGCGCGCCGCGACGCGGCGCGCCGGGCGCGCGCCGCGCTCGACGACGCCGCCGCGGCCCTCCATGACTCTCGCACCGCCGTGGCCGGGTCCCTCGCGAGCGCCGTCGACGCGGAACTGGGCCGCCTCGCGATGCCCGACGCCTCCGTGCGTATCGACGTCACGCCCGCCGACCCGGCGGCACACGGCGCTGACGCGATCGCCTTCACTCTCGCCTCGCATCCCGGCGCGCCGCACCGGCCCATCGCCGATGCCGCCTCGGGAGGCGAGCTGTCGCGCATCATGCTTGCGCTCGAGGTGTCGCTCGCCGCTCACGGCGCCGACGAACCGCGCACCTTCGTGTTCGACGAGGTCGACGCGGGCGTGGGAGGCAAGGCGGCGATCGCGGTGGGCAACCGCCTTGCCGAGCTGGCCCGCACCCACCAGGTGATCGTCGTCACCCACCTCGCCCAGGTCGCCGCCTTCGCCGACGCTCACGTGGTCGTGGCGAAGACCACCGATGGGGCGGTCACCCGCGCGCAGGTCTCACGCGTCGACGGGGACGCCCGCGTGGAAGAGATCGCGCGGCTGCTGTCGGGCCAAGAGGAGTCATCTGCCGCACGCGCCCACGCGCTTGAGCTGTTGGAGGCATCCCGCGTGGCACGATGAGGCCATGAGTCGTACCGTGTCGAAGGGTGGCGCGGGCGACGGCACCATCGTCGGACCCGTGCGCGTCGATCACACCGTTACCGCCCTCATGCGTCATCTGCGCAAGGGCGACATCGCGGTGGTCGACGTCATGGACCTCGATCAGCGTTCCGCCGAGGCCTTGGTCTCGGCGCAGCCAGCCGCCGTCGTCAACGCCCGCCCGTCCATCTCCGGCCGCTATCCCGCTGGCGGTCCGCGCGTCCTGCTCGACGCCGGAATTCCGCTGATCGATGCCGCCGGACCCTCCGTGCTGGACCTCAAGGACGGCGCCACCGCCACCATCACCGGGGGCGACATCGCCGTCGCGGATACCGTGGTGGCATCCGGCACCGTGCTGGACGCCGACGCCCTGGTCGAGGCAATGCGAGGCGCCGCCGACGGCATGCGCGTGCAGCTCCAGATGTTCACCGCGAACGCCATGGAGCAGGTGCTCCACGAGGGCGACGTGCTCCTTGAGGGCCAGGGACTGCCGGCCATCGGAGTGGACCTCACCGGGCGCCACGTCGTGGTGGTCGCCCCTGGCTATCGCCATCGCGAGCAGTTGCGCGAGATCCGGCGCTATCTGCGCGACGTCCGTCCCGTGGTGATCGCCGTCGATCAGGCGGCCGATGCCGCACTTGACCTGGGTCCGGCCGCCACCGTGCTGGTGGGAGACCTCGAGACGATGGGGGAGGGTGCGCTCAGCGCCGCCTCCCACGCCGTGGTCCACTCGCCGCGCGGCGGTGACGGTGGACGCGCCCGCGCCGAGGCGCTCGGCATCGACCACACGCAGGCGGAGTCCGGGCTGTCGGCCGTGGACCTCGCGATCCTGATCGCTCACGCCGGCGGCGCCGAGGTGATCGTCACGGTCGGCGTGGACGCCCGCTTGATGGACTTCCTCGAGGCGCCTCAGGGCGACACCGCCGGAACGTTCCTCGCGCGCCTCAGCGCCGGCGGTTCGCTTGTCGACGCGACCACCCTTGCCCTCGTCTATCGACACCGCTTCAGCGCATGGTCCCTGATAGCCCTGGTCGCCGCGGCCTTCGCCGCGCTGGGGGCGGCCATCTGGGTCACCCCTGGTGGTCGAGCATGGGTCGGGGACGGGTGGACCGCGCTCACCTCGTGGATCGGAGTGGGCTGATGAAGGACTTCCGCTACCACGTGGTGTCCCTGACGGCGGTGTTCCTTGCGCTCGCCATCGGCGTGGTGCTGGGCTCGGGCCCCATGCGCACCGCGCTCGTGGGCGAACAGGACGAGCGCATCGCGACGCTCGAGGAGGATCTCGCCGCGGCCGATGACGAGATCGCCGGACAGCGCGACGAGGCTCTCGCGGGGGAGCAGTACGCCGACGAGACTGCCGCCGGGCTCCTGCCCGGAGCGCTCGAGGGAACCTCCGTCGCAGTGATCTCGGTGGGAGAGCCCGCCGAGGCCGACGTCGCCGCTCTGGGCGAGCGCCTGGTGCAGTCCGGCGCCGCCGTCGCGGGCCAGGTGACGCTCGGCGAGGCTTGGACCGACCCGGCTCAGGCGGCCTTCCGCAACTCGCTGGCATCGACTCTCGCGCCCAACCTCGTGGGAGTCGACACCGACGCCGCGCCCAACATCGTCCTGGGCCACGCGCTGGCGCAGGCGCTGATGCCGGGGGCAGGCCCTGCCGCCGACGACGACGGCGACGCGGGCGAGCGTGCGGGCCTGTTGCTCGAACTCCTCACGGAGTCCGAGATGATCAGCGGCTCCGTCACGGGAGACGTGACTGGCGTCGTGATGGCGGCCGGTACGGGCGCCGACGACGTCGAAGACCGGACCACGGCGTCGGTCGCCTACGCGGACGTCGCGGGAGTGCTCGCCGACTACGCACAGGGCGTCGCGGTCGCCTCGGGCGTCGACCACGAGGGAGACGTGCCGAGCGCGGTACGGAACTCGCCCACAGCATCGGCCCTGGTCACGACTGTAGTGACGGGGCTCGACTATTACGGACGCATCACCACGCCGCTCGCGCTCGCGCAGAATATCGCGGGTGAGGTGGCGACCTACGGGCCCGGCGACGGACGGAGCATGCTGCCCTAGCGCGGGTGTCGGGGCGCGCGCGAGGCCCGTTCGGTGTTAGAGTTGAAGCCCGTGGAGCGAACTCGAATCTCGTCCGGCACGGACCACGTCACACGGCACATCTTCGTCACCGGAGGCGTCGTCTCGTCTCTCGGTAAGGGCCTCAGCGCATCGTCGCTCGGCCGCCTTCTGCGCTCGCGCGGCCTGCGCGTTACCATGCAGAAGCTTGACCCGTATCTCAACGTGGACCCGGGCACCATGAACCCGTTCCAGCACGGCGAGGTCTTCGTGACCGACGACGGCGCGGAGACGGACCTCGACATCGGCCACTACGAGCGCTTCCTCGACGTCCAGCTGGGCGCCTCGTCGAACGTCACGACCGGCCAGGTGTACTCGCAGGTCATCGCCAAGGAGCGCCGCGGCGAGTACCTGGGCGACACCGTCCAGGTCATTCCTCACATCACCGACGAGATCAAGCGCCGCATGCGCGATCAGGCGGGTCCCGACTGCGACGTCATCATCACCGAGGTGGGTGGCACCGTGGGCGACATCGAGTCGCAGCCGTTCCTCGAGGCCGCCCGTCAGGTGCGCCACGACGTGGGCCGCGACCACGTGTTCTTCCTCCACATCTCCCTGGTGCCGTACATCGGCCCCTCGGGCGAGCAGAAGACCAAGCCCACCCAGCACTCGGTGGCCGCGCTGCGCTCGATCGGTATCCAGCCCGACGCACTCGTGCTGCGCTCGGACCGCGAGGTGCCCGCGTCGGTCAAGGCGAAGGTCGCGCTCATGTGTGACGTCGAGCCCGACGCCGTCGTCAACGCCGTTGACGCCCCGTCGATCTACGACATCCCCAAGGTGCTGCACTCGGAGGGCCTCGACGCCTACGTGGTGCGCCGCCTCAACCTGCCCTTCCACGATGTGGAGTGGGGCGCGTGGGATGACCTGCTCACGCGCGTGCACCGTCCCAAGGACGAGGTCGAGGTCGCTCTGGTCGGCAAGTACATCGACCTGCCCGACGCCTACCTGTCGGTGAGCGAGGCGCTGCGCGCCGGCGGCTTCCACCACAAGACGCGCGTCAAGCTGCGCTGGGTCGCCTCCGACACCTGCCAGAGCCCCGAGGACGCCGAGCGCGCTCTGGGCGGCGTCGACGCGGTGTTGGTGCCCGGTGGATTCGGCGTGCGCGGCGTGGACGGCAAGATCGGCGCGCTGCGCTGGGCCCGCGAGAACAAGGTGCCCACGCTCGGCATCTGCCTCGGCCTGCAGACCATGGTCATGGAGTACGCGCGCAACGTGGTGGGTCTCGAGGGTGCCTCGAGCTCCGAGTTCGACCCCGACACGCAGTACCCCGTCGTCGCGACGATGGAGGAGCAACTCGCGATCGTCGACGGCCAGGGAGACCTGGGCGGCACCATGCGTCTGGGCGAGTACCAGGCGGTCCTCAAGGAGGGCTCCGTCGCGGCCGAGACCTACGGCACCACCACCGTGGGCGAGCGCCACCGTCACCGCTACGAGGTCAACAACAAGTACCGCGCGCAGCTCGAGGAGGCCGGCCTGGTCGTCTCGGGCGAGTCGCCCGACCGCGAGCTCGTCGAGTTCGTGGAGCTCCCGCGCGACGTGCACCCGTACTACATCTCGACGCAGGCTCACCCCGAGTTCCTGTCGCGTCCCACCAAGGCACACCCGCTGTTCGCGGGCCTCGTGGGTGCGGCCCTCGAGCGCCAGCGCGGCGCCGAGGTCGCGGCCCCGGTCGCGACGGCCTAAGCCTGCATGTCACTCGCCGACGTCCCCGGGCCTCGCCGCGTCACCGCCACGCATGAGCGGTTCGCAGGCAAGGTCTGGGACGTCGCGAGCGACGAGGTCGACCTAGGCGACGGCCGTGTGGTGACGCGTGACTACGTGCGTCACACGGGCGCCGTGGTCATCGTCGCGCTCGACGATGACGGACGCGTGTACCTGGTGCGTCAGTACCGCCACCCCGTGGGTGCCGAGTGCTGGGAGCCGCCTGCCGGCCTGCTCGACATGGCGGGGGAGAGCCCCGTGGACGCCGCCGCGCGTGAGCTGCACGAGGAGGCCGATCTCACCGCGGCCACCTGGCACACGCTCGTGGACTACTACCCCTCCGGGGGAGGCAGCTCCGAGGCGGTGCGAGTGTTCCTCGCGCGGGGCCTGGCCGCGGTGCCCGAGTCCGAGCGCCACACCCGCGAGGACGAGGAGGCCGACATGGTCGGCGCCTGGGTGCCGCTGGCCGATGCCGTGGCGGCAGTTCTCGACGGTCGCGTCCACGCGTCGTCGGCCGCCGTGGGGTTGCTGGCCGCCGACCGTGCCTCACGCGACAGCTTCAGCTCGCTTCGGCCGGCCGATGCGCCGTGGCAGCGTCCGGAGGCGACGCGGCTCGTCAGGAACTGACGACCTCAGGGGCGAAGCCCGCCTCACGTAGAGCCTGCAGCACGTCGCCCTGATGGTTGGGGCCGCGCGTCTCGACGCTGATCTGCAGCACCACGTCGGTCACCGTCAGCCCCAGATCGTGGCGGGTGTGAAGCACCTCGATGACGTTGGCGCCCACCCGCGCAAGCAGGTCGCTGACCTGAGCGAGCTGTCCGGGGCGGTCCGGCAGCGGAATGCGCAGCGTCATGTAGCGCCCGGAGGCGACCAGGCCCTGGCCCACGATGCGCTGGAGCAGAAGCGGGTCGATGTTGCCGCCCGACAGCAGCGCCACGGTGGGCCCGGTGGGGGTCACGAGCCCCGCGAGGATCGCGGCGACCGCGACGGCGCCCGCTGGCTCGACCACCAGCTTGGTGCGCTCCAGGATGGTCAGGACGGCGCGCGCGATGTCGTCCTCGTCGACGGTGACGATCTCGTCGACCAGGTCGCGGATGAGGGGGAAGGTGTGGACGCCGGGGCGCGCGACGGCGATGCCGTCCGCGATGGTGGCACGGCGCTCGATGGCGACGGGATGCCCCGCGACGAGGGACGGCGGGTACGAGGCGGATTGCGCGGCCTGGACGCCGACCACGCGGATCTCGCGGCCCTGAGCCTTGGCCCAGGACTTCACCGCAACGGCGATTCCGGCGATGAGGCCGCCGCCGCCGATCGGGACGATGACCGTCTGCACGTCGGGCACGTCGGCGACGATCTCGAGCCCGATGGTGCCCTGGCCCGCGATCACGTCGGCATGGTCGAAGGGGTGGATCATCACGGCGCCGGTGCGCTCCGCGTGCGCGAGCGCCAGCTCGAGGCAGTCGTCCACGGTGGCGCCATCGGTGATGACGGTGGCGCCGTAGCCCTTGGTCGCGAGCAGCTTGGGAACGGGCGCTCCAAGCGGCATGTAGATGGTCGCCTCGATGCCCAGCTGCTTCGCCGCAAACGCCACTCCCTGGGCGTGGTTGCCTGCGGACGCCGCGACGACGCCGCGGGAACGCTCCTCGGCGGACAGCCGTGACAGGCGATAGGTGGCACCACGGAGCTTGAACGACCCGGTGCGCTGGAGATTCTCCAGCTTCATGTACGTCGGCACGCCCGTGAGATCGCTGAGGTACGAGGCATGATCGATGGGCGTGTGCTGAGCGACGCCCGCGAGCGCCGCCGCGGCGGCCTCGATGTGGGCGAGGGTGACGTCGTGATCGCTCATGCGCGCGTTCCCGTCTTGAGGAGGTAGTGGCTCGCGGAGTGCGCCGCGGCGAAAGCGCCCAGCCCGACGAGGTGGAGTGCCACCAGGACCTCCGGCAGCCCCGTGAAGTACTGGATGTAGCCGATGAGGCCCTGCGCGAGCGTGACGAGGGCGAGTACCGCCCACGCCTTGCGGACCTCGTCGCGCTCTGCCGCGCTGCGGTCGCGGCGCACGCGCCATACCAGTGCGGCGAACAGCGCGATGAAGATCCACACCGACGCGGCGTGGGCACGAGCGATCAGTTCGGGATCGAGAGCGAGGCGCTCGGTCGCCTCCGCGTCCCCAGAGTGCGGGCCCGCGCCGGTGGTGAGCGCGCCGAGGAACAGGATCACGGCGACGTCGAGCGCGATGAGGCGCTGGTGCCAGATCACGGAGCTTCCCGCGCGGCGCGGCGCGCGGCGGAACTCGAGGGCGAGCCACACCGAGAACCACACGAGTGCGGTCGACAGCAGCAGGTGCGGTGCCACCACCAGCGGGTGCAGCTCGACCAGCACCGTGATGCCGCCCACGACGGCCTGCAGGATGATCCCGACGCCGGGGACGAGCGCCCACCACTTGAGGTCGGGGCGCGAGCGCCACACCCCGATCGCGAGCCCCAGCGCCACGATGGCGAGCACGAATGTCAGGGTCCGGTTGCCGAACTCGACGGCGGGGTGGAACCACTGTTCCGGGTGGAACTCGGGGGTGAAGCTACCGGGCTCGCACTGCGGCCAGGTGGAGCAGCCCAGGCCCGAGCCGGTGAGGCGCACCACGCCACCGGTGACGATGATGCCCGCCTGAGTGAAGATATTCGCGATCGTGAAGCCGCGCGCGTGGCGTGTGATCCAGTCCAGGACGACAGTGAGGGCGCGGCGAAGGGCGGTCAGCAGGCGGTTCGGCACCGCTCCATGGTAGTTGGCGAATGCCCGATGCCGTGGCCGCCGGGGAACCCCGGCTCACCCGCCGCGCGTTGTACCAGGGTGGTCCCCACAAAGGCGGACCTGGCGCCGAGAGCCGGCCACGGCGTCGGCCATTTTCGCAACACTCAGGTAAGGGTTCCCTTGCTTGCAAGGAAGTATTTGAGCAACAACAATGTTTCCTGAAACGGCTGGGCTCAGCCCACCCCACAGCGGAAGGAGAGTGACGTGGCATCTGACACCACTCGTGACCGGGTGCTAGGTCTCATCGCCTCGGCCGGTCCCATTACCGCCGCATGGCTCGCCGAGGAGCTCGGCGTCACCCCCGCGGGGGTGCGCCGCCACCTGGGTGCGCTCGTCGACGACGGGCTGATCGCGGAACAGGATCAGCCGGGCACGCATGTGCGCGGCCGCGGCCGTCCCGCCAAGTCCTATGTCGCCACGACAGAGGGTCAGCGATCGCTCACGACCGCCTACTCTGCGGTCGCGGTGGACGCGGTGACCTTCATGCGCGAGCACGGGAACCTCGACGAATTCGTCGAGGGCAAGCTCGCCCAGTTGGAGGCGTCCGTTCGCGACAGCGTCCCCAGCGAGGCTCCCATGGACGAACGGGTGCAGGCTCTCGCCGCGGCCCTCGCTGACCAGGGTTACGCCACGTCGGTGCGCCCCGGTCCCGGCGGCTACACCGTTCAGCTGTGCCAGGGCCATTGCCCGGTCCAATCCATCGCCGAGCAGGCGCCCGAATGGTGCGAGGCCGAAACTCGCGTCTTCTCTCGCCTCCTCGACGTTCACGTCCAGCGCCTGTCGACCTTGGCAGGCGGAGCACACGTGTGCACCACGACCATCCCCGTCGCAATGGCGACGACCAAGGAAGGATGACCATGAGCACCCCTACCGACAACGCCCCCCAGGCGACCGATGAGGAGATCATCGCGTCGATCGGCGGCTACGAGTACGGATGGCACGACTCCGATGCCGCAGGCGCCCTCGCGCGCCGCGGCCTCGACGAGGACGTCGTGCGCAACATCTCGGCGCTGAAGAACGAGCCCGAGTGGATGTTGAACCTGCGCCTCAAGGGCCTGAAGATGTTCGAAAAGAAGCCCATGCCGCACTGGGGCTCTGACCTCTCCGGCATCGACTTCGACAACATCAAGTACTTTGTGCGCTCCACGGAGAAGCAGGCCACCAGCTGGGAGGACCTGCCCGAGGACATCAAGGCCACGTACGACAAGCTCGGCATCCCCGAGGCGGAGAAGCAGCGCCTGGTCGCCGGCGTCGCCGCGCAGTACGAGTCCGAGGTGGTCTACCACCAGATCCGCGAGGACCTCGAGGAGCAGGGTGTCATCTTCATGGACACCGACACCGCCCTCAAGGAGCACCCTGAGCTGTTCGAGCAGTACTTCGGCACCGTCATCCCCGTGGGTGACAACAAGTTCGCCGCGCTCAACACCTCGGTGTGGTCGGGCGGCTCGTTCGTCTACGTCCCGCCGGGCGTCCACGTCGAGATCCCGCTGCAGGCCTACTTCCGTATCAACACGGAGAACATGGGCCAGTTCGAGCGCACGCTGATCATCGCGGACGAGGGCTCGTACGTGCACTACGTCGAGGGCTGCACCGCGCCGATCTAC
Source organism: Demequina sp. NBRC 110051 (assembly GCF_002090055.1). Classification (GTDB taxonomy): domain Bacteria; phylum Actinomycetota; class Actinomycetes; order Actinomycetales; family Demequinaceae; genus Demequina. The sequence continues at coordinate 14,704 of NZ_BBRH01000019.1, forward strand.
TCGTCGGACTCGCTGCACTCCGCGGTCGTCGAGATTGTCGTCAAGAAGAACGCCCGTGTGCGCTACACGACCATCCAGAACTGGTCGAACAACGTGTACAACCTCGTCACCAAGCGTGCCACGGCCGCCGAGGGTGCCACCATGGAGTGGGTCGACGGCAACATCGGCTCGAAGGTCACCATGAAATACCCGGCGATCTACATGCTCGGCGAGCACGCTCGCGGCGAGACGCTGTCCATCGCCTTCGCGGGTGAGGGCCAGCACCAGGACGCCGGCGCCAAGATGGTGCACGCCGCCCCGAACACCTCGAGCTCGATCGTGTCGAAGTCCGTCGCCCGTGGCGGCGGCCGCACCTCGTACCGCGGCCTTGTTCAGGTCCTCGAGGGTGCCAAGAACTCCAAGTCGAACGTGCTGTGCGATGCGCTGCTCGTCGACCAGATCAGCCGCTCCGACACCTACCCCTACGTCGACGTCCGCGAGGACGACGTCCACATGGGTCACGAGGCCTCGGTCTCCAAGGTGTCCGAGGACCAGCTGTTCTACCTGATGTCCCGAGGCATGGATGAGACGGAGGCCATGGCGATGATCGTGCGCGGCTTCGTCGAGCCCATCGCGCGCGAGCTGCCCATGGAGTACGCGCTCGAGCTGAACCGCCTCATCGAACTGCAGATGGAAGGATCCGTCGGTTGACCGTCACTGACCACTCCCGAGCCACCGCCGACGCCGCGCACACGCACGGCCTTGGCACCCCCACCCCCGACGCCTCGCGCGCCGACCGTCCCACGTCCTTCGACGTGGACGCGTTCACCGTGCCCACGGGCCGCGAGGAGGAGTGGCGCTTCTCGCCGCTCAAGGACATCAAGCCGATGCTGGCCGACCAGGCCACCGACGGTCACCTTGAGTGGGACGTGCCCGCCCTTCCCGAGGGTGTCACGCTGACCGAGGTGTCGCCGGCCGACGCCCGCGAGCGTTCCGTTCGTGCGCCCGGCGACCGTGCCTCGGCCGTCGCCGCCGCCCACGCGGGTGGCGCCATGGCGCTCACGATCGCCCCCAACACGGTGGTCGACGAGCCCATCCAGATCACCGTCACCGGTCGCGGCGAGGACGTGCGCGGCCACCTGCTGGTCGAGGCGGGTGCCTCGTCCGAGGCGACCGTCATCATCGAGCGTCGCGGCACGGCCACGTACTCCGAGTTCGTGTCGGTGGATCTCGCCGACAACGCGGGCCTCAACCTGGTTCTCCTGCAGCTGTGGGATGAGGACGCCGTCCACGCCGGTGAGGTCGTCGCCCGCCTGGGCCGCGACTCGCGCCTGCGCGGCTCCGTCGTCACGCTCGGCGGCAAGGCCGTGCGCCTGAACACCTCTGCGGCTTTCGCGGGCGAGGGTGCCTCGGTGGACCTTTTCGGCCTGTACTTCGCCGACTCGGGTCAGCACCAGGAGCACCAGCTCTTCGTGGACCACGCGGTGCCGCGCTGCACCTCGCGCGTGACCTACAAGGGCGCGCTCGCCGGCGCGACCGCCCGTACCGTGTGGATTGGCGACGTGCTGATCCGCAAGGAGGCCGAGGAGACCGACACCTACGAGCTCAACCGCAACCTGGTCCTCACGGACGGCGCGCGCGCGGACTCGGTGCCGAACCTCGAGATCGAGACCGGCGAGATCGCCGGCGCCGGTCACGCGTCCGCCACGGGTCGCTTCGACGACGAGCAGATGTTCTACCTGCGCTCGCGTGGCATCTCCGAGGAGGAGGCCCGCAAGCTGGTGGTGCGCGGCTTCTTCGCCGACCTCATCCAGGAGATCGGCGTGCCGACCGTCGAGGAGTCGCTCATGAAGGCGATCGACCTCGAGCTCGAGCACGTCAACGAGGAGCTCGCGGAGGAGCACGCGTGAGCGAGCAGCTCGCGTGCATGGTGACGGACCTCGCGCCCGGTAGCGCGATGGACGTCGACCTCACCCTCGAGTCCGGAGCGGACACCCCTGTCGCCGTGGTGCGCACCGACGATGGCGACTTCTACGCCATTGGCGGCATGTGCACTCACGGCGAGGTGCCGCTGGGCGAGGGCGACGTCGAGGGCTGCTTCGTCGAATGCTGGGCCCACGGGTCCCGTTTCGACGTGCGCACCGGCGTGCCCGACGAGCTGCCCGCGGTCACTCCCGTGGCCACCTATCCCGTTCGTGTTGACGGCGAGCGCGTGCTCGTGGACGTCGACAACCCCACGTCTTAAGAAGTGAATCAAGGAGCATCATGAGCACCCTGGAAATCAAGAACCTCCACGCCTCCGTGGAGACCCCTGAGGGCACCAAGCAGATCCTCAAGGGAGTCGACCTGACCATCAACTCGGGCGAGACGCACGCCATCATGGGCCCCAACGGCTCCGGCAAGTCGACCCTGGCCTACTCGCTGGCGGGCCACCCCAAGTACGAGATCACCGAGGGTTCGGTGACGCTCGACGGCGAGGACGTCCTCGCGATGAGCGTCGACGAGCGTGCCAAGGCCGGCATGTTCCTCGCGATGCAGTACCCCGTCGAGGTCCCCGGCGTGTCGGTGTCGAACTTCCTGCGCACGGCCAAGACCGCGATCGACGGCGAGGCCCCCAAGCTGCGCACGTGGGTCAAGGACGTCAAGAAGTCGATGGACGACCTGCGCATGGACTCGTCGTTCGCCGAGCGCAACGTCAACGAGGGCTTCTCCGGCGGTGAGAAGAAGCGCCACGAGATCCTTCAGATGGAACTGCTCGCGCCGAAGATCGCCGTGCTCGACGAGACCGACTCCGGCCTCGACGTCGACGCGCTGCGCATCGTGTCTGAGGGCGTGAACCGTGTGAAGGACAACACGGGCCTTGGCATCATGCTCATCACCCACTACACGCGCATCCTCAAGTACATCCAGCCCGACTTCGTGCACGTGTTCGTCAACGGTCAGATCGCCGAGCAGGGCGGCCGCGAGCTCGCCGACCGCCTCGAGGCCGAGGGCTACGACCGCTTCCTGGCCTCGGCCTAAGGAATCGTCATGCACCTGCCCGATCTGCGCGCGGACTTCCCGCTCCTGACCCGCACGGTCAGGAACGGGAAGGACCTCGTGTACCTCGACTCCGGCGCGACCTCGCAAAGGCCGCAGGCGGTACTCGACGCGGTGAGGGACTTCGAGGAGCGCCACAACGGTGCCGTCGCGCGCGGCGCCCACCTGCTCGCGGAGGAGGCGACCGGCCTGTTCGAGGCCGCTCGCTCCTCCGTGGCCACGCTCGTGGGTGCCTCGTACGACGAGATCGTGTGGACCGAGAACGCGACGGCGGCGATCAACCTTGTCGCGTCCGGCATCGGCAACGCCACCTCGGGCATTGGCGGTGAGGAGGTGGCCCGCTTCCGCATCGGCCCCGGCGACGAGATTTGTGTCACCGAGACGGAGCACCACGCGAACCTGGTGCCGTGGCAGCAGCTCGCGATCCGCACCGGCGCGACCCTGCGATGGATCCCCGTCGACGACCTGGGACGCCTGGTGCTCGACGAGCTCGAGACGCTCGTCACGGAGCGCACCAAGGTCCTCGCGTTCACCCACGTGTCGAACGTCACGGGTGTCATCTCGCCCGTCGCGACCCTGGTCGCGCGCGCCAAGGCCGTGGGTGCCTTGACCGTGCTCGACGCGTGCCAGTCGGTGCCGCACCTGCCGGTCGACGTCAAGGATCTCGACGTGGACTTCGCGGCCTTCAGCGGCCACAAGATGCTCGGCCCCACCGGCATCGGCTCGCTGTATGGTCGCAAGGAACTGCTGGATGCGCTGCCGCCGTCGGTCTTCGGCGGGGGAGCGGTGACCATCGTCTCGATGGAGTCCACCGCTTGGCACGAGGCGCCTACGCGCTTCGAGGCGGGCACGCAGCCCGTCGCCCAGGCAGTGGGGATGGGCGCGGCGGCCGAGTACCTCATGGAGCTTGGCATGGAACGCGTCGAGGCTCACGAGCGCGAGATCGGCCACCTGCTGCGTCAGGGCGTGTCCGAGATTCCCGGGGTTCGTCTGTTGGGCCCCGTGGGCAGCGCCGACGAGCGTGACGTCATCGGCCTGGCCGCCTTTGTCGTCGACGGCGTCCACCCCCACGACGTGGGGCAGTTGCTCGACGACAGGGGAGTCGCCGTCAGGGTGGGCCACCACTGTGCCCAGCCCCTGCATCGGCGCTTTGGCGTGACCGGCTCGACCCGGGCCAGCGCGCATGTCTACACGACCCCCGCCGACGCCGAGGCGTTCCTCTCGGCGCTGGCGGAAGTTCCCGCGTTCTTTGGAGTGAGCGTATGAGCAGCCTCGAACAGATGTACCAGCAGGTCATCATGGACCACGCCCGCGCCGGCCACGGTCGCGGATTGAAGGACCCCGGCCTCATCCACGTGGGTGAGTCGCACCAGGTCAACACCACGTGCGGCGACGAGATCACGCTGCGCGTGGGCCTCGACGGCGACACCGTCTCCTCGGTGTCGTGGGAGGGCCAGGGCTGCTCCATCTCGCAGGCCTCCGTGTCTGTGCTCAGCGAGCTGGTCGAGGGCGAGCCCCTCGCGACGGCCGAGGAGACCATGGAGGCCTTCCGCGAACTGATGCAGTCCAAGGGCGAACCGCTCGACGACGATCGCGAGGATCTGCTGGGCGACGCGACCGCCTTCGTCGGAGTGGGAAAGTACCCGGCGCGCATCAAGTGCGCCATGCTGGGATGGTCGGCGTTCAAGGACGCCGTTATCCGTGCAGGAAAGGATCAGGCATGACCACCGAAACAACGACCCCCGCGAACGCCGCGGATGTCGAGGAGGCGCTGCGTGACGTCATCGATCCCGAGCTCGGGATCAACGTCGTCGACCTGGGCCTCGTCTACGGCGTGGCCCTGGACGAGAATCAGCACGCCGTCATCGACATGACCCTCACCTCGGCGGCCTGCCCGCTGACCGACGTCATCGAGGACCAGGCCGGCCAGGTCCTCGACGGGATCGTCGACGGCTTCCGCATCAACTGGGTGTGGATGCCGCCGTGGGGCCCCGACAAGATCACCGACGACGGCCGCGAGCAGTTGCGAGCGCTCGGGTTCAACGTCTAACGACGCAAGACGCATAGAGGTGAGGGCCGATGCCCTGGGTGACCACGGCATCGGCCCTCACCTTTTTCTCGTTGCACGCCCGCCACTCGTGGCGCACATGAGGACACTTGCGCCAGGGGCGGGGTGGGGCAGCTAGAAGCCCAGCCGTCCCGTGGCGAGCGCCCAGACGCCGATCACGGCGCCGACGGTCACGGCGACGCACAGTGCCGCCTCGAGACGGGTGAACACCGCGAGCCCGCGCTCGCGCCTGGCGCGCACATACATGAGCGTGGCAGGCGCGTAGACGATGAGGGCGATCAGGACGTACTGCAGGCCCATCGCGTAGACCAGGTAACAGGTGTAGACGAACGCTCCCGCGGCGAGGGCGATCGCGCCGGCGCGGCTGCCGCCGCCGAGCGCCAGTTTCAGTGCGAAGGCCGCCGTGAGGAGGTAGGGCAGGATCGTAATGGCGCTCGTGAGCTCGAGCGAGAAGTCGAAGGCATCCTCGGAGAAGAACGCGAGGACGAGAAACACCTGGGTCAGGCCGGACGTGGCCAGGAGCGCGCGGATCGGCACCCCCGCACGGTTCACCCGGGTCAGGGTGCGTGGAGCATCGTCACCCGTGGCCGCAGCGAACAGCACCTCGGCGCCCAGCAGCGTCCACGCGAGGTAGGCGCCCAGCACCGAGATCAGCAGGCCGATGCCCACCATCCAGCCGCCCCAGGGCCCCACGGCCGCCTCGATGACGCCCGCCGCCGAGGGCTGGCGGAGGCTCGCGAGCTCCTCGCGTGGCAGCACTCCGTAGGACAGCATGGTGACCGCGACGAAGAGTGCGAGAACGCCGAGGAAGCCGGTGACGGTGGCGCGCCCCACGTCCTCGCGGCGCCGCGCATAGCGCGAAAAAACGCTCGCGCCCTCGACTCCGAGGAAGACAAAGACGGTGACGAGCATGGTGGCGCGCACCTCGTCGGCTAGCTCGCCCACCGAGTGCGTGGTCGAGGCCCACAGGTTGTCGGTGAAGGTCTCCCACGAGAAGCCCGCGAAGGCAATGACGATGAGGAACAGTGCCAGTGGCACGAGCTTCGCGATGGTGGTGATGGTGTTGATCGCCGCGGCGGTGTCGATGCCGCGCGCGATCACCACGTGAAAGATCCAGATGCCCGCCGATCCAAGCGCGAGGGCCACGAACGTGTCGCCCTCGCCGAGCGCTGGCATGACGGCGCCGAGCGTCGAGGAGATCAGCACCCAATAGGTGACGTTGGCGATGCACGCGCCTGCCCAATAGCCGAACGCGGAGAAGAAGCCCACGTAAGGGCCGAACCCTGCCTTCGCGTAGGCGAAGATGCCCGAGTCCAGGTCGGGGCGCGCCTTGGACAGCCGCTCGAAGATGAGCGCCATCAGCAGCATGCCGCCGCCCGCGATGGCCCAGGCGATGAGGGCGCCGTAGACGCCCGTGGCCTCGGCGAAGGTGGACGGCAGCGAGAACACTCCCGCGCCCACCATGGAGCCCACGACCATCGCCACCAGCATGGGCAGCGACAGCAGGCGCGTGCGGCCCTCGGCAGGTGAGGCCGGCGCCGCGGAGGTCATGATGCCGCCGAGGTCATGATGCGGCCCTGTCGCGCCGGCGCGAGCGGCGTCCCGAGCGCTTCGCGGTGCCCGGCGCCGTCTCAGGCTCAGCGTCGACCTGGTCGCCCTCCTCGCCAATGCCGCGGGCATGAATGGCCTGGCCGAGGTCGAGCGCGAAGCCCACGGTGCGGGTGGTTGTGGGGTACACGATCGCGCGGATGTTGCGGTCGAACCCGCGTGCGCGGGCGGCCTGGCGCGACTCGAGGTAGATTTCGGCCACCTCGGGAAGGGCGCGCAGCATCATCGCGAACATGAGGCCCAGCGTCTCGGGCGGCAGGACCGCGCGCAGCGGACGGGCCATGACCGAGACGAAATCGAGCATCGCCGTCATGGACGTGGATGCCGCGACGGCCAGCGCGAGCGCGACCACCGCCACGAGGTCCGCCGTGACGTCCACGGCACGCCACCAGTCGCCGCGCCACAGGTGGATGGACGCCGTGAGCGCCGCGACCACGAGCGTGCCCGCCATCGCGATCACGGTGGTGCGCGCGGGTGGCTGGGTTGATGCCAACAGGAGCAGGCACGCGGCCATGATGCCGAGCGAGCTGATGGGGTCGTCGAGCATGATCACCGCGACCGTCGCCGCGAGCAGCAGCGCCACCTTGAACCACGCGGGAGTGTGGTGCAGGGGGGTCTCGCGCGCCCGGTACAGGCCGGTGGGGGTGATCACGGTGAGGGCGTCCGCGTGGTGCGACCGAACATGAGGTCGCGATAGAAGCGCACGGCCTCCGTGGGGTCGCCGTCGAAGGCGACCGAGCCGTCGTCGATGACGATGGTGCGTTCGGCACGCGCGGCCGAGTCCAGGTCGTGGGTCACCTCGATGAGCTGCACGGGAAGCGAGCGCAGCAGCGCGCCCACGTGCGCGCGCCAGCGCAGATCGAGCAGAGTCGTGGGCTCGTCCGCGACGAGGATCGACGGGGTCACGGCGAGCACGCCGGCGAGCGCGAGCAGCTGGCGCTGGCCTCCGGAGAGCGACCCGACCGCGACGTCCGCGCGGTCGCCCAGGCCCATCTCGTCGAGCGCGTCGAGCGCCGCGCGGGTGCGCTCGTCCTTGTTCTTGATGGTGCGTCGCAGCGACAGCATGACGTCCTCGACGCCCGTGGGCATGATCAGCTGTGCGGACGGGTCGGTGAAAAGAAAGCCCACCTTGCGGCGCACCTGGGGACCCTTGCGGGCCACATCCAGGCCATCGACCTCGACCGATCCCGTGGTCGCCGGGATGAGGCCGTTGATCATCCTCACCAGCGTCGACTTGCCGCCGCCGTTCGCACCGATGACGGAGATGCGCCGCTCGGTGAGTGTCAGCGAGGTGGGCTTCAGGATCGTCACACCCGTATCGGGCGCGGTGACGCCCGCGTCCTTGAACTCGATCATGGGGTCAAGGCTATGCGGTGGCGCGCGCCTTCCGAGAATCGGGGGCCGATGCCGCGGGCCGGGCGGGCGGCAACAGGCGAGGGTAGGCGCGGTGAATGACCGCGGCGACACCGGCGGCGATCGCGACCTTGACGACGTCGCCGACCATGAAGGGTGCCATGGCGACCGTGGCATCGGCCAGGCTCAGGCCCGTACGCACGGACAGCCACGGGATGCCGACCGCGTACGTTACGGGGATCGACGCGAGCCCCGCGAGCAGCAGGGTCGGGTATCCGAGCCGGCCCCGTCGGCGCGCCGCCATCGTAAGCGCGCCGACGAGACCCGCGGCCGGGATGAATCCCAGCAGGAAGCCGCCCGTGGGGCCCGCGAGGACTCCCAGGCCGGCGGACAAGTTGGCGAAGACCGGGGCACCCGCGAAACCCACCAGGATGTACAGCACCACCGCGGCCATGCCGCGCCAGGGACCCAGGCACAGCCCCGCGAGCACGACGGCCAACGTCTGCAGGGAGAACGGCACGCCGAACGCGAGCGTGATTTCGGGCACCAGGGTGGACGCCGCAATGAAGGCTGCGAACACGGCGATCAGGGCGATATTCGCGCCGGACAGAGCCTCACGAGGGGACACGGTTCTCCTGGGGGGATTGTGCTGGATAATGGGTGGGCGCCCAACCTACCCAGGCCGGCCACGGCATCGGCCGCCGCCACGGTACGGGCGCGCTTTGTTGTATAGATCCCACTGTTTTCCCTAGCTGGAGGCCAGATCCTTCGTGATCTCCGCACAGAATCTTGAGATGCGCATCGGCGCTCGCGTGTTGCTGCACCCGACGTCGTTCCACGTCAACGCCGGCGACCGCATTGGCCTGGTGGGCCGCAACGGCGCCGGTAAGACGACGATGACGCGCATCCTCGCGGGCGAGGGGCAGCCGTCGGGCGGCTCCGTGACGCACAAGGGCACCGTGGGATACCTGCCGCAGGATCCCCGTTCGGGCGACCTCAACCAGATCGCGATGGATCGCATCCTCGCGGCGCGCGACCTCGCGGGGCTGATGGCCAAGATGCGCGAGGCCGAGGAGGCCATGGGAGGCGCCGACGAGAAGGCCGCCGCCAAGGCCATGGACCGCTACCCGGCTCTTGAGGAGCGCTTCCGCGCCGCCGGTGGATACGCCGCCGAATCGGAGGCCCACCGCATCGCCTCCAACCTTGGGCTCGACGACCGCATCCTGGGCCAGCCTCTCCACACCCTCTCGGGAGGCCAGCGCCGCCGTGTGGAGCTCGCCCGCATCCTCTTCTCCGACGCCGAGACGCTGCTGCTCGACGAGCCCACCAACCACCTCGACGCGGACTCGATCGTGTGGCTGCGCGATTTCCTGCGCCAGTACTCGGGCGGTCTCATCGTGATCTCCCACGACGTGGACCTGGTGCGCACCGTCGTCACCAAGGTGTTCTATCTCGATGCGAACCGCGGCCAGCTCGATCAGTACGCGATGGGCTGGGACCTGTACCTGCGCCAGCGCGAGGACGACGAGAAGCGCCGCCACACCGAACGCCGCATCGCCGAGAAGAAGGCCGGCGCCCTGGTCGCCCAGGCCGAGAAGATGCGCGCCAAGGCGTCGAAGGCCGTCGCAGCCCAGCAGATGCTCAAGCGTGCGGAGAAGCTGCTCGAGGGCACCGAGACCGAGCGCGTGAGCGACAAGGTCGCGTCCCTGCGCTTCCCCACGCCCGCGCCGTGCGGCAAGACGCCGCTGAGGGGCTTTGGGCTGTCGAAGAGCTATGGCTCGCTCGAGGTCTTCATGGACGTGGACCTCGCGATCGACCGCGGTTCGCGCGTGGTGATCCTGGGCTTCAACGGCGCGGGCAAGACCACGCTGCTGAAGATCCTCGGCGGCGTCGAGCAGCCGGACACGGGCGAGGTGGAGGCCGGTCACGGCCTGAAGATCGGCTACTACGCGCAGGAGCACGACACGCTCGACATGGATGCGACCGTGGCGGAGAACATGCGCCACGCCGCCCCCGACCTGGGCGACACCGAGGTGCGCAAGGTCCTGGGGTCGTTCCTCTTCTCGGGCGACGACGCTGACAAGCCCACGCGCGTGCTCTCGGGCGGTGAGAAGACGCGGCTCGCGCTCGCGACGCTCGTGGTGAGCCAGGCCAACGTGCTGCTGCTCGACGAGCCGACCAACAACCTCGATCCCGCCTCGCGCGCCGAGATCCTGAACGCGCTGAAGACCTACGAGGGCGCCGTGGTGTTGGTGACGCACGACGAGGGCGCAGTCGACGCCCTCGAGCCCGAGCGCGTGCTGCTGCTTCCCGATGCGGACGAGGATCTCTGGAACGACTCGTACCGCGACCTCATCGCGCTCGCGTAGGGCGGCGCCGGGCTAGAGCGCGTCCTCGATCTCCTCGTCGCTGAGCTCCGCGCGGCGCCCGCGGCCACTGCGGCGCGGCTCGCGGGGGGCCCGCGCCGCGGCTGGCTCGGTCGTGTCACCCTCCACCTCAGCGTCCCGGCGTAGCAGCAGCACCGCGCCGATGGGCGCGAGCGCCGCGAAGATCCACCACTGCACGGCGTAGGACAGGTGCGGGCCGGTGGAGATGTCTGGCAGCGGCACCTGCGCGCCCGCGAGGGTTTCGGCACACGACCCCCCGTCGCACGCCTCGCGAATCATCAGATAGCCAGGCACCATCTCGCCTGCGGGCTGTTCCAGCTGCGACGGCGTGATGCGCGACACGGAGGATGTGGCCTCCTTGCCGTCGTCCTCCTCCCACGCGCGGACGATTCCGGTCACCGTGACCTCGCCGTCGGGATAGGTGGGCAGCTCGGGGTCTTCGTTGGGGCCCGGCTGCTCGATCCACCCGGCAGATACCAGCACGGAACGCCCGTCGTCGGTGTCGAGCCACGCAAGAAACTGCCACGCAGCGGTCGAGTCGATGGGACGGCCCCGAAGGATCGTGGTGGTGTCCTGCTCGAAGGTTCCGGTCACGGTGACGGTGCGCCACTCGGCGTCGTCGGGAAGCACGTCGGACCCGGGAGGGATGACCTCATCGAGGTCCGCCACGGGAGCCTCGGCGGCGGCGTCATAGGCGGCCACGGCATCGGCCTTGAACTGGTGACGGTGCAGCTGCCAGAAGCCCAGCATGATCGCGACGGCGCTCACCGCGAGCGCGACGAGCATCGTCAGCGCGATGCGGGCGAGCGAGGGGCGGCGGGGCACCCCCCGATGGTAGTCGCGCGGCCGCACGGCGCCGGTCCACTACCGTGGCACCCATGACACGACATGTTCTTGTGACGGGAGCCAACCGCGGCATCGGCCGCTCGATCGCGACGGCCTTCGTGGCCGCCGGCTACACCGTCAGCTCGATCCACCGCAGCGGCAACCTCCCCGAGGGCGTCCACTCCGCGATCGCCGACATCACCGACACGGACGCCGTCAACGCCGCGTTTGACGCGCTCGAGGCCGAGCACGGTCGCGTGGAGATCCTCGTCGCCAACGCGGGCATTACCAAGGACGGGCTGCTGATGCGCATGTCCGACGAGGACTTCGAGACGGTCCTCGACGTGAACCTCGCCGGCACGTTCCGCTGCGTGCGACGCGCCACGAACTCGATGCTGCGCCAGCGGTTCGGCCGCATCATCCTCGTGGGCTCCGTGGTGGGCCTCATGGGCAACCCCGGCCAGGTCAACTACTCCTCGTCGAAGTCCGCGCTCGTGGGCATGGCGCGCTCGATCACCCGGGAGGTGGGCGGGCGCGGCATCACCGCGAACGTCATCGCGCCCGGCTTTATCACCACCGACATGACCGATGAGCTGCCCGAGGACGTCAAGAAGCAGTACGAGGCGTCGATCCCCGCCAAGCGCTTCGGCGCCGCGGAGGAGGTCGCCGCCGCGGCCGTCTACCTCGCGTCCGACGCCGCCGGCTACGTCTCTGGCGCCGTCCTTCCCGTCGACGGCGGCCTGGGGATGGGTCACTAACAGGCGGCCGATGCCGTGGCGCGGTCGGCGTCCCGGCTCACGCCTCGCTCACTAGACACAGCGTCAGGGCCCCGGAACCTCACGGTTCCGGGGCCCTGACTCTTTGCTAGGTGACGTCAGTCGCGCGCAGTGCCCTGCTCGTCGCCCTCGACGTAGGCGGGGGAGGCGACCGGGTTGGCGGCGTCGCGCCAGCGCGTGATGGCGGCCATCAGGTGATAGGCGATGAGGGCGGCGGCGGTGCCGAGGATGATGCCCTCGAACTGGAGGTCACCCACCTGCCAGGTGTAGTTCGCGGCGCCGATGATGAGCGCCACGCCGGCGGGGATGAGGTTCACGGGGTTACCGAAGTCGACCTTGCCCTGGCCCCAGATTCGCGCGCCGAGCACGGCGATCATGCCGAAGAGCACGGTGGACAGGCCGCCCAGCACGCCCGCGGGGGTCGCGGCGATGAGCGCGCCGACCTTGGGCGACAGGCTCAGCAGCAGGGCGAACAAGCCCGCGCACCAGTAGGCGGCGGTCGAATACACGCGCGTGGCGGCCATGACGCCGATGTTCTCGGCATACGTGGTGGTGCCCGAGCCTCCGCCCAGCCCGGCGACGGTGGTGGCGACGCCGTCGGCGAGCAGCGCGCGGCCCGTGATGGGGTCGAGGTCCTCGCCGGTCATGGCGGACACGGACTTCACGTGGCCGATGTTCTCCGCGATGAGCACGAAGATGACCGGGAGGAACATCAGCATGACGGATGGGTCGAAGGTGGGGGTGGCGAAGTCCGGCAGGCCGATCCAGGCGGCGTCCTTCACGGCGGTGAGGTCGTACTCGCCGTTCAGCGCCGCGACGATGCAGCCCACGACGGTGCCCAGCAGGATCGACAGGCGCCCCAGGATGCCGCGGAACAGCACGGTGATGAGGATGACCGCAAGCGCGGAGACCAGTGCGGTGCCGAGCGACGCCTCGACCATGCCCCACGCCGCGGGCGCGAGGTTCAGGCCGATGAGCATGACGATGGCGCCCGTGACCACCGGGGGCATGGTCACCTCGATCCAGCGCGTGCCCGCGAAGTGAACGACGACGCCCACGAGAGCGAGCAGTAGTCCCGTGGCCACGAGCCCGCCCAGCGCCGCTGACTCGCCGCCCGAGGCGACGGCCGCCGTGATGGGCGCGATGAAAGCGAAGGACGATCCCACGTACGACGGCAGCCGGTTGCCCGTGATCAGCAGGAACAGCATGGTGCCGACGGCGGAGAAGAAGATGGTGGTGCTCGGCGGGAAGCCGGTCAGCAACGGCACCACAAAGGTCGAGCCGAACATCGCGAGCACGTGCTGGGCTCCGAGGCCGATGGTGCGCGGCCAGGTGAGTCGCTCACGTGGGGTGACCACGGCATCGGCCGCAATCGCACGGCCGTCGCCGTGAAGTGTCCAGGACATGAGTGCCATTCGTCTGTCTCCTTGAGGCAGTGTCTCCCGGCGCACCGCGCGCCCCCGGCGCACAATCTACTGGCTCACCGGGGCGCGCCGTGGCCGCGCGGGCCGTCCGGTGCCGACGGCGCTAGGCTCGTCACGGATAAGGAGAGACTTCATGGGAATGCTTGATGGCAAGAACATCCTGGTGACGGGGGTGCTGACCGAGGGCTCGATCGCCTTCGAGGTCGCGCGACTGTGCCAGGAACAGGGTGCAACGGTGGTCCTCACGGGCGTGGGCCGTTCGCTCAAGATCACCCAGGCGATGGGACGTCGCCTGCCGGTCGAAGCTCCGGTCGTGGAGCTCGACGTCACCGACGCCGAGCATCTCGCGGCGCTCGCGGACAAGGTGCGCGAGCACGTCCCCCACCTGGACGGCGTGGTCCACTCGATCGGCTTCGCGCCTCAGTCCGTCATGGGCGGCAACTTCATGAGCGGCGAATGGGAGGACGTGTCCACCGCGGTGCACATCTCCTCGTATTCGCTCAAGGCCCTCGCGCAGGCGGCGCTGCCGCTGATGGTGAAGGGCTCGTCCATCGTCGGTCTTACCTTTGACGGCCGCTTCGCGTGGCCCGTGTACGACTGGATGGGCGTCGCGAAGGCGGCGATGGAGGCGGTCAACCGCTACCTCGCCCGCGACCTGGGCCAGCACGGCATCCGCGCCAACCTGGTCTCGGCCGGGCCCATCAAGACCACCGCCGCGAAGCACATCCCCGGCTTCGAGCAGATGGAGGGCGTGTGGGCGGACCGCGCGCCGCTGGGGTGGGACTCGTCGGCCACCGTGCCGACCGCCCGCACCGTCACCGCATTGCTATCCGACTGGTTCCCGGCCACCACGGGAGAGATGATCCACGTGGACGGTGGCGTCCACGCGATGGGACAGTGACTATGCCGACCCTCATCATCGCCCGCCACGCCAAGGCCGAGAACCCCGCGGACTACGGCAACGACATGGACCGGCCGCTCGAGCTCATCGGGCGCCAGGCCTCCACCAAGCTCGGTCAGGAGCTCGCCGCCGCGGGCTACGTGCCCACGCTCGCCTTCGTCTCCCCGTCGCTGCGCACGCAGCAGACGTGGAAGCTCATGGCCTCCGCGTTCGGCGAGGTCGACACGCGCGTCGAGGACGACCTGTACGAGACGGACGTCGAGGGCCTCGTCGACGTCGCCCGCACCTCCGGGGACGCCGAGGTCGTCGTGATGGTGGGGCACGAGCCCACCTCGTCGGCCTCGACTGCATTCCTCGCCGGATCGGGCTCCGACACCGCGTCGCTGAAGAACATCGCCCTGGGGCTCAACACCGGCTGCGCCGCCGTGCTCGAGTACGACGGCGACTGGGCCGACCTCGGCTCGTCCTCGGCACGGCTTGTCAAGGTGATCTCGGGCCGCGACGTCTGACGACTGTCAACCGCGAAAGGCGGGCCGATGCGGTGGGTGACCACCGCATCGGCCCGCCTTTTGTCGGTAGACCCGTTAGCGCTCGATGACGTCGAGAACGGCCGCGAGGGTGGGCGCGTTCACGGCGACATCCGCCTGTTGCTGCACCACCGGCTTGGCGTTGAAGGCGATGCCGAGTCCAGCCGCGGCCATCATGTCGAGGTCGTTCGCGCCGTCGCCCACGGCGACGCAGTCGGCAGGCGTGATGCCCAACTCGGTTGCATACTCGCGCAGCGCCTGAGCCTTCGCGGCCCGGTCGATGACGGGGCCCACAGTGCGTCCGGTGAGGCGGCCGTCGGCCACCTCGAGCCGGTTGGCGCGGAAGTGCGCGATACCGATGCGAGCCGCGAGAGGCTCGACGACCTCGGCAAAACCACCCGAGACGAGCGCCGCGGTCCAGCCCTCGCCCTGGAGCGTCGAGACCAGCTCCTCGGCGCCGGCGGTGAAGCGCACCTCGGCGAGCACGTCGGCGAACACGGACTCCTCGACGCCCTCGAGGGTTGCGACGCGCTGGCGCAGCGACTCGGCAAAGTCGATCTCGCCGCGCATCGCGGCCTCGGTGACGGCCGCAACCTCGTCCTGGGTGCCCGCGCGCGCGGCAATAAGCTCGATGACCTCTGACGTGATGAGCGTGGAGTCCACGTCCAGGACGATGAGGCGTCCCGTCATGAGGTGACGACCGTGCCCTTGGGCACCACCGTGATGCCGGACTCGGTGACGGTGAAGCCGCGTTCAAGGTCGGCCTGACGGTCGATGCCCACGCGGGCGCCTTCCTCGATGATGACGTTCTTGTCGAGGATCGCGCGGTGGACCTGGGCGTGACGGTTCACGATGACGTGGTCGAGCAGCACCGAGTCGGAGACCGTGGACCACGAGTGCAGGCGCACCCCGGGGGAGAGCACCGAACCCGTGACGGTCGCGCCCGAGACGATCACGCCGGGGGAGACGATCGAGTCCGCGGCGTGGCCCAGGCGGCCCTCCTCCGAGTGGATGAACTTCGCCGGCGGCTCAGTGATGAGTCCCTGGTGCAGCGGCCACTCGTGGTTGTACACGTTGAAGATCGGCTGCACCGCGATGAGGTCCAAGTGGGCCTCGTAGTACGAGTCGAGCGTGCCGACGTCGCGCCAGTAGTTGCGGTCGCGATCGGTGGAGCCGGGCACGTCGTTGTCGACGAAGTCGTAGAAGCCGCACGTGCCCTTGTCGACAAAGTGGGGGACGATGTCGCCGCCCATGTCGTGCTTGGACGTGGCCGACTCGGCATCGGCCTTCAGCGCCTCGAGCAGCGGGCCCACGGAGGCGACGTAATTGCCCATGGACGCGAGCACCTCGTGCGGGGAGTCCGGCAGGCCCTCGGGCTCGGTGGGCTTCTCGAGGAAGGCCTTGATGAAGCCCGGGCGCTCCTTGTCGACGTCGATCACGCCGAACTGATCGGCGAGCTCGATGGGCTGGCGGATGCCCGCGACGGTGAAGTCCGCGCCGGTGGCGATGTGGGAGTCCACCATCTGCGAGAAGTCCATGCGGTACACGTGGTCGGCGCCCACGATGACGACGATGTCCGGGCTCTCGTCCTCGATGATGTTGACGGTCTGATAGATCGCGTCGGCCGAGCCCAGGTACCAGTGCTTGCCGCGTCGCTGCTGAGCGGGCACCGGCGCCACATAGTTGCCCAGCAGCGGCGACATGCGCCAGGTGCGGGCGATGTGACGGTCCATCGAGTGCGACTTGTACTGCGTCAGCACCACGATGTGCAGATAGCGTGAGTTCACCAGGTTGGACAGGGCGAAGTCGACCAGTCGGTAGGTGCCGCCGAAGGGGACGGCGGGCTTGGCTCGGGCCGCGGTGAGGGGCATCAGGCGCTTGCCCTCACCTCCGGCCAGGACGATGGCGAGAACTTTCGGCGCTGGCATAAGCCCAGCATAGGCGCCATGCCCGGCGAGTGAACAGGTCACACGCCCAGGACGCGGCTAGCGTGGAGCACATGCGAGCCGACATCCTCACCCGCGAGTACCCGCCCCACGTCTACGGAGGCGCCGGCGTCCACGTGACGGAACTGGCCGCCGTGCTGCGCGATCACATCGACGTGACCGTGCGCGCCTTCGACGGCCCCCGCGAGGAGGACGGCGTGGTCGGCTACGACCCGCTCGGGGGCGGCGTGGGCGATGCCTCCCTCGACGTCCTCGCCCACAACCTGCCCATGGCGAAGGACTGCGAGGGTGCTTCGCTGGTGCACTCGCACACGTGGTACGCCAACATGGCCGGCCACCTCGCAGCCAAGCTCCACGGCATCCCTCACGTGATTTCCGCGCACTCGCTCGAGCCGCTGCGCCCTTGGAAGGCCGAGCAGCTGGGCGGCGGCTACCAGGTGTCCTCGTGGATCGAGCGCACCGCCTACGAGAATGCCGACGCGATCATCGCCGTCTCCGGTGGCATGCGCCGCGACGTGCTGCGCTCCTACCCCAACGTTGACCCCGACAAGGTCCACGTGATCCACAACGGGATCGACGTGGACGCCTGGGCGGCGCCGTCGAGCGACGAGGAAAGGCAGGCGGCCGATGCCGTGGTCGCCGACTGGGGGATCGACCCCTCCCGTCCGGCGCTCGTCTTTGTGGGCAGGATTACACGCCAAAAGGGCCTTCCGTACTTCCTCCGTGCCGTCGAGTCGCTACCTCCCGAGGTGCAGATCGTCCTGTGTGCAGGCGCCCCCGACACCAAGGAGATCATGGCCGAGGTGACGGGGCTCGTCGAGGAGTTGCGGGCCAAGCGCGACGGCGTGATCTGGATCGACAAGCACCTGCCGCGCCCCGAGCTCGTGGCGGTGCTCGACGCCTGCAGCGCGTTTGTGTGCCCCAGCGTGTACGAGCCGCTCGGCATCGTGAACCTTGAGGCCATGGCCGTGGGCCTGCCCGTGGTCGCCACGGCCACCGGCGGTATCCCCGAGGTGGTCGTTCACGGCGAGACCGGCATCCTGGTGCCCATCGACCAGGTCGATGACGGCACCGGCACGCCCAAGGACCCGGACGCGTTTGTCGCCGACCTGGGTGCGGCTCTGGCCGACGCGGTGTCGGACCTTGACCGTGCCCGCGAGTGGGGAGCGGCGGGTCGCGCGCGAGCGACCGAGCACTTCTCGTGGCACACCATCGGGGAGCGCACCCTGGCTCTCTACCAGGAACTCACGGACTAGGCTGAACGCATCATGACCGAGGTGCTGAGGTTCCAGGGCGTGGGGCTGCGTCGCTCCGACAACGCCATCCTGTCCGATATCGACTGGAGCGTGGACTCCGCCGACCGCTGGG
The DNA here is from genome assembly GCF_002090055.1 of Demequina sp. NBRC 110051. Taxonomy (GTDB): domain Bacteria; phylum Actinomycetota; class Actinomycetes; order Actinomycetales; family Demequinaceae; genus Demequina. The sequence continues at coordinate 32,905 of NZ_BBRH01000019.1, forward strand.
TCATCCTGGGCCCCAACGGCGCGGGCAAGACCTCGCTGATCTCTATCGCTTCGGCTCGCATGCATCCGAGCACCGGCGAGGCCACCATCCTCGACGCCACTTTGGGCCGCTCGGACGTCCAGGACCTGCGCATCCGCGTGGGGCTGACGTCTGCGGCGCTCGCGGACCGCATCCCGGCCGACGAGACCGTGCTCGACGTCGTCATGACCGCCGCGCATGGTGTGACGGGTCGCTGGCGCGAGGAGTACGAGGACGTCGACATCGAGCGTGCCGAGGCGCTGCTCGCAGCCTTCGGCATGCAGGGCTTCGCCGATCGCCGCTTCTGGACGCTGTCCGAGGGCGAGCGCAAGCGTGTCCAGATCGGCCGTGCGCTCATGGCCGACCCCGAGCTGCTGCTGCTCGATGAGCCCGCCGCAGGGCTCGACCTGGGAGGCCGCGAGGAACTGCTCGGGGCGCTCACGGAGCTCGCCGGTGACTATCGCTCACCCGCGATGGTGCTCGTAACACATCACGTGGAAGAGATTCCCGTGGACTTCACCCACGCCATGCTGCTGCGCGAGGGGCGCATTGTCGCCGCGGGGCCGCTGAACGAGACCATCACGTCCGAGAACCTCTCCGCGACCTACGGCATGCCTGTGGTGCTGACCGAGGTCGAGGGCCGCTGGGCGGCCCGCCGGGGCTGATCCCGTGAGGATCTCCGCTAAGGCCGACTACGCGGTACGGGCCGCGGCCGAGCTGGCCGCCGCCGCGGACGAGGGCCCGCGCACGTCCGAGGAGCTCGCGGCCGCGCAGCAGATTCCGCGCAAGTTCCTCGAGGCGATCCTTACGGCCCTGCGTTCCGAGGGACTCGTGGTGAGCCAGCGCGGCCTGGGCGGTGGCTACCGCCTGGCGCGCCCGGCCTCCGAGATTTCGGTGGCGGATGTGGTGCGCGCCGTGGACGGCCCCCTGGTCTATGTGCGCGGGGAGAGGCCCTCCGAGCTCGACTACCAGGGACCGGCGGCGCCGCTGCTCGAGGTATGGGTCGCGCTGCGCGCCAACGTGCGCGCGGTCCTGGAGGCGGTCACGCTCGCCGATCTGGCAGGCGGTGCGCTCCCAGCCGATGTGCGGGCGCTGCTCGCCGACGAGGGGGCCTGGACCCATCCCCAATAACCTACTTGTTAGATAGGTATTGTTTCCTACTAGGGAAGTAGGTAATGTGGGGGATGTGGCGATGAGGATCGCCGCCGGCGCCGGCGCGCCGATCTCCCCGGGAGGTGGCCATGCGCTCCCTCATTGTTCTCGCCCTCATCGGCTTCGGAGCCCAGCTCGTCGACGGCTCGCTCGGCATGGCCTACGGCGTCACGTCCACCACGCTGCTGCTGGCGGCGGGGATCAGCCCGGCGGCGGCATCGGCCACCGTGCACCTCGCGGAGGTGGGCACCACGCTCGCGAGTGGCGCGGCCCACTGGAAGCTGGGCAACGTGGACTGGCGGGTGGTGAGACGTGTGGGTATCCCCGGCGCCGCGGGCGCCTTCCTGGGGGCGACGGTGTTGTCGAGCCTGTCGACCGAGGTCGCCGCGCCCGTCATGGCGGTGGTGCTGCTCGCGCTCGGCGTGTACGTCCTGCTGCGCTTCACGCTGTGGGGCGTGCGCGTCGCTCCCGACCGGCGGCCGCTGGGCAAGCGCTTCCTGGCCCCCTTGGGCCTGGTTGCTGGATTCGTCGACGCCACGGGTGGCGGCGGCTGGGGTCCCGTCGGCACCCCCGCGCTGCTGGCCTCGGGACGCATGCAGCCGCGCAAGGTGATCGGGTCCATCGACACGAGCGAGTTCCTGGTGGCGCTCGCCGCGTCGCTCGGCTTCCTGCTGGGGATCGGCACCGCGGGCATCGACGCCGGGTGGGTGCTGTCGCTGCTCGCCGGCGGCCTGCTCGCGGCGCCCATCGCCGCCTGGCTCGTGCGCATCGTCCCGCCGCGCCTGCTGGGCGCCGCCGTGGGTGGGCTCATCATCCTCACCAACACGCGCACGCTCATCCGCGCGGAGGTGATCCCGGTCGCCGGCGCGGCGCAGGCCGCCGTCTACGCCGCGATCGTCGCGCTGTGGATCGGCGCCGTGGCATGGTCCTGGCGGGCGCACCGCCGCGACACCATCGCGGCACGCACGGCGTCTCCCGCGCTCGCGGCGGAGTAACCCGCGCCCCCCGGGGCGCTGCGTACGGACCCCGACCCGAGCATCGGCCGCCCCCCTCGCGGCCGATGCTCGTCGTCGTCCCCGCGGCCGATGCCGCCGCCGCGTCACCCCTGCTAGGTTTCGAGGCAGGAGGTGGTCCGCGTGGATTCCATGTGGTGGTTCATCGGGGCGATGGCCCTCGGCATCGTCGAGGTCTTCACCCTCGACCTCACGTTCGCGATGCTGGCTGGAGGAGCCATCGCGGGCGGCGCGGCCGCATTGCTGGGTGCGCCGTTGTGGCTGTGCATCATCATCGCCTGCGTGGTCGCGGCGCTGTTGCTGTTCGCGCTGCGCCCATACCTGCTGAAGTCGCTGCGCCGCAAGGGTGAACTGATCGAGACCAACACGGCCGCGCTCGTGGGCGCCGCCGCCCGTGCGCTCGACGTTGTCACCGAGACCAGCGGCCGCATCAAGGTGTCCGGCGAGGTCTGGAGCGCGCGCACTGAGGACGACGCGCCCGAGATCCTCGAGGGAACAGAGGTCACCATCGTGGCCATTAGAGGGGCGACGGCGATCGTCGCTCCGGAAAAGGGGGAGTGACGTGACCGTCACCCAAGTCATTGCGATCGTGCTCGCGATCGCGTTCGCGCTGTTCGTCATCGTCGCGATCGCGCGCGCCATCCAGATCGTTCCGCAGGCCGAGACCCGCGTGGTCGAGCGCCTGGGTCGCTACAGCCGCACCATGCAGGCCGGCATGCACCTGCTGGTCCCGTTCATCGACAAGGTGCGCCAGAAGGTCGACATGCGCGAGCAGGTCGTGTCCTTCCCGCCGCAGTCCGTCATCACCTCGGACAACCTCGTCGTCGAGATCGACACCGTCATCTACTTCCAGGTCACGGACGCCCGCGCGGCCGTCTATGAGATCGCCAACTACATCGTCGGTATGCAGCAGCTCACCGTCACCACGATCCGTAACGTCATCGGCACCATGGACCTCGAGCAGACGCTGACGAGCCGCGACCAGATCAACGGCCAGCTGCGCTCGGTGCTCGACGAGGCGACCGGCAAATGGGGCATCCGCGTGGGACGCGTGGAGCTCAAGGCGATCGACCCGCCGCTGTCCGTCAAGGACTCGATGGAGAAGCAGATGCGCGCCGAGCGTGACCGTCGCGCCGCGATCCTCACCGCCGAGGGGGTCAAGCAGTCACAGATCCTCGAGGCCGAGGGACAGAAGCAGTCGGCGATCCTCAAGGCCGAGGGTGACGCGCAGGCCGCGATCCTCACCGCCGAGGGTGAGGCGCGCGCGATCCTGCAGGTGTTCGACGCCATCCACGAGGGCGACGCCGACTCCAAGCTGCTCGCCTACCAGTACCTCCAGGTGCTGCCCGAGATTGCGAAGACCGAGTCCAACAAGATCTGGTTTGTGCCCACCGAGTTCACCGGCGCGCTCAAGTCCATCTCCGCGGCCTTCGGCCAGGAGGAGGAGCTCGAGCCCCTGGGGCGCGACCCCGAGCGCGGCAAGGAGCGCAAGTCGCGCATCACCTCCGCCCTGACCGATCCCGCCGAGGCGTTGCGCCTGGCCAAGCAGGAGGTCGAGGACGCCACGTCCGACGCGACCGACTCGGGCACCCGCTCGGGCCGCCCCTTCGACCCGGACGCGGAGCGCGGCCAGTAGCCAGCGTCCGCACCACCTCAAGCGCCCCATGGGACGCTCACCGTCGCTCTCAGCGAATCCGTGAGCCCCATGGGGCGCTCACCGTTGCTGTCACACTAGGTCTGTGCTTCTCGACGATTATCGCGACCTCACCGACGTGGCGCTGCGCCGCAAACTTGAGCCCGAGCGCGGCCTGTACATGGCCGAGGGTGCGAAGGTTATCGAGCGTGCCCTGGCCGCCGGGCACACGCCCCGGTCCATCCTGGTGAGCCCGCGCTGGGAATCCAGTGCCAGGGAGGCCCTCGCCGCCGCCGGCGTCGACGCCCCCGTGCTGGTGCGCTCCGAGGAGGAGCTCGAGGCCGTCACGGGGTTCCAGGTGCATCGCGGCGCGCTCGCGGCGATGGAACGCCCCGCGCTGCCGTCGGTCGCGGAGTTGGTGAGGGACGCCAAGCGAGTGGTAGTGCTCGAGGGCATCGTCGACCACACCAACGTGGGCGCGATCTTCCGCTCGGCGGCGGGCATTGGCGCCGACGCGATCATCTGCGCCCCTACCTGCGCCGACCCGCTGTACCGACGCAGCGTCAAGGTGTCCATGGGCACGGTGTTCCAGGTGCCGTGGACGCGCGCCGACGAGTGGCCGGGTGCGTTGGGCCAAGTGAAGGACGCCGGCTTTGTGGTGGCCGCGCTCGCGCTCGCGGACGACGCGGTGTCGCTGGACGAGTTCGCGGCCGCCGGTCACGAGCGCGTGGCGGTCGTGATGGGCGCCGAGGGCGATGGGCTCACCCGAGCCGCCCAGCGCGCGGCCGATGCCGTCGTCACCATCCCCATGGCCGGGGGAGTGGACTCGCTCAACGTGGCCGCGGCATCGGCGGTCGCCCTGTGGGCCCTGCGCTGACCGCCTGACCCGCCGTCCGCCCTGGCAGGCGTCCCCTGTGTGGCCGTCGATGGACGATGTCGGCGCCTCCTGCGATAATCGAACATATGTTCGAACGCGACTGGGGTGCAGCCCCGGCGCACGCAGGTCAGGAGGCACGCATGCTGGAGAGCCAGGGGACTGCGCTCGGCTCGCGCGCTGAGCGCCTGGCGGCCGCGCGCGCTGCCCTCAGCGCCGTCGAGACCCGTGTAGGGACCTCTCGCCAGGCAGGGGACCGACCCCGCCTTCCCCTCGACGACCTGCTGTCTGAGTTGCTGCCCGAGGGACTGGCGCGGGGCTCCGTGATCTCCGTGGACGGCTCCACCTCTCTCATGCTCGCGCTCGCGGCCACGGCGTCGAGTCAGGGGTCGTGGACCGCAATCCTGGGCATGCCGGCGGTGGGCGTCGTGGCGGCCGCGCGGCGCGGGTTCGACCTCGGGCGGCTGGTCCTGGTGCCGCACCCCGGCACTCAGGTCGTCGAGGCCGCAGGCGCCGCGGTGGATGGGATGGACGTCACCCTCGTGGGGCCGCGGGTGGCGCTATCGGAGGCGGACAGGCGCCGGCTCGCCTCCCGTGCGCGCGAGCGTGGCTCCGTCATCCTTGCCGCCGGCCCGTGGGCGGGTGCCCACACCACGATGACCGTCGAGCGTTCCTCCTGGCGCGGGCTAGGGGCCGGGGAGGGGAGGCTGCGCGAGCGTGACCTGTCCATCGCCGTCGCGGGCCGCCGCTCGGGCGCCGTCAGGCGCGTGCGGATCACTCTCGATGCCGACCTCACGGGCATGCGTGCCGCCGCCACCCGCGTCGCGGAGGAGGTCGCGTGAGCGCCCCGGCGCACGCGCGCGGCGGGCCCGCCACGGCGACCCGGCGGGCGGTGCTGTGGGTGCCCGACTGGCCGGTCGCGGCTGCAGCGCGCGCGGCAGGGATCGGGGCCGATGCCCCCGCAGCGGTGCTCCATGGGCGTGGCATGGTCGCGGTGTCGGCCGCGGCGCGTGCGGCCGGTGTGCGGCGCGGTCACGGCAAGCGCCAGGCGCAGAGGGCGTGCCCCGAGCTCGAGATCCTGCCCTACGACGAGGGACGTGACGCGCGTGAGTTCGAGGCGGTCGCTGCCGCAGCCGAGGAGGTGGTGGCGGGTGTCGAGATCTCCCGGCCGGGACTGCTGATGATCCCCGCCGAGGGTGCGGCGAGGTTCCACGGCTCCGAAGAGGCGCTCGCCGAGGCGCTGGTGGGCGCGGTGGCCGAGGTGTCCGGTCACGAGTGTGCTGTGGGGGCCGCCGACGGGCTGCTGGCCGCGATCATGGCTGCCCGTTCCTCGGTGCTCGTGCCCGCGGGGCGCTCCCCGGAGTTCCTCGCTGACGCCCCCGTCGAGGCGCTGAGCCTCGCCGCGATGGAACGCCGTCAACGCGAGGGGGTCGAGGACCTCGTCAGCGTGCTGACCAGACTGGGCATCACCACCCTGGCCCAGTTCACGGCGCTGCCCGCGGGGGACGTGCTCGCACGGTTTGGCCCCGTGGGGAGGTGGGCCCACCGCATCGGCCGCGGCGAGGACGTCCGCCCGCCCGTCCTGCGTCGCTCCGAGGAGGACATCGAGGTGGCGTACGAATTCGAGGAGCCCGCCGAGAGGGTCGAGCAGCTCACGCTCGTGGCCGCGGAGTCCTCGCGCCGGCTCGACGAGGCTTTGCTCGCGGCCGGAGTGCGCTGCTCGCGCGTGAGGATCGCGGCCCGCACCGAGCGCGGCGACACCCTCGAAAGGGTGTGGCGTACCGATGTCGGCTCGCGTGCGGGCGCTTTTTCCCGCCACATGGCCGACCGCGTGCGCTGGCAACTTGAGGGATGGCTGTCGGGCACCGCGAACGGTCCCGAGCCGGCGCCGCTGACGAGCCTCAGCCTCACCGCGCAGGACGTCATCGCGCTGGGGGACGAGCAGGCCTTCCTGTGGGGAGGAGCGTCAGGCGCCGACTCGCGTGCCCAGCGCACCGTGGAGCGCATGCAGTCCCTGTTGGGGTCCGATGCCGTGCTGGCGGTGCGCGAGCAGGGTGGCCGGTCGCCGCGCGATCGCGTGCTTGCGGCGCCGTGGGGGCAGGAGGTGCCCGCCGCGCGCAAGGTCGAGCACCCGTGGCCCGGACGCATCCCCGACCCCGCACCCGCGACTGTGCTGCCGCTGCCCGAGCCCATGCAGGTCCTCGATGCCGGCGGCAGCCCCGTCATCGTCGACCGTCGCCTGGCCCTCACCGCCCCGCCCACCTGGGTGCGGCTCCAAGCCGATCCCGGCAAGGCGCGCGCCGCCGCGGCCAGGCGTCACCCGGCTGCGGGCCACCTGGGGGAGGAGCCCACCTGGGGCGAGGCTCAGCCCGTCGAGGCGTGGGCGGGACCGTGGCCCATCGCCGAGCGATGGTGGTCGGCCGATGCCTCCCGGCGCGCCTACCTGCAGGTCGCGTTGCGCCGCGCCGACGGGGGGCCGGCGTTGCTCGCCGCCTTCTCCGCCGGCCAATGGTGGCTCGAGGCGATCTATGACTGAACCTCGCTACGCCGAGCTGCACGCCCACAGCGCCTTCAGCTTCCTCGACGGCGCGAGCCATCCCGAGGAGATGGCGGCCGAGGCGGGCCGTCTAGGCCTCAGCGCCCTCGCCATCACCGACCACGACGGCCTCTACGGCGCGGTGCGGTTCGCCAACGCCGCGCGCGCCATCGACCTCCCCACGGTGTTCGGTGCCGAACTGCACCTCGCCGCGCCCGAGACCCCCGGCGGCCCGCCCGTGCTCGACCCGCCCACCGGCAAGCCCGACCCGCGCGGCGCTCACGTGTTGGTCCTCGCGCGCGGGGCCAGCGGCTACGGCAGGCTGTCGCACGCCATCGGCATGGCCCACCTCGCGACCGGCGAGAAGGGCCTGGCCCGCTACACCTTGGAGGACTTGGCGGCCACGGGCGACGGCGAGTTCCTGGTGCTCACCGGCTGCCGTAAGGGCTCGGTGCGCCGGGCCCTCGCGGGCGTGGGAGTACCCGGCGCCAACCCGCTCGACGGTGCGGTCACCCGCGCGGGGCACGCGGCCGCGCGCCGCGAGCTCGACCGGCTCGTGGGGTTGTTTGGTCGCGACAACGTCGCCGTCGAGATCACCGACAGCGGCGACCCGTTCGATTCCGAGATCGCCGATGCCCTGGCCGACCTCGCCTTCGACGCCGACCTGCCGCTCGTGGCCACCACGAACGCGCACTACGCGTCCCCTCGCGATGCGGATCTCGCGGCGGCGGTCGCCGCCGTGCGCGCCCGCTCGTCGCTGGACGACATGGACGGCTGGCTTCCAGCCGGGGCCGCGGGCCACCTGCGCTCCGCGGCCGAGATGCTGGTGCGCCACCGCCGTCACCCGCAGGCCGTCGCCGCCGCGGCGGCCCTGGCCGACGAATGCGCCTTCGACCTCCAGTTGGTCGCCCCGCACCTGCCGCCGTACCCCGTGCCGGAGGGGCACTCCGAGGCCTCGTGGCTGCGCGAACTGGTGCGCCGCGGCGCCTACGAGCGCTACGGGCCGCCCCATGCGGAGCGTGTGCCCGGCGCGTGGGCCCAGATCGAGCACGAGATGAACGTCATCGAGGCGCTGGACTTCCCCGGCTACTTCCTCATCGTCCACGACATCGTGAACTTCTGCCGGGAGTCCGACATCCTGTGCCAGGGCAGGGGATCGGCCGCCAACTCTGCGGTGTGCTTCGCGCTCGGCGTCACCGCCGTGGACGCCGTCACTCACGGCCTGCTGTTCGAGCGCTTCCTCGCCCCCGAGCGCGACGGCCCGCCCGACATCGACGTGGACATCGAATCCGATAGGCGCGAGGAGGTCATCCAGTACGTCTTCCGGCGGTTTGGCCGCATCAACGCGGCCATGGTCGCCAACGTCATCCAGTACCGGCCGCGCTCGGCGGTGCGCGACGCCGCCAAGGCGCTCGGGTACGACGCCGGCCAGCAAGACGCGTGGTCCACGAGCATCGACAGGTGGGGGAGCCTGCGCATCCCGCAGGAAAAACAAGAGGAGTGGGCCGCCAAGCAGCGCGACGCCATGTGGCCCGAGCCGCCGCCGTCCCAGGACCTCGACCACATCCCCGAGCCCGTCCTCGACCTCGCCGACCGCTTCATGCGTCTGCCACGCCACCTCGGTATCCACCCCGGCGGCATGGTGCTGTGCGACCGGCCCGTGATCGACGTGTGCCCCGTGGAGTGGGCACGCATGCCCGGCCGCACCGTTCTGCAATGGGACAAGGACGACTGCGCCGACGCGGGCCTGGTGAAGTTCGACCTGCTGGGCCTGGGCATGCTGTCGGCGCTGAGGTACGCCTTCGGCTACATGCGCGACGTCGCCGGAGAGAACCTGGGACTGCACTCGCTGCCCCAGGAGGACCCGGAGGTGTACGACCTGCTGTGCGCCGCGGACACGGTGGGCGTGTTCCAGGTCGAGTCGCGCGCCCAGATGGCCACCCTGCCACGCCTCAGGCCGCGACGCTTCTACGACATCGTGATCGAGGTCGCCCTCATCCGCCCCGGCCCCATCCAGGGCGGCTCCGTGCATCCCTACATCAACCGCGCCCGCGGCCGCGAGGAGGTCACCTACCTGCACCCGCTGCTCCAGAAGTCGCTGGGCAAGACGCTGGGCGTGCCGCTGTTCCAGGAGCAGCTCATGCAGATGGCGATGGACTGCGCGGGCTTCGACGGCGCGCTCGCCGATCAGCTCCGCCGCGCCATGGGCTCCAAGCGCAGCCCCGAACGCATGGAGGCGCTGCGCGCACGCTTCATGGTCGGCGCGAACGAGCGCGGCATCACCGCGGACATCGCCGCGCAGATCTTCGACAAGCTCAAGGCGTTTTCCGACTTCGGCTTTCCCGAGTCGCACTCCTATTCGTTTGCCTACCTCGTCTACGCCTCAAGCTGGCTCAAGGTCCACCGGCCAGCCGCCTTCTACGCGGGCCTGCTGGCCGCGCAGCCCATGGGTTTCTACAGCCCGCAGTCGCTTGCTGCCGATGCCAGGCGTCACGGCCAGGTCATCCTCCGCCCGTGTGTGGCGAGGTCCGATGCGTTGGCTCGGGTCGAACGGCTCGGCTCGCCCTTCGAGGTGCCCGGCGAGGTACGCCGTGACATGGCGAGGCTGACCCACGTGGACCGCACGCTCGCCGTCCGCATGGGTCTCGCCTCGGTGCGAGGGCTCGGGGCCGATGCCGCCCAGGCCATCGTCGACGCCCGCGCCGAACGGCCGTTCGGCGACCTGCGCGACATGGCCAGGCGTGTGCGTGTGCGGCCGTCCGGCGTCTCGGGCCAGGCGGGGCTTGCCGCCGAGAAGGGGCTCACCACCGCGCAGTGGGAGGCGCTCGCCACCGCGGGCGCACTCGAGTCCTTCGGCGTGACGCGCCGCGAGGGGCTGTGGGCCTCGGGCGCGCTGTCGCTCGAGGGTCCGGACACCCTGCCCGGCACCGCGCCGGGTGTCGACGCGCCTATGCTGCCGGGCATGAGCGTGGTGGAGGAGGCCATCGCCGACGTGTGGGCGTCGGGGGTCTCGACCGACACTTACCCGACGGTGTTCGTGCGCGACGGGCTCGATGCCCAGGGTGTCCTCACCGTGGCGGGAGTGCTGGGCCACGAGGCCGAGCGGCGCGTGAGCGTGGCCGGTGTGGTGACGCACCGTCAGCGCCCGGGCACGGCGAAGGGCGTGACGTTCCTGTCGCTGGAGGATGAGACGGGGTTCCTCAACGTCATCTGCTCGCGCGGGCTATGGAAACGATTCCAGGCGGTCGCGCGGCGCTCGCCGGCGCTCGTCATCCGCGGCCGCATCGAGCGCGCAGACGGCGCCACGAACCTTGTTGCCGAGCACCTGTCCGCGCTGTCACTGAAGGTGCCGTCGAGGAGCCGCGACTTTCGGTGAAGGTTTCGCCTTGATGGTGAAAACACCTGCCAGAGCCGTGCTAGAGTTTCTTCTCGCTGATCCGCTCGCAAGAGCAGAGCAGTCACCCCGTCCGGGTGGCGGAATTGGCAGACGCGCTAGCTTGAGGTGCTAGTGCCCGTATTAGGGCGTGGGGGTTCAAGTCCCCCCTCGGACACCACAAGATGCAGGGCCGGAGCAGACGCTCCGGCCCTTCGTCGTTTCCTCAGGCCGTGTGGCGCTCGTGCACCGGTTGACGCAGGATCGTGCGCAAACGTTCGGGTGCCGTGCGGCGAGGATCGCCCAGGTAGATCTCGTGGTGCAGGCCGCGAGGAACGTACCCGTGCTCTGGCAAGAATCGGCGATGGAGCTCGTCGAGGACAGGACCCTCGTCGTCGTATGGGCCCACGTGGAGTGTCTGCACCGCAAGCCCCTCGTCGAGCGAGAGCACGCGGACATCGCCGAGCCGGGGAGCCTTGGGTGTGGCAGCGAGCGCGGACGCCGCCGCGTCGACCTGTCCGGCCTCGATCCACTCTGGCAATGCGATCATCACGGTCCAGTGCCACCGTGACTTGTCCCGCGCGACGGTGAAGGTTGCCATGTCATCGGCCCACCACAGTCCCTCGAGAGGCGGCACCACAAAGTCCCGACCCGCCTCGCGCTTGCTGATGTTCTTCACTGCGTATGCAAGCGAATAGAGCGACGCCACGGTGTCCGCGTAGAGGGCGGAGGTGTTGGGGTCTCCGTAGCCGTCGAGCGCGAGGTATCTCATCGGGGGCACCGTCAGGACGCGAAACTGCCCGTACCTGGCCCGATAGCTGTCGAGCGAGCGTTTGAGGTCGACCTTGTCGACGGTCACTGACGTCACCTCGTCTCGCTCGTAGACGTCGCGCGACGGAGGCGTCACGCCCGTCGCTTCACAATACTGCGGCAGTACTGCGCCGACAGCGTGGTGACCGTCGCGGGAATAGCAGGAGCGACATCGCAGTTGACTTGTGCGTCCGATGCAGTACACCCCAACGTGGCAAGGGAGAGAAGCTCATGGCCACCATTTTGTGGATCATCGCCGTTTTGCTTGTTGTCTTCGGCATCGTGCGCATCGTCCAAAAGGACGTGCTGTGGGGAGTCATCCTCATCGTGGTCGGCCTGCTGATCGGCCCCGGAGGCGTCAGCATCTTCACCTGATGAGCCGGCCCTACGCCGGCTGTTCCCGGAACGCCCGCCCTGCCGCTCTTGCCTTCTTGGGGCGGCTGGGCGGGCGTCGTCATGTCTGCCCCAGCCCGTTAGCCTGATCGCATGAGTCTCGACGTCGTCCGCACCTGCCAGGACCTCATCCGCATCGATACCTCCAACTACGGTGACGATCCCGGCCCCGGCGAGCGCGAGGCCGCCAACTATGTCGCGGACGTCCTCAGCGACCTGGGCCTGGACCCGGTGATTCGCGAGTCCCAGCCGGGCCGCGCGAGCCTCACCGCCCGCTGGAAGGGCGCCGACTCCACCCGCCCGGGCATGGTGCTCCACGGCCACCTCGACGTGGTCCCCGCCTTCGCCGAGGATTGGTCGGTGGACCCGTTCGGCGCGGAGATCAAGAACGGCATGCTCTATGGCCGAGGCGCGGTCGACATGAAGAACATGGACGCCATGATTCTCGCGTCGGTGGCGCAGATGATCGAGTCCGGCCAGCAGCCCCCGCGCGACGTGGTCATCGCTTTTTTCGCCGATGAGGAGCACGGCGGGCGCAGGGGAGCCGGATGGATGGTGGAGAACCACCCCGAGGACTTCGCTGGCTGCACGGAGGCCGTCAGCGAGGTGGGAGGCTTCTCCGCCTACGTCAACGGCAAGCGTGCCTACCTGCTGCAGACCGCGGAGAAGGGCATTCAGTGGCTGCGTCTCATCGCGCACGGCAAGCAGGGGCACGGTTCACTCGTGCACACGGACAACGCGGTCGCTCACCTCGCGGGTGCGCTTCACCGCATCGCTTCTCACGGTTGGGACATCGACGTCACCCCCACGGTGGAGACGCTGCTGCGCGGAGTGGCCGACCTCGAAGGCATCGAGTACGAGCCCACGCCCGAGGTCATCGGCAAGCTCATCGACGGGCTCGGCGCGGTGGGACCCATGATCGACGCCTCGATCCGCAACACCGCGAACCCCACCATGATGGACGCGGGCTACAAGACGAACGTGGTGCCTGACACCGCGATCGGGTACGTCGACACCCGCTTCCTCCCTGGGCAACAGGAGCAGGTGCTACGCCAGATCGAGGAGCTCGCCGGCACCCACGTGAAGGTCGAGCCCTACATCACCGAGCGCAGCCTCGAGGCGCCGTTCGACGTGCCCCTCGTGGAGAAGATGGTGGCCGCTCTCGGGGTCGAGGACCCCGGCGCCACCGTGCTGCCGTACAACATGATGGGCGGCACCGACAATAAGCACCTCGCCGCGCTGGGCATCGCCGGCTACGGGTTCGCGCCGCTGCAGCTGCCGCCCGATCTCGACTTCCCGAGCCTCTTCCACGGCATTGATGAGCGCATCCCAGTCGACTCGCTGCACTTCGGCACCAAGGTACTGAGCCGCTTCCTGGCGAGCTGCTAGGCGGCTCCGCCACGACGGCTAGCCAGCCACGGCATCGGCCGTACAGACGCCGCCGCGCACGCCCTAGCGGTGCATGAGTGCTGCTCTCAGCCCTGAGAGCTCGAAAAAGGATCCAAACGGCGCACCGGGGAGGGGGCGGGACTAAGCCGCGTCCGTGCGCTCCACCCGCATCACGCGGCGCTTGAGCCACACCCGGCGCGCGCCGCCGATGAACTTCTGCGAGCGGGCGAGCTCCCAGCGGCCGTACTCGGCCTGCTCGGTGAGAAGTGAGCGGGCCTCCGCACGCGTCACGTCGCGCGGAATGTCCACGACGCGCCATTCGAAACGGCTCGTCGCGGGCTCGCGGTGACGACGCGGGTGGACCACGTGTGCTCCGGCCGGGTTCGAGTGCTTGCTCATCACACCTCCCATTGAACTGCATTCGCGGATATCGTCATGACTATGAGCGCAGATGCCCGTGAGGCCCTTCGCCGTCTGACCGCCGCCTTCGAGGAACACCTCGGGGCGGTGGCGTCGCGTCGCGGCGACGAGGATGCCGCCGTCGACGACGCATACGAGGCCCTTGCGGAGGCCTTCGTCCGGTACGAGGAGGCGCTCGACATCGAGTACGCGGAGACGCTGCCGGTCCTCCTCGACGAGGACTTCGACGACGACTCCCTCGACGGGCACGCCGAAGAGGACGAAGAGGACATGGACGACGACATGGACGACTTCGACCTGAGGAACGAGTAGGCGCCTGTCGTCATCGTCTACCTCCGCTCGGGATATCCGAGGACGGGGGCGGAGACCTCGTCGAGCGCGTCCCCGATGGCCGGGGGCAGGTCCAAATCGGCCGCGGCGAGCGCCGGAGTCAGTTGCGCCGCGGTGCGGGCGCCCACGATCGCGCTTGCGAGGCCGGGTCTGCCGAGCACCCACGCCAGCGCCGTCTCGAGCGGGGACCATCCCAGCCCCTCCGCAGCGGTCTCGAGGGCGCTCACCACCGCGCCGGCACGCTGCCCCATGTATGGAGCAACAAAGCCGGACAGGTGCTCGGACGCGGCGCGAGAATCGGCCGGGATGGCGTCGCGGTACTTGCCCGTCAGCACACCTCGTCCGAGGGGAGACCAGCCCAGGATGCCCATGCCGAGTGCCTCGGCGGCGGGAACGACCTCGCGCTCGATCCCGCGCTGCAGCAGCGAGTACTCGACCTGCGTCGCGGCGATCGCGGGACGACCCGTCGCCATCGTCGCGATACGTGACATGGCCCACGCGGGGAAGTTCGAGACACCCACGTAGCGCGCGCGACCCGAGTTCACGGCGATCTCGAGGGCGTGAAGCGTCTCCTCGAGAGGCGTGACCGCGTCATAAGCGTGGACGAGCCACAGGTCGACGTAGTCGGTGCCGAGCCGCTCGAGCGACTCGTCGAGGGTTCCCAGCAGGGTGTCTCGGGAGGCGTCGATGACGCCGCCACGCGCGGTGCGCTTGATGCCGGCCTTGGTGCACACCTGCACATCCCTGCGGGACACCGTGCCGCCCAGCATGGCGCCGATGAGCGACTCGGAGCCGCCGTCGGCGTACGAGGCCGCGGTGTCGAGGAGCGAGCCGCCGGCATCCAGGAAGGCGTCCAACTGCTGGCCGGCCTCATCCGCGTTGGTGTCACGGGACCACGTCATGGTTCCCAGCGCGAGGCGTGACACCTCGAGTCCGCTCGATCCCACCCGTGCGCGTTCCATGGACGCGAACCTACCGAACCGACCGGGGTGCTCGGGGACGCGACGCGCGGACGCTAGCCTTGCGCCCATGGATTGGTGGGAAGCGGTCATCCTCGGGCTGGTGCAGGGACTCACGGAGTTCCTGCCCATTTCGTCCAGCGCACACATCAGGGTGATTGGCCCGCTGTTGCCGCACGGCGCCGACCCGGGCGCAGCCTTCACCGCGATCATCCAGCTGGGCACCGAGGCCGCGGTGCTGCTGTACTTCCGCAAGGACATTGCTCGGATCATCGCGGCGTGGTTCCGTGCGCTCGGCGGCAAGAACGGCGCCGACCGCGCCCACCGCCTGGGCAAGGGCAGCCCCGATGCCCTGATGGGCTGGTGGGTGATCCTCGGATCGATCCCCATCGTGGTGCTGGGACTGCTGTTCCAGGATGCGATCGAGGGGCACCTGCGCAACCTGTACCTCACCGCCGCCGTGCTCGCGATCTTCGGCCTGGTGCTGGGCTTCGCCGACAAGATCGGCAAGCGCACGCGCGAGCTGGACTCGCTCACGGCGAAGGACGCGTGGCTCCTGGGCCTCGCCCAGGCGATGGCACTGATCCCCGGCGTGTCCCGTTCGGGCGGCACCATCTCCATGGGCCTGTTCCTTGGCCTTACACGCGAGGCCGCTGCGCGCTACTCGTTCCTGCTGGCCATCCCCGCGGTGCTGGGTTCGGCGGGACTCGAGGTCGTCACCAACACGAGCGAGTTGACCGAGCCGGGCGGCGCGGGGATCGCGGCCACGGTGATCGCGACCATCGTCGCGTTCGTGGTCGGCTACGCCGTCATCGTGTGGTTCCTGAGGCTCATCACGCACCGCACGTTCTGGCCGTTCGTCTGGTACCGCCTGGGCTTCGCCGGCCTCATCGTCGTGCTGCTCGGCGCGGGAGTGGTCCCGGCGCTGTAAACGGACGGCCGATGCCGTGGCTGAGCCAGCGCATCGGCTCGCCTTTCGCGCGGGCTGCCGGTCGTGGGCGCGGTGCTGCTACTTGGCCGTGCCGCCGTCGCGGCGACGCAGGAAGCGCTCAAATTCCGCGGCGATCGCGTCTCCCGAGGCCTCGGGGAGGCTCGTCTCGTCCATCACGGACTCGAGTTGGCGCACGTGCTCGGCGATCTCCTCGTCGTCCTCGGCGAGCTCGTCGGCGCCGCGCTGCCAAGCCTCGGCCTCGTCGGGCAGCTCGCCCAGGTCGATCGAGACGCCGATGAGTCGCTCGATCTGCGTCAGTAGGGCCGCGGAAGCCTTGGGGCTCGGCGGATGCGCGATGTAGTGGGGCACACCCACCCAGACGCTGAGGACGCGGATGCCGCGCAGTTGAGCCTCGTGACCGAGCACGCCCACGATGCCCGTGGGGCCCTCGTAGTCGGAGCGCTCCAGGCCGAACTCCTCGCGCGCGTCGTCGTCCTCGCTCGTGACGAATGTGGGCAGCGGACGAGTGTGGGGCACGTCGACCAGCAGGGCACCGACGGTCACGATGGTCGTGACGCCCAGGTCCTCGGCGTGGTCCAGTACCTCCGCGCAGAACGAGCGCCACCGCATGGACGGCTCGATGCCGCGCGCGAGCACAATCTTCGGCCCGCCCTCGGGCCTCGCCGTGGACAGGACGGTGCCGGGCCATGACACCACGCGCTCACCCGTGGGCCCTCGCGTGATGGTCGGACGGCTCACCTGAAAGTCGTGGTAATCCTCGGGATCGAGGGCCGCGTGTTCGCGGGCGTCCCACCACGTCGCGAGATGGTCGAGCGCCGACGACGCCGCGGAGCCCGCGTCGTTCCACCCTTCGAACGCGGCGAGCATGACCGTCTCGTGCGCGCCGAGCGTCGGTTCCTGATCCTCCGTATCCATCCGCCCAGCCTAGACTCGTGGCCCGTGACTACGCACGCATCCGCGCCCGCCGCCGTCCTGTGGGATATGGACGGCACCCTCATCGACTCCGAGCCGTATTGGATTGCGGCGGAGACCGAGCTCGCCGGCCGCTTCGGTGTCCCCTGGACCCACGAGGACGGCCTGGGCCTGGTCGGCAACCCGCTCACCGTGTCGGCCCAGGTGCTCCGCGATCGGGGAGTCGACATGGAGATCGACGACATCATTGCGTTCCTCCTCATGCGCGTGAGCGACGACGTCCGCGGGCACGTGCCGTGGCAGGATGACGCGCGCCGCCTGCTTGAGGCCGCCGTCGCCGCTGGCATCCCGTGTGCGCTGGTGACGATGTCCTACACGCGGATGGCCGATGCGTTCCTGGCCTCGGTTCCCGAGGCCTTTTCCGTGGTCGTCACCGGGGATCGGGTCAGCCGCGGCAAGCCGGATCCCGAGGCGTACCTCACCGCGGCGCGCGAACTCGGTGTCGACATCGCCGACTGCGTGGCGATCGAGGACTCGCCTTCGGGCGTGGGTTCGGCGTGGAGCGCGGGTGCTCGCACCGTGGGCGTGCGGCGCATCGTGCCGCTCGAGCCGCGTGCGGGGCTCAGCCGCGTGCGCGGGCTCGACGGCTGGACGGTTCAGACGCTCACGCGGGTCGCCGGTGGCGAGGTCATCGACGAGTTGGGCGAGGAGCGCTAGCGCCGACGGCTATCCCCGCGCCCACGGCTGACGCTCGAGGGTCGCCGGCGCGCCGGCGGAGGCCGCCTGCTGCATCGTGAGCGCGAGCGCCCAGTCCTGGGCGCCGTCCGCGAGCGGGTAGGGCGCGCTCGCCCCGTCGTGAATCCATGCGCTCATGCCGGCGAGCAGGTCGGTGACGGCGATCTCGTCGTCCGCCATGCGCGTGCCGGTCCACCGGTTGCGATAGAGCACGTCGGTGCCGAGTGCGATGTGGTCCAAGTCATTGCCCTCGAGGTTCAGCTCGACGCCGGTGTGGCGGCGCTCGAGGCGCGTCGTCGTGATGGTGCGCGTGCCGGTGAGCGCCGTGACGCGGTCGTCGACCACCTCGCCGCGCGAGCCACGCACCGCGATGCGGTCGGCGCGTAGCGCGTTCCACCATTGGTTGTCGGTGAAGTCGTAGGTGCCCACCCGGCCGGACTCGAATTCGAGGATGGCCCGCAGGGTAATGGCGTCTTGCTCCGTGTCGTCGTCGGTCCAGCCCTCGCGCGTGTGCGGATCGACCAGGGGATGGGACTTCGGAAACGCCGTGATGCGCGCACCCTCGTCGCCGACCCCCAGCATCGAGCGCAAGACAGCCATCGCGTGATACAGGTGCGTCGAGGACACCTCGACCTCGTTGACGCGGCCGATGAGACCGCGCTCGACGACCGCGCGGCGTGCCACGTGCCCGGGGTAGCCCGGGTACTGCTCGGCGATCTGGACCAGGCCGGGGTCTCCCACGTCCGCCCACAGCCGGTGAAGGCCCTCGAGGTCGGGCGCCGGCGGCGTCTCGCACAGCACCGGCAGGCCCAGCGCGACCGCCTCGCGCGTCACCTGGGGCGCCGCCTCCCACGGGACCGAGACGACCACGAAGTCCGGCCGGTCCGCCGCGACGGCCTCGGCGAGCGAGCGCCACGATGCGAGGCCACGCTCCGCTCGGGCCTGCTCGCCGCGCTCGGCGGTGCGGGTGATGACGCCCGTCACGCGGAACTGATCGGGCAGTAACTGGGCGGGGCGCAAGAAAAACGGCGCGCGCCAGCCGTATCCGACCACGGCGTAGCTCGCGGGGCTGGGGATCGTCATTGATCGTCCTTTCTTAGAAGGGAGGGGAGGTCAGGCGGCCGGGACCGGCCTCACCCCGAGCGCGCGCTCGACCGCGTCGGGGTCAAGCGGGGGAGTGACGCCGCCGAACTCGGGGCACAGCGACTGGAAGGAACACCAGCCACACAGCTTGGACTTCTTGCTGCGGAACGCTCCCGCACGCGCCGCGCCCAGGATGTCGTCCCACAGCTCGCGGACCTCGAACTCGATCTGCGCGAGGTCGTCGTCGCTGGGTCGGAGCACCAACGTGCCCCCGTCCTTGAGGAACAGCAGTTGCAGCAGCGAGGGACGTCGACCCCGGAGCCGTTCGACGAGCAGCGCATAGAAGCGCATCTGGAACTTTTCCTTGTGCCCATACTGCGGCAGCGGGGTCTTGCCCGTCTTGTAGTCGATGATGCGGATCGAGCCGTCAGGGGCCACGTCGACGCGGTCGATGAAGCCACGCAGCAGCGGGCCCTCGGGCAGCTGCAGTTCGACGAACTCCTCGCGTCCCGCGGGCTCGAGGCGCTGCGGATTCTCCATCGTGAAGTACGTGGCGAGGCGGCCGCGGCCGTCCGCGAGCCACGCAGCCTCGGCCGCGGCGTCCTCGTGGAGCTCGCCGAGCGCTGGATCGCGCTCGAGCATGGCGCGCCACTGGGGCTCGAGCATGGCCGATGCCGTGGCTTCGGTGCGTTCGAGCGCGGGCTTGTCGTACAGGTGCTCGAGCACCGAGTGCACGAGGGTGCCGAGTGTGGCGGCTGCGGACGGCGGCTCGGGGATCTTGTCCACCACCCGCAGGCGGTACATGAGCGGGCACTGGCGGAAGTCGCCCGCGCGCGAGGGCGACAGGGCGGGGGAGCGACGCGACATGTGACCAGGGTAGGTGCACCCTCCGACACCGCCGCGGCACGGGCGCGCCCACGCGACCGTCTACGGTGGAACCCATGACGCAGTCCCCGCGCCCCACCCGTGGCCTGACGCTCGGGCGGATCTTTGGCGCTCGCATCGTCGTCCAGTACTCGACCCTCGTGATGCTCGTGATCCTCGCGCTGCTGTTCGCGACCAGCGGCGGCGTGGAACTGAGCCGGCGCACCTTCACGGTAGGCCTGATCCTCGCCGTGCTGCTGTTCGTCTCGGTGTTCCTGCACGAAGTCGCGCACGCCGCGACGGCCCGGGCGTTCAAGCGCGACGTCAACGAGATCGTTCTGACCCTGTGGGGAGGGCACACGAGTTATGACGCCCGCGCCCTGACCCCCGTCGTCATGGGCACGACCTCCGCCGCGGGTCCCGTCGCAAACCTGGTCCTCGCGGGCCTCGCCTGGATCCCGCTCGCGACGGGCGCGCTCGAGCCCTCCCTCATGGACTGGGTGCTGGGCGACGTGACGTTGTACGTCATCGTGCAATGGGTTGCGTGGGCCAACCTGATCCTGGCGATCTTCAACGCCCTGCCCGGCATCCCGATGGACGGCGGTCGAGTGCTCGAGGCCATCGTGTGGTCGGTCACGGGCAACCGTTACACGGGCATGAAGGCCGCCGCGTGGGCCGGTCGCGCCATCGCCGTCGGCGTCGTGCTGGTCGCGCTCGCGATCCCCGTGCTCAACGGGCGCAGCCCCGACCTGTTCGACATCGTGTGGGCCATGCTCGTCTTCGCGATCCTGTGGCCAGCGGCGTCGAACGCGCTCAAGGTGGCCCAGGCGCTGGGCAAGCGTGCCAGCGTGACCGCGCGGGAGCTCACCGTGCCCGCCGTGACCGTCGCGCACCACGTCACGGTGGCCGAGGCTCGCGCCGCTGCTGAGGCCGCAGGTGCTGTCGAGGTGGTGGTGCTCGCCGTCGATGGCGCCGCCGCAGGCCATTTCCCCGTCGCGCTCACCGATGCCGTCGAGGAGCACGACCGCGCCACCACCGGCCTGCAGTCCGTCACCATGCCGCTGCCCCGAGGAGCGGCCGTCGAGGCCAGTGCCGGTGGAGAAGCGCTGGTGGACGCCCTGCAGCAGTGGTGGGGCCGCACCGACGTCTGGGTTGCCGTGGACCGCGGCGCGATCGTGGGCGTCGTGAGGCTGGCCGATGCGATGAAGGCCCTGCAATAGCGCGCACCTAGACTGGGGGACATGACGTCACCCACCCTTCCCACGGGCGCCGCCGAGCGCCGCGGCCCGCTGCGTGCGGGCGATCGCGTGCAGCTCACCGACGCCAAGGGACGCCACCACACGATCATCCTCGAGGCCGGCAAGACCTTCCACACGCACCGCGGCCAATTCACCCACGACGAGATCATCGGCCGCCCCGAAGGCACCGTCGTGACCAACACCGCAGGCTTCGACTACCTGGTGCTCCGCCCGCTGCTGAGCGACTACGTCCTGTCCATGCCGCGTGGCGCTGCGGTGATCTACCCCAAGGACTCGGGCCAGATCATCCAGATGGCGGACATCTATCCCGGCGCGCGCGTGGTCGAGGCCGGCGTGGGCTCGGGGGCGCTGACCATGTCCCTGCTGCGCGCCGTGGGAGACGGCGGCTCGCTCACCTCGATCGAGCGTCGCGAGGACTTCGCCGACATCGCGCGCGCCAACGTCGAATTCCACTTTGGTGGCCCGCACCCCGCCTGGGATCTGAAAATTGGCGACTTCGCCGACCGCGTCGCCGAGGTCGGCGAGGTGGACCGCATCGTGCTGGACATGCTCGCCCCGTGGGAGAACCTCGACGCGGCGGCCGATGCGCTGGCGCCTGGCGGCGTGCTGCTCGCCTACGTCGCGACCACCACCCAGCTGTCGCGCCTGGCGGAGGCGCTGAAGGACCACGGCGGGTACACCGAGCCGCAGGCGTGGGAGTCGATGGTGCGCACCTGGCACCTTGAGGGGCTCGCGGTGCGCCCCGACCACCGCATGATCGGCCACACCGGCTTCCTGCTCACCACGCGGCGCATGGCCCCCGGCGTCGCCGCGCCCCTGCGCAAGCGTCGCCCCGCGAAGGGCGCCTATGGCGAGGAGGACTGGTCGCCCGAGGACCTGGGCGAGCGCGCCGTGTCCGACAAGAAGATCCGTCGCGTGCGTCGAGACGCCACGCGCCCCGTCGCCGAGGAGGGCGAGAACTGATGGTGTCCGAGGGACAGGACCGCACCGCAGCCCTGCAGGCGCGCAACGCCGAGCTTCAGCGTCTGCTGGAGACCGCACGCCAGTCGCTGGGGGAGATGCGCGAGAAGCTGGCCGAGGCATCGGCCCCGCCCCAGACCTTCGCGACCTTCGTCCAGTGGTCGGGCGAGCATGCCGACGTCATCAGCGGTGGCCGCCGCCTGCGCGTGGCGGTCCTGCCGGGCGTGCCGAGGGACCTCACCCCCGGCGACGAGGTGCTCATGAACGCGATGAGCGTGGTCGTGGGCGTCGCCGAGGCCGAGAAGGTCGGCCAGAGCGCCCTGGTGCGCGAGGTGCTCGACGACGATCGCGTGCTGGTGGTCGCACGCGGCGAGGACGAGCGCGTGGTCATGCTCACCGGCGGTGACGCCCGCGCGCGCCTGCACGAGGGTGACACCGTCATTATCGACGCGCGCACTGGCTTTGCGACCGAGCGCGTGGACCGCACGGGCGTCGAGGCGCTGCTGCTCGAGGAGGTGCCGGACGTCGACTTCGACTCGATCGGCGGCCTCACCGCGCAGATCGAGCGCATCCGCGACGCCATCGAACTGCCACTGCGCCACCCCGACCTCTACCGCGAGCACCGCCTCAACCCGCCCCGAGGCCTGTTGCTGTACGGCCCCCCTGGCTGCGGCAAGACCCTCATCGCGAAGGCGGTGGCCCACTCGCTGGCCGATGCCGTGGGCGCCGACCGCTCCTACTTCCTGTCGGTCAAGGGTCCCGAGCTGCTGAACAAATATGTCGGCGAGACCGAGCGGTACATCCGCACCATTTTTGAGCGCGCCCGTGCCAAGGCCCACTCCGGTGCACCCGTCGTGGTGTTCTTCGACGAGATGGAGGCGCTGTTCCGCTCGCGCGGCACGGGCGTGAGCTCCGACATGGAGACCACCATCGTCCCGCAGTTGCTGACCGAGCTCGACGGCGTGGAGCAGCTGGGCAACGTCATCGTCATCGGCGCCTCGAACCGCGAGGACATGATCGATCCGGCCATTTTGCGTCCCGGTCGCCTGGACGTGAAGATCGAGATCTCCCGTCCGGACGCCGCGAGCGCGCGCGACATCTTCTCCAAGTACCTCACCGAGGATTTGCCGCTGTCCGCGTCCGCGATGGAGCGCGGCCGCGGCGACGCCAAGGCCGCCGTGCGCGAGCTCGCGGAGCACGCGGTGGACCGCCTCTACGCCGACCCGGCCAATAAGGCGCACATGTCGGGCGCGCTCGTGCGCAACGTCGTGGACCGCGCCAAGACCCTCGCGATCAAATCGGTCATCCTTGGCGGCGAGCGTGGCCTCACCGCCGAGCACCTCGAGCGCGCCTGCGAGCAGGAGCTAGCCGAGGCCCGCGCCGTCGCCGCCTCGACCCTCAGGGAGGGCTGAGCGTGCGGGTCGTCGGCATCGAGACCGAGTACGGCATCGCGGACCCCAACCGTCCGCAGGCCAATCCGATCCTCATGTCCTCGCGCCTGGTGGAAGCATGCCGGGGCTGGGCGGACGGTCACACCACCCGGTGGGATTACGGCGGCGAGGATCCGCTCCAGGACCAGCGCGGCGAGCGCCGGGACCGGGCCACGGCATCGGCCGACCTGCTCACCGATGCTCACGAGTACCGTCCCGAGGACGGCGCCGTGACGCTGCGCCGCCGCCGCGGCTCCTGGGAGGACCCCGCGCACCTCAACGCGGTCCTCAGCAACGGCGCGCGCTTCTACGTGGACCACGCGCATCCCGAGTACTCGGGTCCCGAGGTGCGCTCCGCGCGCGACGCCGTGCTGTGGGACGCGGCAGGCGACCAGATCGCGCTCGCGGCCGCCGCCCGGTATGCCGAGGACGAGGACGGCCGCGTCGAGCTGTACAAGAACAACGTCGACGGCAAGGGCTCGAGCTATGGGACGCACGAGAACTTCCTCGTGGAGCGTTCGGTGGACTTCGCCGAGCTCGCGAGCAGGCTCACCGCGCACCTGGTGACGCGTCAGATCTTCACCGGCGCCGGTCGCGTGGGACTCGGTCAGCGCAGCCAGGAAGCCGGCTTCCAGATCTCTCAGCGCGCCGACTACATGGAGGCGGAGCTGGGCCTCGAGACCACGCTGCGTAGGCCCATCGTGAACACCCGCGACGAGCCGCATGCGACCAGGGCCCGGTGGCGCCGCCTGCACGTGATCATCGGCGATGCGAACTGCCTCCAGGTGCCCGTGCTGCTCAAGGTCGGCACCACGGCGCTGGTGCTGAGCGCCATCGAGGCCGAGGACGAGCGACTGGACGCCCTGGTGCTCGCTGATCCCGTGGGCGCCGTAAGCCAGGTCTCGCGCGACCTGACCCTGCGATCGCCGTTGCCGCTCGCCTCGGGGGAAAGCGCGACCGCGCTCGAGATTCAACGCGCGCTGCTCGAGATCTGCCGCTCCTACGCGAGCGACGCGGACGATGCGCTGGTCATCGCCCGCTGGGAGGCCGTCCTTGAGGCACTCTCGCGCGACCCCATGGAGGCCGCGGCCGACGTCGAGTGGGTGGCCAAGCTTCGCCTGCTGGGGCGCCTGCGCGACAAGCATGCGACCGTGGATGCGGACGGCGTCGCGACGCCACTCGCGTGGGACGCGCCGCTGCTGAGCGCGATCGACGTGCAGTGGAGCCGCCTGGGCGACGGCTGGGCCGCACGCCTGGCAGCCGCGGGGCAGACGACCGCGCTCGTCGACGCGGCAGAGGTGCAGGCGGCGGTGAGCCGCGCGCCCCAGGACACCCGCGCCCGGCTGCGCGGGGGGATCGTGGCACGCCGGCCCGACCTCGTCGACGCCGCGGGATGGTCCTCCGTGGTGCTCGATCTGGAGGGCGACCACCTCGAGGTGGTCCACCTGGACGACCCCCACCGCTTCTCGCATCCGGTACTCGACCAGCTGATGGCGTAGCCGGGTACGAAGCCCGGCCACGGCATCGGCCGCACCCGGTCTAGACTCGCGAGCATGGGTCAGACATTCACCTCAGGCCAGCCGTACGAAGACGACGCGCCCGAGCCGGCGCCCGCTCCCGCCAAGGCGGAGAGCACGGACGCGCTCGACTCGCTGCTGGACGAGATCGACGACTCGTTGCAGACCAACGCGGAGCAGTTCGTACGCTCCTTCGTGCAGAAGGGCGGGCAGTAGCCGCGAGCACCACCGGCTTCGCGACCGACGTCCCGCCGCCGCTCGAGGTCGCGCCCGCCCGGCGCATCTTCGGGCTCGAGACGGAGTTTGGCCTGCATCTTGACGCGCCCAGCGCGCGCACGGTGACGCCCGAGGAGGTGGCCGGCCACCTGTTCCACTCCGTGGTGCGCTGGGGTCGATCGTCCAACGTGTTTCTCACCAACGCCTCGCGCCTGTATATCGACGTGGGCGCGCACCCCGAGTATGCGACCGCAGAGTGTGACACGCTGACGGACCTCATCGCCTCGGACAAGGCCGGCGAGCGGATCGTCCAGGCACTGGTCGCCGAGGGTGAGCAGCGCCTGCGCGACGCGGGTGTGGACGGCACCATCCACCTGTACAAGAACAACACGGACTCGGCGGGCAACAGTTACGGCTGCCACGAGAACTACCTGGTGCGCAGGCGCGCGGACTTCCGCGCGTTCGCCTCGGCGCTGCTGCCGTTCCTCATCACCAGGCAGATCGTCACCGGCGCGGGCACCATCACCCGCACCCCCGAGGGCGCGCACTACTCGTTCAGCCCCCGCGCGGACCACATGTGGGAGGGGCTGTCCTCTGCGACCACCCGCTCGCGACCCATGATCAACACACGCGACGAGCCGCACGCGAATGCGGAGCTGTACAGGCGCATGCACGTCATCGTTGGCGACTCGACCATGGCCGAGTCCACGGCGCTGCTCAAGGTGGGCGCCACCGACCTCATGCTGCGTCTGATGGAGGCGCATGTGCGCCTGCCGGACCTCACGCTCGCCAACGAGATGCAGGCGATCAGGGCCGTGGCCCATGACCTCACCGGCACCGCGACCGTGGAACTGTCCGACGGACGCCACCTCACCGCCGTGGAGATCCAGCAGGCGTACCTCGACGTGGTGCGCTCGCAGGTGGGCAATGTCATCGAACGCACCGCCGAGGTTGACCACATCCTGGACCTGTGGGAGCGCGGCATCCGCGCGGTGCGCGAGCAGGACTTCTCGCTCGTCGACACGGAGCTGGACTGGGCCATCAAGCATCGCCTGATCGAGCGCTATCAGGCGCGGCTCAGCTGCGGCCTGGGCGATCCCCGGCTCGCGCGGCTCGAGCTCGCCTTCCACGACGTGTCGCCCGAGCGCGGCCTGTATCACCGCCTGGTGGCGCAGGGCCTGGTGCGCACCGTCGTCGAAGACGAGGCGATCGAACGCGCGCGGACGGTGGCACCGCAGACCACGCGTGCGCGGCTACGCGGTGCCTTCGTCGAGGCGGCCGCCGCCTCGGGTCAGGACTACACCGTCGACTGGGTGCACCTGAAGCTCACCGGAGCCAGCAAGACCGTGCTGCTGAAGGACCCGTTCCGCTCCGAGGACTCCCGCGTCGACACGCTGCTGGAGTCCCTGGGAGCGGACGAGCGCGGCTAGACTCGAGCCTCCCCACCCCTCGTTCGGAAGGACGTCGCCATGCGTCGTTTGCTCGCCTGCGCCCTCGGCGCGGTCGTGGCGCTGTCCGCGTGCACGGGGACCGATCCCGACCCGTCGGTGACGGCGTCACCGGTGGGGGACATCGACCTCATCACGGTGGGCCAATCGGAGACGCTCGCCCCGTCGCTGACCTACGACACGGGCCTCGACTACCCGCAGGAACAAGCCAGCGTGCTGTGGAACGGCGAGGGTGCTCCGCTTGAGGACGGCCAGCCGCTGCTGCTCGACCTCTACGGCGAGTCGCTCACCGACGCCACGCCGGTCGTGAACACCTTTGACGGGCTGCCGCAGTCCTTCGTGCTCACGGAGGAGTCGCTGGGCGAGGCGCTCTACGAGACGCTCGTCGACCTCAACGTGGGCGCACGCGTCCTCACGGTGTCGCCGGGCGACGGCAGCGCCGACCAGCCCCCGGTGGCGATCGTGATGGACGTGCGCTCCGAGGCCGCGGTGGGCGACCAGGTCGCGGCGCCCGAGCGTATGCCGTCCGTCACGATGGACGCCGACGGCGCTCCCATGCTGGAAATCGCCGAGGACGCGCCGACCGTGACCGACCTTCAGGTCGCAACCCTCATCCGCGGCGTGGGACCTCAGGTGACGCAGACGTCCCGCGTGCTGTTGAACTACTCCGCCTTCTACTACACGGACGGCGAAAACGACGAGGACGGCGAGTGGGCCGCAGGCGACCTTTTCCGCTCCTCGTGGGGGACCGACCAGGAGCCCCTCACCGTCGATATGGACGCCGGGCAGGCCGTTCAGGGCCTCACGCAGGGCATCCTTGACCAGACCGAAGGGTCTCGTGTGGAGATCGTCGTTCCTGGGTCGATGGGATATCCGTCCCGTGGCACGATGGTGGTCGTCGTGGACATCCTCGACGTGTGGAACTCGGAGGAATAGTGGGCGCTGCCGTCAGGGTGATTCCCTGCCTGGACGTCGATGCAGGACGCGTCGTCAAGGGCGTGAATTTCGTGGAACTTCGCGATGCAGGCGACCCCGTCGAACTCGCCGCCGCGTACGGCGCCGCGGGTGCCGACGAGGTGACGTTCCTCGACGTCACGGCGTCCTCCTCGGACCGTGCAACCACCTACGACGTGGTGGGACGCACCGCGGACCAGGTGTTTGTGCCGCTGACCGTCGGCGGGGGAGTGCGCTCTCCCGAGGACGTCGACCGGCTGCTGCGCGCGGGGGCCGACAAGGTGGGCGTCAACACCGCCGCGATCCAGCGCCCCGAGCTCATCTCCGAGATCGCCGCGCGCTTTGGCAGCCAGGTGCTGGTGTTGTCCGTCGACGCGCGCCGCTGCACGGGCGACACCGTGACCGAGTCCGGCTTCGAGGTGACGACGCACGGCGGTCGCCAGGGCACCGGCATCGATGCCGTCGAATGGGCCCGGCGAGGCGCTGAGCTGGGCGCCGGCGAGATCTTGCTGAACTCGATGGACGCGGACGGCACCAACGACGGCTTCGACCTCGAGATGCTGGCGCGCGTGCGCGAGCAGGTCACGATCCCGCTGATCGCCTCGGGAGGCGCCGGGACCGTCGAGCACTTCGTCGAGGCGGCGAAGGCGGGGGCCGATGCCGTGCTTGCGGCGAGCGTGTTCCACTTCGGTGTGCTCACCATCGCGCAGGTGAAGGACCACATGCGGGCGGCCGGGATTGAGGTGCGATGAACCGCGACGATACGGCGCGGAACTATCGACTCACGGGATCGTTTAACCGCAAGGCCGTCCAACTCCTGTCCCACGCCGTGAAGACGGAGCCCAAGCGCTTCGCCATCGCGATCGGCTCCGCAGCCGCGTTCTCGCTGCTCACGGTGCTGTTCGGCACCCTCGTCGGTGACATCACCGACGAGGTCGTGATCCCCGGCGTCGAGGGCGAGCCCATTGGCGGAATCTGGGGCGACTTCACGCAGGACCCCGTCACCGCGATCTGGATCGCCGGCGCCGTGTTCCTCTCGATCGGTGTGGTCAACGCGGCGCTGGTGGGCCTGCGTCGTGGTGTTCAGGGCATCGCGGTGGCCGGCGTGGCCGCCGAGCACCGCACGGTGGTGGCCGATGCGTTGGCGAGCCTGCCGCTCGGGTGGCACCGGGCGAACCCTTCGGGACGCATGCTGTCCGCGATGTCCTCGGACTCCGAGAGCGCGACCAACACCCTGCACCCGTTCGCCTTCACCATCGGTTCGTTCGTGATGATGTTCGCCGCGGGCTGGACCATGTGGCGCATGGACCCGTGGCTGGCCGTCACCGGCCTGTCGGTGGTGCCCATCATCTTCCTCATCAACTACGCCTACGAGAAGGTCATCACGCCGCACTGGGACCTGGGCCAGTCGCGCCGCGCCGACGTGTCGACCATCGCACACGAGAGCTTCGAGGGCGGCACGGTCGTCAAGGCGCTCGGCGCGGAGGCACGCGAGACCGCGCGCTTCGCGGAGGCCGCCCGCGGGCTGCAGGACGCCGACGTGCGCGTGGGGCGCACGTCCGCCTGGTTCGAGCCCCTGATGGACCTGATCGTTCCCCTCGGCGCCGTCGCGCTGATGATCGTGGGCGCGATCCGCGCCGAGGCGGGATTCGTCTCCGTCGGCAACGTGGTGTCCTCGATCTACCTCGTCACCCTCATGGCGGTGCCGATTCGCGGCGTGGGCTGGGTGCTGGGCCAGATGCCGCAGGCGCTCGTCGCGTTTAGGCGCATCGGCGAGATCGCCCAGGCCGCGACCGAGGTCGACGAGCCGGGCCACCGCCACCTTCCGAAGGACGGCGCGGGGGCGCTCGTGTTCGACGGTGCCGACATCGGCGCCGACGACGGCGACGGCAACCTCGCGATGATCCTCAGCGACGTGTCGCTACGGCTCGAGCCCGGCACCGTGACCGCGCTCGTGGGCGCGACAGGAGCGGGCAAGTCGACGGTGGCGCTCGCCGCGTCGCGCCTGGCACGTCCTGTGACGGGCGCCATCACGCTCGACGACATCTCCCTTGAGGAGATCGCCGGGCTCGGCGGCCACGTCGCGCTCGTGCCCCAGACCGCGTTCGTGTTCGCCGGCACCGTGCGCGACAACGTCACCCTGGGCGAGGACTACGACGACGAGCAGGTGTGGGACGCGCTGAGGCGCGCCAACGTCGTCGACGTCATCGAGAAGTTGTCGCGAGACGGTCAGTCGGGCCTCGACGGCGTTCTTGCCGAGCGCGGCATGAACCTTTCCGGTGGCCAGCGTCAGCGACTGGCGCTCGCCCGCGCCCTGGTGCGGCGTCCGCGCGTCCTGGTGCTCGACGACGCGACGAGCGCCGTGGACCCGCGCGTGGAGCAGGAGATCTTGCGCGGCCTCGCGGCCGACGGACAGGGCCCGACGGTGCTGATCATCGCGTACCGCCTCGCGTCGATCATGCTCGCGGACGCCATCGTGCACGTCGACTCGGGCCGCGTGGTCGACGCCGGAGTCCACGCCGACCTGGTGGAGCGCGACCGGGGCTATCGCGAGCTGGTGCTCGCCTACGAAGAGGACTCGCGCCGCCAGGCCGAGGAAGAGGCGGGACGCATCTGATGAGCCAGCCCATGGATACCCGCACGATGTTCCGCCGCGGCTTTGCGGTGAGCCCCGAGTTCCGCATCGGCCTCGGTGTCACCTTGACCCTCGCGGCCTTCGCCGCGACCGGACGTGCGGCCGTGCCGTTCCTGACGCAGCGCGTGACGGACCTGGGGCTCATGGCACCCGGAGGCGTCAACCTCGATGTAGTCGTCCAATACGCCGCCGCCGGCGCGGTGGTGCTGGTCATCGCTGCCGTCCTCGCATGGCGCGTGCGCGTGCGCATGGTCACGGCGGCCGAGACTGGACTGGCCACGCTGCGCATCCGTGCCTTCCGCAAGGTTCACGAGCTGTCCGTGCTGACCCAAAACGAGGAGCAGCGCGGGCGCTACGTGTCGCGCGTGACCGGCGACGTCGAGACCATGCGTGACCTCATGCAGTGGACCGGCGCCGCGATGATCATCGCCGCCCTCGAGTCTGTCGTGGTGTTTGCCGTCATGATGCTGTATTCGTGGCAGCTGTCGCTCATCATCCTCGTCGCGTTCATCCCGATGGTCGGCTCCCTCATGTGGATCCAGCCGCGTGTGAGCCGCGCCTTCCAGCACGTGCGCGAGCAGATGGCGGACCTGCTGGGCAAGACCAGCGAGCAGATCGTCGGCGTCTCTACCATCCGCTCCTACGGAGTGCAGCAGCGCATGCGCGACCAGCTGCGCGAGGAAAACGACGACATCCTTGCCGCGGAGAAGAAAGCCTCGATCCTCGCGTCGGTGAACTTCTCCTCGACCGTCATCGGCCAGTCGCTCGCGACGGGCTTGGCGCTCATCGGTGGCACCATCATGGCCGTCAACGGCTCGATGTCGGTGGGTACCGTCGTCGCGATGGCGTTCCTCGTGCACCAGTTCTCCGGCCCGGTGATGTGGATCATCGAGATGCTTGCCGAGATGCAGCGCGCACTCGTGGGTTGGAAGCGCGTGCTCGAGCTGGTCGACGAGGAGGTGACGATCGCCGACCCTGGCGCGGACGGCACGCCCATCCCGCACGGCCATGGCGAGCTCGAGATGTCCGGGATCCGCCTGACGTACCCCGGCGGTCCCGAGGTCCTCAAGGGCATCGATCTCACGGTGCCCGCGGGCAAGCGCATTGCACTGGTCGGCACCACCGGATCGGGGAAGACGTCGCTCGCGCGTCTCATGTCGCGCTTCTTTGACCCCACGTCCGGCACCGTGAAGGTGGGCGGGGTGGACGTGCGCGAGGTCCCCATGGAGTCGCTGCGTCGTTCGGTCGCCGTGGTGCCCCAGGAGGGCTTCCTCTTCGACGGCTCGGTGCTCACCAACCTTGCCTATGCGCTGCCCCAGGCGGACGAATCCGAGCTGCGCGCGCGATCGCTCGCGGCGTTCGAGTCGCTCGGCCTCGAGGGCTGGGTCGAGTCGCTTCCCGGCGGGCTCGACTGCCCCGTGGGCCCGCGAGGCGAGTTGCTCAGTGCCGGCGAGCGTCAACTCGTCGCGATCGCGCGCGCGTACCTGCGCGACCCCGACCTGCTCATCCTCGACGAGGCCACGAGCGCCGTCGACCCCGCGACCGAGGTGCGCATCTCGCGCGCGCTCGAATCCCTCATGCAGGGCCGCACGTCGGTGGTGATCGCCCACCGCCTGTCGACTGCGGAGCGCGCCGACCTCGTCGCCGTCATGGAGCACGGCGAACTCACCGAGGTCGGACCCCACCGCGAACTCGTCGCCGCGGGCGGCACCTACGCGGGCCTGCACGGCGCTTGGGTCGCGCAGACGCGCGACTGAGCCACGGCATCGGCCCCCCGCCGGTGGCGCAAGTGACCACATTTGTGCCACGAAACCCACTTTCGTGGCGGAGATCGGGCGCTAGGT
>NZ_BBRH01000020.1 GCF_002090055.1 Demequina sp. NBRC 110051
ACCTAGGGGGTCGCGTTCCCCGGCGCGCATGTGTGCGCAGGGCGACGAGGTGACGGCCCCGGATGATGGTGCGGGGCCGTCACCTCGCCGCTCTGTGCGCTGAGCCGTGCGTTGCGCCGGGTGTGGTGTGTGGTGCGCGGTCACCGGGCGGTGAGCGCGGCGACGTCTTCGAGTGAGGCAAGCCTCGCCCGCCACTGATCGACAAGCCCCGGCGGGGGAGTGCCGCAGGCGGCATCCTCAGCCGGCCGGCGCGGCCGGCGTGCGGCAATCGCGTCGTACACGCGGTCGCGCGCCCGGCGCGGCACCGCGCGAGCGGCACGCGCGAGGACACGCCACGGCCAGGTGAGACCGGCCGCGACCGTGAGTGATGCATCGGACTTCAACGCGGGCCCCTCGGGCCGCGCAATGACGAGCGTCGACTGCGCGATCTCTAGCGGTAGCCCCATCGCGGACAGTGCGGCGCGACCGACCTCCCCTGCGGAGCCCGCGATGAGGAAGTGTGCCTGTGGGTCGCGGCGGATCAGCCATGCGACGAAGCCGTTGCACAGGCCGCAGTCGCCGTCGAAGACGACGATGGGACGGGGCTGTAGCTGCGTCGAACGATGAGCTGGCACCGTTATGTCCCTTCTCATTTACGGGAGTATCGCTCCTGGTAGACATTGCCCCTTTTGGTACGTAACGTTACGCCGTCCCCTGCAGCGATATCGCAGTGGATATGACAGGCCCCGTCATCCGACGGGGCCTTTTTCGCGGCCGGTGCGCAAGTCTGGCGTGCCGGCGTCTATCGCGCCACGGCATTCCGCGGTGCGCCCCTGGGGAGGGAAAACGATGGCAACTCCAAATGAATCCATGACGACTGCAATGGCGATCGACGGCGCGATGGCGGCCGCACTGGTCGACTTCGACTCGGGAATGACTCTCGCCACCGCGGGCGGCGGCGTTGACCTTGAG
Organism: Demequina sp. NBRC 110051; assembly: GCF_002090055.1. GTDB lineage: Bacteria > Actinomycetota > Actinomycetes > Actinomycetales > Demequinaceae > Demequina. The sequence goes on from NZ_BBRH01000020.1 coordinate 952, forward strand.
CTCGCGGCCGCGGGCAATACCGAAGTGGTGCGCGCGAAGCTCCGCGTGATGGACTCACTGGGACTCGAAGACCGCATCGAGGACATCCTTATCACGCTCGGCAGCCAGTTCCACCTCATCCGTTTGGTGAGCTCGGCGTCGGGCCAGGGGCTCTTCATCTACCTGGTGCTGACGCGCGACCGCGCCAACCTCGCGATGGCGCGCCGCCAGCTCCAGACCATCGAGCAGTCGCTCGACATCTGACACGTCGGGGGCGGCCCCGCGACCCTCGCGGAGGTCGCCCCGGACACTCGTCACGCCATGACTGACATCACCAAGATCCTCGTCGCCGGACCCTTCGGGGCGGGCAAGACGACCTTTGTTACGACCGCAGCAGACGACCTCCTGACGTCCGAGCGGGCGGTGTCCGATGACACGGCACGCCTGAAGGAGCAGACCACCGTGGCGATGGACCACGGCACCGTGCGGCTCGCGTCCGAAATCGGCGCCAGGCGCACCATCACGCTTTTTGGCGCACCGGGCCAGGAACGCTTCAGCTTCATGTGGCCGCTGCTCGCTCAGGGTATGGGGGCCTATGTGCTGCTCGTGGACGCGAGTCGCTTGCAGTCCCTTGCTCAGTTGAAGTCGGTGGTGCGCCGGTTCGCCGATTTCGCGCCGTCGGTGCCGTACCTGGTCGCCGCGAACAGGTGGGATCCCGCTCAGATGGACGCCGGTGAGATCGCTCGTTTTGTAGGGGTGCCGGACGCTGCCGTGATGGCATGCGACCCCCGCAATGCCGAGGACGTTGTCGACGTGCTCACGGCGGCCCTTGCGCTAGCCGACGGCGCTCTCGAGGATCGGGTGAGCGCATGATCGTCCCCAAACATGGACTCATCTCTGCCGCGCGCCTGCGCCAAAGCCTTGCGGGGGTGCGGCGCGTGATCATCGCACGCGCCGACGGCATCGCGCTTTATGACGACGTGCCGCTTGCGGAGCGTGACGGCGGCGCAGCGCTGACGGCAGCCGTCAACGGGCTCGCCGCAACGGTCGCCACATCGTTCACCCTGGGTGTGGCGGGCGCGAACATCACTCTCGCCGAGCAGGGGGCACTCGTGGTGTGTCTCATCGATGCGGGCCATCTGCTCGCTATCCTCGTGGACGCCCAGACGGACCTCACCGCGGCTTTGCGCGCCGCCGGTGCCGAGGCGGAGCACTTGCGCGCCTTGTCGAACACCCGGATCGCCTCATGATCGCGCGGCAGGACTGTGCGCTGATGGTGGCGCCGCTCGTCGAGCACCCCGGGGTGTCCCGTGTGGTCGTCGCCCACGCCGACGGCGTCGCCCACTTCGACACGGCGTCGCTGGAGGAACGTGAGAAGGGCGCCGCGGCGGCGGCGATGGCGGCGGCGACTGCCGCGGTGATCGGCCGGGGCATGGGCCTTGAGGGCGTGCAGGGGCACGTGGTGTACGCAGCCGAGAAGCAAGTGGTGTCGCGCCCCGTGGGTTCCGACGCCATCTTGCTTGTGGTGGCCGATACGGGGCCCACGGGCGACGGCGTTTACCCGCTGGTGCGACGCATCGGCCGGGAACTCGAAAATAGTCCGTCCTCTGCTGCGGACACAGGGACGCACCGGTAGGCCGAAGGGCGCGGCCGCTCTACTCCAACTCGGGCGTGTGAGTCACGAGGTGGCGCAGGTGAATGCCCCATTCGAACGCGTGCTGCTCCTGGCCCGGTAGCAGCATCGCGGCGGGGGCCTCCGTGTGCTGACGCATGGTCACGGTGAAACTGTGAGGCCGGTCGATGGCCTCGTAGCCGGCCGCCGAGAATCGCTTCGCGATGGCATCCGCCGAGCCGTGACCCAGTGGGCCCACGATGCGCGTTTCGAAGGCCGCATACCAGCGCGGTCCGGCCGGAAGTGTCGCGAGCCAGTCGCGCATGGTGGGGTGGGTGAGGTCAGCTGGCACGTGGCCGGGGGAGTCCTTCGCGTGGGCCGATTCACGGGTCGCGTCGGTGGGGAGGTTGAGCGCGTGGACGGGAGCGCCTGCGACGACGAGCCGGGCGCGGGCGAGGACGGCAGGCGTGGCCTTGTCCGTCGTCATCGCGACAGCTCCATCGCCGTAACCGCCCGCGATCGACTCCGCGATGGCGGCGGTGTTACCCCACATCGACTCGTATACGACCACGGTGTCCATGACATCCGGTTTACTCCCGTTTGCTCACGCGTGCACGGGACCGAGGTCCCGCAACGTCGCCTACTAGTGTTCCGTGCGCCGCAAGACGTCCGAGAGTTGGCGTGCGGCGTCCATGACGGCGTCGGCATGCTCGCCCGCGGGGTGGGCCGTGAGACGTTCGATGGGGCCGGAGATCGACACGGCCGCGATGACGGTGCCCGCGGTGCCCCACACGGGAGCGGAGACCGAGGAGACCCCCGACTCGCGCTCGCCGGCCGACTCCGCGAAGCCGCGCGAGCGAACCCGCTCAAGGTCGGCCGCGCTGAAGACGGCGCGCGCGAGGGCGGCGTGCATGCGCTCGGGTTCGGCCCATGCCAGCAGCACCTGGGCGGCAGATCCGGCCGTCATCGTCATGGTGGTGCCTACGGGGATCGAGTCGCGCAGACCCACGGGGCGGTCGACCGCCGCGATGCAGATGCGTTGGTCGCCGTGGGGGCGGTACAGCTGGCTCGACTCGCCGGTACGGTCGCGCAGCGTGGTGAGAACGGGAAGCGCCGCGGAGACGAGCCGGTCCTCACCCACAGAGGCGGCCAACTGAGCGAACCGGTCGCCCAGGACGAACGCGCCCGAGGCGTCGCGGCCCACCAGATGGTGGTGTTCAAGTGCGAGCGCGAGCCTGTGAACCGTGGGGCGCGCAAGATGGGTGGTGGTGACGAGTTCGGCGAGAGTGGCCGGCCCCTTCTCGAGGGCACTGAGGATGGCGGCCGTCTTGTCAACGACGCCCACGCCGCTATGATTGTCCATAGAGCGATACTAACGTCTCGCATTGTGAGACGTCGAGCAGTATGGAGGAAACCATGGGAACCACACTCGCGGAGAAGCTGTGGGCGGACCACCTGGTCCGCAAGGGTGAGGACGGCGCGCCCGACCTCATCTACATCGACCTGCACATGTGCCACGAGGTCACCAGCCCCCAGGCTTTCGAGGGCCTGCGCCTGGCCGGCCGCCAGGTGCGCCGTCCCGATCTCACGATCGCGACCGAGGACCACAACACCCCCACGCTCGACATCGACAAGCCGATCGCGGACCTCACCAGCCGCACCCAGGTGGACACGCTGCGCAACAACGCCAAGGAGTTCGGCATCCGCATCCACTCGCTGGGTGACGCCGACCAGGGCATCGTCCACGTGGTCGGCCCCCAGTTGGGCCTCACCATGCCGGGCATGACCGTGGTGTGCGGCGACTCGCACACCTCGACGCACGGCGCGTTCGGATCGCTCGCGTTCGGCATCGGTACCTCCGAGGTCGAGCACGTGCTCGCCACGCAGACGCTGCCGCTGAAGCCGTTCAAGACCATGGCGATCAACGTCGAGGGCGAGCTGCCCGAGGGCTCGACCGCGAAGGACATCATCCTCGCGATCATCGCGAAGATCGGCACCGGCGGTGGCCAGGGCTACGTCCTGGAGTACCGCGGCGAGGCCATCCGCAAGCTCTCGATGGAAGCGCGCATGACCATCTGCAACATGTCGATCGAGGCGGGCGCTCGCGCCGGCATGATCGCGCCAGACGAGACCACCTTCGAGTACGTCAAGGGCCGTCCCCACGCCCCCGAGGGCGCCGAATGGGATGCCGCCGTCGACTACTGGCGCACCCTGACCACGGACGACGACGCCGTCTTCGACACCGAGGTCACCCTCAACGCCGCCGACCTCGAGCCGTTCGTGACCTGGGGCACCAACCCCGGCCAGGGACTGCCGCTGTCCGCGACCGTGCCCAACCCCGCGGAGATCGCGGACGCCGACGAGCGCGAGGCCGCCGCGAACGCCATCAAGTACATGGGCCTCACGCCCGGTCAGCCGCTGCGCGACCTCGCGATCGACACCGTCTTCCTGGGCTCGTGCACCAACGGCCGTATCGAGGACCTGCGCGCCGCCGCGGAGATCATCCAGGGCCGCACCAAGGCCCCGAACACCCGCATGCTCGTGGTGCCCGGCTCGGCGCGCGTGCGCCTGCAGGCCGAGCAGGAGGGCCTCGACAAGGTCTTCATCGAGTTCGGTGCCGAGTGGCGCAACGCCGGTTGCTCCATGTGCCTGGGCATGAACCCCGACCAGCTGAAGCCCGAGGAGCGCTCCGCGTCCACCTCGAACCGCAACTTCGAGGGCCGCCAGGGCAAGGGTGGCCGCACCCACCTGGTGAGCCCCCTCGTCGCCGCCGCCACCGCGGTGCGCGGCACGCTGTCCAGCCCCGCCGACCTGGCCGATGCCGACGTCCTCGTCGGCGCCGGCGCGTAAAGGAAGCCGCCATGGAGAAGTTCACCACCCACACCGGCATCGGCGTCCCGCTGCGGCGCTCGAACGTCGACACCGACCAGATCATCCCCGCCGTCTACCTCAAGCGCGTGACCCGCACGGGCTTCGAGGACGCGCTCTTCGCCGCCTGGCGCGGCGACGAGTCCTTCGTCCTCAACCAGGACGAGTACAAGGCGGGCTCCGTGCTCGTCGCGGGCCCCGACTTCGGCACCGGCTCGTCGCGTGAGCACGCCGTATGGGCGCTCAAGGACTACGGCTTCAAGGTCGTCCTCGCCTCGCGCTTCGCGGACATCTTCCGCGGCAACTCGGGCAAGCAGGGCCTCGTCACCGGCATCGTGAGCCAGGAGAACATCGAGCTGCTCTGGAAGCTGCTCGAGACCGAGCCCGGCAAGCAGATCACCGTCTCGCTTGAGGACCGCACCGCCACGTGCGGCGAACTCACCGTGCCGTTCGAGATCGACGACTACGTGCGCTGGCGCCTGATGGAGGGCCTCGACGACATCGGCCTGACCCTGCAGAACGAGGGTGACATCACGGCCTTCGAGGGCACCCGCGACGCATGGCGCCCGAAGACCCTCCCGGCGAAGACCGACGAGAAGTTCGTCGTCGAGGCCGCCAGGCCCGCCCAGTAAGGACGCTCACGAGCACCTCATCTCAGCCGCAGCGACGCCGCGTCGCCCGACCGCTTCCGCATCGGGCCGCGGCGTCGCTTGCGTTGCCCGCGATCGCCTCCAACGTCGCCGTGCCCCTTGCCGGGCTCGTCGACACCGCGGCACTTGGACACTTCGCGACCGCAACCGACCTGGGCGCGGTGGGGCTCGGCGCCGCCGTCATCTCGACGCTGTTTTGGATCTTCTCGTTCCTGCGCGCGGGCACCACGTCGCTGGTGGGACGCGCACTGGGCGCGGGCGACGGCGTGGGGGCCGTGCGGCACGTGCAGCGCGCGGGAGCCCTCGCGGGCGCGATGGCGCTCGCGTGGCTGATCCTCATGTGGGCGATCGTGCCTGGCATCTTGCACATTTTGGCGCCGGACGGACCCGCTCGCGACGCCGCGCTCACCTACACCCTGATTCGCGGCCTGTCGCTGCCGGCACTCCTCGTCACGCTGATCGTCTCGGGCTACTTCATCGGAGCGAAGAACACCCGCATCCCGCTGCTGGTGGCTTCCGTGCAGGCGGCCGCGAACATCGTGCTGGACCTGGTCCTGGTCGGCGGCGCGGGCTGGGGAGCCGCGGGGGCCGCGTGGGGCACCTTCGGCTCCGAGTGGATCGGTGCTTCCCTCGCGGTCATCATGCTGTGGCGCCGCCTCAGCCCGGAGCAACGCTCCACCGCCCGGGACTGGCGCGACGCGACCCTTCGCCGCGGCTGGGGAGCGCTCGCCCGGTTCAATGGGGCGCTGATGGGCCGCACCGCGCTGCTGACCTCCGTCGTCACGTTCGTCGCGTCGATCGGTTCGCACTTTGGCCCCGAGATCCTCGCCGCCAACGCGATCATGCTGCAGCTCATGAACGTCGCGTCCTACGCCCTCGACGGCTACGCGAATGCCGCCGAGGCGCTCGTCGCGCACTCCGCCGGCGCGGGCGACCTGCCTTCGCTGCATGCGGCCGTGCTGGCGTCGGCGATACCCATGGCCGTCATCGGCATCGGCCTCACCGCCGCGTACTGGCTGGGTCGCGACCTGATCCTCGCGGCCCTCACGAGCCTGCCCGCCGTGCGAGACGCCGCGACCGACTACTGGATATGGATCGCGCTGCTGCCGCTCCTGTCGTGGGGCGCCTACTGGCTCGACGGCGTCTTCCTTGGCGCGGGCCAGTCAGGTCTGATGTTCATCGCCATGGCGGTGTCCGTGCTGGGGGTCTTCGTGCCCGTGCTGCTGATCGGCGCCGCGACGGTGGGCCTGTCGAATGGCTTGGTCTGGACCAGCTTCCTCACCCTCAATGTGGTGCGCCAGGTCACGTTGCTGGCGGCCTACCCGGCGCTGACCCGCCGCGTCGCCGCCTGACGCAGTATCGGATTGGCCCACGGTTGGGGCCACTGTGACGGGTGAGGAGCCTGTGACCCGCTCGCGGGTCACGCCGGGCAACATGCGTCACGAGTGTGGGCCAAACCGAAGTGGGGAGGGGCGGCATGGCATGCTGGCGCGCATGGCCCGTGCCGTCGCGTCCCCCGCACCCGCGTCCCCTGCACCCGCGGCGCCCGCGTGGACGGGCGACGCCCGCGACTGGCTGCGCGTGGCCGCGGCCGCCCTGGTGTGCGGCTCGGCCATCCCGCTCTTCGCCCTGCACGTGCGCCCCGAGGGATACGTCCCGCTGATCGTGGGCCTGATCCTCGCCGTCGCCGTCGATCGCGCCCTCGCGCGCGACCTGGGCCTGATCGCGCTCGGCCAGGCCATCATCTCGACCATCTCGCTGAGGGCCGACCTGTCCGACGCAGGCATGGCGCGCTTCACCCTCGCGCTAGGCCTCGCCGTGCTCGTGCCGTGGGCGCTGGACCGCTGGGTCACCCGCCAGCGCATCATCACGTTCCCGGTCATGACGGGCCGGCGCTGGACCCGGGCGCAGTGGATCTACCTGGGCGTCGTCGTGGTGGCCGGCTACCTGATCCTGCCCTTTTACTTCCTCGGATCGGGGGCGTATCTCAATTGGCCCGACCTGTCCGGCGACACCGACATCGCCCGGCTCTTCGTCGGCGTCAACGCCGTCGGCCTGTGGGACGAACTGTTCTTCATCTGCACCGTCTTCGCCTTGCTGTGCCGCCACTTTCCGGTACCGCTGGCGAACGTCCTGCAGGCCATGGTGTTCGTGTCCTTCCTGTGGGAACTCGGGTACCGCGAGTGGGGCCCGGCCCTCACCATCCCGTTCGCTCTGGTCCAGGGGTGGATCTTCGCGCGCTTCAAGTCCCTCGGATACGTCCTTGCCGTCCATCTGCTCTTCGATGCAGTCGTCTTCGCGGTCCTCGTCCACGGCCACCACCCCGATCTGCTGAACGTGTTCGTGACGGCGCCGTGACGCGCGTGATCGGCCTGGCGGGCCCGCCAGGGGCGGGCAAATCCACGCTCGCCGCTCGGATGGCCGATGCCGTGGCTGGCTCAGCGGTCGTCCTCCCCATGGACGGGTTTCACTTCCGCAACGCCGAGCTTGAGCGGCGCGGGCTGGCGGTCCGTAAGGGCGCACCCGACACCTTCGACGTGGACGGACTCGTCGCGCTCCTTGCGCGCGTTCGCGAGCCCGGCCGCCGCGCCCTCACGGCGCCGGCGTACTCACGCGAGGCTCACGAGCCCGTGGCCGACGCCATCGTCATCCCTGCGAGCGCGACTGTCGTGATCGTCGAGGGCAACTACCTGGGGCTTTCCGGTGGCGGCTGGGAGCGGGTGCGGCCTCTCCTGGACGAACTGTGGTTCCTCGACGTCCCGTGGGAGGTGACGCGCGAGCGGCTGATTGCCCGCCGCGTCGACACAGGGCGCAGCGCGCCAGAGGCCGTCTCGTGGGTCGATACCGTCGACAAGGCTAACGACCGAGCGATCCGGGCCACGGCATCGGCCGCCGACAGGGTCCTCACGGACGGCGAGGCGCCGCCGCTCCTTTAGGACGGCATGTCCTGCGCGAGCCACGCGCGTGTGCCAAACGATCCGAGCGACACCGCGACCACCCGCGAGGCCCACGCGAGATCCTCGGCCAAGCGATCGAGCGACAGGCCGAGCGTGGCGATGCGGTGAGCGAGCGCGCCGTGGAGTACATCGCCGGCCCCTAACGTGTCGACCACCGCGACGGGATCGACGGGAACCTCGACAACCGGGCCGCCGGTCGACACGAGCAGGGGCTCGGCGCCGCGGCTGATCACGGCCGCCCGTGCACCGCGCTCGAGCAGGCGGCCCAGCGTTGCATAGTGGTCCTGGCCCAGGTCGGGGAAGTGGAAGTCGTTCGAGACCACCGCGACGTCGGTGACCGCGAGCAGGGCATCGGTATGGGGCTTGTAGGAGCCCGCATCGAGCGCTACGGGGATGCCGCGCTCGCGGGCCGCGCGAGCCAACGGCAGCGACAGGTGTCGGTGATAGCCGTCCATCAGGAGCGCCCCCACGCCCGCCACGGACCCTTCGGGATCGAAGCCCTCGGGCGTGCCCGGCACGTCCACCGCGCTCCCCGTGGGCGACACGACGGCACGCTCGCCGGTGCTGCGTGTCACCATGATGGCGGCCGTGAGTGGTGGTCCGGTGGGGGAGGAGTCGGCCACCTCGAGCGAGACCCCGCACCCCGCGAGATCGGCGGCGATGAGGTCGCTCAGCGCATGGTGGGGAAGGGCGGTGATCAGGCGTGACGATCCGCTCAGCCGCGCAGCAGCCACGGCCGCATTCGTCGCGGGCCCTCCGGCCGCCACAAAGAAATCGTGCGAGGCCACCTTGCGATTGGCAGGAGGCACGCCGTCCACCAGATGCGCCACGTCTAGCGTGGTCAGCCCCGCACACAGCACCGTGCTACCCGTCATGAGAGTCGATCCTGCCACGCCTCTGGAGCGCGCCGGGTGAGGACTCTGAGCCCAGGTAAGGGAAGATGGACCCCATGACCGACTCCATTCGCGTCCAAGGCGGGCGTGCGCTCAGTGGCGAGATCCACGTGCGCGGCGCCAAGAACTTCGTCTCCAAGGCGATGGTGGCCGCCCTGCTCGGCTCCACGCCGTCGACCCTGCGCAACGTGCCCCAGATCCGCGACGTCGAGATCGTCTCGTCGCTGCTGAGCCTGCACGGCGCCCCCGTCGACTACGACGTCGAGACCGGCGTCCTCCATGCCGACACGTCGAACCTGACGGCCGCGGACGCGTTCCAGATCGCCCAGCACGCCGGCTCGAGCCGCATCCCGATCCTGCTGTGCGGGCCCCTGCTGCACCGCATCGGCGAGGCCGTGATCCCCGACCTGGGCGGCTGTCGCATTGGCGACCGACCCATCGACTTCCACCTCGAGATCCTCACCAAGTTTGGCGCCGTCGTCACCGAGGGACCTGACGGCCTGCACCTGAGCGCGCCGAACGGGCTCAAGGGCATCAAGCACGAGCTGACGTACCCCTCGGTGGGTGCCACCGAGCAGCTGCTGCTGACCGCGGTCATGGCCGAGGGCATCACCACGCTGCACAACGCCGCCGTCGAGCCCGAGATCAAGGACCTCATCGACACCCTCCAGCGCATGGGCGCGATCATCTCGGTCGACACCGACCGTTCGCTCACCATCGAGGGAGTGAGCGAGCTGCGCGGCTACGACCACACGGCGCTGACGGACCGCATCGAGGTCGGCTCCTGGGCCTGCGCGGCGCTCGCCACGAAGGGTGACATTTTTGTGCGCGGCGCTCAGCAGCGTCACATGGGCTACTTCCTCAACGTGTTCCGCAAGGTCGGCGGCGAGTTCGACATCACCGCCGACGGCATCCGCTTCTACCACCCGGGCACTGACCTTAAGCCGATCGCGCTGCAGACCGACGTCCACCCCGGGTTCATGACGGACTGGCAGCAGCCCACGGTGGTCGCGCTGACTCAGGCCAAGGGTCTGTCGATCGTCCACGAGACCGTCTACGAGAACCGCCTGGGCTTCACCGGTGCGCTCAACCAGATGGGCGCGCAGGTGCAGCTGTTCCGCGAGTGCCTGGGTGACAAGCAATGCCGCTTTGGACAGCTGAACTTCCAGCACTCGGCCGTGATTTCCGGCCCCACGCCGCTCGCGGCCGCCGACATCGAGGTGCCGGACCTGCGCGGAGGCTTCTCGTACCTCATCGCCGCGCTCGCGGCCGAGGGCACCTCGACCGTATCGAACATCGACATCATCGACCGCGGCTACGAGAACTTCCGCGGCAAGCTCACGGCGCTGGGTGCGGAGATCGCCTGATCATGCCCCGTCCCATGCCCGCGGGGTTCAAGACCGCCGCGTTCTTCATCAAGCCCATTCTGCTCGGCGTCACCCGGCGCGAGTGGTCCGGCGGCGAGAACCTGCCGACTGACAGCGGCTTCATCGCCGTGTCGAACCACATGACGTACGCGGACCCGTTCACGCTCGCGCACTATCTGTACGACCACGGCCAGGCGCCGCACTTCCTCGCCAAGGCGTCGCTGTTCGACATCCCACTGGCCGGGCGCGGGCTGCGTGGCCTCGACCAGGTGCCCGTGCACCGCGGCTCGGCGCGCGCCAAGGACGCCGTCGATGCGGCCGCGAAGCTGCTCGAACGCGGCGACTCGATCGCGGTCTTCCCCGAGGGCACCCTCACGCGCGACCCGGATCTGTGGCCCATGGTGGCGCGCACGGGAGCGGCCCGAATGGCGCTCGACTACGACGTGCCCGTGGTCCCGATCGCACAGTGGGGCGCGCAGCACCTGCTGGACCCCTATGGCAAGCGACCGCACCTCATCCCGCCCAAAAAGGTCGTCGTCCGCGCGGGCGCACCCGTCGACCTGACGGAGTTCCGCGGAGCCGACCGCGACATCGACACCCTGCGGCGTGCCACCGACCGAATCATGGGTAGCCTGACTGCCATGCTCGAAGACATTCGGGGCGAACAGGCCCCCGCCGTGGCATGGGATATGCGTCGCGAAGGGGGAGGCCGATGACCCGCGCCGCCGTCCTCGGCGCCGGTGCCTGGGGCACCACGTTCGCCGCCGTGCTCGCCGATGCCGGCACCGACGTGACCCTCTGGGGACGCGACGCCGAGGTGGCCGAACAGATCCGCACCGAGCGTCGCAACCAGCGCTTCCTGCCCGACCTGGACCTCCCCGAGGGCCTCACCGCGACCACCGACATCGCGCAGGCGCTCGAGGGCGCCGACATCGTCGCGGTGGCCCTCCCCGCGCAGATCCTGCGTTCCGTGGTCGCCGATTGGGCCAGCCTGGTTCCGGCCGATGCCGTGGTGGTCTCGCTCATGAAGGGCATCGAGATCGGCACTCACGAGCGCATGAGTCAGGTACTCGCCGAGGTCTGGAACGTCCCCGACGAGCGTATGACCGTCGTCTCCGGGCCGAACCTTGCGCGCGAGATCGCCTCGCGTCAGCCCACCGCGACCGTGGTCGCGGGAACCGCGACGCACGCCACGGAACTGGTGGCCGGCGCATCGGCCAGCTCCTACTTCAGGCCCTACACGAACGCCGACCTCGTGGGCGTCGAACTGTGCGGAGCCTTCAAGAACGTGATCGCGGTCGCCGTGGGTGTCGCGGACGGGCTGGGTTTTGGCCACAACACCACCGCAACCGTCATCACGCGCGGGCTTGCCGAGATCACGCGCCTGGGCAATGCCCTGGGCGCGCAGCCCGACACGTTCTCGGGGCTCGCGGGCATGGGTGACCTCATCGCGACGTGTGCCTCGCCGCTGTCGCGTAACCACACACTGGGCGCCCACATCGGTCGAGGGCTCAGCCTCGAGGACGCGATCGCGCGCACCGGAGGTACCGCGGAGGGCGTCAAGACCTCCCAGTCGATCCAGGAGCTCGCGCGTGCGCACGGCGTGGACGTGCCCATCTGCGACGCGGTCGTGGCCATGCTCCACGACGGCGCCCCCATCCAGGACGTGCTGAACGCCCTGGTCTCTCGCCCGCGCAAGGCCGAGGGGGCCTGATGGCTCGCGCCACCGTGGCGGTCCTCTTCGGTGGCCGCTCGTCCGAACATGGCGTGTCCTGCGTCACCGCCGGCGGCGTGCTGGGCGCGATCGACCGCGAGCGTTTCGACGTCATCGCGATCGGCATTACCCGCGAGGGACGTTGGGTGCCGGCCTCGGCCGACCCCGCCGACTGGACGATCCGCGACGGACAGATGCCCGAGGTGGCTGACGGCGCGGGCACGGTGCTGCCGCCCGCAGTAGCGGGGGAGCGCGCCTGGTCGGTGCTCGACGCCGACGGTTCCGTCGCGCCGCTGGCCGAGATCGACGTGGTCTTCCCAGTGCTCCACGGGCCCTATGGCGAGGACGGCACCGTGCAGGGCGCGCTCGAGCTCGTCGACGTGCGCTACGTCGGATCGGGCGTGCTGGCGTCCGCGGCGGGCATGGACAAGCAGTTCATGAAGACCGCCTTCCGCGCCGCGGGACTTCCCGTGACTCCGGACGTCACCCTGCTGCGCGGCGACAGCGTCGCGGAGCGCATGGACGACGTGGAGGCGCTGGGCCTGCCGCTGTTCGTCAAGCCCGCCCGCGCGGGCTCGTCGATGGGCATCTCCAAGGTGACGGACCTGTCCGCGCTCGACGCCGCGGTGGCCGATGCCGTGAAGCATGATCCCAAGGTGCTCATCGAGCAGGCCGTGTCCGGCCGTGAGATCGAGACTGCCGTCCTCGAGACCGTGGACGGCCCGCGTGCCTCCGTGCCCGGCGAGATCATCACGGGCGGCGACCACGACTTCTACGATTTCGAGGCCAAATACCTCGACGAGGCGGCCGTCGACCTGGTCTCGACCGCGGACCTCGACCCCGAGGTGGAGTGCCGCGTGCGCGAGACTGCGATCGCCGCCTTCCGCGCGGTGGGCGCCGAAGGGCTCGCCCGCGTCGACGTCTTCGTCACCGAGGACGGCGCGATCACGATCAACGAGATCAACACCATGCCGGGCTTCACGCCCACGAGCATGTACCCACGCATGTGGGCCGCCGCTGGGGTCGAATACCCGCAGTTGGTACAGACCCTCATCGAGACGGCACTCGCGCGGCCCGTGGGGCTGCGCTAGGCGCGTCTCCTGAGTAGTTCCGGGCCCGTCGCCCGGCAATTTTCGCTGCCCCGCTTGCGCGATTGCCCCCTCGCGCTACGATGCCCACATGTGACGTAGGTCACATTGATAGCTCCGGGGGGAAGCGACATCATGAGCTTTTTTGGCGTGCGTCTATGGGGGACTTCACCACTTCTGCGCCTGTTCCAGGCGGTGGTGATCACGGTGATAACGGCGGTGGTGGGGACGCTGACGGCGGCGGATCCCGTGCCGACCGAGGACAGTCCCGACAGTGTGGAGCAGGTGCTCGCACCAGCGGAAACACCGGCGGAACCGCTGTCGCTTGAGGGCTTCACCGACGAGGCCGTATTGACGGCCGGCCTCAATCAGCCCATCTCAATGGCGTTCCTGCCTGACGGCAGGATGCTCGTACTCGAGAAGGAGGGCCGGATCCTCATCGGTAATCCGGGCACTGTGCCGATGCAGACCCAGGCATACATGACGCTCACCAACATCGACGTGACCGCCGAGCGCGGGCTCATCGACATCGCGCTCGACCCTCAGTTCGAGACCAACGGCTACCTGTACGTGTACTACCACCCGGCCACGCCGGGCAAGGGCCGGATCAGCCGCTTCACCCACACCGAGAACGCCGGGGGACTGACGAGCCGCGCGAGCACGGCATCGGAGATGGTGGTGTGGCAGGACACCACGGGATACACCAGCTGCTGCCACTATGGCGGCGGGCTCGACATCGGCCCCGACGGCAACCTGTGGCTGACCAACGGCGACAAGTTCGACGGCGAGCGCGCCCAGGATCTGACGGACGCCTCGGGCAGCATCATTCGCGTCGCCACGGACGGCTCCGTGCCTGCCGACAACCCGTTCGCCGACGGTGCGGGCGGCGCCAACCCGTACATCTGGGCGTACGGTCTGCGTAACCCGTTCCGTGCCAGCTGGGACACCGAGACCAACCGCATGTTCGTCGGCGAGGTGGGCGGCAACGACGTCCCCGAGTCATGGGAGGACGTGCACCTCGTGAAGTACGACGAGGCGTATCGCGGACTCAACTACCAGTGGCCGTACTGCGAGGGCCCCGCGCCCTACACGGACTTTCCCGAATGCCCCATCGTGGCGGGGGACGAGGCCGAGCCGATCTTCGCCTACCAACACGCGAATTCGGCCGACAACAACGCGTCGCTCACCGGAGGCTTCGTCTACCGCGGCACTCAGTTCCCCGCGGCCTGGGATGGCGTGTACTTCTACGGCGACTACACCCGCCACATGATTCGCTACCTCACCTTCGACGAGTCGGGGGAGACGGTCACGGGCGACTTCCCGTTCCGACCCTCGGAGCAGATCCCCGGTAACCCGACGACGGTGGTCTCGATCGAGCAGGGCGGCGACGGGGCACTGTATTACGCACTGATCGCCACCGGACAGATTCGCCGCGTGGTCTACGAGGGCGGCAACCAGGCTCCGTCGGTGACGTCGGCCGCGGCCGACGTCACCGAGGGCCCCACACCGCTCGACGTGGAGTTCACCGCGAGCGCGACCGATCCCGAGGGTGACCAGGTGGAATACACCTGGCACTTCGGGGACGGGACCACCGCGACGGGAGCGACGGCGTCTCACACGTACACGGTGGACGGCCCCTACGACGCGTATGTCAGCGTCTCCGATGGGTCTCACACGGTCGCCTCGGACAGCATCCGCATCCAAGCGGGCGTCGCGCCCGACGTGGAGATCACCTCGCCGGTGGGCGGCGCGCTCTTCCGTGCGGGTGACACCATCGCCGTGTCTGGGTCCGCGAGCGACGACGGGACGCTCGATGACGCGGACTATGCGTGGACCGTCCAGTTTGGTCACGACAACCACTTCCACCCTGCGGACCTCATCCCGAATGGCCCCAGTGGCGAATTCGAGATTCCCACGAGCGGGCATGACTACAGCAATGAGACCTGGTATCGCGTCACCCTGACGGTGACGGACGCCGACGGCCTGGTCGGCACCGACACGGTCGAGGTGTTCCCCGACAAGGTCGACCTCACCCTTGCCACCGAGCCGGCCGGGCTCATCGTGAACCTCGACAGTGTGCCGCGCTCCACGCCGTGGGTGCACGACACCCTTATCGGCTTCGAACACACCGTCACGGCCCGCACCCCGCAGTGCTTGGACGGCGAGGGGTATGTCTTCGATCACTGGTCCGACGGCGGCGCTGCGTCACACGTCGCCACGGTGCCCGACGTGGACTCGACCCTCACGGCTGTCTTCACGGCGAGCGGCCCGTGCGCCGCGCCCGTCACGGAGGGCCTTGTCATGCGACTCCAGGGCGACCAAGGCGTGACCGCATCCGGGGGCGCCGTGACCGCGTGGTCGGATCTCACCTCGTCGGGCAATGCGCTCGCGGCCACCACGGGCTCACCGAGCCTCATCACCGGCGCGCTCGCGGGCCACAACGTGGTGAGCTTCGACGGTGTGGACGACGGCATGGGACGCTCAGGCTTTGCGGGGCTGCCCACGGACGGCGCGGACCGCTCCGTCTTCGCCCTGGTGCGTTACGACGGATCCTCGACCACCGGCGGCTGGGCCGGGTTCACGTATGGCGCGCCCTACACAGGTGAGGCCTGGGGGCCCGTGCGCACCTCCGACGGTGACCTGGGGATCCAAGGCTGGGGCGGCGCAGGAGACGCCGATTCCGATTCGCCCGCCGATGGCGAGGGCTGGCTGGTCCAGTCCATCGTGCTCGACGACGACGCCTGGGTGCACTACCGCGACGGCGTGGAGATCGACGCCGGGACCCAGGCCTATGACACCGGTGCGGACCGCATCCGCCTGGGCGCGGAGCTGAACGACAACCGCAAGGTCGCCATGGATGTCGCGGAGATCCTGGTCTACGACCGCGCGGTGTCGCCCACCGAGCAGGCCCAGATTCAGGATTACTTCGCCCAGGCCTACCTCGACGGCATTGTCGAGGAGCCCGAGCCACCCACCGTGACCATCACCGCACCCACGGACGGCCAGACCGTGCGCGGAGGCGACGTGGCGGTCACGTGGCAGACCGGCGGTGGGTTCGCCGCGGGCGACCACGTCCACCTCACCCTCGACGACGGCGAGCACGTCACCGTCATGGGAGCCACCGGCACCCACACCTTCACCGGTGTCGCCGAGGGCCCGCACACGGTCACCGCGACCGTCGCGGACGCATCCCACGGCGAGTACGAGGGCCCCGGCGCGATCGACAGCGTCGACTTTTCGGTCAGCCTCGCGCCGCTCACCGGGGACTTCCCGGCCGACGGTCTCGCGCTGCACCTCGAGTCCGACCTCAACGTCATCAAGGATGGGGCCAACCACGTCGGAGGCTGGCTGGATCAATCCGGGCGCGGCAACGACCTCGACGACCCTCATGGCGATCCGGAGATGACCACGTCGCCCAGCGGCATGCCCGCCATCGCCTTCGACGGTGACGCCGACGCGCTCGAGCGTGACGGGGGCCTCAACGGCATGCCGCTCGGTGACGCCGATCGCACCGTCGCCGTGGTCGCGAGCTACGACTCGGGCGGATGGGGTGGCTTCGCGTGGGGCGCCCCGTACTGCGGGATGACGTTCGGCACGGGCGTGTCCGCCACTGGCAACCTTGCCCTCCAGGGATGGTGCGCCGACCACGATTCGGGCGTGGCAGGGACCGGGGCAGGATGGCTCGTGCAGGCCATCACCTATGACGGCAGCACCTTCGCCCACTACCGCGACGGCGTCGAGATCGACGACGGCACCGTCGCGCTCAACACCGCGGCCGATCGCATCATCCTCGGTGCCGAGGTGGACGGCGCACCCACGCTCGACATGGACGTGGCCGCGGTGGTGGTCTACGACCGGGTCCTCGACGGCGACGAGCTGGCACAACTGACCGCCTACCTCGACGAGAAGTACATCTCCGGCGAGGTGGAGGACGGGCCGCCCACCGTTCCGGCCGGTCTGACGGCTGATCCTGGCGACGCTCAGGTGGCGTTGACCTGGGGCCCGGCGGCCGATGCCAACGGGGACCTCGAGGGATACCACGTCTATCGTGCGGAGCAGCCGGGCGCCATCGACCCCGCGGTCGACAGCCCGATCGCCACGGTCACCGAGCCCTCCTATCTCGACACCGGCGTGGTCAATGGCGTCAGCTACACCTACGCGGTGACGGCGTTCGACGCGGCGGGGCATGAGTCCGCGGCCTCGGCGACGGCGGACGCTATCCCCGCGGCACCCGAGCCGGACACCACGCCGCCTGCGGCGCCCGCGGCCCTCACCGCGACGGCGGGCATCGCCAAGGTGACCCTGGAGTGGGACGACAGCGGTGAGCCGGATCTGGATGAGTACCTGGTCTATCGCGCCGCCGCGCCCGCGACGCCGGATCCGGAGGCAGACACCCCGCTGGCGTCCGTCACGGACAGCGGGTACGTCGACACCGACGTGACCGCCGGCACCGCGTACGCGTACGTCGTCACGGCCGTGGATGAGACGGGCAATCAGTCCGCGGGCTCGACCGCCGCACAGGCCACTCCCACGGCGCCGCCGGTACCGGGTGTGGGATGCGCGGTGCCGTACGCAAGCGACACCGTGCTGTGCCTGGTCTCAACTACAGGGGTGAGCGGCCCGACCGTGAGCGCGTGGGCCGACCAGTCCACGGCCGGAAACGACCTCGACCTCGTCACCGGCGATCCGACGCTCGGCGACGTCCAGACTCCCTCGGGCCTGCCCGCCGTGTCCTTCGACGGTGACGGGGATTCCCTTCGCCGCGTCGGTTCCCTGCAGGACATGCCGCTCGGTGCGGCCGACCGCACCGTGGTCACGGTGGTGCGCTACGACTCGGTGGGCTGGGGAGGCTTCTCGTGGGGAGCGCCGTACTGCGGTATGACCTTCGGCACCACCGTCGCGACCGATGGGGACCTTGCGGTCCAGGGGTGGTGTGCCGACCACGACTCGGGTGTGGCCGGCACGGGAACCGGCTGGCTGGTCCAGTCCGTGGTCTACCGCGACGAGGAGTTCGTGCACTACCGCGACGGGGCCGAGATCGGTGCGGGTGCGTACACCTACACCACCGCGGCCGATCAGATCATGCTGGGCGCCGAGATCGACGGCAACCCGTCGCTCGACATGGACGTCGCTGCCGTCCTCGTGTTCGACAGGGCGCTCAGTGCCGCCGAACACCAGGAGGTCATCGACTCCGTGACGGCCACCTACCTGGGGTGACGCGCTAGCGGCACGCGAGGTTGTTCACCGGGGCGAGCGACGCGGGCCCGGAAAATTCCGCAAGGAGCTCAGCCACGGCATCGTCCGCCCGCACTCGCGGGACCGTCACCTCGAGTGCGGGCGAGCGGCCAAAGACCGTGGCGACCCACGCCTCGTCCTCCTCGCGCACCAACCAGTCCACGTCGACACCACTCGTCGTGACACTGACGCACTGTTCGGTGGTGGGGCCCGGCGGCTCCACGCCGCAGCGCGCGATGAGCTCGTACTCGTCCCCCCACGCCTGGGTGGCCTGCGAGGTGGTCCCGCGCTGCTCGAGCCCGCCGATGGTCTCGGGGATTGCGAGCATCACCTTGGCGCAATCGGGATCGGCGGCGTAGGTGGCCGGCTCGACCACGACGGCGTGTGCGCATCCCGTGAGAGCCGCCGCCGCGATGCCCGCCCAAGCGGCGAGCGAGGGACCGGTCATGCGCATGGGACAAGGGTAGTCGGGCTGTGCGGGCCCGCCGCACGCGTGGCCTACCCTCGTCCCATGACCCGCGTCGCAGACATGTCCGAGGACGACCTCATCGCCCTGTTCTCCCCGCGCCTGCCCCAGACGGACGCGGAGATTCTGGGCTCGGGTGACGACGCCGCCGTGATCGCGGTGGACGGCGATCTGGTGGTGAGCGCCGACATGCTCGTCGAGAACCGCCACTTTCGCACCGAGTGGTCGACGGGTGCCGACGTGGGGTGGCGCGCCGCGGTGCAGAATCTTGCGGACATCGATGCAATGGGCGCGGTGCCGACCGCCCTCGAGGTGTCCCTCGCGCTGCCGGGAGACACGTCCGTCGAGTGGGTGCTTGGCTTCGCCGACGGCCTGCGTGAGGCGTGCGAGCCGCACGGCGTTGGCGTGGTGGGCGGCGACCTCTCCGGCGGCAGCGAGATCGTGGTGTCGGTCACGGCGCTCGGCGAGACTCACGGCACGGAGCCGGTGACGAGGGCCGATGCCGTGGCCGGCGACGTGGTCGCGGTCTCGGGGCCGCTCGGGGCGGCCCGCGCGGGACTCGCTCAGCTGGAGGCGGGCGTGCGATACGCCCAGGACGCGATCGACCTGTTTGTGCGGCCCCGGCCCCGTATCGGGGCCGGGCTCGAGGCCGCGCTGCACGGGGCCAGCGCCATGATGGACCTGTCGGATGGGCTCGCGCGCGACGGAGCACGGATGGCGCGGGCGTCCGAGGTTCGCCTCGCCCTCGACTCGGTGCTGATCCCCGTCCACGAGGCTGCGGTGTTCACCGCGCAGGCCCTGGACGCCGACGCCCTCGCGTGGGCCCTGGGCGGGGGAGAGGACCACCACATGCTGGCGTGCTTCCCACGCGAGTCGGCGGTGCCGGCCGGGTGGACCGTGGTGGGCATGGTCGAGGAGGGCACGGGGCTCACCGTGGACGGGGAGGCGCCAACGGTGGCGGGCTGGGACCACTTCGCGTGAGGTGGCCCAGCCGGTCGAGCCGGCCACGGCATCGGCCGCGGGCAAAGCAAAAGCCGCACGCTCCGTGAGGAACGTGCGGCTCGCGAGACGCGGGGATTAGACCGCGCGCTGCACCTTGCCGGCCTTGAGGCACGAGGTGCAGACGTTCACACGCTTGGGGGTACCCGCGACCACGGCACGAACGCGCTGGATGTTCGGGTTCCAGCGACGCTTGGT
Organism: Demequina sp. NBRC 110051; assembly: GCF_002090055.1. Taxonomy (GTDB): domain Bacteria; phylum Actinomycetota; class Actinomycetes; order Actinomycetales; family Demequinaceae; genus Demequina. The sequence goes on from NZ_BBRH01000020.1 coordinate 20,978, forward strand.
GCGGCGGTGCGAGTGCGAGATGCTGTGACCGAAGGACGGTCCCTTGCCGCAGACGTCGCAGTTGGCAGCCACGATAGTTCTCCTAAAGTTTCCTGCGCGGCCGTGAGTCGGCGCGCCACGTTTGAGAGCCCAGCCTCGCCGGGCAACCGCACTAGGGTAACTGACAGTGACCCCTGCGGGCAAATGCGGGGTGCGTGGATGTCCCGTGTCGGTCCTCCATGACAGCATAGGCGCGACGTGGCCGGCAATCGTCGGCGGGAAGAAAGGGATCGATGGCCGCATCGCACGACCTTCGCCGGTGGCTCGACTCGGGCGCTCGGGCGATGAAGGCGGCCCGCGGCCGCCTCGATGCGATCAATGTGTTCCCCGTGCCCGATTCCGACACGGGTACCAACATCTACCTCACGCTCCACGAGGGTAACCGCGCCGTGACGCGGCTGCCAGAGGATGCCACGCATCGCGAGGTCGTCGCCGCCTTCGCCCGCGGCGCATTGCTTGGCGCACGCGGCAACTCGGGCGTCATCATCAGCCAATACCTCACGACCTTCTTGGCCCGCCTGGACCGCCACGGCGGGCTCGCGCGACTGAAGGCCGGTGACCTCGCGGCCGCGCTCGCGGAGGCGGCCGATGCCGCCTACCTCGCCGTGGCGAGTCCCGTCGAGGGCACCATCCTCACCACCGCGCGCGCGGCCGCAGATGGAGCCACGGCCGCCGCCAGCGCCAAGGCCTCCGTGGGGGACACTGCCGTCGCCGCGGTCGTGGCGGCGCGGGCCGCGCTCGCGCGCACGCACGCCGACCTGCCCGCCGCGCGCGACGCCGGTGTGGTCGATGCCGGCGCGGCCGGGCTGGTGCTCCAGCTGGAGGCGCTCGCGGAGGCGATCGCCGGGGCCGATGCGCTCGCCACCTTGGACGAGGTTCCGTGGGAGCTGAGGGACGGTGCGCGCCGCGTCACCACCGAGGGCCTCCACGGCCACGACGGTGGCGCGTACGAGGTCATGTTCGTCACACGTGATGCCGACGACATTCGCGAGGCGCTCACCGCCGAACTCGAGGCGTTGGGCGACTCGGTGGCCGTCACCGGCGCGCACGACCTGTGGCAGGCCCACGTGCATACCGATGAGCCGCACGCCGCCGTCGAGTTGGGCATTCGCCACCGCGCCAACCAGATCGTGGCGCGCAACGTCCTCGCGGGGCATGATGCTGACCGCTCGGCGACCGGCATCGTCGCCCTCACCGTGTGCCCGGGGCTGGCGGAGCCGCTGGCCGATGCCGGCGCGGTGGTGCTCGTGGTCCCCGATCCCACGACGCTGAAGCGTCGCGCGCTGCGCCGTGCCGTACAAGACGCCTCTTCCGAACACGCCGTGGTGGTCGCGGGACATCCTCATCTGCGCGCGGCGGCTCGCGAACTCGCCGAGAGGCGTCGCCATCCCGCGCTGACGGTGCTCGAGGCCGACCACGACGGCCAGGTGATCGCCGCGGTCGCGGCGGCCGCGCTGCTGACGCCCGGTCAGGTGCTCGCGGAAGAGATGGCGGCGGCTGTCGCCCGCACCCGCGTGGGCCGCTCGACGGGTGACGCCCTCGACGACGATGTGGATGCGATGGTGACTGAGGACACCGAGGTGGTGTCGCTGATTCTGGCTTCAGGCGTTCCCGAGGGCGTCGCCACGGCCGTGCAGATGTCGGTGCGGGCGGCCGCCCCCAGCGCGGATGTCACCGTGTACCGCGGCGGGCAGCACTCGCCGGCCGTGCTGATCGGGGTGGAGGCGCGCGCGTGAGCGACCGGCTCGCCGAACCACTGAAGGCGGTGCTGGGTGCGCGGACCGCGGGCGGCCTGAGCAAGCTTGGTCTCACGACCGTCGGAGACCTGGTGCGCCACTATCCGCGCCGGTACGACTCGCCGGGCACCATGACCGACATGGGGGCGCTCACCGTGGGGGAGCACGTCACCGTGATGGCGCAGGTGCGTGAGGCGCGGGTGAGGTCCATGCGCTCGCGCGGCGGCGCCATGCTCGAGGCCGTGGTGACGGACGGCACCGCCTCCCTCCAGCTGACCTTCTTCGCCAAGCGCCCCGGCGTGCTGCGCATGCATGAGGACAAGCTGCGCGCGGGACGCACGGGCCTGTTCACCGGCACCGTGGGGGAGTATCGCGGCCGTCGTCAGCTCACCCATCCCGATTACCTCATCGTGGGCGTCGACGCGGCCGACGAGGGCGAGGCGATGCTCGAGGCCTCCCGGCCCATCCCCATCTATCCGGCGTCGGCGGCGGTACCCACGTGGCGCATTGGCCGCTCCGTGCGGACGGTGCTCGACCCGCTCACCGAGGCGGACGTGCCCGACCCCCTGCCCGCGGCGCTGCGCGAAGAACGGGGCCTGCCCACGCTACTCGAGGCGTTGCGCCTGGTACACACGCCCGACGACGAGTCCGCCTACCGACGGGGCCGGGAACGCCTGCGCTTCGAGGAGGCCTTTGTGCTGCAAACCGCGCTGGCAAGGCGTCGCGCGGCGCATGCGGCGCTCACCTCCGTTCCGCGACCCGCGCGCTCCGGCGGGCTGCTCGACGCGATCGACGCGCGCCTTCCCTTCCCCCTGACCGGAGCGCAGGTGGAGGTGGGCCGCGAGATCTCGGCCGATCTCGATCGTTCGCGGCCCATGCTGCGGTTGCTGCAGGGCGATGTGGGTGCGGGCAAGACGGTCGTGGCGGTGCGTGCGATGGCGCAGGTCATCGATGCCGGTGGTCAGGCGGCGCTGCTCGCCCCGACCGAGGTGCTCGCCGCACAGCACGCACGGTCGCTGAGGGACCTGCTGGGCCCACTCGCGGACGGCGGCATGCTCACCGGAGCCGAGGGCGCGACCCGGGTGGCGCTGCTGACGGGCTCGCTGGGTGCGACCGCGAAGAGGCAGGCGCTCGCGGAGGCCGCCTCGGGTGCCGCCGGCATCGTCGTGGGCACTCATGCGCTGCTAAGCGAGCACGTCCAGTTTGCGGACCTGGGCCTGGTGGTGGTCGACGAGCAGCATCGCTTTGGCGTCGAGCAACGCGATGCGCTGCGAGAGCGAGGCGACCATCCGCCCCACACGCTCGTCATGACGGCCACGCCCATTCCGCGCACGGTGGCGATGACGGTGTTTGGTGACCTGGAGACCTCGGTGCTCGGGGAGCGCCCTGCGGGGCGCGTCGAGGTCGTGACCCACGTGGTGCCGGCCGACAACGAGGCGTGGCTGAGGCGCACCTGGGCGCGGGCGCGCGAGGAGATCGACGCGGGTCGACGCGTCTACGTGGTGTGTCCGCGCATCGATGCGGACGAGCCAGAGCCGGCCGACGAGGGCGATGCGGGTGCGGTTGCCATGCTCGAGGGTGACACCGCGGCCGACGCGGCGGTGCCGTTGGCCTCGGTGGCGGCCACGCTGGAGGACCTCGCCGGCCGCCCGGAACTTGCTGGGGTGCGCATGGGGGCCATGCACGGACGCCTTGCGCCCGATGACAAGGACGCGGCGATGGCGGCCTTCGCGAACGGCGAGGCCCCTCTGCTGGTGTCGACCACGGTGATTGAGGTGGGCGTCGACGTGCCCCAGGCCACCATGATGGTGGTGCTCGACGCCGAGCGCTTCGGCATTTCGCAGCTCCATCAGCTGCGTGGTCGCGTGGGGCGCTCCGACCTCCCGTCGCTGTGCCTGCTGGTCAGCCGCGCGGCGCCGGGGACTACGGCGCACGAGCGGCTCGATGCGCTCGCGGCCACGGCCGATGGGTTTGTCCTCGCCGAGAAGGACCTTGAGCTGCGCCGCGAGGGTGATGTGCTGGGCGCCTCGCAGTCGGGTGGGCGCTCGTCGCTGAGACTGCTGCGCGCGGTGCGAGACGCGCCTCTCATCGACGAGGCGCGCGCGCTCGCGGTCGCCGTGGTGGACGCGGACCCGTCGCTGACGGATCACCCGGATCTCGATGCGGCCGTGGCCGCGTGGCTCGATCCCGAGCGAGAGGCCTTCCTCGAGCGCGGCTGATCCCGTGCGGTGCGGGTTTCGCATTGAGGGTGCCCTTTTCGTGGGGTTTTGCCTATATTAAAAGCGTGGCCCCGTGCCCGAGGCCACGCGTGGCCCGCTGCCGCGCACTGTCGAGGTAAGGGGAAGCTCATGACCGACCGTGACTCGCGATCGCTGAGGCGCGACCGCGCCAAACTCGTCCTCGCGGGAATTGCTGTGGCGGGCATCGGTGCCGCTGTGACGACCGCCGCGTGGACCGACGACGTGTGGTTCAGCGCCGAGGCCGAGGCTGCGACGTTTGATCTCCAAGGTCGTGTGGAGCCTGACGGCGCGTGGCTCGATGAAGGCATTGACTCGACGGACTCGACAATCGATGGCGAGGATGTCGTCATCGAGATTCCCGCGGATACGTTCGTGGGCCTGGTGCCCGGCTCGAGTGTCGACGTCGAACTCGGGCTCCTCAACGCGGGGACGTCGGACATCGACCTCGCGACTCCCGTGGCGCAGGACCTGCTCGGTGCCATCTTCACCGGCACCGATCCCGCGAGCGTCACCATCGGGGCATTGGGTGCCACCACGCTCGCTCCCGACGACACCACTACCTTCACCGTGACAGTCTCGACGGACGACACCTGGCCCGAGACCTACATCAACACCTCGGGGACTTTCTCCGTCCTCGTCGTCGGCACCGCGAGCTGACCCTCGCTCTACGCGGCTGGCGATGATCCGGATCTTGCGCGCGCTCGGCGGCGCGGCCCTGTGGGCCGCCGCCGCCCTTGGCGTGCTCACATGTCTGGTGTGGCTCGCCACTGCCGCAGGCTGGATCAAGCCGTTGATCGTCGTTTCGGGTTCCATGGAGCCCGAGATTCCGACAGGAGCGCTGATCGTGGATCGCCCGCTCGACGTCGCCGAGGTAGCGGTCGGCGACATCGTGTCGCTGCCGTCGACGGTGACTGGGGAGCTGGTCACTCACCGCGTGGTCGAAATCGCGTCGCACGGTGACGCCGTCGCGCTCACGCTGCGCGGCGACGCCAACCCGGTCGACGATCCCGAGCCGTATTACATGGACGGAGACATCTGGGAGGTCGCGGCCGTGGTTCCTGGGTTGGGCGAGGTCATCGCGGACATCAGTCGCCCGGGCGTGGTGATCCCCGCCATGATTGCGATCGGTGCGCTGCTTGGTCTGTCCCTTCTACGCGACCCTGCCCCGAGTCGCGACCCATCGGCGGAAGCTTCGAGCGCCGCAGGAGGCGCGCCGTGAGTCGCGTCGCGCAGGCCGTTGCCGCTGCCCTGATCGCTGTCCTCTTGGCCGCCTGCGCCGCCCTTGCTGGATCCATCGGGACTACCCGTGCGGAGGTCGATGTCGCCGTCGACGTGGACCTCGGTCTGGTCCTGCCAGGGGAGACGGTGACGCGGTCCCATGCCGTCGAGATCCCCGAGCTCGCCACCGTGGTGCGCTCCGATTGGGTCAGGCGTGACGGTCTTGCCCAGGAGATCGCGTGGGACATCCAGTTGTGCGGCGACGGCCAGTGCCAGGACGTCGCGCCGCCGCTGACGGGCGGACGCTTTGCACCAGGCAGTTACACCCTGGAGGTGGCGGCCACGCTGCCCGAGACGGTCTCCGCTGGAACCGGATCGGCGCTTGGTGTCGTGACGCTGCAGTCCGAGGACACGGCCGTCGGGGGAGACGGCGGAGTCGACAGCGAAGGTGGTGGCACGGGGGTGCCCTTGCCTGTCACCGGAGGCACTGTGCCCTGGGCAGTGGTCGCGCTCGCGGGCGGCGCCCTCGCGGCGGGCGGTTTCGCGATAGCCCTCGCGCGTCCTCGTCGTGAGAGAGAAGGTGTGTCCTCGTGAACCGCCGTCCGCGCCTCGCGCTCGTCGCCGCCATGTTCGGCCTTGGCGCCCTCGCGGCGGTTCCGGTTGTCACACAGGCGGCCTGGACAGACGACGCCTGGTTCTCGGCGACGGCCGCGGCGGGCGACTGGAGCGAGGGCGGCGGTGGCGGGGGCGGCGGCGGTGGCATCGACCCGGGCGACAATACAGAGATCATCGACATCACCTGGACCGTGTCGTCACCGCTGTCCAGTTGCGCGATCGTCGAGGTCACCACCACGTCCGACACCCCGGTGGAATGGTCCATCACCGTGGATCCCGACGAACGGCCGTGGAACCACGATGATCCGTCGCAAATCCAGGTCAACAACGGTGGTCAAATCGTCGAGCCTCGAACCTCGCCCTTGGTCATCGTGGGCAACACGGATACCTCGGGCGTGTTCAGCGAGTACAGCAACAACACCCCGATCCAGTCAGGGCAGGTCGCGAAGGTCGAGGTGTGCGGCTACAACAACGAGGTTCCCCCTCCAGAGCCAGACAACGGTCAGTGGTACACCTGGTCGCTGTCCGCCCCCGTGACGAGCGCGGGCCAGGTGTGCTCGACCCTCACGGTGGAGGGCCTCATCGACGAAGCAGAGGATCCCTTCTTCTATGGATGGGGTATCACGGTCGACATCCAGCCGGTGATTGACGCCTATCTCGCGTCGGGCGCGACGGTCTACTACGTGAGCTCCAACCCATCGTCCTCGTCTGGCTACGAGTTCACCTTCACACAGCAGGCCCCGCCCAACGAGAACCTGATTTACATCCAGTCCGGGACCGCCATGGCGCTGCAGGGTAACGACGTGCAGACCCTCGAGGTGTGCGTGCACGGCGTCCTGCCCTGAGCGTGACCTACGCTGGACGCCGTGACCAGGATCATCGCGGGCGAGCTCGGCGGGCGTCGCCTCGCCGTTCCACCGAAGGGCACGCGTCCCACCACCGATCGGGTGCGCGAGGCGCTGTTTAGCAGGCTCGATCATGCCGATGCGCTGCGTGGCACGCGGGTGCTTGACATCTTCGCCGGCTCCGGTGCGCTCGGGATCGAGGCCCTCAGCAGGGGCGCCGTGAGTGCCGTGTTCGTCGAAGCGAGCACGGCCGCCGCGCGGGTATTGCAGCAGAACCTGCGCGACCTCGGCCTTGCCACCCGCGCCCAGGTGGCGCGCGAGAAGGCCCTGCCCTACCTCGCCCGCGCCGCAGGCGAGTTCGACCTGGTCCTCATCGACCCGCCCTACGACCTTCCCGCCGCCGAGGTAGACGCGGTGCTCGCGGCCCTCCCGCCCCTGCTCGCCCCCGACGCCCTCGTGGTGCTCGAGGGCTCCACACGCGCGGTCGTCCCCACCTGGCCCGCCACCCTCGACGCCTACGACGTCAAGGACTACGGCGAGACCCGGCTGCACTATGCCGACGTGCGGCCCGAGCAACCCGGTAGCGTCGAGCCATGACGATCGCCGTCCTGCCGGGCACCTATGACCCCATCACCGTGGGCCACGTCGACATCGCGCGCCGCGCCGCGCGGCTCTTCGACGAGGTCATCATCGCCGTCGCCCACAACTCGACCAAGACGCCCCTGCTCGGCGCCGACGAACGAGTCCGCCTCGCCTCGGCAGCCATCGCCGACATCCCCGGAGCCAGAGCCGTGCGAACCGACGGCCTCATCGTCGACTTTTGCCGCACCGTGGGTGCCGATGCCCTGGTCAAGGGCCTGCGCGGCGGCGCCGACTTCGACGCGGAGCGGCCCATGGCACTGATGAACCGCTCGCTCACCGGCATCGAGACCGTCTTCGTGGTGGGGGACAACGCCCTCAGTCACGTCGCGTCGTCGCTCGTCAGGGACGTGGCCAGGCACGGCGGCGACATCTCGGCGTACGTGCCGGCGGGGGTGGCCGATGCCGTGGCGAGGGCCGTCGCGCGCGCGTAAGGGACCTCGTGTTGAGAAATGGGTCTGGTATCGCGTAAAGTAGTGCGCCGGTCCTGCCGACGGTACGGGCCTGGGTCCAGTGTGGATCGGAAACATCAGGGAGGCGCGACATGACGCACCGCCCCGAAGGCTCTCCGTATCGCGTCCCCGTGCGGGATTTGGTACGGCGTCCGGGTGCTCAGCACCAGGTCAGCGAGACGTTCCCGACACCAGTGGTCCTGGGCACCGACGTGATCGGCGTGCCGGAAGGGAAGGACATCGAGCTCAACGTGAGTCTCGATTCCCTCTCCGAAGGCATCTGGGTCTCTGGAACCGTGCACGCTCTCGCCGTGGGTGAGTGTGGACGCTGCCTGGACGAGGTTCGACTCGACGTCGACGCCTCCGTGCAGGGGCTGTTCACCACTAGCCCGATGGCGAAGGACGAGGACGACGAGGAACCCGAGGACGTGTTCGAGTTCGATGGGGAGACCCTGGACCTCGAGGACGTGGTGAGGGACGCGGTGGTGACATCGCTGCCCTTCACCCCGCTCTGCCGCCCTGACTGCCCTGGTCTGTGCGACCAGTGCGGAGCGCGGCTTGAGGATGACCCGGACCACACCCACGAGGTGATCGACCCCCGATGGTCGGCCCTGCAGAGTTTGACTGAAGAGAAAGAGAGCTAGCCGTGGCAGTTCCCAAGCGCAAGATGTCGCGTTCGAACACGCGTGCCCGCCGTGCCCAGTGGAAGACCACCGCTGCGAACCTCACCACGTGCCCGTCGTGCAAGGCCGACAAGCTGGCCCACACCGCGTGCCCGTCGTGCGGCGCCTACAACGGTCGTCAGTACGCCGAGGCGCTGCGCACCGAGCACGAGGCGTAAGCACACCTTTATCCGTACGCGGACGCGAGGCGAGCAGTTGAGCATCCCGGGACAGGCCGCAGCCGATGAGCTAGCGGCCCGTCTCGGTGTCTCCATCGACCCCGAACTGCTCGTCCTCGCGCTCACGCACCGGTCGTTCGCGTACGAACACGGTGGCCTGCCCACCAACGAGCGCCTCGAGTTCCTCGGCGACTCGGTGCTCGGCATCATCGTCACCGACCGGCTCTACCGCGATCACCCCGACCTTCCCGAGGGTGAACTCGCGAAGATGCGTGCCGCCACGGTGTCGCAGAAGGCCCTCAGCGAGGTGGCACGCGGCATCGACCTCGGCCCCTGCATCCTCTTGGGCAAGGGCGAGACCGCGACCGGCGGCGCCGACAAGGACTCCATCCTGTGTGACGCCTTCGAGGCCGTCCTGGGAGCCATCTACCTCACCCACGGCATCGACACCTCTCGCGAGGTCGTCAACCGTCTGGTGGGGCCGCTGCTCGTGAGGGCGGCCGATGCCGGGGTCGCCCTGGACTGGAAGACCTCCCTTCAGGAGGCCTCGGCCGCACGCGGCATGGGTTCGCCCGTGTACACCTGCGAGGGCGAGGGGCCCGACCACGCCCGCACCTTCACCGCGACCGTCACGATCGACGGCACGGCCTACGGCACCGGCGTCGGCAGCGCGAAGAAGCATGCCGAGCAGGAGGCCGCCGAGCGCGCCTACGCAGCGCTCACCGCGGACGCCGCCGCGACCACCGCCTAGCCGCCGCTGCCTCCATGCCCGAGCTGCCCGAGGTCGAGACCGTCCGCGCGGGCCTCGCGCCCTTCGTCACCGACGCCACGGTGACCTCCGTCGAGGTCCGCCGCGAGTCGGTCGCGCGCCTGCTTCCAGGCGGCGGCAGTGAGTTCGCCGCGCGCCTCGCCGGTGCCACCATCACCGGCGCCGTGCGGCGGGGCAAGTTCCTCTGGCTGCCGCTCAGGCGCAGCGAGGACCCGGCCGATGCCGGGGCAAGCGAGTCACTCAGCGCTCACCTGGGCATGTCGGGACAGTTCCGCGTCCATACCGCCGCGGATGCACCCGAGCCGCATCCGCACTGCCGCGCCCGCATGACCCTGCACCGCGCCGGCGAGGACCTGGTGCTCGACTTCCTCGACCAACGCACCTTCGGGTACCTGCACGTGGAGGACCTTCTCCACACGCCGGACGGGCTGCCGGGAGGACACGGCATGGCGGACCCGCAGGTGCCGCTGTCCGTCGCGCACATCGGCCGCGACGCCCTGGACCCGCACCTCGACGCACGGGCTGCCAGCCGCGCGTGGCGCACCGGCAGGCGCGGCATCAAGCAGCTGCTCCTCGACCAGACCCTCGTATCGGGCATCGGCAACATCTATGCCGACGAGGCCCTGTGGCTCGCTCGGGTGAATCCCGAAAGGCCCGCTCATGCCGTGAACCCAGCCACGGCATCGGCCCTGCTCAGCGCCACCCAGGACGTGATGCGCAGCGCCCTGGCCCAAGGTGGCACCAGTTTTGACGCGCTGTACGTCAACGTGAACGGGCAGTCGGGCTACTTCGCGCGCGGCCTGGAGGCGTACGGACGCGGCGGCGAGCCGTGCCGACGCTGCGGCCATCCCCTTCGTCGGGAGACCATTGGCGGCCGCTCGACGCACTGGTGCGCCACGTGCCAGCGGCGATACTCTCCGCGGCGCGCGGGCGCGCACTAGGTGTGAACGGCCGGTGACGCCTACGATGCAGGGTATGGCTGACGTACGCGTGCTGGTGTTGGACGACCACGAGGTGGTTCGCCGGGGAATCTGCGACATCCTCGACCGGGCCGATGGGGTCGAGGTCGTGGCGGAGGCGGGATCGGTCGCGCAGGCCGTGCGCCGCGCCGATGCTGTGCGTCCCGACGTCATCCTGTCCGACCTGCGCCTGGGAGACGGCACGGGCCTGGACGTGATTGCTCACGTGCGTCAGTCCCTGCCCGGCACCCACGTGGTGGTGCTCACTAGCTACGACGACGACGAGGCCCGCACCGCCGCCCACGCGGCCGGCGCCGACGCGTTCGTGGCCAAGACTGCGGGATCTGCCGAGCTCCTCAAGGCCGTCCTGGACACCGCCTCTGGCCGCGAGCACGGCCAGCACATCTCGGTGGGGGAGGACGAGCTCACCGCGCGCCTGACCCCCACGGAGCGACGCATCCTCCAGGCAGTGGGCGACGGTCTTGCTAACAAGGAGATCGCCGAGCAGCTCGGCATCGCCGAGAAGACCGTGAAGAACCACGTCACCTCGGTGCTCGCGAAGATGGGCCTCAAGCGCCGCACTCAGGTGGTCGCCTGGGCGACCGCGCGTCGCGCGCAGTCCTTCCGCGGCTGACGCTTAGCGCCGCACCTCGACGTTCCACGTCGCGCGCGAGCCCGGGCGCTCGGCCGCGGGGTCGACCGGCTCGAGCGAGAAACTGCCGTTGCGCCTGAGCGCCCGGTTACCCAGGTTCGACGTGCCGGAGTAGCGTTTGGTGGCGCCCGCGGGGCCGATGCCGTTGTCCTCGACCACCATGATGAGGCGGTCGTCCTCCACTGTGATGGACAGCCGCACCGCGGTGGCCTGGGCGTGGCGGGCGACGTTGGACAGCAGTTCTCGCAGCACCGCGATCGCGTCATCGGCAAGGGTCGCGTCCGCCGCGGCGACCGCGTTGACGTCCGACCATGCAGCCGTGAGGTCGGGCGTGAAGCCGAGCGTGGCCTGCGCGAGGGTGATCTCGCGGCGCATGCGGTCGCTCGCGGGCTCGCTCGAGCGCTGCCCGGCCAGGTTGCGCATCACGCCACGCACCTCGTACTGGGCGCGCTTGACATGGTCGGCGACGCTCGCGAGGCGGGTTTCCTGGTTCTTCGAGGCCTCCGCCGAGAGAGCCTCGAGATGCATCGCGGCCGCGAAGAGCTCCTGCGAGACGAAGTCGTGCAGGTCGTCCGCGATCTGCTCGCGCTCCTCGAGCAGCGCCGCATGGCTGCGCGCCTGGTTGAGGTCGGCAAGGGTGAGGGCGAGGGCGGCCTGGTGTGCAAAGCGCTGCGTGACCTCGAGGTCGTCCGCGGAGAATTCCTGATCGCCCTTGTCGCGCCACAGCATCAGCAGGCCGAGGGTCTCGCCGTCGGAGGCGAGCGGCGCGTAGAGGCTGGGCCCGTACTCGGTGATCTCGTGCAGCACGTGCTGGCCAGGGGGAGCGGGGGCGACGATGCCGGTGGAGGTGCGGATCACGTCCATCGCCGAGCCCTGCGACGGAAGCTCGAGCCCAATGATGTTCTGTGCGTAGTCGCCCGCGGCCATCTCGATGACCCACGCGTCGTCGACGCCGGGAAGCACCAGGGCCGCGGTGGGGGCGTGGGCGAGCTCGCGGGCGGCGTCGACGATGCCCTGCAGCGCCTCCTCCTCGTCCTCTGTCGCGAGCATCTGGGTGGTGAGGCGCTGCGAGGCCTCAAGCCACCGCTCGCGCGCGACCGCGTCGTCGTGGAGCTTGGCGTGATCGATCGCGACGGAGGCGCCCGCGGCGAGCGCGAGGATCATGCGCTTGTCCTCCTCATCGAAGGGCCCGCTGTCCTTGTCCGCGAGATACAGATGGCCAAAGACCAGCCCGCGCACGGTCAGCGACGTCCCGAGGAAGCTCTCGAGCCGCGGGTGCCACTTCGGCATGCCGCGGAAGTCCGGGTCGGCGTCGATGTGCTCGACCGCCAGGGTGCCCTGGGCGGGGATCTTGGCGAGCACTCCCACGCGGCCAGGGGGATGGCCGATGAGCTCCTTGGTGTCCTCGGGAATCCCCTGAGTGAGGAACGCGACGGACTCGCCCTGCGAGTCGAACACGTGCAGCGCCGCGTAGTGAGCGCCCGTGAGCGTGCGGGCGGACCCCAGGAGCGTGTTCAGGACCTTGTCGAGCGCGAGATCGGCGTTCAGCGCCATAATCGCGTCCGCGAGCGTGAGGGCCGACGACGACAGGGGCTGCTCAGTCATCGAGGCTCACCGTCACATCGGCCAGGTCCGTCAGCTGCAGGTGGTGGGTCACGAGCACCACCGTACGGCCTGCGCTCGTCAGCCGTGCCAGCACCGCGCGGAGCGCCTCGCGACCCGCGACGTCCAGGTGCTCGGCGGGCTCGTCGATCAGCACGACGGGCTGCGGCGTGAGGAGGACGCGGGCGAGAAGAAGGCGTCTCCGCTCACCGCCCGAGACCGAATCGCCACCGGTGCCCAGGTCCGTGTCGAGTCCGCGGGGGAGAGACTCGAGCCAGGGGGCCAGGCCCACGGCGTCGAGCGCGTCGAGCGCCTCCACCTCCGTGACGTCGCCTCGCGCGACGCGCAGGTTTTCGAGCACGGTGGTGCCGAACACATGGGCGTCCTCGGCGGTCATTCCCACCACGGCCCCCAGCAGGTCGCGGTGCGCGGGGTGGGGGCCGATGCGTGCCTCGCCGGAGACGGGAGGCAGGACACCAGCGAGGGTCGCCAGCAGGGTGGTCTTGCCGATGCCCGAGCGGCCCACAATCGCGAGCACGCCGCCGGCCTCCACCTGCGCGGTCACCGGACGGGTGGGGACGGCGCCGGGCCAGCCGGCGACGAGCTCGGTGAGCGTCACCGAGAATCCACCGCTGGGGTTCGCGTAGGGGCCTTCCGCCGCCGTGTCGCTACCGCCACGGGGCGACGCGGGGGATGAGGCGAGGGCAGCCTCCGGCGCCATCGCGACGATGCGGCGGGCGGCCTCGCGCGAGCGGAACAGCTGCTGGGTGGCGGCCGGCACGGCGCCGACCGCCTCGAACGCCGCGAGCGGCACCAGGGCGATCATGGCCGCCGTGGTGGCGCCGTACATGCCTGACTGTGAACCGGTCACGGCGATCGCGAGACACGCGATGAGGGCACCGCCCGAGGCGACGGCCTGGACCGCGGCCGCGAGGGCGGCGGGACGGGCCTGAGACTCCTGCGCGCGCTCGGACGCGGCGTTCGCGTCGGCGAGGGCATCGTGTGCGGCGCCGGTCGTGCCCCACACCCGGTGCTCGGCGGCGCCCTCGAGTGCGGACAGGACGGTCTCGGCGACCCTGGCATCGGCCGCCACGCCCTGAGCGGCGGCGATCCGCGCGGCACGCCACGTCAGCAGGGCGGAACCCACGCCGGCGACGAGGATGGCCGCCACGAGCACCGCTCCCGCACGCGGGTCAAGAAATCCGAGAATGCCCACGGAGATGCCGGAGACGACGACGGAGACGCTGAGCGGGATGACCGCGCGGACCACGGCGTCGCCCACCGCGTCCACGTCCCCGCCGATGCGGGCGAGCACGTCACCCCGCTTGAGGCCCAACACGGTGTCGGCCGGTGCGGCCGCGAGGCGCGCATACACCCGTGCGCGCAGGCTCACCACGCCGCGCAGAGCGGTCTCGTGGCTCGCGAGGCGCTCGAGATAGCGAAAGAGGCCACGGCCGATGCCGAAGAAGCGCACCACGACGGCCGCCAGCGCCAGGTCGGCGGGGGAGGGCATGCCAGCAGCACGGGCGATGAGCCACGCCGCGATCGCGGACAGCCCCACGGCCGAGCCCAGCGCGGCCGAGCCGTTGATGATCGACAGCGCGAGGCGCCCCCGGGACAGGTCGGACTCTCGCAGCAGCGAACGGAGGGCGCCGCGCGCGGGCCGGATCACCGGGCCACCTCGAGCGCGGCGACCTCGACCACCACGTCGGCGGCCGCGATGAGGTCCTCCTCGTGAGTGGCGACGACGACGGTCGCGCCCGCGCCCGCGGCGGCCACGATGCGGGCGATCACGGCGTCGCGCGAGGCGCGATCCAGGTGGCTCGTGGGCTCGTCGAGGACCACGACGGGGCGGCCGGCGCCGAGCGCACGGTCGAGGGCGACGCCCTGACGCTGGCCCAGGCTCAGGGTGCGGCCCTCGGAGCCCAGGTCGGGGCGCTGCGGTGCCCAGGCAAACTGGCGCGACCAACCCTCGCCGTCGACGTCCTGCGCATCGGTGCGCCCGGAGGCCGTGAGCGCGGCCACGTAGCCCGAATCCGGCGTCAACAGACCCATCAGCGCGCTGAGCGCCGTGGACTTGCCGTCGCCGTTGGGGCCCACGAGTGCGGTGACGGTGCCGGGGCGTGCCTGGAAACTGAGGCGTGCGGGCGCCAGGCGACGACCGTCGGGAGTCGCGACCGCGAGGTCCTCCACGACAAGCGTCGCCCCCGTGAGGTCCGGCGCGGGCGCGTGGCCGCCGGGCGCGGCGACGGGGCGCTCGAGGATCGCGAAGGCGGAGTCGGCCGCCGCCATGCCGTCGGCGGAGGCGTGGAAGTGCGTGCCGACCATGCGCAGCGGCAGGTAGACCTCGGGAGCCAGGATCAACACGGCGAGCGCCGTCTCGATGGAGACCCCTCCTGCCACTAAGCGGAAGCCCAGCGTCACGGCGACGAGGGCGACCGCCAAAGTCGTGAGCAGCTCGAGCACCATGCCGGACAGGAACGCGATCCTGAGCGACCCCATCGTCGCGCGGCGCTGCGCGTCGCCGAGTTCACGCACGCGCGCGGCTGGTCCGTGCTCGCGGCCCAGGCCGCGCAGGGTGGGCAGGCCCGCGATGAGGTCGAGGGTGCGGCTCGCGAGGCGCTGCATGGCCTCGAGGTGCTTGGCGGAGCGTTCCTGCGTCGTGAGGCCCACCAGGATCATGAAGATCGGGACCAGCGGCAGGGTGCCGATGACGATCGCCGCCGAGATCCAGTCGAGCCCCAGCACCACCACGATCATGATGGGCGTGACGGTGGCGCTCAGGAGCAGCTGCGGCAGGTAACGCACAAAATAGGGCAGCAGCGAGTCGAGGCCTCGCGTCACCGTGGTGGCGACGGCGGCTCCCTCGCCCGAGGCGGCCCAGCGCGGCCCGAGCGCGCCCGCATGCGCGACCACCTGGGAGCGCAACTCGGAGATGACCCGGGCGCCCGCTCGGTGCGCGAGCCGCTCCTGGGTCCACGTCAGCAGCACTCGGATCGCGACGACGACGCCCAGCCAGCCGAGCGCGACCGCGAGCTGGCGCGCCTCGACCGGCACCAGCACCCCCAGCCACCGCAGCCCGTCCTCGGTGAGGGGGGCGGGGGCGAGCACGGGGGCCAGGGCACGCGCGATGAGCAACGCCTGCACCAGAATCGCCAGCGCCATCGCCAGCCCGAGCACAGCGGTGGTGGCGATGTAGCGCCGTGCTGGGCCGATGCGACGGATGAGGCGGGGATCGAGGGGACGCACGCGGCCTACGGAAGGTCGTGAAGCATCGGCCGTCGACGCACCGCCCCGGTCGGGGCAGAGGTCACTGTGAGACCTTCTTCGGCATGCGCAGCGTGGGCAGGCCACCGTGCTCAGGGATGTGGTCCGTGGACAGGCGACGGCGGAACACCCAGTAGCTCCAGCCCTGGTACAGCAGCACGATGGGCACGAAGATCACCGCGACCCACGTCATCACCGTCAGCGTGTAGTCGGTGGAGGACGCGTTGTCGACGGTGAGCGAGAACGCCGGGTCGGTGGTGGACGGCATGACGTCGGGGTAGAGCGAGCCGAAGATCAGCACCACGGCGCCCACAATCGCCACGGCGTTGGCGGCGAAGGCCTTGCCGTATGAGCCGGCGTTGCCCCACATCCACGCGAGCACCAGGCTCACCGCCGCGACCGCGACCGCGGCCCAGGTCCACGCGACCGAGTAGGCGATCTGGGTCCAGATCGCGAACACGGCGGCGATCACGAGCGCGATGGGTGCCATGGTCTTGGCGACGGCGCGGGCGCGGTCGTGGACCTCGCCCGAGGTCTTGAGCGACAGGAAGATCGCGCCGTGGCTGAGGAACAGCGCCAGGGTGGTGGCGCCGCCGAGCAGGGCGTACGGGTTCAGGAGCGTCCAGAAGGAGCCGGTGTAGGTAAAGCTCTCGTCGATCGGCACGCCGCGGACGATGTTCGCGAAGGCCACGCCCCACAGAATGGACGGAATCCAGGCGGAGCCCATGATGACCCAGTCCCAGCGCTGGCGCCACACATCGTTGTTGATCTTGCCGCGCCACTCGATGGCGCACGCACGCACGATGAGGGCCACCAGAATCAGCAGCAGCGGCAGGTAGAAGCCGGAGAACAGCGTCGCGTACCACTCGGGGAAGGCGGCGAACGTGGCTCCACCGGCGGTGAGTAGCCACACCTCGTTGCCGTCCCACACGGGGCCGATGGTGTTGAGGGCCACGCGGCGGCCCTTGTCGCCCTTGCCGACCTTCTCAAGCAGCATGGCGACGCCGAAGTCGAATCCTTCGAGGACCAAATATCCCGTCCACAGGATCGCGATGAGGATGAACCAGACGAGTGTGAGTTCCATGGTGGTCGGCCTCCTAGTACGCGAACGACAGCGGGCGGTCGGGGTCGGTGGAGACCTCTTCCGGCTCGGGGTTGGGGGCGCCCTCGTTGACGTAGCGCTTCATCAGCAGGAACCAGAACACGCCGAGGACGGAGTAGACCACGGTGAAGGTGGCCAGCGAGATGACGACGTCAGCCACGGACGTGGCCTCCGAGACGCCGAACATCGTCATGAGCATGATCTGGTCGGAGCCCGTGGGGTTGGGTGCGACCACGAACGGCTGGCGGCCCATCTCGGTGAAGATCCAGCCAAAGCTCGCCGCGAGGAACGGCATGGGCAGCGACACGAGGGCGAGCTTGCTCATCCACGGCTGGTCGATGGCGCGGCCCTTGCGGGTGAACCAGAGGATCGCGACGGACAGGGCCGCGGAGAAGGCCGCGAGGCCGATCATGAGGCGGAAGGACCAGTACGTGACGAGCAGGTTGGGCCGGTACTCGATCTCGTCGCCGTTGGCGTCGACCGCGCCGTATCGCTCCGCGTAGATCTCCTGCAGGTCGTTGACGCCCAACACCTCGCCGTTCCAGTCGCCCGTGGCGAGGAACGAGGTGAGTCCGGGGATCTCGATGACGTGCTTGACCGAGGACGGATCGTCGCCCGCGGGGTTGCCGATGGACAGGATCGAGAAGGGGGCGGGCCCGTCGGGCGTCTCAATGAGTGCCTCGGCCGCCGCCATCTTGATGGGCTGCTGCTCGAACATGAGCTTGGCCTGCTCGTCGCCAGTGATGATGACGGCGGCGCCCGAGATCAGCATGACGACGGCGCCAAAGCGCGCGGCGGTGCGGTACATCGGGATGTCCGCGTGATCCTTGTCCTTGCGAGCGTGACGCACCATCCACCACACGGCGATGCCGGCGACGAAGGTGCCGGCGACCAGGAACGCGGTCGCGATGACGTGGGGGAAGGCGACCAGGGTGGTGTTGTTGGTCAGCACCGCCCAGATGTCGGTCATCTCGGCGCGGCCCGTCTCCGGGTTGTACTCGGCACCGACGGGGTGCTGCATCCACGAGTTCGCGGCGATGATGAAGTAGGCCGACAGCAGCGAGCCGATGGCGAACGCCCACACCGTCATCAGGTGGATCTTGCGCGGCAGGCGGTCCCAGCCAAAGATCCACAGGCCGAGGAACGTGGACTCGAGGAAGAACGCCGCGAGCGCCTCCATCGCGAGCGGGGCGCCGAACACGTCGCCCACGAACCGCGAGTACTCGGACCAGTTCATGCCGAACTGGAACTCCTGCACGATTCCCGTGGCGATACCGAGAGCGAAGTTGATCAGCAGCAACTTGCCGTAGAACTTGGTCAGTCGGAAGTACTTTTCCTTGCCGGTGACGTTCCACGCGGTCTGCATGATCGCGACAAGCGTCGACAGGCCGATGGTGAGCGGCACCAAGACAAAGTGATAGACGGTGGTGATGCCGAATTGCCACCGTGCGAGGTCAAGAACATCCACTGAGAGCCCCTTCCGATCCCATGGGTATGAACCTAATCGAAAGCCCACGTTTCGGACGCCGGGACCTAGGTCCCGGGTGTCGTCACGGTTCGGTCACGATGGTGGACTGGGGCACCTCGCGTTTCCTTGACGACGGCCGATGCCGTGGCTGGCTTCCGTAGGCACCTGACACGCGCTGCCAGGGGCTTCATGGCGTTCGCGCGCCCGTGTGTCACAATGGTGCGCAGGTCCGCGTCCCTCCACACGGGGGCGCCAACCGCGCGACAGACGCAGCGAATGCGCAGCTGCCAGTCCCGTCACGGTCCCGCCGGGCTACAGCCGGTAGGCGGAGACATCGGGGATAGGCGCTTCCACGCAGGCGCCGCTGTCCGCCGCGACCTGAAGACTTGGGTGGCCACAACCGTGGACCACGAACGACGACATAGTCGACGCGCAGTGTGGGCGCGTTGATCCGAGGTACCCGCGTTGAGCGAGGACAACACCACTCCTGAGAACCCCACGACGGCCGTGATCTTCCAGGCGCCCGAGCCGGCCAGACCGCGCCGGGCATCGGCCCCCGCCGGACCGCCGGCGAGCGCCGCCGACCGTGCGAAGGCAAGCGAGCCCGCCTCCGACGGCGGGTCCGCGCCCGCGAAGCCGCGCCGCAAGAAGGCGGCGCCCGCGACCGACGGCGGCTCCGCCGACGCGTCGCAGGACGCTCCCGCCAAGCCCAAGGCGAAGAAGAAGCCCAAGGCGGACCAGCCCGCTCAGGCGGACAAGCCCGAGGGCGGAGCCGAGCCGACCGAGAAGCCCAACGCTTCCTCCCACGACCAGGCCGGCGAGGGCGAGGGTGATGCCGGCGACGGCAGCGGCGCCAAGCGTCGTCGCCGCCGCGGTGGCCGCGGACGCGGCAAGAAGCGCGTCCAGGGCGAGGGCGGCGATGCACCCGAGACCGATGGTTCCGAGGCTCCCGCCGAGGATGAGGCTCCGGCCTCGAAGGATGCCGCCTCCCACGACGGCACCGACGACGCTCCCGCGCAGGACGGAGACGACTCCGGCGCGTCCGAGGGCGACGATGACAGCGAGGGCTCCGGCTCGTCGCGCCGTCGCCGTCGCCGTCGCGGCTCGCGTTCGAGCTCCGGTGGCTCCTCGTCCTCCGGTTCGTCAGGCTCCAGCTCCGGTTCCGACGACCAGCTTCAGGGCTCCACGCGCCTGCAGGCCAAGCGCCAGCGCCGCCGCGAGTCCCGCGACGGCCAGCGCCGCCGCCCCGTGATCTCCGAGGCCGAGTTCCTCGCCCGCCGCGAGTCCGTCAAGCGCGACATGATCGTGCGCGAGAAGGACCACCGCGTGCAGATCGCCGTGCTCGAGGACGACGTCCTCGTCGAGCACTACGTGTCGCACCAGGCGCAGCAGTCGATGGCCGGCAACGTGTACCTGGGCCGCGTGCAGAACGTGTTGCCCGGCATGGAGGCCGCGTTCGTCGACGTGGGCCGCGGCCGCAACGCCGTGCTGTACGCCGGCGAGGTGAACTGGGACGCCGCGGGCCTCGAAGGTAAGCCGCGCCGCATCGAGCTCGCGCTCAAGCAGGGCGACACGGTCATGGTGCAGGTCACCAAGGACCCCATCGGCCACAAGGGCGCGCGTGTCACCTCGCAGATTTCGCTGGCCGGCCGCTTCCTGGTCTACGTGCCCGGGGGCGGCGTCACCGGCATCAGCCGCAAGCTGCCTGACACCGAGCGCGCGCGTCTCAAGAAGCTGCTGCGCGAGGTCATCCCTGCGGACGCCGGCGTGATTGTCCGCACCGCGGCCGAGGGCGCCTCCGAGGAGGAGCTGCGCGCCGATGTCGAGCGCCTCAAGCGCCAGTGGGACAACATCCAGGCCGAGGCCGAGAACGGCAAGGCTCCCAAACTGCTGCGCGGCGAGCCGGACATGGCGATCCGCGTGGTGCGCGACATCTTTAATGAGGACTTCGAGTCGCTCACCATTCAGGGTGACGACACCTGGAACTCCCTGAGCGCCTACGTGGGCCAGGTTGCTCCCGACCTCATGGCGCGCCTGCACAAGTTCACCGGCGACGGCGACGTATTCGCCGAGCACCGGGTGGACGAGATGCTCACCAAGGGCATGGACCGCAAGGTGTGGCTGCCCTCGGGTGGCTCACTCGTGATCGACCGCACCGAGGCGATGACCGTCATTGACGTCAACACGGGCAAGTTCGTCGGCAAGGGCGGCACGCTCGAAGAGACGATGACGCTCAACAACCTTGAGGCGGCCGAGGAGATCGTGCGCCAGCTGCGCCTGCGCGACATCGGCGGCATCATCGTCATCGACTTCGTCGACATGCTGCTCGAGGCCAACCGCGACCGCGTGCTGCGCCGCCTCATCGAGTGCCTGGGGCGCGACCGCACCAAGCACCAGGTGGCCGAGGTCACGTCGCTGGGCCTGGTCCAGATGACCCGCAAGCGCGTGGGCCAGGGCCTGGTCGAGGCGTTCTCCGAGACCTGCGAGCACTGTAAGGGCCGCGGCTTCTTGGTCCACGGCGAGCCCGTGGCCGAGGCCAGCGAGAAGCAGCCCGAGCCGCGCCGGCGCGGCGGTCGCGGAGGCAACTCCGGCGGCGGCAACAGCGGCGGCGGCAACAACCACGGCGGTGGCCAGCAGCAGGCCCAGCAGCAGCCGGCGAAGAAGCAGCCGGAGCAGGACGACACTCACGCTCACGCGGCGTCACACGGTGAGACCCACGCCCTCGACGACCGTGAGGAGGCGCGCGCGGCCGTCAAGGCCACGCTCGCGTCCATCGCCGCGGCGGCCGAAAAGGCCCACCACGGCGACGAGCACGGCACCGAGGTGCCCGCGGAGGTGGTGGTTCCCGAGGTGGAACTACCGACCGCCACCACGACCGAAGGCGAGGCGACCGACCAGGCCGCCGCGGCATCGGCCGAGCCCGAGGTCCGCGAGGACTAGACACGCGCCCCGCCCGGTTTGACCGGGCGGGGGAGCGGGGCGTATATTTGTACGTCGGCGCGCGAGCGCCGAGACCTGCCTGCGCCTCGCATGGCAGCGGCAGGAAAAACCCCAAGCTTTGAAGGACAGATTCATGGTGTACGCGATTGTGAAGGCGGGTGGCCGCCAGGAGAAGGTCTCCGAGGGCGACATCCTCGTCGTCGACCGTCTCAAGGCCGACCAGGGCTCGACCGTCGAGCTCGCCCCGGTGCTGCTCGTCGACGGTGACAAGATCACCTCCGACGCGAAGGCGCTGGCCAAGGTCAAGGTGACCGCCGAGGTCATTCGTGACGAGCGCGGCCCGAAGATCGACATCCTGAAGTACAAGAACAAGACCGGCTACCGCAAGCGTATTGGTCACCGTCAGGAGCTCACGCGCCTGAAGGTCACCGGTATCAAGTAAGCGAGGAGACACTCATGGCACACAAGAAGGGCGCGAGCTCCTCGCGCAACGGCCGCGACTCGAACCCCCAGTACCTGGGCGTGAAGCGCTTTGGCGGCCAGACCGTCAACGCCGGCGAGATCATCATCCGCCAGCGTGGTACCCACCACCACCCCGGCCTCAACGTGGGCCGCGGTAAGGACGACACGCTGTTCGCCCTCGAGGCCGGCGTCGTGGAGTTCACCAACCGTCGTGGCCGCAAGGTCGTCGACGTGGTCGCAGCGGGCTAATTCCGCTCACGCAGTTTTCCCGTCAGGGGCGTCGCCGTTACCGGCGGCGCCCCTGACGTCTATCTTGGGACGGACGCCCCGTTCCTGATCTTTTTTGCGCAAGTCCCGACAGGAGGCACGAGCATGGCGACGTTCGTCGACCGCGTGGTGCTCCACGTGACGGCAGGTAAGGGTGGCCACGGTGTGGCCTCCGTCCACCGCGAGAAGTTCAAGCCGCTGGGCGGCCCCGACGGCGGCAACGGTGGCCGTGGCGGCTCCGTGGTCCTCTTCGTGGACCCCCAGGTGACCACCCTGTTGGACTACCACCACGCGCCGCATCAGGTGGCGCCCAACGGCAACCAGGGCGCCGGCGACATGCGCCACGGCGCCAACGCCAAGGACCTGCGCCTGGGCGTGCCGAACGGCACCATCGTGAAGACGCAGGACGGTGAGGTCATCACGGACCTTGTCGGCGACGGCGCCGAGGTGGTCATCGCCCAGGGCGGCCGCGGGGGGCTGGGCAACGCCGCCCTCGCCACGACCAAGCGCAAGGCGCCCGGCTTTGCGCTGCTCGGCGAGCCCGGCGAGGAGGCCACAGTCCTTCTCGAGTTGAAGTCGATCGCGGATGTCGCGCTCGTGGGCTACCCGAGCGCCGGGAAGTCCTCGCTGATCGCCGCCATGAGCGCCGTGCGACCCAAGATTGCCGACTACCCGTTCACGACCCTGGTCCCCAACCTCGGCGTGGTCCAGGCCGGCGAGGGCCGCTTCACGATGGCCGATGTCCCCGGCCTCATCGAGGGCGCGTCCGAGGGCAAGGGCCTGGGTCACCACTTCCTGCGCCACATCGAGCGCTGCGCGGTGATCGCTCACGTCCTCGACACCGCCACGCTCGAGACCGACCGCGACCCCGTGAAGGACCTCAAGGTGATCGCCGGTGAGTTGCGCGCCTACACCGGGGACGAGGCGATCAGCGGCATCCCGCTCGCGGAGCGGCCCCAGATCATCATCCTCAACAAGATCGACGTGCCCGACGGCCGCGAGCTCGCCGCCATGGTGCGCGAGGAGCTCGAGGAGACCGGCATGCCGGTGTTCGAGGTGAGCGCGGTCAGCCACGAGGGTCTCCGAGACCTGTCGTTTGCCCTCGCAGCGCTGGTCGCCGAACACCGCGCCGAGGAGCCCGAGCTCGAGGCGGCCCCGATCGTCATCCGCCCCAAGGCCGTCGACGACGGCGGCTTCACGGTGCGCCACGTACGCGACGGCGCCGAGGATTACTTCGAGGTACGCGGCGCGAAGGTCGAGCGCTGGGTCAAGCAGACCAACTTCGCCAACGACGAGGCCGTCGGCTTCCTCGCCGACCGGCTCGCGAAGGCCGGCGTCGAGGATGCACTGTTCCGCGCTGGCGCCGTCCCAGGCTCCGAGGTCCTGATCGGGCCGCGCGAGGGCGGTGTGGTCTTCGACTGGGAGCCCACCATGGCCACCGGCGCGGAGCTGCTGGGCTCGCGTGGCTCCGACCTACGTGTGGAGCAGCACGAGCGCGGAGAGGGGCGCGCCACGCGCGCCCAGAAGCGTGCCGAGCACAAGGAGCGCATGGACGCCAAGAGCGCCGCGCGCGACGAGCTGCGCGGCGAGCGCGACGCGGGAATCTGGACGGACCCCGGAGCCGACGACTAAGGTGCCGCGCCGATGCGCCAGGATAGAGGCGCGCGGCGAGTCGAGTCGCGGGAGATAAGGGAGTGACGTGACCGAGGTGCGGGAGTCCATCGCGCGAGCGCGACGTGTCGTGGTGAAGATCGGCTCGTCGTCGCTGACCGGAGCGGACGGGCGCCTCTCTGGCGGCGCCGTCAGGCGCCTGGCCGATGTGGTCGCGCACGTGCGTTCCGAGGGCAGGCAGGTGGTCCTCGTCACCTCGGGTGCCATCGCTGCCGGACTCGCGCCCATGGGGCTTCCCCTTCGCCCCAAGGACCTGGCGACGGCGCAGGCGACGGCGTCGGTGGGTCAGGGCGCGCTTGTCGCCGCCTACACCGCGGCCTTCGAGGACCACGGCATCACCGTGGGTCAGGTGCTGCTGACCGCCGTCGACATGGGCAGGCGCTCGCACTACAACAACGCCCAGCGCGCCTTCAATCGGCTGCTCGACCTCGGCGTCGTCCCGATCGTGAACGAGAACGACGCCGTTGCGACGGACGAGATCCGCTTCGGCGACAACGACCGCCTGGCCGCTCTCGTCGCCACCGTCGTCCACGCCGATGCACTTGTGCTCCTCACCGACGTCGACGGCCTTTACACCGCCGCCCCCGGCACACCCGGAGCGGAGCGCATCGACGAGGTGCACTCGCCCGAGGAAATCGGCGGCGTGGACGTGTCGCGCCGCGGTAGCGCGCTGGGCACCGGCGGCATGATCACCAAACTCGAGGCGGCCTCGATCGCGACCACCTCTGGTATCGCGGTTGTGTTGGCGGCGGCGCCTCAGGCGGCCGATGCCGTGGCGGGTCGCCGGGTCGGCACCCTTTTTCATCCCACGGGTAAGCGCGACACCACGCGCCTGCAGTGGCTGGCCCACGCCGCGCGCACGCGCGGCACCATCATCGTCGACGCGGGCGCCGCGCGTGCCCTGCGCGGCAGGCGCGCCTCGCTCCTGGCCGCGGGCGTCACCGAGGTCACCGGAGCCTTCGAGGCGGGCGAGCCCGTGGACCTCGTGGGTCCCGACGGCACCGTTGTCGCGCGTGGTTTTGCCGGATTCAGCGCCGACGAGGCCCTGGCGATGAAGGGTCTGACAACCGAGGTTCTGGGCTCGACGCTGGGCGAGCACTACGCGCGCGAGCTCATCCACATCGATGACCTCGTGGTGATGTAAGACGCCCCTCACGACCGCAACGATTCGATTTGTGGGGGCTCGTTACAAAACTGCAACCAAAAATAGCCTTCTGGTCAGAAAGTAGGCCTACCGGGCGCACCTCGCCGCGATTAGTGTGACAAAGGCCACTCAATGACGAGTGGTGAGGGGCAACCCTCTTTTTCAGCAGCACAGAGAGGTGCGTGATGAAGAAAAATTCCTGGATTGCACTGGCGACGGCTGCGAGCGCGACGGCGCTCGTCCTCGCGGGATGCTCGTCGGATCCCGGCGAAGAATCGATGTCCGAGGAACCCGAGTCGACCGCGACGACGGGTACCGAGACCGGCGGCGAAGGGGAGCAGGCCGCAGTCGATGCCCGTGCGTGCGTCATCCTGCCCGACGCCGTCTCCTCCCCGCGCTGGGAAAACGGCGACCGTCCCGCCCTCGAGGAGGCCATCACGGGCGCGGGCTTCGAGGCCGACATTCAGAACGCGCAGGGTGACACGTCGAAGTACGCGACTATCGCCGAGCAGATGCTCACGCAGGGCTGTGGCGTGATGCTGCTGGTGGACCACCAGGGCGCCGCCGTGGCCGTGATGGAGAACGCGCAGGCGCAGGGCATCCCCGTCATCGCCTACGACCGTCCCATCGCGGGCGCCGACTACTACGTCTCCTTCGACAACGTGAAGGTCGGGGAGCTCGAGGGCCAGATGGTCGTCGACGGCCTGAACGACGCGGGCATCGACCCCGCCGAGGCCATCGTGGTCTACATCGGCGGCGACCCCGCCGACGGTAACGCCGCGATGTTCTACGAGGGCGCCAACAGCGTCATGACCGACGCGGGCATCACTCCGGCCGCCGAGCCTCCGGGCAAGTGGGACGGCGAGTACTCCGCCACGGCGTTCGAGCAGGCGCTGACCGACCTGGGCGGCGAGGTCGATGCCGTGTGGGCCGCGAACGACACCAATGCGGCGGGCGTGATCTCGATCCTCGACAAGAACGGGCTGACCGTTCCCGTCTCGGGTCAGGACGCGTCGGTGGCTGGTCTGCAGAACGTGCTGCTCGGCAAGCAATACGGCACGGTCTACAAGCCGTTCCAGGTCGAGGCCGCCGCGGCCTCTGACCTCGCGATCGCCCTGCTGAACGGAGAGTCGCCCGAGGCGTCGATGACGCTCGACGACGGCACGCCGTTCATCGCGGTCGAGCCCATCTCGGTGGGCCGTGACGGCGTTCAGCAGGTCATCGATGACGGCAACGCCGCGTACGACGAGATTTGCTCCGGCGATGTCATGGCGGCATGCGACGAGGTGGGGCTCACCCCGGCGTCCTGACGCGAGCGCCAGTGTCGGGTGGGCCGTCCGCGGCCCACCCGACACTCGCCGCGTGACGAGGGCCGATGCCGTGGTGACCACGGCACAGGCCGCCCACCTTGACTCACAAAGGAGTGTGTATGGCTCATCCACCGATCATCGAGCTGCGCGCGGTCACGAAGTCCTTCGGGCCGGTCGACGTGCTCAAGGGGGTGGACTTCGCGGCACACGCCGGCCGCGTCACCGCCCTCGTCGGCGACAACGGCGCCGGCAAGTCCACCCTCATCAAGGGCCTCGCGGGCGTGCAGCCCTACGACGGCGGCGACGTGCTCTTTGGAGGCGAGCCGGTACGGCTCGACCATCCCCGCGACGCCGCCAAGCATGGCATCGAGGTCGTGTACCAAGACCTTGCGCTGTGCGACAACCTCGACATCGTCCAAAACATGTTCCTGGGCCGTGAGGAGCGCAGGCTGGGGACATTCGAGGAGGGGCAGATGGAGGTCGAGGCGGCCGCGGCGCTGCAGTCCCTGTCGGTGAAGACCGTGAAGTCGCTGCGCCAAAAGGTGTCGTCGCTGTCCGGCGGTCAGCGCCAGACGGTCGCGATCGCGCGTGCGGTGGTCAAGCAGGCCTCGGTCGTGATTCTCGACGAGCCGACGGCGGCGCTCGGTGTGGCGCAGACGGCGCAGGTGCTGGCGCTCGTGAGGCGGCTCGCGGATCACGGGGTGGCCGTCATCATGATCTCCCACAACCTTCAGGACGTGTTCGAGGTCGCGGACGACGTGTCCGTGCTGTACCTCGGCACCATGACCGCGCGGATCGAGGTCGCGAACACCACCCGCGAGGACGTGGTGGGCTACATCACCGGCACCAAGACGATGGAGGCGGTGGCGTGAGCGCGAACGTCGACAATCCGGTGGCGCGCGAGGCCGCTCAGGCCCGGCCAGAGGACAGCCTGCTGGGCAAGGGGATGGAGGACGGCGTCCGCGACCACTTCCGCGCATATGTGCGGCGCGTACGCGGCGGTGAGATGGGAGCCCTGCCCGCCATCGGCGGCCTGGTGGTGCTCTTCATCGTGTTCGGCTTTGCGCACGACCTGTTTCTGTCTCAGCGCAACATGGCGAACCTGCTGACGCAGGCGGCGCCGCTCGTGATGTTGGGCATGGCGCTCGTGTTCGTCCTGCTCCTGGGCGAGATCGACCTGTCGGCGGGAGTGACCTTCGGCGTCTCGATGGCGTCGTTCGTCCGGCTCACCCAGCCCGATGGGCTCGCGTGGCCGGTCGCCCTCGCCGTAGCGCTGGGGATCGGGCTCGCGATCGGCGGGTTCATCGGCTTCTTCGTGGCGCGGGTAGGCATCCCGTCCTTCGTCGTGACGCTCGGCATGTTCCTGGGGCTGCAGGGAGTGCTGCTGGTCATCATCGGCGATGCCGGGGCGTACCGGCTGATTCCCGCACCCATCAAGGCGCTCAACACCTCCAACCTGCCCGTCTGGGCCGGGTGGCTCATGCTGATCGGAGTCCTCGCATTGCTCGCCGGAGTCGCGCTGTGGGATCGCGCGCGGCGCAGCGCCGCCGGCGCCCCCAATCCGCCGCTGTCGATCATGCTGGCCAAGCTCGCGGGCATCACTGTGGTGGGCATCGCGGCCGTGTGGTTCCTCAGCCAGGACCGCGGCAGCGGGGCCATCCCCATCCGCGGCGTGCCGATCGTCGTACCCGTGGTCTTGGGGTTCGCGATGGTCGCCACGTTCTTGCTCGACCGCACGCGCTACGGCCGCTACCTGTACGCCATCGGCGGCAACAGGGAGGCCGCGCGTAGGGCCGGCATCAACGTGACGGCGGTGCGGTGGACGGCCTTCGTGCTGTGCTCCACGGTCGCGGTGCTGGCGGGACTCTTCTATGTCTCGCGGGTGGGGTCGGCCGATGCCGGGATGGGGCGCGAGATCGTTCTGTCCGGCGTCGCCGCTGCCGTGGTCGGCGGCGTGAGTCTCTTCGGCGGGCGCGGCCGGCTGGTGCACGCGATCATTGGCGCGCTCGTCATCGCGACCATCCAGAACGGCATGGGCCTGCTCGGTTTGCCCGCGGGCACCGTGCTCGCGGTCTCCGGCGGCGTGCTGATTCTCGCCGCGACCGTCGACGCCTTGGCGCGGCGTCGCTCGGGCGGGGTGGCCGTCACGTAGCCACCGCGTCGAGGAGGGGCGCCGCACGCTGCGGTGCCCCTCCTCGCGCGCCGCAGACGCTGACTAGACTCGGCCCTATGACCGACACCGCGATTTCTGCCGACGTCGAGCGTTCCGTTCTCGAGGCCTGCCAGCGCGCCAAGGTGGCCTCGCGCGCCCTCGCGACCGCCACACGCACCGTCAAGGACGCCGCGCTCGCCGCGATGGCCGATGCCCTCGTCGCCCAGGCCCCGCGCATCATCGAGGCCAACGAGCAGGACCTCACCCGCGGGCGTGCGAACGACATGTCGCCGGGTCTCCTGGACCGCCTGGCGCTGACCGAGGAGCGCATTGGCGCCATCGCCGACGCGCTGCGCTACCTCGCGGCGCTGCCGGACCCGGTGGGCGAGGTAAAGCGCGGCTCCACGCTGCCCAACGGCATGCGGCTGATTCAGAAGGCCGTGCCCATGGGCGTGGTCGGCATGATCTATGAGGCGCGCCCCAACGTGACCGTGGACGCTGCCGGGCTCGCCCTGAAGTCGGGCAACGCCGCCGTGCTGCGCGGCGGCTCCGCGGCGGCCAGCTCGAACGAGGTCATCGTCGCGGTGCTGCAGGACGCGCTTGAGGCGACCGGGCTGCCGCGCGACGCCGTGCAGTCCATCGACGCCTTTGGCCGCGAGGGCGCCCGGGTGCTGATGAACGCGCGTGGGCTCGTCGACGTGCTGGTGCCTCGCGGCGGCCGCGACCTCATCCAGGCGGTGGTGCGCGACTCCACCGTGCCCGCCATCGAGACCGGTGAGGGCAACTGCCACGTGTATCTGGACGCCTCCGCGCCGCTCGAGCGCTCCGTCGAGATCGTGCTCAACTCCAAGGCCCAGCGCGTAGGCGTCTGCAATGCCGCCGAGACCCTCTTGGTGCACCGCGACGCGGCCCCGACCGTCTTGCCCGCCGTGCTGGCGGCCCTGCACGAGGCGAACGTGGTGCTGCACGCCGATGCCGCAGCATCGGCCCTCGCTCCCCAGGGCGTGCCCACGGTCGGAGCCACCGACGAGGACTGGGCGACCGAATACCTCAGCCTCGACATCGCGGTGAAGGTCGTGGACGACCTCGACGAGGCAATCGCGCACATTCAGCGCTACTCGACCGGCCACACCGAGGCAATCGTGACCGAGGACATCGGTGCCGCCGAACAGTTCTCCTCGCGCCTCGACACCGCCGCGGTGATGGTCAACGCCTCGACCCGCTTCACCGACGGCGCACAGTTCGGGCTGGGAGCGGAAATCGGCATTTCTACACAAAAGCTCCACGCCCGCGGCCCGATGGGACTGGCGGAGCTCACCACCACCAAGTGGATCGCCTACGGCGACGGCCACGTGCGCCCCTGAGGCGCTCGCGACCGTGGAATAATCGCACCCAACGTCACGAGAGGAAGTCCCACCTGTGAGCACCGTCGTCATCGCCGAGGCCGCCGAGCACGTCGTCAACGAGCTGCCGTTCCCCGCCCCCGTATTCGGCCTGATCGCGTTCGGCGCCCTGATGGGCCTGCTGGGCATCACGTACGCCTTCCGCAGCATCCACACGCGCCACTAACGGCCGCGCGCATCCACTCCGCTTCCGTGCCGCACTCGCAGCGACGCATCGGCGTCCTGGGAGGAACGTTCGACCCCATTCACCACGGGCACCTGGCCGCGGCCTCCGAGGTCGCGGCGGCGCTCGACCTGGATCAGGTGTTGCTGGTGCCGGTGCATAGCCAGCCGTTCAAACTGGACAGCCTCGCGGCGGCGCCCGAGCACAGGCTGGCGATGTGTCGCCTGGCGGTCGAGGGGGACGAACGCCTGGCCGTCTCCGACGTCGACGTGGTGCGTGGGGGAGTGACGTACACCCTCGACACGCTCACCGATTTGCACGAGCAGGAGCCTGGGGCCGAGTGGTTTTTCATCACCGGATCGGACGCGCTCGCGCGCCTGCACGAATGGAAAGATGCGGAGCGTTTGACGTCGCTCGCACGTTTCATTGGGGTAACCCGCCCGGGCCACTCGCTGCCGGACGTGGATATGCCACACACGCTGGTAGAAGTCCCGGCGATGGCGGTATCCTCGACCGATGTTCGCCGCCGGGTGAGGACGGGAGCGCCGATCCGCTACCTGGTCCCTCGGGCGGTCGCCGACTACATCGCGAAGCATGACCTGTACGCGGGAGGAATCGATGACTGACGAGAGCCGACCGCTCTCACGCCGTGAGCGGCGCGCGCAAGAACTGCGCGACGCCGCCCGCACCGAGGACACCACGCCGCTCGAGGCGGGGCTGGACACCGCCGGTATGCCGATGACGGAGGGCACCATGCTCAGCCGTCGCGAGCGCCGTCGCCTGGAACGCCTCAACAGTCCCGTCGAGACGTGGACCGCGGAAGAGGAGATGCTCGCTACAGGGCAGATCCCCACGATGACGCCCGAGCGTATCGCCGAGCAGGAGCGCGTGGAGCGCGAGCGGGCCGAGCAGGCTCAGCGCGAGGCAGAGACCGCCGCGCAGCCCGTCGTCGAGGACGAGCCCGAGGCGCCTGTGCGCGCCTCGGTGATGCCGGATGCTGAGTCCGGCGAGCCCGAAGCCGCCCAGCCTGAGCCCGAGCCGGAGCCGGAGCCGGAGCCCGAGCCCGAGCCCGAGCCCGAGCCCGAGCCTGACGCGACGGTTGAGGACGACATCGTTGCCGCGCCCGACGCTATCGCGGACGTCGAGACTGTCGTCGAGGACGAGCCCGAGTCCGAAGTCGTCGTTGACGAGGTGGAGTCGGCCCACGAGTCCGAGGATCGAGCCGAGCCCGAACCCGAAGTTGATTCTGAGGCTGAGGCTGAGTCGGACGTGCAGCCCGAGCCTGAGTCGGAGTCGCCGGCCGCTCCGCTCGGCATGCCTCCGGGCATGTCGCCCGAGATGTTCGAGGCGCTCTTTCCTCCGGGTTCGCTCCAGCGTCGCTTGATGGAGCAGCAGGCCGAACATGCCGCCGCAGACGCGGGTGAGGACCAGTCCGCCGATGACGCGGCTCCCGAGGCAGACGAGCCGAGCGACGCTTCGCCCGAGCCGGAGCCGGAGCCGGAGCCCGAGCCCGAGCCCGAGCCCGAGCCCGAGCCCGAGCCCGAGCCCGAGCCCGAGCCCGAGCCCGAGCCAGCCGCGGCCGAGGATGCCGAGTCCGCCACCACGGAGTCCGACGAGCACACCTTCGCTCCCTCGTGGGCGAGCGTGAGCCCGGCCGCGCCCGCCGCCGCGTCGCAGCCCGAGGCACCTGCGAGCGAGTCGCCGCTGCGCCCCTCGTGGCACGTGACGGCCGCCGGTTCGCCCGCACAGCCCGAGCCCGAGTTCGAGACCCAACCCGAAGCCCACGAGGTCACGGAACCCGAGCCCGCGCCCGTGGCGCCGTGGAGCGCGAACCCCACGCCGGCATCGGCCCTCGAGACCGATGCGCCCGTGGCGCCGAGCGCCGCCGACCAGGACGCCCCCTCGTTCGAGGCGATCCTGGGCACCGGCACCTCGCCCGTCGCCCCGTCGAACACGTCTGCGCCGCTGAGCGCACCGAGCCAGGCCTCGGCGCCCTTCGCGCCCGTGAGCTCGGTGCTGCCCGCCGCGGTGCCGTCGGTGTGGGACAACCACCCGCTGTCGACCTCGGCGATTCCGCAGGTGACGGACCAGGTCGACATCGACCCCGACGAGCTCGAAAGCGAGCCCCTGCCGCGTCCCGACCTGTCCGGAGTACGTCCGCTGACGTCGACCCAGACCGGCGAGTTCGCGCCCGTGGAGCCGGTGCCGACCGGGCAGATCGAGGTGGAGCGCCGTGAGCGTCCCGACCTGGGGCCCGCGGGTGGAGTCAGGCACTTTGGATGGGCACAGGTGGCCGTCCTCGGTGCCGTGGCCTTCGTCCTCGGTGTGGTCGTGTGGAACGTGGCAGAGTTGGGATGATGACAGCAACAGATAGAGCGATCGAACTGGCCCGCGCCGCAGCGGCCGCCGCGACCGACAAAAAGGCCGAGAACGTCCTCGCGCTCGATGTCAGTCAGCAGACCCCGCTGACCGACATCTTCGTTTTGGCCTCGGCCAGCAACGAGCGACTGGTCGCTGCTATCGCGGATGCCGTCGAGGAATCTCTTCACGAGATGGGCGCCAAGGTGCTCGCGCGCGAGGGCAAGCGCGAGGGACGCTGGATCGTGATCAACTTCGCGGAGATCTACGTGCACGTGATGCACGAGGAGGAGCGCGTGTTCTACGACCTCGAGCGCCTGTACAAGGACTGCCCGGTCGTCGCGCTGGACGCGTAAGGCGCCGCCATGCAGGTGTTCCTCGTCCGCCACGGCCAAACGCAGTGGAATGTCGAGGGCCTGCTGCAGGGCTCGTCGGACATTCCGCTCACGGAACTGGGCCTCGAGCAGGCGGAGGTCGCCGCCGCGGCGCTCAGTACCCGCGTGGGGGAGCGGCCGCTGATCGTCGCCTCTCCGCTCGAGCGTGCATTGCACACCGCTCACGCCTTGGGCGACCGCATGGGCATCGAGGTGCACTCCGACGACCGCCTGCGCGAGCGCGCGTATGGCGTATGGGAGGGGATCACTCCTGAGGAGCGCGAGCAGGGCTGGCCCGACGAGGTCGTCCAGTGGAAGACCCACGGCGACGCCCCCATCCCGGGATTCGAGAACCACGACCTGGTCCTCTCACGCATGGTTGCGGGCCTGGAGGACTGGGCCGATCGCGCCGAGGCCGAGGGGCGCACCCTGGTCGCGTTTGCGCACGGCAGCTGTGTCCGCGTGGGGCTCCACGGTCTGCTGGACCTGCCGCTCGAGCATCGCACCATCGGCAACCTGGGCAACGCCGCGTGGGCGCAGCTCACCCGGCGAGAGCGCGGCGACTGGACGCTCGACCGTCACCACGTGACGGCCGCGACGGTGGCGGCCGCGTGACCACGCTCATCCTGTGGCGCCACAGCCGCACCGCGTATAACTCCGAGGGCCGCCTGCAGGGCGGCCTCGACATCCCGCTGGGCGACGCGGGTCACGCCCAGGCCACCGCCGCCGGTCGCGTGCTGCTCGAGACCCACGGGCAGCCCGCACGGATCGTCTCGTCGCCGCTGGCGCGCGCTCACCACTCCGCGCGTGCCCTGTCGGCGCTCACGGAGGGCGGCGTGCCCGTCGAGACCGATGCGGCTTTCTCGCAGCGCTCCTACGGCATCTGGGAGGGCCTCACCTGGGACGAGATCGAGCGCGACTGGCCCGATGAACTCGCCGCGCGGCGCCGGGGCGAGGACCCGGCCATCGAGGGTTGGGGCAAGGCTGCAGAGGTGGCCGCGCGCGTGGGAGCGGGCCTGCGGTCCCTCGCCGGTGAGGACGCTCCGGTGGTCGTGGTGAGCCATGGATCGGCGATCATGCTGGGCCTGCTGGACCTCATCGGCCAGGAGCCCACGTCGCGGATCCTCGGCCACGTGCCGCACGCGTCGTGGTCGGTGGTGACCCAGGTGGAGTCCGGCGCGTGGCATCTGGAGCACTACGGGCTCGGTGCGCCGTAGGGTTTTCACGGCCGATGCGATGGTCGGGGGAGCGGATTAGGTTTCTGCCGAGATCTGGGCTAGTATTTCATTCGCCCTCAGGGGCACGGGATCGCAAGATCACGGGGCTGTGGCGCAGCTGGTAGCGCACCTGCATGGCATGCAGGGGGTCAGGGGTTCGAGTCCCCTCAGCTCCACGATGTGTTGAGACAGCATCGTAGAAAAGCCGCCCTTCGGGGCGGCTTTTCGCTTGTCCGGGGTAGGCGATGGCTCGGTACCATCGCGCTATGCCTGCTGTCTTCGCCCTCGCCGATGACGTGGCCCTGCGCCTTGTCGAAACAGGCGACGGCGTTGCCCTGTCCACCGCGCTGACACGCAATGCCGAGCACCTCGCGCCCTGGGACCCGATCCGTGAGCCGGGATACGCCACGACGGAGCGACAAGAGGACTTCGTGGCCGAGATGCGGGCGCAGTTCGCCACGAGCAGCGCCGCGGCCTTCGTGCTCACGGACGGTGCGCAGGTCATCGGCCAGGCGACGGTCTCGCACATCCTGCGCGGCCCGTTTCTCAGCGCCAACCTGGGCTATTGGCTCGACGCGGGATGGACGGGGCGAGGGCTCATGACGGCCGCCGTCGGCGCCATCGCCGAGTTCTCGCGCGACGATCTGGGGCTTCACCGACTCCAGGCCGCGACGCTGGAGCGCAACGAGCCGTCGCAGGGGGTGCTCACGCGGGCAGGGTTCGAACGCATCGGCCTCGCGCCGCGCTACCTCCAGATCGCCGGCACGTGGCAGGACCACGTCCTGTTCCAGCGCATTCTCGAGTGACACGCACGGAGGGCCGA
This sequence comes from Demequina sp. NBRC 110051, assembly GCF_002090055.1. Taxonomy (GTDB): domain Bacteria; phylum Actinomycetota; class Actinomycetes; order Actinomycetales; family Demequinaceae; genus Demequina. The sequence continues at coordinate 55,706 of NZ_BBRH01000020.1, forward strand.
TGCGGGAGTCACCCCACCGCATCAGCCCTCCGTGGTCTGGGGTTAAGCTCCGGCGAGCGCGGCGACCTCGGCGGGCGTGAGTGCCGCCGAGGAGACCGTGAGCTCGTCGATGTCACCGTGGAACGGGGTGTCCCAGTAGTTCACGCCCAGGGCAAACGTCGCCGAGGGGCTCGTGAGGGCATCGAGGAAGCCGGTGCCCGAGTGCGCGACCTCACCGTCGAGGTAGAACACGACGTCACCCTCGTCGACCGTGACCGCCACGTGCGTCCACTCGCCGATGGGGATGAGCTGGCCCGTCTGGCCGTCGTAGAAGGGCTCGGGAGCGACGTTGGACCACAGCATCGTATTGCCGTCCCAGCCTTGGGGAACAATGCTGAGCCACTGGTTACTGGCGCTCGCCGCGAAGAATGCCGACGTGAACTGGGTCAGCGTCTGCGGCCGCAGCCACATGCTCACCGAGTACGTGTCGCCCTGCACCAGGCCGTCCGGCAGGCGCACGCCGCTGGTGCCATCCAGGTGGAGGGCGGAGCCGCTCGCGCCGTCGGCGACGTAGGACACGGCGCCTCCGGTGTTGTTGGCGCGGTTGCCGGTCACGGTGGGCTCGGCGAGGGCGCCGGCGTTGTCCGCCAGCGTGTCCTCGAAGGACCACGTGCCGACCACGCCGCCCAGGGCGCGGGCCTTGACCGTCACCTCGAAGTCGACCGTCTCCACGACGTCGCCGTTGGTGACGGTCGCGGTCAGAGTGACGACGGCATCGGCCTGGCCCGCGGCAGGTCGGGTGACCTCGCCCGCGGCGCTGACGACGGCAGGGTCGGACGAGGTCCACGCGATGGTGGTGCCCGAGGTGCCGGTGGTCGGCAGCGCCAGGTCGGCCACGACGGCCGTGGTGTCACCCAAGGTGAGCTCGCCTGCCACGGCGGCCACGGCATCGGCCGCCGACAGGCTGTCGACCTGGCGGCCCCAGAGAGACGCGCCGTTGTCAGTGAGGACCGAGAACGTCGTGGTCCATTCCTGGGTGGTCTCATCCCAGCCGCGCGCGAAGACGCCCTCGAGGGTGCCCTCCGCGGTGGTGAGCTCGGCGGTGTCGTGACCGGTGAGCTTCCACTCACCGACGAGTGCGCCGGAGAGGCGACCGTTCTTGTCAAAGCGCACCGACTCGGGCAGCGCCGCCTGGGCGGTGATGTCCTTGCCGAGGTCGACGACCTGCCAGTCGCCCACCACGTCGGCCCGCTTGATCTTGGTCACGGACTCGCCCGCGTAACGCGTGGGGAGGACGACCGGCCAACCGTCCTCGGTCATCTCCATGCGGTGGACGCGAACCTCGTGCATCTCGCCGGTTCCGGGGAATCGCGAGTGGAACACCATGGAGGACTGGCCCGTGTCGGGGTCGTCGTACCAGGACGTGTGGCCGGGGGAGACGTATCCGGTACCCTCGCCCGTGCCGGGGTCGCCCAGCTCGCGCGGGAACTCGTAGCCGCCCATGACCTTCACGCCGTAGGGCTGGATGGAGGCGTCGTCGAAGATGGTGCCCACCGCGCCCGCGACCTCGGCCATGTCGTTGCCCTCGGCGTCGAGGTAGGGGCCGTCCGGGCTGGTCGAACGGGCCACGCGCACGTCGTAGCCGCCGTTCGCGTCGAGCCCGCCGAACGACAGGAACAGGTAGTAGTAGCCCGTGGTCTCGTCGTAGCGGATGGTGGGCGCCTCGATGCGCGAGTGGTTGCCGCCCACCAGGTGCTTGCCGTAACCCTGGCCGGGCAGCGGCACGCCTGTTTCGGGGTCGAGTTCGAGAATGAAGATGCCGCCCGAGTACGAGCCGTAGACCATCCACATGTTGCCCTCGGCGTCGTAGAACGCGTCGGGGTCCACCGCGTTGGGGTGGACGGTGGCGTCATAGATCTCGCCGGGGTTCTCCGACTCCTGGTCCCACATGCCGGACTTCAGCAGGATGCCCTGGTCCTCGTAGCCGCCGTCGACGGTGTCGGAGGTGGCGAGACCCAGCGCCGAGCGCGGCGAGTCGCCCTTGCACGCGTTGTAGTACATCGCGAAGGTGCCGTCGGGCAGTTCGATGACGTCCGCGGCCCACAGGGTGCTGGTCTGCGCCCATTCGAAGGTTTCGGCGAGCTCGGCGTAGACGTCGTCGAAGAGGGGATTGGCGCTGGACTGTGACAGGTCGATCGAGTGCTGGGTCCAGTTCATGAGGTCGGTGGTGTGAGCCGAGGCTCCGTGGGATCCGAAGACCCACACGTCGTCGCCGTCGGTCACGACCGAGGGGTCGTGCACGGTGACGTCGGTGTAGGTGGGGGAGGCGGGGTCGTTCTTGGGTGCGGCCGATGCCGTGGTGGCCCCGGTCAGCAGGGCTGCGGCGCCGAGGGCGACGAGGCCGGTGGAGGCGCCCACGGCGAGGGCGCCGGGACGTGTGAGACGTGGGATTGCCACGAGGGTCTCCTGTTCATCATTGGACAGTGGTGTGCGTGGACGCAGCGACGCGTTCACGAGACGGCCGACCTCTCCTCGACGTGCCTCACGGGGGACTGTACAACGATGTAAATACCCGATGCAACACAGGTGCGTCAAAGACGGTCGGCGGTGAGCCTCGTCAAGTCACCATGGCCGTGCGGCCCCTCTAGGCTGAGTGACGTCCACAGGGTGAGCGCAGGGAGAATCGTGTCCGGTCGTCGTCGTTGGTTGTCTCTGGTGGCGGTATCAATCGCCGTGGCCCTCATCATCGTCGACTCGACCATCGTGTCGGTCGCAATCCCGTCGATCGTTGACGATCTGGACATCAGTTCGACGCAGGTGCAATGGGTGCAGGAGTCGTACACCCTGGTATTCGCCTCACTTTTACTCGTTTTCGGGGTGCTTGCTGACGGTGTGGGGCGCCGAAGAATCATGTTCGTGGGCATCGCGATTTTCGCGTTGGCCTCGGTCATGGCCGCGCTTGCCCCGAGCGGAGGGATCCTGATCCTCGCGAGGCTTGCGCAGGGACTCGGCGGGGCGATGATTCTGCCCACCACACTGTCGATCATCAACGCGACCTTTCAAGGCCGCGAGCGGGGTATCGCGTTTGCGATCTGGGGCTCGACCATTGGCGGCATGGCGGCGGTGGGCCCGCTCGTGGGCGGATGGCTGACGACCGACTACTCGTGGCGCTGGGCCTTCGGGATCAACCCGCCCATCGCTGTGGCGATTCTGATCCTGGGAGCCCTCGTGATCGAGGAGTCCCGAGCCCCGGTCAGGCGCGGAACTGATCCGATTTCCGCAGTGCTGTCCGTCGCGATGTTCGGCGGACTGGTCTTCGGACTCATCGAGGGGCGCTCGCTCGGGTGGTGGATCGCCTCGGAATCCGCCAGCGGCTGGTGGCCGTGGGGGCTGTCGCCCGTGCCGGTGGCTCTCGCGGCTGCTGTCCTCGCGGGAGTGTGGTTCGTGTGCCGTGGACTGACCAGGTCGCGCGCGGGCCGGCCCACGCTGATCCCTCTCGACCTGTTCACTATCGCCTCGTTCCGTAACGGCAATGTCGCGGCGCTGGTCGTCTCCCTCGGAGAGTTTGGAATCCTGCTGTCGCTGCCTATCTGGCTGCAGAACGTGCTGAACTACGACGCTCTCGCCACGGGATGGATCTTGGTCGCGCTCGCGGTGGGTTCGTTTGTGGCCAGCGGCTTGGCTCAGGTGCTGATCGCACGCCTCGGCGCCGTGGGGGTGGTGCGTCTAGGTATCGCTGCCGAGATCCTGGGCGTGGTCGGTCTCGGAGTGGTGGCCAGCGTTGACTCGACCTGGGTCTCCGTCGTGCCACTGCTGTTCGTCTACGGCTGCGGCGTGGGCCTCGCCACCGCGCAGCTGACAGGCGTGGTGCTCGTGGATGTGCCGGTAGCGGAGTCGGGCGCGGCTTCGGGCACCCAGAGCACCTCACGCCAGGTAGGTTCGGCGCTGGGCATCGCCATCCTCGGAACGGTGTTGTACGTGTCCACCGCACACGTGCTCGACGCGCGACTCGATGAGCAAGGCGTGCCCGCCGCGCAGAGGGAGCAAGTCGTGACGGCGGTGGTGGACTCCTCTGGAGGTGCGATCGTCGGCCTTGATCAGGACCCGGCGACCGCGCCGTCGGCCGCTGCCGCTCGTGAGGCGCTCACGGATGGCACCCGCTACGCCGCCTGGACCGCGGGGGGCTTCCTCGCGTTGGGCCTTCTGGCTACGCTCTCGCTCGGGCCTGCACGTCGACATGACGCGTCGCCGTCGTCCCCACCTGCACTGCACGATTGACGGGTCAGGCCGTTTGCGCCTGGCTCGCCGCATCGACCAAGCCCACCAGCGAACGCGCGTCGGTGTTGGCGCCGAAGGCTGGCATTCCTGGCTGGAGCGCACGACCGGCGTGGAGCGCACCGATGCGCAGCGGGTCGAAGCCCAGTGCGTCCACGAATCGCGCCACGGTGGTGACCGCGACATCGTCGTCACCGGCGATCGCGATCGCCGTGCGAGCAGGGTCGCCGGCCGGGCGGTGGCCCTCGTCGAGGTCGTGATAGCCCATGTGGTTGAGGGCCTTGACGATCCGGGCTCCCGGGAGGTGGCGCGCGACGATCTCGCTCGACGTGGTGCGCGGGTCGGTGAGGTCTGCGCGCTCGCCGTCGACCTCCCACCAGTAATTCATGGCGTCGACCACGACCCGGCCCGCGAGTGCGTCGCGGTCGAGTTCGTGGAAGCGCCCCAACGGAAGCGCCAGGATGACGATGTCGGAGCCGGCGACCACGTCATCGGCCGTCGTGGCCATGGCTCCCGGCGCGAGGACGTCGATCGTCAGCGAAATGCGTTCGGCGTCGCGGGACCCGGCGATGCGGACGTCGTAGCCCGCGGCGACCGCGAGGCGGGCGAGGACGGTGCCAAGCTTGCCGGCACCGAGGATGCCGACGGTGCGGACTTTCAGGGGGGTCATCGGGCGCCTCCCTCGGACAGGAGTTCCTTCACTCGCGGGATCACCGCGGTGCCGTAGAGCTCGACCGCGCGCAGGCGCTGGCTGGCGGGCATGGCGCCGCCGCCGGTGTAGACAAGGTCGAAGCGTCCGGCATCGACGGCGCGGATGGCTGCGGCGATCTTGGCCGCGACCGTGTCGGGCGAGCCGACGTACAGGCTGCCGTGCTCGACCTCCCCGTCGAACTCCGCGCGGGTCATGGGCGGCCAGCCGCGGTCCGCGCCCACGCGGTCTCGCATGGCCTTGTAGCCGGGGAAGTAGCTCTCGCGGGCCTCCTCGTCGGTGGGCGCGATGAACCCGTGGCTGTGCATGCCGACCGGGTGCGCGGTGGTGCCGAACTGCTCGGTGGCGCGGCGGTAGAGATCCACATACGGCGCGAAGCGCTCGGGAGCACCGCCGATGATCGCGAGCATGAGGCGGAATCCGTAGTGCGCCGTGCGCACCACCGACTGAGGCGACCCGCCCACGCCCACCCACGTGGTGAGGGAGCCGCTGTCGGTCTTGGGGTACACGTCCGCGTCGTGAAGGGCCGCACGCTTGGTGCCCTCCCACGTGACGGGCTTTTCCGTGAGCAGCTGGGAGAAGAGATCGATCTTCTCCTCGAAGAGGACCTCGTAGTCGGCGAGGTCGAAGCCAAAGAGAGGAAAGGACTCCGTGAAGGAGCCGCGACCAAGGATGACCTCGGCGCGGCCGTTGCTCACCGCGTCAAGGGTCGAGAAGCGCTGGAACACTCGCACGGGATCGTCCGAGCTCAGCACCGTCACGGCGGAGCCGAGCGACACTCGTGCGGTGCGCGACGCGATGGCGGCGAGCACCATCTCGGGGGAGGAGATCGCGAAGTCCGAGCGGTGGTGCTCGCCGAGCGCGACGGCGTCGATGCCGATCTGGTCGGCCAGCGCGGCCTCCTCGACCACCTGGCGGATCGCGGCCGCGTGCGACATGGTCTCGCCCGAGTCGTGGCTCGCGATGTCGCCGAAGGTCTCGATGCCGAACTGCACGTCAGTCATGGGGTGGCGCTCCTCGTCGACGCCGGGTTGTTGAGGCGTCAACTAAGAAGCGTACCGGGCGCGCGATGTATTCCCGACGGCCGTCTGAGGCCGCGGTGCGTTACTCGGTTGCGAGCGCCGCCCTGATGTCCGCCGCAATCTGCTCGGGCTCCGTGGTCGGCGCGTAGCGCTTGATGACGTGGCCGTCGCGCCCCACGAGGAACTTGGTGAAGTTCCACTTGATGGCGCTGCCGAGAGAGCCGCCGGCCTCGGAGCGCAGCCACTGAAACACCGGATGCGCGTTCTTCCCATTGACGTCGATGGTGGCAAACATCGGGAACGTGACGCCGTAGTTCTTCTGGCAATAGTCGGCGACCTCGCCGGCGTCGGCGTACTCCTGCTTGAACTGGTTGCTGGGGAAGCCCAACACGGTGAAGCCCTCACCCGAGAACTGTTCGTGAAGCTTTTCGAGCCCGGCGAATTGGGGTGCCAGGCCGCACTGGGACGCCGTGTTGACGACGAGGACCACCTTGCCAGCATGCTGGGCGAGATCGTGGTCGGAGCCGTCGAGGGCGGTCGCGGAGAAGTCTGTCAGCGTAGGCATGCAGCCATCCTCACATGCCGTCGCCGCCTTGCCCAGGGCCGATGCGATACACGAGTCCCGCATGATCGTCCGTCACGTAGATGGCGCCGTCGGGGCCGGGTACCGCCATGACGGGGCGGCCCCAGCGGGAGCCGTCGTCGAGCTGGAAGCCCGACATGACTGTGGTGGGCGGTAGCAACGTTGGTGCGTCGGCGTCCCATGCCGAAAAGGCCACCGACGGCTCGCGCGGGGGCTCGCGATTCCAGGAGCCGTGCATCGCGATGAGGGCGCCAGCGCCGAGCGCCGGCGCGGCGGCGGTGCCGTCCGTGAAGGCGAGGCCCAGGGGTGCGCTGTGCGAGGGCAGGCCGAGCGCGGTCGGCGCGAGAGAGGCGCAGTCGAGGCGCTCGCCCGCCGGGTTGTGCTCGGGGTCGTTGACGTAGGGCAGATTTGTGGTGCGCCCGGTCGCATCCGGAACGCAGTAGGGCCAGCCCAGGTCGCCGCCCTCGGTCACCCGCGTGAGCTGTTCGACGGGATTCTCGTTGACGTAGTCGCGGTCAACCTCACCGTAGGCCTCGCCCTCAAAGGGATAGGGCTGATTGTCGGCCTGGTTGACCGCGGTCCACAGGGTGCCGTCGGGGGCGATATCCAGGCCAAAGCCGTTGCGCACGCCGTGGGCGACCACGCTGTGCTCGCCTCCGGTGAGAGGCACGCTCGCGATGACGGCGCGCTCGGGATCGCGCTCGCGGTCGGCGGGGTCGCGATTGGACTCGGAGCCCAGGCTGAAGAACACCTCAGCGTCGTCGACGACGACCGCCTTGGAGCCGTGCCCGGAGCCGGGTAGGCCGTCGGTGAGCGTGCGCTCGTTGTCGACGGCGCCGTCGTCGTAATCGAATGCGACGATCCTGGTGCGTTCGCCGAGGACCAGAACGTCGCGCCCATCCTCCCGCGCGAAGGCGAGCCCCTGCGGGTTGTCGCGGCCGGTGAGGAGGGTGCTCTGTTCGGGCGCGCCGCTGTCGGTGGGGGTCAGCGCGACGACGTCGCCGCCGTCGCCTGTCGAGACCAGCAGACGGCCATCCGGCGTCCACGCGGCGAGCCGGGCCTCGGGGACGCTGGCCCACACCTCGGCGCTCCAGCCCTGGGGCACGCTGACGTCGCGACCCGCCGCGCTGGCGGCATCGGCGCCGGCAGCCACCGTGAGCGTGGCCCGCGCGAGCGGCGGCAGGCCCGCGGTCGTGGGCGAACCGGACGCGGTCGGCGTACCCGCGGAAGGTGTGCCGTCGGAAGGTGAGGCGGGCGAGTGGCTCGCGGTCGCATCGGCCGTCGTGACGGGTGGTTCCTCGCCGCCGCCGCAGGCGGCAAGGACGGCGACGGAGGCGAGGACGAGCGCTCGGACCGGGAAGCCAGGCATTGTTCGACCGTACGTGAGGCGCGCGGTCGGTGGGAGGTAAGGGCAGTACACCCATCGCGGCGCGGCGACGGGCGGTCCCGGGTTTATGGTGAGATCCATGCGTTTTGTGGCGATGGGTGACAGCTTCACCGAGGGGGTGGGGGACGAGCTCGACGGGGGAGCGGTGCGTGGCTGGGCGGACCTCGTCGCGGCAGGGCTCGCGTCCGGGCTCGACGAGTCTGTGGACTACGCGAACCTCGCGATCAGGGGCCGGCTCATCCGCCCCATCGTGGATGAGCAGTTGGAGCCCGCGCTTGCGCTGAGCCCGCGGCCCGATGTGCTGGCCTTCAACGGCGGCGGCAACGACATGATGCGCCCAGGGTTCGACCGCGACGAGATTGTCCGGCTCACCCAGCGCGTGGTGAAGCGCACCGAGCGCGAGGGCGTGAAGTTGCTCCTCCAGACCGGCGCGGACCCGACGGACGGACTGCCTCGCGGCGAGATGCTGCGCTCACGAGTGACAGTGTTCACCGACATGCTGACCGAGCTTGAGGACACCTACGAGCATGTGACCTTCGTCAACAACTACGCGGACGAGGAGATGCGTCGTGCGGGCTATTGGGCCCCCGATCGCCTGCACCTCAATGCCCTGGGACACCGGCGCGTGGCGGCGCGGGTCTTGACCGCGCTGGGGGTGCCCACCGAGCTGCCGTCGCTCGAGGCTGACCACCAGGCGCCCACCGGCGTGCTCGTCGAGGCGCGCTATTACGCGACCTACGTGCTGCCGTGGATCGGGCGGCGTCTGACGCGGCGCTCGTCCGGCGACGGGCGCTCGGCCAAGTTCGCCGACTGGGTGCGTATCGAGCCGGAGGCCGTCGAGAAGGCGTAGCGCCGTGGGCGTGGCGGGTCGTTAGCGGCCCGCCGAGCGTGGCCCGCGCCTTCTGG
>NZ_BBRH01000021.1 GCF_002090055.1 Demequina sp. NBRC 110051
CGGATGGCTCGACGTCGAGCCCGCCGACAAGGCGCCCGTCCGCCCGTCCATCCGTCCGCCCCTGCGCGGCTGACGGCCGGCTTAGCCCACCTCGCCAAACGGGTACCGCACCTCGACGAACGGCCAGCCCTCCCCCAGCCAGCGCGGCACGAAGGCCGCCACGGCATCGGCTAACCCAGCCGGCGCATCGGCCACTACCCACCACGAGACCTCGGCAACCGGGCCCACCACGGCCGAAGAATCGTCCGCAGGGTCGATGTAAATGCAGCCGTAGATCGCGCTCTCGTCGGCGGGCATGATCGCGTAGTTGAACGACTCATGCGTGACCATCTCGCGGGCGTGGCGATCGAGGTCCTCGCGGTCGGCCTCGGCGGTCATGTCGGCCGGAGGCCATCCCCACGCCTCGCCGTACTTCGCCCACAGCATCGGCTGGTTTCCCATGACGGCGACCATGTCGATGTCCGTGTCGTCGGGGTGGATGGGGCGCAGGTGGACGCCGTCCCGCAGCGGCACCATCAGCGGGTGGGCGAACTCCTCGGGAAGCCACGTGGCGGTCACGGAGCAAAAGTATCGGTGCGGCGCTGCGGAGCCCGCTACAGCACGGCGTTCAACTCCCTTGCCATGTCCCGGAAAGCGTCGACGTCGCCCAATGATGCGGACTCCGTCAGAAGACGCCGAGCCTCCGAGGCCACCGTGGAGATCTGCGCCGCGTGGGGATTCTGCTTGGCTGCCCTCGCAAGATGACTCTCCGCCTCCCCCAGGCTCGTCATAGCAACGTCGAACCGTCCATTCGCACCTTGCAGAACCCCGTAATTGAGCAGCGCAGCCCCGAGTGGGCCGCTCATGCCCTGGCTGTTGTCACGGCGCACCGCTCGGCGCAGCCGTGTCACGGAGCGCGTCGAGACCGTCAGCGCATCGGCCCACGCCCCAGCGTGAACCAAGTGCCCAATCTGTACGGAGTCTTCCGACGCGTTCGACACCTCTGCACGGTGCAGCGCCGAGTTAGTTCGCGCGAAGATCATCCCCAGCACAAACCACGCCACAATCGCGATGACTAAAGTGGTCCATTCAGCCTGGAAAAGGGCGACTATCCCCCAAATAAACGCCCCTATCCACAGAATTCCCACGAACTGTCGCATACCCGACATTCCCCACACCCCTCCTGGTAAATCGCTACTCTTTGCGATCATCGCCACTGTACTAGACATAGAAACTCGGGGTCTCAATGCTAATGTCGCGTACCATAGCCTCCCTTTCGGAATGTGCAAGGAATATGCCATGACAGACCTCCCTTGGTACAAGGACGCCAGCAAACTCTTCATCGCCGCTGGGTGCATTGGCGCGGCAGTTCTCTTCTGGTTCGCCAACGGCCAGCCCGGCACGTCCCTCGCTTCAGGGACCTACGCATGCCAGACAACCTGGCAGGTGGGCGCTTTGCCTGATGGGCCCGCCGCCGACGTCGACAATGGCGAAGTGGTGGACGCGTGGGACTTCGACCTCGGCACCGGGGAACGCTCCTCGGTACCGTTCAGCAATGTGGAGCGGACAGACCGCAAGGAGTTCACGATGACGAGCGTCAACGTGTACACCGGCGCATCCGGCAGCTTCACCTGCAAGCTTTAGTCAATGGGGCGCCCGTGGCGTCGCGTCGGGCTATGTCACTTCCGGAAGGCTCCGGCCCACGATGGCACCTGCCACACCCAGCGCGGCAAGGAGTAGCAGCGCGTAGGCGTTGCCCCATGCCGCCAGGCCCGCGGTCACCGCACCCACTGCGAGCAACAGCACGCCCATGAGCGTGTTCGCGACGGCCACATACTGGGTGCGCTGGTCGCCCTCGGCGATGTCGACCACGTACGTCTTGCGGGCCAGGCGCGCGCCCAGGTGCACCAGCGCGAGCACAAAGTAGACGGCAGCAGGCAGCCATGCGGCCTCTCCCGCGCCAGGCACCGCCCGGAGCCCCAGGTAGACCACAATCGTGGCCGATGCCGCGAGCGAGGCGCCGATCATCAGCCGCCTCGAGGACGCATCGGCCAGCCGCCCGAACACCCGCCCGCCGATGATCCCGGCGACGCCCTGCGCCAGGATGAACAGCCCCAGAGACGACAGACCCTGGCCGTCGCCCTGCAGCGACAGCGCCACCACGAACGGCGGGCTGAGCGCGGACACGAGCAGCAGGCCGCGGGCCATGACAAAGCGGCGGAAGACGGAGTCGTCGCGCCACAGCCCAGCCGCCTGGCTCATCCAGCCGGGCTCGTCGTCGTCCGTCTGAGAATCGGCGGTGGCCGATGCCGTGGCAGGCTCCGTCTCCTCCACCGGTTTGCGGATGGTCGCGTAGATCAGGGCGCCGAGCGCCCACAGCGACGCCGCTCCGCCGAGCAGGGCCGCCAGCACGCCGACGCCCAGGTCACCACCCCAGGACCGCAGTCCCAGGCCGAGCGTCACGGCCACGACGGCCGATGCCACCGTCGTCACTCCCTGAATCTGACCACGCTGCCCCTGCGGCACCGTGCGGCCGAGAACATCCTTGCTCGCGATCGAGGTCAGCGAGCGCGCGAGGGCGAACACCGCGAGCGCCACCAGGATGCCGACGCCAGCGACCCAGCCCTCGACGGTGGCGGCCACGAGCGCCATAGCGGCCGTGGCGACGGCCTGTCCGGCGGCGCCGGCGACCCACACACCCTTGCGCTGGCGCCTGGCCTGCACGCGCGGCGCCCACGCGGCCTGCGGAAGCATGGACCCGGACTCGCGGATGGGCACCAGGAAGCCGACGAACGCGCCCGGGGCGCCCAGCGCGTTCATCAGCCACGGCAGGACGGTCTTGGCGTTGACCACCTCATCGCCGGCGGACTGCAGCGCCTGCGCCGCCATCTGGCGCAGGCCGTTGGCGGCGATGTGCGGGCGCGCGTCGGGACTCAGGTCCTCCGCGTCGGAGTCCTGGTGGCGGACCAGGAGGTCGTAGAGCTTCTGCGTGGCCATCCGTTTATCTTGTCAGGGGCTTACGGGCAGCCGATGCCGTGACCGGCCTGGCAGCCCCTACTCCCCCAGGAACGGACCGCCGTTGTCGCGGGGACCGTCGGGTGCGCGGAATTCGAGCCGGCAGATGGCGCGAATGGCGCTGATGAGCCACTCGGCGATCATCTCGTCGTACTCCCCCTGCACGCCGCTAAACGCGACAACGAGCCCCTCGCGCACAATCCCACCGGGCCACTTGATGTCACCCGCGCGGTACAGGTGCGGGGAGTGGTCGCGCAGGCGCGAGGTGTCCATGCCGGTGCGCGCGGCGACGCGAGCCTTGGCGGTGGCCCACTCGACGAACTTCTCGGGGTCATCACCCAGGTAGGCGGTGAACAAGGGATCGGCCGATGCGTCGGCCGGGTCGAGCACGACGACCCCACCCTTGTAGCCGTTGAGCAGGCCGACCTCGTGGCCACGCGCGATGGCGGGCTCGATCACGTCCCAGGCTTGGGCGCAGATGTCGGTGGTGATGCCGGTAAACATGGGGGTCCGTTTCGTCAAGCCGAAGGTCGTCTGGTTCAGCACGAGCATCCCACGACTCACGCCAAGTTGCCGTCGGCCGCGCACCGGGTTCTAGGTATGGTCGTGGTCTATCGAACTTCCGGCGACGCACCGTTGCGTGCGGGGCCAAATCTGAGGGCGGGACAGGACAAAGTGAACGCGACGACGAATGCGCGCTTGGCGCAGTTGATCTGGAACATTGCAGATGACGTACTGAGGGACCTGTACGTGCGGGGCAAGTACCGAGATGTGATCTTGCCGATGACGGTGTTGCGCCGCCTCGACAGTGTGCTGGTCGACAGCCATGACGCGGTCGTCGCCGCCAAGCAGTCTCTCGACAACGCGGGGATTACGAACCAGGATGCTCCGCTGCGTCAGGCTGCGGGCCAGGACTTCTACAACACCAGCGCCTTCACTCTGAAAGACCTCCGAGCAGCAACGGGTCAGGCTCAACTGCGCCAGAACTTTGAGGCCTACCTCGACGGGTTCTCTCCCAATGTCCAAGAGATCTTGGACAACTTCGAGTTCCGCAACCAAATCCCGCGGCTGACGAAGGCTGATGCCCTGGGTACGCTGATTGAAAAGTTCCTGGACCCCACCCTGGACGTTTCGCCCAGCGCGTTGGATAACCATGGCATGGGTTCGGTCTTTGAGGAGCTGGTTCGCCGCTTCAACGAGGAGAACAATGAGGAGGCCGGTGAGCACTGGACACCACGTGACGTCGTGAAGCTCATGACGCGCCTCATGTTCGAACCCGTCGCAGGCACCATCCCCGAAGGCACCTATCTGCTGTATGACGGTGCAATGGGAACCGGCGGCATGCTCACGGTCGCCGAAGACACTCTCAGGGAACTGACCGGCGACAAGAAGATCTCCACTCACCTTTACGGGCAGGAAATCAACGCCGAGACCTACGCCATCGCCAAGGCCGACCTGATCCTTAAGGGAGAGGGGCGCGCAGCGGACAACATCAAGGGTGGCCCAGAGTTCTCCACACTGTCAAACGACCAGTTCGGCCACCTTGAGTTCGACTTCATGCTGTCGAATCCCCCATACGGCAAGTCCTGGAAGACCGACCAGGAACGCATGGGCGGGGCCAAGAACATCGACGACCCCCGCTTCCTCGTGGAGCACGCAGGCGACAGCGAATTCAGCCTCGTCACCCGCTCGTCCGACGGACAGATGTTGTTCTTGGCGAACCTGATCTCGAAGATGAAGACCGGCACCACCACCGGCAGCCGCATTGCTGAGATCCACAACGGCTCCAGCCTCTTCACCGGTGACGCAGGTCAAGGCGAATCCAACATCCGCCGCTACGTCATCGAGAACGACATGCTCGAAGCCATCGTCGCCCTACCGCTCAAGCTCTTCTACAACACCGGTATCGCGACCTACATCTGGGTGCTATCCAACCGCAAAGAGCAACGCCGCAAGGGCAAAGTCCAACTCATCGACGCCACCCAGTGGTTCACGCCATTGCGCAAGAACCTCGGCGAGAAGAACTGCGAACTCTCGGCAGCCGACATCGAACGCATTATGGGCACCTTCCACGCCTTCGACCAAGCTGACGAAGACGTCTCCAAGGTGTTCAACAACGCCGACTTCGGCTACTTCAAAGTCGCTGTCGACCGCCCCTTGCGTCTCGTGGACGCGGAACCGGGACGCGTCTACAAGGCCGCCGAGATCAAGAAACTCAAGGAAGCCTCTGAGCGTGCAGACGACGCACCTGCAGTCATCAAGAAAGTCCACAAGATCGGCACCGAGCCTGACCCACTACACGGACGCTTCGAGGCAGAGATCGACGGCAAGACACGTGTAGTTGAGTACGAGCGCGACGGCGACCTTTCAGACACTGAGCAGGTCCCCCTCAACGAACCCGCTGGCGAACACGCGGACGGCATCGAAGCGTTCATCCGCCGCGAGGTTCTCCCCTACGCCCCCGACGCCTGGATCGACACCTCCAAGACCAAGATCGGCTACGAAGTCAGCTTCACCCGCCACTTCTACAAGCCCACGCCCATGCGCACTCTCGACGAAATCCGCGCAGACATCAAAGCCCTCGAAGACGAAACCGACGAGCTGCTGAAAGAGATCGTCAGCTGATGTTTGCCGGACTCAAGCCCTATGCCGCGTACCGCGACTCAGGCGTTGTGTGGCTACCCCGCGTGCCTACACACTGGCAGTCACGTCGACTCAAGACTGTGGTGACTGAACGAAAGGTCAAAAACCATCCCGACGAGCCCCTCCTAGCTGCGACACAGTCTCGCGGTGTCATACGCAAGTCGGACTTCGAGAGCAGGACCGTCGAGGCTACTAAATCACTTGAGACCTTGAAGCTCGTCGAAGTCGATGACTTCGTCATTAGCTTGCGGTCGTTCCAAGGAGGAATCGAACGAGCCTATGCACGCGGCATCATTAGCCCCGCGTACACGATTCTCCGCCCACGACGCGCATCAGATCTCAACTACCTCACGCTCCTGTTTAAGTCACGGCAGTTCATTGACGCACTGACCCTCACCGTCACAGGGATCCGCGAGGGCCAGAGCATCGAGTACCCGCGGCTCGCCCGAGATCTTGTCCCCGTACCGCCGCCGGATGAGCAGGCGGCGATTGTGAAGTACCTTGCTCACGCGCACGCGCGGATCGACAAGGCCATTGCCGCCAAGCGCAGAATGATCGCCCTCGTTGAGGAGCAGGCTCAATCGGTGATCGACCAAGCGGTGACGCGAGGGCTGGCCTCAGGTGCGCACCTCAAAGACTCAGGAGTCGAGTGGCTTGGCCCTATCCCCACCGATTGGAGCATTCGCCGGGCGAAGTACGTCTTGAAACCCATCGACGTTCGCACTGCTACTGGCTCGGAGCCGCGCCTGACGGTCTCCTCTTCCCTCGGCGTCGTCCCAAAGGGCACTGTCAACGTGTACATGTTCGAAGCGGCCAGTTACGTGGGCCACAAACTCTGCTGGCCCGGCGACCTTGTGATCAACAGCCTCTGGGCTTGGGGCCGTGGACTCGCAGTATCGAAGCATCACGGAATCGTGAGCAGTGCCTACGGAGTTTATCGCTTGCGGGTTGATGGGGGTCTCGAACCAGATTTCCTTAATGAGCTCGTGCGTTCGAATGCGTATCACCGTGAATTGTTCGTCAACTCACGCGGCGTCTGGAAATCAAGGCTCCAGCTCACCGACGACCGCTTCCTCGCGACATCATTGCCTGTCCCTCCAACTAATGAGCAGCACGCGATAATGATGGTCGTCGAAACTGCACGCAAGGAATCTCATGCGGCTGTGGCACTCGCTACCAAACAGATCGACCTCCTCGAAGCGTTCCGCGCGCGGCTGACATCCGATGTGGTGACGGGCCAAGTTGATGTGCGCGCATTGGCAGCGACCTTGGCGACCCTCCCTGTCACCACTCTTGCGGCGGGAAGTACCGGTGCGGAAGAGTCACTTCACGAGGTTGCCGAGGAGTTTCTAGAGGGGGAGCCGATCTGATGCCCGTGTCACTGAATGAAGCCAGCCTTGAGGAACTGATCGTTGACCAGATGGTAGCGGCCACTGGGAGTCCGTCGTGGGTCCAGGGCGACCCGGCGGACTTCAACGCTCAATACTGTCTCGACATACCCACATTGACGGCGTTCATAGCGGACACCCAGCCAGACCTCGTCGAAGCTCTGGCATTGAATGCGGACTCGCCGACTACCCACAAGTTCCTAGCTCGCCTGCAGGGCGAGATTACCAAGCAAGGAATCGTCGCTTGCCTACGCAACGGGATCTCGCACGGCCCTCACCACGTGGACCTCTACTGCCCGACCCCAACGCCGGGCAATGCGAAGGCTGCTGAACGGTTCGCTTCCAACCGGCTGACGATCACCCGTCAGGTCCACTACAGCCCCACTGACACGGGCAAGTCGCTGGACTTGATGGCATCGGTCAATGGTTTGCCGATTGCGACTCTTGAGCTCAAAAACCAGATCACAAAGCAAAACGTGCAGGATGCAGTCGATCAGTACAAACTCGACCGAGACCCTCGCGAACTCCTGTTCCAGCTCGGGAGGTGCATGGCGCACTTTGCTGTCGACGATGCTCGTGTGCGTTTTTGCACGAAGCTCGCGGGCACCAAGTCGTGGTTCCTTCCTTTTGACCGCGGCTACCACGGAGGCGCGGGCAACCCACCCAACCCTGACGGCATCAAGACCGAATACCTGTGGAAGCAGGTGCTCGCACCCAAGAGCCTGGCGAACATCATTGAGAACTTCGCCGCGATCGTGCACTCCAAAGACACCAAGACTGGCAAGAAGACCGCATCGGCGATCTTCCCTCGCTTCCACCAGCTCGATGTCGTGCGCACATTGCTGTCCGATGTCGAGTCTGTCGGTAGCGGCAAGCGGTATTTGATCCAGCACTCGGCGGGGTCGGGCAAGTCCAACTCGATTGCGTGGCTGGCGCACCAGCTCGTCGGCGTCGAGCACGCAGGATCACGCGCATTTGATTCGATCATTGTGGTCACGGACCGTGTGATTCTTGATGGTCAGATCCGCGACACCATCAAGGGCTTCACGCAGGTAGGCTCGACTGTGGCTCATGCGGAGTCCGCGAAGGAGCTGCGCACCGCTATCGAGGCGGGCAGGAAGATCATCATCACGACCGTGCAGAAGTTCCCGTTCATCGTGCGCGACCTCGGTGGTCCCCAACGGGACAAGAACTTCGCGATCATCATCGACGAGGCCCACTCCAGTCAGGGCGGCAAGGTTTCAGCAGCACTAGCCCAGGCACTGTCAAAGGATGGGCTCGATCATGACGTTGAGGACGTCGAGGACGCGCTGAACAAGTTGATGGCGTCAAAGAAGATGCTGCCCAACGCCTCCTACTTCGCCTTCACCGCGACACCGAAGAACAAGACCCTCGAGACGTTTGGTGAGCCGTTCGAGGTCGATGGCGTTGTGAAGCATCGGCCCTTCCACTCGTACACGATGAAGCAGGCCACCCAGGAGAAGTTCATCCTGGACGTCTTGGCCAACTACATCCCTGTCGACACGTACTACAAGCTCATCAAGACCGTCGAGGACGATCCCGAGTTTGACGCCAAGCGTGCCTCGCAAAAGCTGCGCACGTACGTGGAGAGCCAGAAGCACGCGATCCGCCAAAAGGCCGAGATTATGGTCGACCACTTCCACGCGCAGGTCTACCAGCCGCGCAAGATCGGCGGACAAGCCCGCGCGATGGTCGTCACGACATCTATCGCCCGCGCCATCGACTACTACGAAGCAGTGACTGCCTACTTGAGCGAGTCCAAACGCCCGTACAAGGCTATCGTCGCGTTCTCCGACTTTGAACGCGACGGAGTCAAGGTCACCGAGGCGCAGTACAACGGGTTCCCCGGCTCGCAGATAGCCTCACAGATCCGCGAGGACCCGTACCGGCTCTTGATCGTGGCTGACAAGTTCCAAACCGGCTACGACGAACCACTCCTGCACACCATGTATGTCGACAAGCCCCTGTCGGGTGTCAAGGCTGTGCAAACGTTGTCGCGTCTCAACCGGGCGCACCCGCTGAAGAACGACTGCGCAGTCCTGGACTTCGCCAACGACAGCGAAACCATCGAAGAGTCCTTCCAGGCGTACTACCAGACCACCGTTCTGGCTGACGAGACCGACCCCAACAAGCTCAACGACCTTACACACGTGCTCGACGCCTCCGGCATTTACACGCCCGAGGATGTCGACCTGTTCGTCGAGCGGTATCTGACCGATGCACCCATCGACGACCTCCACCCCTTGCTCGATGCTTGCGTGGCGGAGTACCTCGAGCGCGATGAAGACGACCAGGTCGAGTTCAAGGGCTCAGCCAAGGCTTTCGTGCGCACCTACGGGTTCCTCAGCGCGGTCCTCCCCTACAGCAACGCCGCGTGGGAGAAACTGTCGATCTTCCTCGGCTACCTCGTTCCAAAGCTCCCCTCCCCCAAGCAAGACGACCTGTCTGAGGGCGTGCTCGAGACGATTGACCTGGACTCCTTCCGCGCGGAGAAGCGTGAGGCCATGAAAATTGCGCTCCAGGACGAGGACGCCGAGCTGGACCCTGTACCGACGGCGACAGCCTCCGCCGCGAAGGACCCAGAGTTGCAGCGCCTGACAGAGATCCTCGACTCCTTCAACGCACACTTCGGCAACATCCCCTGGGAAGACCGAGACCGCATCATGCAACGCATCACCGAAGAAGTCCCCAAGCGCGTTGCACAAGACGAGAAGTACCAACTCGCCATCGCTAACAGCGGGCGGGCGAACGCAAGGGTTGAGATGGCGCGAGCATTGCAAGAAGTAATGTTCGGGTTGCTGGCGGACGAGACACAGTTGTACAAACAGTTCTCCGACAACGAGAGCTTCCGGAAGTGGCTTGAGGACTCTGTGTTCCGGCAGACGTACAAGGGTCCAGCGTGACCGGTCGCAACCGCGCGTCAAGGGACCGCAAGCCCCGCTGGCACTTTCGGCTGGTGACCGCACTCGCCATAGCTACCGGACTCGCGTCGCTTCTTTTGCATCAAGCCTCGTCACCCTTCTGGCAGTGGATGTCATCGGTGCTCGTCAGCGCGTTCGCGGGTTTCGTTCTGCTGTTTGCGGGGCTTTGGATCGAGCGAAGGCTCGAGGGCCAGATCAAGATTGCTGCGATGGAGTCAGATCGCAAGAACGAGGAGTTGCGTGAAGAACTGCTCGGAGACATTGAGGATCTGAAGGTTCAGGTGGCATCGCAGATCTCAGGAATGCGAGACCGCGACTTGGAGCTGTTCAGCCGACTGGGCGCTCATCAAGTGTCACGAGAGGATTTCTTCCTCGCATTTGAACGCGGAGTCGAGCGCGGTGTGCTCACGTACCACGACGGGCTCCTTGTGCAGGTGGCCGAGAACCCCGCCGTGTACTTGCGTATTCGCGGTTTGTGGGATGGGCCCCAGCGACTACTCGGCGAACTATCGTTCGAGATTGCAGACGACACAGGCAATCGGCTCGCGACCGTGGATTGGCTCGCGGAGGAGGCCGAGGAAATCTGGCTACGACGTGTCGCGGAAGTCACGGGCAAGATCTCTGACGACGATTTCGACGCTCAAATGCTCTTGGAGTCGATCTCGCGCACCCTGGTGTTTGGGGCATCACACTCTGCGGCCAGACCGCTACTCGCAAACTTTGGTGAAACAGTTTGGTTGGCTCACGACGGGGTATGGGCTCTGACCAACGAGCGCCCTCGCAAGCTCCTCGAACCCAGCGTCCTCCTCCAGTACGAACGCGGAAGCAGTTGGGAGCCGCCCGCTGGAGTTGAGAGAGGCTCGGCCTACGAGGGTTTCAACGCTGCATGCGTGATCTTTCCGACAACCGATGAACCACCGTTCTAACAGCCCTGGTCACGCCGTCACGGTGACGAGTAGCGGTAGCACTCGTCACCGCGTCAAGCTTCGGGGTCTAGGCAACGAGCGAACTACTCGGTGCCCTTAGCCGCGCTTCCTCGAGTACCGAGTCGCGCGGCGGCATCCAATGCGTCGAGTCTGCGATACGCGCATAACGCGAGGTCGTCGATCTGACCGAGGATCTCGCCGGGCGCTGCGCTCAAGTCGAGCGGCCACTGCACGATGTCGATGCCGGTGTTCGCGACGCGATGCGTGACCGGGACAGCACCCTCCGCCTTTGACCCCGCATAGACGAGCCAGCCCTGGTCCAGACTGAGCG
This sequence comes from Demequina sp. NBRC 110051, assembly GCF_002090055.1. GTDB lineage: Bacteria > Actinomycetota > Actinomycetes > Actinomycetales > Demequinaceae > Demequina. The sequence goes on from NZ_BBRH01000021.1 coordinate 11,225, forward strand.
ACGTGCAGTACGCGAGGAGTTGATACGCGTCGGCCGTCGGATACCCGCCATCGGTGTAGCCGAGCTTGTACTTCGCGTCCATCACGATCCGAGGTCGGCCGCCGACGAGGTGGACCACGTCAGGGCGCATGCGCACCCGACGTCGCATGTCCAGCCATGCGTCGTATTGTGCGACAGTCTCACCGCGGCTCAGGCTCCTCAACGCCGCCCCCAGCGCCTCCGAGACGAACTGCTCGAAGACGGTGGCCATGTTGATCACGAACGACGCCACCGGTTCCGAGCCGCGCTGCGTGCCGAGCCCCATCCTCGCGAGGACAAACTCGGCGAGCCGTAGCGCGCGGTGGTAGCGCGCGTTGATCCGCGACTTCCGCCAGGCAGGGACACGGTCACCGGGAGTGATGACAGTGGCGCCTTCTATGCGGCCATAGAGGTGCACCAGACGGTGACGCAGGTCGTCGGGCAGCCTCGGGGCGGTTGACATGCGCTGGAGCGCCGTGCGCAGGATCTGGTTCTCAGGGATGTCGACCTCGAACTCGTCGTAGGTGACTTCGAGAGGTACAGCGAGGCCCGGACGTCGCGCGATCTGGTCGGCGCTGCGGATACGACCACGCACGACGGCAAGTGCGTCGTCGCGTGTGACGTAGCCCTGAAGCACACCGTGCTTCAGGGCCGCACCGGCCAACCGCGCGAGCGTTTCGGCTACGGCGGGCCACAGGTCCTCCGATTCCGAACCGCTGAACTCCGAGCCCACGGCGCCCCAGTCGCGCGAGTAGCCGACCATGAAGAGCACGGACGAAAAGCTCGCCTTGGGCGTGACGACCAGGTCTACATCGCCGATGCGCACAGCGCCGACCATGTTGGTGCGAGGCAGGACGCGCCACCCGTCGCGGTCCGGCCACGCGTCGACTAGACCGGATTGACGCACGCGCGCAGCACCCGCAGCGTCGAGGCGGACGACCGCGCCGTCTCGCGAGTTCTCAGGTATCTCGACACGGACCACGGCGCCCCAACTACTCGCTGTCGTCGCGCTGAAGGACGGCATCGATGCGCACACGAAGCGCCCGGACTCCGAATCGCGACGCGACCTCCTCGCGAGAGAACCGGCCGTAGAAGTGCTCTTCGAGCAGCGGCAGGATGTCGTGCGCCCATACGCGGTCGAGCCCGTCCGCCATATCCGCCTCGTCCCTCATTAGGTACGAGGGCCCAATCTGGAAGTCACGATTCTCGTCGCCCATCTCTGCGTTCAACGCTGCCAGCAGGCGAGCACGGTCGGTGGAGAGCCCCTGGGCCTTGAGCCAGTTTTCGAGAACGGAGGCCACCGGCTCCTCGCTCGGGTGCATCTCGATGAAGGAGAACCGCCGGCGAATTGCGGCATCGACCATCGCGATCGAGCGGTCCGCCGTATTCATCGTGCCGATGATGTAGAGGTTCTCGGGCAGCGCGAACGGCTCGTCGACGGAGTACTGCAGTTCGACACGCTCCCCGCGGTACTCCAGCAGGAAGTACAACTCGCCAAACACCTTCGCGATGTTGGCACGATTGATCTCGTCGATGATGAGCACGTATGGAGTGGCGGGATCACCAGCCGCGTCGGCGGAGATCCGCCGCAGCGGCCCAGGTACCAGATCGAACGCGAGCGAACCGTCGTCCTGCTTCCTAGGACGAAAGCCCTCGAAGAAGTCCTCGTATCCGTATGAGGGGTGGAACTGAACTAGCCGGACGTTCTCGTCGCCCGCGATATGGGCGGCGAGCTCGCGCGCCACGAAAGTCTTCCCCGTGCCGGGAGGGCCATGGACGATCACCTGGCGGCGGGCGCCCAAGATTTCGGCGAACCGCGTCAACCACCCATGCGGCAAGTGCATCGATCGGGCGAACTCCTCCGCGACTGGCCTCAGATGCGCAACCTGAGTCCGGGGCCCCTCAACTGCAGCACGGTTGGTTCCGAGCACCTGCTCGAGCACCTCGCGACCATCTGTCAGGTCGAGCACAGAACGCGAGCCCGCGAACAGCTTGCGCACGCCCGCAGGCAGGTCGTCGAAGACGAGCGCATCGGTGTGCCACGTCACACTACGACGCAGGCGCGGCGCCGCATCAGAGTACGCGACCTCGCCGGATATCGTTCCTACCCACGCCTCGCGCTCGTGACGCGTCACCACGATGTCCCCCGCCTCCATGCGGCTAAGGAACGCGAAGAAGTCGTCCGTCAGGTACATCCGTTGGGTGTAGTCGACATGGTCGAAGTCCGCATTGACCCGCTCGCGGACATCGCTTCGCGAAGCGCCGGATTCGATCTCACTCAAGTGTGCCGCGGCCAGGGAGACGAACCCCTCTCCGAGCCATTGGTCGATGAGCTCGCGACCGGCGGGCTTGGTGCGCACGGCCCACGCACGCGTGGTGCCGGACAAGTCATCGCGCCATTGGCTCTCCCACGGTTCCGTGTACCAGTCCAGACGGTCGATGCCGTCGCGCTTCTCGAGCGCGGTGCGGATCGCAAGTATGTCACGATCGATCGCCTCACCACTGTCGCCGGTCGCTCCGCCGATTACCAGCTGAAAGGTGTCTCGGATTCCCTTCTTATGCTTGTCGTTCACGATGCTCTCGAAGGTCCAGGGGAACACCATAGATAGGAACGCGTGGCGCATCGACGGAAGGTCGCGCTCATCGTCGACCACCATCGCGCGGAAGGCCCACGGATCGTCGAGGGCAGCGGCGCGCTCGTTCTCGGGTAGCGTCCCCCATCGCACCACGAACCTGCTGAGCCACACCACCTGCTTCCACATCTGCTGGCTGTAGCCCTGTCCACCATTGAACGTACCGCCGGTGCTGACACCTGCTTCGATCTCTCCCGGAAGCGCTGGCGCGTCGGGAAGCCACGACAGCACGGTCTCGATGTGTTCACGCTTCTTGCGCGGCGTGAGGTTCACCAGCGGCACGCCACGCAGGTAGATCATCTCGGCGGCGAGTAGCTTCACCTCGCGCGGCTCATGCGCAAGCTGGCTCTCAAGCTTCTGGAGGAAGGTGCCGGGACCGTCGTCGTAGAAGTCCTCAATAGCCGACCGGAGCCTCTCCGCATACGCGGGCGTCCAGATCTCGACGTTCGGGTCGATCGCCGAGCGACGGTCTCCGAATGCGTGGATGAGCACCACGGAAGCGGCCTCACTTACCGCCCGCGTGCGTGCAGCCTCCTGGTTGGGGCGCGCTTTCGACTCAAGCGGGACGGGAAGCAGAATGCAGTTCTGGCACCACCGCGGGTCGACAGGGTGCTCCGGCGACTCCCGCCACGCTCGGATCACCTCGTCGCGCGAGCGCGGTTCAAGGCGCAATGCGGGTGCATGGAAGCAGTCCGTGGCGTGCATGAGGTGCGAGTCCCGTTTGTAGACGTACCCGCTTGGCGATTCGCCGAGCTCGTACTCGACCCCGTCGAAAATGCGCTCGGTGCCCTCGATGGGCCAGTACTTCCGATGCGGCGAACCTGCCGTCGTCTCAGCCATGCTCATTCCTTCTTAGTTCTCGCGCCCTACCGCCGTGAGCGGATCTCGCGCTCAACTGCACGGGCCCTGTCATCATCCAGGACCCATCGCGCGTACTTGTCTTCACCGTTCGGTCGGTACAGAGCGCGCAGGATCCGCCGGACACGGCGCTCGTCGACGCCGAGCCGAACCGCCAGCTCCTTCGGTGTCGTCACCATTGTCTGAACCTACCGCGGGCCTACGGACACCGGCGTCCGGCGTTTCACCCGAGCACCCCTACCCACAGCCCATCACGCGCTCGTGTCATCCCCACATACAACTCACGACGGGCGAGTTCCCAGCGCTCGCGCTCGACCTCGTCCTCCGGCGGCGCTGCTCCTGCGAGTAGCGAAGTGGAGACATTAGCGACCACCACCTGTTTGAACTCGAGACCCTTGGCGCGCTTGATCGTTCCCACTTTGACTGCGTCCACGCGCGAGCCGTCGTACGACGTCAGCTTCACGACGGGGATGCCAGCCGCTTTCAACGCATCGGCGATCCGGTTGGCCGAGTAGCCCGAGTACGACAGGACGCCGATGTCGCCCCATCCAGTCGCGACGTCCGTCTGTACCTGCTCCACATGACGGACCACCAGGCGGTTCATCTCGTCCTTGGTCACGCACTCGACGACCGAGGGCTCCGGTCCGGTTCGCGGCACGTTGGCCGGCCGCTCACCACGGGCGATCTCGCCGTCGATATCCGCATACTCCGAACCGGCAATGACCCCGTGCGCGAACTCGAGGACCTCTCGCGTGTTGCGATAGTTGGTGTCGAGCACCACGCCGCGGTTAGCGACCGAGATTCCCGCCTCCGCGAGCGTATAGCCGCCGGGATAGATGGACTGCTGGCCGTCGCCGATGAGTGTGAATCCATCGGGCGCGTCGCCAACGATGGAATGCAGCATGCGCACCATGGCACAGCTGAGGTCTTGCGCCTCGTCCACGATCACCGCGGCGTACGGCTCCTCGAGCGGTTGGCGGCGCAGCTCAGACTCGGCGAGCAGGATCACGTCCGCAAAGTCGTGAACCTGGGCGGCGCGCAATTCGCGGGTGTAGTCCTCGTAGAGGTCCCACACAGAGCGGCGCTGCACGGCGCCAAGCTGATGCCCTCTCCCCGTGCGCACCAGATCCGCGTAGACGCGGAAGTCGGTCACACCGCGTCCCTTCAGCACGTGCGCGATCTCGTCCTTCCAGTAGGCCTGAGGCAGCCCTTTCGCCTTGAGGGGGCTGTCGCTTGACAGACGCCCCCAAGCGCGACGGAAGGCAGCATCGGCCGCCTTCGCGTCAACCTTGACTGCCACTCCTCTGTCCCGCAGGACGCCGAGAGCAAACTGGTGAATGCCCATGAAGTCGACGCGGTCGGCGACGTCCGGCGCCATGCGGTCGAGGTGGCTCTTGAGAACATCGGGCAGCGTGCGCACGAAGGTGGTCACAAGCACTCGGCCGGGTCGCGTGCGGGCGAGGTAAGCGGCGCGGTGTAAACCCACGACGGTTTTCCCAGTGCCCGCTGCACCACGAATGCGGGAAGGTCCCTTAAAATTGCGCCGGACCAACTTTGCCTGGTCCGGGTGGAGGAAGGACATCCACTCTTCGATCGGCTGCGCGAGGATGCCGTCGAGGATCGCGGCTTCGACGTCGGACTCCTCGAGGAGCGCTGCAGGTATCTCTGGTTCAGCCAGCGGGGAGAGAACTGGCTCAGCCACCACTGCCTGAGGAGCGGGACTGGCACCGATCAACGGGAACAGCTTCAGCGCACGCTCGAGCACGGCATCGACTTGGCCCGGCGTCAGACGCGTGCCGCGGCCCGCTATATAGCGGGCGATGTCCTTCTCCCCGACGATGTCGACGGGGCCGATGCGGTGACTCAGTTGCGCATGACCCGCGAGCACCACCACGACATGCACTTCTCCGGGCGCGAGGCCCACGACCGCGAGGTCTTCCTCGACGGTGTCGCCAAGGTCGGCCAGGCTCATCAGGGATTCGGTGACGTCCTCGTCGGCGCGGAAGATGCGCTGATCGCGGATCGACACGTCCTTCCATGCCTTCGTATCGACGATGAAGACGCCCTGCGGTCGGAGGGCCACGAGGTCCACCTGGGCGCTGCGGCTGCCGGGCCACTTGCGATCAGCGAGGAACGTGACGCCGATGGCGGCGAGCGGCGCGAGTGCTTCCATGGTGCGGCGCTCGGTAATTGACGCAATGTCATACCGGCCGGCCGTCGCGCTGGCCTCCTTGGCTGCCGTTGCATGTGCTTGCGCGAGCGCGCGCTGACGCTGCGCCTCGATTCCGGCCGATTCCCCTGCGAACATCAACACCCCCGCTGGGACAATATCGGAAGACCTCGCGAAAAGTTGAAACATCCGCCGCTGTCGATGCCGCCAGCCCGCAACAATGCGAGCGCCAGTCGTGTCACAGGCTTCATTTAGAATCTCAGGAAGTCCGAGCCGCGAAGGCATGCCGCGGACGGAAGCGCCGATTCGCGTGAGCAGTGAGGCCATGCGAGGTATTGAAAGTGGGGATCATGGCTGAGGAGACACCGCGGGAACTCCCGTTGGACAAGGGCACCGACAAGCTCAGGATGAGCGGCGGGTTCCGAAAGTTCGGGCAATCAATGCAGAAAGCCGTGTCCGACAAGAAGGCGTCCATGGACGATGCGAAACTCAAGCACTCGCGTGACGCGGAAGCTGCAGGCAGACTTGTGACCAGCGGCATATTCGGGACCTCGACGGTCGAGATCTACGAGAACGGGTATGTCCGAGTGGCCTCCCATGGCGATGGTGCCGCAACGTCGGAGGCTAAAACGATCAGGAAGAAGACGCCGTACGAGAAGCTTCGGTCTATCAGCTATTCACCTTCCGAGCAGGAGCGCGCCGCGAGCAGTTCAGGCAACCCGTTGGAGAACGCGGTGGGCACTGCGCTAGTGGGGTTGATGAAGGGCACCACGAGCTTTATGAAGACGACTGCACCTGGACTCGCGGCAAGTGGGATTGCTCATGTCGCGGCGAAAGGCTCTCGCGTAAGCCAGTTGACGATCGCTACTGACAAGACAATCCATCGCCTTACGAATGAGACCCACAACGGCCTTATGAGTTCCGGCCAGAAGGGCCACAACGTTATCGGCCGCGAACTTGAGGCGGCTGGCAAGTCAGTCCTGCCGAGCGACGGTTCGACCCAACCCCCCGGCGCTCCGAACACCACTGCGGTGACTGCAGCTCCGCCGAGCACTTCTGTCCCTCCCACGACAGCACCCACACTCGCTGAGCGCATGCGCGAACTCGCAGAGTTGCACCGCGAGGGCATCCTCTCAGACGACGAGTTCGCAGCTGCGAAGGCGTCGCTTCTGGGCGGACTGCAGTAGCGAACCCCGGTAACGCGCTGGCGGCTACTAGTCTCAGTCCCCCGGCTCGCCCTGCAGCACGCTCGGCGGCGCTTCCGGCGGTTCAGTGTCTTCGACCGGTTCCTGCTCCAAGTCTGCGTCGAAGTCGTATTCGGCGATCTCTTCCTCGGACATGCCAAGGTTCCGCAACTGGAGCGTGCGGTCCTCGATGAACTGGTCACGCGAACCCCTTGAATAGGTCACGATTCCTTCCTCCCCCTTGGCAGTGGACTCCAAGTCGCGAGAGCACTCGCGCTCCATCATGCCCCCGCTGCAATCTCCAACCGCCCGCTCTTCACAGCCTTCAGCAGCGCCTCGTGGTCGGCCTCCGTCTGGTCGGCGTAGGCCCGCGCGAACGTCGCCATCGCCTCGTCCACGTTGCAGCCCTTGCCCAGGTACCCGGCGATCATCGACGCCCCGCTCGTACGCGCATGGCCCTTCGCCAGTAGACGGCCGGCGATGCCCGCGTAGTTTGCCAACGCCTTTGCCGAGATGCGGTCGAGCGAGACCGACCCCTTCATGTTCCTGAACTGGCGCACGTAGAACTGGCGGCCGTCCACCGTGGTCCAGCCCAAGAGCGGGTCGCTCACGGTTTGCAGCGCCTGCTGATACTCCACGACGCGTTGCCCCTGGTGGCGATGCCACGCGTCCTTGCCGTGCACGTGCTCCGCGATCACGGAGCGCCTCGCCTGCTTCAGTTGCAGAAGATCACGTCCTTCTGGCTCGATCCCTCGAGTAGCGCTACGTACGCGCGGAGCCCCACGGATCCCACGCCCACCACCTTGTGGGCGACATCCACCAGCGTGTAGCCGCCAAGCATGCGCCCCCAGTGCGGGTCCAGGGTCCGCACGTACTCGTCGAGACCCTCCGCAAGCGCATCGGCCTCCGCATCGGGCAAGCGGGTGATCAACGGCGGCTCCTCGACGATGCGTGTGCCGTCCCCATCCTGCTTGGTGAAGCGCGGCAGGGCACGGTCCGACGTCCGCTTGCGCGCCCGCTTGGCCGCGCGAGCCAGTTCCTTGGACAACGACGACTCGGTGCCGTGCTTCTCGATGCCGCGCATGTCGATGCGCTCAAAGGACCGCGCAAAGAGCGGCTCCTGGGCCAGGTGGCGGAGCTCATCGCGGTACGCCCGCGCGCAGGTGAGAACCGCATCGCGGCACTTGTCCTCCGAGGCGCCCGTCTCGCGTCCCGCAACCCACGTGCTCGCCACCAGGCGACGCAGGTCCCACTCCCAGGCGCCCGGGTGCGCCTCGTCAAAGTCGTTGAGGTCCAACACCAGGTCGCGCTCGGGCGACGCATAGAAGCCCACGTTGCCCAGGTGAGCGTCGCCACACACCACGGGAGTGATGCCAGTCGACGGCAAGCCAGCCACGTCATCGGCCATCACCACCGCCGAGCCCCGCAAGAACCCATACGGCGAGGCGGCCATGCGCGCCACGCGCACCGGCACCAGCCCGGGGACGCGCCCCTCGTGACTGCGCTCGATCAGGGCGATGGGGTCGCGGCTGTCGCTATCGACGTGCCACGCTCCGAGTGACCGGCGCGGCACGTCCTTGCGCAGCGAGCGTCCAATCTCGTAGCGCTCGGCGCGGGGCCGCGGGCGCTTGCGCAGCGACTCGAACACCCGTGGCTCGGCATCGGCGTTGGTGCCGGCAAGCATGGGATGACCCTCAGACACCTCGTTGACCACGCGTCACGTCCCCTCCGCCCTGCGCCGTCGGCGGGCAGGCGACCATCGTTGCACGTCCCGGTGTCCACAGAGGGTAGACGCGGGCATGCCCAAGGGTAGAAACTGGCTGCATGGCCCTCAACATCAAGAACGAGCGCACCGTTGCCCTCGTGCGCGAACTCGCCGACAAGACCGGCCAGTCCCAGACGAGCGCCATCGAGTCGGCGGTCCAGGCAGAGCTCGGGCGGATCGCTGCCGAGGACCACGAACGGCGGGCCCGCGAGCGGTACGACCGAGCGATGGCGATCGTCGAAGAAATCCACGCGAGCATGACCGACGAGGACCGCGCCGCCATCCGCCAAGCAGAGCACGACCTTTACGACGAGGACGGGCTCTACGCGTGATCGTGGACAGTTCGGCCATCATCGCGATCATCGACGCAGAGCCGGACTTCAAGCGGCTCGTCGCCGCCCTCACAGCGGCCGACAACCTGGCGCTCAGTTCCGCCACGTTGGTCGAGATTCACGCCGTGATCTATCGCCGTCGACGTGCCGACGACATCCGTCGGGTAGATCGACTCCTCCAGGAGTTCGGCGTCGAGGTCGTCGCCTTCGACGCCCACCAGGCTCGCATCGCGAGCGAGGCCTACCGGGAGTACGGGCGAGGGTCGGGCCATGCCGCGAACCTCAATCTCGGCGACTGCTACAGCTACGCGCTCGCCATGGCGAGCGACGAGCCACTCCTCTTCGTTGGCGACGACTTCACGCACACCGACGTGCGTCCCGCGCTTGGGCAGTAAGCCTGCCTGATCTTTGTAGATCACCTGCCCTACACTCGCCTCATCTCAACGACGAGAAAGAGGAACGATGGCCGCCGATCGCACCCTCATCATCGGCGCCGGGCCCGCCGGCCTCGCCGCCGCCCGCGCCCTCACCGAGCAAGGCCTCCCCTACGACCACGTCGAGCGCCACAGCGACGTGGGCGGCCTGTGGGACATCGACTCCCCCGGCACGCCCATGTACGAGTCGGCACACTTCATCAGCTCGCGCACCATGTCCGGCTTCCCCGGCTACCCCATGCCCGAGAACTACCCCGACTATCCGAACCACCGCCAAATCCTGGCCTACCTTCGCTCGTTTGCGGCCGATGCCGCACTCACCGACCGCATCACCTTCCACACCGAGGTGGTCGCCATCGAGCGGGAGGGCGACGGCACGTTTGCGGTCACCACGCGCACGGCCGATGCCGCCGCCGAGCCCACCGAAAAGGTGACGAGGTACGGCCAGGTGATTGCGGCATCGGGCGTCCAATGGGATCCCCACCTGATCGAGATACCTGGGTATACGGGCGAGATCCGCCATAGCGTCACGTACCGCGACGCCAATGAATTCGTGGGGCGGCGGGTGCTGATCGTGGGCGCGGGCAACTCGGGCTGCGACATCGCGTGCGACGCGGCCCGCAGCGCCGATCACGCTGCCATCTCGATGCGCCGCGGCTACTGGTTCATCCCCAAGCACATCTTCGGCCAGCCAGTCGACGTCTTCGCCGAGTCCGGCCCCACCATGCCCATGTGGCTCGAGCAGGCCGTGTTCGGCCGCCTGCTGCGGATCATCAACGGCGATCCCACGCGCCTGGGGCTGCAGAAGCCCGACCACAAGTTGTTCGAGACCCACCCGCTGCTGAACGACCAGCTGATGCACCACCTCCAGCATGGAGACATCACGGCGCGGCCGGCGATCGCGAGCGCGGATGGCACCATCATCACGTTCACCGACGGCACCAGCGAGGACGTGGACCTGGTGCTGCTCGCGACCGGCTACAAGCACACCATCCCGTACGCGCAGGACTTCTACGGCGACGAGCAGCACCCCGACATGTACCTCACGGCCTTCGCGCGCACGCCGGGGCTGTACGGGATCGGGTTCGTCGAGACCAACTCGGGCGCGTACATCCTGATGGACATGCTCAGCCAGATGGTCGCGCAGCACATCGCTGACCACACGCGACGACCGGACGCATGGAGGGCGTTCGAGCGGCACGTCGCGACGGACCGCCCGGACCTGTCGGGTGACATCAAGTTCGTGGACTCGCCGCGGCATCAGGGGTACGTCGACGCGCACGCGATCCAGAAGTACCTGCGTGCGGTGTCGCGGCGCATGGGGTGGACGCTCCGCGCCTAGCCACCAGCTGCACCCCAGTGGTCACTCACTGTGCGCGCACACCTGCGTGCGTCCCAGTGGACAACTATCGGGCCAAAAATAGCACTTGCTATATTCAACGCATGGGCGATTCTCTGGAGCAGGTCGCGCGTCGCGTCGACGCCACGGTCGCGGACGCCCGGCGTGAACTCGTCGCCGCCATCCGAGCGGCATCACGTGCGGGCATGACTCAGGCGGAGATTGCCCGGCGCATCGGCCGGAGCCAACCGGAGGTCAACCGCCTCCTGCGCCTCCACGGCACCTCTGCGCGGTCTCGAACGGTGCGCGCAAACGCCGCCAGGATCAAGGCCCAACTGGCCGAAGTCGGAGGCCGCGATGTGCGCATCTTCGGCTCAACCGCGCGCGGAGACGACCACGCGGAGTCTGACGTTGACATCCTCTTCACGCCCACCACGACACTCAGCCTCATGCGGTTGTCCGCCGTGGAGCGAGCCCTATCGGATCTCATCGGAACCAGAGTCGACCTGGTTACCGAGGACTCGCTACGCGAAGACATCCGCGAGCGTGTACTGAATGAGGCGGTGCCTCTGTGACGCGGAGCATCGAGGAGCGTCTGAGCGGCGCCCTGATCCACCTCGACAAGGCGATCGAATACGGTGCGCGCCCAGCACTGGACGAGGTCACGATCGACGCGATCTCTCTGCGCATCTCCGCCAGCATCGAGTGCCTGCGTCAGCTGCCCGAGGAACGACGCATGGCGATGTTCGGCGATAGTTGGCACGACATGTGGGGCATGCGCAACCGCATCGCAGATCACCTCGCGAAACCGTAGGCCGCGCTCACACTTGCGCGCCAAGCGGATTGGACGTGTGCTCCGCTAGGAACTCAGTCGTCACATCCGCACGAGCCCGACGGCGTCTTTGCCTGCCAGCACGTCTCGCAGACGCCGTAGTCGCGCGGTTCCTCGTGCTTGCGCACGGGGGTGCGCGATCCCGCGCGTCCGCCGCCACGACCCACGGTCGGGTGGCTCACGCCCCACACCTGCGTGCCGGAGTCGAGGGTCACGCCCCACACGCGCTCGGGGCGGCCCGACGCCTCGCCGGCCTCCGCCTCGGTCGCGAAGTACTCCGTGTAGCCCTTGCAGATCTGCAGGGCGTGCAGGCCGTCCGCCCGGATGCCCTTGATGTAGCTCGACTTGACGTCGAAGCCGAGGAGGTCGATCCGCGAAGCGATATCCCTCACCATCGGACGGTTCTCGTGGGCGATGTTGAACTGCTCCATCGCCTCATCGAGCGTGATCAAGGGGGTATCGGTCATAGGGCTAAGAGTCGCACGTTCCGCGTCAGCCCAACACCACCCGAACGTCCCAATCGGTCAGCTCAAGCGCGGAGCCTGCGGCAATCTCCTTGCCCGTGACGGCATCGGACACCGCGAACGGCACCGTCACGGTCGCCTCACCCCAGCCCCAGTGGTTCAGGAACCAGGCGCGACGGCCGTCGGCCAGCGTCGACGAGGTCGCGCGCACGCTCTCGGGCAACCCGTCCCAAACACCTGCCACCGGCGCGGGCGCCGCCCACCCCATCAGCGCCGCGGCCGTCACCTGGTCCGCCACCGTGCCGGCGACCGTGATGCGCCCCTCTCCGACGGGCATGGTCGTGATGGCGGCATAGCCGGCGAGGTGCGGGTGGTCGTAGCGCGCGAGCACCTCGGCACCCTCGGGGCGCAGGTACTCGGCCCATTGGGTCGCGGCGCCCTCGACGCCAGACAGCGGCCCGCCGTCGGCCACCAGCCCCACCGGCGAGGCCAGCGACTGGAACTCCTGGTAACTCACGCCCGCGAGCGTCGCGAGGCGTGCGGGCTTCACATCTGTACGGGCCCGAGCCTCCTCGTCTCCGTACGCCGAGCGCGGACCCAAGACAAGGTGACCACCCGCCTGGGCGTAGTCGGCGAAAAACTGGAGTGTGGCATCGGCCGCCGTGAAGTCAGCCGCCACGACGAGGACGGGACGCGCCGCCGCAAAGGCGGCCGCGTCGCCAAAGAGCGCCTGCTCCCCCACCAGCTGATCGGGGCGCACCAGGTTGACCTGCAGCCCGGCGTCGAAGGCTGCGCGGTAGAACGGCAGCGCGAGCTGGCGGTAGGCGTCCGGGTTGGTGCCCATGCGGTCCTCTCCCTGCGGCTGGCCCAGGGTGTACGCCGATAGCGCCCATTTGGCGTCGGACGAGTACAGGAAGGCGACGTCGGCATCGGGCGTCGCGCCGGCGAAGAGGTCGCCGACGGCCTCGAAGTCCGCGCCGATCTGGGCGACCTCGGAGTGGATGCGGCCGGGCTCGCCATCGTGCGGGATGAGGCCGATCCAGTAGGTCTCGGCGCCATAGTGCAGCGTGTGCCAGTGCCAGTACTCGATGGCCTGCGCGCCGCGCGAGACGAGCGCCCACGCGACCTGGCGCAGCTGCCCGTCGTAGGGCGGAATGTTGTACGCCGACTGGCCGATGCCGCCCGCGTTCGTCTCCGTCACCCAGAATCCGGCCTGCTTGGAGCTATACGCGAGGTCCGCGAGCTCGTAGAGGCCCCACGTGCCATTGGCGACCCAATCAGTGCTGAGCTCGGCGTCGCTGGGGTAGGCCAGGCCCTCCTGGCTCAAGTAGTAGACGTTGCAGCTGGCGACGTCGAGGGCCTTCGAGAGCGAGGCGTCCTGGACGGCGGCCTGCTCGTAGGAGATGCAGGTGGTGACGAAGGGGGCGGCCGATGCCGTGGCTGGGTTTTCGCTCACAATCTCGCGGACCAGGTCTGCCTGCCAGGCGATGTAGTCGTCGACCAGGCTCGCCTGGAAGCGGCGCCACGCGAGGTGGTACTGCGGCTGGAAGTTCGTCTCGGGCCGCCATAGTTCGTCCCAGCCGGTCAGGCGGTGGGACCAGTAGACGAGGCCCCATTCGGTGTTGAGGGTGTCGACGTCGCCGTAACGGGCCCGAAGCCATTCCTTGAACTGCGCGAAGATCGCGTCGTTGTAGAGGATGCGCAGGCCGGGCTCATTGTCGACCTGGTAGCCGACGATGCTCGGGTGGCCCGCGTACCGGCTCACTACCTCTCGGATCACACGCTCCGCGTGCTCGCGGAAGGCGGGGTGGGTGAAGTCCATCTCCTGGCGGGCGCCCCAGCCGATGTCTTTGCCGTCGGCGTCGGTGCCGACGATCTCGGGATGCTTCTGCGCGAGCCAAATGGGGATCGCGTAGGTGGGCGTGCCGAGGATGACGGCGATGCCGTGCGCGTGGGCGGCGTCGAGGACGGGCTCGAGCCAGTCGAGGTCGAACTCGCCGTCGCGCGGCTCCCAGGTGGACCACACGGACTCGCCCACGCGGATGAGGGTGAGGCCGGCGTCGCGCATCTGGCGCATGTCGCGCGCGAGGGTGTCCTGATCAGGGGTCTCGCCCAGGTGCGGGTACTCGTAGTAGTAGGCGGCGCCGAGGTGGAGACGAGACGACTGTGTCATGGCTCGAATTCTGCCAGGTGGTCGGGAAGGGTGGCACCTCCGGCAAGGATGTCGGTGCTACGAGTTACGTTCTCGGCGTGAGCGATGTCTACATCTACGCCGATGAGTATGGCGACCTGGATTTCTCAGGCAACCCCGACGCAGCCCGCTACTTCGGCGTCGGTACCGCAACCTTCCGCGGGCGCCATGGCGATCAAATGGCCGACGGCTTTGAGCTCCGCTGCTCGCTTGAGGCTCGCGGCGTGGACATGCCACGCGGTTTCCATGCCCAGCAGGACTCTCGCCGGACTCGACATGAGGTGTTCTCGCTTCTCGCCGAGCACGCACCTCGGTTCGACACCACGTTCCTTGCCAAATCTCAAACGCAGGCACACTTGCGGCGCAGTTCGAAGACCTATCTCTACAAACTCGCCCTGTATCTCCATCTCAAGTGGCTAGTCCCGGCGGTCGCCCCTGCAGAGGGAACTGTCTACATCATTCTTGGATCGCTCCAAACCGCAGGCAAACGCGACGCAGTGAGGGCGGCGATTCGCGACGTGTGTACACAAATCGACCTGCCACTTGCGACAGTCGTCCCGTGCATCTGGGACGCACCCAGTTCGTGGGGGATTCAGGCGGCCGATTACGGGCTGTGGGCCGTCCAGCGTGACCTTGAACGCGCCGACTCGACGTGGCTGGATGCCTACGTCCGCCCCACGCTTGAGTCTCGGTTCCTGCCCTGGGGCACTGCCGCACCACTCGGAACGTAAAGCGACCGGCTATCCCGCTTTCGCGGGAAGAGGCCCCCTGGGCCCCTTGTCACCGGTCTGGAACCAGCGTAACCCCGAGGCCCGACATCGTCGAGGGTCGGTCGTGAATTCACAAGGCCACCACAGCATCGGCCCTACTCGAGATCCCCCAGATCCACGCCCAGATCGATCTCGCCGGGCGCACTCATCCCGCTCGGCAGCGACGGGCGTTCAGCGCGGCCCTGCACGTGCACGATCTCCTCGGCAAGCCGCTCCGGCACCGTCGCGAGGAAGTACGCGTCCTCCGCGGTGAGCCCGCCCATGCCTCCCACCCAGGCGCGCATGGGCGTGTGCACCACCGAGCGCGTGATCGCGAGGCGGTCGCGCGCCCGCGTGAGCGCCACGTAGAGCACGCGGCGCTCCTCCTCCACCTCGGCCTCGTCGCCCAGCGAGCGCGGCGACGGGTAGGTCCCCGCCGAGGCCCCTGCGACGAACGCCCAGTCGCGCTCTAGGCCCTTCGCCGAGTGCACCGTCGACACGATCACGTGGTCACTCTCGCCCTGCTCCGGCGTCAGCTCGGAGGCGAACACGGGCGACAGGATGTACTCCTCGATGAACTCCAGGATGCTCCTGCGCGTGGCCGCGAGCCTCTCCACGTGCGCCAAGTCCCGCGCGCGGGCGTCCCAGTTTTCGTTGCGGTACTTGTGCGCGAGGATCGGCTGCAGCATCGCCGCCGCGCGGCCCACGGCGTCGCCCACGCGCTGCGCGGCCTCCTCGATCGCGTCGAGACCGTCTCGCAGCCAACTGGGCATACCTTTGAGGGCCGATGCCCGCGCCTCCCTGGTGCTCGCCCCACCATCGCGCGCGGTGAGGAACGCGTCGAAGGCCCGGGCGGCCGTCACGTCGCCCACGCGCGGGATGAGGGTCAAGAGCCTCAGCCACGCCACCTCGTCGTCGGGGTTCGCGACCACCCGCAGCGCGGAGAGCACGTCGCGCACGTGTGCCGACTCCAGCAGCTTCACGCCGCCGAAGAACACGTAGGGGATGTCGTTCTCGACCAGCCGCGCCTCGATCGCGCGGCCCGAATAGTTGGAGCGCACCAGGATGAGATGCGTGGACCACGGCAGCTCGTCGGCGCAGGCACGGATCATTTCGGAGACGATCCAGCCGGCTTCATCGGCAGGCGTCTCAAACGAATGCAGCTCGGGCTTCGCTCCCCTGCCCCGCACGGCACGCAGGCGCTTCTGATAGTCGAGCGGCGACTCGGCGAGCAGCCAGTTCGCAAGGTCCAGAATCTCCTGCGTGGAGCGGTAGTTGTCCTCGAGCCGCAGCACCCGTGCGCCGGGTACGCGATCGCCAAAGCTGTGAATCGACTCGAAGTCCGCGCCGCGGAAGCCGTAGATCGACTGCGCGTCGTCGCCCACGCAATAGAACCGGGTGTGCGGCACCAAGGGATCGATGATCTGCCACTGCAGCGGATTGGTGTCCTGCATCTCGTCGATGAGGACCTCGTCGTAGTGGCCGCCCACCCAGGCCGCGACGGCATCGTCCCTCAACCTCGCGGCGAAGACGCGCAGGATGTCGTCGTAGGTGAGGTAGCGACGCTCCTTCTTGCGCTCCTCGAACGCGCGCACGGCTGCGCCGACGGCCTTGGCGTCGATGGCGTCGTCGGGGAACTCCATCCGGATCGCCTCGGCGAGCGTGCGCCGGGTGTTGAGGGCGAAGGACAGCACGTCGAGGATCTGCGTGGCCTTCAGCCCCTCGACGCGTGTGCCGCGGCCCAGCACGCCGCGCATCACCTGCGTGGTGTCGTCCTGGTCCAGCACGCTCCAGCCGTCGTATCCGAACACGTCGGGGCTGGTGCGCACCTCCCTCATGGCCCACGCGTGGAAGGTCATGGCGGCCACGGAGCCGGCGCGCTGCGACGAGTCCACCTGCACGCGCGAGCGAATCTCCGCGGCAGCGCGGCGCGTAAACGTCAGGGCGAGGATACGCTCGGGCGGCGTCCCGTTCCGGATCAGGTGCCGGATGCGGGCGACGATGGTGGTGGTCTTGCCCGTGCCGGCACCGGCGAGGATCAGGTTGTGGCTCGCCCCGGTCTCGACGGCCGCCGCCTGGGCAGCGTTCAGTCCGTCCGTGTCAGCCATGCGCACCACTGTAGGCGGCACGTGTGACACCGCCAGCCCCACTCCGGTGGCGCGTTCACCGCATCGGAGGATCCTGTCTGTAGCGGCAGGTGTGCCGCACCAAGGAGACGGTCCCCATGACCCTTGCACCCACACCTCAGTCCACCGCCGACGACTGGACGGAGCACGTGTTCTCCGCCGCGCTCGGCGCGATCGACATCCTCGCGATCCACCTGGGTGACCGCCTGGGCTGGTACCGCGCGCTCGTCGATGCGGGACCTCTCACCGCAGAGCAGCTCGCCGAGCGCACCGACACCCACCCCCGCTACGCGCGCGAGTGGCTCGAGCAACAGACGACGTCTGGCTACCTCGAGGCGTCCGAGGGCGACCCGATGACGTTCTCGCTCCCGCCCGGCGCCGCCGAGGCCCTTACGGACGAGCGCTCCCTCGCCTACATCTCGCCGCTCGCGCGCATGCTCGTGGGTGCCGCGACCCAGATGCCGGCCCTCCTCGACGCCTACCGCACCGGACGCGGCGTGAGCTGGGATCAGATCGGGGACGACGCTCGCTGGTCGCAGGCCGATATGAACCGCCCCTGGTTCGAGCAGATGCTCGCCGAGGCCATCGCGGGCGTCGCCGAGGTCCACGACGTGCTGTCGCGTCCCGGCGCGCGCATCGCCGACGTCGCGTGCGGGGCGGGCTGGTCGTCGATCGCGCTCGCCGACGCCTACCCGCAGGCGAACATCGTCGGCATCGACATCGACCAGCCCTCAATCGAGGCAGCGCGCACCAACGCCGCGGAGGCCGACGTCGGCCACCGCGTCTCGTTCCTCACCGGCGACGCCGCCGAGCTCGACGGCGTCTTCATCTTCGAGGCGCTTCACGACATGCCCCGGCCCGTCGAGGTCCTGCAAGCGATCAAGGCGGCGGTCAAGCCCGACGGCGTGTGCGTCGTCATGGACGAGGGCGTGGGCGACTCCGTCACCGTCGGCGACGACGTCGAGCGCCTCATGTACGGCTTCAGCCTCTTCGTGTGCCTGCCGGATGGCATGTCGTCGCAGCCCTCGGCCGGCACCGGCACGGTGATGCGACCGTCGACCCTCGCCCACTACGCCAAGGACGCGGGCTTCTCCGACACGTCAGTTCTTCCCATCGAGGACTTCTCGTTCTTCCGTTTCTACCGACTCCACCTGTGAGGCACCACTAGCATCGGAGCAGTCCCCCTCACCGAGGAGTTCACATGGCAACGACGCCATCTGTATCCCGCGCGCGCAAGCGCGCCTGGTCCGGCCGCGGCCGGGTGGTCGTCATCACGGGGGGTGGCGGGGGCATCGGCTCAGCGTTTGCTCGGTTGGTCGCCGCGCGCGGCGCGCGCGTGGTCTTGGTGGATTTACGTCCGGATGCGGCCGATGCCGTGGCGGCTTCTCTTCCCGGCTCCGGACACGCGGTGCTCACCGGCGACCTCACCTCACGCGGCAACGTCGAGGGGATCATGGAGGCGATCTCCGCGGAGTACGGCCGCATCGACGTACTGGTGAATTGCATGGGCATGACGAGCGCCGAGCGGTTCGACGAGCGCGACGTGGACTCGATCGACTACGAGCTGCGCGTGAACCTCAACGCCCCGCTGATGTTCACGCGGTTGGCGATCCCGCTGCTGCGGCAGTCCACCGACGCTCGCGTGATCACGGTCGTGTCGCTCGGGGCCATCTTCCCCTTGGGCGAGACGCCCATCTACACGGCATCGAAGTACGGTCTACGAGGGGCGATGCTGTCGATCGCGCTCGACCTCGCCCCCAAGGGCATCCGGGTGTCGTCGGTGCTGCCGTCCGCGACGGACACGCGCATGCTGCGTCAGGAGGCGCTCGACGGCGGCAACGCGTTCCAGTTCCAGGACCCGCCGCAATCACCGTCGCACGTGGCCACATGCATGGTGGGCCTGCTGGATAAGCCGCGGCTCGAGGCCTACCCCAAACGCGGTGAATCGTGGCTGGTGCGCGCCGCGCTTCTGTACCCCAACCTGCTGCCGCGAATCATGCCGCTGTTTCGCGGGCGCGGCGAGCGCGGACAGGCTCGCTACCTCAAGCAACTGCGCGAGCGCGGACTGGTCACAACGGAAGGTGAGCTGGTCGAGTAGCCGGCCACGGCACAGGCCGCCCGCAGGCGTCTGCGCCCACATGGGACGCCCACCGTCGCCCTGACGGAATCTGTGCGCCGTATGGGACAGCCACCGCTGCGGAATGCGCGGGACCTCCCCACTGTTGAGATGTGGTTCCCCTGTGACGAAAGGCAGTACCTATGCACGCCCTCATTCAGCACCAGTTCGGCGACCCGACCACGGTCCTCGCGACCGAGGAGGTCGAGACCCCCGAGCCCGGCCCCGGCCAGGCACGCGTCCGCCTGCTGCTGTCCCCCATTCACAATCACGACCTGTGGACCGTCACCGGCAACTACGGCTTCAAGCCCGAGATGCCCGCGCGCGCCGGCACTGAGGCGGTGGGTGTGGTCGAGGCCGTCGGCTCCGATGTCGCGCACCTGCAGGTGGGACAGCGCGTGGCGTCGGCCGGCACGTTCGGGGTGTGGGCCGAGGAGTTCGTGGCCGAGGCCGCGACGCTCATCCCCGTTCCGGACTCGATCCCCGACGAGGTCGCGGCGCAGCTGGTGTCCATGCCGTTCTCGGCGATCTCGCTTCTCGACTCCTTGAACCTCGCCGAGGGCGACTGGATGATCATCAACGCCGCGAACGGAGCGGTCGGTCGCCTGGTGGCGCAGCTCGCGCCCAAGCGCGGCATCAATGTGGTGGGCCTGGTGCGCCGCGCCGAGGGCGTGTCGGAACTCGAGGCGCTGGGCGTGACGGGCATCGTCGCGACCGACTCCGAGGGATGGCAGCAGCGGGTGGCGGAGATCACCGGCGGCGCGGACCTGAAGGTGGGCGTGGAGCAGGTGGGCGGTCAGGCCGCCGGCGACATGCTGGACCTGCTGGCCGAGAACGGCGAGCTCGTGGTGTTCGGAGCGATGGCGTCGCCGGAGCTGTCGCTGAAGTCGGGCCAGATCATCTTCAAGCAGGCGACCGTGCGCGGCTTCTGGGGCTCGAAGGTGTCGGCGACCATGGCGGCGGACGACCGTGCGCGCCTGATGCAGGAGCTGTTCGCGCGCATCTCGGACGGCACCATCTCGCTGCCGGTCGAGGCGACGTTTGGGCTCGCGGAGATCGCCGATGCGACCCGCGCCCATTTCACCCCCGGCCGGGCGGGCAAGGTGCTCTTGCGCCCGTGACGGTAGCTGTCCCATGGGGCGCACAGAACTCGCGAGAGCGACGGTGGGTGTCCCATGGGAGACGGCGGGCGTGACGCACCGCCGCACCCAGGCCCGCGCAGGCCTGCCCCAGCACGATGGTGGGGGCAGGCCGCGCGGGTCTTATGCGTTGACGGAGACGGGTTCGAGCAGGTCGTCGCCGGTGGTTTCGTCAGCGGCGTGGCCTACGTCACCAGACGGACCGGCGGTCTCACGAGTGAGGCCAAAGGCCGCCGTCGCGACCACGCTTGCGACCAGCATGGTGATGGCCAGCGGGACGGCGGTGCCCTCGCCACCAAGCCCCACCAACGGCGCCACCAGGCCTGCGAGAGCGAACTGGAGGAAGCCGAGCACGGCAGAGGCGGCACCACCGGCGTCGGGCACGGCGTCCATCGCCATCGCGGTCACCGTGCCGAAGACGAAGCCCAGCGAGCCGACGGCCACGAGGATCGGGGCGATCAGCCACAGCGCGGGAGCGCCGGCAACCACGAGCGCGACCAGGGCGAGGATCCCGACCAGGTTGCCCGTGAGGCCCCAGCGAGCCACGCGACGCACACCCAGGCGTCCCGCGAGCTTCATCGCCGCGGCGCTGACGATCATCAGCACCAGGGCGTTGATCCCGAACAGCACGCCGTACGCCACCGTGCCGAGGCCCATGAGGCCCTGGTACAGGAAGGGCGACGCGGAGATGTAGGCCATCATCGTGGCAAACGCGAAGGCGAACGCGACCGTGGCGCCCACGTACTGGCGCGAGGCGAGCTCGCGCATGCCTGCCCGCATGGAAGACGCCTGCGAGGCGGCACGAGCGGCTCGCGGGTGCGTCTCGGGCACCGCGATGAGCACCGCGATCAGCGAGACCACTCCCAGTCCGGCCACGATCCAGAGCAACCCGCGCCAGCCGAGCGACTCGGCCAAGAGGCTGCCGGCCACGGGCGCGACCACCGGCGCGGCGCCGCCCACGATCATGAGCGCGGAGAAGGCCGTGGCGGCCTCCTTGCCATGGGCGAGGTCGGCGATGACCGTGCGGCCGATGACCATCCCGGCCGCGCCGCTGAGGCCCTGCACCACACGGGCGGCGATGAGCAGACCCACGGTGGGCGCGAGCGCGGCGGCCGCCGAGGACAGCACGAAGATCACCACACCGGCGACCAGAGGGCCGCGCCGGCCCCAGCGGTCGGACAGCGGCCCGAAGACCAGCTGCCCCACGCCCGCGCCGATGAGGAATGCGGTGAGCGAGAGCTGCACTTGCGCCGTCGAGGCGTCGAGCTGCTCGGCCATGCTCGGGAAGGCCGGCAGGTACAGGTCGGTCGCGAACGGGGCGGCGGCGGCCAGGAGGCCGGCCGTGACGATCAAGGCGGTGGTGATGCGCGGCGCGCGCACGCGAGCTCCAGCCGAGGCGGGGACAGTCATCAGACTCCTTTTACTTATGGATTCATACATATATTACAATATGCGAAACCCCGCGAAAGGACCGCAACGTTGCCGACCCGCGCCGACCACCTCGCCGACATCGCCACGGCGGCCATCTCCGTCGCCCGCAAGATCCAGGGCGAGCCCTTCAAGGACCCGGCGATCATTCCGCTGGTGCACCTGGACCGGATCGTGCTGCGCCACATCCACCGCTACCCGGGCATCCGCCTCTCCGACCTGGCCGCGGAGCTGGGCCTGCAGCCCTCGAACGCCTCGACCGCGATCAGGTCGCTGACGGGCAAGGGCATGGTGCGCAAGGACTCCGACCCCGCCGACCGCCGCGCCGTCCGGCTGTATGCGACGGACGCCGGCGAGGAGAGCACCGCGCGGGTGCGCCACGAGTGGGCCGAGCTCCTCGAGCCACTCGTCGAGTCCGACGCCGATGCGGCGCGGCTCGCCGAGCTCCTGGTGAGCCTCGACGACGCCCTCAACCGTCACGTCGGGTCGCACGGCGCCCTGGGACGCGACCGGACCGAGGACGGAAGTTAGAGGCGCTCCGCCTCACGCGCGGCGCCCTCGTCCTCGTCGTCATCCGACACGCGCGGGATGGCGTGCGTGAACTGGCTCGCGCGCTCCTCGGCCTCCGCGGAGCCCGAGAACAGGCCGCCCTCCCCTGCCGTCTCCGCCTTGCGGCGCCGTCCAGTCGCGGGAGCCTGCTCGGTGAGGAGCACACGCTGGGTGGGGGCCGCATCAGGTAGCACGGACTGGATCCACAGCACCATGGCCTCGCGGACGTAGCAGCGTAGATCGAACAGCGTGGGGGCATCGGCCGCCGTAGCGAGGATGCGCACCCGCACGTAGCCGCCCGTGGCCTCGGTGACCTGCAGCACCGACGCACGGCCGTCGTAGAGCGGGGTTTCCTCGAGGATCTTGTCGAGGTGCTCGCGCATCTTCTGGGGCGAGACCCGCCAGTCGAGGTCGAGCTCGACGGACCCCAAGAGTTCCGACCCATGCCGGGTCCAGTTTTGGTACGGCGTGGTCGTGAAGTACGTGCACGGCAGCACCAGGCGGCGGTCGTCCCAGAGGTCGAGCACCACGTAGCTCAGCGTGATCTCGCCGACCTTGCCCCACTCCCCCTCGGCGACAATGACGTCGTCCACACGCAGGGCGTCGCTAAAGACCAGCTGGATGCCAGCGAACATGTTGGCCAGCACGGACTGGGCCGCGAGGCCGGCGACGATCGACGCGATACCCGCGGATGCCAGGACCGACGCCCCGATCGCCCGCACCGAATCGAAGGTGAGCAGCGCCGCCCCCACGCCGACCACCACGATCAGCGCGATCGCGAGGCGGCGCATGATGAGCGTCTGGGTATGCAGCTTGCGGGCCAGGCGGTTGTCTCGCATGTCGATGGGGTTGCGCGCGAGCGCCTGGTCGGTACCGACCTGCACGAAGGCGATGAGGAGCCACGCCAGTGCGCCGATCGCGGCGATGGACAGGACACGCGAGATGGCGGGGAGCCAATCGGACTCGGGGACCGCGGCGTGCACGCCCGCCCACGCACCCAGCAGCACCATCAGCAGCCAGAACGGGTTGCGGGCCTTCGTCATCAGATCGCCGGCCCACGATTTGCGGCGCGCCACGAGCCGCACGGCGATCTCCACCGCGAGGGCGATGAGGATCGCGAAGCCCACCGCTATGCCTGCCGCAATACCGTGATTCAGCCAGTCCTCGAACATAGGTCTCCCCAGAGATCGCACCGTTGATTGGTCTTGCGAACGCTGCCGAAGGGTGAAAGTGTTCCCCGCCAGTTGACGGTTACCCGGCTTGCCCGCTTGCCACCCACGGATCACTCACCCGAACGCCCGAGCCCGCAAAGTCCTGGGTGTTGCGCATCACGACGGCAAGTCCGTGCGTGAGCGCAGTCGCGGCGATCATGGCGACCGGCCATGGTCGCGCATCGGGAACCATGAGGGTCGCCGCGCGCCGTTGAATGTCGGAGTCGATAGGCAACACCCTGCCGTCGAACGCCGGGATGACCGCGCGCTCGAGCCACTCACGGAGGACCCGGCCCGCCGCCGGATCCCGTCGCTCGCGGCGCATCACACCGAGCCCAATCTCGCCCAGGCACATGACCGACGTGTACATCTCGCTCCGCGGCCGAGCGTTGACCCCTGCCGCCACGGCCTCCTCCCGAATGCCGTCCCGCTTACGCAGTTCCGAAATGACGTTGGTGTCGACGAGATACATCAGAGATCACTCGCGCGGACCTCGACGCTGCGCGCTGGAAGCTCGAGGTCCAGATCGTCGTCCGCGGTGAGAAGTTCCGCGAAGCCCATCCCGCCAGCGGAGCGAGCCACGCAGTCGCGATAACCCATCAGCACAAAAGCGGGAGTGCCACGATCCGTGATGACGACGGGCCCCTCCTCGGCTGACCGCTTGACCGCCGACACATCGCGGTTGAAGTCACGCGCACTTACACTCTTCACGGCAGACCTCTCCACATGTAGGTACGTACCTACAGGGCAGGGGAAGTTCGCGGGGAGAGCCAGGGCTCGCCTCGCGGGTCCGACCTATGACGTCAGGCCGCGCCCCGTCACCTCGCGGTCGCCCAGCGGTTCATCCAGCTCGAAGGTGACCACGCACTCGTCCTGGCTGGCGTTGGTCGGCACGAACGGAGGCGGCCCGACGGCAATGATGTCGATCTCGACGGCGGCGTCGGTCTCGCTGGCGTGAGTGCGCAGCACCGTGTCGCATGAGCCTGCCGGGGCGTAGGTCACCGTCAGCTCGTTGCCCTCGCTGGTGTAGCTCACGATCCACGCACGTTCAATCATGGACGTCCCGAGCCATGCGACCAGCGCCCCGACAATCACGCTCGTCAGCGCGATCCCGACACCGACGCCCCACCGCCGACGCACCCCCGTGGTCTCCATGGGATCAACCTAGCGACAGGCGCCGCCGCGCGAGGGGAAAGCGTCAGGGCTCGGTGACCACGGCATCGGTCGCCCGCGCGAGCTCGAGCTCGCCGGTCAGTGTCAGCGCCTCATTCGCCACGCCATAGGGAACGTGCACACCGGCCACGTGATCCACTGCGCCGGTGAGGTGGCCGTCCTGGTCGTCGAAGAACAAGTGCGGGCGCATCACCTCAAGCACTCGCGCCTTTTCGATGCCTCCCAGGAAGAACGCGTCGTTGACCGTGACGCCCCAGCTGCGCAGCGACTGGACCGCGCGCTCGTGGGCGGGGGCGGCCCGAGCGGTGACCAGCGCGATGCGCAGGCGCGGCTCGTACTCGGGCTCGGACGCCTGGCGCTCCTGCTCCAGCCGCTGGATGCGGTTGAGGTCCTCGACCAGGGGCTTGAGGAGGCCCGGGGTGTGCGCCACGTCGCGCTTGGCAACCTCGTTGGCCACAAAGCCGTCGATGCCTTCGGCCTGAAAGATGCGCTCGGACTCGTCGGTCGCGAGCACCGCATCAAAGTCGAAGGCAATACGTAGTGAGCGGTCTGACTCATCGTAAGCCGCGGTGGTCGGGCGCACGTGACCGGCGGGGTAGCCCGCGCGCACCGCCGTGAGGACGTCGTCGCGGTTCTGCGTGAGGAACAGGCTCATGTCGAGGGCCGGGATGTAGTCCAGCGGCGCGCCGCCCTGCGTGAAAAACGCGCGCGTCACCGTGAGCCCGTGGTGTTCGACGGAGCGCATGACCCTCAGCCCCGTCGACGAGTCGTTGCGCGACAAGATGATGACCTCCACCAGGGGGTCCTCGGGACGCAGGTCATTGAGCGACAGCAGGCGCTGGATGAAGGGGAACGCGGGGCCCGGCTCAAGCGGCGAGTCGACGTTGTCGTCCTGATAGCGCGCGTAGGCCGCCTCGCCGTGCGCCCGGAAGTACGCGTCCGATTCGGTGAGGTCGAACAGCGCCGAGGACGCCACCCCGACCACGAGTCGATCGGATAGGTCGTACGCGGGCATGTGACTCCTCGGATGGTGCGGGAAGACGACGTTACCCCACCCAGATGACGGCCGCGTGTCGGGCCTGGTCAGACACCGGGAAGGGTCGCCACCACCTTGCCGCGGGTGTGTCCTTCAGCCATGCGCGCCCACGCCGCGGGGACCTCATCCCCGGCAACGACCTCGGCCACACACGGGTCGAACGTGCCCGCGGCGACGCGCCCGAGCAGGTCCTCCAACATGACGGCAAGGTCCCGCACGGCCCGGTCGTCGCCATGGGCGTGGGCCGCTCCCAGCGCCACCTCGTGAAGGGAGGGTGCGGCGGTGAAGGGCGCCACGGCATCGGCCGAGGCCCGCCCCGCGATCGAGACCACCCCGCCGCCGTGACGCACCGCGGCCACGAGCGCCGAGGCGCTGGCTGCACTCACGGCATCCACCACGCCGTCGACCCCGTCACCGCCGGTGAGGTCGCGCGCGGCAGACACGACATCCTGCTGCCGGTAGTCGATGCACGCGTCGGCACCGAGCGCCGTCAGGTACGCGTGGTTCTCCGCCGATGCCACCGCCAGCACCCGCGCGCCGGCCGCCTTCGCGAGCTGGACGGCGAAGCTACCCACGCCGCCGGCACCGGCGCTGATGAGCACCGTGTCCCCGGCCGCGACATGCAGGCGTCGGTGAATGGCCTGGTAAGCGGTCATGCCGGCGCACGGAAGCGCGGCGGCGGCTTCGAAGTTCACGCCGTCGGGGATGTGCGCGAGCGCGCGGGCGTCGACCACGGCGAACTCGGCGAGCGCACCCGGCCTGCGCAGGTCGCCGTGGAAGGCCACGCGGTCTCCCACAGCCACGCCCGTGACGCCCTCGCCCACGGCATCGACCACGCCGGCGCCGTCGAGGCCCAACACGTGCGGGTAGGACCAGTTCGGGTTCCCGCCGCGCATGGTCTGGATGTCGACGGGGTTGAGGCCGCACGCACGGATGCGGACCCGCACCTCACCCGCCTGCGGCGCCGGCTCCGGGAGCGTGTCGGGGTGAGCGGCCATGGGTGAGCCGGGAGCGTCGATCACAAGTGCGTGCATGCCAGCCATTATTGCGGCTCAGTCCTGGCGTGCGGCCTGCGCCGCGGCGGCCAGCAGGCGGAGGTCCTCGGGGTCCGTCAAGGCGGCCGATGCGCGGGTTTCGGCCCGTACGGAGGCGTGGGTAAGCAGCTCTCGCGTCGGGGCATCCGCGCCGCGCATGAGGTGGCCGATCACCCGCTGGATCCTGAGGCCCACCTCGATCTGCGCCGCTCCATCGCGGGCGATGGGACGGAAGGCATCCTCGAGCAGGTCTGCGAGCGCGGGCGCGGGGACGTGCACGTGGAGGTACTCGGGCTCGTCGGTGTCCGGCTGCCCGTCCGCGGCCAGCATCTCGCTGACCACGCGGTCGATGGCGTTGAGCACCTCGATCGCCGTTCCGGGGTCGTTGACCGCCGGGGACAGGGCTCGGCTCGCGATCTCCGCAAGCGCGATGAGCCCCAGGCGCGGGTCCTGCTCAAACGTCCGGTGTGACTCGACGATGAAGGCGCGGCACGCCGCCTCCTGATCGGCGTCGTCCAGAGCGCGGCCGCGGACCACGTAGGCCAGCGGCTCTCCCCTGCCCACCTCCGCCCCAGGCACCGTGACGACGTGCACGGTCGCGTCGCGCTCGACAGCGAACTCCTCGAGGTCCTTCATGGCCAGGCCCGTGACGACCCCCGCCCGGCGTGCCACCACGGCGTGCGCCGCGCGCGGAATCTCGGCGGGCGCCACCCCACCCAGGTGGGGGTTTGCGGCGAAGGTGCGTGCAGCATCGGCCGCCGCCTGTTCGACCCTGTCGATGATGTCCGGCACCCGGCCGAACGTGGTGAGGTGAGCGATCCACCGCAGCAACGTGATCGCTACCAAGGCGATCACGGCGAGCGTGCCGAGGAACAGGATGGAGCGCGCCTGGTCCGTGAAGCGGTCAGTCGACAACGCGACGATCCCGACAATGGCGAACACGAAGGTGCCCAGGAACGTCGACAGCGCGTTTTGCGACGTGGTGTCCGCGATCAGCAGCTGCGTGGCTCGCGGGGTGGTCTGCGACGCCACGGAGCCGAATGCCGTGATCATCGCGGTCAGCGAGAACGTCGTGACCGCGAGCATGGACGTCGCGAGGATCTGGAGGATGTTCTGGACGGCGTCCTCGCCCAACTTGAGGTCGGCGGGCAGCGATGGGCCCAGCGCGGCGGCGGCGAGCACCAGGATGATCGCGGCGACCGTAAATACCGTGGCGCGGAACCAAATCTGGCGCGTAAGGCGGGCCAAGAACGTGCGCCAATGCATGAGGTGCCTCCCGGGTCTGCGACGGTGCCTCATGCCATTGTGCCTGGTGCGGGCGCGACGCACGCGCGCCATGATGGAGCCATGACCGATCTCTTGGCCGCGGCGATCGACGCCACCGTCAATCCCGTCGCCGCACCGACCAGCACGCACGACGGCTGGATCAGCGACCCCGAGATCGCCGACACTTCGCTGGTCGAGGCCACGGGCCGTGGCTGGGACGCGTGGGTCGCGATCATCGACGCAGGCCCCGCCGCGGGCAAGGATCACACCGCGATCGCCGACTGGGTCAAAGCCGAGACCGACATCGTCAGCTGGTGGTGGGCACAGGCCGTCACCGTGGGCTACGAACGCATCACGGGCCTGCGTTTACCAGGCCAGATGAAGGACGGCACATTCACGGTGTCGCGCACGCGGACGCTCTCCGTTGACGTTCCGAGTGCGCGGGAGGTCTTCGAGGATGAGGCGCGGCTCGCGGCCTCGACCCTTGGACTGACGTTGGCCCGCTCCTCCAAGCCCGGCGTCAAGACGCCGCGCTTTTTGGCGGCCGATGCCACACTCACCCCTCTCGGCCACGTCACCTTCACCGCGGACCCGTCGAAGTCGGGGGCGAAGCTCACCGTGACGCATGAGAAGCTCCCCACGGCCCAGGCGGCCGAGGCGTGGAAGGCCTACTGGGCGGAGTGGATCTCGCGGCTGTGACAGGGTGGGGCGCATGAAGATCCTGCTCATCGGCTCCGGACATGTCGGCTCCGCGGCGCATGCCGCGCTTGCTCCCCACCACGACGTGGTGGTCGCCAGCCGCAGCACCTCTCCGGCCGTCGACATCACGGATCCCGCCTCGATCCAGGCGCTGTTCGAGTCGGTCGGCACCGTCGACGCCGTCGTCACCACCGCCGGCAAGGTGCCCTTCAAGCCGCTCACAGACCTCGTTGCTGACGACTATGCGAGCGGGATCGCGGGCAAGGTGCTGAGCCAGATCGACGTCGTGCGTATCGGCCTGCCGTTCGTGTCCGACGGCGGCTCCTTCACGGTGACGAGCGGCGTGCTCGCGCGCGAGCCCATCCGCACCGGCGCGGCCGCATCCATGGCGAACGGCGCCCTCGAGACCTGGGTGATGGCGGCAGCGCCCGAGATGCCACGGGGTGTGCGGCTCAACGCCGTGAGCCCCTCGGTGCTCAAGTCCTCGCCCCAGCACCACCAGGCCTTCGCGGGCTTCCCGCCCGTGAGCGATGCGGCCGTGGGCCAGGCCTACCGCCGCGCGGTCGAAGGCATCCAGACGGGGCGCACGCACCTGGTCGACTGAGGGGGCCGGCTCAGCTCCACCTGAGCGGCACGCGACGCTCGCGGCGTGCGGGCGACGGCGCCACCTCGCGGCTCCACGCGAGCGCTCGCTCGCGCCTCCAGGCGCGCCAGCGCGCGACGAACCCCTGCCAGCCGGACATGCTGGTCGGCTCCACGAAAATCCCCCCTTGGCGGACATACGCCGCAAGTGCATACAGCAGTGAATGCAATTCCCGCAGGCGACGTTACCGCAGGCACCGGCGCCCCGCAATGGACACGCGGACGTAATCTGGCCGCGTGAGCACGACTACCCCGGCGGCGACCACACCCGAGCAGCGCACGGTTCTGTGGATCGCCATCCTCGCGAGCTTCGTCAGTTTCCTCGACGGCACGGTGGTGAACGTCGCGCTGCCCGCCATCGTGGACGACCTTGGCGGTGGCATCACCACCCAGCAGTGGACGGTGGACGCGTACCTGATCACCCTCGGCGCACTCATGCTCGTCGCCGGATCGATCTCGGATACCTACGGCCGCCTTCGCGTGATCCGTTGGGGACTCATCGGTTTCGGTGTCACCTCGGTCGCCATCGCCCTGGCCCCCACCGCGCCGTTCCTCATCGTCGCCCGCCTCCTCCAGGGCGTCGCCGGCGCGCTCCTGGTGCCCAGTTCCCTCGCGCTGATCATGGCCAACTTCCGCGGCCGCGCGCAGGGCAAGGCGATCGGCATCTGGACGGCCGCGACGAGCGGCGCGATGGTCGCAGGCCCGGTCATCGGCGGCCTGCTGATCGACCTCGCGAACTGGCGCTGGGTGTTCCTCATCAACGTGGCGCCGATCGCTCTCACCCTGTGGCTCCTCACCCGCCTGAGCCAGCGCGACCTGCGCCTCCCGGACGCGCACATCGACATGATCTCCGCCGCCCTCGGCGCGATCGGCCTGGGCGGCATGGTCTACGCCCTCATCGAGGAACCCACGCTCGGCTGGGACCACCCGCAGATCTGGCTCACCGGGGCGGTCGGCGTCGCGGCCTTCGTCGCCTTCGTGTGGCGCCAGGCGGTCGTCAAGCGGCCCATGCTCCCGCTGAGTTTGTTCCGCGCCCGCAACTTCGCGTGGGGGAACCTCGCGACCTTCATGGTCTACGGGGCGCTGTCTCTCAACGGATTTGTCCTTACCGTCTATCTGCAGGAGAGCGCCGGGCTGAGCGCGACCGCGGCGGGGCTCGCGAGCCTCCCCATCACGGTGATCATGATCCTGCTCAGCTCTCAGGTGGGTTCGCTCGCGGGACGCCTGGGACCGCGCCTGTTCATGACCGCCGGTCCACTCATGATGGCCGCGGGCTCGCTCCTGATGCTCACCGTGAGCGACGACTTCTCCTACTGGACGCAGGTGCTGCCAGGGATTGTGCTGTTTGGCCTGGGCCTCACGGTCACGGTGTCGCCCCTGACGTCCGCGATCCTCGGCGCGATCGAGACCGAGCGCTCCGGCATCGCGAGCGCCACGAACAACGCCATCAGCCGTGTGGCGGGCCTCGTGACGATTGCTCTGGTCGGCGCCATCGTGGGCGGCGCGTTGGACCTCGACGGCTTCCACCGGGCGATGTGGGCGACTGCGATCCTCATGGCACTGGGCGGGATCGTCTCGTGGCTCGGCATTCGCAATCCCGTTGCCCCCGACGAGGACTGAACGACCGCAGGGGCGCCCGTGGGCATAGTCTGGAGCCATGAGTCATGGACCGGTCTACGTCTACTCCCAGAAGTCCACGCTGCTCGCGTATGTGCTGTGGTTCTTCTTCGGCTTGCTGGGCATCCAGCACTTCTACCTCGGCAAGATCGGCCGCGGCATCCTCTACCTCTTGACCGCTGGTGTCTTTGGCATTGGCTGGATCGTCGACCTGTTCACGCTTCCCGCCCAGACCCGCGCGGTGAACGCGCAGCGGGCCGTCGGCATCCGCTAACCGAGAGGTATCCCGTATGTGCTCCCCCATCGCCTGCTCCGACTGCGGCAAGACCACCTGGACCGGCTGCGGACTGCACATTGAGCAGGCGCTCGCCGGCGTCAGCGAGGACAACCGCTGCACCTGTGAGCGCTGAGCCCGCGCGCACTGAGGTGGCACGCCCCGTGCGCGTGGTCGCCGACCACGAGATCCCTGATCGGGCGCCCTTTCGCATCACGCCCGGCGACCGCGTCACCGTGGGCGAGCAGGACACCGAGTGGCCCGCCTTCGTGATGGTCATGAGCCTCACCGGCGAGGGCTGGGTGCCCTCGCGACACCTTTCGGTCGACCGCCCCATCGCGACCGTGACCACCGCGTATGACACGCAGGAGCTTCCCGCGAGCGCCGGCGACGTGCTCGCGCTGCTCGCCGACGACCCCGAGTCAGGCTGGGCGTGGTGCCGCGACGACGCCGGCCGCGAGGGCTGGGTGCCGCACCGGGCGCTGCAAGTCCGCTAGGACGCACCCAGGTGCATCAGGGCGCCATGCGCGTCCACCAGGGCGCAGCGCGGGAACCCGCGGCGCGCCTAGAGCGGCTCCACTCCCCACGCGGCCTTCTCCTCGGCGGTGTACATCGCGGTCCACGCCTCGAACTCGCCGCCGTGCGCCTCGGCCACCTGGTGGCCCCGGTCGATGGCCTCGCGCAGCAGCCCCGGCACCAACGCTCCACGGAACGTCGCCACGATGGTCCATTCGGGGACGTCGTGGCTGGGTTCGCACAGCTCACGCCACACCCCGCTGGCCCGCAGCTCCTCGGACGCGGCCTCGGCGCTCGCCTGGCGAGAGAACGTCAAGGAAACCTCGAGCTCGCGGGCGGCTGTGGCATCGGCCCCGCGCCCCAGAAAGATCTCCAACTGCTCCTGATCGTCGGCGAACAGGTCGTACGGCTCCACCCTCTTGGGGCGGCGCGAGAAGAGTCCCATGGCCACACGCTAGCCGGTCGGGGTCCCGGATCCGGCCGGACCGTCGATCCCGTCGCGCACCCAGCCGCCCTCGTCGCGGACCACGTTGACCGCGAGCGGCAGCTGGTGAGAGGCGCTTTCGAGGATGTGCATCAGGTAGCCCGCAGTGTTGACGAAGGCCGCGATGTCGCCGCGCGCCACCCCGTCGGGGAAAAGTAGACGGCGGCGCAGCAGCAGCTCCTCCTCGACGCAGTAGGCGCCCACCAGGAAGCCCTCGAGCGCGGGACTGGGAGGGCCAGCATCGGCCGGGCGCACCCAGCGGGGGTCCACCATGAAATCGGCCGATGTGGAGCGCACCTGCGTGCGGTTCATGTGAAGGCCCACGAGCCCGATCCCGTCGCTGCTGGCCTTGCGAAACGCCACGGACGCGAGCGTCATCCCGCACCCGTCGAGCAGCGAGCGACCCGGCTCCACGCGGAGCTCAAGGTCGCGCGAGGCGATCTCCTCAGCGACCGTGGTGCCCTCGGGCGTGTGCGATCGCAGCACGTCGCGCAGCCATGCGCCGCGGACGTGGCGCTGCCAGTACGGGTAGACCGAGGCGGACGGCCGCTCGGCGCACGGGTCCGTCATCCCCAGCCGGTCGCCGCGCCAGGTCAGGGTGCCATGCGCGTCGGTGTCGAGACGCTCCCAGAAAGCCCGCCACTGGGCACGGTCGTCGAGATAGGACATCGGCACGCCGCCACCCATGTCGATGAAGGCGATGGGGTGTCCGGACTCGCGCAGGTGGTCCGTCCACGCGAGGGCCTCGCGCAGCATCACCGCGCGCTCGGCGGCGCTGTAGCCGTTGAGGTGGAAGTGGATGCCCTCGAGGCGCACCGATGCCGGCAGCCCTTCGAGCGCGCGGTCCCACGCGCTGGGCGTCAGCCCGAAGCGTGTGGGCGGGATACGAGAATCGGCCGATGCCATACGCGGCGCCACTCGCGCCGTCACTCCCGTATGGCTCGCCACGGCAACGATGTCCGCGAGCTCGTCGGCATTGTCGACGCTCACGAGTGCGCCGGCCGTGACGGCCTCGCTGAGGAGTGCACCGGACTTCACGGCGGCTGTGACGATGAGGCGGCTCGCGGCGGCCCCCAGATCCAGGCACTGGCGCAGCTCTGCCAGGGAGGACACGTCGATACCGAGCCCGGCGGCAGCGGCCTGCTTCACCACGGCGTGGGTTTTGTTCGCCTTGCGGGCGACGTAGACGCCTAGCCTCACGCCCTCGTCGCTCGCGGCGTCGGTGAGCTCCGCGGAGTTGCGCGCAAGAGGCGCGAGGTTCAGCACGTTCACGGGCGATCCGTGCTCGCGAATGAGTGCCGCGCACTGTGCGGGATCGGCGAGGAGGTCCTCCATCCACGGCTCGGTGCGGCCCGTCAGGGGCGAGGCGCCCTCGACGTGCGGGGCCTGGTTAGCCATGCGCCACCACCGCCTCGGGCCGCGCCGCGTCGTCCGTCAGCGCCCACTCGCGCACCAACGCGAGCGCCCACCGCCGCGAGTCGTCATGCAGGTGGCGCTGCAGCGAATCGTGGCCGATGACCGGGTCCTCGGTGGGGCGGCCCAGCGCCGCGAGCCCGATACTGACCGAGCCGTCCGCCCGCAGGCATGCGCCGTCGAGCGCCGTGAGGACGCCGCGCTCCCCCGCCCGCACCGTGACCTCGCCCGCATCGACCAAGCCATCCCATGGCGCACGATCCGTCGCGATGGCCGTGGCCAATTCCAGCGGCTCGTCGAGCACTCCGGGTCCGCGGGTGAAGGCGTCGATGAGGACCTCGTCGGACGCGGTGTCGGGTCCCGCCGCGGCGGGCGCCACGACCCTGAGCAGCCCCGCGGCGCGCAGCGCCATCAGGCGTTCGTGGGTGACAAGAGGCGGCCCGAACGCCCACCGTTCGAGCGCGGCGGCGCGGGCGCGCCACCGGGCCCAGGTGCCACATTCGCGCGGGCCGCGTTCAAGCGAACGCACCACGTCGGCGTAGCCCGCGGCCCAGGCGCGCCCCCACCACCAGGCCGGGTCCGCGTCCACGTCGCCGCGCGCCCGCGCGGCATCGCGCGCCCACCGTGCGGCCGGGTCGATGCCGTCGGCACGCACCGCGCCGCGCTCCGTCGCCTGCTCGAGCCGCTCCCACAGCTCGTCGTGAGTGACACGCACGCCGGCCTCGAGGGCCGCGGCGACCGCGGCATCGGCCAGCACGTCCCACCACGCGTCGTCTGGCACGGCGTCGGGAAGCCAGCGCCCGGTGCGGGCACGGACGGCCGCGGTCACGGAGGTGGGGACACGCTCGGGCTTGGGCAGCATGGGCTCGCCCGAGCGCGAGACGAGCGTGATCCGTGCGGGCTCGTCGCCGCTCGGCACGTAATGCAGGTCAGCACCGTCACCGACCCAGGCGCCGCCGCGGCCCGCGGTGAGGTCGAGCACCACGTCGAAGGCGGTGAGCGCCGCGCCGTGAACCGTCACGCGCGATCCGGGAGGCGGGCCGGTCATCGGCGACGCGATCGCCGCATGGTCGAGCCCCGCGCCTCCCGCGTGCCCCGTGGCGAGCAGTACGCGAGGGGCGCGGTACAACGCCAAGGCGTTCACGGCATCGGCCGCCTCGCAGACGCATAGGGGACCCTCGCGGCGGACGTGGGTGACCGTCGCGGGCACGTGGGTCACATTCAGCCACGGAGACTGCGCGAGACACTCGAACGCCCACGCGAGGTAGCCTCCGGCGAGGGCCCGCGGCGGGAACGTGTCCGTCGAGCCTTCCCGCTCCTGCCACTGGGCAAGCGTGAGGGGCACCGACGGGCAAGTCGCGTCGACGATCCGGTGGTGCACGTTCATCATGAGGTGGTCGGGCTGGCTGGGCTCCCACACCGCGCCCGCTCCGGGAGTGCCGGGTTCGACGACGGTGACACGGAGCGGTGCGCGCGGATCCGGGGCCTGATCCGCGAGAGCCTCCTCGAGATCCGCGAGCGCGTACAGGGCCCGCGGGCCGCCGCCCACGACGATGAGATCGGGGGTGGCGTGGTGCGCGTGCCTCATCGGCGACCACCGAAGGGGTTGGCCTCGTCGAGGTCCATGAGGGCCGCGGCGCCGCCCTCGATTTCGCGCTCGACCCAGCCGTCGTCGTACACCGTCGGCAGGTACGCCCCGCCGCCATCGTGGACCAGCATCGCGACGCTCTCCCCGGCGCGCATGCCCTCGAGGTCGTGCCCGATGGCCGCGACGATCGCGCCCGTCGAGGCACCGGTCAGCATGCCCTCGCGGCGCGCCAGCAGGCGGCAGCCGCGAATCATGTCGGCCTCGCTGACGCGGTGCACGGCATGGGGGTGAGCGTCGCGGGAAAGGACGGTCTCGAACCCGGCGCCGAGCCCGGGGAGCTTGCGATCTGCCACAGCGCCGCCGAACAGCGCGGAGCCCGCTGCGTCCACCCCGATGAACCGCGTGTGCCAGCCGTGCTCCTCGATGGCTCGCTGGCAACCGAGGATCGTGCCGGTGGTGCTCATGGCGACGTAGAGGCGGTCGGGGGCGGCGCCGAGCGACGCGACGAGCTCGGGCATGGTGGTGCTCGCATGAGCCTCGGGGTTCGCTCCGTTGCCGTACTGATGTGTCGTGACGGCGCCGGGCAGGGACTCGAGCAGCTCCTGCACTCGCTCCACGCGGGCCCGCAGCCGATTGCCGTCGGCAGGGGTCTCGACGCGCTCGACGCGGGCGCCGAAGGCGCTCATCGTGGCGACGGCCGCCTGGTTGGCGCGCTCGTCGACCACCGCAACAAACGTGTAGCCACGCAGCGAGCACTGGCGGGCCAGCGACATCCCCAAGTTGCCGGACGTGGACTCGACGACGGCGCCGCCGGGGCGAAGATCTCCCGCGCGCTCGAGGTCGTCGAGCAAGAACCTCGCGGTGCGTTCCTTGGTGCTGCCGGAGATCTGCAGCTGATCGAGCTTGGCGTACAGGCCGATGGCGCTGTCGGGAAAGAGCCGCGCGAGCCGCGTCATGGGCGTGGGCAGGTAGCCATCGTGGACGGTCAGTCCTGGCATGGCGTCGGTTCGGGATTCGTGGTGCGTCGTCGTCACAGTGTGCCTCCCTTGGTGTCGACCAAGGCGGGCACGGAGCGCCGCCTGGGTCCGCGGCGCGGTGGCGCCGTTGACGTGGAGACCAACCGGAGAATGCCCTCACACATTCCTCAGATTGGTGCCGCAGCAAGGCGCCCGGCCTTGATAGCGTCGTCTCACTCGACGACGTGGGAGGTGCGGTGAGCAAGACCGCGATCGACACGGAACCGCAGGCTTTTGGCGTGCATTCCGAGGTAGGACGGCTGCAGACCGTCCTGGTGTGCTCCCCCGGGCTCGCCCACAATCGGCTGACGCCCTCCAATGCCGAGGCGCTGCTGTTCGACGACGTCATGTGGGTCGAGAACGCGCGCCGCGACCACGCCGACTTCGTCACCCTCATGGAGGGGCGCGACATCGAGGTGCTCGAGCTCACCGCGCTGCTCACCGACACGCTAGATATCCCCCAGGCCCGCGCGTGGCTACTGGACCGCAAGATCACGCCGAACGAGGTGGGCGTGTCGCTGGTCGACGACGTGCGGGCGTTCCTCGACTCCCTGCCGTCGGCTGACCTCGCCCGCTACGTGCTGGGCGGGCTGTCCACCGCGGACCTTCCTCGGGACTTCGCTCCCCCGGCGGTGGAACTGGTGCGTGAGGAGTCCGGCATGCGCGACTACCTCATGCCGCCGCTTCCCAACACGCTGTACACCCGCGACACGACCTCATGGATCTACGGAGGCGTCACGCTCAACCCCCTGTACTGGGAGGCGCGCCACGCCGAGACGCTCGTGATGAAGTGCGTCTACACGTTCCATCCGTCGTTTGCCGGACAGGTCACCACCTGGTGGGGCGACCCGGAGATCCCGCATGGCCTCGCGACGCTCGAGGGCGGCGACGTCATGCCCGTGGGGCGCGGCGTGGTGGTGGTCGGGATGTCCGAGCGCTCCAGCCGCCAGGCGATCACGCAACTCGCGACGGAACTCTTTGCGGCCGGGGCCGCCACCCGGGTGATTGTGGCCAAGATGCCCAAGCTGCGCGCCGCCATGCACCTCGACACCGTGTTTACCCTGGCAGATAGGGATGTCGCGACGGTCTTCCCCGCGATCGTCGACGACATCGAGACGTTCTCGATCTACGAGGCTCCCCTGCCCCTGGGGCTCGATGTGCGCCGGGAGGCCAAACCCTTCGTCGAGGTGGTCGCCCATGCGATGGGCCTCGACGAACTCCGGGTGATCGAGACCGGCGGCGATCGCTACGCCGCCGAGCGCCAGCAATGGGACGACGCCAATAACGTGCTGGCCCTCGAGCCGGGCGTGGTGGTCGCGTATGACCGCAACACGCACACCAATGAGCGCCTGCGCCGGGCGGGCATCGAGGTCCTGGAGATTGTGGGCGCGGAGTTGGGCCGCGGGCGCGGCGGCGCGCACTGCATGACGCAGCCACTCAGGCGGGATGCCTAGGTCCGACCACCGGAATAGCCTGGTCGCACCATGACCGGAGTGCTGCAGCGTGCCCGCGACCGGCTCTACGAGCCCCCGCCGCCGCGCCGCCGTGCGCCCGGAATCCTCGAGCCGAGCTTCTCCGCCGTGGGCCTCGTCGTCGCCCTGTGGTTCTTCTCCATCTCCCTCACGCCGTCGCTGCTGCCGCGCGAGGGGTGGGTGCAGGGCATCGAGTCCGGCGTGGCCGCCATCGTGGGATACGGACTGGGCGCGGGTGCCTACGCGATCGCCCGGTTCCTCACCGTGCCCGCGGCGCGTGGGCGGTGGCGCGCCATCCTGCTCGTCGGCGCACTGGGGCTGATCGCCCTCCAGTCCGGATTCGCCATCTGGGCCTATGTGGGCTGGCAGAACGCCACCCGGCTCGACTTCGGCATGGAGCCGCTGTCTCCGCTGGTGTGGCCCGCGATTGTCCTCGTGGGGACGGCAACGGCCGCGATCCTCCTGATCGTGGCCCGCACCGTCCGCACCCTCTTTCGCAAGGCCGACGACCTCGTGGACCGGTTCCTGCCGCGCCGCCTCGCGGTCGCCTCGGTGGGCATCATCCTCACCGCACTGATGTGGTGGGTCGCCTCGGGCGCGTTCGTGAACGCCTTCTTCACCTTCTCCAACTGGACCTTTTCGGGCCAAGACCTGCAGACCAATCCCGACTCGAGCCGCCCGGTGGACCCAGCAAAGTCGGGTTCGCCGGCATCGGCCGTCCAATGGGAAGAGCTGGGCCGTCAGGGCCGGTCCTTCGTGTCGACTGGGCCGACGGCGGCGGACATCGACGAGGCTGGCCCGGGCGGCGCGATCGAACCCATCCGCGCGTACGTGGGGCTGCGCAGCGCCGAGACCCTCCAGGAACGTGCGGACCTGCTCCTGGAAGAGCTGGTCCGGACCGGCGCGTTCGACCGCGAGGTGATGGTGGTCGCCACCACGACGGGCACGGGATACCTGGACCCCCACGGCGTCGACTCCCTCGAGTACCTCTTCAACGGGGACACCGCCATCGCGGGCGCGCAGTACTCGTACCTGCCCAGCTGGATCTCGCTGCTCGCGGACCAGGCGGAGGTCGAGGAAACCAGCCGCGTGGTCTTTCGCACCATTCACGACTACTGGGCCGAGCTTCCCGATGCGGCGCGCCCGCGTCTGTACCTCAACGGGCTGTCGCTCGGCACCACCGGGGTCGAGGCGGTGCTGTCGAGCGTGGACATCCTCAACGAGCCCATCGACGGCGCACTCATGACCGGTCCGCCGTTCCTCAACGAGATGCACTACGAGATCACCAGGGCGCGCGACGAGGGCTCGACGGCGGCGTTGCCGGTGCTCAACGAGGGCCGCACGGTGCGCTTCGCCGACGAGTCTGGCATTGCCCCTGGCAACACCGCAGTGTGGGGAACCACCCGCCTGCTGTATCTGCAGCACGGTTCCGACCCCGTGGTGTGGTTCAACCAGCACCTGGCCTTCGAGGAGCCCGCTTGGCTGCGCGATGGCGAACGCGCGCCCGACGTCTCCGACGAGATGGCCTGGTACCCGCTGGTCACCATGTGGCAGGTCCTGCTCGACATGCCCGCCGCCGGATCCGTCCCCGAGGGGTTTGGTCACCTCTACACGCCCACGGCCAACCTGCGGGCGTGGGCGGCCGTCACGAATGCGGAGATGGCCGATGCCGACCTCTCCTCTCTTGCCACTCACCTTGAGGAGCGGGCCGATGCCGCACAGGCGGCCCTGGAGACTCACCCCTCGTAGGGCCTGGGAAGGGTCACAATCCGGTCACAGCCCGGGCAAAGTCACATACATCTCTGTATCCTTTTGCGAGGCGGGTGCTGCCGCGCGGTCCACGCCATCGAGACCGCGCGAGGCACCCGCTTCTGCCGGGTCGCGACGGCGAGCTGAGGGAGTCGTCGCGACCCGGCTTTTTGCGCCCGTGAGGAATTACGCAATATCGCAACATCGTAATTGCTTTTTACACGTCACCCCCGCTAGTCTCCGGATCAGGCTCGCTCCCCGAGCACGCCCGCGCGCCGATGCGCCACCCCTTCACCTGATCGATGGAGTCCCCGTGAGACACCTGAGCACACGCCTGCGCCCCGCCGCATGGCTTGCTGCACTCCTCTTGTCCCTGCTCACCGCATCCGTACTGGTTGCCGCGCCCGCGAATGCGATGGGAGCGCCCACCGGATCCCTCACGTGGGGCGTCAAGTCCTCATGGCGGTCGTACGTGACGATGTTCGGCGGGTCCATCGAGGGCTCCGGCGGCGCGACCGTCACCGACGGCGTGGCGGCCTTCCCCCTGGCTGCGGCCGACCTCGACGAGGACGGCGTGGGCACCGTGCAATACTCGGGCGCCGTGTCGTACACCGTGCCGAGCCACGGCATCGACATCACCCTCACCGACCCAGCCGTGGCTGTCGGCGCCGCAGGCGACGCCGTGATCACGGTCGCGGCCG
The DNA here is from genome assembly GCF_002090055.1 of Demequina sp. NBRC 110051. Lineage (GTDB taxonomy): Bacteria > Actinomycetota > Actinomycetes > Actinomycetales > Demequinaceae > Demequina. The sequence continues at coordinate 51,443 of NZ_BBRH01000021.1, forward strand.
CAACACAGGAGGGCGACCAGGGCCGCGTGACCCTCGCCTCGATCGATGAGTGGGTCACCACGGAGGCCGACGGCACACTGACCGGAACTGACCTCGCCACCACCGGAGCCGCCGGAGCGGCCACGGTCTTTGGCCGCTACGACGGCGAGGCGTTCGACCACGTCACCCTGGCCTACCCCGCGCCTGTCGCGGCGGAGCCCGAGCCCGTCACGCCGACCGTCACCGTGTCAAAGACCACCGACCTTGACGGCGAGGGCGAGACCGTCACCGTTACCGGCGTCGGGTTCCTGCCTGCCACCGACGGTTCCACCACCGGCACGCGTCCCCCGCTCGCCGGAAAGTTCACCGGCATCTACGTCACGTTCGGCAAGTACGCCGACACGTGGCAGCCGTCCACCGGCGCGGCGTCCTCCCTCCGCGTCAACAACGACACCCGCTGGGCCGTCCCCGCGGACTCGATGGCCACCATCGGTGGCGTCTCCGCCGGCGCCGTTGAGCTCCGCGCCGACGGCACCTTCACCACCACCCTCGACGCCAGCGATTTTGCGCCCGGGGCCGACGGCACCTACGGCGTCTACACCTATCCCGGCGGCGGCGCGAAGTATGCCCCCTTCGAGACCGCGACTCCCGTGACGTTTGCCGAGCCCGAGCCGGAGCCCGTCGACCCGCGCGTGACGGTTGCGCCGGAGGCGAACGTCGAGCCGGGCGCGACGGTGACGGTCTCCGCGACCCTGCCCGCGTTCGTCGACGGCACACCCACCTCTGTCTATGTGATGTGGTGCGCCGAAGGCGACGCGCCCGTCGGGACTGCCGAGGGGCGTCTCACGGGCGACGCTTGCGACGCGTCACAGCAGCAGTTCCTGTCCTCCGTGTCGCAGTACGGCGGGGCCGTGCCTGCGACCGGGACTGTGACGGGCGACGTGTGGGAGTTCACCACCACCCTCACGGCGCCGGATGCGTTTGGCGCGCACGTGTGCGCCGCTTCCGCGGACGCCACCGACGCGTGTGGCGTCTTCCTTCGCCCGGCACACACGTTCCCGGGCAACTACTCACTCGACCAGTTCCACCCGGTGACCTTCGCGACCCCCGCGCTGGCTCAGCCCGTAGTGACCGTCGCGCCATCGACGAACCTCGCCGGCGACGGCGACACCGTGACGGTCACCGGATCCGGCTTCCTGCCTGCGGCCGACGGCACCACCACCATGGCTCCGTACTACCCCGCACCCCTGGCGGGCAGCTTCTCGGGCGCCTACGTCGCGTTCGGCAAGTTCGCCGACACGTGGAAGCCGTCGGAAGGCGCGGGCCGCACCGCGCGCGACACAGCCGACGTGTACTGGGGTATCTCCCGCGAGACCTATGACGCCCTGGCCGACACCACCGGTTACCTGCCCATCGAGGCCGACGGCACATTTAGCGTCGACCTCGAGGTATCGGACTACGCGCCCGATGCCGCCGGCAACTACGGCGTCTACACCTACCCCGGCGGCGGCGTCACCTACCCCCTCTTCGAGACCGCCACGGCCGTGAGCTTCGCGACCGACGAGCCGGTCGACCCGACTGATCCGGTCGACCCGGTCGACCCGGTCGACCCGACCGAGCCCGAGACCCCCGTCGAGCCCACGAGCGGCGACCTGGTCTGGGGCATCGACCAGGAGTTCATCTCCTACGTCACCGGGCCCATCGCGGCCGGCAGCGTGTCGGTCAGCGGCGGCGCCCAGAAGTCCGGCGCGCTGGTGACCTTCAAGGCCGCGGGCGGCGACTCCGACCTCACCACGGGTACCGGCACGGCAAAGTTCACCGGCTCGGTGCGCTTCACTGGCCACCACGGCGCGCTCGACATCACGCTGAAGGACCCGCAGATCACTCTGACGTCCTCGACGCGGGCTCAGCTCACCGTCGTGGTCGGCGGCACGCGCATCGCGTTCGCCGATCTCAACCTGGGCGCATCCCCCCGGACAGCCGGTAGCGGCTCGGTGACGCTCACCACGGTGCCCGCCACCCTGACCGAGGCAGGGTCCGCGGTGCTGACCTACGACGCGGGGACAGCGCTCGACCCGGTGAAGGTGACACTCGGCGCGTCCAAGCCGGCCTCGGGCGGCGGCGACGGGTCCGGCAACGGTACTGGCAATGGTTCCGGCAACGGCTCGACCGGCAGCTCCGGTTCCGCGGGCGGATCGACGGGAGGATCAACCGGCAGCAACGGCAGCACCACCACTCCTGTCACGGTCACGGATGAGCCCGATACCTCCACCGCGGTCGTCGGACGCCTCACCTGGGGCATCAGCTCCGGCTTCCGCAACTACGTGACCGGCCCCATCGCACAGGGACAGATCTCTGTCAGCGGTGCGAGCTCCAATGGCTCGACCTTCACGTTCCTGCAGACCGGCGGCAACGCCGACGCTGAACAGGGCTCGGGCTCCGCGTCCTATGGCGGCTCGGTCACCTTCACCGGTCACCACGGTGCGCTGAGCTACACCTTTGCCAACCCGCAGGTGCGTCTCACCTCGCCCACCCGCGCGGTGCTCAGTGTGTCGGTCAACGGCTCGCGCATGGACTTCGCGAACCTCGGCCTCGCCTTCGGCACCCGTACCGAGCTCGACGGCGCCGTCCGGTATGCCGGCGTTCCCGCATCCCTCACGGCCGCGGGGGCCGCCGTCCTCACCGGACCCGGCGGTCAAAGCCTCGGTGTCGACCCCGTGACGGTGACGTTCGGTACGGACGCCGCCACGGCATCGGCCGGCGGTACGCGAGTGGTCCAGACGGCCGCTGTCACCGAGGAGACCGACGAGATCCCCGCAACTCCCCCTGCCACCGAGGGCATAGAGCTGGACGACGACACCCTCGCGGCGCTGCTCGCGGGCGAGGTCGTCACGATCTCCGTGCCCGGATTCGAGGCCAACGAGCAGGGCATCCGCGTGGTGATCTACTCGACGCCCACGCTGCTGGCCGAGGTAAGCGCCGACGCCAACGGCGTCGCCATGTGGACCGGCTCCCTTCCGGCGTCGCTGACAGGCGAACACACGCTCACCTTCCAGGGCTCGCAGGACGTCGGCATCGTGCTCGACATCCCCGCAGCGACCGAGGGCATGTGTGTGGCCGATGCGTCACTTGCCTGGGGTTTCAAGGAGTCCTTCCGTTCATACATCGAGTCGACCATCGCGAACGGCGAATGGACGCTCGACGGTGTGAGCGAGGAGGGCGGGATCTTCACGTTCGGCGACGGAGAGGCCGTGATCGACCCGGCCGACACCACCGGCACTGTGTCGTGGACGGGCTCCATCGAGTTCACGGGCCACGACGGCGCGCTCGACACCACGATCGCGAACCCGGTCATCGAGCTCTCGGCGGACGGCGCCTACCTGCTGCTCGACGTCTCGGGCGAGACGCAGGATGGGTCGGAGGTGTCGCAGACGGGGATCCGGTTCGCCGAACTCGACCTCGCCGCCGCGAAGGTCACGACCGAGGGTGACGTCGTCACCATCGCGGCGCTGCCCGCGACGCTCACCGACGCGGGCTCCGAGGCCTTCGGCACCTACCCCGCGGGCGAGGCGCTCGACTCGCTCTCGGTGGCACTGACGTCCGAGGACGGCTGCATCGCGGCCCTCGCCGGTGGCACCACCACCGCGGCCGAGGAGCCCGAGGAGCAGCCGTCTGCGGAATCGTCGTCCGAGGCCGCTGTGGAGACCGAGGCCCAGGCTCCCGTCGAGGAGTCCTCGAACGCCTGGGTGTGGGCCGTCGCGGCCCTCGCCGTGCTCGCGGCGGCGGGTGCGGCAGTGGTGACGGTGCGCCGCCGCAGCTAACTCACAGACTCACGAGGGGCGGTCGACGGGACATCGGCCGCCCCTCGTGCTGTGTGCGCATCGAGTCAACCTGTCCCCGCGTCACGAAGTGACGGTGATGTGGACGACACGCCGGCCCGACGCGGTAGCGACACAGCGTGTCGGCCAGATGACCGTCACTTCGTCACGTGCACCGGCGCGGTCGCGGGTCGCAGAGGCCGGGTGCGGACGCCACGACGGCGGGAACAAGGACGGGCGCGAGGGCGAGCGCGGGGACTGATGCGGGCCTGAACGAGCGCCCGGGCGCTAGCGGCGCGGGAGGACCAGCGGTGTGCCGTCGGGGCCGTCGAGCACGTGTACCGGGAGACCGTAGACGCGCTCGATGAGCGCGGATGTGAGCACGTCGGCGGGAGACCCGAGCGCGGCGAGACGGCCGCGCTCCATCACGGCAACGTGGTCGGCGTAGGCCGCGGCCAGCGACAGGTCGTGCAGCACCACGGCCACCGCGACGCCATCGTGCGCGAGCGAGCGAGCCACCCGCAGCACATCCTCCTGATGCTTCAGGTCCAGGGCGGCGGTGGGCTCGTCGAGCAACACCGCACGGGTGCGCTGCGCGAGCACGCGTGCGAGGGACACCCTGGCGCGCTCACCGCCCGAGAGCGACGTGAACGTCCGCTCGGTGAGGTGCGCGACGTCGCACGTGGTGAGGGCCTGGGCAATCGCCTCCTCGTCGTCGTCGGCTTCGGGGTGCCCCTGCCACGGGGCGCGGCCCATCTCGACGACCTCCCAGACGCGGAACGGGAACGCCACCTGGTTGTCCTGCGCGAGAACCGCGCGGCGGCGCGCGAGATCGCCCGGGGTCCAGTCGCGGACGTCGCGATTGTCGAACGCGACGGCGCCCGACGAGGGCGCACGGTCGCCGGCGAGCACGCTCAGCAGCGTGGACTTGCCCGCCCCGTTGGGGCCCACCAGGGCCACGAGTTCGCCGTGTGCGACGTCGATCGAGACGTCCTCGACCAAGGTCGCGGGGCCAATGCTGACGCCCACGCGGTCGGCGTGGAACGCGGGAGGCAGGACGGGAGCCGGCGGCTCGGCCACGGCGCTGGCGGCCGCCGGCGCGTCCGGCTGCGGGGTGTGACTCATGCCCATCCTCCCTGCCGCGAGCGCGCGCGGCGCAAGAGGTAGAAGAAGAAGGGGCCGCCGATGAGCGACGTGAGCAAACCGATGGGGAGCTCAGCCCCCGTCACCGCCGTACGCGCGAACAGGTCGGCCCACACCAGCAGCACCGCGCCGCCCAGGAGGGACCCGGTCAGGAGCAATTTGTGCGCCGGTCCCAGCACCATGCGGACCGCGTGCGGGACCACGAGCCCCACAAAGGAGATGATGCCCGCAAACGCCACCGCGGCTCCCGTGAGCACCGCGACCAGGATGATCGAGACGATCCTGAGGCGCTCGACCCGCAGCCCCAGGTGCCCCGCCGTGCGCTCGCCCAGGGCGAGGAGGTCGTAGCGGCGAGCCAGCGCGAACGCGATGGCCGAGGACGCCACGGCAAACACCGCGACCACCGCCACCTCGTTCCACCGCGAGCCATTGAGCGACCCGAGCTGCCAGAACACAATCTGCTCACGCGCGGCGGAGTCGCCCACGAAGATCACCAGCGCAAGGCCCGCCCCTGCGAAGGCATTGACGGCGATGCCGGTCAGCAGCAGCGTGACGACCTCGGTGCGGCCGCCGGCCCGTGCCATGACGTACACGAGCAGCGTGGCGCCCACTCCCCCGATGAATGCCATGGACGCGGTGCCGACCACCCCGGCGAGCACGCCGCCGGAGACGATGCCGAGCGCGGCTCCCAGCGCCGCGCCCGAGGACACGCCGACCACGCCGGGTTCAGCCAGCGGGTTGCCGAAGACCGCCTGCATGACGGCGCCCGCGACCGCGAGTGCGGCACCGACCAGCAGGCTCATGGCGACGCGTGGAAAGCGGATCTGCCACAGCGCCTCGTAGGTGATCTCGGATGCGGGCGCCCAGGGCGTGTCGATTCCGATGCCGCGCAGCAGCGCGCCGATGACCTCGGTCACTGAGACCGTGAGTTGCCCCACGCCGGCGGATGCGATGACGCCCGCCACCAGCAGCACGGCGAGCGCGCCGAAGAGCAGCCCGGAGCGCAGGCGTCGCCTGGACACGGACGCCCGCTCGGATGCCCTCCCGGGCACCTCGACGGGCGCCTCCATCGCGCTCGCCATCAGGACTCCGGGGCGTACACGGCGCGCGCGAGCGCGTTGAGGATGGCGGCCGAGCGCGGCCCAAAGGCGAGCAATTCACTGTCGGCCATATCGACGATGCGCCGGTGCTGCCCGGCGGACGTCAGGGCGATCGCGGGCTTGGCGTCGAGCAGCCCGTCCACTCCCCCGACCGATTCGATCCCATGTGTCATCACAAGGATGACCTCCGGGTCGGCGGCCAGCATCGCCTCGTCCGTCAGCGGCTTCATGCCGTCCAGGCCGATCTCGGCGGCGACATCCACGCCGGAGAGACCCGCGACCAGGTCATCGGCTCCGGATTCCTCGCCAAACATGTAATAGATGCCGGAGGCGCCGCGCAGGTACAGCATCATGACCCGCAGTCCCTGCTCGGGCGCCACGGCAGCGATCTCGGCGCGAGTCACGGCAACCTGGTCAGCGATCTGCGCGGCGAGGTCCTCGCCGGCCTCGGCCACGCCGAGCGCCGCCGAGACCTGACGCGCCAGCTCGCCGGCGCCGTCGAACGAGGACTCGTTCTCCACGATCACCACCGGCACGCCGGCGTCGGCGATCTGTTGAATCGAATCCGTGGGACCGATGGACCCGTCGGTGATGACGAGCGTCGGCTCGAGTTCCAGCACCGCCTCGGGGTCAATGGTGTGCGAGGAGCCCGTGACCACAGGCACGTCTTCCGTGCCGGGGAACTCCGCGGCCACGTCGCGGCCCACCAGCGAGTCGCCCTGTCCCAGCGCCCACAACGTCGCGGCGATGGAGCCCGACATGTCGAAGGCGACCACGCGCGACGTGTCGGAGACCTCCACGTCCAGGTCGCCGTCGCGCGTGTGCGAGGTCGCGACGACGGGCAACTGCGGTTCCGGCGCTGGGTCGAGGACCTCGACCGCGGCATCGACGATCGTGGCCGTCGAGGGGCCCTCGTATCCGTGTGGATCGGCGAGCAGGTTGAGGTCGGCCAGGGGTACGGCCGATGCCGTGGTCGGCTCCGCGGACGGCTCACCCGAGGCTGCAGACGCCGCACTCCCCGCGGTCGCTGCCGCCTGCGACGACGACTCCGCCTGGGGCGTCAGCGGCACACACGCGCTCAGCGCGAATGCCGCGAGCACCGCCGCGGCGCCCGCCCAGGCACCGCGACGCATGACGGTCAGAACGCCACGGGCGCGGGCTCGGCCTCGCCCAGCGCCTCGAAGATGGCGGCGTTGAAGTGGAATGCCCCCTTCGCCTCGGCCACGAGTGCCTGCTCTTGCTCGGGCGTGAACTGCAAACCGTCGAGCTGGTCTCGGTAGGCGCGTTTGTAGCGCACCGGCGAGTCGATCGCCTCGAAGCGGTAGAACGCGAGCTGGTCCGCGGTGGCGCCGTAGTGGCGGCCCACGAGCGCGGCGATCGCCTGACCACCCGAGAGGTCACCCAGATAGCGGGTGTAGTGGTGCGCGAGGTAGCGCGCCACATCCTGAGGCGCGATCGCGAGAAGGTGGTCCACGTATGCCTGCGTGGCGGGGTGCGCGGGGTGCGCGCTTTCCCAATCGGCGGCGCCCAGGTGAGCGAGGTCGGAGTCGATCGACGCGAAGCGCGGCAGGGCCGGGTCGGCAAGGAACGCGGGGTCGCCAGGTTGCGGCGCGCGGGCCTCGAGCGCCCGGTACACGTACGCGTACTGGGCGAGGTAGCGCGTGTAGGCCGCGAGGTCCAGCTCGCCTCCCATCAGTCGCGTGATGAACGAGCGGTTCTCGGTGTCCTTGTGCTCCACGGCGGTCGCGTCGCGCAGTCGCGCGGCGAGGCCCGGGGCATCCTCAGCAGTGGTCATGCGAGGACCCTACCAATTACGCAAGGGTTGTGTCACACAATTTCTCGACCGGGGGCCGGGCGAACCCACCCAGCCACGGCATCGGCCATCTGTTGGACACATTCCCCCACGTAGAATGTCCGGATGTTGCACCATGCGCCCCTCCTCATGACCATGGCCGTGGGCCTGGTGCTCGCCTTCATCCTGGGCTTCGGCGCACAGAAACTGCGCCTGTCCCCCATCGTCGGATACCTCGCCGCAGGACTGATGATCGGCGAGAGCACTCCGGGATGGGTCGGCGACACCGACGTCGCCTACGAGCTGTCCGAGATCGGCGTCATCCTGCTGATGTTCGGCGTGGGGCTGCACTTCTCCATCAAGGACCTGCTGGCCGTCAAGAAGGTCGCCCTCCCCGGCGCCATCCTGCAGATGACCGTCGCGACCGCGCTGGGCACGGGCGTGGGCCTATGGCTGGACTGGTCGCTCGGCGCGGCATTGCTGTTCGGCCTCGCCCTCTCGGTCGCCTCGACCGTCGTCATGCTGCGCGGGCTCGAGGATAAGCAGCTGCTCGACACCCGCGCGGGCCATATCGCGGTGGGCTGGCTCATTGTCGAGGACCTTGCGATGGTCATCGCGCTCGTGGTCATCCCCGTCCTCGCGGCCGGTGACGGCGGCCCCGGCGCGATTGCGGGAGAGCTCGCGTGGACCATCGTCCGGGTCGGCATCTTCGTGGCCCTCATGCTGGTGGTGGGCAAGCGAGTCATCCCGTGGGCACTCGCCAAGGTCGCGGACACGGGCTCGCGCGAGCTCTTCACCCTGTCGATCTTGGCGATCGCCATGGGCGTCGCGGTGGGCGCCGCCTACCTCTTCGAGGTGTCCTTCGCCCTCGGTGCCTTCTTCGCGGGCATGATCATGCGCGAATCCGACCTGTCCCACCGCGCCGCCGAGGACTCCCTACCGCTGCGGGACACCTTCTCCGTGTTGTTCTTCGTCTCCGTCGGCATGCTGGTCGACTGGCGCGTGGTCATCGAGGCTCCGCTCGCGCTGCTGGTGACCACCCTCGTCATCGTGGTGGGCAAGTCCGCCGTGGCCTTCGCGCTGGTCCGCGCGCTGCGGTACTCGCGGCGCATGTCGCTCGTGGTCGCTGCCGCGCTCGCGCAGATCGGTGAGTTCTCGTTCATCCTCGTCACCCTGGGTGGGGATCTGGAGATCCTGTCGCAAAACGCCCAGGACCTGGTGCTCGGCGCCGCGATCCTGTCGATCATCATCAACCCGATCCTGTTCGCGTGGGCCAGCCGCTGGTACCGCGACGGCGCGGGCGAGGCGGAGTCCGATGAGACGGCCGATGCCGTAGTCACCTATGAGGGCGCCGAACACGTCATCTTAGTGGGCTTTGGACGCGTGGGCACCCGCGCCGCCATGCACCTGTGGCAGGCCGACGTGCCCACCGTGGTCATCGACGACGACGAGAACAAGGTCAAGGCGCTGCGCGAGGACGGACGCGAGGCGATCCTCGGCTCGGCGGTGCGCTCCAAGGTGCTGCGCGCGGCGGGCCTCGATGTCGCGACGACCGTGGTGATCGCCATCCCCGATCCCCTCAACGCCGGCGCGATCACCGCGAAGATCAAGCGCATGGCACCCGCCGTGCGCGTGATCACCCGCGGCCACAACGACACGGATGTCGCGTACCTGACCGAGCTGGGCGCCGACCGCGTGATCGTCGGCGTGCACGAGGTCGCGGATCTGATGGCGACGGATGTGCTCACCGAGCCGGAAGACGCCTCCTAGCT
>NZ_BBRH01000022.1 GCF_002090055.1 Demequina sp. NBRC 110051
AAGGCCGGCTACCCGTCGTCGCCTTGGTGAGCCATTACCTCACCAACAAGCTGATAGGCCGCGAGTCCATCCCAGACCAAAAAATCTTTCCCAACACTCACCATGCGGTGGTGCCGCTTATCCGGTATTAGACCTCGTTTCCAAGGCTTATCCCAGAGTCTGGGGCAGGTTACTCACGTGTTACTCACCCGTTCGCCACTGATCCACAAGAGCAAGCTCTCGCTTCACCGTTCGACTTGCATGTGTTAAGCACGCCGCCAGCGTTCGTCCTGAGCCAGGATCAAACTCTCCGTAAATGCTTTATCAGAAACCTGCAAACAGGCTCATCAACAAACGAAGTGGTTCCAAAGAACCGGTTTAATCTCTAGCAAGAGAACAAATGTCACTGACATTCATTTCATTACCAAAGGAATCCTACATCCAACCCCAATTTTAGGGCAGATGCCGGAGATTTTGGCATCGACTATGTGGCACACTGTTGAGTTCTCAAAGATCGGAAGCTCACCTCATCTTTGCCTTTCGGCTCGGATTTGGGGCAACCCTTCTAACTTACACTGTTCGATCCGCGGTGTCAAATCGGCGTTTTCAGCCGGTTTCAACCGTGTTTCGTCCAGGGCTCTCAACCTTACACCCTCGAGCACGCTTCAGCGACCCGGGTTTCTCAGTGGAGATTGGCTGTCTGGCGGGGCGGGCCTCGAGCTTTTCGCTTTCGTCCCGCGCTCCCTTCCTTGGCAGCGAGGAAGACATTACGGGCTTGAACGTACCCCCGTCAAATCGGCGGAATCTCGGGCGTGTCGCCCTCCATTAGACGACAAAACCCCTGGCAAACATCACTATGACGGTCGCCAGGGGTCGTGTCGGGTGCGGCTAGACCCTCACAAGTCCCACAGATTTTTTTCCGCGACGGAGGACGTACCAGCCGCCGGCGAGTGCAGTAGTGTCCCCCACCGCCGCCTCGAGGCCATCGACCTTGACGTTGTTCACGTAGGCGCCGCCGTCTTGGACCGCCCTGCGGGCATCCGACTTGGACGTGACGATGCCAGCCTCGACGAGTGCATCGATCACCAGGGTGTCGCCTGCCACCTCGGCTGAGCCCAACTCGGCGGCGCAACCCGCGAGGGTGGCCTCGTCCAGGTCGGTGAGTTCCGCACGGCCGAACAGTGCCTGCGAGGCGGTGACCACGGCATCGGCCGTTTCACGGCCGTGGACAAGGGAGGTGACGTCATGCGCCAGGGTGCGCTGCGCCTCGCGCTTGAACGGTTCTTCCGCCGTGAGCCGTTCGAGCTCGGCGATCTCCTCGCGCGTACGGAAGGTGAAGACCTTGAGGTAGTTGGCGACGTCGGCATCGGCCTGGTTGAGCCAGAACTGGTAGAACGCGTACGGGCTCGTCATTGCGGGGTCGAGCCACACGGTGCCTGACTCGGTCTTACCAAACTTGGTGCCGTCTGCCTTGGTGATCAGCGGCGTCGACATGGCGTGCACGCTCACGCCCTCGGCCTTACGGATGAGTTCCGTCCCCGACGTGAGGTTGCCCCACTGGTCCGAGCCGCCGGTCTGCAGGCTGCAGCCATGGCGTCGGTACAGCTCGAGGTAGTCCATGCCCTGCAGCACCTGGTAGCTGAACTCCGTGTAGGAGATGCCGTCATCGGAGTTCAGGCGGCGCGCCACCGTGTCCTTGGCCAGCATGGTGCCCATGCGGAAGTACTTGCCCACGTCACGCAGCAACTCGATCGCGGACATGTCCTTGGTCCAGTCGAAGTTGTTGACCATCGTGGCGGCGTGATCGCCTTCGAAGTCGAGGAACGGCTCGATCTGGCCGCGAATGCGCTCGACCCACTGGTGCACGACTTCGACGGGGTTGAGCGTGCGCTCCCCTGCCATCTTGGGGTCACCGATCAGTCCGGTCGCACCACCCACGAGCAGCAGCGGGTTATTGCCTGCCTGCTGGAAGCGCTTGACCGTGAGGATCTGCACCAGGTTGCCGATGTGGAGGCTGGGCGCCGTGGGGTCAAAACCGCAATAGAGCGTGATGGGTCCCTCGTCGAGAGCTGCGCGCAGCTCGTCGTCACCGGTGGTCTGGGAGATCAGCCCGCGCCAGGCGAGCTCGTCGAGGATGTGCTCTGTCATGGTGAGCCCATTGTGCCAGGCGCGCGTGAGTGAAAGTGAAGCGCCCGCATCGCCGTTGACGCGGGCAACCCTCAGTGGAACGGGCCCTGGGGATATGAGTTGTCGCTGGGTACGCGCCCAGAAGCCTCGAATCGGCGCTGAGGGGTGGACATCCATGAGGGTCCAACCGACTCGGGTCGTCGCGTACCCAGCGACTAATACGAAGGTATGCCCCTTCACCTGAGAGGTCTCTCAGATATGCGGCACGCCCTGAGAACCGGGGCGTGAGGCTGCGCCGTCGACCGTCACCTCGGCGGCCTCGCGGGTGTGCTCCTGCGCGAAATGCTCCGCCTCGCTCTGTGCCCACCGGGTCCAGTGGCCCTCGCTCTGCGGTCCCTCACGGTCGAGCCAACGCTCGTGACGCACGTGCGCAGGCGCCTCGACCCACACCAGCAGGCTGGCGAACGCCCGCGCTGCCCGCTGACCGACGCCCACGCCCTCAATGACCACGACGGGCGCGGGCTCCACATGGAGGGCCGCTCCCCGGCGCCCCGCGTGCCAGTCCCAGCACGCGAACTCGGCCGCGCGCCCCTGTGCCAGGGGCGCGAGCACCCGTCTCACCAACAGGTCGGTGAGTGTGGCGAGGCCCTCCCATCCCTCGTACATGTCGTCGGCGTGGAGCACAGGGGCACCGTCGAGAGCCATCGACAGTCGGTCCGCGAAGGTGGTCTTGCCCGCACCCGCGGGTCCGTCGATCAGGACGATGCGCGCACCGCCGGGCGTAGGTGGTGACGTGCGTACCCGGCTGGCGACGGAGGCGACGAGAGCGGAGGGCATCGGCCCAGAGTACGGGGCGCGGCGAGCGAGGCCTACGCGACGGCGAGGACGCGCGGCGCCTCACCGAACCGGTCGAGCGCGGCGGGATCGGGGTCCTCGCACAGCCCCGCGAAGGTGGGAACGGCAATGTGCCCGTCCTCGAGCACGTACGGCGTGGTGACGTCCTCGGTATAGAAGCGCGACGACGCGGAGATGTCGCCCGGCAGCGTGAACCCGGGGAGCGCTGCGAGGGCGGCGTTGGCACCGCGCGCGATCCCGGTCTCGAGCATGCCCCCGCACCACACGGCGATGCCGCTCGCGCGTGCGACATCGTGGATGCGGCGCGCTTCGAGGTAGCCGCCGACTCGCGAAGGCTTGATGTTGATGACCGCGGCGGCGCCCAGGTGGATGGCGTCGGCTGCCGAGGCAGCGGAGACCACCGACTCGTCCAGACACATCGGGGTCTTCATCACGCGAGCGAGCTCGGCGTGCTGGCGCAGGTCGTCCTCGGCGAGCGGCTGTTCGATCAGAAGCAGGTCAAAGTCGTCGAGCCTGCGCAGGTGCGCCGCGTCGACGAGCGTGTACGCGGCGTTGGCGTCGACCTGGAGTGCCACGTCGGGATGCGCCTCGCGTATTGCCCGTACGGGGGCGACATCCCAGCCGGGCTGAATCTTCAGCTTGATGCGCTGGTAGCCCTCGTCGAGATAGCCGGCGACCGTGTCGAGTAGCTGCGGCACCGAATCTTGGATGCCGACCGACACTCCCGAGGGCACACGGGTCCGCGTGGCGCCAAGGTACTGCGCGAAAGACTGGTCCGCGGCCTTCAATTGCGCGTCGAGGATCGCCGATTCCAGCGCCGCCTTGGCCATGCGGTGCCCCACGATGGGGCTGAGGAGCTCGCCGACGGTCTCGGCCGTCAGGCGATCCTCGCGCGAGGCCTCGGACAGGAGCGGCAGCAGGAAGCGCTCGGTGACGTCGACGACGCCCGCGGCGTACTCCTCGGAGTAGACCGGCTCGGCCAGCGCCCCGCATTCACCCCATCCGGTTACCTCGGTGCCGCCCACGCGGGCGTCGACCCTCACCGTGAGAACCGTGCGCGCGGTCTGGGTGGAAAACGACGTGGTGAACGGAGCCACGAGCGGGATGCGCAGCAGCCGCAGCGTCACGGTGTCGAGAATCATGCGCTCTCCTCCAGGAGATAGTGGTGGTCGTCGAAGCCGGTCACTCGCCATCCATGGCCGATGCGTGGGGCCAGCTCCGTACGCAGTCGCGACCGCCAGGCGGCGGCCTGGGCGGGATCGGCGGCGCGTAGCCCCTCGATATCCGCGGGCGCCTCGACGCGCAGCGTCGCGCCGGAAGGCGGCCGCGGCGTGCCAAGGGGCCGAGCCAGATCCCAGCCCACGACGAGCCGGTCGCTTCCGTGGCCGCCGTTGACGGCATCGGCCATCTCGCCGTAGAAGTCCTCAACGTAGGCGTCGACGGCGACACCCAGTCGGCCGATGTTGAAGGCCGCGTTGCGCGCGACGAGCGGGTCGAAGGTCCACGTGATGCGGTTGAGTCCGCGCTCCAGGCACCAAGCCCGCTGGTCGAGTTTGAGCGCGAGGCCGATGCCACGGCGGACGTGTGAGGGGATGACGCCTGCGACGTGCGAGTGGAGGGTGTCGCCGAGCGGCTGCGAGAAATAGCCGACGCAGACGGCGACGAGGTCATCCTGGTCGGCTGAGAAGGCGCCGACGACATAGGCGCCCGAGTGTGCCAGGGCGGACATGAGGGGCGGCTCGACCACGGCGGTCCCCCACAGCTCGGTCAGCAGCGCACCGGCGCGCCACGTCTGTGCCGGCGCGAGCGCTCGGATCGTGACGCCGGCGCGCTGGGCCGCGGCGATGGCGTCCGCTCGGGCCGAGGTCACGACCGTGTCGGTCATGCCGGGCTCGTCAGAAGGTCGCGGACCAGTGCCGCAAGCAGGGAGGTGCGGGGGACGATGTGGTCGACCAGGACGTGCTCGTCGTCGGCGTGCGCTCCCCCGCCCACGCCCCCGAGGCCATCGAGCGTCGGGACGCCGATGCCAGCGGTGAAGTTGCCGTCGGAGGCGCCACCCACGGCACATGCGGTGAGATGCGTGACGCCGACCGTGGGCGCGAGGCGGTCGGCGCGTGCGTACAGTGCCTGGGCATGGCGGCGCTCGAGCGGAGGGCGGTTGATGCCCCCGTCGACGGAGAGGGACGCCCCGGGCAACTGGGCTGTGAGGGAACGCATGGCCGCGTCGACCCTCTCGAGCTCGGCGGCGCTCGTCGCACGCACGTCGACATCGATCGCCGCGGAGGCGGGCACGGTGTTCAGCGTGCTCCCGATCCGACCGGAGGTGGGCGTGACCGTCGTGCCGAGCATGGGGTCGCCGAGCGCGGCGATGGCGTGAATCTGGTGCGCGAGCTCGATCCCCGCGTTGACGCCTGACTCGGGCTCGAGGCCAGCGTGTGCCGCACGGCCGCGCACCTGCACGGTGTACATCGAGGTGCCCTTGCGCTCGGTCTTGAGGGCGCCGCCAGGACCGGCCGCTTCAAGGACGAGGGCGGCATCTGCCCCCGCAGCCTCCTCCTCGATCAGCGCGCGGGACGTGAGGGAGCCGACTTCCTCGTCCCCGGTGACGAGGAACGTGACCCCAGCCACGGCATCGGCCCCATACGACGCGGCCAGCGCGGCGACCGCGTGAGCGGCCTGCACCAGGCCGATGACCATGTCGAAACAGCCCGGCCCGGTGAGGACGCCGTCGGCGACCTTCGCGGGGTGCGTGGCGAGGGAGCCGTGGGGCCACACGGTGTCGTGATGGCCGAGGAGCAGCACGCGGGTGGGGCCGGCGAACCGCCAGCACAGGTGCGTGACGCCGTCGATGACGATCCGTTCGGGCGCGGCGGGCAGACCCGCGGCGGCGAAGCGGGCCCCGAGTACCTCTGCGGTGAGCCCGGCGCTGCGCGCGACGGCCTCCAGGTCGGAGGACGGCGACTCGCACGCGAGCAGGCGCAGCGCGTCGTCGAGCATGGCTTCGAGGCTGAGGTGCGTCATCGCGGCGGGAGGCCTGGTGGTTAGCTGGCCGCTTCGGCCCAGGGACGGAAGTGCGCCACGCGGGCGCGCGCCGCCTTGCCCTGCTCCACCACGCGCACCGGCGCGGTGCCGCCGATGCCGTCGCGGGCCGCGAGGGAGCCCTCCACCGTGAGCACCGACAGGACGTCGACGGTGAGGTCGGGGTGGATGGCCTGCAGCTCCTCCTCCGTGAGCTCGTGCAGTTCCTTGCCGCGCTTCTCGCACAAGCGCACGCACGCGCCGGCGACCTCGTGGGCCACACGGAACGGGGTGCCCTGCTTGACCATCCACTCGGCGATGTCGGTCGCGAGAGAGAAGCCCGCCGGGGCGAGCTCGGCGAGGCGCTCCTCGCGGAACACGAGGGTGCGGATCATGCCGGCGAAGGCGGGCAGCAGCACCTCGAGCGTCTCGACGGCGTCGAAGGCCGGCTCGTGTACCTCCTGGATGTCGCGGTTGTACGCGAGCGGCAGACCCTTGAGGGTCGCCAACAAACCGGTGAGGTCGCCGATGAGGCGCCCGGCCTTGCCGCGGGCCAGCTCCGCGATGTCGGGATTCTTCTTCTGCGGCATGATCGAGGACCCGGTCGAGTAGGCGTCGTCGAGGCCCGCGAAGCCGAACTCGACGGTCGCCCACGCGATGACCTCCTCGGCGATGCGAGACAGGTCCACGCCGAGCATGGCCGTCACCCACGTGAACTCGGCGATCACGTCGCGGGAGGCGGTCGCGTCGATGGAGTTCTCGCACGGCGCGAGGAAGCCGAGCTCGTCGGCGACGCCCTGCGGGTCGAGGCCCAGGGTCGAGCCCGCCAATGCGCCCGCGCCGTACGGCGAGAACGCGGCGCGTGCGTCCCAGTCGGTGAGGCGCTCGACGTCGCGCAGCAGCGGCCACGCGTGCGCCATGAGGTGGTGACCCAAGGTGACGGGCTGCGCGTGCTGGAAGTGCGTGCGGCCGGGCATGGGCGCGTCCAGGTGACGGTCGGCCTGCTCAAGCAGCGCGTCCACCACATCGAGCATGCCGACGGCGATGATGCGGGCGTGCCTGCGCAGGTACATGCGTGGCAGGGTTGCGATCTGGTCGTTGCGGGACCGGCCGGCGCGCAGCTTGCCGCCCACCTCGGGGCCGATGCGCTCGATCAGCAGGCGCTCGAGGGCACCGTGGACGTCCTCGTCGGACTCGGCCGGGCCGACAGCCCCGGACGCCACGTCACCGCGCAGCGCCTCGAGGCCGTCGACCATGGTCGAGGTCTCGTCATCCGTGAGCAGCCCGGCGCGCTGCAGCGCGTGGGCGTGAGCGATCGATCCGCGCAGGTCGTCGTCGGCGTAGCGCCAGTCGAAGTGCGTGGACTTGCTCAGGCGCGCGAGGGCCTCGGCGGGGCCGTCGGCGAACCGGCCTCCCCACAGGTGTCCCTCATTCGTACCGTGCTGCTCACTCATGACGGGGTGTGTCCTCTCAGCCGTTCAGGCGCTCGGCGCGCGCCGCGGCCTGCTTGGCGGCCAGGCCGTAGATCTCGATGAAGCCGCGGGCGGCGGACTGGTCGAACGCGTCGCCCTCGTCGTACGTGGCGAGCGCGAAGTCGTACAGCCCCGTGTCCGAACGGCGGCCGGTCACGGTGGCGCGGCCACCGTGCAGGACCATGCGAATGTCGCCGTTTACGTACTTCTGGGTGTCGTAGATGAACGTGTCGAGGTTGTCCTTGAGCGGCGAGGACCACATGCCCTCGTAGACCAGCTCCGACCACTTCTGCTCGACGTGGCGCTTGAAGCGGCCCTGCTCGCGCTCGAGCGTGACATTTTCGAGCTCGCGGTGCGCCTCGATGAGGGCGATCGCGCCGGGGGCCTCGTAGACCTCGCGCGACTTAATACCGACCAGGCGGTCCTCGACGATGTCGATGCGGCCGATGCCGTGGGCACCCGCGCGCTTGTTCATGATCTCGATCGCCTGCAGCGGGGTGACCTTTTCGCCGTCGATCGCCACGGGGATGCCGTGCTCGAAGGTGATGACCACCTCGTCGGGCACCGGCGGGAAGGCCGGGTCGTCGGTGTAGTTGTAGATGTCCTTGGTGGGCGCGTTCCAGATGTCCTCGAGGAAGCCGGTCTCGATGGCGCGGCCCCAGACATTCTGGTCGATCGAGAACGGGTTGGACTTGGTGGTCTCGATGGGCAGCTCGTGGCGGGCGGCGTACTCGATGGCCTTGTCGCGGGTGAGCGCAAGGTCACGCACGGGGGCGATGCACTTGAGCTCGGGGGCGATCGAGGTGATGCCCACCTCGAAGCGGACCTGGTCGTTGCCCTTGCCGGTGCAGCCGTGGGCCACGGTGGTGCCGCCGAAGTCGCGAGCGGCCTTCACCAGGTGCTTGACGATCACGGGGCGCGACAGGCTCGAGACCAGCGGGTACTTCTCCTGGTACAGGCCGTTGGCCTGCAGGGCGGGCATGCAGTACTCCTCGGCGAACTCGTCGCGGGCGTCGGCCACGTAGGCCTCGACCGCGCCGCAGTCGAGCGCGCGCTGGCGGATGACCTCAAGGTCCTCACCGCCCTGGCCCACGTCCACCGCCACCGCGATGACCTCGGCGCCCGTGGCATCGGCGATCCAGCCGATTGCTACCGAGGTGTCGAGTCCGCCCGAATAGGCCAGTACGACTCTGTCCGTCATGTCTGTCTCCTTGTATTGCTGTGAATGATGATGCCGGCGCGGGGCCGGAAACTGCTGCTGGGGCGAGGGGCGAACGGCCTACGAGTGACCGCCGCCCGCGGCTCGCTCCAGGAAGCGCTGCGCGAGGCGCAGGCCGCCGTCGGGGTCGCGCGAGATCACCATGATGGTGTCGTCGCCGCCCACACAGCCGAGGATCTCGATGTCCTCGTGCTGGTCGATGGCGCTCGCGAGGTACTGCGCGGCTCCCGAGGGGGTGCGGATCACCGCGAGGTTCGCCGAACCATCCGCGGCGAGCAGGAGTTCCCCGCACAGGCGGGTGAGGCGCTGATCGGTGTCCTCGGACGCCGTGAGGGAGTCCGAGGTCGCATACACGTGAGCGCCGCCCAGCCCGCGGACCTTGATGGCGCCGATGTCGACGAGGTCGCGCGACAGCGTGGCCTGCGTGACGTGAATCCCCTGCTGCACGAGCCGCAGGGCGAGTTCGCCCTGAGAGCGCACCGCCTCGGTCTCGATGATGCGACGGATGAGCGCCTGGCGCGCTGCCTTCGTCGCGGGGATGGTCTGGGTCATCACGCTCAGTGCTCCACCAGCCACGTCAGCAGCGCCTTCTGGGCGTGCAGCCGGTACTCCACCTCGAGCCACACGAGCGACTGGTCGCCGTCGATGACGTCGGCGGTGATCTCCTGGCCGCGATAGGCGGGCAGGCAGTGCAGCACATGCGCGCCGGGCGCGGCGAGCTCGAGCGCACGGGCGTTGACCTGATAGGGGGTGAAGACCTGGGCACGCTCGGCCTTTTGCGCCTCGTCCCCCATCGACACCCAGGTGTCTGTGGCGATGACGTCCGCGCCGGTGACGGCCTCGTCGTGGCTGGTCGTGACGGTGACCGAGCCACCGGTGGACGCAGCGATCTCCTCCGCCCGCGCGACCACGTCGGCGTCAGGGAGGTAGTCGGCGGGAGTGCCGATGCGCACGTGCATCCCCGCCAGCGCGCCGCCCAGGAGGTACGAGTGCGCCATGTTGTTCGCGCCGTCGCCCACGTAGGCCAGGTCGAGGCCAGCAAGAGCCCCCACGCCGCCGCGGGCATCGGCCACCGCCGCGAGGTCCGCGAGGATCTGGCACGGGTGGAAGGAATCGGTGAGGGCGTTCACGACGGGCACGCTCGTGCCCTCGGCCATCTCCTCGATCAGTTCCTGACCAAAGGTGCGCCACACGATCGCGCTGGTCATGGACTCGAGCACACGCGCGGTGTCGCGGACAGGCTCGCCGCGGCCCATCTGGGAGTTCTGGGAGTCGATCACGAGCGGGTATCCGCCCAGCTCGGCGACGCCCGCGGAGAACGAGACGCGCGTACGGGTGGAGTGCTTGTCGAAGATGATCGCCACGGCCTGCGGCCCCTCGAAGGGACGGCGTGAGAACCGGTCGCCGCGCATGGCGAGGGCCAACTCGAGGACCTCGCGCTGCTCGGCAGGCGTGAGGTCGTCGTCGCGCAGGAAGTGACGGGTCATCACCGCTCGCTTTCGGTCAGGGGATGCGCGGCCAGGTGGCCCTCGATCCAGGTCAGGAAGGTGTCCGCCTCGGCGGTCGTCAGGGTCAGCGCGGGCACCAGGCGGATCGTGTCTGGGCTGGGCGGGTTCACGATGAAGCCCGCGGCGACGGCGGCCTGGGCGATCTCGGCGCTCACGGGCGCCGCGAGGCCGATGCCCAGCAGCAGCCCCTCACCGCGCACCTCGAGCACGCCGTCCATGGCCTCGAGGCGCTCGCGCAGGTGGGCGCTGACGGCCTTGACGTTGGCGATGAGGTCCTCGTCCTCGATCACACGTAGCGTCGCGAGCGCGGCTGCCGCGGCGAGCGGATTGCCTCCGAACGTGGTGCCGTGCTCGCCCTTACCGAGCATGGATCCGCAGCGCTCGCCGTACGCGATCACGGCGCCGATGGGGAAGCCTCCGCCCAGGCCCTTGGCGAGGGTCATGACGTCGGGCTGAATGCCGTGCAACTGGTGGGCGAACCATGCACCCGTGCGGGCTACGCCCGTCTGGACCTCGTCGAACACCAGCAGCGCGTCGTGGCGGCGGGTGAGTTCCCGAGCCTTCGAGAGGTACGCGTGGGTCAGCGGGATGACGCCGGCCTCTCCCTGGATGGGCTCAAGGACGATCGCGGAAAGGTCCGCGGCGTGGGCGAGAACGGCATCGGCCAGCGCCTGTTCGTCGTTGACGGGGACGAAAACCACGTCGCCGATGAGCGGAGCGAAGGGCGCCCGGTAGGCCTCCTTGTGGGTCAGCGCGAGGGCGCCGGTCGAGCGGCCGTGGAAGCCGCCCTCGAGCGCGATGATGGTGCCCTTGCCGATCTTGCGCGCCATCTTGATGGCGGCCTCGTTCGCCTCGGTGCCGGAGTTCGCGAAGAACACGCGCGAGCCGGTCGGCGCCTGCGCGAGGTCGAGCAACTTCTCCGCGAGGGCGATCTGGGGCTCCGTGGCGAAGAAGTTCGAGGCGTGCGCGAGGGTCGCGGCCTGCGTCGCGATCGCCTCGACCCACGCGGGGTGTCCGTGGCCCAGGGCGTTCACCGCAATGCCGCCCAGGAGGTCCAGGTAGCGGTTGCCATCGGCGTCCCATACGTACGATCCCTCGCCGCGCTTGAGCACACGCATGGGCACGCCGAAGGTACCCATGAGCGCGTGCTGGTAGCGCTGCAGGTCGACGGCGCCGCGCTCGAGGCCCGCCTCGCCGTGGGTGCTCAGGGGCTGCTGCGCGCTCATGCCCACAGGTCCGTGTCGTCGGGGCGCACCATGGTGCCGATGCCGGAGGTCGTGAAGATCTCGGTCAGCACCGAGTGGGGCTCGCGGCCATCAATAATGTGCGCCTGGGGCACGCCCCCGCGCACGGCACGCAGGCACGCCTCCATCTTGGGGACCATGCCCGACGCGAGCGAGGGCAGCAGCTTCTCGACGTCGCTCGCGTGGATGCGCCGCACCAAGGAGGTGCGGTCGGGCCAGTTGGCGTACAGGCCCTCGACGTCCGTCAGCATGACGAGCTTGCGGGCGCGCAGAGCGACGGCGATGGCCGCGGCGGCGGTGTCCGCGTTGACGTTGAGCACGGTGGTGGGGTCGTCCATGTCGGGCGCGACCGTGCTGACCACGGGGATGCGGCCGGCGTGGATGATGTCCTCGATCGCCGCGGGGTTGACCTTGACGACGTCGCCCACCTGGCCCACGTCGACGGGCTCGCCGTCGATCTCGGCGGTGCGGCGCTTGGCCTGCAGCAGGCCGGCGTCCTCGCCGGACAGGCCCACCGCGAGGGGGCCGTGGTCGTTGATGAGGCCCACGAGCTCGCGCGAGACGGAGCCGGTGAGGACCATGCGCACCACGTCCATCGCCTCGGGCGTCGTGACGCGCAGGCCACCGCGGAACTCGGACTCGATGCCCAGGCGGCTCAGCATGTCGTTGATCTGCGGGCCGCCGCCGTGCACCACCACGGGGTGCAGGCCCAGCAGGCGCAGGTGCACGACGTCCTGAGCGAAGGCGGCCTTGAGGTCGTCGTCGATCATGGCGTTTCCGCCGTACTTGATGACGACGGTCGCGCCCGTGAAGGACTCGATCCAGGGCATGGCGTCGATGAGGACGCCCACCTTCTGCTGGGGCGTGAGGTCGGGGTACTCGATGTCGGTGCTCATGAGGAGTAGGCGCTGTTCTCGTGGACGTAATCGTGGGTGAGGTCGTTGGTCCAGACGGTGGCCGAGGCGTCGCCGGCGTGCAGCTCGACGATCACCTCGACCTCCCGGCCCGTGAGGTCGACGAGGTCGCGGTCCTCGCCTACGCCGGCGGCGCGGCAGACCTGGATGCCGTTGACCCACACGTCGAGGGTGCGGGCGTCGAAGGGTGCAACGTCGACGGGCACGGTGCCGGCTGCCGAGATGATGCGGCCCCAGTTGGGGTCGTTGCCGAAGATCGCGGTCTTGAACAGGTTCGAGCGTGTGATGGCACGGGCGACGGCCTCGGCCGCGGCCTCGGTGGTCGCCCCGCGCACGGTGACGGCGATGTCGTGCGCGGCACCCTCGGCGTCGGCGACCAGCTGGCGCGCGAGGCTCGCGAGCACCTCCGTGAGCGCCTCCTCGAACGCCGCGGCGTCGGGGGCCTCGCCGCTCGCCCCCGACGACATCAGCAGCACGGTGTCGTTGGTCGACATGCAGCCGTCCGAGTCGACGCGGTTGAGGGTTGCGGCGACGGCCGACGCGAGGGCCACCTGGGCGGTCGCAGGCTCCACCTGGGCGTCGGTGGTCACCACACACAGCATGGTGGCCATCCCGGGGGCGAGCATGCCCGCGCCCTTGGCCATCCCGCCCACGGTCCAGCCGTCGCGGGTGGCGACGGCGGTCTTGGAGACGGAGTCGGTGGTCATGATGCCCTCGGCGGCGGCCTGGCCACCGTCGGCGGTAAGGTCCGCGATCGCGGCATCGGCGCCCGCGAGGAGCTTGTCCATCGGCAGGCGCACACCGATCAGGCCCGTGGAACACACGGCGACGTCGCCAGGCGCGGTCTCGCGGCCCGCGGCGCTGAGCACCTGGGCGACGTGCTCGGCGGTGGCGTGGGTGTCCGCGAAGCCCTCGGGACCCGTACAGGCGTTCGCGCCGCCGGAGTTGAGGATGACGGCGTCGATGCGGCCATCGGAGGCGGCCTCGCGCGACCACGTGACGGGGGAGGCCTCGACGCGGTTGGTGGTGAAGACGCCGGCGGCGACCTTGGACGGCCCGTCGTTGACGACGACGGTGACATCCTTCGCGCCGGTGGACTTGATGCCCGCCGCGACGCCGGCGGCGACGAATCCCTGTGCTGCGGTCACGCTCACGGTGCCACTCCCTGGAGTTGCAGGCCGGTGGTTTCGGGGTACCCCAGCACGATGTTCATGGACTGCAGGGCCGCTCCCGCGGTGCCCTTGACGAGGTTGTCGATCGCGCTGACCACGACCACGCGGCCGGCCTTCTTGTCGACGGCGACCTGGACCAGGCAGGTGTTCGCGCCGAGGGTGGCGGCGGTGGTGGGCCACTGACCCTCGGGGAGCACGTGCACGAAGGGCTCGTCCGCGTAGGCGGACTCCCAGGCGGCGCGCACCTCATCGGCGCTCACGCCAGCGGCCAGCGGCGCGGTGATGGTCGCAAGGATGCCGCGGGCCATCGGGACGAGCGTGGGCGTGAAGCTGATCTTGACGTCGGCCGCGCCGGCCACCTCGAGGTTCTGCACGATCTCGGGGATGTGGCGGTGCGTGCCGCCCACGGCATAGGGGCTCGCCGCTCCCAGGCCCTCGGAGGCGAGCAGGTTGGTGGCAAGCTTCTTTCCCGCCCCCGAATAGCCGACCGCGAGCACGGCCGTGATGTCGGTGGGATCCACCACGCCTGCGGCGACGCCGGGCTGCAGGCCGAGAGTGACGGCCGTGACGTTACAGCCGGGCACGGCGACGCGCTTCGCACCAAGGAGGTTGTCGCGCTGGTGGCCGTCTGCGGTGATCAGCTCGGGCATGCCATAGGGCCACGTCCCCGAGTGGTGGCCGCCGTAGTACTCGGCCCAGGCCTCGGAAGAGGCGAGGCGATGGTCGGCGCCGCAGTCGAGCACGAGCGTCTCGGGCGGCAACTGCGCCGCGATCTCACCGCTGGTGCCGTGCGGAAGGGCGAGCACGACGACGTCGTGGCCCGCGAGCGTGTTCACGCTCGTCTCGACGATCTCGCGATCCGCGAGGGTTCGCAGGTGTGGCTGATGCACCCCCAATCGATCGCCGGCGGAGGAGTGCGCGGTCAGGGCACCGAATTCGACATCCGGGTGCTCGCTGAAGACGCGCAGGACCTCGCCGCCGACGTATCCGGAGGCTCCAGAGACTGCGACCTTGAGTGTCATGTGCATAACTATACATAGGTTTGCATGTCTGCTGGTCTGGCGCGCACCAGGCGTGTCACGCTGATGCCATGCGCGCCGTCGTCGTCTCCTCTCCTGGCCCCGCCTCCGCGATGGAGGTGCGCGAGGTCGATCCGCCGACTCCCGGTCCCGGCGAGGTGCTGGTCGATGTCCAGGCGGCCGGAGTGAACTTCATCGACACCTACCAGCGTTCGGGCGTGTACCCCGTCGAGTTTCCCTGGCGGCCGGGCTCGGAAGGCGCGGGCGTGGTCGCGGGGGTGGGCGAGGGCGTCACAGAGGTGGCCGTGGGCGACCGGGTGGCGTGGTGCTCCTCCCCCGGCTCCTATGCCGAGCAGGTATGCGTCAAGACCGACGACCTGTACCCGGTGCCTGCGGGCGTCGACCTCACCACCGCGGCCGCGGCGATGCTGCAGGGGCTGACCGCGCACTATCTCGCGACCTCCACCTTTCCCCTCGGCCCCGGGGACACCGCGCTCGTGCACGCCGGTGCCGGCGGGGTGGGGCTACTCCTCACCCAACTCGCCCGCGCGCGCGGGGCACGCGTCATCACGACCGTCTCAAGCGAGGACAAGGAGCGCCTGTCGCGGGAGGCGGGCGCCGACGAGGTGATCCGCTACGACCGCTTCGCCGACATGACCAGCGACCTGCCCGCCGCGGTACGGGCGCTGACGAGCGGCAACGGGGTCACCGTGGTCTACGACGGCGTGGGCGCGGCCACCTTCGAGGGCTCACTGGCGTCGCTCGCGGTGAGCGGAACGCTGGTGCTGTTCGGAGGCGCCTCGGGACAGGTCCCCCCGTTCGACCTGCAGCGCCTGAACGCGGGCGGGTCGCTGTTTGTGACCAGGCCCACGCTGGGTCATCATCTGCGCACGCCAGAGGAGCGTCGCTGGCGCTCCACGGAGCTCTTCGGCGCGATCGAAGGCGGCGACCTCACCGTGCGCATCGGCGCGACCTTCGGTCTCGAGCACGCCTCGAGCGCCCACGAGGCACTCGAGGGCCGCGCGACGACGGGAAAGGTCCTGCTCCTGTCGCGATGACGGACGTTCCTCGCAACTGAGACGACCCGCGCACGACACGCATTCGTGACACGGGCACGGCACAATGTCGCCATGCAGTTCCTGCGCCTGCGCGTGATGCGCGAGACCGACCTCGACGCAGTGCTGCGCCTGAACAACGACGCCGCGCCGACCATCCGCCCGTTGGAGGCCGCGACACTCGCCGAGCTGCGTGCAATGTGCGACGTCGCGCTGGTCGCGACGAGCCGCGCGGGCGACATCACGGCCTTCCTCCTCAGCCTGGGAGGCGGGCAGCCCTACACGTCGCCCAATTACCGCTGGTTCGAGGAGCGACACACCCGCCACCAGTACATCGACCGCATCGTGGTCTCGTCGGCGGCACGCGGCACCGGCATCGGCCGCGCCCTGTACGAGTCGGTGTTCGAGCGCGCCCGCGAGCGCGGCGCCAACGAGGTCACCACCGAGGTGGCGCTCGAGCCGCTCGACCAGCGCTCCATGTCGTTCCATGAGGCGCTCGGATTCCGCCGCCTGGGCGAGCACACCCTCACCGACGGCCCGGCGCGCGTGGCACTGCTCGCGCGCACGGTCGACGGCCTGGTGTAGTGGTCGACGGCCTGGTGTAGGCGACGGCCGCACTCGCTACAGTGCTGCGTCCTCCCCCGGCGCGTCGTCCGCGGTCACGAGGGCCCACAGAGCGTGCTGGAGGACCCGACGCTGGACACTCATGCGACGCGCCGCCTCGGAGAGCGCGCCGGACGCGCCGTCCGCGCCGAGCGCGACCGCGTCTTCACCGATGCTGTCGGCGATGAACGCGACGAGCCTCGTATCGGGACGGAGGTCCGCTTGCATGTGCACGGCAATGGAATCGGCGGTGACGGGGCCGATGCCGCGCACGCCCATGAGGGTGCGCTCCACCCCACGCGATGCATCGGCGGCCGCCTCGCGGAAACCCGCCGCGGACGTCACACCTTGCTCGGCGAGCAGCGCCGCCGCCTCGAGGATGACCTCGACCCGGCGCCGCGGGACCCCCAACACCGTGGAGGAGCCCCACTCGTCGCCGAGGAAGCGCGCGAGGTCGTCGGCGGAGATCTGGGCAAGGTCGCCGAGGTTGTCGAGCATGCGCCCGGGCCTCGCGACCATGTAGCGCGACGCGAGCGAATCGACTACACGGCCGGGCACCTGCGCGGCGAACACCCCGCCGATCAGTCCCAACTCCGCCTGTGCCGGAAAACCCCACGGGGCGGCATCACGCCACCCACGAGGCAGGTCGGCGGACACGGCGCGCTGTAGCGCAACCGCCCAGTCGGCAATCATGGGCTCAGGCTACGCCCCCGAGGTGACCGGAATCGATCGCCTCCCGTTAGCCTGAGGCCATGCGCATCCTCATCGTCGGAGGCACGGGACTCATCTCCTCGGAGGTCGCCGCCGCTGCGCTCTCCGCCGGTCACGACCTCACCCTCGTCAACCGCGGCCGCTCCACCCTCGCGCTGCCCCCGCCGGGCGTCGACGTCGTCACGGTGGACGCCACTGACGCCTCCGCGTTGCGCGGTGCGCTCGCGGGGCGCCGCTTCGACACCGTGCTGCAGTCCGTGGCCTTTACCCCCGAGCACGTCGCCGACGATGTCGAGACGTTCGCGCCGCTGACCGACCAGTACGCCCTGATCGCCACGTCCGCGAGCTACCAGACGTTCGACCGGCTCCACCTGACGCGGGAGGACGATCCCCAAGAGAACCTGTTCTGGGATTACGCGCGGCTCAAGGCAAGCGCCGAGCAGGTGTTGCGCGAACGGGCGGCCGCCGCTGGGCTGGCGTACACGATCATCCGCCCCGCGCACACCTATGGCCCCTCCAAGATTCCCGCCTTTACCGGCAACAGCAGCCACCCGTGGACGATCGTGGACCGCATGCGCCGCGGCGCTGACGTCGTGATCCCCGGCGACGGCACCTCGCTGTGGACCCTGACGCACGCGCGCGACCTCGCGGCGGCGGCCGTGGGGCTATTCGGCAACGAGCGCGCCCTGGGCGAGGCGGTCCACATCACCTCGGACGAGGCGCTGACGTGGAACGCCATCTACGGCGCTATCGCCGATGCCGCGGGGCTGAGCCCCGAACAGTTCGGCGAGCAACGCGTCTGCGTGCCCTCCGACGCCCTCGTGGCGGCCGCGCCCGACCAGGCTGGTTCGATCTACGGTGACAAGATGCACCCCGCGGCCTACGACACCAGCAAAATCAAGGACCTGGTGCCGGGGTGGGAGGCGCGCATCTCCTTCGCCGAGGGCATCCGTGAATGCCTTGAATGGTTCGAGGCCGATGCATCACGCCAGCGCGTCGACGACCGCGCCAACGCCATGTTGGACCGCGTCGCGGCCGTCTACCGGTCCGCGCTCGCCGAGGTGGCCGTGTGAGGTTTTTCCGTCGCGACCGCTCGCACCCCACCGCCGCAGAGCAGGCAGGGGCGCGCGATCGCATGCTGAATGCCGCGTCGGAAGTACTGGGCCGGGACGCGGGCGCTCCCCTCAGCGCCGTCGCACGGCGCGCACAGGTCGACGAGGACACCGCCCGGCAACTCTTCCCCACGCGTGCCGCGCTCGTCGAGGCCACGGTGGTGCGCGGCGCCACCAGGCTGGCCGGTGCGATCTTCCTCGACGACGGTCCGCCGCTGACCCAGATCGCCATGCTCATCGGCCGCGTGTGGCAGGACCAGGCACCGGTGCTACCACTTACCCGCATGGCCTCGCGCGGCCCCTACCGTCGTGGCGTCGAGAAGGCGCTCGCACCCCTGCGCGCCACCCTGCGCGAGGCCGTCTCAGCCGCGGCCGGGCGTCACGAGGTGCGCGCGGACATCTCGCCCGCAGCCATCAGCTGGCTGATCGAGCAGGCCACGATCGACGTCATCGAAGCCGCAGAAGCCGGAGCATTGGGCGATACCGACGGCCTTCAACTGGTCATCACGCACGCGCTCTGCGCGGCCGGGCTGGGGTGGGCGCAGGCGACCGATGTCGCGATCGAGGCCAGGTCACGGCTCGCCGGACCGGATGCCACGGTGCCCGAACCCACGGCGCCCGACCCCATGGCGGCGGACTCCATGGCGGCGGACTCCCCCACCCCTGACTCGCCCGCGTCACCTCACGACTAGGACAATCCGGCGGGTCCGGCCCGCCATGACGGAAGGACCCCCATGCACGCCATCGCCGCGCTCGACGCTCGTCCGGTCGACGATCCGCTCGCCCTCCAAGACATCGAGGTGCCCGACCCCTCCGGGCGCGACACCGACCTCCTCATCCGCGTCGAGGCGGTGTCCGTCAATCCCACGGATGTGCAGCGCCGCTCGCGCGTGAAGGCCGGCGGGCCACCGAAGATCCTGGGTTTCGACGGCGCCGGCACCGTGGTGGGTCTGGGCTCTGCGGTCGAGGGATTCTCGATCGGAGACGAGGTGTGGTGGTCGGGCGACGCTTCCCGCGCGGGAGCCAACGCCGATCTTCAAGCGGTCGACCACCGCATCGTGTCCCGCCGCCCCGCCTCGATCACCTTTGCCGATGCGGCGTCGCTGCCGCTGACCGCGATCACAGCGTGGGAAGGCATGTTCGAGCGCATGCGGATCAACCGGGAGGATTCCGGCACGATCCTGATGGTGGGCGGCGCCGGCGGCGTGGGCTCGATCCTGATCCAGCTCGCCAAGCAGCTCACGGCCCTGAGGGTCATCGCCACCGCTTCGCGTGACGAGACTGCGGCGTGGTGCCGGCGTCTGGGGGCCGATGCCGTGGCTGACCACCGCGACCTCGAGGCCTCGGTGAGCGCGCTCGCTCCCGACGGGCTCGAGTACGTTTTTTCGTCCTACACCCCGGGCAATATCGAGGCCTACGGGAACCTGCTGCGCCCCTTCGGACAGATCGTGTCCATCGACGGCGGCGACCTCGACCTGCTCCCGCTGTTCCCCAAGTCCATCGGCTTTCACTGGGAGTACATGTTCGCGCGCTCGCGGTACGAGACGTGGGACATGGGCGAGCAGGGCCGCATGCTCGCCGAGGTCGCCGACCTGGTCGACACCGGAGCAGTCGTCCCGACCGCGACGGTACACATCGACGACTTCTCCGCGGCGGGCATCCGCGAGGCGCACCGGCTCGTGGAATCCGGCACCGTCATCGGGAAGGTCGTGGTGCACCGCTGAATGTGGCAGTGCACCGCTGAGTATGGCGGCGGGCCGCTGATGGTGGCACGCTCGTCCTATGCGCACCCTCGTCGCGGCCGGCCTCGCGATGGTGCTTGCCCTCGCCGGGTGCTCCGGCGACGACGAGGTGCCGCCCACGCAACCCACCGCCCAGGCGGGCGGGGCGGAGAACGCGCCCACGGCATCGGCGGCTCCTACGTCCGCGGGTGACGGCTCGATCGCTGGCGGGGTGGACCCGTATTGCGACGCCGCGCGGGAGGGGTACCTGGCACAGTTGGACCTCCTGGCCGCCACGGATGCCGGTGGCGTGGAGGCGGACCTCGAGGAGGGGGCCGGGGCCGTGGACGTCGTCAACGCCGCGGGCGAACGCATGCTCGAGGCGATCGCGGTGGTCAAAGACCGCTGGACAGCGGCCCGCGCACAGATCGATGGCCAGGCTTGGAGCGATGCGGACTCGGCGGTATCCAACGACGCTGCGGACGAGGCCTTCGCAGACGTCCTCCACTATGTGGACGCCTATGCGGGGCCGGAGGCGAACATTCTTGCGACGGTCGACTCCCTGGAGGCCTATAACGAGGCCATGACCGCGCTCGTCGCCGATCCGGACGCCGCGGCCTCCGTTAGCGAGGGCGCCGCAGCGCTCGGCACGGTGATCTCCTACACGCGCGAGCGCTGCGGCTCCCTGCCCGACTCCTGACGCCTAGCGAGCGAGCTGTTCGCGCACGCGCGTGAGCAGGTCCTCCCATGCGTCGGCGAACTTCGCGATGCCCTCGTCCTCGAGCTGCGCGGTGACGTCATCCATGTCCACGCCGGCGGACGTCAGGGCGGCGAAGGTCGCACGCGCCTCGTCACCGGTTCCGTGGACGGTGTCCCATCCCTCGGTCGAGGCGGGCACGGGGCCGTGGTCGGCGTAGGCGTCGATGGTCGACTCGGGCATGGTGTTGACGGTTCCTGCGGTCACCAGCTCGTCCACGTACATCGTGTCGGGGTACGCGTCGCTCTTGACCGACGTCGAGGCCCACAGGGGTCGCTGCGGATGGGCTCCGGCGGCCGCGAGCGCCGCCCAGCGCTCGGACGCGAGGACGTCCTCGTGGTGCTCGAACGCGAGGCGGGCGTTGGCGATGGCGGCCGTGCCCGCCAACGGCGAACCGGGGCCGAGTGCCGCGATGCGCTTGTCGACCTCGGAGTCCACGCGCGAGATGAAGAACGACGCGACCGACTCGATGCTGCTGAGGTCACGCCCGGCGGCGTGGGCATCCTCGAGACCCGCGAGGAAGGCGTCGACCACCGCGGCGTAGCGCTCGAGCGAGAAGATCAGGGTGACGTTGACGGAAATGCCCTCACCGATGGCCGCGCGAATCGCGGGCAGGCCCTCGACGGTCGCGGGGATCTTGATCATGGCGTTGGGGCGGTCGACGAGCCACCACAGCTGGCGTGCCTCCGCGATGGTCGCCTCGGTGTCGCGAGCGAAGCGGGGGTCGACCTCGATCGAGACGCGCCCGTCCACGCCATCCGTGGCCTCCCACACGGGCCGCAGCACGTCGCACGCGGCGCGCACGTCGGCGGTGGTGATCATGCGCACCGACTCCTCGACGTCCACGCCCCTGGCGGCGAGCTGTGCGATCTGGTCGTCGTACTGGTCGGAGCCGGACACGGCCGCGGCGAAGATCGACGGGTTGGTGGTGACACCGACGATGGACTTGCTCGCGACGTCGCGCGCGAGCGATCCGCTCGCGAGGCGCTCGCGGCTGAGGTCGTCGAGCCAGATCGAGACGCCGGCGGCGGACAGGGCGGCCAGCGGGCTGGTGGCGGTCATGAGGACTCTCCTTGCATCGTTGCTGTACTGGGGCATATCCGCGTCAACGAGGCCGCCCCAGGTGGGATTCCGCCCGCCAGCATAGACAGCGGCCGATGCCATGGCGGAGCGGGCGAGCCGATGTCACCGAGCGTTCATGTCGCCCGGGGCGGCGCGACCGGCTGGGGGCGCTGGTGCATGACCGCGTCGCGCCCCGTAGGCTGGCAATGACGACCTACCTGCCCGTTTCGTTGTTGGGAGAACCATGGCTGGAGCCGCACCCGGCACCCCGTCCGACGCTCTGGTGTTCTTTGGCGCCAGCGGCGACCTCGCCCGCAAATCGATCTTTCCCTCGCTGTACCGCATGGTGAAATCGGGCACCCTCACGGTGCCCGTCATCGGCGTCGCGTTCTCGCAGTGGACCGTGGAGGACCTGCGCGAGCGAGCGCGCGAGGCGGTACACGCCAAGCACGGCGACGACGTCGATGAGCCGGCACTCGAGCGGCTGACGGATCTGCTGCGCTATGTCGACGGCGACTATCGGGACGGGGCGACGTTCGCGCAACTGCGGGAGGTCCTCGCCGAGTGTTCACATCCCACGCACTATTTGGCGATCCCGCCGACGCTGTTCGGCACGGTCATCACCGGCCTCAAGTCCGTGGGGCTGCACGAGGACGCGCGCGTGGTGGTCGAGAAGCCCTTCGGGCGCGACCTTGCGAGCGCGAAAGAACTCAACGCCGTCATCCGCGACGCGTTTGACGAGGAATCGATCTTCCGCATCGATCATTTCCTGGGCAAGGAAGAGATCATGAACCTGCTGTACTTCCGTTTCGCCAACGCGATGTTCGAGCCGATCTGGAATCGCAACTACATCCAGTCCGTCCAGATCACCCTCGCGGAGGACTTCGGCGTGCGCGACCGCGGCTCCTTTTACGAGTCCGCGGGCGCGCTGCGCGACGTGGTCGAGAACCACCTGTTCCAGATCGTGGCCCTCCTCACCATGGAGGCGCCCACGTACCAGGGCTACGGCGCGGTGCAGGCGGCGAAGGCCAACGTGTTCAAGGCGATGCGGCCGCTCACCCGCTCGGACTACGTGCGCGGGCAGTTTGTGGGCTACCGCGACGAGCATGGTGTGGACCCGCACTCGGACGTCGAGACCTACGCGGCCGTCAGGTTGCAGATCGACTCGTGGCGCTGGGCCGGGGTGCCGTTCTACCTGCGCACCGGCAAGTGCCTGGCCGTCTCGGCCGGCGAGGTGGTCGTCGACTTCAAGCGTCCGCCGCAGGCGCTCTTCGACGATGCCCAGGATCCCGACCAGCACCCCAACCGGTTGCGGTTCCGCCTGTCCCCCGAGGGGGAGATTGGCCTGTCGGTTCGCGTGAAGCGGCCCGGCGAGGAGTTTGTGGGCCACGAACAGGAGCTACGCCTTCCCACCGAGAGCCCGCTCGAGCGCGAGCCCTACGAGCGGTTGCTGGCCGACGCCCTGCGAGGCGACAGCGCCCTGTTCACCCACGAGGAGTCCGTCGAGGCCGCGTGGCGCGTGGTCGACGCGGTGCTCACCGACCACGCTCCTGCCATCCCCTACCAGCCCGGCTCGTGGGGACCCGAGGAAGCCGCTGGCCGGCTCATCGGCGAGGACGGGCCGTGGCACAGGCCCGTCGTGGCCCCCGATCACGGCGGCCATTAGGCGCCCGCGCCGCCACACCGCAAACCGACCCGACCTACCCAGCCGACCACGGCATCGGCCCGTGAGACCCGACGACGAGGAGACACAGATGACGACGACCCCCATGCAGTTGGGAATGATCGGCCTAGGACGGATGGGCGCGGGACTCAGCCGGCGACTCATGCGCGACGGCCACACGGTCGCGGTGCATGACGTGTCGGCGGACGCCATCGACGCGCTCGCCGCCGAGGGCGCCATCCCCGTGCACGACGTCGCGGAGTTTGCGACGGCGCTCCAGGTTCCGCGCGCCATCTGGGTGATGGTGCCCGCCGGGCGCATCACCCAGGGCGTGATCGAGTCCCTCGCCGCGGTGCTGGAGCCGGGCGACACGATCATCGACGGTGGTAACAGCTACTACCGCGACGATCTCGCGCACGCCGCGACACTGTCAGACAAGGGCATCCACCTGGTCGACTGCGGCACGTCGGGCGGCGTGTGGGGACTGGAGCGCGGGTTCTGCCTCATGGTGGGCGGCGAGGCCGAGGTGGTGCAGCGCCTGGCTCCCATCTGGGACACCATCTCCCCCGGCATCGACACCGCCGAACGCACGCCGGGGCGCACCGGCGATCCCACGCCCGCCGAGCGCGGCTGGCTGCACTGCGGCCCCAACGGCGCGGGTCACTTCGTGAAGATGGTCCACAACGGCATCGAGTACGGCCTGATGGCCGCCTACGCCGAGGGGCTTAACGTGCTGCGCAACGCCAACATCGGCTCGCGGGAGATGACGGCGGACGCCGAGACCGCACCGATGGCCAACCCCGAGTACTACCAGTACGACATCCCGGTGGACGATGTCGCGGAGGTATGGCGACGCGGCTCCGTGGTGGGATCGTGGCTGCTGGACCTCACGGCCGAGGCACTGCACCGGGATCCCGACCTCACGGAGTTCTCGGGCCACGTGTCCGACTCGGGCGAGGGCCGCTGGACCTCGATCGCCGCAATCGACGAGGGCGTACCGACACCGGTGCTCACGACCGCGCTGTACTCGCGCTTCGCCTCACGCGACCTGGACATTTACGCCGAGAAGGTGCTCTCCGCGATGCGCAAGGGCTTTGGCGGGCACGAGGAGAAGCCCACGGGCGAATAGGACGCGGGCGCGCTACGCCTCGACTCTCAGGCGCACAGTCTCCACCAGGCCGGGCTCGTCGGCCACGCCGAGGTAGATCTCACGGCTGTCTCTCAGGGTGAGCACGACGGCGGAGGAGCCCGTCGTCGTGTACGCGCGCGCGTTGCGGTGAGTCACGCCCCACCTGAGGCCCCACCCACCGAACTCGCGCAGCGGCTTATAGTCGCGCCGCTCGACGGCCACGACATCCTCGAGCGCGATGGTGCGCACGGTCATCCCCGCGAGCCCGACGCGGATGCCTTCCGTCCCCACCTCAATGACCATCGGGATGAACAGCGGCGCGACGAGCACGGCGATGGTGACGCCCGCGAGCCACGGCGCCTCGTTCCAGCCGTCGGCGGCGAAGAACAGCACGACGACCGCGATCAGGGACACGATCAGCGCGGTCGCCACCAGCGTGTTCTGGAAGGACCACTGGACAGAGCGGTACGTCGGCATGACGTCCAGCCTGGCACGGACGGCTTGGCGGCGGCATCGGCCACAGGATGGAACAAGCGCAGGCGCCTCCCGGTTGTCGGTGAGGACATGGACGCCGACAGCAAGGAGGACAACGTGACCTTTAACCAGCTCTCGTTCGACAATCCCGCCGAGCGCTTTTCCGACATGAAGCCGCAGGCACAGCACCAGCGTTTCCCGGGCTCGGACGCCGATCTCACTCCCCCGGCCGATCACGGCGAGACCTCCTACCGAGGCACCGGCAGGCTCACGGGTCGCAAGGCGCTGATCACCGGCGGCGACTCGGGGATCGGTGCGGCGGTCGCGATCGCGTTCGCCCGCGAGGGCGCCGACGTCGCGATCAACTACCTGGAGGCCGAGCGGGCCGATGCCGAACGCATCGGCGGCCTCATCGAATCTGAGGGCCGCAAGGCGGTGCTCCTGCCTGGCGACCTTCGTGAGCGAGAGACCAGCAGGCGCCTGGTGGCAGACACCGTCGAGGCTCTGGGCGGGCTCGACATCCTCGTCAACAACGCGGGCAACCAGGTCTATCAGAAGGACTTCCGTGAGTTCGACGAGGAGGAGCTCGACAAGACCCTGCGCACCAACATCGACGCGATGTTCTGGCTGACCAAGGACGCCTTGGCGCGTATGGGGCCTGGCTCCACCATCATCAACACCACGTCGGTACAGGCGTACAAGCCCTCGCCCATCCTCATCGACTACGCCTCGACCAAATACGCGATCAACGGGTTCACGAAGGGCCTCGCCATGCAGTTGGCGGCCGAGGGCATCCGCGTCAATGCGGTCGCCCCCGGCCCCATCTGGACTCCCCTCCAGGTGACGGAGGGACAGCCGCCGGAAAAGGTCGAGCAGTTCGGCGAGAACACGGCCCTGGGCCGCATGGGCCAGCCGGTCGAGCTCGCTCCCGCCTATGTGTTCCTCGCCTCCCCCGAGTCGAGCTACGTGGTGGGCGAGACCATCAACGTCAACGGCGGGCTGCCCACGCCGTAGGGGCTCCGCTGGCTTCTCACACGGCCGATGCCGTGGCCGCGCAGGCGCGGTCGCGCCGCCCATCAGGCGGCGCGACCTGCCATCGCGAGGCCCGCGCGGGCGGCGCGGGCGCGCCGCACCGCGCGGTAGTAGGCGCGCCGGGCGCGCCTGGCGAGGTGCTCCCTCGCGCTCAGCCGCGGCCGGTGGTCGCGTTCGGCGACGCGGTCCGCGTGCAGCAGCTCGGGGTGGTTCGCCAGGTGCTGCGCGAGCAGCGCCATGGTCTCTACGGGGTACTGGTTCATGTCGATTCACCTCCCCTCGTGCGTGTCGAGGGGCCTGTCGTCACGCGTCACAAGGGTCTGCTCGCGACGCGACGGAGGAGACGCCCCTGGATGCGCGGATAGCGCTCAGGAGCGAGAGGCGCTCACGCGTACCCAGTCAGCGGGCAGCAGGTGGCGCGGGGCAGACGCAGAGGTCCGCAAGGCGGACTCAATGGTCCGCGGGCGTGGGGCCGTGGGTCGCTAGCCGTTAAACGACTGCGTGCGCACTACGGGGCGCCAGGGCGCGACGACACGGCGGGCGTCAAAGCCCAGCGAGTTCTGGATATCCATCATCGTGTCGCCTCCCTTCGAGCGAATCGAGCCCGGCCGGTGCCGAGCGGCCTCAACGTAGCACCAGCGCGCCTGAGCGCGCCAGGAAGTTTTGCCAAGTTGTAACACAACGGACAATTGCCGTCCGCCATCCGCGTGTCGTGTCAGCGCTCGCGCACCGTGATGATCCCCGCGTAAGGGCCATCAAGGGGCCCCGGTTCCCCGTCCCCGGCGACCCACAGCGTGGAGATGTCGCCGTCGAGGTAGAGGGCGTCATCCACGCCGAGCTGCTCGGCGAACAGCCCGGCGAAGTCCCACAGATTGGTCAGGCTCAGCGAGATCGCCAGGTACACGGTGTCGCCGTCGGGACTCACCCCCACGCCGTTGCGCACCGCGAGATTGGCGGAGCCCTCGGTGAACTCCGGATGCACGTCGCCATCGAGCAGGAGCGCGGGCCCGGACTGGGTCGCCTGGGTCACCGTGGAGCCGGCTGCTGGGTTAAACTCGTGCGACTCGGTGACCTCGGCCGTGGCGTCCTCGCGCACGGCGAAGACCGCGTTGGGAAGCAGATGAAAGTTGCCGCCGCCCTCGCGCAAGTTGACCGCGGACAACTCCTCCCCATCAGCGATCAGGAGACCGCCCGGCGTCAGGTCGTCACTGAAGATGCCCGCGTTCGTGGCCACCTCGATGTCGGTCTCGACCTCCAGCAGGTCGCGCAGCATGGTCCCGGTCTCGTCGGGCCACTCGACCCGCACGTCCCACTGGTCGAGAGGGAGGGTCACGACCCGGTAGCGGTTGCCCGCGTGCTCCACCACCTCAGCGTCGACGGCCGATGCCGTGGCGGGCTCTCCCGTCGTCTCCCCGTCCGTAGGGCTCGCGCCGGGCGAGGCGGTCACCGTGACGGTGGGCCGCGAGTCGTCGGCCGTGCACCCGGTGAGCGCCATCGCGACGGACACCCCGGCGGCCGCGACCAGAAGGGTGAAGCGCGCGGACGTCATGCGGCGAGTCTAGGCGGCGTCACTCGCGCTAGAGCTCGAGCCTGATCTGCTCCGTGTCGAGACGGTTGAGGGTGTCGGACAGGAGCGCCGAGGAGAAGATGCCTAGGTGGCGTGCGTCGATGAGGGCCGCGCGCTCGACCTCGATCACCGCGATTCTCGAGCCGAGGGCGGCGCTCCCCCCGGCATCGGCCACCGCCTGGGCCAGGTGGGCGTCGAGCTCGTCCTGCTCGCGCGCGGCCTCGTCCGCGTTCGCGCCGCGTGAAGGCTTCAGCCACTCGACCACCCAACGCACGGTGCCGCCCTGGATCACCAGGGATCCGACCGCGACGAGGTACGCGATCAGCACCAAGAGGGCACGATCGGGGGTGTCCGTGGGGAGCGTCTGGGCTGCGGCAACCGTGACGACGCCACGCATCCCCGCCCACACCATGACGGCTCCTTCCCGCCGTCCCAGCGGGGCGCGCATGAGGTAGCTGGCATCGGCCTGGGCACGGGTGAGGTGGCGGTCCACATGCTCGTGGGGGACGTCACCGCGGGCGATGCGTCGGCCCGTGATGCCGCCGGCGGCGCGACCCACCTGCCTGATGGCCTCGGTGTGCGTGTCGGGGTCGGCGAGTCGGGTCCGTATGCCGTCGAGGTGAGGGCGGAGTCGCTCGGCGCGGCGTGCGCGTGCGGCCTGGGCGGCGAGCAGGGGCGCGATGAAGGCGGCCCGCAGCACCAGGACGAGGACGATCGTGACGAGCGCGATGATGCCGGCGAAGGCGAGGCCCTCGTGCTCCGCCTCGACCTCGCGCACCACACCGACGATCTCGAGGCCCACGATGAGGTAAACAACTCCCTCGAGGATCAGCTCGATCGCATGCCAGGTCTGCTGATCGGACAGGCGCACCTGTGGCGACAGCGCCTTGGCGGCACCGTTGCCCGTGACGAGGCCGCACACGACGGCGGCGACCAGGCCAGAGGCGCCCACCATCTCGGCAGGAACCGAGGCGATGAAGGGCACCGCGAGCGTGAAGACGGTGTTTGCGGTGGTGTCCTTGATGCGGCTGGACACCCACAGGTTCACGCGGCCGATGACGATGCCGATGATGACGGCGACCGTCATGGCGAGGATGAACTCGAGCGCGATGTCCCACACGGTGACCGCGGCGGCGGCCGCGGCGACGGCGCCGCGTAGGAGCACGAGCGCGCAGGCGTCGTTGAGAAGGCTCTCGCCCTCGAGCAGGCTGACCATGCGCGGCGACACGCCGAGCCGCTTGATGATCGAGGTGGCGACCGGATCCGACGGCGACACGATCGCGCCGAGAGCGAACGACCACGCCCACGACAGGTCGTCGATGACCCAGTGGAAGAAGGCGCCCAGCACCAGGGTCGACAGGATCGTCAGCAGGATCGACAGTCCGGAGATGGAGCGGAACTCGCGGCGGA
The DNA here is from genome assembly GCF_002090055.1 of Demequina sp. NBRC 110051. Taxonomy (GTDB): domain Bacteria; phylum Actinomycetota; class Actinomycetes; order Actinomycetales; family Demequinaceae; genus Demequina. The sequence goes on from NZ_BBRH01000022.1 coordinate 28,824, forward strand.
AGTCGGTGGCCGGGATCGAGGCACCGGCGGCGAACAGCAGCGGCGGCAGGACGCCGGCAAGGATGACCTCGGGGTCGATCTCCACCGTCGGAACCCCGGGCAGCAGGGACGCACCGAAGCCGAGCGCCACGAGAATCAGCGGCGCCGCCACGCCCACGCGGGGGCTCACGGCCGTCGCGATGGCAATGGCCACCAGCGCAAAGACTCCGACGATCAGGATCTCCACGTGTGCCGCTCCTCCCCTGGTGCCTGCGGATTCATCGTAGTCACGCGGACTCTCCCTGGGACTCACGGCCGTCTCGAGCGCGTCGCGGACGGGCGTAGCATCGAGGAGCCGGAAGGAGGCCCCATGACTACCGCACAGCAGTCCGCCGTGCGTGCTCACCTGAGCACGCGCACCCCCGTACCGACGTTCAAGTCGGCGATGGGCCGGGAGCGGGCGCCGATGCGAATGTGGGTCACGGGCTTCACCCAGCGCGGCATCATGGTCAGCGACGGCGAGGGCGCGGCGGTGTGGATCGTCGACGAGCGCTCACGTCACGCCGTGGAGCAGGCCCTCAACGTGGGAATCTCTGCGCTGGACCTGCACGACGACGGCACCGCCGTGATCGCCGGCACCGAGCTCAACATCGCGCCCTGGTAGGCAACCGACGCTAGAACAGCGCGTCCTGCAGCTCGGCAAGATTGCGCTCGGCGCCGTGCCCTGGCGCGTCGCCCGTGGTCGCGTCGCGTCCAGCCCTGCCACTGACGCGGGTGCGCCGCCACTCGCCGTTGCCGTCGCGTGCCTCGGCACGCTTGACCGCGCCCGCGCTCGATCCCATCGAGCCGGTGTTGGGGTCCTCGACGGCGCGTTCCAGGCCGTGGCTGCGGATCAGCGGCTTGATGCGGTCGGCAAGCCACCTCCGGTATCCCTTGGGCGCATACGAGCCGTCGTCATAGAGCTCGCGGTAGCGCGGGGTGAGGTCGGGCCGGTGGGTGTTGAGCCAGCGGGCGTACCACTCCTTCACACCAGGGCGAAGATGAAGCGCGGTATAGGTGACGGAGGTCGCTCCGGCCGCCTTGATGCGCGCGAGAGCGGCGTCGAGGTGTTCCTCGGAGTCCGTGAGGAACGGCAGGATCGGCATCATGAAGACGGCGACGTCGAAGCCGGCCTCGGCGGCGGCGGCCACGGTCGCGAGGCGGGCGGTGGCCGTGGGCGTGCCGGGTTCCATCGACTGCTGAATCTCGTCGTCCATGATGGCTATCGACATGGCGAGATCCACCGGCACCTGTGCGGCGGCCGTGCTCAGGCGCGGCAGGTCCCGGCGCAGCAGCGAGCCCTTGGTGAGGATCGAGAACGGGGTGCCCGCGTCCGCGAGCGCGTCGATGATGCCCGGCATCAGGCGGTAGCGGCCCTCCGCGCGCTGGTAGGGGTCGGTATTGGTGCCGAGCGCCACGTGCTCGCGCTGCCATGACCTTTTGGCGAGGTCCTTGCGCAGCGCCTCGACGACGTTGACCTTGACGATCACCTGGTTATCGAAGTCACGGCCCGCGTCGAGCTCCAGGTACTGGTGGCTGGGCCGCGCAAAACAGTAGACGCACGCGTGGCTGCATCCGCGGTACGGGTTGATGGTCCAGGTGAAGGGCACGGCGCTCGACTGGCCCACCTTGTTCAGCGCGGTCTTCGCGAGCACCTCGTGAAAGGTCACGCCGGCGAACTCGGGGGTCGTGACCGAGCGCACCAGGTTGCTGATCCTCGCCAGGCCCGGCAGGGCGTCGGCGCTCTCGGCGGCGATCGCCTGCCCTTCCCATCGCATGCAAGGATTCGAACACATGTTCGACTGGCGCGCAAGCGCCGCGCCGGATCAGCCCTCGAGATCGACCTGACGCACCCCGAGCGTGAAGTGGGGCATCTCCCCCTCGGGCACCGCGACATCAACCGTCATGGCCGTCGCGTCGCGCTCCTGCGGCGCCGGAACGCTCCACGCGACGTGGTCCACCTCCGCCTCGGGCTGGCCGATCACCACCGGCGAGCGGCCGCACCCGAACTCGTCGTCGGCGGCCACCAGTCCTTGGAGGTAGTAGATCTCGGTCTCGCCGCCCGTGGGGCAGGGCCCGAACTCGGCCCACTCGGTCATCCAATAGTTGTCCACGGTCGCGGGCTCCCACGCGAGCTCAACCCACACCTCACCGCGCGGCTCCCCCGTCGCCTGCCACACCCACCGAGCGTCACGAGACTGCGTCGCCCACCGAGCGCTCGCCACCGCGCGGTAGTAGTCCTTCGCGGGGTCCTCATCGGGCACGCGATAGACGTCGACACACGCCGCCGCCTCACCCTCGAACACCACCGTGGCCAAGAACGCGGCCCGCAGGTCAGAGGCCACCCACACCAAGGGCTCCACGCACGAGGTCTGCACCGGCCCCGTCAGGCCGCTCGCCGGGTCCACAGCCACCACGGGAGCGCCCTCGGGACCTCCCACCGCCTGCGGATCCCCGTCATCGAGCGTCGCGCGCGCCGCGATCCACACCACCACAAGCACCAGGACGGTCACGATCAGCGCGACGCGCACCCCCGCCCGGCGTGCTCGACTCCTGGCGCGCTCGTCCGTCCCAGGAATCTCCGCGGTCTGCGCCATGACGCCCCCTCACGGCCGCGCGGGCGTCCATGCCCGCTCGTGCCTGGCCAGAGCATATGGCCTGGCGGACCCCAGCGAAAGTGCAGAAAAAACGCGACCCGGCCGTCGCATCGGCCCCCGGGACGTACGTCCCTTGGAGATTTCTTTGCCGTCGCAATACTCGAAGGTGGGGCGCCCGGGCCTCGCACACAACCATCACAGCACAGGCCACCAGGCCACCGCACGCGAAGGAGCCCGTCCATGTCCATCATGCTCGATAACCCGGTCCTCGCCAGCGTCTCGCTGGGCCCGGAGCTCACGGCGGCGCTTGCGGCCGCCCTCACGGTCACCGTGCCGGCGACGCGCGACGAACTGCATGCGCTCGCGCTGGGGCCCGACGGCGGCCCTCACCACCGGGTCGACTACGACGTCGACGGCGAGGTCGTCACGGAAGCGACCGTGACGCGCTGCCGCAACGGCGTGGCCGTCAACTACCCCGAGGACTACATGCGCCGGCGCGACCCGAAGTGCATGGTGATCGCGGATTCGCGACCCACGGACAAGACGCGTTTCGCGGACCGGTTCGGGCAGTCCTTCGCGGGCACCCGCTCCGACACATTCGCATGGCTCGCGGACCAGGACCTCGTGGTGGTGCCGTTCAAGGCAGGCGGGCTGACGTATGGGTCGCCGTCGCTCGCGGTCGTGCCGATGAATGCGGCGTTCTTCGCACTGGCGCTCGTGGACCTCCAGGGATGGGTGACGTTCGACGAGCTGGGCCCCTTCACGCCCCGGTCGATCCTCTACGTCGCTCCCCCGTTCCGTCACACCCACTTCGACGGCAAGCAGGTGGTGGTGCACGACCGCACCGAGGACCTTCACGAGATCTTCGCGTACAACCTGTACCCCGGCCCCAGCGCAAAGAAGGGCGTGTTCTCGGTGCTGCTCGACATCGGGGAAGCCGAGGGCTGGATCACCGCACACGCCTCGTCCGTGAGGGTGACCACGCCGTACGACAACGAGACGGTCATCATGCATGAGGGCGCCTCGGGCGGAGGCAAGTCCGAGATGTGCCAGGAGCTGCGCCGCGAGGACGACGGGCGCGTGCTGCTGGGACGCAATGTGGTCACGGGCGAGGACTACCACCTCACCCTCGCGGAGACCTCGGACCTCGCGCCCGTCACCGACGACATGACGCTGTGCCACCCGTCGATCCAGGACGGCAGCGGCAAGATGGTCGTGGCCGATGCCGAGGACGGCTGGTTCGTCCGCGTCGACAACCTCACCTCGTACGGCCAGGATCCGCACTTCGAGCGCGCCGTCATCCACCCCGACGAGCCGCTGGTGTTCTTCAGCATTGACGGCGTGGCCGATGCGACGGTGCTGCCATGGGAGCACACCCCCGACGCGGACGGCACGCCCTGCCCCAACCCGCGCGTGGTGATCCCTCGGCGCGGGATCGAGGGGATCGTGCACGAGCCCGCCGCCGTGGACGTGCGCACCTTCGGCGTGCGCATGCCCGCCTGTACCAGGGACAACCCAACCTACGGAATCATGGGCATGGCGCACTTTGTGCCGCCGGCCATCGCATGGCTGTGGCGCCTGATCGCCCCGCGCGGCGATAAGAACCCCTCGATTGGGGAGGCGGCCGATGCCGTAGCCACCTTGGCGCACGGCGGCATGGTCTCGGAGGGCGTGGGCTCGTATTGGCCGTTCTCGACGGGCACGAAGGTGGCCGCGGCGAACCTGCTGCTCGAGCAGCTGACGACCTACGACAGGACGCGCTACGTCCTCACCCCCAACCAACACATCGGCGCCTACAAGGTGGGCTTCGCGGCCGAGTGGCTCACCCGCGAGTGGCTCGCCCGCAAGGGCGGCGGGCGGATGAGGGCCGACCAGCTCGAGCCGGCGCGCTGCGCGCTGTTCGGGTACGCCCCCACCGAGGTCACGCTCGACGGGCAGTCGGTGCGCCGCACACTGCTCCGGCCCGAGATGCAGTCTCAGGTGGGCACGGAGGTCTACGACCGCGGGTGTGCGATCCTCACGGGCTTCTTCAAGTCCGAGCTCGAGCAGTTCCTCACGCCAGAGCTGTCCGAGCTGGGCCGGCGCATCATCGAGACGTGCCTCGCGGACGGCACGGTGGCCGACTACGAGGCGCTGACACCGATGACGCGGTGACGGCGTCGTCGCCTGCACGATGACGACTACCCCGCCCGCACGGCGCAAGTTTCACCGTGCGCGCGGGTGCGCCCGCGCCTAGTGTCGGAAGCATGGACTTGGCGACGATGCCCACCAGAACCGCGACGCCGCATGACGCGGCGGCGCTTGCCGCCATGCTGTGCGACTTCAACAGGGAGTTCGAGGCTGCCGTCGACGACCTCGCGGTCGTCGAGGCACGCCTCAGCCGCCTACTGGCGCGCCGCGATTTCTTCGCAGTGTTGGTGGGTGCGCCCGCGATCGGATTCGCAACGGTCGCACTGAGGGCCACAGCCTACGGCGATGGCGACGTGGCGGCGTTGGAGGACCTGTATGTGAAGCCCAGTGAGCGCGGCCGCGGGGCAGGGTCCGCACTCATGACGGCGCTGGGCGCCCAGGCACGCGCGCGCGGGATCGCGGCGGCCGAGGTCTTCGTCGACGAGCCCGACGCGGACGCCTTGCGCTTCTACCAGCGCCACGGCTTTGTGCACCGCGACCCCGCGACGGGCGACCGGGCGTTCTATCTGCACCACGACCTCGACGGCGGGCCGCGCCTGCCCCACCCGGAGCGCCAGTTCAGCGACGCCGCGTCGTAGGTCCCGGCCAGGGGTGTGCGTGACCCCGTAGGTTGTGGGGGTCCCCCACCCCGCAAGGAGCCACCGTGACCGACGACAGCGCGCACGAGTACCGCGCCAAGATGGCCGAGACCCCGGTCGAGGACGACAGCCGCAGCGAGTACGAGAAACTCGCCGCCGACGAGTGGTTTCGCTACCGCGCGGGCCCGGAGCTCGCGGACATGCAACGCGCGACTCTGGCGCGCCTGCGCGAGCTGAGCGGGCTGTATTACGACGAGCCCGGGGTCGCTACGCAGATGCTCGAGGACCTGCTGGGTGCATGCGGGCCGGGGCTCGACTTCCGCCCGCCCATCTACTTCGAGTACAAGGAACGCGTACGGATGGGCAGCAATGTGTTCATCAATGCAAACCTCATGATCGTTGGTTCGGGCATCGTCACGATCGGCGACCACGCCCTCATCGGCCCCGACGCCCGCTTCTATACCGTCAACCACGCCTTCGACGTCGAGACCCGGCGCGAGGGATGGGAGCGCGCCTTCCCCATCACGCTCGAGGACGACGTGTGGCTGGGCGGGTCGGTGGTGCTCTGCCCCGGTGTCACGATCGGGTGCGGTTCGGTCGTCGCGGCGGGCGCGGTCGTCACCAAGGACGTGCCGGCTGGCGTCGTCGTGGCCGGCAATCCCGCGCGCGTGGTGCGCGTCCTCGACGCGGCTCAGGAGGATTCCTCGCCCACCCCCTAGAAAAACTTCGCGGGGCGTGTCAACCGCATCGCCTTCTCGTGCATCACGTTCATGGAGCCGCTCCACGGCATGCAATGACGCACAGCACGTAAAGGAGAGTCCCATGTCCCCGACAACCCAATCCCCAGCATCGCAACGTTCCCAGACCACGACGGTCGGCATCTCGTCGGCCGCGGTGGGGGCGGTCCTCGCCCTCGTCGGCACGTGGGCCATCGGCGGGGCGGCCTCGGCCGATGACCTCATCACCGCCTCGAGCGCCGACTCCGTCGCGCAACAGGCGGCCACCAGCCGCGAGGCAGTCACTGTGCAGGGGGTTCGCTACACCCCAGGTGTCTGTGTGCCGGACGACGGCACGACGGCGGACTCCTCGTCGGGGGCCGATGCGATGGCCGGCTCGCGCACCACAGGCACCGCCGGGTCGGGTGGCTCAGAAGGCGCGAGCGGCTCCGACGGTGCCAGCGCTCGGGGCGCGGACGGCGCGGGCGGCACCGGCGGGAACGACACCGGTGACTCCGCCGTCGAGGCCGAGGTGACGTCTCCCGCGGTCGGCGGCGTCGTCGAGGACACCACGGACGCTGTGGGCGAGGTCCTCGACGGCGTGAGTGACGGGGTCAAGGACACGACCGAGGAACTCGAGGACACGGTCGTCGACGTGGTGCCCGAGGGGCCTCTGCGTGACACCGTGAAGCCCATCATCGACGCGGTCAACGTCTCCGGGCTGGTGGCCTGGCTGCTGGATTCGCTGCTGTGCGCGACCGACTCGGCGGTCTCCGTCACGGCCAGCGACAACGTGGGGGTCGAGGACGTCACGCTCGCGATCGGCGTGGCGGGCTCGACCTTGGTCGACGTCGACCTCGCGCCCAGCGGCGGCAATACGTGGACCGGGGCGGTCTCTCCCCTGTCGGCGCTCGACCTGGGCCTGCTCAACCGGGTGGTCTCGGTCGAGGTGACGGCGGTCGATGCCGCGGGCAACACCGCCACCACCGTCACCCAGAAGACGGTCGAGATCCTGTCCTGCCTGGGCTAACGACCGGTCGTCAGGAGTAAGGCTGCACGCTTGCGGCGTGACGGGCCATCTCGCCGAGCACCTCAAGGTCGAGGTCGTCGGCCGAGCCGAACGTCAACGCGGCGGCGCCGGCCTTGACCTTGTGTCCCGGCGCCGCGAGACGGGGCGCGTAGATGCGCGACAGGTACTCGCGCCCCTCGGCCGCGTTGACGTACAGGCTCACATGACGCTGCTGGCGGGCGAGCCCCACCAGGAACCACGCGACATCCGCGCCGCGCGGGCGCGGCTGCGTGATGTCGCCGTAGCCCACGATGGCCTGCTCGGTGCCGCCCCAGAAGACCCCGCGCCACAGGCGCCGGCTCGCGCCAGGAAGGGACGCGACCAGCACCGCGTCCACGGTGACGAGAGAGTCATCGGCGGCCACGGCATCGGCCGCCAAAAAGTCCTCGACACTCTCACCGGTGGGCCGTACGGAACTCTCCGTCATGTCAGTCGACCGCGGGAAGGGCACGCGCGCCGAAGTGCGCGTAAGCGCCGCCGGACTCGGAGCGATAGAAGGTCACGGGCGACCAGGTCTCGCCGCCGCGAAAGCGGATGGCATAGACCTGACGCGAGTCATTGGCCTCGACGGCCGTGAGCTCGTACTCCTGGACCGGCTCGGGATCGAGGTCCGCGAGCGCGCCCAGCATGGTCAGGCGCATGCGCGGGTGCGGCCCCTCCATGAAGGCGTCCAGCTGCAGGGCGGCGCCGCGATAGCTGCCCTCCCACGCACCCAAAGTGAGGTCGACGGTCTCGGCCGGCGGGACGAACGCGGGGGCAGCCTCGATGCCCGCGACGTCCGCGAAGAACTCCCTGAAGAGAGTCTCGAAGAGATCCTGTGACTGGCCGCCGTTGGCGAGCAGCGTCACCGCAAGGCCCTGCGCGGGAAGGATGCGCAGGAACGCGTGCTGGCCCACCGTGGCGCCGTCGTGGCCCAAGAGCCGCTCGCCGTTCCAGTCGAAGCGAATCCATCCCAGCCCCCACGAATCGCCCAGGGATTCGCGGTCGGGAAGGTCGACCTGATGGGCGGCCATCGCACGGGCCGACTCGGGCATGAGCAGACGCTCACCTGAGAGCCCCGTCCCGCCATGCAGGTGCGCCTGGACAAAGGTCAGCAGGTCGGCGGCGGTGGAGTTGACGAGCCCCGCGGGGCCCACGGAGCGCGGCATCGCCCACACGGGGGCCGGCACGGGATGGGGAAGGCCGACCACGTGACCCAAGGCGGTGTCCTGGAGCAGGGCGTCCTCGGGCAGTGTCGAGGTGCGCGCCAAGCCAAGCGGACCCGCGATGCGGTCGCGGATAGCGGCGTCCCAGGTAGAGCCGAGCACCCGCTCGATGACGCGACCCAGCAGGATGTAGCCCGAATTCGAGTACGACCACGTCTCCCCCACCGGGTGCGCCTGGGCTACCGCGTGCAGGGTCTCGACGTAGCGCTCGAGCGCATCGTCGCCGCGGCCCGTATCGGAAAAGACGTCACCGTCGATGCCGTTGGTGTGGGTGAGGAGGTGCCAGACGGTCAGCGACTCACGAGCGACCTTGTCCGCGAGGGTGAGCTCGGGCAGCACGTCGCAAACTCTGGTGTCGAGGGCAAGGAGCCCCTCGTCGACCAACTGCATCGCGAGGGTGGCGGTCCATACCTTGGTGATCGCCCCGATCTGAAAGACGGTCGCGCCCGTCACCGGCTGCCCGGTGGCGACACGGCTGACGCCGTGGCTGAGGACGTCGATGTGGTCGTCCGCGGCATCGGCCTCCGTGCGGAGGATTCCCAGTTGCGCGCCGGGGACGCCAAAACGGTCCGCGAGCGCCTCCAGGCGCGTCTGCCAATGGGCGGTGTCCACGGTGAAGTCCGTCATACGCCTTCCCCCTTTTCATGGTCTGACTCACCGTAACCGACACTCCCGTGCACGCCCAGGTTCACGTAGAATCCCCGCATGTCCGACGGCCATAGTCCGAAGCGCCGGCCCTTCGCGAGTTCGCGAGTCCCGGCGCCTGCCCCCGTCCACCCCAGCCACCTCGGCGGTGTCGCATGACCGCCGCGTGGCTGCTCTTACTGCTGGCGATCCTGTTGATCGCCGCGAACGCGCTCTTTGTCGCGGCCGAGTTCGCGTTCATGACGGTCGACCGCCCCAGCGTGGATCGCGAGGCGTCTTCTGGCGACAAGCGCGCGCAGTCGCTGAAGTCGGCGATCACGACGCTGTCGACGGAGCTCTCCGGCGCCCAGCTGGGTATCACGGTCACCTCGCTGCTCGTGGGTTTCATCGCCGAGCCGTCGCTCGCGACCCTGCTCGCGCCCGGCCTGGAGGCCGTGGGCCTGCCGTCCGGCTCTGCCATGGCGATCGCGATCACGGCTGCCTTCATCATCGCGACGGCCACGCAGATGGTCTTCGGTGAGCTGGTGCCCAAGAACTGGGCGATCGCGGAGCCGATGCGCATCGGCCGCGCGGTCGCGGGCGCCAACCGCGGCTTCACGTGGTTCATGGGCCCGCTCATCCGCTTCCTCAACGGCTCCGCCAACTGGCTGGTGCGCCGCCTGGGCATCGAGCCGCGCGAGGAACTCGCGTCGGCGCGTTCGGCCGAGGAATTCGAGGCGATCGCGTCACGTTCGGCGGCGCAGGGCACCTTGGAGCCGCGCGTCGCGACGCGTTTGGCGCGTGCTGCTGAGATGCGCGAGCGCACGGCGTCCGACGCGATGACCCCGCGCACGCGCGTGGACTTTGTGGCGGCCGATGCGACGGTCGCCGAGGTGCTCACCCTCGCCTCTCGTACGGGTCACGCCCGCTTCCCCGTCACGGGTGAGGACGTGGACGACATCGTGGGAGTGGCGCACTTCAAGCGTGCACTCGCGGTCCCGGTGCGTCAGCGGAAGTCCACCCCGGTGTCGGAGATCTGCATGCCGGTGGAATCGGTGCCGTCGACCATGCCGCTCGCGGCGGTGCTCGAGGCCCTCCGCGCCGGCTCGCAGGTCGCTGTCGTGGTCGACGAGTACGGCGGCACGGACGGCATCGTCACGCTCGAGGATCTGGTCGAGGAGATCGTGGGCGAGATCGAGGACGAGCAGGACCGTCCCGTCTCCCGCTACCGCCAGCTGGACGACAACCGCTGGTCGCTGTCGGGGCTGCTGCGCCCCGATGAGGCCGGCGACGCGATGAGCCTTGACCTTCCCGAGGCGAAGGAGTCCGACACCCTTGGCGGCTTCCTCACGGAGCAGCTGGAGCGCTTCCCCGTCACGGGCGACGCTATCGAGGTCGCGGCCATGAACGAGGCCGAGCTGGACGAGGACGACCTGCCCACCCCTGTCCAGGTACGCATGACCGTCACGCGCGTGGACGGCCACCGTGTGGACCGCATCATCATCGAGATCATCGAGCCGGAGGACGAGAACGCCGTGCGCAAGAACTTCGCCGAGCAGGAGGGCAGCCATGTCTGACTGGGTAGCGATTGGCCTCACGGTGTTGCTGCTGTTCGGCAACGCATTCTTTGTGGGCTCCGAGTTTGCGCTGGTCTCGGCCAGGCGCAGCCAGATCGAGCCGCGCGCGGCGGCCGGCTCCTGGAGCGCGCGCATCACGGTGCGCGCGATGGAGAAGGTCTCCCTCATGATGGCCGGCGCTCAGCTGGGCATCACGGCGTGCTCGCTGGGCCTGGGTGCCCTGGGCGAGCCCGCGGTGGCGCATCAGCTGGAGAAGCCGCTGGGCGCGCTGGGCATCGAGGGCGCGTGGCTGCACGGCATCGCGTTCGCCATCGCGCTGCTCATCGTGGTGTTCCTGCACATGGTGCTGGGAGAGATGGTGCCCAAGAACATCGCGATCGCGGGTCCCGAACGCTCGGCGCTGCTGCTGGGACCGGCGCTGTACGGCATCGTGTGGATCCTGCGGCCCGTGATCGTGGCACTGAACTGGTTCGCGAACATCGTGTTGCGAGCCCTGCGGGTGTCGCCGCGTGACGAGGTCGAATCGGCCTTCGACGCGGACCAGGTGGCCGCGTTCGTAGCCGAGTCGCGCGAAGAGGGCCTCATCGACGAGGACGAGCACCTGGTGATGTCGGGTTCGCTCACCCTGTCCTTCGAGACGGTGCTCGACGTCCTCACCCCGTGCGAGGAGCTCGAGGTGCTTCCCGTCGACGTGACGCCGCAGAAGGCGATCAAGGCGTCGCTGCGCACCGGATTCTCCCGATTCCCGCTGGTGGACGCGGATGACCGGTACGTGGGCTACCTGCACCTCAAGGACTTCGTGGACCCCGAACGGGGCACCGCGACCAAGCCCATCCCGGACTCCGCGGTGCGCCCATTCACCTGGGTGACGGCCGATGCCTCGCTCGAGCGAGCCCTCACCGCCATGCAGGCGCGGGGCACGCACATCGCGTTGGTGAAGGACCCCGACACCGACGAGGTCATCGGCGCGGCCATGCTCGAGGACGTCATCGAGCGCCTGGTAGGCGAGGTCGTGGACGCGGGCCAGATGGTCGAGGCGGACGCGTAGGCCGGGCGCGTCAGTGACGCTCGGGCAGGCGCGAGAGGCGGGCCATTCCCACCGCGCGGCTACGAGGCGGCGGGATCGACGTGCTCGTCCTCGCCACCGGGCGGGAGGTCGTCGCGCTCTGGCCGGCGAGCCAGGAACCAGATGGCTCCGGCGAGGCCACCCCAGATGACGATCATCGACACGAGCATCAGGGCGATGGCGGGGCCGCTCATGGCTGGCCCTCCTTGTCGTCTGCTTGCGGTGGCGGGGGCGGCGGCGTGGCGCGTTGAGTTGGCGGTGCAGGAGCGGCCGCCGGCTCGGGCGTGAGCATGGGGTCGGGCGCCAGGTCGAGTTGCGGCCGGGTGGGCCACGGGTGGAACTCACCGTGGTCCTTGGCCCAGGCGAAGGCGGGCATCGCGATGGCGACGACGGCGATGAAGCCGAGCGTCCCCCACCCGAAGGCGGCGAGGTACCAGCCGGGGTAGCCCGGGTAGCCGTCTGCCAGGAGCGCGATGAACTTGGACACGAACATGTACAACAACAGCACGGCGACCAGGTTGATCACGATGGTCCACACGCGACCCACGCGGAAGGTGGAGATGGCGGACAGGTGTCGCGACAGTTCGGGTCCGCGGCGAGCAAGCCACAGTGCGGCCGCGATCATCAGCACCGCGCCGAACACCACGCCGAGCTGGTTGGACCACTGGTCCATGACGTCCAACAGGTTGAGGCCGGTGGTGGTGCCGAAGCCGATGATCGACAGGATCGCGGACGGAATTCCGACCGTGAGCGCACCGCGCTGCGGCGACCAGCCGAACTTGTCCTGAAGCGCACTCGACACGGTTTGTAGGACCGACACGAGCGAGGTCAATCCCGCGACGACCAGAGAGCCGAAGAACAGGGCACCGAACAGCTGACCACCGGGCATCTGCGCGATGACCGTGGGGAACGTGACGAACGACAGGGAGATGCCGGTGAGCCCGTCGAGATCGGCGACCGCGACATTCTGTTGGGCGGCGAGGAAGCCGATGGTCGCGAACACGCCAAGGCCGGCAAGCAGCTCGAAGGAACTGTTACCAAATGCCACGACCAGGGCCGGGCTCGTGACGTTGGAGCGACGCCTGCGGTAGGACGCGTAGGTCATCATCACGCCGTAGCCGAGCGACAGTGAGAAGAAGATCTGGCCATAGGCGGCGACCCACACGTCGGGATTGGAGAGCGCCGAGAAGTCTGGGGTGAAGAGCGCGTCAAGACCCTCGGCGGCGCCGTCGAGGAACAGCGCACGGACCACCAGGATCCCGAAGGTGACGACCAGCAACGGAATGCCGATCACGTTGAGCCGCTCGACACCCTTGGCCAGGCCCCGCCACAGCACCACAATCGTCACGATCCAGATCACCGCGAGCGGGATCAGCACCCCGGGCACGAAGTCGAGCGAGAAGCCGGGCGCCGCCGCCTGGAGGTACTCGCCGCTGAAGAAGCCCGCGGGGTCGTCCGCGTAGGCCAGGTCAAAGCTGAAGACGAAATAGCTCAGCGCCCACGCGATGATCGCCGTGTAGTACAGCCCGATGATGAAGCAGATGGCTACGTGCCACCACCCGACCGCCTCGGCCCTGTGGTGCATGCGACGAAAGCTCAGTGGGGCGGAGCCGCGGAAGCGATGGCCGATGCCATGCTCGAGCAACAGGATCGGAATGCCTGCCGTCAGCAGCGCGATCAGGTAGGGGATCATGAACGCTCCCCCGCCGTTGTCGTAGGCCTCGCCGGGGAAGCGCCAGATGTTCCCCAGGCCCACGGCGGAGCCGATGGCGGCGAGGATAAATGCGGTCTGCCCCGACCAGTGTTCGCGCTTGTCACGCGCCTTCGGCGCGGTGGTGTTGGGATGCTGGGCCACGCGTCAACTCCTCACTGGTCGCGACGTACGCGCGGCCGGTCCACTTCCGCGGCAACTGGCACCACGGTAGCGCGGCATGACTGAGAGAGCAGGGCGTTCGTGCCCGACCCGCCGCTGGGCAGAGTTCTCCCGTCAGACGCTGAGGAAGTGATTGAGCTCGGCTTCTTCCTCTGGAGTGGGCCACCAGTAGTCGTCCACCTTGCGGTCACTCTCGAGGAGGTCGGCAATGAAGTGATCGTCGATGACGGGTTCGCCGCCGAGCGTGGGAGGCGCAGCGAGGTCAAGGTCGAAGGCAGCGTCGCCGCCGACGAACCTCTGCGTCTCGTCACCGCCGGGAGGCGTGAAGTAGACCTTGCCGTTGAAGATCTCGATGATCCAGCCGTAGCGGTGAACGTCATGGTGACATCGGGTGCAGAGCATGACTCCGTTGTCCACCGTGGTGAGGCCGCCGAACATCCACCACCGGATGTGATGAGTCTCGCAGTGTGCGGGCGGCGCATGGCACCGTGCGCAGCCGCCGTCGCGTTCCAGCATGGCGTCGCGCTGCTTCTGAGTGAACTTACGGTGCTTCGGATCCTGGTGGAGCACGTTGCCGTAGGTGTCGACGAACTGCATCACGAACTCGGCGTCTCCGCAGCACATCCCGGCCGCCTCGAGCGACACCGGCGTCTCGATGCCGTCGATGGTCGCCAGGCCCGTCTGGCGCTCCAGGTCGCGCTTGTCGACGCGCACCACCACGGACGTGCGCACGCCTGACTTGTGCATCTTGCCGCAGCCCAAGGCGTGGCGGGCCAGCTCATGGAGGGCATCGGCGCGGATCTGTCCGACGGTGCGCTTGTCGTCCCCCGGGGCTTGCTCGTCGCGAGATTGCTTGCGCACGTCACGCGTCGCCAGTTGCTCGATCACCGTGATGATGGGCGCCGCCGTGACAGCGTCAAGCTTGCCATGGAACGTCACCATCCCCGAGACGTCCTGCTTCCACCAGAAGTAGCGCTCCTCGTGATTGCGTCGCTCACGCTTGACGAGCTCCTTCTGATCGACCTTCGCAATCGCGCGCGACACCACGCGCTTCATCTGGTGCACGCTCAACCCTGCGGACTTCTCGACAAAGGCGGCCTCGACCGAATCGAGATAGTCCGGCTCGACGCGGTCGCGCAGCAAGTTGAGCCCCTCGACGATCACGGCCGCGGTCTCGATGGACATCGCGCCCGCCGTCTGTGCCGCCGCGACCAACGGATACTTGGGCCGGGTGACCGGCGCAGGCGGCGGTGCGGGCACAGGCACGGGGCCTCGTTCCCCCGCAGCACCAGCCTTGGACAACAGCACCGGCTCCACCACAGCCACCGGCGTAAACGCGTCCCCCGCCTCCATCGCGTTCTTGGCACGCGCCACGGAACCCCCGGTGAACGACGAGATCATGTTCCCCGCATTGCCATGGCCCTCACGTCGCGCGAAGCCACCACCGGGCTCCTCGGGGGCACTACGGCGCTTCACGTCGGCGGCGTAGCGTGCCGAGAACGCCCCCGCGATCTTTTCGAGCGTGGCGGCCGCCTCCAGTTGCTCCAGGAAATCATCACGCGACAGCGCGGCCACGTCGACGTCCATCAACTCCCGGATCTGGGAGCCGATGCGCTCGATCTGTGCCGCTGAAATGGCCATGACTCTATGACACCAGA
>NZ_BBRH01000023.1 GCF_002090055.1 Demequina sp. NBRC 110051
TAATCAGTTTGGAAGACTGAGGCTCTACCATTGAGCTACACCCGCACTACCGGCGAACCGGCGCACCTAGAGTAGCCGAGTGCGGGGGCTTCGCGGTAACCGGCACTCTTCGTGATCCTGTCTCAAGCCCACGCGAGCGCGATTGCGAGCGTGATGAGCGCCAGCAGCGGTAGCGTCCCCTGCGTGGCCGCGGCCCGCGCATACGAAAGGTCTTTCGTGACCAAGACGATTGCCGCCGCGAGCATCGACCCCGCGCCCGCGACGACGAGCAGCCATCCCGACGACGCTGCGTCGGTGGCAAGCATGACCACGCCGACGATCGTCATGATGGCCAGGAACAGGTTGTAGAAGCCCTGGTTGTAGGCCATGGCTTTGGTTGTTGCGGCCTCGGTCTCGGACGTGCCGAAGGTGGCCCGCACCCGCGGTGTCTCCCACGCGAATGCCTCCATCCAGAAGATGTAGACGTGGAGGGCGGCGGCGAGCGCCGCAAGAACGAGTGCGAGAGTCAGCATGAGGCGAGCGTAGCGCCGCGCGTACTAGAGTAGGCAGGCCCGCACGGGCACCGGGGTGTAGCGCAGCTTGGTAGCGCATCTGCTTTGGGAGCAGAGGGTCGCAGGTTCAAATCCTGTCACCCCGACGGTGTGTGATGTGTCGGGACATCGTTGACGGATGTCGTGGGGCATCGTTGACAGAGGCTCTCCCCTTGGGGAGGGCCTCTTGTCGTTTCTTGAGGTGGTAGTCGCGGGTGTCGACGATGTCGTTCCGGCGGTGGACTCTTAACGTCTTCTATGCGGGCCCCGGGAGCGGTGGTCCTTGGTGCAGGTCGAGCATCGCGCGGTCGGCACGGCAGTATGGCTCCATGACTGAGAACTCCAGGCAGCGGCGCCGGGGCCGGTCCGCGCCGACCATCTACGACGTCGCGGAGCGCGCAGGCGTGAACCCTTCGACCGTGTCGCGCGCGCTCAACCAGCCCGGTCGCGTGTCGGCTGCGACCGAGGCACGCATCCGCGAGGTCGCGCGCGAACTGAACTTCCACATCAATCCGATGGCGCGCTCGCTGCCCACAGGCCGGCGAGGCACGATCGCGCTGGTCGTGGCGGACATCACCAACCCTGTGGTCTTCGGCATCGTGCGTGGCGCCGAGCGGGCCGCGGCGGAGGTCGGCTACACGCTGATTTTCGCGGAGTCCCAGGAATCGGGCGACGTCGAGGCAGCGGCGATCGAGCGCCTCGCCCCCGCGAGCGATGGGATGGTGCTCGCGACGACCCGACTGTCCGACGAGGCGATTCGTGCGGTGGCCGCATCGACGCCGATCATCATGATCAACCGCGAGATCGATGGGTTGCCGTCCGTCGCAGCGGACGTGGAGCCCGGTATCGCTGAGCTGATCGCGCATCTGGCAGGCCTCGGACACCGCTCGATCGCCTTTGTGTCCGGCCCGGTCACCTCGTGGACGAGCAGCAGGCGTTGGGAGGCGCTCATGCGGGAGGCGGTGGCGGCGGGGCTCAAGATCGTCGAGATCGGGCCGAACGTGCCGACGGTCGACGGTGGCCACGCGGCGTTCGGCCGCGTATCCGCCTCGGGGGTGACCGCGGCGGTGTGCTTCAACGACCTGGTGGCGATCGGTCTCGTCAAGGCGGCGTATGAGAACGGGGTCTCGGTGCCGGGCGGTCTCTCTGTCTCCGGCTTCGACGACATCTTCGGCTCGGCGCTCATGGTGCCCGCGCTCACCACCGTGGGGGCGGACATGGATGAGGCGGGGGCGAGGGCGGTTCGCAGGCTACTCGCCGACGCCGGCGTCGTTCCCGCTCCCCACGAGGGCGACCGGTTGCCAACGACGCTCGTCGTGCGTGACTCTACTGGGGAGGCGCGGCGCGACGTCGACTGAGTCGCATTGAGGAACGCTCCTGGCAACCGGTTGACAAGCGGTGGATGGTGGTGCCACCATGTCCGCATGGCAACGATGCTGAAGACCGCGGCGGGCGCTCTGCTCCCCGTGGACCCCGAGACCCGGGCGCTTGCGCAGGACCTCTACGAGTCCGTCGCCCACGCACCGGTGATCTCGCCTCATGGACATGTCCCTGCCGCCTGGCTCGCGCGCAACGAAGCGTTCAAGGATCCGGCCGATCTTCTGGTGGTCCACGACCACTACGTGACCCGGCTGCTCCACGCCAACGGCATCAAGCTCGAAGCGCTCGGCCAGGGCGGTGGCCCGGCCGACCCTCGCGAGGTGTGGCGAACCCTTGCCTCGCACTGGCACCTCTTCGCAGGCACGGCGTCCGGGTACTGGATGAACGAGACGCTTCGCACCGTGTTCGGGATCGAGCGCCCGGTCTCGGCCGAGTCGGCGGACGAGTCGTACGACACGATCGCGGCTGCGCTCGCCACCCCCGAGTTCCTACCGCGGGCGCTCCTGGCCCGCTTCGGCATCGCGTTCCTCGCGACGACCGACGACCCATGCGACGACCTTGCGGATCACCGGATTATCGCCGCCGCGAGCGACGTCTCCGCCTGCGTCGTGCCGACGTACCGACCCGACAAGTACCTCGAGCCGGCGCGAGCGGAGTTCCCCTCGCATGTGCGCCGCCTGCTGGAGACGGCGGGAGTGTCCGACGAGACCTACGTCGGCTACGTCGAGGCGCACCGCCGCCGCCGCGTCCACTTCGCCGCGCACGGCGCGACCGCGACCGACCACGGAGTCGATGTTCCCGTCACGGCGGACCTCTCCGAGGCCCGCGCTGAGGAGCTGTTCGCCCAGGCGATGCGCGGCGAGATCGACGCGGCCGACGCCGTGCAGCTCCGCGGACACATGCTCACCACGATGGCGGAGCTGAGCGTCGAAGACGGCCTCGTGATGATGCTCCACCCGGGCGTGCGCCGCAATCACCACACGGCGACGTTCGAGCGCTTCGGACCGGACACGGGGCACGACATCCCGATCCGCACCGAGTACACCGACAACCTGCGGCCCCTGCTCCAGCGCTTCGGCACCGCCGAAGGCTTCCACCTGGTGCTCTTCACGGTGGACGAGACGGTGTTCTCGCGCGAGATCGCGCCGCTCGCGGGCTTTTACCCGGCGGTCTACGCGGGCGCTCCTTGGTGGTTCCTCGACGCACCCGATGCGATCGACCGCTACCGGGGCGCCGTCACCGAGACCGCGGGCTTCTATAAGACCGCAGGCTTTATCGACGACACCCGCGCCTACCTGTCCATCCCCGTGCGCCACGACACGGCGCGACGCCGCGACGCCGCGTTCATCGCGCGCCTCGTGTCGGAGGGTCGCCTCGATCGCGAGACGGCGATGCGGGTCATCGCGGACGTCACCACCGCCGTGCCGACCAAGGTATGGAAGTTGTGAGCGGCCTGCGTGACCTGTCGAGGTCGCAGCTCGGAGCCCGGCGTGCACCGGTGCGGATCATCCACCTGGGGCTCGGCAACTTCCACCGTGCTCATCAGGCCTGGTACACCGCGCATGCGGCCGATGCGGCAGAGTGGGGGATTGCGGCCTTCACGGGGCGTACTCCCACCATGGCGAGACTGCTCGACGCCCAGGACAGCCTGTACACGCTCGTCGTCCGCGGGCCCGAGGGAGACTCGGTCGAGCTGATGTCCCCGATCTCGCGGGCCCATGGGGGAGAACTCCTGAACGTGCTGCGCGACTACGCGGCGCGGCCCGAGGTCGCGATCATCACGCTCACCGTAACCGAGGCCGCCTACCTGCTCGACGGCTCCGGGTCGCCTCGCTGGGCAGCCCCCCAGGTCGCTGCCGACATCGAGGCCGCGGTCGCGGGGCAGCCCGTCTCCACGCCGGTGGGACGACTGCTCGTCGCGCTAGAGGCGCGCTTCCGCGCGGGCGGCGGCCCCATCGCGGTCGTACCGTGCGACAACGTTCCGGACAACGGCGCGTGGCTCAGGGCAGGAACGCGTGCGTGGGCCGAGCGGATCGATCCCGAGCTCGCCGCCTGGGTGGCCGACAAGGTCGCGTTCGTCTCCACCTCGGTGGACCGGATCACGCCGCGGGCCGGGGCCGAGGTCTCGGAGTCCGTGCACGCGGCCGGCTGGAACGATCATGCCCCCGTCGTCACGGAGCCCTATTCGGCCTGGGTACTCCAGGGGGAATTCCCCGCAGGGCGTCCTCGCTGGGAGGCCGCCGGCGCGGTCTTCGTCGACGATATCGAGCCCTACGAGCGCCGCAAGCTGTGGCTGCTCAACGGTGCACACAGCCTGCTCGCCGCCGCGGGCCTGAACGCGGGCCTCACCTCGGTCTCCGAGGCGACCGGATGCACCGAGGTGTGGCAGCGGGTCGAGGCCTTCTGGGACGAGGCGGCCGCCCACCTGCCGCACGACATGGGCGTGGCCGATTACCGGATCGCCCTGCGCGAGCGCTTCGCCAACCCTCGCATCCGTCACCCGCTCTCCCAGATCGCGTCGGACGCCTCGACCAAGCTGGCCGTGCGCATCGTTCCCGTGGCTCTTGCCGAGCGCGCGGCCGGACGGCCCGCGACCGGGTGCGCCCGCGCGATCGCGGCCTGGATCGACAGCCTCGCCGTCGCATCCGATGCGCTCGATGCTCAGCAGGAGCGCATCGACGCTGCCCTCGCGTCGGCCGAGCCCGTGCGAGCCCTGCTCGCGATCGTGTCCGAGGATCTCGCGTCGGACGCCAACTTCCTCGCCGCGGTCCTCGCGGCGACCCGTACCACCACGGCCGCACCGGCCCTGTGACCGCACCACGACAGAAGGAAGTAAGGATGCTCAAGCCCCAGATCACCGCCACGCGCGAGAAGCTCAACCTGGACGGCATCTGGTCGTTCGCGCTCGAATCGACCGACGTCCCCAAGCCCTGGACCGGTGCCCTGCCAGGGAAGCTCGACGCGCCCGTCCCCGCCAGCTACAACGACCTCTTCGCAGACTCGAAGATCCGCGACCACGTCGGCTGGGTCTGGTACCAGCGCACGGCCCGCGTGCCGCGCGGCTGGGCGGGCGAGCGCATCCTGCTGCGCCTCGACTCCGCCACCCACGAGGGTGCCGTCTACGTCAACGACACCCCGGTCGCGAGCCACGAGGGCGGATACCTCCCGTTCGAGGCCGACATCACCGACGTCGTGTCTGCGGGCGAGGAGTTCCGGCTCACAGTGGGCGTCAACAACATGCTGACGGCCTCCACGATCCCCCCGGGCACCGTGAAGACGCTGTCCGACGGTCGCAAGCAGCAAAGCTACATGCACGACTTCTATAACTTTGCGGGACTGCATCGGTCCGTGTGGCTGTACTCGGTCCCAGCGACGCACGTGGACGACGTCACGGTCATCACGCGACTCGACGGCACCACCGGACTCGTGGACTACAACGTCTCGCTCACGGGCGACGCTGAGGTGAAGGTCTCCCTGGTCGACGAGGCGGGCACGACCGTCGCGACGGGTGAGGGTGCGAGTGGCACGCTCGAGGTGACGGACGCTCACCTGTGGCAGCCCGGAGCGGCGTACCTGTACTCGCTCAAGGTCGAGGCCGTCTCCGACGACGCGCTCGTGGACGAGTACCGCGTGAACGTCGGCATCCGCACCGTCGAAGTCAAGGGCAATCAGTTCCTCATCAATGGCGAGCCGTTCTACTTCACCGGCTTCGGCAAGCACGAGGACATCGCCGTCATCGGCAAGGGTCACAACGACGCTTACCTGGTGCACGACTTCCAGCTCATCGACTGGATCGGCGCCAACTCGTTCCGCACCTCGCACTACCCGTACGCCGAGGAGGTCATGGACTACGCGGACCGCCACGGCATCGTCATCATCGACGAGACTTCGGCGGTCGGGCTCAACTCGAAGATCTCCGGCGGCATCGCCGACTTCGCCTCCATGATGTCCGGCGGGGCCGAGGGAGAGGAGGGCTTCGGCGAGGCGATGGCCACCGCGCATAAGCGCGAGATCCGGGAGCTGATCGCCCGGGACAAGAACCACCCCTCGGTCGTGATGTGGTCCATCGCAAACGAGCCCGACACGATGGCCGAGATCTCGGAGGCCTACTTCGAGGAGATGTTCGCGTACGCGAGGACCCTCGACTCGACCCGGCCGTACACGTTCGTCAACGTCATGATGGCCCCGCCGAACGTCTGCAAGGCGTCCAAGTTCGCCGATGTCTTGTGCCTCAACCGCTACTACGGCTGGTACCTGATGGGCGGCGACCTCGCGAGCGCGGAGCAGGGTCTCGAGGCCGAGCTGCGCGCCTGGGAGCAGATGTACGGCAAGCCCATGATTATGACCGAGTACGGCGCCGACACCGTCGCCGGCTACCACTCCATCTGGGACCAGCCGTGGACCGAGGAGTACCAGACGAACATGCTCGAGATGTACCACCGCGTCTTCGACCGCATCGAGTCGTTCGCGGGCGAGCAGGTGTGGAACTTCGCCGACTTCCAGACCTCCTCCGGATTCTTCCGTGTAGACGGCAACAAAAAGGGCGTGTTCACCCGCGACCGCAAGCCCAAGGCTGTCGCGCACTCGCTTCGCAGCCGCTGGACCGCCATTCGAGACAACAAGGACAACGCATGATCATCGACAAGGCTGAGGTCATCGTCACCAGCCCAGATCGCAACTTCGTCACGCTGCGCCTCACGACGGACGACGGGGTGGTCGGCATCGGCGACGCGACCCTCAACGGTCGCGAGCTCGCCGTCGTGGCGTACCTCAAGGAGCACGTCGCCCCGCTGCTGCTCGGCGCCGACGCCTCGCGCATCGAAGACATGTGGCAGTTCCTCTACCGCGGCGCCTACTGGCGTCGCGGACCGGTGACCATGGCGGCCATCGCGGCCGTCGACATGGCACTGTGGGATATCAAGGGAAAGGCCGCCGGTATGCCGGTGTACCAGTTGCTCGGAGGAGCGAGCCGTGACGGACTCATGGCCTATGGCCACGCATCCGGCAAGGAGCTGCCCGAGATCTTCGACTCGATCCGCGCGCACCAAGAGAAGGGCTTCAAGTCCATCCGCGTGCAGACGGGCGTGCCCGGGCTCAAGGCCATCTACGGCATCGCCTCGCAGGCGGCCGACACCGGGGACGCGTCGGTGCGCTACGACCACGAGCCCGCCCGCCGCGGAGCCAAGCCCACCCAGGAGGACTGGGATACCCGGGCTTACCTGCGGCACATCCCGACCGTGTTCGAGGCCGTCCGCAACGAGTTCGGCCCCGAGCTGCCGCTGCTTCACGACGGCCACCACCGCATGACGCCGCTACAGGCCGCCAAGCTCGCCACGTCGCTCGAGCCGTACGACCTGTTCTGGCTCGAGGACTGCACGCCAGCGGAGAACCAGGAGGCCCTGCGCCTGGTGCGCCAGCACTCGACGACGCCACTGGCGATCGGCGAGATCTTCAACACGGTGTGGGACTACAAGCAGATCATCCAGGAGCAGCTCATCGACTACGTGCGCTCCGCTGTGACCCACACCGGCGGCATCAGCCACATGAAGAAGCTCATGGACTTCGCCGCGCTCTACCAGATCAAGTCCGGGTTCCACGGCCCCACGGACGTCTCGCCCGTCGGCATGGCCGCCGCGATGCATCTGGGGCTCGCGATCCACAACTTCGGCATCCAGGAGTACATGCAGCACGGCGAGCGTACCAACCAGGTGTTCCGCCAGACCTTCACGTGGGGCGACGGCTACCTGCATCCTGGCGACGAGCCGGGTCTCGGCGTCACGCTCGACGTGGACGAGGCAGGCAAGTACCCGTACGAGCAGGCCTACCTGCCGTTCAACCGTCTCGCCGACGGTACCGTCCACGACTGGTAGGAGGGACGATGGCCGCGCGACAGATAGTCGTCATGGGCGTCTCCGCCTGTGGGAAGTCGACGGTCGGCGCGCTCCTCGCGGAGCACTTGGCCGTCGCCTTCCAGGACGGCGACGACCTGCACCCCGAGGCCAGCAAGACGAAGATGTCGGCGGGCATCCCGCTGACCGACGACGACCGCTGGCCGTGGCTCGCGAGGGTGGGAGAGTCGCTCGCGGCATCCGACTCGCTCGTGATCGCCTGCTCGGCGCTCAAGCGGTCCTACCGAGACGCGATCCGGGCGGCCGCGCCCGACGCGTTCTTCGTCCACCTGGCCGGGTCGTCCGAGGTCCTGGCGGAGCGCGCCGCGAGCCGTGAGGGGCACTTCATGCCCGCGAGCCTGCTCGACAGTCAGCTCACGACCCTCGAGCCGCTCGATGCCGACGAGCGCGGTGTGGTGCTCGACATCGCGCAGCCGGTGGCGATCTTGGTCGCGGATGCGGTCGAGGCAGTGCACGACAAAGAAGTGCGTTCAGGTCGCGCAGTTGCGGCCCATGTAGCGACGATTGATCGAGGAGAACCTCATGAATGACGCCGTCACCGAGACCCCCGCCCACCCGTGGATGGACGGAAAACTGACACCCCGAGAGCGCGCTGTCGCGCTCGTGGAGGCCATGACGCTCGAGCAAAAAATCGGCCAGCTCCACGGCGCCATGGGCGCCATCGACATCTCCGCCTTCGCTGAGGCCGCCGAGACGATGACCGAGGAGCAGATGGAGGAGTTCGCCGCCACCATCCGCATCGACCGGCACGTCAAGGGTGACGAGGACCTCGACATCCCCCGTCTGCGCGTCACCAATGGGCCTGTCGGCGTCGGCATGGGCGACGGTACTCCCAGCCCGCCCGCCACCGCCTTGCCGATGACCATCGGCGTCGCGGCGTCGTTCGACCCCGACCTCGCGACGGCGTACGGCGACATCATCGGCAAGGAGAGCGCCCACCTGGGTCAGCACGTTCTCGAAGGGCCGGGCCTGTGTTTGCACCGTCTGCCCAACGGCGGTCGCAACTTCGAGTATTTCTCGGAGGACCCGTACCTCACCGGCGTCATGGGAACCCAGGTCATCAAGGCGATCCAGTCCCACGACGTCATCGCCATGGCGAAGCACTACGTCGTCAACGACCAGGAAATCGAGCGCATGCGTGCCAACGTCGAGGTCGACGAGCACGTGCTGCGCGAGATGTACCTCCTGCCGTTTGAGATGGCATGCAAGGACGGCGACGTCGCCTCGATCATGAGTGCTTATAACCGTGTCCGCGGCACCTACGCGTCCGAGAACCGCTACCTGCTCCACACCGTCCTGCGTGAGGACTGGGGCTGGGACGGCTACGTCCAGTCTGACTTCTGGGCCCTCCACTCCGCAGCACCGTCGCTCCACGCGGGCCTGGACCTTGAAATGCCCGACAGCAAGTGGTTCAACGAGGAGACCCTCAAGGCCGCGCTCACGGACCACACGCTGGAGATGGCGACCATCGACCGCGCGCTCGCGCGCCGCTTCACGCAGATGTTCCGCTTCGACCAGTTCGGCAAGCCCTACGCTCCCACGGAGATCCCCGTGGCCGAGCACGGCGAGGTCAGCCGTCGCATCGGCGCCGACATGGCGGTACTGCTCAGGAACGACGAGCAGCGGCTGCCGCTTCCCGTCGAGGCAGGCAAAGTCCTCATCGTCGGCATGGACAAGTTCGCAGGCAAGGCGTGCCAGGGTGGCGGCGGCTCCTCGCGAGTCGTCCCGCTGTACACCGTGGACCCGCTGCCCGGCACCGAGGATGTGCTCGCCGAGTTGGGGTCGTCCGCGACGGTGGAACTCCTCGTGGTCGAGCGCGACCTGTCGAACCTCGAGGAGGCACAGGCCGCAGCGGCGGCCGCCGACACCGTGCTGATCATGGCGGGTTCGATCGCAACCGAAGGGGCGGACACCCCCACACCTGAAATGCCATTCGACCAGGACGCAATGGTCTCCGCGCTACTGGGTGCCAACGCGAACACTGTCGTGATCCTGAAGAACAGCTCCCCCGTCATGCTGCCCTGGATTGACCAGGCGCCCACCGTCATCGAGGTGTGGAATCAGGGCGCCGAGGACGGCCACACGGTCGCGGATCTCCTGTGGGGCACGACCTCGCCGTCGGGCAAACTGCCCACCACCTACGCGGCCCGGCTCGAGGACCTCATGCACCACGGCGACCCGGTCAGGTACCCCGGCACCGACGAAGGCGACGGCTACCCGACGATGCGCTACACCGAGGGCCTGCGCATGGGCTACCGCTGGTTCCAGGCCGAGGGCATCGTTCCGCTGTTCCCGTTCGGCTACGGACTGTCGTACACGTCTTTCGTCGTGTCCGATGTCGCCGTCTCGTCGAGCACATTCGACGGCTCGCCGATCACGGTGTCGGCGACCGTGACAAACACCGGATCACGCGCTGGCGCCGAGGTGGTGCAGGTGTACTTGGGTGTCCCGAGTCACGGTCAGCCGCCCAAGCGACTGGTCGGCTTCGCGAAGGTCGCGCTCGAGCCCGGCGAGTCGACGAGCGTGGAGATCGCGATCGACCCGGCCTCGACCCATCACCCGTTCTCAGTGTGGGACTACGCGACCGGCGGCTTCCAGATCAAGCCGGGCGACTACACGGTCCACGTCGGCACGTCCTCGGAGGACACTCCGCACGTTTTTGTGCTGACCGTTGCCTCCTGAGGAGCGACGCCACATGGACTGGTCGGTCCCGCACGCAGGCACCGGCCAGTCCGCCGCGTCGCCCGCGACGACGGCGCACCGCTGCGCGACGCTACCGGATCGTTGTCCGCGGCGGCGCCGTCGACTCTCGCTCGCGTAGCGTCACCGGAAGCACCAGGGGCTCGTTCGATAGCCGTGCTCCGTTGATGAGTGCGAGCAGGTTTCGCACCCCAGTCTCGCCTTGGGCTTGCAGCGGCGCGGCGATAGTCGTGAGCCCCGGGGAGACCACGTCGCTGAGTCGCACGTTGTCGAAGCCCACGACGCTCACAGCCTCGGGCACGGAGAACCCGAGTGCACCCAGCCCCTTGATAAGGCCGACTCCTAGCGCATCGTTGTATGCGATCACGGCCGTGGCGCGCTGGTCGGCGATCACTCGAGCGGCGCTGAAGCCGGTCTCCATCGTGGGGGAATCGTGCGCGGACGTGCGGCGCACATGCATGCCCAGCTCGGGTGCGATGCGCTTGAGTTCCTGCCACCGCGCGCCGTCGGCGAAACTCGCATGTGGCCCGGCGAGATAGGTGACGTCGCGATGACCGAGCGACGCGAGGTGCGTGGCCGCGAGCTCGATGCCGCGTGCGTCGTCGATGAGGACGCAGGGCGTCTCGGGCATGCGCCGATTGAGCAAGATGACGGGCCGCTGGCGCGCAATCTTCCGAATCGCTCCAGCCGGCATGCGAGAGCTTGCAAGCACGACGCCCTCGACCAGGTCGAGGGCTCTTTCAAGCACGACCTGCTCCACCTCGCCCTGCTCGGAACCGTGGGTTAAAACAAGTGAGTATCCCGCCTTGAGCGCCGCCTCGTGAGCGCCGTGGATGATCCGCGAATAGAACGGATTGGTGACGTCGGAGACGACCAGCGAGATGGCATGGGTACGCTTGCGACGACCGGTGTCCGTCCGCGGGACCTGGTGATAGCCGAGTTCCTCGGCGGCCCGGAAGATCGCCTGAGCCGTGTACGCGTTGACCCGACCTGGCTGAGAGAGCGCGCGAGAAACCGTCGACGGCGCGACCTCGGCGAGAGCGGCGACGTCCTTGATCGTAGGGCGACGTTGCACGTGAGTGATGCTAGCCCGGTGCCACTCGATTGGGAATTGGGTGGCAAATTCTGGCAACTCTTTGGGCGCGTGACATGCTCGCGCCCATAGTTGCTCCCATACCTGGCAACGCCGCCAGGTACTTCTCAACGATGCGAAGTAGGAAACCATGACAAGCGCAGCATCTGTCGTGAACAAGGGAGCTCACGGCTCGACGAAGAAGGCCAAGCCGTTCGGCTGGTCCGACCGGATCGGCTACATGTTCGGCGACTTCGGAAACGACTTCACGTTCATTCTCCAGGCCATGCTCTTCATGGCCTTCTACACGAAGGTCATCGGCGTCGAGGCGGCCCACGTGGGCACCTTGCTGTTGGTCGCGCGACTGATTGACGGGTTCACCGATGTCGGCGTCGGGCGCTTCCTCGATACCCGACAGCCAGGCCGGCACGGTAAGTTCCGTCCGTGGTTGTTGCGCGGGGCCATACCCGTTGCGGCCGCCTCGGCGTTGATGTACATGAACTTCGTGTCTGGCTGGGAGTCCTACGGTGCCCGGGTCGCCTGGATGTCCATCACCTACATCCTTTGGGGCTCGATCGCCTACACGCTCGTGAACATCCCCTACGGCTCGATGGCCTCGGTCATGACCACGAACCCCGACCAGCGCGCTCAGCTCTCGGTGTTTCGCTCGACCGGCGCGATGCTCGCCGCCATCGTGATCTCCGTCGCTGTGCCCATGTTCGTGAACGTCACCGACGCTGACGGCAACTCGGTGCTCTCTGGGGAGCGCATGCAGATGGTCGCGATCGCCCTGTCCATACTTGCGTTGGGGGCTTACGCGCTAGCGTTCCTGATGACACGCGAGCGCGTCGAGGAGCCTCCGGCGAAGGAGGTCGTACCCTTCCGCGAGATGATCACGTCCGTACTTAGGAGCAAGCCCCTGCGTGGCCTCGTCGTCTCAGCTCTGCTTCTGCTTGTCGGCAGTCTGCTACCGAGTGGCCTTGTCGCCTACCTGTGGCTCGATTACTTCAACCGCGGAGACTTGCAGTCGATTGCGGCGCTCGCCGGTTTTGTCCCGACGTTGCTGTTGCTGCCGCTCGTGCCATGGCTCGCCAAGAAGTTCGGCAAGCGCGAGGCCTCGGTGGTGTCGCTCATTCTCGGATCCTCGATGTACATCCTTGCGTGGGTGCTCGGGCTACAGGATCAGCCGATGGTCTTCATCGCGCTCTTCACGATCGCGAACTTCTGCATGGCAATGTTCAACTTCATGGTTTGGGCGTTCATCACCGACGTGATCGACGACCATGACGTGGAGACCGGCGACCGCGACGATGCGACGATTTACGGCATCTATTCATGGGCACGCAAGCTCGGCCAAGCGCTCGCGGGCGGACTCGGCGGCTGGGCGCTTGGCTGGGTCGGCTACCAAGCGACGACCGGCTCCGACCAAATCGTGCAGGCGCAGGAGACGCTGGACGGCATTTACATGCTGTCGACACTCGTGCCCGGCGTGCTGCTCATCCTCGTGGCGTTGTCGCTGCGTTTCCTGTACCCGCTGAGCAAGAAAGTCGTCGACGCGAATGCGGCGGTCCTCGCCGAGCGTCGTGCGGCGCAGGCTTCCATGGAGGCGTCGGAGTCGCCCAAGTGATCAATTGACGCGCTCGTGAAGGGGGTGGGGTTGCTCGTGCGGCCCCACCCCCGTTTTCGAGTCCAAGTCCGATGAGCCATGGAGGACGTTGACGGTCTCGCGCAGACCGCGCCCGCCTTCACCGACCGAAGCGGGGGTCGGACCAGAAGCCAGCAATGTGCTTGTCAGTCGGCGCTGGCCCGATCTGTTCGCCATGCGCCACGCCCTCAACAAGAGGAAACTGGAAGTGACGCGCGGGAGCGTCTCGCGCGGCGCCGAAGGAGGCCGTGATGACTGCCACACCGCACATTTTGGTCGGGGTGGTGCCCGGCCAGTCCGACACCGTCGTCACCACCGCGGCACGCTTCGCGAAGCTCCTGAACGCCCACGTGGTGTGCGCGAGCGTCGACTCGGCACGCCTCGCGATCGAGCGTCAGTTGGACGGCTCCGTCATCTCGGTGTCGATGAGTGCCGAGCTCACCGACACCCTCGTCGAGCGCTTCGATCCCGACCTCGAGAAGCACATCGGCGCGATCTTCGCCGAGGCTGGGGTCGAGTTCAGCACGCGGGCCGACGCGGGACTCGCGTCCCAGCAACTGTCACTCATTGCGGACGAGATCGACGCGGAGATGATCGTCGTCGGCACGCGCGACCCGGGCATCCGCGGCACGCTCCACGAGTTCTTCTCGGGCTCGGTCGCGGCACAGCTGTCGCACCGTCAGCACCGCCCGGTCCTCGTGGTGCCGCAGGCGCCGGTGGGCGACGACGAGGAACTGCCGTGGGAGGAGGGCGCGCAGGCCTCCTAGGCTTCGACCGACTCGGCCAGGGCGGCGCCCACCACGAGGCCCATGACCTCGGGCAGTCCCGCCGCGACCTTGCGGCCCGCCACGAGCCAGTACAGCCACCCCAGCGGCCCCATCGCACGTACGCCGTGGCGCACGCGCAGACCCTCGGGTGACGGCGCCATGTGATGCGGGAACTGCAGCGAGCCCAGCGGCAGCACGATCTCGAACAGCATCTCCTCGCACTCCTTGAGCTCCAAGAAGCGGATTTTCTGCCTGCCGCCCGAGACGAGCGTGCCGCGCGCGCCCACGGTCGGGGGCGTGGGGAAGTCGCATGCGTCCACGCCGGGGTCGTCGCTCACCCAATCGGCGGGCGTGGTCCAGCGCTTCCAGACCGCCTCGGGCGAGGCGGTGGTGACGACGGTGTGGGAGCGGCTCAGTGCCATGGGGATGTCCTTTCGTGCGGCCGATGCCGTGGCTGGGTGGCCGTCCCGGCTTACGCCGGCACCGGCTCGGGTTGGGGGAGGGCCTGGATCGCGAGGGCGCGGCGTACCTCGCGGGCCGCGCGCTCGCCGGCGCGAATGGCGCCGTCCATGAAGCCGGTCATGGTCTGTGCGGTCTCGGTGCCCGCCCAGTGGAGGGGCCCCACGGGCGTCGCGACGGCGGCGCCGACGGAGGTCCACGCGCCGGGCGCGGGCACCGCGGTGGGACCGCCCAGGATCCAGTCCTCGCGCGCCCAGCGCTGCTCGGCGTAGTCGACAGGTTCGAGGGCGTCCGGACCGAAGATCTCGGCAAACGACCCGATCGCCCGCGCGCGGCGCTCCGCGGCGGGAAGCGCGTCCCACGCGCGTGCGTCATCGCCGCCGATGAAGCCCAGCAGCACGCCGGGGTCGTCGCCCTCGGGGCTCGCGTCGAAGGTCGCGCACACGGGGCCCGAGGACGACTGCGCCTGGCCGCTCATCGGCCGCCTCAGCCCGCACCCGCTCGCGTCGCGCCAGAAGGGGCGCTCGTACACGGCATACGCCTTCGACAGGGTCCCCTGCGGCCACGCCTCGCCCAGCGACGCCCATGGGTCGGGCAGCGCGGGGGAGAACGCCATGCGCGCGCGAGACGCAGGCGGGATCGCGACGATCACGCGCGACGCGTGCACCGTGACCCCTGCGGCGGTCACGGTGACACCGTCGTCGCCCCAGGCGACCGCATGCACGGGTGACGACAGCCTTACTTGGGTGCCCATCGCATCGGCCATCCGTTCGCTGAGCGTGGCCGCACCGTGGTGGAAGTGGCGCTCCTGGAGGCCGTCGGTGGTGCCCAGTAGCGGCCACAGGCCGCCGGCCTGGCGGGCGTAGTGGAGCACGTGGAGAAAGGAGATCTCGCGCGGCTCGCAGCCCCAGGACGTGCGTGTCACGAACGCGAACAGCGTCACCAAGAGGTCGCCTCCACCGCGCGAGCGCAGCCAGTCCTCGAGGCTCAGCGCGTCCCACTCCTGGGCGCGCGCCGCGGTCCAGGGAGCGTGGCTGGGGACGGTGGCGGAGAGCCGGTCGATGGTCGCCATCACGGCGCCCAGGTGGGCCAGGCGGACGGGGCCGATGGGGAACATTGAGCCCGCGTACTCGCGGCGGCGGGCGCCCAGCACCATCGCCTGGGCGCCCGCGTCATACGTGGGAAAGGAGGTGACGCCCAGCTCGGCGGCGAGCGCGGCGACATGGTCCTGACCCGGTCCAATAAACGTGCCACCCAGGTCGACGTTGAGTCCCGCGACCGAGTGGTTCCTGGTGCGCCCGCCCACGCGATCCGTGGCCTCGAGGACTACCACGTCGAGGCCCGCGGCGATCAGCTCGCGTGCGGCGGTGAGGCCGGACAGACCCGCGCCGATGATGCAGACGTCGGTGGTCACGGTGTCAGGCATGGTGTCCTCCCTGGACGGTGGTGGGGGTGCGGTCGCGCCGGTACGAGCGGACGGTGAGCAGAGCGGCCGCGACGAGGATGGCCGGCATCACGATGGCGGCGCGCAGGCCTACGGCATCGGCGATTGCGCCGGTCGCGCCCGAGCCGATGACCACGCCCAAGTAGTTGAAGAGGTTGAGCCGGCTGACCACCTCGTCCTGGTGATCCGGCGCGAGGTCTCCCGAGGCGGAGAACGACAGCGGAGCCATGAGTCCGATCCCCAGGCCGGCCGCACCGAAGGCCGCGACCGCGATCCAGGGTGACGGCGCCGCCGCCGCGACGAACAGCGAGGCGGTGGCCGTGACGATCGCGCCGGTGAGTACGGGCGCGCGGCCAAGCCTGCCCACGAGCCGGTCGCCGGCGACGCGACTGACGAGGGAACATGCCTGGTAAGCGGCGTATCCGAGCGGCACCATGACGGCCGCTGCGGAGAGCTCCTGATCGAGGAACACTGAGCTCCAGGTGCCGATGACGGAGTCGCCGATGTACGCGACGGCGACCACTACGCCGAACACGACGATGCCGCTCCAGGGCAGCCTCGGACGCTCGCCGTCGCCGTCGTTGCCGCGCTCGGGGTCGGCCGCGAGCCGTCCACGGATGCCGGCCGCGATCGCGATGCCGGCGACGGCGGCCACGCCGTAGGCGGACTCAAAGGGTGCGGCCAACCCTGCAACGGCCGAGACCAGCAGTGCGCCCATGATCGCCGCGACCGTCTGGACCGCGTAGAGCGAGGAGATGAGCGAGCGGCCCGCGATCCGCTGGAGGGTGAGCGCCTGCATGTTGTTGCCCGCATCGGCGAGGCCCACGCCCAGTCCAAACAGCGCAAACACGGGAAAGAGCAGCACGTACGGTGCGTCGAGCATGGCGAGGCCCACCGCCGCGGCCTGGAGGATGAACGCGGGTGGGAGCAGGGCGCCCGAGCCCCAGCGCGTGGCGAGCGAGCCGGCGAGAACCGAGCCGGCGCCCGCGAAGATCACGGTGGTGAGGATGACGAGGGAGACCTCTGTCTCGCCGATGCCGGTGCGCTCCTCGATGCCGGGAAGGCTCGTGAGGATGACGGCCATCAAGAGGCCTTGGGCGAAGAATCCTGCCGCGATGGCGGCGCGGGTCGGGGAGACAGCGGGGACGGTCATGCGTACCTCTCGTGAGGTTCCGGGGGTAGTCGCCAGGTTATGGATCAACTGATCTAAATAGGTTGCGGCCGTGTAAAACCTGGATTTCGTCCGTATCCTCCGTCGGTGACCGCCCGCCTCAGTGCGGCCGGTTCGGATACCATCCTGGCCTCAGGGAGGGCCCATGCCACGGATCGTCGATCACGCCGCTCGTCGCGCGGCGGTGCACGAGGCGCTGTGGCGCGTCATCGGCCGTGTGGGGCTTGAACACGCCTCGACAAGGGAGATCGCACGCGAGGCAGGCCTCTCTCTCGGCGCGCTTAACCACTACTTTGCGAACAAGGACGAGATGCTGATCTCGGCCCACGAACTGGGCTTTCGCCGTGCGCGCGACAGGATCCTCGCCACCGGGCGCGGCAAGCGGGGCATGGCGGCGCTGCGTCATGCGCTGTTCGAGTCGCTGCCGCTCGACGACGAGCGGTTGCTCGAGGCGCACGTCGACGTGTCGTTCTGTGCCCACGCGGTGACCAACGAGCGGCTGGCGGCGGCCCGTCGCGAATCCCACGTGGAACTCAGGCGCCTGCTCTACGGCGTGCTCGCGGAGGCTCGCGAGGACGGCGAGCTACGCGAGGGCCTGATCGACGCCGACATCGTCGACGACTGGGTCACGCTGGTGGACGGCGCCTCGGTCCAGGCGCTCATGGAGGGGCCCAGCGACGATCTGCGCCGACGCCAGGAGCGCCAGGCGGAGGACTTCCTCGCGCGTCTGGCGCGTCCGCGGTCGGCGTAGCGGCGGGCTACGCGACCTCGCCGGCGGTGATGGCCTGCGCCTCCTCGGCGACGTCCTCGTGCGCGGTGGACGCGCGGGCGAGCAGCCCCCGGCCGGTCCACACGAGCGCGGCCCCCAGTGCCACCGAGATGGCGGCGACCACGTAGGGCGTCCATGCGGTGAACTGGTCGGCGAGCACGGTCGCGAGCGGCGGCGCGGCGGCCCCGCCCAGAAAGCGCACGCCCGAGTAGGACGACGAGGCCACCGAGCGCGGCAGATCGGTCGCCTCCATCACCGACTCGGTGAACACGGTGTTGAGCACGCCGAGCAGCGCCCCGCCAGCCACGACGCCCACGACGAGCGCCGCGGGCGAGGTCACCGCGAACGCGCACGCCACCAGGTCGAGGGCGAGCAGCGAGAGGACCACCGGCAACACGGCCGTGCGCGGGAAGCGGTGGGTGAGCGCGGGCGCGACCCACACGCTGGTGACGGCCAGCGCGATGCCCCACCCGAAGAAGGTCCACCCCAACCCCATCGCCGAGAACCCCAGCGGGAACGGCGTGTAGGCGAGCAGGGTGAAGAAGCCGATGTTGTACAGCAGTGCCGTGACGGCAAGCAGCAGGATCTGCGGGCGCGCGAGCGCCTTGAAGGGCGCGCTCAGTGGCACCCGCACGCGCGGCGTGGGGTCGGAGCGCAGCAGCACCGCGATGGTGATGAACGCGACGGCCATCAGGGCGGCGGTGCCGAAGAACGGGCCGCGCCAGCTCACGGATCCCAGCAGGCCGCCCAGGAGCGGGCCGATCGCGATGCCGAGGCCCAGGGCGGCTTCGTACAGGATGATCGCGCTCTCGGCGCCGCCGGCCGCGGCCCCGATGATGGTGGCCAGCGCCGTGGAGATGAACAGGGCGTTGCCCAGTCCCCACCCGGCCCTGAGGCCGATGATCTGATCGACGTTGCCCGCGGCGCCGGCGAGCGCCGCGAAGATCACGACCAGGGTGAGGCCCAACAAGAGCGTGCGGCGCGCGCCGATGCGCCCCGACACCCAGCTCGTGAAGAACATCGCGATGCCGGTGACGACCAAGTACGACGTGAAGAGCATCTCGGCCTCGGTGGGCGACGCTTCGAGGCTCTCGGAGATGGCGGGGAGGATGGGGTCCACCAGGCCGATGCCCATGAAGGCGACCACGGAGGCGAAGGCGACGGCCCACACGGCCTTGGGTTGACGCAGCAGCGACGAGTTCATGACGGCTCCCTATCGAGCGAGGACAGCAGGGACACGGTGGCCGCGAGGTGCGACCAGTCCTCGTCATTGAGGGAGGCGAAGTAGGGGCTGAGCGCGCCGCCGATCTCGGCACGCCAGTCGGCGATGGCGGTCGCACCCTCGCCGGTGAGGGTCAGGATCGCGGCGCGGGCGTCCGTCGGATCGGGGCCCTTGGTCACGAGGCCCTGCTCGCACAGGTGAGACGCGAGTTGGGTGAGCGCGGGCTGGCTGACCCGGACGGCCGATGCGAGGGTTCCGACCCGCTGGGGGCCTTCCGTCTCGAGGATCGCTAGCAGGCGCCAGGCCGATGCCGGGGTCGAGTTCCCGGTGGCCTGCGCGGCCAGCCGCGTGAGGCGCTGCGTCTGGGCTACCAGGTCGACGATGAGTTGCCGGCGCTTTTCCATAAGCCGACTATATAACTTGTGAATGAAAGCGGCGACCGCGAACCCCGAGATGCAGCGAGGCCGCCGCACCCGTGGGATGCGGCGGCCTCGTCTCGACTGCTGAGTTAGTGGATGGCCTCCGTGGCGGCGCGCTCGATGGCGAGTCCGGCCTCGTAGGTCTCGAGCCACGCCTCGTACCCCGCGACGTCGGCGGGGTGGGGCTCGGCCACCGTGAGATCGGCGTCGGCGAAGACCTTCTCGGCGAGGTAGGCGTCGAGGCTCTGTCCGGCGCCCGCCCGCACGTGCTCCGCGAGCACCGCGATGCCCCACGCGCCGCCCTCGGAGGCGGTGTCGCCCACGGTGACGGGGGCGTCGATCGCGGCGGCCAGCAGGCCCTGGGCCACGCCGGCGGTGCGGAACATGCCGCCGTGCGCAAACATCGAGTCGAGCTTCACGCCCTCGCCGTGCAGCACCTTCATGCCCAGGCTCAGGGTGCCGAAGGCCGCGTAGAGCTGCGTGCGGATGAAGTTGCCAAGCGTGAGGCGGCTGCCCGGGGTGCGCACCACCAGCGGGCGGCCCTCCTCGAGCCCGGTGATCGGCTCGCCCGAGAGGTAGTTGTAGGCGAGCAGGCCGCCGCCGTCGGCCTCGCCCTCGAGCGCGGCGGCAAAGAGGGCGCCGAAGACGGCGTTCGAGTCACCGTCGTGGCCCAGCGCCTTCGCGAACTCGCCAAAGACGCCCGCCCAGGTGCCGAGCTCCGAGGCGCCGTTGTTGCAGTGCACCATCGCGACCAGGTCGCCCGCGGGCGTGGTGACGATGTCGAGTTCCTCGTGGACGGACTCGAGCGGCTTCTCGAGCACCACCATCGCGAAGATGGACGTGCCGGCGGAGATGTTGCCGGTGCGGGGCGCCACAGCGTTGGTGGCGACCATGCCGGTGCCGGCGTCGCCCTCGGCGGGGGCCAGGGGAGCGCCGGGCTGCAGCGTGCCGGTGGGGTCGAGCAGCGTCGCGCCCTCGGCCGAAAGGCGGCCCGCCTCCTGGCCCGCGACCAGCACGCGGGGGAGGAGTCCCGCGACGTCGAGGCCGGGGTGACGGGCGTCCACGAGGCCCTGGAAGCGCGCCAGCATGGACGCGTCGTAATCCCTGGTGGCGGGGTCGATGGGGAACATGCCCGAGGCGTCGCCCACGCCCAGCACCTTCTCGCCCGTGAGCTTCCAGTGCACGTAGCCTGCCAGGGTGGTGACGAACGCGAGGTCCTTCACGTGCGGCTCGTCGTCGAGGATGGCCTGGTAGAGGTGCGAGGCGGACCAGCGCAGCGGGAAGTTGAAACCGAGCTCCTCGGTGAGGCGCGCGGCCGCGGCACCCGTGTTGGTGTTGCGCCAGGTGCGGAACGCCACCAGCAGCTCGCCGGCCTCGTTAAACGCAAGGTAGCCGTGCATCATCGCGGAGAAGCCCAGCGCTCCCACGGACTCGAGCGAGACGTCGTGGCGCTCGCGGACATCGGCGATCAGTGCCGCAACCGCGCCCTGCAGGCCCGCCCAGATGGCGTCCTCGGAGTAGGTCCACAGGCGGTCCACGAACTGGTTCTCCCAGGCGTGGGATCCGGTGGCGAGGACCTCGTGGTCGGGGCCGATGAGGCACGCCTTGATGTTGGTCGATCCGAGCTCAATACCGAGCGAGGTGTGTCCTGCGGCGATGGCCGCGGCGGCGTCAGTGGTCTGCTCCGTCACCGGTGCTCAACTCCCTTGTCGTCATTGCTGGTGGTGTGCGCCCGCGCCCATGCGGCCGCCACGATGTGAACGTTCACCAGCAGTGTAGGGGCGACGGACGCGCGCCGCGCGCGACCAATGGCCCAGCCGGACCCCGGGCCCATCGCCCAGCCCGCACGGCGCGCGGTCACCCCGCCACGGCATCGGCCATCAGCGAAACCGATTGGGCACACGCCCTATACCGCACTACACTCGTGGGGTTGCCTATCCGTGCGGGAATCCCGCATGACGGCCGCAGGCCAAAACCTCAATTCAGGAGCACATCAGTGACCAGCGCCCTCGAGAAGATCGACGCCACGACCGTCAAGCTGACGGTCACCCTCACCGAGGAGGACCTCAAGCCCTCCATGGACCACGCCTACGCGCACATCGGCGAAGAGGTCCAGATCCCCGGCTTCCGCAAGGGCAAGGTGCCGCCGCGCATCCTCGAGACCCGCGTGGGCAAGGGCGCCATCATCGAGCACGCCGTCAACGACGGCCTGCCCGGCTGGTACTCCGAGGCCGTCGAAGAGCAGGGCATCCGCCCCTTCGGCCAGCCCGAGGTTGAGGTCGTGAAGATCCCCGGTTCGGAGGAGGGCTTCGAGGGCCTCGAGTTCACCGCCGAGGTCGAGATCCGCCCCGAGGTCGAGCTGCCCAAGGCCGAGGACATCACCGTCGAGGTCGACCCCATCGAGGTCACCGACGAGGATGTTCAGGAGCGCCTGGACAACCTGCGTGAGCGCTTCGGCTCGCTGAAGACCGTGGACCGCCCCGTCAAGGACGGCGACTTCACCACGATCGACCTCGCCGCCAAGATCGGCGACGAGGAGATCGATAACCTTCAGGGCACCTCGTACCAGGTGGGCAACGGCAACATGCTCGAGGGCATGGACGACGCCCTCATCGGCCTGTCCGCCGACGAGGAGACCACCTTCGAGGCCCCGCTGGCCGCCGGCGACCGCGCCGGTGAGAACGCGCAGATCACCGTCAAGGTGACCGCAGTCAAGGAGCGCGAGCTTCCCGAGGTGGACGACGACTTCGCCCAGCTCGCCAGCGAGTTCGACACGGTCGAGGAGCTCAAGGAGGACCTGAAGGCTCAGGTCACCAAGATCAAGACCAACAACCAGGCCGTCCAGGCACGCGAGAAGCTCATCGACGCCCTCAAGGAGGCGACCGACTTCGAGCTTCCCAAGAAGGTCATCGAGAACGAGGTGCACTCGCACCTCGAGAACGAGAACCGCCTCGAGGACGACACCCACCGTGCCGAGGTCACCGAGGAGGCGCACAACGCCCTGCGCGCGCAGATCCTCCTCGACCAGCTCGCCGAGGACCTCGACATCGAGGTTCAGCAGAACGAGCTCCTCGACTACCTGCTGAACCAGTCCCGCCAGTACGGCATGGACCCCAACACGTTCATCCAGCAGGTCGAGCAGGCCGGCCAGATCCCCGCGATCGTCGCCGAGGTCGCGCGCTCGAAGGCCACCGCCTTCGCGCTGCGTCGCACCACCGTGAAGGACACCGCGGGCAACGCCGTGGACCTGTCCCCGGTGATCGGCTCGGTTGAGGACGAGAAGACCGAGGAGGAGGCCGCCGAGTAAGGCGCCCCACCCACGACGAAGGCCCCGTCTCCCGTGAGGGAGGCGGGGCCTTCGCGTTGCTCCGGCCGCTGATGGCGGGCGGCCGATGCGGTGGTGGCCTTGGCAGCGGAGGAACGGCCGATGCCGTGGCCGGGAGGGCGGTCAGGCGGGAATGCCGGTGACCGCCGTCCACGCATTGTTGGAGGAGGTGTCGGTGCACCACTCGGCGGGGTTGTCGCCCGTGCACTCCTGGACGAGTTCACCGACGAAGGCGCCCGCGAAGACGAGGACCGCGATGAGGACTAGCAGGCCCAGCGCGAGGATGACGTAGCCCGTGATGAGGCCCGCGAGGCCAAGCGAGCGGTTGTCGGCCTCGCCCCGCTTGGCGGCGCTGAGGCCCAGGTGGCCGAAGATGATGCCGGGGATGACGGTGATGCCGGTCACGAGGCCGCCCAGCGACAGCGCGAGCGACGTGATGTTCATCCAGTTCTTCTCGGTGCCGGGCCGTGGGCCGGGTGCGTAGCCCGCCTGGGCGTACTGAGGTGCTCCGTACGATGGCTGTGTGTACTGGGGTGCCGCGTATTGCGGCTGCTGAGGTTGCTGTGGCTGCTCCGGTTCGGGCTGCGGCTGCTGCGTGTTGTCGGTCATGATGTCCCCTTTGGTGATGGCCTCTGAAACCGAGCCTAGGGACGGGGGCCGGCCACGGCATCGGCCATATGGGCGAACCTCTCCAAGGGGATACCCCGACCCCTGGTCTCAGGGTGCCCACACGTGTTCACCCCGTAGCGAAAACAGGGGGTCAACGGCAATGTCGCGTGGGTGGCGGGCGTTAGGGTCGAGCAAGACGTTCGATCAGGAGGAAACGTGAACGACATCACGGCACGAGCCGACGGTCCCGGGATGGGGCTGAGCGACTCGATCTTCAACCGGTTGCTGCGCGAGCGCATCATCTGGCTCGGTGACGAGGTCCGCGACGACAACGCCAACGCCATCTGCGCGCAGATGATGCTGCTGGCCGCCGAGGACCCCGACAAGGACATTTACCTGTACATCAACTCGCCCGGCGGCTCGATCACTGCGGGCATGGCGATCTACGACACCATGCAGTACATCAAGCCCGACGTCGCCACCGTGGCGATGGGCATGGCCGCGTCGATGGGACAGTTCCTGCTGTCCTCTGGCGCGCAGGGCAAGCGCTTCGCGACGCCCCACGCCCGCGTCATGATGCACCAGCCCTCGGGCGGCATCTACGGCACCACGACGGACATCCGCATCAACGCCGAGCTCATCATGCACATGAAGAAGACGCTCGCGACGCTGACGGCCGAGCAGACGGGCAAGTCGCTCGAGCAGGTGACCAAGGACGCGGACCGGGATCGCTGGTTCACCGCCGAGGAGGCCCTCGAGTACGGGTTCGTCGACAAGGTCATCACGCACGCCGCCGAGACCGGCGACGCGTCGCAGGGAGGCAAGGCATGAGCGAGATCTACCAGGCCATGCAGGCCGGCGCCCGCACCGCAGGCTTCGGGGGAGCGGCCCCGGCCGGCCCCTCGTCGCGCTACATCCTGCCCTCGTTCGAGGAGCGCACCGCCTACGGCTTCAAGCGTCAGGACCCTTACGCGAAGCTGTTCGAGGACCGCATCATCTTCCTCGGCGTGCAGATCGATGACGCCTCCGCGGACGACGTGATGGCGCAGCTGCTCGTGCTCGAGTCCCAGGACCCCGACCGCGACATCACGCTGTACATCAACTCGCCCGGTGGCTCGCAGACCGCGCTCACCGCGATCTACGACACCATGCAGTACATCAAGCCCCAGGTGTCGACCGTGTGCCTGGGCCAGGCGGCCTCGGCGGCGGCGGTGCTGCTCGCGGCGGGCTCGCCCGGCAAGCGCCTCGCGCTGCCCAACGCTCGCGTGATGATCCACCAGCCCCGCATCGAGCAGGGCGCACGTGCGCAGGCCTCGGACATCGAGATCTACGCCGAAGAGATGATCCGCATGCGTGAGTGGCTCGAGTACACGCTCGCCAAGCACACCGGCCAGACCCCGGAGAAGGTGCGCGAGGACATCGAGCGCGACCGCTTCCTGTCAGCCAACGAGTCCCTCGACTACGGCCTGGTGGACCAGGTGCTCGCGTCCCGCAAGGGCGTCGACACCGTGGCCCCCGAGGACCGCGCGATCGAGAAGGCTCAGGGCTAGGCCCCACGCGTCACACGGCGGCCGTCTCCCCTCGGGGAGGCGGCCGCTTTGCTGTGTCCGTGCGGCATCGGCCCCGGCTTCGGCCACTCCGGACCCAACCCCTGCCCGGGCGAGACCGAATGCTGGATGAGGGGTGCATCGGCGCCTCGCATGGACCGGACGTGGCTGTCCGCCCGTGGCGTAGGGCGGCGCGTCGCCCGGCACGTGTCAGTGGGCGTGGGTAGCCTGAATGTGTACGGTCCCCGGAGATGGCCTGGGGGCGCGTGGAGGGAGAACTCGATGACTCGACCGGCTGACAGCGGCGACCTGCTCAAGTGCTCATTCTGTGGCAAGACGCAGAAGCAGGTGCGCAAGCTGATCGCCGGGCCCGGCGTCTACATCTGCGACGAGTGCATCGAGCTGTGCAACGAGATCATCGAGGAGGAGTTCGCCGAGGCTGCCGAGACGGAGCTGACCGAGCTTCCCAAGCCCCGCGAGATCTTCGACTTCCTGGGCCAGTACATCATTGGCCAGGACGCCGCCAAGCGCGCGCTCGCCGTCGCCGTGTACAACCACTACAAGCGCGTGCGCGCGGGGGAGACCATCGCCAAGGCTGGCGAGGACCAGGTCGACATCGCCAAGTCGAACGTGCTGTTCATCGGCCCCACCGGTACGGGTAAGACCTACCTCGCGCAGACGCTTGCGCGCATGCTGAACGTGCCCTTCGCTATCGCCGACGCCACCGCGCTGACCGAGGCGGGCTACGTGGGTGAGGACGTCGAGAACATCCTCCTGAAGCTCCTGCAGGCCGCCGACTACGACGTCGACAAGGCCCAGCACGGCATCATCTACATTGACGAGATCGACAAGGTCGCGC
Source organism: Demequina sp. NBRC 110051 (assembly GCF_002090055.1). Lineage (GTDB taxonomy): Bacteria > Actinomycetota > Actinomycetes > Actinomycetales > Demequinaceae > Demequina. The sequence goes on from NZ_BBRH01000023.1 coordinate 25,828, forward strand.
GCAAGGCCGAGAATCCCTCCATCACCCGCGACGTCTCCGGCGAGGGCGTGCAGCAGGCGCTGCTGAAGATCCTTGAGGGCGCGCAGGCGTCGGTGCCGCCGCAGGGCGGGCGCAAGCACCCGCACCAGGAGTTCATCCAGATCGACACCACGAACGTGCTGTTCATCCTTGGCGGCGCGTTCGCCGGGCTCGAGGAGATCATCTCCTCGCGCGTGGGTCGCAAGGGCATCGGCTTCGGCGCGCAGTTGAAGGAGGCCGACAACTCCGACCTGTTCTCGCAGGTCACGCCGGCCGACCTGCACAAGTTCGGCCTGATCCCCGAGTTCATCGGCCGCATGCCGGTCATCGCGACGGTAGCGCCGCTCGACGTGGACGCGATGGTGTCGATCCTCACCGAACCCAAGAACGCCCTGGTCAAGCAGTACCAGCGCATGTTCCAGATCGACGGCGTGGAGCTCGAGTTCGACCGCGAGGCCGTGGAGGCCATCGCGGAGCAGGCGCTCGAGCGTGGCACCGGTGCGCGCGGCCTGCGCGCGATCATGGAGGAGGTCCTCCAGGAGACCATGTTCGACGTGCCGGGCCGCGAGGACATCGGCCGCGTGGTCGTGACGCGGGACACCGTGATGTCCCGCGTGCTGCCGTCGTACATCTTCCGCGAGGAGCGCCAGGAGGGCGCGGCCTAGCGCATGGCCCCGCGGCCCCGCCCGCTCCCGCCTCGTGCGCGGCGCCCCGTGCGATCCCGCCCCGCGTGATCCGGCCCCGCGTGATGTTCCCTATGGGACAACCACCGTCGTTCCCAGAGGATTTGTGTGCGCTATGGGACGCTCAGCGTTGTGATCGCCGCGCAAGCACCTCGCGGACGACCTGGCGGCACCACTGCGGCCGCTCCACGATGTCGCGATAGGTGAGCCGGACCGTCTGAATTCCCATCGCCGCCAGGTCGGCGTCGCGCTGGAGATCACGCGCGCGTTGGTCGGGGGCACCGTGCCATGCGGCGCCGTCGAGTTCGATGGCGGTGCGGGTGATGGGGTCGTACATGTCGAGTCGATAGCGTCCGTGCGCACAGCGGATCACGTGTTGGCGCACCAGGCGCCCGAACTCGCGCGTGTTGAAGACGGAGCAGAGGCTTTCCTCCTCCAGCCAGCTCTCTGCTCCTTGGAGCGCAGCATTGATGTGACGAGTGAGCTCTCGTCGCTCGCGCACCCGTGGTACCGAGCCGAGCGCGAAGTCGAGTTCGTCCGCCGAGACGCCGTCGTGGAGGAGGCGGTACACCGCTGCGGCGCGGGCGGTGCGCGGAAGGTCTCCGTACCCCTGCACGAGCGCGAACGCCGGCGTCGCAACTCGCAGGCGGCCGATCGACCTGGTCTCGACGTCGTAGCTGAGTCGTCGCACCTTGACCCAGGCCGGCCCGCGGGGACGGTCAGCATGGGGAACGCACACATCGATGTGCGCGCGTGGGGGATCGGTGGCCTGCCAGAGGTGCAGCGCGCTCGCTCCACCGAGATACGCGCGAGGACCAGCCCAGGTGAGCGCGGCATCCGCGCGGGCGGCGAAGGAGTCGGCGTGCTCGGCAGCGACGTAGCAATCCGGTAGCAAGCGCACGATCTCGCCTCGCGCAAGCGCAGATCGCACTGCACTCTCAGTCGAGAGAGCCTCCAGTTCGCGGTAGCTGAACGCATGCGGGCGCCGCGAGACCGTCTCGCCGAGCGTGCCGGCGGACTGAGGAAGCGCGCGTAGTGGTCGCATGCGATCTTTGTAGACGCCGCCGGAGCTCGTCGTGGGCGCGTTGAGCCAGCCTGGGGATAGGTGAGGGTGTGGGGGCCAGGTGGGGATAACGGTGGCCGTAAACGGTGAGCGCCCCATAGGGCACACAGATTCGCTCAGAGCGACGGTGAGTGTCCCATGGGGCGCTGGGGGCGCTGGGGGCGCTGGGGGCGGGGTTACTGCGCCAGGACGGCGTTCTCCGTGCGCATCACGGTGGGGTCGGCGATCTCCTCAGACGAGCCGTCCGAGTCGCCGCCGTCCACCGAGGCGTCCAGCGCCGCGACCGCGTCCACGATCTGCAGCGACTGCACGCGACCGGCAGCCATGAGGTCGCCGCGGGCCGAGTGGACGGCTGCCACCTTCGCCTCGGGTACCAGCAGGTCGACGGACACGAGCTCGGTGCGCTGCGAGACCTTGGCCTCGGACTTGAGCTTGCGCAGCGTCGCGAGCGCCTCGCCGGCGGCGGCGACCAGGGCGGGAGACTCCGCACCTGCTAGCTCGCGCAGCGGCGCGGCCTCAGGCCACGGCGCCCGGTGCACTGTGCCCTCGCGGAACCACGACCACACCTCCTCCGTGGCGAACGGCAGGAACGGCGCGAACAGGCGCAGGAACGTGTCCAGGGCGATGACGAGCGTGGCGCGCGCAGAAGCCGCGCCCGCAGAGCACGCAGCGAGCGGGTCGATGTCCTCGCCGGGAGCCGCGCCGTCGTAGGCACGCGTCTTCACGAGCTCCACGTAGTCGTCGCAGAAGGTCCAGAACAGGGTCTCGGCCTGCTCGAGCGCACGCGTGTGGTCATACGAGCCAAAAGCAGTCGTGGCGGCGTCCACCACGTCCGCCAACGCGGCCAAGAGCGCGCGGTCCAGCGGCTCGGTCACGGCCTGCGACGTCACGTGCGCGGTCGCGGCGATGCCTTCATCCAGCGAGGAATTAGCCGCCGTCGCAATACCCGTCGCACCGAGCGCAAACTTCGAGGCGTTGAGCACCTTGTTGGCCAGGCGCCGGCCAATCTTCATCTGACCCTCGTCGAACGCGGCGTCCGTGCCCAGGCGAGCCGAGGCTGCCCAGTACCGCACGGCATCCGAGCCGTGCTGTTCAAGCAGGCCCAGCGGCGTAACGACGTTGCCCTTCGACTTCGACATCTTCTTGCGGTCGGGGTCGAGGATCCAGCCGGAGATCGCGGCGTGCTTCCACGGCAGGGCGCCGTGCTCGAGGTGCGAGCGCACCACGGTCGAGAACAGCCACGTGCGGATGATGTCCTGGCCCTGGGGGCGCAGGTCCATGGGGAACGTCTTGGCGAACAGTGCCGGGTCGTCGCGCCAGCCGCACACGATCTGGGGCGTGAGCGAGGACGTTGCCCACGTGTCCATGATGTCCTTCTCGCCGGTGAAGCCGCCGGGCACGTCACGCTGGTCCTCGGAGAACCCGGGCGCGACGTCGGCCGACGGGTCCACGGGCAGCGACTCCTCGGACGGCAGGATGGGGGAATCCCACACGATCTCGCCGTCGGCGTCCAATGGGTACCAGACGGGGATCGGCACACCGAAGAAGCGCTGGCGCGAGATCAGCCAGTCGCCCGTGAGGCCGTTGACCCAGTTCTCGTAGCGCTTGCCCATGTGCGAAGGCACAAACTCGAGCTCCTCGCCACGGCCCAGCAGCGCCGTGCGCAACTGCGCGTCGCGGCCGCCGTTGGCGATGTACCACTGGCGCGACGTGACGATCTCGAGGGGCTTGTCGCCCTTTTCGAAGAACTTCACGGGGTGCTGGATGGGCTTGGGGTCGCCATCCATGAGGTCCGCCTCGCGCAGCATTTCGACCATGCGCTTCTGGGCGGAGAACACGGTCATGCCGGCGATCTCGGCGTAGGCGGCCTGCGCGGCCTCGGACTCGAGACCCGCGGGGGCCTCGGTGAGCACGCGGCCGTCGCGGCCCAGGATGGAGCGCATGGGCAGGTTCAGCTCGCGCCACCAGATCACGTCGGTGACGTCGCCGAACGTACAGATCATGGCGATGCCGGAGCCCTTGTCGGGCTGCGCCAGGCGGTGGGGCACCACGGGCACCTCGACGCCGAACAGCGGCGTGCGCACGTGCTTGCCGAACAGGCCCTGGTACCGCTCGTCATCGGGGTGCGCCACGAGCGCCACACACGCGGCGAGCAGCTCGGGACGGGTGGTCTCGATCCACACGGACTCGAACGATCCGGTGGCCTCCTCCATGTCACCGGCGGGCTCGAAGGCCAGGCGGTGATACGCGCCGGGACGCTCGCGGTCCTCGAGCTCGGCCTGCGCGACGGCGGTGCGGAACGTCACGTCCCACAGCGTGGGGGCCTCGGCCTGGTATGCCTCGCCGCGCTTCAGCGAGCGCAGGAACGCCTGCTGCGCCACGGCCTGCGAGGACGGGGAGATGGTCTGGTAGGTGCGCGACCAGTCGACGGACAGGCCCAGGCGGCGCCACAGGTGCTCGAACTGCTGCTCGTCCTCCTCGGTGAGGCGCTCGCACAGCTCGATGAAGTTGCGTCGCGAAATGGGCTGCTGGTCGGCGGCCTTGACCGACTTACCTTCGCCCCCCTCGAACGGCGGCTCGTACCCCTCGACGTACGGCAGCGTGGGGTCGCAGCGCACGCCAAAGTAGTTCTGCACGCGGCGCTCGGTGGGCAGACCGTTGTCGTCCCATCCCATGGGGTAGAACACCTCGCGGCCGTTCATGCGCTTGAAGCGCGCCACCACGTCCGTGTGCGTGTAGGAGAACACGTGGCCCACGTGCAGGGACCCGGAGACGGTGGGCGGCGGGGTGTCGATCGAGTACACCTGCTGACGCTCCACGGTCGCGTCAAAGCGGTAGGTGCCCTGGTCCTCCCAGGCGGAGTTCCAGCGGTCCTCGAGTCCGTCGACGGTGGCCTTCTCCGGGATACGCGCAGTCATGCCCATCATTCTTCCAGAACAGACGCGTACCACCCCAATCCGTGGGGACGGCCGATGCCGTGGCCGGCTTCCGCGTGCCACCCCAGCAACGTCGGTGGGCCTTGGTAGCGTCGCTCGGGTGAGTGAGGCGAGGATCCGTCCCGAGTTCATGAAAGCGCTCGAGGACTTCGACGCCCAGGTGGGCGTGGAGCTCAAGCCGCGCCTGCGCGAGATGATCCGCCTGCGCGTGAGCCACCTCAACGGCTGCACGTTCTCGATCCGATTGCACTCCGAGGCGCTGACCGCCCAGGGCGTACGGCCCGAGGTCATCTCGGCGCTCGCGCGGCCGGTGCACGCGATGCGCGAGGGGCTCGTGAGCGAGGGGGACGCGGCGGCGCTGCGCCTGGCTGAGGTCCTCACCGACGCGCCGCGCAGCCTTGAGGCGAGCGCCCGCGAGGCCGCCGCGCCCTACTTCACTCGGGTGCAGCTGGGGGCGATTATCGAGACCGTCGCCCTCACGCACGCCTGGAACAGGGTCATGCGCGGCATCGAATAGCCCGCGTGTCGCGAACTTTCTGATGCGAAAGAGCGCTGGTAGGAGTACTTTCGGACCCATGGTGAGATTCCTGTGGAACGTCCTGACCAGCCTTGTTGCCGCCGTCGTGGGCCTGTGGGTCGCCGACGCCGTCGTGGACGGCTTTGACACTCAACTGAGCGGCTTCATCACCGCGGTCGTGATCTTCGTGGTCGCGCAGGCCGTGCTGTCGCCGTTCATCCTGAAGATGGCGCACAAGTACGCCAAGGCCCTGCAGGGCGGTGTGGCGCTCATCTCGACCATCGTCGCGCTGTGGCTCACGACGCTCTTCAGCGACGGCCTCACCATCGACGGCGTCACCGCCTGGCTGCTGGGCGCGCTCATCGTGTGGCTCGCCTCGGCCCTCGCCGGCTGGATCCTGCTGACGTTCATCATCAAGGAGCGCGCGGGCAACCGCGACTAGCGGTCGCTTAGTCGCCCAGGTTGTCGAGCATGCGGGTGAGCACGGCGACAGCCGTCGCATAGTCGGCGTCGCCGATGCCCGCGACCGCACGCGCGTGCAGCGCGTCGACTTGGGCGTGGAGGTCCTCGTAGGCGGTGCGGCCCTCGTCGGTCACCAGGCAGATGCCGTCGTCCTCGTGAGTCCACCCGCCATTGGCGAGGCCCGTCCAGGTGTGCGTGAGCGATGCCGCCGAGGGTGCACCCGGCATGCGCGCCTCGAGCGCGTCCCACGGCAGCGGGCCGTCGGCCCTCACCAGCAGGCCCAGCATCACGAACTCGTCCACGGTGGTCGAGTGGTCGGCCAGCACGCCGCGAAAGGCTGCGCTGAGTGCCTGATCGACCATCTTCGCCAAGGCATCGATCCGGGTAGCCGCGTCGCTCATATTCAGCACCCTACGCCGGGCGGCGAGCCCTCGCGC
>NZ_BBRH01000024.1 GCF_002090055.1 Demequina sp. NBRC 110051
CTATCAGCTTGGGAAGCTGAAGTTCTACCATTGAACTACACCCGCATGCGGCGAGGCCGCGCCCCCATCCTAGCGGCCTACGCGAGGGCGGACGCCCGCATCCGGAAGTTCGCCGTGCGCATCTCACCCGGCTGCAGCAGGAACACGCCGGAGCCCTCAATGCCCTGGGCGTCGAGCGTGAATCCGTCGTTGGCGTTCGAGACGGGCTCGAGCGCCCAGTAGTCCCGGTGAGCGGGGATGTACAGGACCGCATGCTGCAAGGCAGCGTCCGCGAGCACCTCGAGGCGGACGGTCTGGGGCCACTCGATCACCGCGAGCCGCTCGTCGGTGCGGCCCGTGAGGCAGTCGTCGACCCCGTCGCGTCCCAGCGGCCGCGGCGTGCGGAAGTCCGCCTCGGCGCGCACCGTGCCGGCAGGCCCGGTGGGCAGAGAGTCCTCGAGCGCGAAGGCGCGGCTCGCCGCCACCTGGAGGACCGCATCGGCCGATCCCGCGACAGAGCGCAGCAGATACGGGTGGTGACCAAAGCCGGCGGGGAATGTCTCGTGCGACGTGTTCTGCACGCCGTACGTCCACACGAAGTCGTCGCCGTCGACGGCGTAGGTGAACCGTGCGGTGAACGACCACGGCCAGTTCACGCCGTAGACGTCGTGCGAGACGAACTCGAGGACGGCGCGCTCGCCGGTGTGCTCGACCACGCTCCAGGGGTAGTCCCAGCCTGCGCCGTGGATCGCCGAGCCGTCGGGCCAGTTGGCGCGCAGCTGGTACTCGCGTCCGGCGAACCTCAGCAGCGCATGGCCGATGCGGTTCGACCACGGCACCAGAGGGTACGAGGCGGTTTGCTTGGGGATGTCGGGGTCCGGCGGCGTGGGACGCATAACGTCGACCCACTCGTCCTTCACCCGCACCTGCCCGAACGCCACCGATCCGCCCAGGTGGGGCAGCAGGCCCACGCGCCACGTGTCGTTCTCGATCACCGTGCTGTCGCTCATGGGACCCATCGTGGCAGGACAGTGCCTGCGGGTGCTGGACGCGAGACGGATCGATGTCCACACTGAGACGTATGCGCCCCGCAGGAGTGGTGAGCGGCGCCGCGATCGGCGCGATCGTGGCGCTCAGTGCGTGCTCGGGCGACCCCACCGTAGGGGTGACGCCCGTGACCCCGGCGGCCACGGCATCGGCCATTCCCCCACCTACCGTGGCGACCATCGGCACCATTCACCGCCAGCGCACGCTCGAGGCGGAACGCAAGGTGGAGGTGCGCGTGACCGCGACCAGCGAGCCGCGCGGCATCGTCACCTCCGTGTCCATGACGTCGCCGTATTTCTCGTCGTCCGGCACGGTTCCCACCAACGTGCTGCTCATCGATGGCGACGAATCGCGCCTGAGGGTCCCCCTGGGCGCGCCCGTGTGTCCGGCGGGCGAGGGCCAGACGGTCGCGACGGTCGAGGTGCGCGCCAAGGATGGCCTCACGCTCGCGGCCACGCAGGTGAGGCTGAGTGACGCCGTCCTCGCCGAGATCAACGCGGAAGAGTGCGCGGCCAAGGTCGCGACCGATGCCGCTCAGCCGGCTTTCACGACGGCGGCCGATGCGTGGGTCGCCGAGGGCGTCGAGGCCTCCACCGAGGTGACGCTCACCCGCGGTTCGTCCGACGCCGCCGCCACCCTCACGGGCCTCAGCGGCAACGTCATCTTCACGCTCGAGCCCGCCGAGGGCGCCCTGCCGGTCACGCTGGCGCCTGGGCAGGAATCGGTCACGGTGCCGGTCACAGTCCGGGCGTCCCGGTGCGACGCGCACGCCTTCGCCGAGTCGAAGAAGACCTATGTGTTCCGCGCGTGGATCGATGTCGACGGCGAGGAAATCGCGGTCGAATACACGGCCACGGGCACCGCCGAGGAGCGTTTGTATGCGCTGTTCGCGGCGTGTGGCGAGGGCAATGACAGCGGCTCGATCGGCGGCCAGTGAGGGCCTCGTGAGGCGCGGCGCGGGAATAGTTCCTGGTTGGCGCGCCGTTGATGAGGTGCAGACGCCGTCAGGGGATCGACCCCAGCGCATCCGCGTTCGAGAGCAGCGTCGCCCTCACGGGAGGAGCAGAAGATGGCTATTGGTTCCGGTATTTTCCTGATCGCGGTGGGCGCGATCCTCGCGTTCGCCCTCAACGAGTCGGTCGACGCGATCGACCTCGGCCTGGTGGGCTGGATCCTCATGGCCGCCGGTGCGCTCGGCATCATTATTTCGCTCGCGATGAGCGGTCGTAAGCGCACCACGGTCACCGAGTCACACGCCGAGGCCGCGCCCCAGGCCGGCGCCGCTGGAACCGCGCAGCCCGCTGCGGGCCAGCCCGCGGCCGGTGAGCGCCACGTGACCGAGCGTCGCGAGGAGACCGGCGGCACCCCGCCGCCCGCCTAAGCCCCGGCGAGTGCCTGGCGCCTCAGGGCTGAGCGGACGAGTCCTCGATCTGCTGAGCCCTGAGGCGCAGCACCGCGTCGTCACGCGCGTTCACCCGGTTCGGGTAGGTGAACTCGAGCAGCGGCCGATGCCGGTGGTAGGTGACCTCGAGGTTCCAGTACCGCACGGCCCACGTGGCCGCCGCGACGGCCACGACGATCGACGCGATGGCTCCCACCCCCACCGACCAGCGCGGGCCCACGTGCTCGCCCACCCATCCGATGATGGGTGCGCCGATGGGGGTGGAGCCCATCAGCAGCATGGAGTACAGCGCCATCACACGCCCACGCATGAACGGCACGGTGGTGGTCTGGACGTAGGCGTTCGCGCTCGTCAACATGGTGAGCTGCGAAAACCCGACGGCGACGGACGCGAGCATGTAGAGCCCGTATGTCGGCATGGACGCCATGATGGCGCTCGAGAGGCCGAAGAGCCCGGCCGCGCCGAGGACGAGCCTGAGCCGCGGCCGCTCACGCCTCGCGGCGAGTAGGGCGCCGCCGAGGGAGCCGATCGCGAGCACCGAGCCCATGATCCCGTAGTCCTCGGGGCCCCGTCCGAACTCGATGCGCGCCATGAGGGCGCTGGTCATCTGGAAGTTGAGGCCCAGCGCGGCGACCACGGACACCACGATCATCACCATCATGATGTCGGGGCGACGGCGCACGTAGCGCAGCCCCTGACGCACCTGGCCCTTCTCGCGCGGAGCCCTCTCCACGTCCACCAGTTCTGCGCGCCGCATCACGAGCAGCGCCACGACCGTCGCGGCGAAGGTGAGGCCGTTGACCACAAAGACCCAGCCGATGCCGATCCACGCGACCGTGAGGCCTGCGACCGCGGGGCCGATGAGCCGTGCGGCGTTGAACGACGCACTGTTGAGGCCCACGGCGTTGGGAAGGCCCTCCGCGGGGACCAGAGCCGCGACGAAGGTCTGGCGCGCGGGCACGTCCACCGCGGACACGACGCCGAGCCCGAAGGCGAAGAGGTAGACGTGCCACAGCTCCGCGTGGCCCGTGAGCACGATCGCGCCGAGGGCGAGCCCCAGGCTTCCCGCCGCGACCTGGGTGGCGATGAGGATCTTGCGTTGGTCAACGCGGTCCACGAGGACGCCCGCGAACGGGCCGAGCAGGAGGAACGGGAGGAACTGCAGCGCGGTGACGGTGCCGACAGCGATGCCGGAGTCCGCGGACAGCACGGTGAGGACCAGCCAGTCCTGCGCCACCCGCTGCATCCAGGTGCCGACGTTGGACACCAGGGCGCCCGCGAACCACAGGCGGTAATTGAAGTAGCCCAGCGACGCGAACGTGCGGCTCATGCGAGCCCGGGGTAGCGGCGCATATGTCCAACTTACGCCCCGCACGGGGCCTGCGAGACCCGTGCACGACTGGTCGAGCGTTGGCGGCGGCTTTGAGACAATCGTGATCATGCGTTCTGGTCCCCTGGTGCCCGCGATCCTTCGAGCAGTGCTGGTCGTGGCCGTCGTGGTCGCCGCCGTGGCAACGATCGTGGCCGCGTGGGGTGAGGCAGGCGGAGCGCCGCTGAACACGATCCTGGGCGTGGTGCTGTTCGTGCTGGTGTTCGCCGCCGGCGGGCTCGCGATCCGGCGCAGTTCACGGGGAATCTGGTGGGGAGCCCTCGCCGTCCTGTGGGTGGTGCTGCTGCGCTCGACTGAATCCGCGGAGTACCTCGCGCTGCCCCTCATCGCGCTCGCGGCCGCGACCGAACCACTCATGCCGGTGCTGTTCGCCGCCGTGGTGGTCGTCGCGCTCGCCTCGGCCATCGCGGCCACCCCTGCGGGCGTGGCAGGTGCGGGCATCTTCGCCGCGGCCGTTGTCGTGGCCCTCCTTGCGGGCGCGGGGTATCGCCGGCTTGTTGCCGCACCCGCCGCGTAGGTCATCGCACCGGGAGAGTGGACCGCGAAACATCGGCGTCACTCGCCGGCTTTACCCTTAACCCCATGACCGGGGTTGACGACGAGGCCCTCGCCCGGTGGGTGGGGGCGGTGCTGCCCGATGTCGTCGACTCCTCACCCACGCTCGACGGCATCGTCGCGCAGTTGCGCGCCGTCATCGCTCACGATCACCCCGAATGGCGCCCCCGCGTCGGAGCGCTCATGACTCGCCTCACGCCGGACTCGATGGGCGACCACCTGGGAGACCCCGAGGTCAGGTGGTTCGCGGCGCTGGTGGGTCAGATCGGTGTGGCTCGCCCCGACGTATGGCCCTCGATCGGCTGGACGCGGTCGCTAGCGCCCGTGCCCGAGGGGTCCGACCTTCCCGACGAGGTCACGGCGTGCGTCATCGACCGGCGTGCGCTCCTGGGCCACTACGACGCGATCGTCATCGGCTCCGGTGCCGGCGGCGGCGTCGCGGCGCAGGAGCTCACCCAAGCCGGCCGCAACGTCCTGGTGATCGAGCGTGGCGGGATGCCGCCCACCGCCGAGCTCTCGAGCGACCTGTTGCGCTCTGCGCGCCCGGACGGCGGGCTCGGTGCGCTCGCGGGCCTGCCCATCCTGGGCAGTCCCCACGCGGACGGCGGCGATGCCGGCCGCGCCCGTCGCGGCGACCCCACGCGGGCGCGCTGGAGCATCGGCGCCTTCGGCCTGGGTGGCGGCACGCGCGTGTACGGCGCCCAGGCGTGGCGTTTCGCGCCCCAGGACTTCGCGCTCGCGTCGACCTACGGCGTCCCGGACGGCTCGTCCCTCGTGGACTGGCCCGTCGCCTACGAGGACCTCGAGCCCTACTACGCGCACGCCGAGTTCGAATGGGGCGTGGCGGGAGCGGAAGGGGTGGGCATCCATGAGGGCCACCGTTCCGGGCCGTACCCGTTGCCGCCCCTCCCGCGCACCCGCCCGTCGGGCCCCCTCCGCGAGGGTGCCACCGTGCTCGGGTGGAACACCCAATGCGTGCCGATGCTCGTCAACTCCGAGCCCTACCGTGGCCGGCCCGCGTGCGTACGGTGCGCGCAGTGCATCGGCTTCGCGTGCCCGGTGGGCGCTAAGGCTGGCAGCCAGAACACCTCGCTGTGGCGCGCGGCACGCACGTCACGCATGTCGATCATCCTCGACGCGCGCGTGATCGAACTGAGCACGGACACCCACGGCAGGGTGACCGGCGCGCTCGTGCGGGGCATGGACTCCGACGGTCGTTGGGAGCGGCGCATCGACGCGGACGAGTTTGTGCTCGGCGCCGGCGCGATCGAGACCGCGCGCCTGCTCCTGACGTCGCGCTCCGCCGCCGCGCCGCATGGACTGGGCAACGATCACGACCAGGTGGGGCGCCACCTGCAGGGACGCCTGGGCGTCGAGGCGGTGGGGATCTTCGAGGAGGCCATCAACGACAACCTGGGACCCGGCCCGGCCATCGCGACCCTGGACTTTCGCCACGACAACGAGGGGCTCGCGGGCGGGGCGGTCCTCGCGAACGAGCACGTGCCCACCGCGGCCTCCGCCCTCGCGGCGCTGCAGCAGGCGGAGCTGGTGCCGCTCGCCGGTCCGTCCGTGCTGCGCTCCCTGGCGCGCCTTTTGCCGCGCCTGCAGCGCATCGCCGGCTACGGCCACCCCATGCCGATGGCCGATGCGAGGGTCACCTTGAACCCGGGTGCCACCGACGCGTGGGGCGCCCCCGTGGTGCGGGTGGTGCGCCGCTCGCACGCTCAGGACGAGCGGCTCCGGGCGGCGCTGGGTGAGCGCGCCGCCGACTGGCTGTCCGCGGCCGGCGCGCACCACGTCGCCACCATGCGAGCGCCGCTCGTCGAGCCCCGCACCGCAGGGACGGCGCGCATGGGACACGACCCGGCCGCATCGGTCGTGGACCCGCGCGGTCGCGTGTGGGGGCACCCCAACGTGATCGTCGTCGACACCTCCGTGTTCCCCACCACCGGCGGCGTGGATCCGGATCTCACGACGGTCGCCAACGCGTACCGCGTCCTCGACGGGCTCGACGAGGGGCTCGACGGCTTTTAGCAGGACGGCTCCAGGAATGCTTGAACATTCATGTATGTTCCGGTGTTATGGCTTCTGACTCCCCCGTGATCATCGACGTGTGGGCGGACATCGTCTGCCCCTTCTGCTACATCGGCGAGGCGCGCCTGCGCAAGGCCGCCGACGCGGACGTGACGATCGTCCCTCGTGCCTTCCAGCTCAACCCCGAGGGCGGCGAGCGCAGGCCCGCGCTCGAGTACCTCGCCGAGAAGTTCGGTGGCACGGTCGAGCAGGTCGAGGCGAGCCAGCAGCGCATCGTCGACCTCGCACACGCCGAGGGACTGCCGTTCAGCAACGACCGCATCATCGGCGACACGATGCCAGCGCACCGCCTGGTCGCGGAGGCGGCCGCCGTCTCTCCGACGCTCGCGCTCGACGTGCGCGAGGCGATCCAGCGCGGCCACTTTGGCGGCACGCTCGACATCACCGATCACGCCGCCCTCGTGGACGTGGCAGTCGAGGCCGGGCTGGACCGCGCCAGCGGCGAGGCCGTCTTGGCGGCCGACACCCACGCCGACGCGGTGCGCGGCGAGCACGCGCAAGCATCGGCCATGGGCGCCACGGGCGTGCCCTTCACGGTGGTGGGCGAGCGCTTCGGCATCCCCGGCATGGTCGAGACCGACCAGTACGCGCAGGTCATCGCGCGGGTGCGCGAGGGCTAACCCGCCCCTCCCCAGACAGTTCGAACCGGAACGGCCCGCGACGCGCGGGCCAGCGGGGTCTCTACGGCGTCGTAGCCGGCGTGGCGCGCCTCAGCCCGGTTCACACTGTCGGGATCACGCAGCGGGGAGCTAGGCCTCGGTGATGGGCGTCGGGGCCGTGCGCGTGGCGCGCTCCGCGGCGCGCTCACGCTTGGACTGCGCGGGCGCGAAGTACAAGATGGTCGCCCCTGCTTCCGGGGTGAAGTCCTGGTCATAGGAGTACAGCCGGAACAACCCGGTGTGGTCGACCTCGCCCACCAGCATCCACTCGACGCCGCGCTCGCCCTGGCGGTCGCGCCACGCCTTCCACCCGAAGTCCTCGGTGATCTTGGTGGTGTGGATCGTCCAGCCCTGGGCCACGCGCTCGTCGAGGGCGAACCAGTCGAACTTGCCGTCGAAGGCGATGGACCCGCGCCGCTCGAAGGTGAGGCGGCGCTCCTCGTGGGCGCTCTCGGAGTGCGTGGCGATCTGGAACGTGCGGTGGTAGCCGAACTCGGGGCCCTCGGTGCGCGCGACGAGGGCGTTGTAGTAGTCGTTGTCGGACGCGCACAACAGGTAGGACAGGGGCGCGGTCTCGAGGGTGCGCTCCGCGTGCTCGGACAGGATCTCGCCAAAGTACGTCGGCACGCCCGCCATCCTCAGCGGCTGAAGGCGCTGGTAGGTGCCGTCGGCTACCACGACCGACACCTTGAGTCGTGTCAGGGTGGTCGCGAGGGACTGCGCCCACGCCGAGGCCCCCACAATGAGCAGGCCGTTCTTGGTCCCGGCAGAGAGCCCCAGGCGGCGCGAGATCCATCCCAGCGAGAAGCCGTGCGCCAGCACGGTCACGATGATCACGAGGAAGACGGTGGGAAGGAAGACCGCGCCGTCCTCGTAGCCGGCCTCCACGAGCTCCGGGCCAAACACACCAGCGGTGGCGGCGGCGACGATGCCACGCGGCGCGATCCAGCCCATCAGCACGCGATCCTGCCACCTGAGCGGCGAGCGGATGGTGACGAGGGCGACCGTGACCGGCCGGACCACGAACATCAGCACCACGATGAAGCCGATGATGCGCCAGTCGATCTTGAGCAGCTGGTCGATGTCGAGCTGCGCGGGGATGATGATGAACAGCGCGGACAGGATGACGACCGACAGGCCCTCCTTGAAGTCCAGCAACTGCTCTCGCTCGGCGAGGTTCATGTTGCCCAGCACGATGCCCATGAGCGTCACGGCGAGCAGGCCCGATTCGTCGACGACGATGTCCGCGAGCGTCGAGACCACGAGCACCGCGACCAGCAGCAGCGGCGACTTGAGGTGCGCGTTGACCCAGCCGCGCCTAAACACGATGCCGAGCAGCACGCCGACCCCTGCGCCGAGCACGACGGCGGTGATGATGGCGCCCACGAGGGTGACCACCACGGAGGCCACCCCGAGCCCGCGGGAGATGAACTCGAGGTCCCCGCCCACGCCGGCATCGGCGATCAGGAAGTACTGCAAGGTGAGCATCGCGAGCAGGACGCCGATGGGGTCGTTGATGATGCCTTCCCACTTGAGCAGGGAGGACGACTCCTTGTTGAGGTTGGCCTGTCGCAGCAACGGGATGATGACGGTGGGGCCGGTGACCACCAGCAGCGCGCCCAGGACCCACGCGACGGGCCACTCGAGGCCGCCCACGTAGTGAGCCGCGAGCGCGCCCAGGATCATCGCCACGGGTGGGCCCAACAACGTCAGCCGGCGAATGCCCTTGCTCACCCGCTCGATCTCACCAAAACGCAGGTCCATCGCACCCTCGAAGAGCACGACCGCGACGCCAAGCCCGATGAACGCCGACACCTCCGCGGAGTCAGCCGGCACCGTCACGACCCCACTGAGGGGGCCCAGGATCAGTCCCGTGGCGATGAGCACCACGATCGCGGGGATGCGCAGGCGCGCGGCGACAAGCTGGGCGGCAAGGCCCGCGGCGAGAACGACGACGAGCGTCGCGGCGATGGTCATGGGGCAGAGCCTAGGGCCGGTTGCCCGGCGGACGGCGATCGGCCGATGCCGTGCGCGCGAGCCGCGCTCGGGGCACACTGGCCGTATGGACACGGTGGTGGACATCGACCCGGCCGACGAGGGCAGGGTCATCGAGCAGGACGGCGTCGAGGTGCTGCGCTTTGAGAGGCGCCTTGAGGCTCCCGTGCGCGCCGTGTGGGACGCGGTCACGAGCCTCGAGGGCACGGGCGCCTGGGCGTTTCCTCTCGTGTTCGAGCCGCGCGAGGGAGGTGTCGTCACCTCCGACCTCGGCGACTACGGGACCATGCGCGGCGACGTGCTCGCCTGGGATGACCTCGCCGTGGTGGAGTACGCATGGGACGCGCCCGAGGGGCGCTGGCACGTGGTGATCATGCTCGACTCCGACGACGACGGCACGTCGCTCACCTTCGACCACCTGGGGCCCGATCCCCACCACCCCGACTACGCCGCGGGATGGCATTGGCACCTGGACCGGCTTGCCCAATACCTTGGGGGCCAGCAGCCCGCCGCCGTCGCGAGCGACGCGCACTTCGAGGAGCTCCAGCGTCTCTATGCGCGCGGTGAGGGGTGAGAGCCGGGGTCATCAATCAGCGGCCCCCCGAACGAATGTACGGGCCTGACCTCGATCGCGCCGTACGACGCTGCGGGATTGCGCAGCGCAATCTCGATGGCGTCGTTCATGTCCTCGGCGTCGATGAGGGCCACGCCCGCGACCCACTCGGCGGCATCGTTGACCGTGCCGTCGCTCACCCGGATATGGCCGTCGCGCACCCGCACCGTGCGCGCGCTGTCGCGCTCGTCGCACCTGATCCCCAGGTCGTATGCGCGCCGCGCGTGCGCGTAGTCGAACCAGGACTCGTGGCTGGGCGCGGCCTCGATGTCCGCCTCGGTCACCGTCGGGTCGTCGTGAATGATCAGCATGAGGAACTTCATCGTGCCTCCTTGACTCCCATGGTGGGTGAGACGCGGGGAAAAGGCGAGGGGAGCATCGGCCGCCGTCTGTTGACAGCCCCCACCGACACGCGTAACGTACAACCACATGGTTGTAAATAGCTCGGCAGAGCTGACCGACGACGAGGTGGACCGGATCTTCCGGGCCCTCGCCGATGCGACGCGCCGCGACATCGTGCGCCGCACCCTCGCGGGCGAGGCCTCCGTTTCGGAACTCGCCGGCGCCTACTCGATGTCCTTTGCCGCCGTGCAAAAGCACGTCGCCGTCCTGGAGGGAGCGGGACTCGTGACCAAGCGTCCCCGCGGCCGCGAGCGTGTGGTGCGTGGCAATCCCGACGCCATCCGTCGCGCCCAGCGATTGCTGGACGCCTACGAGCAGATCTGGGTGGCCCGCATCGGCCGCCTTGACGCCTTGCTCGACGACACCCCACCCCAGCAGTAGCCAGCGAAGAGAGGCACCGCCATGCCCATCACCGAAGTTCTGAAGGACCCCGAGGCCCTCACGATGACCGTGATCGCCGACTTTTCCGCGACGCGCGAGCGCCTGTGGGAGGCCTATACCGACCCGCGCCAGATCGAGAAGTTCTGGGGCCCTGTCGAGTGGCCAGCGACCTTTACCAGGCATGACGTTTTCCCAGGCGGTCGCTCGCATTACACGATGACCGGACCCGACGGCGAGACGTCCTCGGGATTTTGGGAGTTCCTGCACGTGGACGAGGGCCACTCGTTCGAGGTGCGTGACGGCTTCGCCGACGGCGACGGCCACGAGAACACCGACATGCCCAGCATGCGCATGACGTTCCAGTTCGAGGAGACCGCCACCGGCTCGCGGCTCGTCACCACCACGCACTTCGGCTCCGCGGATCAGCTCGAACAGCTGCTGGGCATGGGCATGGAGGAGGGCATGACCTCCGCCATGAGCCAGATCGACGAGGTGCTCGCGGACCTCGCGTCCTTCGCCGCGGGCCGCAGCGTCGAGGCGCAGATCCTGTCCGACACCCAGGTGCGCGTCTCCCGCGTCATCCGCGGCAGCGTCGAGGACGTGTGGCGCGCCCACCACGAGCCCGAGCTCCTCAAGCGCTGGCTGCTGGGCCCCGACGGGTGGACCATGACGGTCGCCAAGGTGGGGCTCGCCGTGGGTGACACCCACCGCAGCGAGTGGGTGCCCGACGAGGGCACCGAGGGCGAGGCCTTTGGGTTCGAGGGCGAGGTGCTGGAGATTCATCCACCGCTGCGCGCCGTCACGACCGAGCGGATGATCGGCATGCCGGGCGAGTCCAACATCAACGAGCTCACCCTCACCCCCATCGAGGGTGCGACCTTGCTGACGCTCGTCATTACCTACCCGAACGCCGAGGTGCGCGACATGATCCTCGCCACCGGGATGACCGACGGCATGGAGACCTCGTACGCGAGGCTCGAGTCCGAGGTGTTGGTGTGAGTGGCGAGGTGACGGCCGCCGGCAACCCCCGTGTCTCAGCGCCCGTGATCGAGCCCGGGGCCAAGCTCGCCGGGCCCATCTCGTACTTCCCGAACATCGAGAAGAAGTACGGGCACCCCATGCAGGACTGGCTCGACATCGCGGCGGACGGCCTGGCGCAGGGTCGTCCCCACATGGAGATCGTGTCCGTCCTGAAGGACGAGCACGGCATGGGCCACGGGCATGCAAACGCGGTGGTCCACTACGTGAAGCAGAAGCTGGTGTAGCCGCCACCCGCGTGCGCCCTGTGAGGAGGTTGGTGCGAGTCGACGTCCCGTTTCTCGCACCAACCTCCTCACAGCGCGCGCGGCGGGGTGCCAGACTCGGGCCATGAGTGACTACCAGCGCATCGAGATCGGCGGCATCGACCAGTGGCGCGACTTCCACGGCGGATTTGCGCCCGGCCGCACCCGCGACGGACGCCGCGTGCTTGACCACGAGTTGCCCATGCAGTTCGTCGGCGTCACGGCGAATGCCCTGGTGCCGGGCGAGGAGGCCGGGTATTGGCACGCGCACTCGTCGGACGAGGAGCTGTACCTCTTCCTCGCCGGCCAGGGCCAGATGGGCCTCGACGACGACGTGGTGGACGTGGGACCCGGCACCGCCATCCGCGTGGGCCAAGGCGTGATGCGAACCTGGCGCTGCGTGCCCGAGTCCGCAGAGCCGCTGCGGTGGCTGTGCATCCGAGGCGACGGAGGCACGCTGCCCCACAACCCCGACGACGCGCACCCCATCACCGACATCCCCATGCCGTGGTGAGCCCCACCTGCTAATGACCGGGCAACCCCGGTGGCCCGACCGCCCACATGACCATCGCATCGGCCCCGGCGTATGCTGATGGCCGTCGTATCCCCGACCAAAGGACACCCCGTTGAAGATCTAGGTTCGCCAGACGCTTGAGTTCTGGCCACGCGCATCCCTGCCACCAGACGCATTGCGAGAACCTATGCCTTCCCTGTCCTTTTCCCACGTTTCCTTTGCCTGGCCCGACGGCTCCGTCGCCTTGGATGACGTCACCGGCGCGGTCGACTCCGGCCTGTCCGCCCTCGTCGGCGCCAACGGGGTCGGCAAGTCCACGCTGCTGCGGCTCCTCGCCGGGGTTCTTGCGGCCGATGCCGGCGCGATTTCTCGCCCGCCGCGCCTCGCGTACGTCGCCCAGGACGTGGCGCTCGACCCCCAGTTGAGGGCCGATGCCGTGATGGGCCTGGCGGCGGTCCGTTCGGCTATTCGCGCGGTCGAGTCGGGCGACGTCGACCCCGCCCACTTCGACGTCATCGGTGACGACTGGGACGCCGAGGAGCGCGCCGCCGCGACGCTCGCGTCCCTGGGTCTACCCGGGGACACGCTCGACCGTGTGGTCGGCGAACTGTCGGGCGGCGAGATCACCCGGCTCGCTCTTGCGGCAGCCCTGCACGAGCGGCCCGATGTGCTGCTGCTCGACGAACCCACCAACAACCTCGACGCTGCCGCTGCGTCGTCGGTGATCGAGGCGCTGGTGGCGCGACGGGGCGCGACTCTGGTGGTCTCGCACGACCGCCGGGTGCTGTCGCGGGTGGGCGCGATCGGCGAGCTCAGGCGCGGGTCACTGCGCTGGTTTGGCGGCGGCATCTCCGTCTACGAGGAGGCCCTCGCGGTGGAGCGGGCGGCCGTGGAGCAGGAGGTGCGGTCCGCGAAGGCCGATGCCGCCCGCCAGCATCGCGAGCTGCGCACGTATGTCGAGGGCGCGGCCAGGCGATCCAAGGTGGGCGCCGCGAAGGGCGCCGACATGCCGAAGATCCTCGCGAGCGCCAAGAAGCGGCAGGCGCAGGCGACGCTCGCGCGCGTGACCGGCATTCACGAGGACCGGCTCGCCGACGCGCGCGAGCGGCTCCAGCGCGCCGAGGACGCCGCCGACCGCGATCGTGAGATTCGCGTGGAATTGCCGGGGACAGAGGTGCCGGCAAGGCGCGACGTGCTGGCGCTCGAGGCATGCGTGCTGGCGACGGGGGCGTCGGTGACGGCGCGTGTGCAGGGCCCGGAGCGGATCGAGCTCGCGGGGCCAAACGGCGCGGGCAAGACCACGCTGCTGAGGACCCTGCTGGGGGAGGTGGCGCCGCTGGGTGGTGAGGCTGCTGTCCAGGTTCCCGTGGGATACCTGCCGCAGCGGCTCGACGTGCTCGACCCCGCGCAGTCGGTGGTGGAGAACGTGCGCCGGCGTGCACCCGGCGCGGGTCCCCACGAGGTGCGCGAGGCCCTCGCCCGGTTCCTGTTCCGCGGCGCCGCAGGGGACGCCGCAGCCTCGCAGCTGTCCGGCGGCGAGCGCCTGCGAGCCGCCCTCGCCGCGGTGCTGCTCGCGCGCCCCGCGCCGCAGTTGCTGCTGCTCGACGAGCCCACCAACAACCTCGACTTCGCGTCGCGCGCGCACCTGCTCGAGGCGCTCGCGGGCTACCGGGGCGCGCTCATCGTGGTCAGCCACGACGCGGAGTTCGTCGAGTCGCTCGGGGTCCAACGGCGCTGGGAGATCTCCGCGGAGGGGATGGTGGACATCCCCCTGTGAACGGGCTCGCGCCACAATAGTTGCCGAGGGCTTGACCCTCCTCCAAGGGGAGGCTCCACCATGGCGTCCATGAGCGGTTCACTGCACGGCATCGGCGAGTTCGCCAAGCTGACGCGCCTGTCGATCAAGGCGTTGAGGCACTACGACGAACACGGTTTGCTGGCGCCCGCTCATGTCGACCCGGTCACGAGCTACCGGCGCTACGCTTCGCAGCAGATTCCCCGGGCGACCCTCATCGGCGACCTGCGGCGCATCGACGTGCCGCTTGCGGTGGTGGCGCAGATCCTCGACGCCACACCTGACGACGCCCTCGCGATCTACCAGGCCTGGTGGGTGGGTGAGGAGCGTCGGCACGGGGACCGCCGCGGCATCGGCCGCTATGTGACCGCGCGACTGCGCAGAGAGGGGCAACCCCCCATGGAGATCCAGACCCGCACTGTGCCGCGCCGCAAACTGGCGGTGATGGGCAAGGAACTGTTCCAGCCCGAGCTCGAGCAGTTCATCATGTCCTCGTTCCATGACCTGTTCTCATGGTCCGAACGTCACCCCGGCCTCCGGGAGCTCACCACGACGCCCGCATGGCCCACCTACGTGGTGTTTCACGGACCCGTCACGCCCGACCACAGCGCCTACGTCGAGGTGGTCATCGTTATCGATGGCCCTGCCGAGCCCGAGGGCGCCATCGTGCTGAAGATCGAGGAGGAGCACGAGGAGGCGTATACCGACGTCACCCGCATGGGCCTCGAGTTCCCCGACATCCTCGCGGCTTATGACGCCGTGGCGATGTGGGTGACCCAGCACGGGACGCCCCGCGACGACATGCCGTCGCGCGAGGTCTACGTCGCGGACGTGATCCAGGCGGGGATGGACGAGGTGGTCGCGTCGGTCGCGTTCCCGTACGTGCCGAACGCTTAAGACTCAGCGCCCTGGGCTACGGGGAGCGAGATCGTGATGGTCGTGCCTTCGCCCGCGGCCGATGCGACATCGAGCGATCCGCCGTGCGCGTCCACGATGGCGGCGGTGATGGCCAGTCCCAGCCCTGCGCCGCCGGTGGCGCGCTGGCGCGAGTTGTCGCCACGCACAAACCTCTCGGTGGCTCGCGCCGCAACCTCGGGCGCCATTCCGGGGCCGTCGTCGTGCACGGTGAGTCGGGCACCATCGGGCCCGGCGAGGACCGACACGGTCACGTGAGGTCCGCCGTGTACGGCCGCGTTCGCCACGACATTGAGCAAGGCTTGGCGCAGGCGGTCGCCATCGGCGGAGACGGTCGCATCGCCTCCGCCGAAGGTGAACTCCGTGGCGGGATACGCCACTGTCGCGTCCGCGACGATCTCCGTCGCAAGGGTCTGGAGTGCGACGTCGCGCATCTCGATATGCGGCTCCGCGTCATACTTCGCGAGCGTGAGCATGTCCTCAACCAGGCGGCGCATGCGGGCAGCCTCGGCCTCGGTGCGACCCCACGCGTCGTCCTGCGCGTCACTGCCTGCGAGGGCGCCCCGGCGGTGAAGCTCGGCGTAACCCAGCACCGTGGTGAGGGGCGTGCGCAGCTCATGGGACGCATCGGCCACGAACTCGCGCAGCCGCGCCTCGGACCTCTCACGTTCCTCGAGCGAGGCCGTGAGGGTTCCGATCATCGTATTGAGTGAGTGGGCTAACTCGTCGGTCTCGGTGGAGCCGGCGCCGGTCTCGAGGCGCACGTCGAGGTCACCCTGGGCCACCTGCGACGATGCCGACACCATCCTGCGCATGGGCGCGATCCCCAGCCGGTTGACCCACCAGGCCACGATCCCGAGCCCGCCGAGCATGAGAGCGATCCCCACCACCTCGATGATGACCAGCCGGGCCGTGGCCGCGTCGACGTCGTCCAGCGGCAGGGCGGTGATGTCCCAGCCGCCGCCAAAGGGGCGGACCAGGACGCGGAAGTCGCCCGAGCCGTCGGAGGACTCGGTCGTGAGGTGGGTGGTGCTCTCCGTCAGGTCGTCATAGGTCAGGACGGGGTTGGCATCCGTGGCGCCCTCGACCGTGGGCGACGAGACGGGATGCAGGACTCCGTCAGTGTCCACCCACCCGCGCCAGGCCTCAGTGCGGCGGGTGCCGTCCTCATTGTCGAGTTCGAACAGCGGCCGGATCTGCTGCTGCTCGAGGATCGCCGGCCCCGCATACGAGTCCAACCGGTCGTCCAGTTGCGACACCAGGTACGAGCGTGTCGTGAACGTCACGATGATGGCGACGCCGATGGCGACGAGACCCACCACTGCAAGGCCGACGAAGAGGCGATCGCGCAGGGATAGGGTGCGGCGGACCCGACCAAAGACAGACGTCACGGCGCCCTCAGGGTGTAGCCCGCGCCGCGGATGGTGTGGATGAGCTTGGGCTCCGCGGCGTCGACCTTGCGACGCACGTAGCCGATGTAGGTCTCGACCACCGAGGGGTCGTCGTCAGGGGAGTAGCCCCACACCGCCTCGAGCAGCTGTCCGCGCGACAGCACGCGGCCCACGTTGCGCATGAGGTGTTGCAACAGGCGGTACTCGGTCGGGGACAGTTGGATCTCCTCGCCTCCACGCGTGACGCGGTGGGAGATGTCATCCAGCACCAGGTCCGCCACGGTGTAGGTCGAGGACGCGCTGGGTGCGTGCTCCACGCGGCGCGACACCGCCTCCACGCGCGCGACCAGCTCGTCCAGGTTGAACGGCTTGTCGAGGTAGTCGTCACCGCCGATGGTGAGCCCCTCGACCTTGTCCGTCGAGGAATCGCGCGCGGTGAGGAAGATCACAGGCGTGCGGTCGCCCGATTCGCGCATACGCCGGCACATCTGGAAGCCGTCGACGTGAGGCATCATCACGTCGAGCACCACGAGATCGGGTCGGTGCTCGCGCACGGCCTTCAGTCCCTCGGCGCCGTCGGCGGCCTGAATGACGTCGTAGCCCTCGTAGCGCAGGGCGGCGACGAGCATGGTGCGGAGGTTCTCTTCGTCGTCCACTACGAGGATGCGTCGGTTTGCCATGGCGCCAGTGTGGCACTCGTGCCTGGGAGATCGCTGGGAGGCGCCTCACAGGGACCTCAGTGAAGGTCCCAGCGTGCTCCCCCACCATTCCCAGCCTGCTCTGAGGAACCGCCGGTGAAATGGAACACATCGACCGCTCACCCCGAGCCCCAGTGAACGAGCCCTAGAGAACTAGAGCCCTAGAGACCCGAGGCCCCCATGTCCGTCTTCCTCCTCATCGCCGCCGACCTCCTCGCCATCAGCGTGCTGGTGTTCGGCCTGTACTTCCCCCGTCACCGCCGCCGCGACATGATTGTCGCCTTCCTCGCGATCAACGTGGGCGTCATGGGCGTCACTTACGCGATGGCCACGGCCGATGTGTCGCTCGGCTTTGGTTTGGGCATCTTCGCCGTCCTGTCGATCATCCGGCTGCGCTCGACGGAAATGGGTCACGAGGAGATCGCGTACTACTTCACCG
The DNA here is from genome assembly GCF_002090055.1 of Demequina sp. NBRC 110051. Classification (GTDB taxonomy): domain Bacteria; phylum Actinomycetota; class Actinomycetes; order Actinomycetales; family Demequinaceae; genus Demequina. The sequence continues at coordinate 17,553 of NZ_BBRH01000024.1, forward strand.
CGATCGCGCTCGGCCTCTTGGGCGGCTTCCCCGGCATCAACCAGGCCGTCGGGCTCAGCCTCATGGCGGTCATGCTGGTGATGATGGCGATCGGCGACTCTCCGCGCCTGCTCAGCCGCTACCGCACCCAGCACGTGATGCTCGACACCGCCGTGTCGACCGAGGACGAGGCTCGCCGTGAGCTTGAGGACCTCCTGGGCGCCACCGTGCACCGTATGCGGATCGTGAAGACCGACCTGGTGCAGCAGACCACCCTGTGCGAGGTCAGGTACGAGGCAGGCACCCGCCGCCCCGGCAACCCTGCCGCGGAGCCCACCACGGCATCGGCCGCCCGCCGTGACGAGATGCTGACGGCCGGGGCCGCGCGATGACCACGTGGGACGCTCTGCGCTGCGCCTACGCGCCCGTGGGCCTCACCGAGCTCGACGAGACCGCCTCCCTCCAGCGCCGCGTGGACCGTAAGTACCTCGTGACGCCGGCCACTTGGGCGGAGGTCCTCGGCGACCTCGCCCGGGCGCCGCGGGTCCTCGAGATCGATGGCCTGCGCAGCTTCCGCTACGAGTCGACCTACTACGACACCGCCGACCGCGAGAGCTTTCGCGCCGCCGCCCACCGCCGTCCGCGCCGGTTCAAGGTGCGTACCAGGCGCTACGTCGACACCGGCGGCGCGGCGATCGAGGTCAAGCTCCGCTCCCGCACCGGCGACACCGTCAAGCACCGGGCGTGGCTGTCCGAGCAGGACGTCACGACGCCCCGCCCCGGTGGCGCCCTGCCGCCTGCCGCATGGGACTTCGTCGCCGGCTTTCCCCACACGGCCGATGCCGTGGGCGCCTTGGTCGCCACGCTCACCACCACGTACGAGCGGACCACCCTGTTGACCGACGACGCCCGCGTCACGGTCGATGAACGCGTGGTGGGGACATCGCCCTCGGGAGCCGCCGCGGCGTTCCCGCACGTCCTGATCATCGAGACCAAGTCACCCTCGCGCGCCGGGGACGTCGATCGCGCCCTGTGGCGCCACGGTGCACGCCCTCAGAAGGTCTCCAAGTACTGCACGTCGCTCGCGGCCATCGAGACCTCGCTGCCCGCCAACCGCTGGTCGCGCACGCTGCGCGCCCACGTTCATCCCCTTGCACCTGTTCGCCCCGCGCCGGCCCTCGCCGGCGCCTGAGAAAGGCCCTCCTGATGCGCTACCCCATCGCAAGTGCCCTCGCCGGCATCGGCCTGGGAGCCCTCCTGCTCACCGGCTGCTCGGTCACGGATGACGACTCGTCGTCCGAGGCGACCGTCACCGAGCAGACGACGACCGACGACGCGACCGATGCGAGCGAAGCCACGGACGCAACCACCGGCGAAGAGTCGGCGATCGATCTCAGCACGCTGACCGAGGCAACCTCCGTCGACGACCTCGGCCTCGAGGACGTCGACCTCGACGCCGACGCCGCCCGTGCGTCCACGATCACCCTGGCCGACGGCGCGTCCAGCGTGGACGGTTCCGGGGCGAGCGTGGATGGCGACACCGTGACCATCACGGCGTCCGGCACTTATGTGCTGAGCGGCTCGTTGAGCGCCGGTCAGGTGGTCGTCGACGCAGAGAAGGCTCAGGTCACGCTTGTGCTTGACGGCATGGACATCACGGCGGCCGATGTCGCGGGCATCGAGGTGGTGGACGCCGACTGGGTGGTGGTCGACCTCGCGGACGGCTCGACCAACTCCGTGTCCGGCGCCGCCGGCGCCACCGAATCCGACGAGCAGGACGCGCCCAACGCCGCGATCTACGCGACCTCGGACCTGTGGATCACCGGGTCGGGGTCGCTCACCGTCAACGGCGTCGCCGCGGACGGCATCACGTCTAAGGATTCCCTGGTGATCGATGCGGGGACCGTGGTGGTGACCGCGACGGACGACGGCATCCGCGGCAAGGATCACCTGGTGATCCGCGGCGGCTCCGTCACCGTTGATGCGGGCGGCGACGCCCTCAAGTCCGACAACGCGGCCGACGCCGACGACGCGAGCGCGCTCGTGGGCCGCATATGGATCTCCGACGGCACCCTCGACCTGACGGCGGGCTCCGACGCTATGGACGCCTACAACCAGGTGACCATCGAGGGCGGAGACATCGGCATCGCCGCGGAGGATGACGCGGTCCATGCCGACGGGATCCTCCGCATCACGTCCGGCACCATCGATGTGGCGTCGTCGTATGAGGGGCTTGAGGGCGCCCTCATCTACCTCGACGGCGGCACCGCGACCGTGGTGTCGAGCGACGACGGCCTCAATGCCTCGGATGGCTCGGGCTCGTCGGAGCCCGGCATGCGCGAAGGCGGAGCCGGCGGCGGGATGGCTCCCGGCGGTGGCGGCGCGGGCGATCAGGCCTCGGACGCGGCCATCGAGATCACCGGCGGCGAGTGGTTCATCGACTCGGAGGGCGACGGCGTCGACTCCAACGGCAACGTCTACATGACCGGTGGCACCGTCGTGGTCGCCGGGCCCACCAGCAATGGCAACGGCGCGGTCGACTACAACGGCACCTTCGAGATCGACGGTGGAACCTTGGTGGCCACCGGCTCCGCGGGCATGGCACAGGCGCCCGACGGCGGCTCGCAGGCCGTCATCGGCGTCTCGCTCGGCCAGACCGTCACGGCAGGTACCGCCGTCACCGTGACGGACAGCGACGGCGCAGTGGTGGCGTCGATCACTCCGGCCAAGGACACGCAGATCCTCGTCGTGTCGAGCCCCGACATCAGCGCGGGCGAGACGTATTCGATCACCTTCGGAGGGGACGTGTCGGGCACGGCCACCTTCGGGCTGATCACCGACGGCACCCTGTCCGGCGGCGAGTCCGCCGGCTCCATCGAGGCGGGCTAACCCGGCCCGCCCGATCCCCGGGGGCAGAGCCCGCCCCCGTAGCGACGCCGCCACCGGTCTTTCCCCCTTGCGCCGGTGGCGGCGTCGCCATGTCCGGCGCCGCCCTACCCGCCACTGCTGTGTCCGCCACCGCCGTGTCCGAAAACCGCCAGCGAGCGGCGCCAGCGCAGGGCATCCTGGAGCCATGACCGCCCCCACCGACTTCGATGCCCGGTATGTCGCCGTGCACGGCAGGGACGCGCGGTTCGATGGGCAATTCTTCACGGCGGTGCGCTCCACCGGCATCTATTGCCGGCCCTCGTGCCCCGCGCGCACACCCAAGCCGGAGAACTGCACGTTCTTTGTCACCGCGGCGGCCGCGCATCAGGCGGGCTATCGCGCGTGCCGCCGCTGCCTGCCCGAGGCCACTCCAGGCAGCCCCGCCTGGAACCTGCGCGAGGACGTCGCGGCACGCGCCATGCGGCTGATCGCCGACGGGCTCGTGGACCGCGAGGGCGTGCCGGGCCTTGCCGGTCGCCTGGGCTACTCGTCGCGCCAGCTGGGCCGCATCCTGCACGAGGAACTGGGCGCCGGGCCTCTTGCTCTGGCGCGCGCCCAGCGGGCCCAGACCGCGAGGCAGCTCCTGGTCTCGACCACGCTGCCGGTCGCCGAGGTGGCACACGCCGCGGGCTTCGCCTCGCTGCGCCAGTTCAACGACACCATCCGGGAGGTCTTTGGCCTCACGCCCACCGACGTGCGCGCGCGGGCGCGTGCATCCGAGGCCCGCACAGGAGCCTGGTCCCAGGCGGCTCCCGGCGCGCTCACCCTTCGCCTGCCCGTCCGGGCTCCCTTCGATGGCGCGGGCCTCATGGACTGGCTGGGACGTCGCGCCGTGCCCGGAGTCGAGCACATTGCGGACGGTGCGTACCAGCGCGGAATTCGGCTCGACCACGGTCCGGCCGTCCTCACGCTCGAGCCCGCCGCGGACCACGTGCTCATGTCCGCGCGTCTCACCGACCTTGCCGATCTGTCGGAGGCGATCGCCCGCACCCGTCGCCTGCTCGACCTCGACGCGGACCCCCAGGCGATCGATGCGGCGCTCGCGACCGACCCCCTCCTCGCGCCCGCGGTCGCCGCCGCCCCCGGCATTCGCATCCCTGGCTCCGTAGACCCCGCGGAGATGGTCGCTCGCGCGATCCTTGGCCAGCAGGTGACGGTGGCCGCGGCGCGCACCGCGGTGGCGCGCCTGGTCGCGAATCTCGGCGAGCCGCTCCCCGCCGCGCTCGCCACGGAGCACCTCACCACGTTGTTCCCTACCGCCGCCGCGATCGCGGAAGGCGCCCACCACGCCGTGCGCGGGCCAAGGGCCCGCCGCGCCGCCCTGGCGACGACGGCATCGGCCCTCGCGAATGGCGACCTCGTCCTCGACCCCAGCCGGACCGTGACCCAGGCGACGGCCGACCTCGAGGCCCTCCCCGGCATCGGCCCCTGGACCTCGCACTATGTGGCGCTGCGCGTCCTGGGCGCGCCAGACATCCTCCTCACTGACGACGTCGCGGTGAGGGCGGGTGCCAGGGCGTTGGGTCTCCCGGACGCCGCACGCGGACTCGTGGCCGCGACCGCCAGCCTCGCGCCGTGGCGCAGCTATCTGATGATGCACCTGTGGCGCGCCGCGTCACCGACCCCTGGAGACACCGATGCGCACTCATGACACCCTCACCACTCCTGACGGACCCTTCGTGGTGATCGAGGAGGACGGCGCGGTGGTCGCTGCCGGCTGGACCGACGACCCCGCGGTGCTCGCCGCTCGCTCCCGTCTGACGGACGGACCCGGCCTTGCCGGATCCGTGCAGGCGGCCGATGCCGTGGCCGCCTTCTACGCGGGAGACACCTCCGCGGTCGGTCGGGTCGCGGTCAGGGCCCCCGGGACGCCGTTTCGCGCCCGCGTGTGGGACGCGCTGCGCGACATCCCTGCAGGCCAGGTGCGCACGTACGGCGAGGTGGCCGCGGCGCTCGGGTCGCCGGGCGCGAGCCGCGCCGTCGGGGCGGCCTGCGGGGCGAACCCGGTCGCCCTGTTCGTGCCGTGCCACCGGGTGACCGGGGCGAGTGGCGCGCTCACGGGTTTCGCGTGGGGAGTCGACGTGAAGCGCTCGCTCCTGGCGCGCGAGGCGCTCGCCTGACCGCCGCGGCTCCCGCGCAAACTAGACTATGGGCGACCTATCCCGACTTTTGGAGTGAACGTGATCTCCCTACTCCTGCTGAACGGCGGCGTGGGCGCCCGGGCAAAGACGGCCGGACCCAAGCAGTTCGTCAAGATCAACGGCGTCCCGATCCTCGTGTACTCCCTCAAGGAGGCCGATGAGGTCGAGGCGATCACGCAGATCGTCGTCAACTATCCCGCAGGCCACCTCGACACCGTCGAGCAGATCGTCAAGGACTACGCGATCTCGACCCCCGTGGTCTACGCGGAGGCCGGCGCCACGCGCCAGGAGTCCGTGGCTCGCCTGCTCGACGAGGCGACCAACGACGTGGTGATGATCCACGAGTCCGCGCGCCCGCTGGTGCGCGCCGCGGACTTCCGCGAGCTCGCTCAGTCGCCGCACGCCAACGTGGGTTTCATGCGCGAGATCTCGTTCACCGTCGCACCGGTGGACCCCGAGACGCAGCGCGTGACCGGCTCGCTCGAGCGCGCCCGTCTGCGCAATGTGCAGCTGCCGCAGAAGTTCGCGAAGGCGGACCTGCGCGCGGGGCACGAGTTTGCCCTCAGCAGCGGACTGACCTTCACCGAGGACGCCACCATGTGCGCGGACGCCGGCATCGACGTGTTCTTCATCGAGGGCGACGAGCGCAACCTCAAGGTCACCACCCCTGGCGACGTGAACCTCGCCACCCACCTCCTGCGTCACGAGGGGGAAGAGGATGTCTAAGACTGCCCTTGTCACCGGTGCCTCGAAGGGCATCGGCCTCGAGACCGTGCGCCGGCTGGCCGCCTCGGATCTCGACATCACGACCATCGTCCTCATGGCCCGCGCGTCCGACGCCTATGACGAGAACTTCGCGACGCTCGAGGCCGAGGTGCCCGCGGGCGTCACGCTCGTGCGCGAGACCGTCGACGTGGGCGACCGCGAGGCGCTGATCGCCGCGATCGAGCGCGTCTACGCGCAGGTCGGCAACATCGACTTCCTCATCAACAACGCGGGCTACACCAACCCCGTGCCGATCCACCAGGTGGACTTCGCGGACTTCGAGCGCACCATCGCGGTCAACGTGTACGGCCCGTTCACCCTGGTCCAGGAGCTGCTGCACCGCGGCAACCGCTTCGAGGTGATCGTCAACATCGCGTCGACCGCTGGCATCGGCGGCCGCTCCGGCTGGCTCACCTATTCGGCGTCTAAGGCCGCGGTGATCAACATGTCCGAGGTCATGCGCGACGAGCTGAAGATCTTCGGCACGCGCGTGGTGTGCCTGTCGCCCGGGCGCACGGCGACGGACCTGCGCAAGGTGCTCGCGCCCGATGAGGATCCGTCGACCATCATGCAGCCGCAGCACGTGGCGCAGGTGATCGAGACGATGCTGGGCCCCACCGGCCAGTACGTCGACCAGCAGAACGTGATTGTGCGGCAGTAACGAGCCGATGCTGTCCATGCTGAAGGGGCTCGTCAAGCCTCGCCGCCTGATCGCGCTTGCACTCGCGGCCCTTGTCGCGACCGCTGTCGCGATCGAGGCGTCGTGGCTGATCCCGGCCGTGCTCGCGCTCGTCGTCGCGCTCATCGTGGTGCCGCTCACGCAGCCCGTGGGCCCGACGATGCAGGCACGCCTGCCTTCCTCTGGCCTGCTGGCGCGCTTCGTGGCCGGCGCCGGGCGATCCGCGGCGGCCACGTGGCTGTCGCTGGGCGCGCTAGGCACCTCCGCGGCGCTGCGCGAGGACAGCCAGGACTGGGCCGTGGCGATCGTGTTCCTCGTGGGCGCGGGCTCGGCGGCGCTGTCGGCGCTCGTGACCAAGCCGGCCCTGCGCGGCGACCTTCGGCTGAGCACCACTGCCGACGATCAGTCCCGGTCGCTGCCGTGGGCCATCGCCGCGGTCTCGCTCGCGGCAGTCCTGAGCCTGCCGGCCCTCGCGCTGTGGCCGGGCGTGCTCGCCACCATTGTGGCGGTGCTCGCGGCCGTGCTCGCGGCGCTCGGCACGGGGTTGGTTGCCCGCCGGTTCGCTCGTCGCGCGAGCACTCGCGAGCGCGTGCTGGACTCGATCTCGCGGCTTGAGCCCGCCTACGCGGTCTACCAATCGGGCCCCTACGGGTCGGCGTATCAGCTCAAGATGTGGCTGCCGTATCTCGAGCAGGCGGGCCTGCCGTACGTGATCATCGCGCGCCAAGAGGCCCTGTTCAGCGAGTTGCGCTCCATCACCGACCGCCCGGTGATCTATGCCGGGTCCCTCCGCGCCGTCGACGAGGTGCTCGCCCACTGCGGCGGCACGGTCATCTACGTCAACAATGCCGCCGCGAACACCCACGCGGTGCGCCGCTATCAGCTGCACCACGTCCAGATCCTTCACGGCGACTCCGACAAGGCGTCGAGCCGTAACCCCATCAGCGCGATGTACGACGAGTTGTGGGTCGCCGGTCAGGCCGCCATCGACCGCTATGGCGACCACGGCATCGGCATCCCGTCCGAGCGTTTCCGTATCGTGGGTCGTCCGCAGGTGACGGGCATCGAAGGCCCGCGCCTGGACCCGGGTCAGGCGCGCACCGCGCTCTACGCGCCCACGTGGAATGGGTTCTTCGGCGACGCCAACTACTCGTCCCTTCCGCACGGCCGCGCGATCGTTCAGGCGCTGCTCGACGAGGGCCTCACGGTGATCTTCCGCGAACACCCGTACTCCTCGGGTTCGGCGCAGCTGCGTGCCGCCATCGCGGACATCCACGCACTCTTGGCGGAGGACGCGCGGCGCACCGGCCGCGCCCACCGCTACGGCCCCGAGTTGTTCGCCGAGCTCGACCTCATCGGCTGCTTCAACGCGTCCGACATGGCGGTGACGGATATCTCAGCGGTACCGAACGACTTCCTGTTCAGCGGCAAGCCGTTCGCGATCATGGAGATGCAGCCCGACACGCTGGTGCGTATCGAGGGCAGGCCCACCCTGGCAGCCGCCGCGTACACCGCCATCCCCGGGGACGACATCCCCGCGTGGATCGGCGCCTTGGTGCGCGACGAGGGCAAGGCGCCCGCACGCGAAGCCGCGCGAGAGCATTACCTGGGGCCCTTCGCCCGCGAGGGGTACGCGGACGTCTTCGTCGACGCGGTGCGCCAGACGGTGGCCGCGCACCTGTTCCACGGCGAGCTGTCGACCGAGTAGGTCGACCGACCAGGACGGCCGATGCCGTGGCCGCCCTCCGTACGGAGGGCGGGCGGGTTGGTCAGCCCAACTCTTCGGCGAGCTGGCGCGAGCGCTTGGCGGCGGCATCGGCCCCCGCCGCGACCACGCCGTCGAGGCCGGCGTCGGACAGCGCCTTGAGGGCCGCGATGGTGGTGCCGCCGGGGGAGGAGACGCGCTTGCGCAGGACGTCGGGGGTGTCGCCGGTATCGACCAGCAGGCGGGCCGCACCCAGGAACGTCTGGGCCGCGAGTTGGGTCGCGAGCTCGCGGTCGAGGCCCTGGCCCACGCCCGCCTCGGTGAGGGCCTCGACGAACGCGTAGAAGTACGCCGGACCCGAGCCGGCGATGGCGGTCACGGTGTCCATCTGGCTCTCGTCGACCGTCACGACCAGACCGGTCGCCTTGAGCATGTCGATTCCCAGGGCCATGTGGCCCTCGTCCGCGTAGGCGCCTGCGGTGATCGCCGTGGCGCCGTGGCCGATGATGGACGGTGTGTTGGGCATGGACCGCACCACAGGAGCGCCGGCAGGGAGACGCTCCTCGTAGAACGAGGTGGTGAGCCCTGCGACGACCGTGTGGACGAGCGCTCCTGGGCGGTATACCGGCGCGATGTGGGTGAGCGCCTCCTCGGTGTCGTACACCTTGACGGCGATGACGATCACGTCGGCGTCGACCACCGCGGCCGCGATATCGGAGCCCACCGTGACGCCGTGGCCCTCGGCGAGGGCGGCGGCGCGTGCCCTGTCTCGCTCGACGACGGTGATGCGATCCACCGGCCACCCGGCGACTCGCAGGGCGGTCACCATCGTGCCGCCCATCACCCCGCCTCCGATGATGGCGACGCGGGGTGCGGACGGGGACGTCGGTGTCGGCTCGCTCATGCCGCCAGGGTAGTACTGCGGCCCGCGATCGCGCCGGGACCTGCCGTTACAGGGGGAACTGGATCCAGAACTCCTCGAGCGCATCGGCCGGTCCGGTGAGGACAAACACCGCGGTGCCGTTGCGCCACACGTACGACGCCGGGTCGCCGTCGATCGTGACGCGCTGACCGACCTCGGCGTCACCGACCGTCACAGGTTGAGGGTCGCTTCCATTCGCCGCGAGGGTGTCGAACTGTGCCGTGGCGTCCGCCTCGTCGTAGTGCTGGATGGCACGCAGCTCGAGGGTCGTCTCGCCGTCGGTGTACGTGAGGTCGTCGACCTCAGCCACCCGGGTGTCCAGGCCGGCGGTGTCCTCCTCGACCGGAGTCGCGCCGCTCATGCCGTAGACCCCCACCGTGGCGGGCATGGCCGCGAGGAAGTCGGTGGGATTGTCGAGCGCGATGGGTTCGACGGTGGACTCGGCGGGTACCTCGACCACCACGGGCGCGGCGATCTCGACGTCCTTTTCTGGCTCATTGACGAGGAGGTACACGACGTATGCCACGGCGCCGAGCACGACGAGGCCGACGATCGTGAGGAACGCGGCTCCCAGGTACCACGGGCGGTGATGCTCGTCCGCGGGCGGCGGGGGCACGGTGCCGTCGTCGTCGCCATCGGCGCCGGGTGCGGTGTCCGGATCGGCGTCCATGGCGTCGGTGTCGGCGGGATCGGTGTCATCGGTCTCGAGGTCGTCACCCTCGTCGTAGTCCGACCAATCCGATGCGGTGGCGTCGTCCTCGTCGTCGCGGCCTCCGTCGTCGCGGATGTCGTCGGCGGGCTCCGCTACGGCTCGGTCGTCGTCGACGGCGGCCGCGACAGCCGCGTCGGGGAGCGCTTCGGAGGCGTCGGGAAGTACTTCGGGCGTATACGCCGCGCTCGTCGCCGCCCACGACGCCGCCGAGGCAGGCGCATTGCTCCGCGGATCGCCGGCGAACCACGCGGGCTGGGGCGCCACTCCGTCCTCGGGCTGGAACGTGGTGGGCGCGGTTGACGCTGGCTGTGGCGTGACGCGGGGGATGGCGCCCGAGGCCGAGAGCGACGCCTGCCTCACGGCCGAGTCGCCGAGTTCGCGCACGGGATCGACGCCGTGGTCTGCTGCGGCGCGCTCGTGGGGTGCATCCACCACCTCCCATGTCCCGGACGAGGGATGAATCTCCTCGCTGTCGGGCTGTGCGACGGGTGCGATGATGTCGCCATCCTCCCCGGGCACCTCCCGAGGCACGACGGGTGTGGAGCCCGTCGAGGGGAACGCGGGCTTGGAGGGCGCGACCGCGCCGCTGTCGTCGTTGATGCCGTGCCACGGCAGCGAGCCGTGTGCCCTGTCGCCGTTCGCCTTGTCGTGCGCCATGCGCCCAGACTACGGCGCACCGCCGACACCGGGACGTCCCGGCGCCCCGAG
>NZ_BBRH01000025.1 GCF_002090055.1 Demequina sp. NBRC 110051
GTCACCCGCTCCGCGCGCGAAAGCCCGGGCCTCCTCCAGGGGACCCGGGCTTTCGCCGTCCTCGGCCCGCGTCCGCGCCCTGGGAGCCATCCGGTGCCCGGTTTCACGCGGAAGCGGGCACTCAACGGCTCCTAGGGCGCACGGTGGCGCGGGCCAGCGCGCACAGCGCAGCGGAACTACGCCGACGCGGCCGTCAGCGCCTCCACCTCGTCGTCTGCGAGCGTGAGCGACAACGCCCCCACGAGCGTCTCGAGCTGCGACGTGTTGCGAGCCGACGCGATCGGCGCCACCACGGTGGGCTGCACCGCGAGCCACGCGAGTGCGACGGACGCGACAGGCACCGCATGCGCCGCCGCGACCTCGTCGAGAACGGTCAGCACCCGGCGCCCGCGGTCATCGAGGTACGCGGAGGCATCGGCCGCTCGCACGCTCTCGACCGAAGCACCGTCACGGTATTTGCCCGTCAGGAAGCCCTTCGCGAGCGACCAGTACGGCAGCGCACCCAGGCCGTGGCGCTGGGCCGCGGCACGCAGATCGCCCTCGTAACCACGCTCCACCAGGTTGTAATGCGGCTGCAGGGCGACGGGTCGGTGCAGGCCATCGGCAGCCACCGCATCCATCCACTCATCGATACGTGCCACCGAGAAGTTCGAGATGCCGATCTCGCGTACCAGGCCCTCATCGACCAGCTCGGAGAAGGCCGCGGCGGTCTGAGCGATCGGCTCGTCGTGGTCGAAGTGCGCGTAGTACAGGTCGATGTGATCGGTCCCGAGTCGCTTCAACGAAGCCTCGGCCGCCGTCTTGATCGTCGACGCGGACAGCCCGCGGAAGTCCTGGTGCTCGCTGACCTTGGTGGCGATGAGGACGTCGTCACGACGTCCGGTCGCGGCGAGCCATTGACCGATCATCTCCTCGGATTCCCCGCCCCGGTGGCCCGGAGCCCAGGCCGAGTAGACGTCGGCCGTATCAATAAGCCGCCCGCCGGCGTCGGCGAAGCCGCTCAGCACAGCAAACGAATCGTCGCGGTCGGCGGTCCAGCCGAACACGTTGCCGCCGAGCGCGAGCGGCGCGCCGGCGAGGTCGAGAGTTCCGAGGGTGGGTGCGGTGTGGGTATTCACGGTCATGCCATCGATAACGGCCGATGCCGTGGCCGGCATTCCGTGAATCGTCAACCAAACTCGTGGTCGGGATCCGTTACATGAACAGCGCGAGGATCAGCCCCGAGAGGGCGAGGGCCACGGTGTCGTGCAGGGCATCGAGCAGCGTCACGCCCGGGTGGCGGGCCGCAAAGCCGTTGTGCAACGCATGCGCTCCCCCGCGGAAGACCAGTCCAATCACCGCGCCAAACGTGAGCCCTGCGGCCCAGCCGTCGACGCCGAGGCCCACCATGAGCATCGCCAGCACGATGATCCCCAGCACGTTCGCGAGGAACGTGCCGCCGAATGCCACGCCCATGTTGGCGTTCTCGACGTCGGAAGCCTCGATCTTGCCCAGCCGCTTCCACACAGGAAAGACGCCGGCTGGCGAGTAATAGAACCACCCGAACGCGAAGGTGACCACGAACGCGACGAGCACTCCCCACCACGGGATGCCGTCAAACGAGAACCACTCCATCACGAGCCTGCTTTCTCTACGGCGACGGCGATGTCGTCGAGGTCTTCGACGAGCGCCTTGCGCGTGGCCTTCATGGCAGCCTTGCCGAACAGCGCCATCATGACACGCTGGCCCACTCCAGGGTCCTCCGTTTCGGCACCGAACGTGACGACGAGCTCCGTGCCCTCGTCGATCGGGGTGAGGCGGAACACCGTCGTATACAGCGCACCCCCCGCCCGCGACTGGACCGTGTAGGAGCGCGGCTCGTCGATATCGCTGACCCACATGGTCTCGGCCTCGTCGCGGCCAAACATCCGCCGCGTCTCTCGCCACCGCGTTCCCACGGAGAAGCCCTCGCCCTCGACCCGCTCGACGGCGACGATGTTGCGCATGACCTCGGGCGCGGAATCGAGGTCGGTGATCACGCGCCAAACCTCCTCGGGTGACCCGTGGATCTCCTTGGTGACCTCGACCGACTCGTCGCTCACGCTTACCTCCCTCGTGCGGCGACGCCGCTGTCGCCTTGACTCACCCTAGCGCCGGGCATCACGGGGCCTCCGACCGCATTGCCTCGAGTGCATGACGTATGGCCGCGACATCCTGCTCGTGCGTCCGTCGCGTGGATCGCTCTCGTCCGCGGCGGGTGGACCGCAGCGCTACGCGCTCGATCCACGTGAGGCTCCTGGTCTCGATATCGATCTGGTGGCTCCACTCGACCTCGCCGCCCACCTGCCGAAACTGGTGCGTTCCCGTCACGTGGCCGTCGGGAAACCACGATCGCGTCGTGTACGACTCCGGCGGGCGAATGGCAATCAACTCCGACTCGAACGTGTGGTGCTCGCCCGAATCGAGGATGCCGGTCGTCACCATGCGGCTCCCGATCGTTGCCCACTGACCCTCGATCACGTCGATCCGCACCATCCGCGGGTCATGTTTCACCTGGGCTTCGCGGCTCGACACGTAGGCCCACACCTCGTCGATGGTCGCCCGCAGCGTCGTGACATGCACGGTGCGCTCTCGATAAACGGTCACGGAAGGCACCGTACTGGAGCCGCTGCGCACCTCGAAGGAAGTCGTTTTGTTGCCGCAACGGGCGCATCGGCGCTAGCCTGGCCGCACACGCCCTCGGAGGAGACTCACCATGAGCAACGGCAGCCGCGTCGCCACGACGCAGGTCACTGCCGCCCCGATGTGCCCCCAGCCCTCGAGCATGTGCTGCCGCATGTGCTGCGAGGGCTGCTGTCTGTAGAGCGTTGGCTCCCGGCCCCCTTGGGCCCACTCGCACGCCGCCAGCGCTCGCCTTGAACCGGAATCGAGTCTCGACTCGCCGTGTTCTCACCCCGTGCCCATCCAGGCAAGTCACTACCTGCAAGCCACCATCACAAGGAAGAGAGATATGGCCAAGATCTACGAGGACGCCACGGCGCTCATCGGCAACACCCCGCTCGTCAAGATCAACTCGCTCACCGAGGGCGTCGACGCCACGGTGCTCGGCAAGCTCGAGTTCTACAACCCCGCCAACTCCGTCAAGGACCGCCTGGGTGTCGCCATCGTCGACGCCGCCGAGGCATCGGGCGAGCTCAAGCCCGGCGGCACCATCGTCGAGGCCACCTCGGGCAACACCGGCATCGCGCTCGCGATGGTCGGCGCCGCGCGCGGCTACAACGTGGTGCTCGCGATGCCCGAGACCATGTCGAAGGAGCGCCGCGCCCTGCTGCGTGCCTTCGGTGCGGAGCTGGTCCTCACCCCCGGACCCGAGGGCATGAAGGGCGCCGTCGACGCGGCGAACAAGATCGCCGAGGAGCGCCCCGGCTCGATCCTCGCCCGCCAGTTCGCGAACGAGGCCAACCCCGAGATCCACCGCAAGACCACCGCGGAGGAGATCTGGGCCGACACCGACGGCGAGGTCGACATTGTCGTCGCCGGCATCGGCACGGGCGGCACCATCACCGGCGTGGGTGAGGTGCTGAAGGCCAAGAAGCCCGAGGTGAAGATCATCGCCGTCGAGCCCAAGGAGTCGCCTATCCTCAACGGCGGCGAGCCCGGCCCGCACAAGATTCAGGGCATCGGCGCGAACTTTGTGCCCGAGATCCTCAACACGGAGATCTACGACGAGGTCATCGACGTCGACTCCGAGACCGCCATCGCGACCGCGCGCGCCGCGGCCCGCAAGGAGGGCCTGCTGGTCGGCATCTCGTCCGGCGCCGCCCTGCACGCCGCCATCGAGGTCGCCAAGCGTCCCGAGAACGCCGGCAAGACCATCGTCACCATCATCCCGTCGTTCGGCGAGCGTTACCTGTCGTCGGTGCTGTACGCCGACCTGATGGACTAAGGAGTCCCCCGTCCCCATGACTGCTGACCGCATCGGCCCCCTGCGTCTGGCCATCGAGGATGTCAAGACGGCGCTGATCCGCGACCCCGCGGCCCGCTCCGCCCTTGTCATCGCGCTGTCCTACCAGGGCGTTCACGCCGTGTGGCACCACCGGATCGCTCACTGGCTGTGGAACCACGGCCTGAAGACGTACGGCCGCCTGTGGTCGCAGTACGCGCGGCGTCGCACCGGGATCGAGATTCATCCCGGTGCGACGCTCGGGCGGCGCGTCTTCATCGATCACGGCATGGGTGTCGTGATCGGTGAGACCGCCGTGGTCGGCAACGACGTGCTGCTGTTCCATGGGGTGACGCTGGGTGGCACCACCATGAGCCCTGGCAAGCGCCACCCCACGGTGGGTGACCGCGTGGTCGTCGGGGCGGGTGCCAAGGTGCTGGGCCCGGTGCACATCGGCTGCGACGCCCGCATCGGCGCCAACGCCGTGGTCGTGAAGGACGTCCCCGACGGCGCCACTGCGGTCGGCATCCCCGCCAAAATCCGCGAGCACCCCTCGGCACGCGAGGCCGGGACCGCGGCATCATCGATCGACGCTGGCGACTCACACATTCACCCGGACCCCGATGCTATTCCGGCCGCGGCGGCGGCGGACCACGAGCAGCGCGAGCCCGCGATGTACTACATCTGACACGCCGACACGCCGCCGTCGGCTTGTTCACAAACCGCGGTGTCATGGCTGGCAGAGCGCCAAGAGTGGCGCTACTGTGACGAACGGAGCCACCGCTCCGAGACGTCTGGCGCGATCCCTCAGCCGCGCCAACGAAGACGGGCCCCTCACCGATCGGTGAGGGGCCCGTTGTCATTCTTCTGGCGTGGCTTACGAGGCGAAGGCCCTCAGCATCCAGGCCGTCTCCTCGTGGAAGTCGAGCCGCGCGTTGTAGAGGTCGGCGGTCGCGCCGTCGCCCGCCTCGTCGGCCGCCTCCGACAGCGGCCGAATCGCCGCGGCGACGGCCTCGTGGTCGCGCTGCAGGTTCTTCACCATCGTCATCGCGTCGTCCGTGGGCTCGTGGTCCTTGAGCGTGGCAAGTTCCAGCATCTCCGCCATCGACCCGGGGGCTTTCTCACCGAGGGCGCGCATGCGCTCGGCGAGGTCGTCCGCGGCCTCGAAGAGCGCCTGATACTGCTCCTCGAGCATGAGGTGCAGCGAGCGGAAGTGCGGACCGGTCACGTTCCAGTGATAGCCGTGCGTCTTGAGGTACAGCGTGAACGTGTCGGCGAGGGTCTGACCAAGGCCGGCGTTGATGGCCTTCAGGTCCTTCTCCTCGATACCAATCGCGGGGGTCTGCGACTCCGTCATGACAGATCTCCTTGTAGTTCTGGCCCGCTCGTACCGCGGGCGCCGTCGCCCGTCATAACGCCGCGGGGCGGGGCCGCCATTCCCCTCGTGCCGCCTCGCACCCGTGGGAATGGCCGATGCGCGGGTACGGTTTTGTGGGTATGAGCACCTTTGGCATTGAGCCCGTCTCGTTCGACGGTTCCGACGCGTGTCCCGCTCCCATGGCAGCGCACCTGCCCGACGACGATGCTTTGGTCGCGGCCCTGTCCCAGGCGCGCACCGTCGCCGTGGTGGGGGCCTCCCCCAACGATCACCGCACGTCGTACGCGATCGCGGTGTGGCTGATGGAGCACACACCCTATGAGGTCTACCTCGTGAACCCCGTCGCCGTGGGCGAAGAGATCCGGGGCCACGCGTTCTACGCCGACCTTGCGGACCTTCCCGTCAAGCCCGACATCGTGGACGTGTTCCGGCGCGCCGAGCACGTGGCGCCGGTCGCGGACGCTGCGGTCAAGGCCGAGGCGGACATGCTGTGGCTGCAGCTGGGCATCGTGAACGACGGTGCCGCAGCGGTCGCCGCACAGGCGGGACTCACCGTGGTGCAGAACCACTGCATCAAGGTCGAGTACGAGCGCCTGCGCACGCCCATCGAGGAGGCCATGGCGGGCTAAGCGCGCCCGGCGCACCGACGTGTGCCACGATCGCTCCATGAGTTCCCCCGATGGCTACCGCCTCATCTCGACCGACGCCTCGCGCGCGGTCGAGGTCCTCCATGTGACGTCGTTCGCGTTCGCGTTCACCGTGCCCCAGAAGGACGCCGACTTCATCACGCGCGTCTATCCCTTCGGCGCCGGCCGCGCCGTCGAAGTGGCCGATGCCGCACGCGGCACCGTGGGCACGCTCGCGGCCGCACACACGTCGTTTCGTTTCCACCTCGCGGTCCCAGGCGGGCGCTCCATCGCCACGTCCGGGCTGTCGTGGGTGTCGGTGCACCCGGGCCATCGCAGGCGCGGCCTGCTGACCGCGATGATCGCGGACCACTTCGCGAACTCCCGTGCACGCGGCGAGGCGATCAGCGCGCTGTACGCCTCGGAGACACAGATCTACCAGCGCTTCGGCTACGGCCTCGCTGCGCGTACCGCGATGGTCGAGCTGTCGCGTGGGGCCAAGATGCGAGAGGTGGCGGGCGCAGACGAGCTCATCGTCGAGATCGACTCGGCCTCCTACGACCGGCATGCCCCGGTGCTCCAGGAGGTGCAGGCGGCGATGACGAGGCCCGGCAGCATCGTGGACTTCGAAGAGGTCACGGTCGCGGAGGCCTTCCTGGATATCGAGGCCGACCGCGACGGAGCCGACGAGCTCCGCATCGTGATCGTGCGCGACGGCGAGCGCCCGCTCGCGTGGGCGCTGCTCAATCGCAAGGCCAACTGGGATCTGCACTCCCCCGACGGCAAGGTGCAGGTGCGCGCGTGGGGATCGGCCGCTGCGCATGCCACGGCCCGGCTGATGCGCGTGCTCGTCGACTTCGACCTCATGTCCAAGACGGCCATCTCCCGCATCGCGCTCGACGACGAGACGCTCCACCTGCTGGTCGATCCTCGCGGTGCCCGTGCGTCGATCGAGGACAACCTGTGGGTGCGCGTCCTCGACGTGGCCGCGGCGCTCGAGGGCCGCGGCTACGCCGCCGACTGCGACGTCACGGTCGCCATAGCGGACCCGCAGGTGCCCGACAACGCCGGCACGTGGCGCATTCGCGTGACGGGCGGCGAGGCCACCGTGACCCGCACCGACGACGACGCGGACCTCTCGATGAGCATTCAGGAACTCGGCGCGGCCTACCTGGGCGGCACCTCCATCGCCACTCTCACGCGCGCTGGCCTGGTGACGGAGCACCGCGACGGCGCGGCCAGCGAGCTCTCGCGCGCCATGCTGTCCGACCTCGCGCCGTCCTGCAATATCGGGTTCTGACCACCCAAGCCAGCCACGGCATCGGCCGTATTCCCCCGAGGGAAGAACACCTCACGATTTCTTTACCCGCACAAAACCTGAAATGGTAGAAGCATGAAGAAGGCAGAGGGTTACCAGTCCATCTCCGTCCCCGAGGACCGTCTCGACGAGTTCTTCCAGGTGGTCCAGTGGGCCTTCGTGGGCGAATGGCTCATCGAGGACCGCCAGGATTACGTCGACGCACTGCCCACCGAGCGCGCCCGCGCGCTGCAGGTGACCGACGACCGGCGCGGCGAGCTCGGCGACATCGCCGCCGTCCACGCGAGCTTCGGCACCGAGATGGTCACGCCCGGGGGCCGGCGCGTCCCCACCGCGGGCCTGTCGTGGCTGGGCGTGCACCCCGCACACCGCCGCCGCGGCCTCATGACGCAGATGATGCACGACCACTTCGCGCGGTGCCTGGAGCGCGGCGAGGCCGTGAGCGCCCTGTACGCGATGGAGGCTGAGATCTACTCGCGCTTTGGCTACGGCATGGCATCGCAGACCGTGAAGGCGTCCATCCCGCGCGGCTCGAAGATGTGGCCGGTCGAGGGCGCCGACGATCTCACGGTGCGCCTGGAGCGCGCCGACTTCGACAAGCACGACGAGCTCGTGTCGGACTTGCAGGCCAAGCTCACGCGCCCCGCGACCATCATCAACCCCGTGGGCTCGGGCCGTAACGCCCGCTTCACCGACCCCGTGGGCAACCGCCACGGCTACGAGAAGTGGCGCATCTGCATCGTCGAGGACCGCGGCGAGCCCGTGGCGTATGCGTTCTTCCGCCGCAAGCCCGACTCTGAGCTGGGCATCCACGACGGCGTGTGCCAGGTGCGCGAGCATGGGTCGCTCACGGCGGCCGCGTCACAGCGACTGTGGGCCACACTCACCGACTTCGATCTGGTGGGCACCACCAACACCGAGAACCTCGCGACGGATGACCCGCTGCTGTACCAGCTGAAGGACTCGCGCGGCATCCGATCCAAGGTCATCGACAACCTCTGGGTGCGCCTGCTGGACGTCGAGACCGCGCTGGAGGCGCGCGAGTACTTCCACGACTGCTCGGTCACGTTTGCCCTCACCGACAAGCACGTGCCGGACAACGCGGGCGTGTGGCGCATCGTGGTCGAAGGCGCGGATGCCACCGTGACGAAGATCAGTGACGACCCGCACGGCGAGGCGGACCTGTCGATGGACGCTCGCCACCTATCGACCATCTACCTGGGCGGCACCTCGGTCGAGGCGCTCGCCGCGGCGGGACAGATTCACGAGCACACGCCCGGCCAGGCCCGCGAACTCGCGGTGGCGATGATGTCGCCGGTCGCGCCGCTGACCAACTGGGACTTCTAGGCCGTTCCTCGGCTTCAGCCCCGCAGCCGCGTCCTAGCGGGACATGAGGGTCGCAGAAT